>JACKDR010000020.1 GCA_020633495.1 Kofleriaceae bacterium | reverse complement strand
GCGGCGGCGCTCATCTGCTGGCGGGCCTCCGCGACCAGGGCGGCGACGTCCTCGCCGGCGTCGCCGAGGATCGCCACCGGCGCGCCCAGCTTGACGGTCTCGCCCTCGCCGACGAGGAGCTTGAGCAGCACCCCCTCGTCCTCGAGGTTGAAGTCCATGTTGGCCTTGTCGGTCTCGACCTCGGCGACCAGGTCGCCGGGCGACACGCGATCGCCTTCCTTCTTCACCCACCTGACCAGGACGCCTTCCTCCATGGTCGGCGACAGCTTGGGCAATCCGATGATCTGGGCCATGGGTTCCTCCTTCAGGCCAGGTACAGCGCGCGCTTGACCGCGGCGATCACGTCCTCGACCTGAGGCTGGACCTCGATCTCGAGGTTCTTGGCGTACGGCATGGGGACGTCGTCCGAGCACACGCGCTCGATCGGGGCGTCCAGGAAGTCGAGGGCGTGCTGCTGGACCTGGTAGGCGACCTCGGCGCCGAAGCCGGCGTGCGGCCAGCCGACCTCGACGATCACGCAGCGGCCGGTCTTCTTGACCGACTCGACGATCAGCGGGGTGTCGAGCGGGCGCAGCGTGCGCGGGTCGACGACCTCGGCCTCGATGCCCTCCTCGGCGAGCACCTTGGCGGCGTCGAGGCAGGTCCACACCATCTTCGACCACGCCACCAGCGTGACGTGGCTGCCCTCGCGCTTGATGTCGCCCTTGCCGAGCGGCAAGAGGTACTCGTCCTCGGGGACCTCCCAGGTGGTGCCGTAGAGGGTCTCGCCCTCCATGAACACCACCGGGTTGTCGTCGCGGATCGCGGTCTTGAGCAGGCCCTTGGCGTCGTACGCGGTCGACGGCATGACGACCTTGAGGCCGGGCACGTGGGCGTAGAACGACTCCAGCGCCTGCGAGTGCTGCGAGCCGACCTGCACCGCCGGGCCGCTGGGGCCGCGGAAGACGATCGGCACCCAGAACTGGCCGCCGCTCATCTGGTAGATCTTCGCCGCGTTGCTGACGATCTGATCGATCGCCACCAGCGAGAAGTTGAAGGTCATGAACTCGATGATCGGGCGCAGCCCGACCATCGCGGCGCCGACGCCGATGCCGGCGAAGCCCATCTCGGCGATCGGCGTGTCGACGACGCGGCGCTCGCTGAACCGCTGCAAGAGGCCCTGCGTGACCTTGTAGGCGCCCTGGTAGTGGCCGACCTCTTCACCCATGATGAAGACGTCGGGGTCGCGATCCATCTCCTCGACCATGGCCTGGTTGAGGGCCTCGCGGTAGCTGATGACCGGCACGGCTACTCCTTGATCACGTAGGGGAGGTACTCGTCGGCGACCGGCGAGCTCTCGGCGAACCCGACGGCGTCGGCGATCTCGGCCTTGACGTCGTCCTCGAGCGCGTGGAGATCCGCCTCGGCGGCGCCGAGCTCGACGAGCAGGCTGCGGGCGCGGCCCAGCGGATCGCGCCGCTTCCACTCCTCGACCTCCTCCTTGGTCCGGTACAGGCCCGGGTCGCTCATCGAGTGGCCGCGGAACCGGTAGGTCACGACCTCGACCAGCGTCGGCTCGTTGGTCTCGCGGGCGCGCTCGACCGCGATCGCGATGCGCTGCTTGACCTTGAGGACGTCGTCGCCGTCGAAGCGGTCGCGCGCCATGCCGTGGGCCAGCGCGCGCATCGAGACGTCCTCGACCGCCAGCGAGCGGTACATCGGCGTGCCCATCGAGTACTGGTTGTTCTCGCAGATCAAGACGACCGGCAGCTTCCACAGCCCGGCCAGCGCCAGGCCCTCGGCGAAGCCGCCGATCGTCGAGGCGCCCTCGCCGAAGAAGCACAGCGTGACCCGGCCGTCGCCGCGGTACTTCGAGGCGAACGCGGCGCCGGCGGCGATCGGCACGTGGCCGCCGACGATGCCGTGGCCGCCGAGGAAGTTGTGCTCGCGGCTGAAGAAGTGCATCGAGCCACCGAGGCCCTTCACCAGCCCGGTCTTCTTGCCGTAGAGCTCGGCGAGCATCGACCGCGCGGTCATGCCCTTGGCGTAGGCGTGGCCGTGATCGCGGTAGGTGGCGACGACGTAGTCGTCGGGGCGCAGCGCCGCGGTGGCGCCGACGCACACCGCCTCCTGGCCGATGATCAGGTGGAGGAAGCCGCCGATCTTGCCCTGGCTGTACGCCTTGGCCGACGCCTCCTCCATCCGGCGGATCGCCAGCATCTGCCGGTACAGCGGCTGGAGCTCCTCGATCGTCGCGGGCACCGGCTCGTCGTCGAGCGCGTCGCCTGCATCCTTGGGCATTCTCATGGGGGGCGCAGGATAGCGGGAGTCGCCGGCGCCCGCACCTCGGGGCGCGACGAAGCGATCGCGGCGCGCGTGTTGCCGCGCCGCGGCTCGCCGCGTTGACGCGTGGTGTCAGGCCGCGTCGCCGCGCGACCTCGCGGTCAGTCGCCGACGCCGGCGTCGACGATCGCGCCGCCGTCGATCGACGCCGGCGCGTCGACGACGATCGCGGCGTCGGGCAGCGGCGCGGCGCTGTCGAGATCGAACGTGATCGTGCCGGTCGACGGGCCGATCGTGCCGCGGTGGCTCTCGATCAGGCTCTGGCCGCCGGTGACGACGTCGAGCCGGGCGTAGTCGTAGGTGTCGGGCAGCTTGCTGAACGGGAACCGGCCCGGGTCGCACGGCACCGGCGCGAAGTGGGCGTAGTCGGCGCCGAAGCTCTCGCCGACCTCGAGCTCGAGGTGATCGATCAGCGCGCAGGTGTCGGCGCTGGCCGGCTGGCCGCTCAGCGTCCACGCCACGGTCACGGCGTAGACCCGGTCGGCGTCGCGGCAGGCGTGGTTGTTGGCGCAGACCTCGGCGCTGGCGCAGTCGAAGTCCTGGTTGCAGGTGCCGTCGCCGGCGCCGCCGCAGCCGGACGGCGGCAGGGCCAGGGCGGGGACGAGGGCGACGAGCAGGACCGCGCGCATCGGCTCCAGGCTAGCAGGTCGGCGGCGCCGCGGCGCGTGACCGGGATCGAAGCCGGGCCGGGCCCGGGCTACTCGACGTAGACGGGGTTGCCGTAGATCCACGGCACGACGCGGTCGGCGAGATCGGTGCCGAGGTGGCCGAGGTACGGGCCGAGGTGGCGGGGCTGGATCGTGACCTCGACCCGGTAGGCCCCGGCGGCGTCGAGCGGGGTCGCCAGGGTGGGGCCGGCGCCGCGCGCGACCTCGGTGGGGCCGCCGGCGTCGATCCGCAGGATCCGCGCCTCGATCACCGGCGCCGGCAGCGACGGGTCGAGCTGGTAGATCGTCGGGACGTCGACCTCGAGGGTGCAGCCGTCGCCGGGGCCGACGGTGTCGCCCATCTCGGCGGTGGCGGTCGCGCACACGGCGCGGGCGTCGAACCCGACCGGGGTGCCGAACAGCTCGAACGCCAGGTACATGCGGCCGCGGCGGACCGCGTCCTCGATCGCCGCCGGGTCGCCGGCGTCGGTGACCAGCGCGATGTTGCCGAACCAGCGCAGCATGCGGCGGTACGAGTCGCCGCGCTCGCCGTCGCGCAGGATGACGGGCAGCGCGTTCTGGTGGGCGTCGGTCCCGCCGGAGCCGGCGACGTGCATGCCCATCGCCAGGACCTCGTCCCAGCGATCGAGCGACGGCGTGTTGGGCTCGAGGAACGACAGCAGCGCGACGTCGGGCTCGAGCGCGGCGTCGCCGGTGTCGGCGAACTCGGCGACCGCGGTGATCGCGCCGGCGGCGGGCAGGCCGAGGTAGTCGGCGCGGATCCCGGGATCGAGGTTGGCGTGGAGCTGGTAGACTTCGATGCCGTCGGGCTGCAGCGTCACCAGCTCGGGGGTGGTGCGCTGCTCGGTGTGGGCGATCCACACGGTGGCGCCGGCGGCGCGGAACGCGGCCACCGCCGCGGGGGTGTCGGCGTTGTAGGTGTCGTGGCGCTCCTGGATCGTGCCGGCGACGTGGTGGTCGAGCATGATCGGCATGATCGGGTTCTCGCCGCCGACCGTGACCAGCACGGTGTGGCCGTCGTCGCAGTGGATCCGCGAGCCGATCTGGTTGCCGTCGCCGTCGGTGACCGCGGTGTCGTCGCCGCGCATCGAGAACAGCGTCGCGAAGTCCTCGTCGGCCATCGTGTCGTCGTGATCCGACAGCGCGGCGTAGTCGATGCGGGTCGTGCACAGCGCCGCGCGCAGGTCGGCGAGGCAGGCCTCGTCGACGGCGCCGGTGGTGCCGTCGCGGGGCGCGCCGTCGCAGGCGTCGTGCGAGTACGGCGAGTGCAGGTGGATGATGCCGCGCTGCGGCTGCAGGCCGCGGGGCGCGCCCATGACGCTGGCCGGCGGCAGGTCGCGATGCCACGCCGGCGGCGGCGCGGCGTCGGGCGCGGCGCCGCCGTCGTCGCCGCCACACGCGGCCGGCGCGAGCGCGACGGCGCAGCCGAACAACAGGATCCCGCGGGGCGTGCTGGCCATGGCGCCGAGGATTACCCCAGTTGCGACCCGGTGGCGCGAGATTCGCGCTGCTGCAGCGCGGCGTAGATCGAGGTCGTGGCGGTCAGCAGCACCGCCATCACCGCGACCCCGCCCCACATCAACAGCGGGTGGTGGCCGAGCTGGTCGAGCAGGGTGCCGCCGTACAGGGGCGCGAACGCGACGCCCAGGATCTGCGCGAAGCCGACGACGCCGAAGGTGCGGCCGCGCCGGCTCGGGTCGCCGCTCTCGGCGGCGGCGGTCTGGTGCGCCGGCGAGAACACGATCTCCGCCATCGTGATGACCGCGACCGCGATCGCGGCGCCGGCGAAGCCGCGGGCCGCGCCCATCGTCAGGTAGGCCACGACGTAGACCGCGGCGGCGCCGATCATGGCGCGGCGGACGCCGATCCGCCGGATCAGCCCGATCGCCGGGACCTGGAACAGCAGCACGCCGACCCCGTTGATCGTGTAGAGCAGGCCGATCGACGCCTTGGGCAGACCCATGACGTCGGCCCAGTAGATCGAGAACGTCGAGAACAGCTGGGTGTGGACCAGCGCGAACAGGAAGGTCGCGGCCAGGAGGGCCAAGAGCGGCGGGTTGCGCCAGGCCTCGCGGAAGGCGTCGCCGAGCGCGACCCGGTCACCGCCGCCGGCCGCGGCGGCCCGCGACTCGGGCACGCCGGTGGTGGTCCACGCCGCCGCCAGCAGGGCGGCGCCGGTGATGAAGAAGACCGCGCCGTAGGGCAGCCACACCGTCAGCAGGCCGCCGATCGCCGGGCCCATCGCCCAGCCCAGGTTGGTGCCCATGCGCTGCAGCCCGAACGCGGCGATGCGCTGGTCGGGCCGGCACACGTCGGCGACCAGGGCGTAGGCCACCGGCTCGAAGCCGCCGCGCAGCGCGCTCGACGCCGCGAAGTTGATCGCCAGCGCCCACAGCGGTGCGTCGAGCAGGACCTGCAGGCCGAGCACCGAGATCACGAAGGCGCGCACCACCAGCGAGCCGGTGATCAGCGGGCGCCGGCCGATGCGATCGGACAGCTCGCCGGCCCACGCCGACGCCATCGACTGGGCCAGGTTCGCGGCCAGCGCGCACACCCCGTACAGCCACGCCGGGTAGCCCCGGCTCTCGACCACGTAGATGCCCAGGAACGACATCACCAGGGACATGCCCATGGTGTTGACGGCGCGGGCGCCGGCCATCCGCCACACCCGGTGGTCGAGCTCCGCCCACTCGGCGAGGCGGGACCGCAGGCGGGGTGGCACGCCCGATTGCTAGCACGGTTGGCGGCGGCGTCACGATCCGGTAGCTTGCCGCCCCATCATGCCGATGCGCGTCGAACAGGACGTCCGCTTCGAGGCGGCGCACTTCCTCCCCCGGGTCCCGGCCGGGCACCGGTGCGGCCGCATCCACGGCCACAGCTACTGCGTCACCGTCGTGGTCGAGGGCGGCCTCGGCGCCGACACCGGCTGGGTGATCGACTACGCCGACATCTCGGCCGCGGTCGAGCCGGTGGTCGGGGCGCTCGACCACCAGCTGCTCAACGAGATCGACGGCCTCGACAACCCGACCTCCGAGGTCATCGCGGCGTGGATCTGGGCCCGCCTGGGCCCGGTGCTGCCCGGGCTGGTCGAGCTGCGGGTCGCCGAGACCTTCGACTCGCGCTGCGTCTACACGGGTCCCGGGCGATGACCCGCCTGCGGGTGGTCACGCTCAACCTCTGGGGCACCGAGCCGCCGCTCGATCGGCGCCTGGCCCTGGCCGGCCGCCAGCTCGCGGCGCTCGCGCCCGACGTCGTGTGCCTGCAGGAGGTCCGCCCGCTCGACGGCCGCGACGGCCGCACCACCGCCGACGTCCTCGCCGACGCGCTCGGCATGACCGCGATCTACGAGGTCAGCCTGCGCTGGGACGACGACGCCCTGCGGGTCGGCATGGCGGCGGGGCAGGAGGGCCTGGCCATCCTGTCGCGCCACCCGGTGCTCGAGCACCGCGCGCTGCCGCTGCCCGAGGCCCGCCCGACCGAGGCGCGGCTGCTGCTGTCGGCGCGGCTCGACACCCCGGCCGGGCCGATCTGGGTCCACACCACGCACCTGCACTACCGCCTCGACGACGGCCTCGCCCGCGAGCACCAGGTGGTCGCGGTCGACGACGCGATCCGGGCGCTGGGCCGCGGCAACACCGACGCGCCGCAGATCCTGTGCGGCGACCTCAACGCCACCCCCGACGCCGACGAGGTCCGCTTCCTGCGCGGGCTGTGCACGCTGGCCGGGCGCCGCACCCACTGGCAGGACGCCTGGCTCCGCCTGCACCCCGAGCCCGGCCCCGGCGACGGCCCGGCGCAGGGCATCACGTGGTCGTCGGACAACGAGCAGACCCGGCCGCTGCGCTCGCTCGACATCGATCGCCGCATCGACTACGTGCTGGTGACCAGCCGCAAGAAGGACGGCCGCGGCACGGTGCACCGCTGCGAGGTCGTGCTGACCGATCGCGACGGCGAGGGCGCCGACGAGGTCTGCGCCAGCGACCACTACGGCGTCCTCGCCGAGATCCAGATCGGCGTCGGCTGACCGGCGCGGCGCCTGCCGGGCGCCGTGGCCGTGATCACCGGCGGCGGCGCGGGACCGCACGACGCCGGCGCGGCGGCGCCGCGGTCCGGCTACGATGCCCCATGCCCCGTCGCCGGCCACGGACCGTCTTCGCCACCGCGTTCGTCATGATCACCGGCTGCGGCGGCAGCGGCGGTGGCGGCGACGCCGCCGCGATCGACGCGTTCGGCGGCAGCGAGAACCCTCCGGCGGTCGACGCCTGGGGCAGCGAGAACCCGCCGCCGCCGTGTCGCTTCGTCGGCGACACCTGCGGCGAGTGCCTCGAGGGGCCGCCCGGCTACGCCGCCGGCACGGCGTGCGAGCAGGAGGTCTGCGCCGTCGACCCCAGCTGCTGCGCGCGCGGCTGGGACGAGCGCTGCGTCGAGCTCGCCGATCGCCAGTGCCCGGACGCCCGCTGCGCCGACGCGGTCACCGCCGGCGGCTTCACCAGCGTCACCTACGGCCGGTGGGGCGGCGCCAGCTTCACCAGCGGCGCCTGGCTGTCGGACCCCGACCTGTTCATCGACGCGGTGGCGTGGGCCGACGTCGACGGCGACGGCGATCCCGACGCCGCCACCGCCGGCGAGTGCGCGGTGCGCATCCTGCGCGACGACGGCTGGGCCGGCGGGGTGCTGACCCGGGTCGGCGTGTTCGAGGACCTGCCGGTCGCCGGCTGCGATCAGCTGCCCTGGACCGAGCGGTTCGGCGGCCACCGCGCCCGCTGGATCGACATGGACCACGACGGCGATCTCGACGCCGTGTTCGCCGGCACCGGTGGCGCGTTCTGGGTCCGGCAGGTGGCGGGCGGCTTCGAGCGCGCCGGCGACCTGGTCCCGGCCAGCGCCGGCGCGATCGGTGACCTGACGCTGATCGATCTCGACGGCGACGGCGATCTCGACGCGGTGATCGGCTTCGCCAACGAGCCGGCGCGGATCTACCGCCAGGGCAGCGGCGGCTGGACCCGCGATCTCACCTGGCAGGCCGACGGCGCCGCCGCCGCGGTCGAGCTGTGCGACCTCGGCGGCGGCAGCGGCCGCGAGCTGGTGATCGTGGGCGAGTCGCTGTGGGCCTACTACCTCGGCGGCGGCGGGGTCGCCGGCCAGGTCTTCGCCGGGGTCCCCGGCGGGTTCAGCGACGGCGACTGCGGCACGCTCGCGACCGGCGCGCCGATGATCGCGGCGGTCAGCTACGACGGCACGGTGCGCCTGGTCGACGCCACCGGCCAGGTCGCGTGGTCGTCGGCGGTCGACCTCGATCCGCCGGTGACGGTGCCCGCCGGCGGCATCGACGTCGGCGATCTCGACGGCGACGGCGACGACGACGTGGTGGTCGCCGCCGCCGGGCCCGACGACCCGCAGCCGATCCACGTGTTCTGGAACCAGGGCACGGCGTCGCCGAGCTACGTCCACGAGGCGTTCGACGACTTCTTGCCCGGCCACGACATGCGCCGGGTCGAGCTGACCCACCTGGGGGCGCCGTGAGCGCGCGGCGGTCGCGGGCGGGTGTGGTCGCGGCGGTCGCGGCGGCGCTGGTCGCCGGGTGCGGCGGCGGTGGCGGCGGCGGCGGTGACGCCGCGATCGTCGACGCCGACACCGGCAGCGAGACCCCGCCGTTCGACGCCCCGCCGCCGGTGTGCCTGGCGTCCGCCGGCGTGCCGTGCCGCGAGTGCCTGATCGGACCACCCCGGGCCGCGTCGGCGTCGCAGTGCACGCTCGCGGTGTGCGCGGTCGACCCCAGCTGCTGCGACAGCGGGTGGGACGAGCGCTGCACCGAGCACGCCGACGCGCTGTGCGACGCTCGCTGCGTCGACACGGTGTCGTTCGGCGGCTACGACAGCGCGACCTGGGCGCGATGGGGCGGCGCCGGGTTCGTCGATCCGGGCGAGCTGCTGCTGACCGACGCCGACGGCTACGTCGCCGACGTCGCCTGGGCCGACTACGACGGCGACGGCGACGCCGATCTGGCGGCGGTCAGCCAGTGCACGCTGCGGGTCTACCGCAACGACGGCTGGGCCGCCGGCGAGCTCCAGCTCGAGCCGGTGTTCGCCGGCCAGCCGGTGACGCCGTGCGGCTACTTCTCCGACGGCGGCTCGGCGTTCTGGGACGGCCGCCGCGTCCGCTGGGTCGACCTCGACCGCGACGGCGACCTCGACCTGCTGGCCGCCGGCGCCACCGGCGGCTACGTCAGCACGCTGCAGGCGGGCGCGTTCCAGCCGCTGGTCCACGTCGTCGACGGCACCGCCGACGGCGCCGGCGATCTGACCGACGTCGCGCCGTGGGACCTCGACGACGACGGCGATCTCGATCTGGTCGCCGGCTACTTCGACGGCGACGTCGCGGTGATCCGGCGCCAGAACGGCGCCTGGGTGGTCGACGCCGCCGCCGCGATCGCGCGCGACGGCGTCACCAGCCTGGCCTTCTGCGACGTCACCGGCGACGCCCGCCGCGAGCTGGTGGTCGGCGGCTTCGGCGGCGACGACGTCTACCGGATCAGCAACGGCTCGCCGGGGCAGGGCCTGTGGGACCTGGTCGGGGTCGACGCCAGCGTCGTGGCCCTGGCCTGCGCCGACCTCGACGGCGACGGCAAGGACGAGGTCGTGCTCGCCGATCGCTACGGCGAGGTGCTGGTGGTCGACGCCGACGGCGCCACGCTGTGGTCGAGCGCCGACGCGCTCGATCCGACGCGGACCTGGGAGCCGTGGGGCATCGACGCCGGTGATCTCGACGGCGACGGCGACGTCGACCTGGTGTTCTCGATCGACCGCAACGATCCGCCGGAGCCGTTCCACGTCCTGTGGAACACGACGGCGGGCGGCGGGGCGATCACGTTCACCGACCTCGACGCCGGCGACCTCGATCCCGATCGCGACATGCGCCTGGCCGAGCTGACCTGGCTGGGCGCGCCGTAGCGGTCACGCGCCCGCGCCGGCCGGCGCCGCGCCGAGGCCGAAGGCGCGGTCGAAGTCGACCTCGAGCAGCATGTACGAGCAGCCCGGGCACAGGAGCCACGCCGGGATGGGGAAGTCGCGCGCCTCGCGCAGGCGGTAGACCGCGTGCTCGAGCGCCAGGTACTGCGCCGGGCTGATGCCGTCGGCGGGCTGGTAGTGAGTGCCGGGCACCGGCCACAGCGGCGAGTACACCGGCACGATGCCGTGGTCGAGCAGGTGGGTCGCGCCCTCGACGATGCTGGCCAGCATCGCCTCGGCCGACATGCCGGGCGCCGGCGGCCGCAGCTCGAGGCCGGCGACCATCGCCGACGCCACGTTGCCGCGGCCGAAGACGTCGACCGCGCCGTGCAGCGCGGCCAGCCAGCGGTCGCGGCCGACGTGGGCGTGCTTGCCCGGGCACGCGGCGCGGAAGGTCGCGGCGTCCCAGACCTCGAGGTTGTAGCAGGCGCTGTCGGCGCCGGCGTCGCGCAGCCGCGCCGAGTCCGGCGCGTCGACGGCGCCGCAGCCGATCGTGACCCGCAGGCGATCGCCGACGGCGCGGCGCACCGCCTCGACCACCGGCAGGAACCGACGGGTCTCGTCGGCGGGATCGAGCACCGAGCCGCCGGTGATGTAGACGTGGTGGACCTCGGCGTGGCCGACCACCAGGCGCAGGACCTCGTCGAGGCGGGCCAGCGCGGCGGGATCGAGATCGACCTGGCCGGGGTGCTGGCCGAGGGCGCGGGCGCGGTGATCGAAGCGGCCGTAGCCGCAGTAGGTGCAGCGCAGCGACTTGCCGTCGGCGGTGGCGCGGAAGTACTCGCAGCCGGGCGCGACGTTGACCACGACCATGTCGCCGAGCTGCTCGACGCCGGCCTCGAGCGGGGTCAGGCCGTCGCGGGTGCGGGCGTCCTGCCAGCCGTGGCGGGGCACGAACGCGACCTCGCACAGGGCGCCGTCGCCGCCGTCGTCGTCGCGATCGTCGCTGTACAGCGCGAACGGCGCGCCGGGGTGGGCGCGCCCGACCCGGTACGGGCTGGCGTCGTCGACCCGGACCCGGGCCACGCCGCCGCCGTCGAGGTGGAACAGGTACGGCACCGGCACCGCCTCGGTGCCGCCGTAGGCGTCGCGGCGCCGGTACGGCCAGAAGTTGGGCGCCGCGCCCTCGGCGGCGGCGGCGGCGAGGGCGTCGGAGAAGCGGATGCCGCGGAACAACAGCTCGGTCTTCCACAAGAGCGACGCGGGCAGCTCGGGGAACTCGGCGCGCAGATCCATGGGCGCATGGTCGCGCCGGCGCGCGCACGCCGGGCGCGGCCGGCGTGCGGCGTCGTGCCGCGCGCGCGACCGCGCAGGCGCGGCTTCGCGGGCTCAGGGCGCGATCGGCCCGGTCGGCGCGAGGTCGCGGCCGGCCAGGCCCGGGTGGGTCGCGGGGTAGGCGGTGGCGCGGAACACGCTCGTCATCGCGCCCGGGTACTGGTAGGTCCACACCGTGTCGCCGGCGTCGGTGACCTCGAGGAAGCGGCCGTCCGGGCCGACGCAGATCAGCGTGTCGCCGTCGGGCAGACGCTGCGCGCCCGAGATGTTGGCGGCGAACATCGCCTCGGGCGGATCGGCGACGTAGCGCCAGCTCGGCGCCGCCGGGGCGATCGGGCCGGCCGCCAGGTCGTAGCCGCCGTCGGCGTCGACCGGCAGGTCGAGCTCGTCGACGGTCGAGTACGGCCGGGTCGCGAAGCTGCCGTTGTTGAAGACCAGCAGGTGACCGGCGCCGGGCAGGCCGTCGTCGATCCAGTGCGCGGCGTGCTGGGCGAACAGCTGCTGGTCGGCGGCGGTGCCGGCGCCGGTCACCGCCGGGTTGCCCCACCGGTACAGGAGGTCGCCGCCGTGGCCGCGCCGGCCGCCCTGGTGCGACGCCGCCTCGGCGGTGGTGGTGCCGTGGTCGAGGATCCAGACCTCGCCGAGGTTGTGGACGCTGAGCACGATCTGGTCGAGGTCGGCGCGGTACGCGACCGCGTTGACGTGGGTCCAGTCGTTCTGGGCGCGGCCGCCGGCGTTGACGTCGACGAGCTCGGGGTGGTCGGCGACGACGCCGTAGCCGGCCGCGGTCGGGTCGCGGTCCTGGATCAGGTGATCCCAGGCGTGCCACTGCCAGACGATCGTGTCGGTCGCCGGATCGATCTCGACCAGGTGATCGGCCCACAGCGACCCGGTGGCGGGGAGCAGCGCCGGGTCGCGGCCGGCGGCGAGGGCGTCGGCGTCGGCGATGACCTCCCAGGCGATCGCCAGGACGTGGCCGTCGGGCAGGCGGATCGCGTCGTGGTGGGCGTGGTGGGTGGCGCTGGCGTAGTCGTAGTGCCAGCTCGGGGTGCCATCCCACGCGTAGGTGGCGATCCGGCCGCCGATGCCGCCGGCGCGGAACACCGTCGACGGCAGCTCCTCGGCGCGCAGCAGGCCGCCGTCGTCGAGCAGGTAGACCGCCGCGCCCGGTCGCGCCGTCGACGCCCAGGTGTGGACGACCTCGCCGGCGCGATCGATCAGGTACGTCGTGGTCGAGCTCAGCGGCGCGAACAGGACGTAGTCGGGCGCCGCCGGTGCGGCGTCGACGTTGGTGGCGTCGCCGGGCGTGGCGTCGGGGCCGCCGTCCGGCGCGCCGCCACAGCCGGCGACGGCGAGCGCGGCGGCGACCGCCAGCGGGGGCGCCAGCGCGCCGACCCGACCCGTCACTTGGGCAGCGCGGCCTCGATCGCGGCGATCACCTTGGGGTCGTCCGGCTTGGTCTTCGGATCGAAGCGGGTGACGTGCTGGCCGTCGGCCGAGACCACGAACTTCTCGAAGTTCCACCGGATGTCGCCGTCGTGGCCGCCGGCGTCCTTGATCTTGGTCAGCTCCTGGTAGATCGGGTGCCGGCCGTCGCCGTTGACCTCGATCTTCTCCATCATCGGGAAGGTCACGCCGTAGGTCGTGCTGCAGAACTCGCGGATCTCCTCCGGCGAGCCGGGCTCCTGGCCGTTGAACTGGTTGCACGGGAAGCCGACGACGGTGAAGCCCTTGGCCTCGTACTGCTTCTGGATGGCCTCGAGCTGCTCGTACTGCGGGGTCAGGCCGCACTTGCTGGCGACGTTGACCAGCATCAGCGCCTTGCCCTGGAAGCTGGCGAGGGTGGTCGGCTTGCCGTCGAGGGTGTTGATCGGGTCGTTCCACATGGAGGCGAAGCTAGCACCGACCTCGACGGCGGGCGGCGCGGCCACCGCGGCGGCGGGGGCCGGCGCCGGGGCCGGGCGGCGGCCGCGGCGCCCTCGGCGGGCTTGGCCGCCGGCGGCGCGGCCTTGCTCTCGGTCTTCTTCTGCTGGTCGCAGCCGATGAGCGTGGTGGTGAGCGCCGCCGGCAGGGCCAGGGCGCAGGCGAGGGCGTACGTCGACAGCACGGGACGGGCGGGCATGGCCGCACCGTAGCCCGAGTCGGGCCCGGCGACGAGCACTTGGGGGTGGCGCCCGGGCCCCATCACGGGTAAGTGTCGTCGGTCCCGTCATGCGCCATATCTATGCCGATTTCATCGACCGGGTGACCAAGCCCGCCCGCTACCTGGGCGGCGAGTACCTCTCGGTCACCAAGGATCCGGCCACGGTCGACGCGCGGGTCTGCCTGGCGTTCCCCGACGTCTACGACATCGGGATGTCCCACCTGGGCACCAAGATCCTGTACTCGCTGCTCAACAAGGATCCGCGCATCGCCGCCGAGCGCGCGTTCACGCCCTGGCTCGACATGGAGGAGGAGCTGCGGGCGCGGCGCCTGCCGCTGGTGTCGCTCGAGAGCCAGACCCGGCTCGCCGAGTTCGACGTCGTCGGGTTCTCGCTGCAGTACGAGATGACGTTCACCAACGTCCTCACGATGCTCGACCTCGGCGGCATCCCGCTGCGCGCCGCCGATCGCGCGCCCGACGCGCCGCTGGTGCTGGCCGGCGGCCCGACCGCGTCGCACCCCGAGCCGATGGCGCCGTTCTTCGACGCCACCTTCCTCGGCGAGGCCGAGGAGGTCCTGCCGGCGCTGGTCAAGGCGTGGGCGGCGCTGCGCCGCCGCATCGGCGCGCCCGGGGCCGACGGCCTCGATCGTCGCGAGGCGCTGATCCAGCTCGCCGCCGCGTTCCCGGTCTACGTGCCGTCGCTGTACGCCACCGAGGTCGACGCCGACACCGGCATGACCGTGGTCGGCGCGCCCCTCGATCCGCGGGTCCCGGCGCGGGTCCGTCGCGCCGTCGTCCTCGACCTCGACAAGTACCCGTTCCCGTCGGACACCCCGGTGCCCTACGCCGAGGCGGTGTTCGAGCGCGCGTCGGTCGAGATCGCGCGCGGCTGCACCGAGGGCTGCCGGTTCTGCCAGGCCGGGATGATCTACCGGCCGGTGCGCGAGCGGTCGCCGGCCAGCATCATGGCCACGGTGATCGAGGGCGTCGACAAGGCCGGCTACGACGAGACCGGCCTGACCTGCCTGTCGACCGCCGACTTCTCGAGTATCACGCCGCTGGTCAAGACCCTGGGCAACGAGCTGCGCCAGCGCGGCGTCTCGATGTCGGTGGCGTCGCTGCGCGCCTACGGCCTGGGCGAGGACATCCTCGACGAGATGGCGCAGACCCGGATCTCCGGGCTGACGTTCGCGCCCGAGGCCGGCACCCAGCGCATGCGCGACGTCGTCAACAAGAACGTCACCGAGGCGCACATCGAGGAGTCGGCGCGCCGGGTCTTCGAGCGCGGCTGGCACCGGCTCAAGCTGTACTTCATGATCGGCCTGCCCACCGAGGAGGACGACGACGTCCGGGGCATCGTCGAGACCGGCGCGCGGATGCTCAAGATCGGCGCCAAGCTGACCGGCGGCCGCGCCGAGGTCACGGTCAGCGTGTCGTCGCACGTGCCCAAGCCGCACACGCCGTTCCAGTGGGCCGCGCAGGACGCGATCGAGGAGATCCAGCGCAAGCAGAGCCTGCTCAAGGCGACGATCCCGAGCTGGGCGCGGGCGCTGCGGGTCAAGTACCACGACCGCGGCATCTCCTTCGTCGAGGGCGTGCTGGCGCGCGGCGACCGCCGCCTCGCCGACGTCATCGAGGAGGTCTGGCGGCGCGGCGGCCGCTTCGACAGCTGGGACGAGGTCTTCGACGTCGAGCGCTGGCGCGAGGTCTTCGCGGCCCGCGGCGTCGACACCGACGCCTACCTGGGCACCCGGCCGATCAGCGCCCGGCTGCCGTGGGATCACCTCGACGTCGGCCTCGAGGACGGGTTCCTCCTGCAGGAGTACCGCAAGGCGCTCAAGAGCCGGCTGTCGCCGCCGTGCGGCAAGGTCGCCGGCATGCTGGTGCACCACACCAACGTGCGCGACGCCGAGGCCGACGCCCGCAAGCTGGTCTGCTACGACTGCGGCGTCGCCTGCGATCTGTCGGGCATGCGCGCCGAGCGGCTGGTCGCGCTGCGCGCGCTCGGCGCCGCCGAGCCGGTGGTCCGGCCCGCGGACGCGGTGCCGCGGCGCTCGGAGCGGGTCCGCAAGGCCGGCTTCATCGACGCCGTCGAGCTGCCGTGGACGTCGTACAGGATCCGCTACGCGAAGGTCGGCCGGGTCGCGTTCCTCGGCCACCTCGACATGGGGCGGCTGCTGATGCGCATCTTCCGGCGCGCCGAGCTGCCGCTGGCGATGTCGCGCGGCTACTCGCCCAAGCCGCGCATGACCTTCGGGCCGGCGCTGGGCCTGGGCGTCGCCAGCCTCGGCGAGGTCTTCGACTGCGACATCGAGCACGCGCCGGGCGGCCAGGCCGGCCCCGGCTGGGCGCACCCGTGCGCCGGCGAGCCGCTGGCCGAGCTGTCACCGGAGGTCGTGCTCGAGCGGCTGCGCGCGGTCAGCCCCGAGGGCGTCCACATCCTCGACTGCGAGATCGTGCCGCGCGGCACCCCGGGGCTGGGCAAGCGCGTGGTCGCCTGGGACCTCCTGATCCAGCCGGCGCCCGACGGCATCGCCCACGACGCGGCCCGGCTCGAGCGCATCGCCGCGGCGCTGCGTGCCAAGGACACGGTCCCGGTGGTGCGCGGCGCCAACGCCGAGAAGCAGGTCGACCTGCGGCCGCTGCTCGAGGACATCGCGGTGGTCGCCGGCGACGAGGCGACCCGGCTGTGCGCGGCCCTCGACTGGCCGGATCAGCCGCTCTTGCGGGTGCGGGTCAAGACCTCGAACGAGGGCTCGGCCAAGCCGATCGAGATCGCGCAGGCGCTGGGCGTGTGGGGCGACGTCGATCCGCGGGCGCCGCACGCGCTGCTGGCCCGGCTCGGGCTGGTGATGATCAGCGCCGACGAGGTCATCGCGGCTCGAGCGACAGCCGCAGCGGCCCGCTCGACGGCGTCGGCGCCGGCGCCCCGATCTCCCACAGCCTGACCTCGGCCTCGGCGACCTCGACGACGGTGGCGGCGGCGCCGCGCGGCACCACCGCGCGGGGCGCGCCCGGCGTGCACGGCAGGGCGTCGACCGAGCCGGTGACCAGGTTGATCGCGTGCGGCGCGCCGGCCAGCTCGGCGAGCAGCCACGACGACCGCAGGTGACCGACCGCGGCGTCGGCGGGCGCCGGCAGGCCGATGCGCTGGACCTTGCCGTCGGAGATGCGCACGACCGTGACCTGGGGCCGGTGGTCGCACAGCCACAGGTTGGCGCCCGCGGTCGCGACGCCGGCGTGGCGCGGCACGCGATCGACCTCGAACCGGACCCGCTGGGCGATGCGGCGGGTGGCGCCGTCCCAGATCTCGAGCCCGCGGGCGCCGGGTGCCAGGAACTGATCGTCGGCGAGGCCGGCCGCCCACGCCGGCGCCGCGCCCCCCATCATCGGCGCGAACCCGGTGGTGCCGGCGACGACCCGCAGGATCAGCGCGTCCTTGCCGCGGGCCAGCAGCACCGAGTCCTTGCTGACCGCGCGGACCTCGGCCTCGCCGGGGATCTCGATCGTCGAGCGCAGCTTGAGCGTCGGCAGCGCCAGCGTCGTGATCGTCGTGCGCCCGGCGGCGATCGCGACGTCGACGACGTCGTCGCCGACCAGCAGCAGCCGGCCGCCCGCGGTCAGCGTGGTCCGCGCCTCCTCCTTGCCGCTGGCCAGGTGCAGGGTCAGCTGGTCGCCCGAGCGCGCGGCGATCCACTTGCCGTCTCCCGACACGGTGCACTGGTCGTGGCTGGTCACGCCACGACCATACCAAGCCGCGTGGTCGCCGCGCACCCGCGGCCGCGCCGCGACGACGACCACGCGCGCCGCTACGATCCGGCGACCGCGGTGGCCAGGGCGCGACGCTTGAGCGCGATCAGCTCGAGGCTCGACGGCACCCGGGCGCGCGGGCCGGTGGGCTCGGCGCCGTGGGCGCGGAAGGCCTTCTTGTAGGCGGCGAAGTTGCCGCCGGCGCGGTGGGCGTCGAGGACGGCGAGGCCGGCGCGGCGGTCGCCCTGGGACAGCATGTACTCGACCCAGGCCCAGCGCGCCGAGGTCGCGCGCAGCTCGGCCTTGCCGCCGTACTGCTTGAGGCCGGCGCGCAGGCGGGCCAGCCGGGCCTCGACGAGCTCGACGCCGGCGAACGGCGCGCCGTCGAGCGGGGTGTGGCGCTTGGCGACCAGCGGCGCGACGCCGTACGCGACCCGGGGGTGGATCGCGACCAGCTCGCCGGTGAAGCGGATCAGCTCGTCGATGTCGTCGTCGGTCTCCTCGGGATGGCCGACCATCATGTAGACCTTGAGGGTCTTGAGCTTGTGCCGCGACGCCAGCGCCGCCGACTCGAGCAGGTGGCGCTCCTTGGTCGAGCGCTCGATGACCCGGCGCATCCGCTCCGACGCGCCGTCGCCGGCGACGGTGAGCGTGCGGTAGCCGCCCTTCGCCAGCAGGCCGACGAGCTCGTCGTCGAGCTTGTCGGCGCGCAGGCTCGAGATGCCGACGCCGCGGCCGGCGTCGACGACGCCGCGGACGATCTCGCGGATCTGCGGGTGATCGGTGACCGCGGCGCCGACCAGGCCGACCCGGGTGGCGTCGTCGGGGATCTCGGCGAGGACCCGCGCCGGCGACACGATCCGCATGCCGCCGTTGGTCGAGCGTCGCATGACGCAGTAGGTGCAGCCGCGCGAGCAGCCGCGCGCCGGCTCGATCAGGAACATGTCCGACAGCTCGGCGTGCGGCGTGATGATCTGCGACCGCGCCGGCAGGCAGGCGTCGCCGGCGGCGGCGATCCGCGGCACGTCGTCGCCGTGGCGATCCGGCAGGTAGTAGCCGGGGCGATCGGCGAGGGCGTCGAGCAGGGCGTCGCGGCGCCAGCCGGCGTCGCGCGCCAGCGTCACCAGCTCGAGCACGACCTCGTCGGCCTCGCCCAGGACGATCAGGTCGCAGTACGGCGCCAGCGGCACCGGGTTCGAGAACGTCAGCGGCCCGCCGGCGATCACCAGGGGGTGGCGGTGATCGCGGTCGGCGGCCAGCGGCGGCACGCCGGCCAGCTCGAGGCAGTCGATCAGGCCGGCGAGCTCGAGCTCGTACGCGACCGAGAACGCGAGCATCGGGTAGTCGCCGACCGCCGCCTCGCGCTCCAGCGTCAACAGCGGCTGCCGCGCCGCCTTCCACGCCGCGACGTCGTCGGGCAGGACCGCGCGATCGGCGGCGACCCCGGGGGCGTCGTTGAGCCGGCGGTAGATCGTCTGGTAGCCCAGCGACGACATCGCGGCCCGGTACGGGCTCGGGTAGCACAGCGCGATCCGAGTCGCGGCGTCGGATCGCGCCGCGCCGCGCTCCGCGTCGCGGTAGCGCCGCAGCTCGGCCCGGGCGTTCCAGCTGCGGCTCATGGGGCTACGGCAGGACGGTGTCGAGCTGCAGGGTCAGCCCGGACGCCGGCACGGTCGCGACCACCTGGCCGGTGACGTCGCCGGCCTGCTTGGTCGAGGCGTCGTGGTCCTGGTCCCAGCGCGCCATCACGACGACGTTGCCGGCCAGCGCGGTCGGCGCCTGGCCCATGGCGTTGGCCGCCGACAGGGTGAACTCGGCGGGGAAGTGATCGCCGGGCATGACGTCGACCGCGAGCGGGCCGCCGATCGGGTTGCCGGCGGCGTCGGCCTGGCGGACGCTGAGGAACAGCACCGCGCCGCTGCCCGCGGCCATGCGGCTGCGGGTGGCGTCGGTGGCGTCGACGGTGCCGATCAGGGCGGTCGCGGGGTCGACCGGCCCGCCGCCCATGCCGGCGTGCGGGTTCGGCTCGTCGCCGCCGCCGCCCATGTCGAGGCCGGCGTGGGGATCGCTGGGGTCGCTGCCCATCGCGGGCATGTCGAGGCCGGCGTGGGGATCGCTGGGGCCGCCGCCGCCGGGCGCCATGACCCCGGCGTGGGGGTCGTCCGGGGTCAGCGAGCCCTGCCAGTCCTGCGCGGCCGGCATGTCGGCGCCGGCCTTGCGGCGGTCGCACCCGGCGCCGGCGGCCAGCGCGGCGGCGACGAGCAGGGTGGTCAGCTGGGACGTCCGGAGCGGCGACGACATGGCGCAACCATAGCGGACGCGAGGGCCGCGCGCAGCGGGCTGGGCGCGCCAGGTTGTGCCGGCACGGCGGGCGCGGGTGTCGTATCTTCGGGCCATGGCTCGCCCCGTCCTGGCCCGCGCCGCGGTCGCCGCCGCCCTGACCGCCGCGGTGGTCGCGGTGGCGATGCCGGCGCTCGGCGGTGGCGCCGGCGGCAAGGCCGCCCGGGGCAAGCACGGCAAGGCGGCCCGCCACGGCAAGGTCGTGCGGGTCGAGCGCGCCCGCTCGGGCCGCGGCTTCCGGCCCCACCTCTGCAACATGTACAGCAACCAGGCCAACTGCTGGGGCACGGCGCCGCGGGTCGACGAGACCGGCTGGGTCATCGACCAGCAAGGCCGGCGCGCCGAGGTCCGCGTCATCGAGGTCACGCCGTACAAGGACAGCTGCGGCAACGAGATCCGCTGGGACGCCCGCTTCGACGTCACCGCCGGCGATCTGTCGCAGGTCAGCTACGGCTTCCTGCTGCTCGACTGGCCGGCCGAGAGCTACTCGAAGGTGTTGCAGGACGCGGAGGTCCCGCAGGGGGGCCAGCCCGGCGAGTCGATGTGGGCGTCCTTCGACCACGACGGCGACGGCACCTCCGACCTCAAGGTCACCTACTACAACTGCGACGCCTCCGGCGCGCCCGCCACGGGCGTGCCGTCGTACTGCGTCAACTACTGGGGTCGCGACGGCGGCGGCTACGAGCGGCTGCGCCAGGACAACGTCGCGGCCTGTAACTTCTGATCGTCGAGCTCGCCCGTGTCCCGCGCCGCCGTCGTCGTCGTGCTGGTCCTGGTCGCTGCGGTCATCGCCGCCGGCGCGATCGCGCTGGCGCCGGGCACCGCGGGGGCGCGCGGCGGCGACATCCGGCGCGCGGCTGCCCACAAGAAGGGCCGCGTGGTGCGGGTCGAGCGCAAGAGCGTCGGTCACGGCGACGTCGGGCTGTGCGCCATGACCGGCGCCACCGGCAACGGCGGCGGCAAGGCGACGTGCTGGGGACGGACCCCGGCGGTCGGCGATCTGGGCACCCTGGTCGACGAGCACGGCGAGCGCGCGATCCTGCGGGTCGATCACGTCACGCCGTACATCGACAACTGCGGCGGCGAGATCCGCTGGTTCATCGACACCTGGACCGAGCAGGGCGACCTCGCCCAGCTCGACGTCAACGGCGGCCAGGCCTACCTGATCTTCGGCTGGGACGTGCCGCCGTCGACGCGGTCGCGCAACGACGTCGCGGTGCCGTCGGGGCGCGCCGGCGAGAGCCTGTGGAGCGCGTTCGACAGCGGCTCGGATCCGTCGGAGCTGGTGGTCACGTACTACACCTGCGATCGCGTCGACAGCGTCCTGTCGCCCAACGTCATCTGGGACTACTGCATCCAGTACTACCTGCTGCAGTCCGACGGCACGTACCGGTCGCAGCACACCGACCTGGTCCGCGCCTGCAGCACGTAGGCGGCGACCGCCGGGCGGACGCGGACCGCGACGGGCATGGAACGGCGCGGGCGGCCGCTAGAACGTGCCGGCGAGCGCGACGCCGGGTGTGACGCCACCGGCGCCGGTGCGGACCGCGGTCGGTGCGACCTGCACGGAGAAGCCGTGGTCGCGGTTCCACTCGCGGGCGGCGTCGTCGGCGGTGGCGACGTCGTAGGCGACGCCGGCGACGAACGCGCCGGCGCCGAGCAGCGCCATCGCCAGGTAGCCGGAGTCGTCGCACGGCTCCTCGACGAAGAAGCACTTGTCGAACGAGCCGACCGCGCCGGCGACCGCGAGGGTCGCGCCGGCGGCGCGCAGGCCCATGCCGGCGGTGACGGTGCGGCCGGCGTACCAGTGCCCGGCCGACGGGCCGAGCATCAGGCCCATCGCGCCGGCCCAGTACAGGCCGCTCTCGAGGGCGTCGTCGCCCGAGTCGCGGCCGGACAGCGCGGCGCCGGTCATGATCAGGGCGGGACCGACCAGGGTGCCGATGATGGCGGCGGCGGTGGCGGTGCCCGGCTTCTTGGCGGCGACCGCGGGCGCGGGCGGCCGCTCCGGGCGGGTCGCGGCCGCGGTCTGGCCCGGCGCGTCGGCGCGGGCGGGCAGGGCCGACGCGGTGACCAGGGCGGGGACCAGCGCGGCGAGGAGGAGGGGGCGGGGGGAGAGGGGGGCCATGGCCCGTGTGTTTGCAGCGGCCGTGCCGCGTCCAGGTGAGCGGAATCGCGAGGCTGCGGGTGTCAGTCGGCGCCGGCGAAGCGTCGAGGGGTCGACAGGGGACGGCGACCTTCGGTCACCCGGGATCGGCCGGCCGCCGCCGGCTGACCGGCAGGGCGCTCGAAGCGCGCTCAGGAGGCGAGGCCGTCCAGGTGGGCGACGTCGTTGAGCGAGCGGATCCGCCAGCGCGCGCGGCCGTGGACGTGGCGGTGCTCGACCCGCGACACCGAGCAGTTGTCGACCAGCACGAAGACGCCGTGGTCGGCGGACGGGCTGCCCAGGCCGCAGACGTGGACGAACGCGTGGTAGAGCGCGAGCCCGTGCGAGACCACGACGACGCGGCCGCCGGCGTGACGGCTGACGATCGCGTCGATCGCGCGCGCGACCCGGGCGTAGACCGCGTCGACCGCCTCGCCGCCGTCGGGGACCAGCGCCGGATCGCGCGCCATGAGCCGCTGCCACAGCTCCGGGTGGCGGGCCTCGGCGTCGGCGAACGACAGGCCGTCGAGGATGCCCAGCGACCGCTCGCGGAGATCGCGATCGAGCTCGAGCGCCAGCCCGGTGGCGGCGGCGATGGGCTCGGCGGTCTGGACCGCGCGCGCCAGGTCCGACGAGATCAGCGCGGTCGGCGCCGCCCGCCGGATCGCCGCGGCCGTGGCCTCGGCCTGGCGGCGGCCGAGGTCGGTCAGGGGCACCGGGCTGTGGCCGCCGAAGCGGCCGTCGCGGTTGGAGTCGGCCTGGCCGTGGCGGACCCACAGCAGCGTCGTGACGGTGGCGGGCGTGGACGTCCCACTGCTTCCGGCGCTCACGGGCGGCATGGTATACGTCGCCGCCCATGCCTGACTACTCCAAGCTCCACGACCTGGTCAGCCATCGCGTCAACTTCGAGTTCGACACCGGCGCGCGCATCGTCGGCTACCTGTCGTCGTGCCAGCCGTCGTCGGGGCCGGTCGAGTTCTGCGTGGTCCAGAAGGCCGAGCTGATCGACTCCGCCGGCCGCGTCGTCCGCAAGGCCGACGAGCTGACGCTGTGCCCGAACGTGCTGGTCGGCGTCCAGACCGACGAGGGCCCGCGCGGTCGCGACCTGCGCTAGCGGGCCGTCCCGGTTCCCGGACCCCGCGGCCGCTCGCGCCGCTACGGGACCAGGTCGCCGCCGGCCTCGCCGCCGAACTCGGCGACCAGGGCGTCGTCGTAGTCGTCGGCGTAGGTCAAGACCCGCGTCACCAGCTCGGCCAGCTCGCTGCGGTCGAGGTCCAGCGTCGAGCGCTCGGCGATCAGCACGACGTGGTCGCCGGCCAGCGCGAACGCGGCGCCGCACAGCTCGGCGTTGCGGGTCAACAGGTGCTGGTACAGGGCGATCTTGTCGACGTCGCCGGGCGGCCGCATCACCGCCGACGCCACCCGCAGGTGCGGGAAGTCGGCGCGGTCGAGCAGCGAGATGCGGGCCAGCGCCGAGCCCTTGGGCACGGTCCACGAGTGCAGCGTGCCCTCGCGATCGGCGCGGCAGTCGTTGAGGAAGTAGCCCCGCTCGATCAGCAGGTCCTCGATCATCGCCACGGTCGAGGCCAGGTTGACGTCGCGGTGGTTGGCGAACAGGTCGCCGGTGTTGCGCGGCCCGGTGGCGGTCATGATCCCTCTGGGAGCGGCGTGGGTCGTCGCGTCGGCGGTGGCAGCGACGGGCGGCAACGGAGATCCCGGGAACAGCCCCGGGCGGCCCGACGTTGCGGAAGCGTACCAGAGGCCTCCGCCGCCAGGCCAGCCGCGCCGCCGGCGGCGATCCCGTGTCGCCCCGCCGCCCGCGCGGGCTGCTAGCTTCGAGCCGCGTGACCGACGACACCGACCCGCCCGCCGCCTCCGGACCCGGCTCCGGTGGCGACGCCGTGGCCGACGCCCCGGTGAGCGACGGCGCCGGCGCGGCCGGCGGTGACGGCGCCGCCGAGGTCGCCGCCCTGGCCGCGCGGCAGCGCCGCCGCGACGACCGGCGCCGTCAGGTCCTGCTGATCGTGCTCGGCGTCGTCGGCGCCGCCGCGCTGCTGTTCCTGCTGCTGACCCGGCGCCCCGCCGGCACCGAGGGCGGCCTCGGCATGCCCGGCGCCGGCGACGGCGGTGTCGGCGGCGCGCTGTGGCCCCGCCCCGAGGGCCCACGCCTGCCGCGCGCCGGCCAGCCGGCACCGGCGCCGAGCGCCTCGCCGGCACCGTCGTCGACGGCCGCGGCGATCCGCTGGGCGACGTCGTCGTCACCGCCGAGCTCGAGCTCGGCCCCGGCGACTCCAGCCGGGCCAGCGCCGCGCCCGCGCCGCCGCCGGTGGTCGCGATCGCCGACGGCGACGGCGCGTTCGTCCTCGAGGGGCTCGAGCCGGGGCGGCACCGGCTGCGCGTCGAGGGCGCCGACATCTTCACCGCCGAGGTCCGGTTCGTGCCCGTGCCGTCCGACGGGGTCCGCCTGGTGGTGGCGCGCCGGGTCGACGTCACCGGGGTCGTCGTCGACGGCGGCCGGCCGGTGCCGGGCGCGACCGTGACGATCGACGGCGACGCCATCGGCGGCCGGCTCGAGACCGTGACCGACGCCGACGGCGCCTTCGGCTTCGGCGAGCTGCCCGAGGGCAACTACCGGGCGTGGGCGCACGAGACCGATCTGGCGGCGCGCGCGGTCGCGGTGCCGCGCCTGGGCGCCGGCCCGTTCGCGCCGGTGACCCTGACCCTCGAGGCCGCGACGATCGTCGTCGGCCGCGTCGTCGATCGCGCCACCGGCATCGGCGTCCGCGCCGCGGTCGCGCTGGAGCCGGTCACCGACGCCGGCGGCGTCGCCGACGTCGAGGCGGCGCGCTACGCCCGCAGCGGCGACGACGGCGTGTTCCGGGTCGAGGGCGTGCCGCACGGCCGCTGGCTGGTCGACGCGTGGGCGCCGGGCTGGCTGTCGGCGGGCGCGCTCGAGGTCGAGGCCGGCCGCGGCGTGCCGTCGATCGAGCTGGTCGGCGGCGCCATCGTCGAGGGCCGCGTCGTCGACGCCCTGGGCCGGCCGGTGGCCGGCGCGGTGATCCGCGCCGCCGGCGAGGGCGCGCTGGGGGGCGCGGCCTCGACGCCTCGGCGGCGGTGGACGACGATCAGCTGCGCCGGTTCTCCGGCTTCGCGCCCGCCGGGGCCGCGCCGCCGGCGCCGCCGCGGCGAGCGCGGGCGGTCGCGCTGGCCCGCCCGGCGACTTCACCGACGATCCGCGGTTCGTGCCGCGCGGCGAGCTCGGCGTCCTGCTCGGGCCGCTGCCGTACCCGCCGCCGCCGGGCGGCGCCGCCGCGACCCGGCAGACCACGATCGTCGCCGCGCCCGCGGTCGTCGCCGCGGCCGGGGCCGGGAGCGCTGGCGACGCGGGCGTCACCGCCGGGGCCGGCACCACCGCGGCCGTGATCGCGCTCGGCGCCCCGGCGCCGCTGCCGGTGGACCCCGCGTACCAGGCCACGCTGGTCACCGACGCCGACGGCGGCTTCCGCGTCACCGGCCTCGCCGCCGGGACCTGGTGGATCGTCGCCGCGGCGCCGGGCATGGCCGAGGGCAAGAGCGCGCGCATCCCGCTCGACGCCGGCAAGGTGGTGCAGGGCGTCGAGATCGTGCTCAGCCCGGGCACGTTCGTGGTCGGCACCGTCACCAGCACCCGCGGCCCGCCGGTGGTCGGCGCCACCGTGTCGGCGCGGCCCCGCGACGACGGCGGCGGGGCCGGCGCCGCCGCCGACCGCGCCGGCCGCGATCGCGATCGCCTGATCGCCATCACCGACGGCGACGGCGCCTACCGGCTCGGCCCGCTGGTCGGCGACGTCGACCTCGAAGTCACCGCCTGGGGCTTCGGCGACGGTCACGCCAGCCTGAGCCTGCCGGCGCCGGCCGGCGATCAGCCGGCCGAGCAGGTCCAGGACGTCGCGCTCGCCCCCGCGGACGCGACGCTGCGCGGCCGCGTCGTCGACGGCGATCAGCTGCCGGTCCGCGGCGCCGCGGTCGTGGTCGCCGCCGGCGCGGCGCGCGGCCGCCGCGCCGTCACCGACGACACCGGCTGGTTCTCGATCGGCCAGGTCCCCGAAGGCCCCGCCGAGCTGCAGGTCGATCACCCCGACTTCCCGGCCCAGACCGCGACCATCACGACCGAGGCCGACGGCGCCGTGACCCTGGCCTGGGGCGGCGCCGTCGACGGCCGGCTCTTCGACCACCACACCGGCGCGCCGCTGCCCGGCGTCGCGGTCGTGCTGACCGGCCCGGGCGGCCGGATCGAGGTCGCGACCGGCGCCGACGGCGCGCTGCACGTCGGGCCGCTGATCGCCGGGACCTGGACGGTCCGGGTCGCGGTCGCCGGCTACCTGCCGGTCGAGCGGGCCGTCGAGGTCACCGCCGGGCGCGAGGTCGGCGCGGTCACGGTGCGCGACCTCCGGCTCGAGGTCGAGCGCGGCGCGCTGCTCGCCGGCGTCGTCTACGACCGCCACGGCGAGCGGGTCGCCGGCGCGACGATCACGGTCGCGCGCGGCGGCGACGAGCCGCTGTCGGTCGAGGCCCGGACCGACGCCGAGGGCGAGTTCCGGATCCGCGACGCGCCCACCGGGGACGTCGAGGTCACCGGCCGCCGTGACGCGCTGCGCGGCGGCCGCGCGATCACGCTGCGACCCGGCGACGAGGTCCTGTCGTTCCAGCTCGAGCTGCAGTGAGCCGCCGTGATCCGGGCCGCGTCGCGCGGCCTCCGGCGCCCCGCCAGGGTGCCACCGCCTGGCACGAGTCCTGAATCACCGCCGGCCGGGGTCTGTTACGATCCCCGTCTGCCGGAGGAACCCTTCATGATCTCGCCGACCACCCGGGCATCGATCCGGATCGCCATGCCCCTGCTGGTGGCCACTCTAGTTGCCTGCAAGGGGGGCGGGGAGGCCCCGCAGCTCGACGCCATCGACGACCAGATCGCCCAGGTCGGGACCGAGCTGACCCTGGTGCTCAACGCCAGCGACGCCGACGGCGACCCCATCGAGTTCTCCTTCGACTCCACGATCCCCGACGTCCAGACCCGGGCCAGCCTGACCCGGTCGCCCAACGGCGCCGGCATCTGGCGGTGGACCCCGCTGGCCCAAGACGTCGGCGTCTGGTACGTCGACTTCGTCGCCAGCGACGGCGACCACGACACCACCGTGACCGTGCAGGTCGACGTCCGCTCCGCAGTCGGCGGCAACAGCGCCCCGGTGTTCCGCCAGCCGCTCGGCACCGGCACCACCCTCGACCTCGAGGCCGCGCAGTGCCTCGACGTCCCGATCCTGATCGAGGACCAGGACTCGACCTCGGTGGTCATCGCCCAGGAGGAGCCGCTGATCGAGGGCGCCACGATCCAGGCCTCGGGCGGCCTGGCCGGCACCTGGCACTGGTGCCCGACCGCCGACCAGATCAGCGCCGACGATCGCTACACGCTGACCCTGTCGGCGGACGATCTGTCCAACCCCAAGGTCACCAAGAACTACCTGGTGGTCCTGCGCCGCGGCAACCGGCCCGACTGTCCCGGCGAGCCGCCGGTGATCACCCACACCGCCCAGGACGCGTCGACGATCAACAACCTCACGATCGACGCCAGCGTCTCCGACGACCAGGGGCTCAAGCGACCGCCGCTGTTCTACTACGCGCTGACCAACCCGGGCGCGACCCCGAACCTGTCGTCGATGACCCAGCTCAGCATGCTGCTCATCGACGGCTCGATGGTCGACGGCGTGTGGGCCACCGACGTGCCCAACCCGGTCGCCGGCATGCCCCAGGGCAGCCAGGCCACGCTGTACTACGTGATCGTCGCGGACGACGACGACGACGACATGGGCGACTGCGACCACGTCACCCAGTCGCCGGTCTACGCGATGACCGTCACCAACCCGGGTGGCGGCGGCACCACCGCGGCGTGCGACGCCTGCTCGTCGAGCGCGCAGTGCGCGGGCAGCGCCAGCGGCGCCCACTGCGACCGCGTCGGCCAGCAGAACGAGTCGTACTGCCTGGCCGGCTGCACCGGGCCCGGCGACTGCGCCGCCGGCTACACCTGCTCGGCCACGGCGATCACCGCGGTCGACGGCGGCAGCGGCAAGCAGTGCATCCCCGACTCCGGCAGCTGCGTCGCCGGCGGCGGCTGCGTCGACGACGCCTGGGAGGACAACGACACCCGGGCCCAGGCCGCGGCCAACCCGGCGCTGGGCGCCAACGACATCTACGACCTGACCTCGTGCCCGATGGCCAGCGGCACCGACGACGACGAGGACTGGTTCGAGCTCGACGTCCCGGCCGATCGCAGCGTCACCCTCGAGATCTCCGGCGGCGCCGCCACCGACCTCGACCTGGCCCTGTACACCGCGACCGGCACGCTCATCCAGTCGTCGACCAGCCTGACCTCGGACGAGTCGATCACCCGGTGCCTGGCCCAGGGGCTCTACTACGTCCGGGTCTACGCCTGGGGCACCGGCCAGAACGACTACCTGCTGTCGTACGACGCCACCGCGCAGAGCTGCGCCGCGGCGTGCGTCGACGACGCCTTCGAGGACGACGACAGCGCGATCCAGGCCCGCGACACCGCCTATCCGGTCCACACCTCCGACAGCACGATCTGCACCGACGACGACTGGTACTACGTGCCGCTCTACAACGCCGAGCACCTCATCGTCGACCTGACCTTCACCCAGGCCACGTCGCAGCAGGACCTCGACCTGCACCTGATCGACGGCGCCGGCACCGACCTGACGCCGTGCACCGAGGCCAACCCGTCGACCTGCACGACCGCGCACGGCCAGAGCGCGACCTCCGACGAGCACTACGAGTTCGACGCCCCGGCGACCGGGTGCGACGTCAACAGCGGCGGCTGCGACTACTACGTCAAGGTCCACGGCTGGGCCGGGTCGACCAACACGTACGCGATCCGGATCGAGGTCCAGTAGTGGGGCGGGGCGCCGGCGCGATCCTGGTGGTGGCGGCGCTGACGGCCGCCGCCGGCTGCGCCCGCTCCGACGCGCCGGTCGACCCCGGCCTCGAGGGCCTGGCGCTGGCGTCGGTGGCCCCCGGGGTCGCGATCCCCGGCACGACGCTGGTGCTCGAAGGCGACTCGTTCGTCGACGCCGCCTGGGGCACGTCGCGGCTGCGCCTGGTCGGCCAGGCCGGCGGCGCCGACGTCGACGTCGCCCTCGACGCCAGCTTCGTCGACTACGATCACCTGACCGCGCGGGTCACGACGACCCTGCTCGACCAGCTCGGCGGCGACGTCGACTTCGCCGGCGACGCCATCGTCGAGGTCGTGTCGGCGGCGGACGGCGAGACCTACGCCAGCGCGCCGCTGCCGGTGTCGCTGACGTTCCGTCGCGAGCTGACCCCGGCGGTGTCGACGGTCCAGACCGGGGGCCTCCTGTTCGTCAACGACGAGGTCGCGGTCCAGGGCGCCGGGCTGCTGCTGGGCGGCACCGAGGGCGACACGATCGCGATCGTCAGCGGCTGCTTCACCGCCGCCGGCAGCGGCACCTGCGCGCCGATCACCGACGTCGAGGTCCCGGTGCGGCCCGAGCAGCCGTTCGGGCGCGATCGCGGCAGCTTCGCCTTCGTGCCGGCGATCGCCGGCATCGAGCCCGGCGTCTTCGACGGCAGCGTCGTGTTCGAGAACCGCCCCGCCGAGGGCGGCGTCACCCGGTCGATCAGCTTCGACCTCGGCTTCGAGCTGGTGACCTCGGCGATCTTCCGGATCGATCCGCCGACCGCGAGCCTGGGTCAGTACGTCTTCGTCGAGGGCGGCGGCTTCGTCGGCGGCGAGGCCGGGGCGTCGACGGTGCTGCAGCTGACCGGCACGTTCACCCCCACCGGCGCCGGCGGCGGCGCCCCGGTCGACCTGATCCTGGTGCCCGAGTTCGTCGAGGGTTCGACCGTGCGCTACGTGGTCAGCGAGGACGACGCCCTGGGCGCCGCGATCGACCTGCGCACCGTGACCGGCACCTTCGTCGGCACCGTGACGCCGATCGTCTCGTACCGCGGCGTCGAGGTCACCGGCGACCCCGCGACGGTGTCGCTGGCGATCGCGCCGGTCGAGCAGGTCGTGACCCTGGAGTTCGAGCCCAGCTACGTCGAGAGCCTGCGGCTGTTCGGCCTGCGCGCCCTCGACCAGCGGGTCCGCGCCCGCATCCTCGAGGTCGTGCGCGCGGCGTACCCCGGGGTCAACATCGACTTCCGCGACCAGCCGGTCGCCGACTTCGCGCTGTACTCGACGGTCGAGATCCACGGCCCCGATCCCAACGGCATGGGCCTGTTCGGCTACGACAACTCGCCGGGCAAGGACACCGGCAACACCCGCCTGTACGACCGCCTCGGCGGCGTCAACGCGCTGACCCAGCAGGACGGCTACGCCGGCTACGGCGGCGTCTTCATCGAGTCGCTCATGGGATTCTCGATGCACCCGCCGACCGGCGCGCCGCTGTCGGGCGCCGATCCGGTGTTCGACCAGATCTTCGACCCGATCCGCCCCGACCGCGGCACGATCGTGACCTCGGCGGACCTCGGCGGCAGCCTGCCGACGGTCGGCCCCGGCGACTGCCCGGCGACCGACCGGCCGCACCAGATCGCGTGCGCGATCCGGGTCATGGGCTCGCTGATCGGCACCACCGTGGCGCACGAGATCGGCCACTCGCTCGGCCTCGCCAACCCCTACGGCGAGGGCTTCCACGACACCGGCGACGCGCCGGGCCGGCTGATGGACGGCGGCGCCGACCGCCCGCTGCTCGAGCGCGCCGAGCTCGGCGGCCAGGGCCCCGCGGTGTTCTGCGACGAGGAGTACGCCTACCTGCGCGAGATCCTCCCCGGCGGCGGCGCCGCCGACCCGTCGCCGCGGCCGCCCTGCTACTAGGCGGTGGGGCGCGGGACGCGGGGCGCGATCCTGGGCGCGAGCGACCGGGCAGAGCGCGAGCGCCGGCGGGCGGGTCCTGTCCCGCGCGGCGGTGATCGGTCCCGCGCTCGGATCGCGGAGCTCCCGGGCGCCGCCACCGGCGGCGGTATCTCCCACCCACCGTGGGTCGGTGAGCGGTCTGCTCTCGACGAGCGCGGGACCTGACCACCACCGCGCGGGCCACCCGCCCGCCTCCGGGTCGCGCCCACCACCTGTGCGTGCGACGAGCCGCGACCGGCGACCGGCGCGCCCCGGCCGACCGTGGTCTCGGAGACGTCGGTCGTGGCCGCGGTCTCGGAGACGTCGGTCGTGATCGTGGGGCCGAAGAGGTCGGTCGTGCGGAGCGCCGGTCCCGGGCGGTCGTGCGGGTCAGCCGCGACCGGGAGGTCGGCGAGTTGGATATCCTCGGCGCATGGCGGATCCCATCGAGCTGACCTGGGCGGCGGCGGCGCAGCGCTTCGGCCTCGCGCAGGAGCTGCAGGCGTGGAACGAGGACGATCCGGTCCAGGTCTGGGAGGGCGCGGTCACCCTCGAGTACCTCGATCTCGACGGCAACGTCGTCGTCGATGGCGACCTGACCATCACCGGCGACCTCGACAGCCAAGACGAGAGCGGCTTCCTGGTGGTGCTGGGCAACCTCACGGTCGACAACGTGCTCAGCGGCGGCGGTCAGATCACGGTGCGCGGCGACCTGACCGCGCGCAACGGCGTCCACGCCGACTACAACCACGGCTACCTGTGGGTGAAGGGCAACCTCACCGCCCGCATCGTCCTCGCCGAGCACGCGGTCCGCGTCGACGGCACCATCGCCGCCAGGACCGTCGACTTCGGCGGGTTCGCGCGCGACTTCGCCGCCGACATCTCCCGCCAGCGCGCCGTCTACGAGAGCAAGGACGTCTTCGCGTCCGAGCTCCTCAACGACCAGGGCTACGTCGACGGCCCGTCCCTCGCCGACCGCCTGCGCGCCCGCCTGCCCATCCTCGCCGACGGCAGCGCCTGACCGCTCTCGTTCGCCTGGTCGCGAGGTCCCGCGGCGCCACGCTCGCGAGACCGCGCGGTGGCGGCCACGGACCGGCAAGTGGCGCCGCGCTCGCACGACCCGGAGTCGGGCGCGACCGGTGGCGGCGCGGAGCGCGCTCGTGGAGCCGCGCTCGCAGGACCCGGAGGCGGGCGGGTGGCCCGCGCGGTGGCGGCCACGGACCGCGCTCGTAGAGAGCCGAACGATCACCGTCGGCAGGTGGGTGGGGGATACCACCGGCGGTGGCGGCGCCCGGGAGCCCCGCAATCCGAGCGCGGGCCGGGTCGCCGCCGCGCGGGACAGGACCCGCCCGCCGGCGCTCGCGCTTGTCGACCGTCCGCGCATCGCCGGGCCCGCCTTCGTCCGGCGCCGGCGTCGTGCCCGCGGTCTCGGAGACGTCGGTCGACCTGGCGACCCGGCGTCGTGCCCGCGGTCTCGGAGACGTCGGTCAGCGCCGGCGTCTCGACCGAGTCTCGGGACGTCGGTCGAAGATGTCGGTCGGCAGCCGGACAGGGGGGCCCGCGGTCCTGACCACTTCAGTTGCCGGCGCCTGCGGTCCACCGGAGCCCGACGCACAAGCCTTCGACATCACAGCCGATCGATCTGGCACGAGGTTCGCTCAGTGGCCCGACCATGCGCCGCCTCGTCCGCCTCGCCACCGTCACGATGCTGTTCGCCCTGGCCGCCGCCGGCCTCGCCGCCTGCGCCGGGAGCGACGACCCGTCGGGCGCCGACGAGGAGTGGGGCATGGAGGGCCCGCTGAGCCCGACCCCGCCGCCGGGCAAGGAGGACAGCGAGTACCGCAAGGGCCTCTACGTCAACACCAACACCACGCGCACCCAGGTGTGGACCGCCCGCAACAAGTGGGAGGACACCGACACCGCCGCGGCCCGCAAGGCCGGCCTGGCGTGGGGCGAGGACTCCGGCCTGACCTGGGACGAGAAGTACGGCAAGTGGATCGAGTCGCTGCGGTGGATCCCGACCACCAGCGGCTACGGCGAGACCGTCGAGGTCACGACGCCGTGGGGCAAGACGCTGCCGGCGCCGGCGCTCGAGTGCGCCGAGACCGCGCTGTTCCTGCGCATCACCTTCGCGTCCTGGTACGAGCTGCCGTTCTTCCTCGAGACCCAGGACAGCTCGGGCAAGCGGGTCTACTTCGGCCACAACGGCGTCCGCACCTCGTCGGGCCGCTACGCCAGCACCCCCGAGTTCGCGATCGCCTACAAGGACTACTCGGCCACCCCGCCGGCCGACGTCGCGCACGGCTGGCCGCACGACAACACGCTGCGCACCCGCAAGCTGTGGGGCGGCGAGGACAACCAGACGATGCTCGGCGACGGCACCCCGTTCGGCGCCTACGTCGACGAGCTCTACCTCAACAAGCGCGCCGGCTACTTCGCGGTGCTCGCGCTCAACTACCTGGGCTCGATGAACCTGGCCGACTCCGCCAACACCTACAACATCGTCCCCGAGGCGGTGCGCCCCGGCGACACGCTGATCGAGCGCTGGCAGAAGAACGGCATCGGCCACACGCTGGTGGTCAAGGACGTCGTCGACATCGGCGAGGGCAACAAGGACGTCACGACGATCTCGGGCTCGATGCCGCGCCGCCAGGGCAAGCGCGAGTCGGGCGTGGCGTCGAAGAGCTACTTCACCTCGAACTACACCGGCGGCGTCGGCAGCAACTACGACGGCGACGAGTACGCCAAGCTCGGCGGCGGCCTCAAGCGGTGGCGCGTCACCAAGAACATCGGCGGCTACTGGACCAACACCTGGATGGACGCCGACGAGGCCCACTGGATCAACTCGACCGACTACCCGCGGATCGCGGCGCGCCCGGCGCGCTTCGGCCAGATGCTCGGCCAGGTGTCGCCGGCCCAGCAGAAGGCCGAGCTGCTGGCCCAGATCGACGACGCCCGCCACCACCTGTCGCAGTACCCGGCGTCGTGCTCGGCGCGCGAGCGCCGCGAGCGCGCCTTCGAGGATCTCTACGACGTCTCGGCGCGCAGCTTCGGCATGGACCGCGCCGCGGTCGACGCCGCCTACCGCAAGGACGACGACTACGTCTTCGCCGAGCTCGAGTACTCGGTGTCCAAGACCTGCTGCTGGAACTCCACCAACAGCACGATGTACGACGTCGTCATGGACTTCGCCGCCCAGGAGCAGGCCGACGCCGGCGAGGCGTGCGTCGCGCCCACCGTCTTCATGAACCAGGCCGACGGCTACCAGCGCTGGGCCGACTTCGCCGCCGCCACCGGCCGCGGCGCCGCCTGGAAGGCGTGGACCGAGGACGAGTCGTGCGGCCAGCGCGACGTCGCCCGCGACACCGAGGCCAGCCACGAGGCCACCGCGTTCTGCGAGCTCGACGCCGGCGGCGGCGGCGGCGGCACCTGCACCGACGCGCTCGAGCCCAACGACAGCCGCGCCACCGCGGCCACGGTCAGCGGCACCGTCGACAACCTGCGCATCTGCGCCGGCGACGAGGACTGGCTGAAGGTCACCAGCGCCGCCACCGTGCGCGTCGAGTTCACCCACGCCAGCGGCGATCTCGACGTCGCCGCCTACGACGCCGCGGGCGCCCAGGTCGCGACCAGCCAGGGCACCTCCAACAGCGAGTCGGTGACGGTCCCGGCCGGCGGCACCGTCAAGGTCTACGGCTACAACGGCGCGCAGAACAGCTACCGCGTGATCGTCCAGTAGCGAGCGCGGTCACGACCCCGGGCGATCTGCGGGGCCGGGCGCGCGCCGCGCCCGGCCCTTGTGGGTATGCTGCCGGGCCATGGCCAAGAAGAAGCGCCCGCCAGCGACGCGCGCCGCCGCCCGGACGTCGAAGCCCGCCGCCGCCGCGCCCGCCGCGCCGCCGTCGACCGGGCCGCGCCGCGACGCGCGTCCCTACGTCTACGTCGCGCTCGACCTGGTGTTCGCCGCGGTCTACGCGGTGGTCGTGACCAAGCTGGCGCCCAACCGCCACGCCTGGGCCCAGACCCTGCTGCTCGGCCTGCCGGTCGCCGCGTTCCTGATGGGCGCCGGCACCCTGGTGGCGCGCCTCGGCCGCGGCACGCCGTGGGCGCGCCGCGCCTGGTGGCTGGCGATCGGTGGCGCCGCCCTGCAGATCCTGTTGACCGTGGTGCTGCTCGGCCTGCTGCTGGCCTCGGCGGCGTTCCTGTCCGGGGTCTACGGCGCCTTCGGCAAGGCCGCGGCCTCGGGCATGCTCGCCGCCGCCGCGATCATCGTCGAGATCGTCGGCCTGCTGCCGGTGTTCCAGCTCAGCTACCTGCTGGGCCGCGGCGGCCGCCGCGCCTTCGGCCTGACCCCGCGGCAGGCCGCGGCATGAGCGCCGCCGCCCCCGGCCGCTCGCGCGGCTACCTCGCCGCGCTGGTCGCGGTGTGGACGGTGCCGAGCCTGGCGTTCCTGCTGCTGGTCCACCTGATCTACGGCGCCTACAAGATCGACGTGCCGCCGCCGATGTCCGGCGACGCCCGCGCCGCGGTGGTCGCCCGGCTGCGCGCCGCGTTCGAGGGCCGGCCCGACGACGACGCCTCGGCCGATCCGGTGCTGGCGCGCCGCCTCGATCACCAGGGCCCGGTGATCGTCCAGGTCTGGCTCGACGGCGCCATGAAGGGGCGCGTCGACGGCTACGGCCCGACGGTGCGCGACGCGGTCGCCAGCGCCGCCGGCCTGCTGCAGCAGCACCCCGGCCTCCAGGGCCTCACCGCCGAGGACCGGACCCGGGCCCGCCTCAAGGTCGACGTCGTCGTCGGGCGCGGCCCGCTCGAGCGCCGGTTCCCGCTGCTCGAGCACGTCCCGATCCACCCCGGCATCGACGGCATCGGCGTCGCGGTCGTCGACGACGGCGAGTTCCTGCTGCTGCCCGACGAGCTGATCCTGCTCAACGTCCTGACCAAGAAGCGGCCGTTCCCGACCATCCCCGACTTCGCGCTCGGCCTCGACGAGCAGAAGACCGAGCAGACCCTGGCGCGGCGCGCCGGCATCGGCGGCCGCGACTGGAAGGCGACCTGGCAGGCGCGGCCGCGCCGCTACTTCCGCTTCCGCACCGACAGCTTCGTCGAGCGCCCGGTCGACGCCCGCGGCGACGGCCCGCCGCTGCCGCTCTTGCGCGGGGTCCCGCCCGGCCCCGAGCCGACCAAGGCCAACCTGCGCGCCGCCGCGCTCGCCGGCGCCCGGTTCCTGGTCGCGCACATGCAGCCCAACGGCCGCTACCTGTACCAGACCGATCTCTCGACCGGCAACCAGGCCGGCGGCGGCTACAGCATCCCGCGCCACGCCGGCACCACCTACTTCCTCGCCGAGATCTACCGCATCACCAAGGAGGAGTTCCTGCGCGAGCCCATCGAGCGCGCGTTCGATCACCTCCGCGAGCTGATCGACGCCGGCGGCTGCCAGGGGACCTTGCCCGACGGCGAGGCCTACGAGTGCGTGATCGATCGCGGCCAGAAGACCGCCGACCTGGGATCGAGCGCGCTGACCGTGGTCGCGCTCGCCGAGTACCAGCGCGCCACCGGCGACGCCCGCTACGAGCCGATGGCGCGGCGGCTGGCGGCGTGGATCCTGATGCTGCAGCGCCCCGACGGCTCGTGGCGCCACCGCTACGACGTGCCCAGCCAGACCCCCGACGACAAGTCGCAGCTCCTGTACTACTCGGGCGAGGCGGCGCTGGCGATGGCGCGCATGTACACGGTCACCGGCGAGGATCGCTACGCGCGGTCGGCGGAGCGCGGCCTCGACTGGCTGGTCGGCTGGTACGACTTCTTCGCCGGCGGCTTCCTCTACGGCGAGGAGCACTGGACCTGCATCGCGTCCGAGGCGATCTGGCCGGCGGTCAAGAAGGCCAAGTACCTCGACTTCTGCGACGGCTACGCCCGGTTCCTGCGCAACCAGCAGGCCGAGCCCGGCGACTTCCCGTCCCAGCCCGATCTCGCCGGCGCCTACAACGTCACGCCGTTCGTCATGCCCAACAACACGCCCGCCGGGTCGCGCACCGAGGCGACGATCTCGACCTACCTGCTCGGCGTCCACCACGGCCGCCCCGACGCCGAGACCCTGCACCAGATCCTCGCCGCCGCCCGCTACAACCTGCGCCAGCAGATCCGCCCCGACAGCGACTACGACGTGTCGCCGCGGGCCGACGGCCTCGGCGGCATGCCCGGCTCGCCCATCGATCGGACGGTCCGGATCGACTACGTCCAGCACGTCTGCTCGTCGCTGATCCGGGCCTCCGAGCTGATCGACGAATAGCCAGGACCGGGCCCCAGGCGTGCTACGATCCGGGCCGTGGCCGCCGACCCGAGCGACAAGAAGACCCGGATCGGAACCCCTGCGCCGCGGGCCCCGACCCCGGCGGTCGGGGTCGCGCACATCCCCGGCGTGACGCCGGCGCCGTCGACGTCACCCGACGTCCGCCACGGCAGCGTCGCGGTCCCGGCGGTCAGCCCCAGCCAGGTCATGCCGGTCGGCCACCCGACCTCGCCGGTCGCGGTGTCGGCGAGCGCGGCGTACCCGGCGCAGTACCCGACCCAGAGCCAGCCGTACCCGGTCCAGCCCGGCGGCACCCCGGCGCCCGGCGGCACGCCGCCGCCGGTCGCGCCGGTGGCGATCGGCACGATCCCGGCCGAGCTCGGCCCCAACGTGCCGGCGGCCGGCGCGCCCGCGTACCAGGCGCCGGCGGATCCGCTGATCGGCCAGGTCATGGCCGGGCGCTACCTGGTCCAGAAGAAGCTGGGCGAGGGCGGCATGGGCGCGGTCTACCTGGCGACCCACACCGTGCTCGAGAAGCAGGTCGCGCTCAAGGTCCTGCACGGCGAGTTCGCGCGCAAGCCGGATCTGGTCGAGCGCTTCATGCAGGAGGCCAAGGCGGCGTCCCGCATCCGCCACCAGAACGTGATCGACATCAGCGACTTCGGGGCCACCCCCGACGGGATGGTGTTCTTCGCGATGGAGCTGCTCAAGGGCCACGATCTCCACGAGGAGATCGCGCGGGCCCGCCTGGCCGGGCAGCGCCTGCCCTGGGATCGCACGCGTCCGATCTTCCTGCAGATCTGCTCGGCGCTGTCGGCGGCGCACGCCCAGGGCATCGTCCACCGCGACCTCAAGCCCGAGAACATCTACCTGGTCGAGTGGCTCGGTCACAAGGACTTCGTCAAGCTGCTCGACTTCGGCATCGCCAAGCTGACCGAGGTCAGCGAGGGCGATCGCAAGCTGACCAAGACCGGCATGCTGTTCGGCACGCCCGAGTACATGTCGCCGGAGCAGGCCCGCGGCGAGAACGTCGACCACCGCGTCGACGTCTACGCGATGGGCTGCATCCTCTACCAGATGGTGACCGGCCGGGTGCCCTTCGAAGCCGAGAACTTCATGGGCATCCTCAGCATGCACCTCACCGAGATGCCGCCGCCGATCGCGCCGGTGATGTTCGACCAGATCGGCGCGCCGCGCGAGCTCGACGGCATCATCCTCAAGGCGCTCGAGAAGGACCGCGACCGTCGCTGGCAGACCATCGACGACATGGCCAACGCGATCCGCGCGCTGCACGGCGAGGAGCTGGTCCCGGTCCAGGAGCCGACGGTGCCACGGGCGCAGACCTCGCCGGGCGCGCGGCAGCGGACCCAGTGGACCGGGTCGCTGCAGGTGCCGATGGAGGACGAGCGCGGCGCCACCACCGCGATCGCGACCGGCGGCAGGTCGAAGCTGCCGATGATCCTCGGCGCGGTGATCCTGGCCGGCGGCGTCGCCGCGGGCGCGTTCTTCCTCACCCGCAAGAGCGCGTCGTCGAGCGCGGCCCCGGCGGTGGCGACGATCGACGCCGGCGCGGTCGAGAACCTGCCGCCGCTGCCGGCGCGGGTCACGCTGAGCCTGTCGTCGCAGCCCGACGGCGCCGAGATCTACGACCTCACCGAGCAGAAGACGGTGGGCCCGGCGCCGCTGGAGTTCGAGATCGCGGGCAGCCACGACGCCCGCCGCTACCGGGTCAGCCTGCCGGGCTACGTCGGCAAGGTCATCGAGCTGGTGCCCGACGAGGACGTCGCGTACACGGTCGAGCTGCGCAAGGCCGCGACCGCGGCCGGCGCTGCGGCCGAGCCGGTCGCCGAGGTCGAGGTCGTGCCGCAGAAGAGCCGGCATGGCAGCAAGACGCCGAAGCAGCCGGACAAGCAGCCCGACGTGGTCAAGCAGCCCGACGGCCAGCCGGACGTGGTCAAGCAGCCCGACAAGCAGCCCGACAAGCAGCCGGACAAGCAGCCCGACAAGCAGCCCGACAAGCAGCCCGACAAGCAGCCCGACGTCATCAAGCAGCCGGACAAGCAGCCGGACAAGCAGCCCGACAAGCAGCCGGACAAGCAGCCCGACAAGCAGCCCGACAAGAAGTCGTGCCCGTCGGGCCAGACCTGGGACGCCGGTCGCGGCGCCTGCGTCGAGAAGGTCAAGGTGCCGGACCCCGACGAGGATCCGGACGTGCCGACGCTCAAGGACCCGTTCGGTCGCCCGGTCGGGGGCGCCCAGCCGGCGACCTCACCGTGACCACCGTGCAGCGCGCCACGATCGGCGAGGTCGAGCTGGCCTACGACGTGCGCGGCGCCGGCGATCCGCTGGTGCTGGTGATGGGCATCGGCTCGCAGATGGTGTTCTGGGACGACGAGCTGGTCGATCGCTTCGTCGCCCAGGGCTTCCAGGTGATCCGCTTCGACCACCGCGACATCGGCCTGTCGAGCCGGCTCGACCACCTGCCGGTGCCGCGGCCGGGGCCGATCGTCGTGCGCTCGCTGCTGTCGCTGCCGGTGGCGGCGCCGTACACGCTGTCGGACATGGCCGGCGACGTCATCGGCCTGCTCGATCACCTCGGCCTCGACCGCGTCCACGTCGTCGGCGTGTCGATGGGCGGCATGATCGCCCAGCACCTGGCGATCGAGCACCCGGCGCGGATCCGCTCGATGACGTCGATCATGTCGACGCCCGGCAAGGTCCGGCTGGCGTGGTCGGATCCGCGCGCGCTGGCGGCGCTGTTCGGGCCGCGGCCGCGCACCGCCGACGAGGCCGCGGCGCAGACCGTCGAGACCTTCAAGAAGATCGGCGGCGCCGGCGACGAGGATCTGCCGCGGCTGCAGGCCACCGCGCGGGTCGCGTTCGAGCGCGGCCAGTCGCCGCGCGGCTTCCTGCGCCACTTCGCGGCGATCGGGGCGTCCGGCGACCGGACCGGACGCCTGCAGGGGGTCCGGACCCCGACGCTGATCGTGCACGGCGGCCGCGATCCGCTGATCAAGCCGGCGGCGGGCCGCGCCACCGCCCGCGCGGTGCCGGGCTCGCGCTACCTCGAGTTCCCCGAGATGGGCCACTTCATGCCCAAGCGCCGGTGGGGCGACATCGTCGGCGCCGTCACCGATCACGCGCGCCGCGCGTAGCGCGGGCGGGCCGCGGGCGCACCGATCCTCGCCGCCTCGACGCCGCCCTCGCGGCTGCGCTCGGCGTGAGCGATGCGGCGCGGCGCTCCTGGAGCCGTCGGTCGAAACGGATCGTCGTCGTCGGTGCCCAGGGCCGGACTCGAACCGGCACGAGCTTGCGCTCACAGCATTTTAAGTGCCGCGTGTCTACCTGTTCCACCACCCGGGCGGGCGCTCGCTCATCGTGCCTGGAGGTCGCGGCGTCGACAACCGCGGCGTGCGTCAGCGCGCGAGCGCGGCGACGCCGACGACCCCGGCCAGGAGCTCGCCGGACAGGTAGTGGGTGCCGCGCGGCGGCTGGTCGTTGCCGTGGCGCATGCTGGTGTTGAGGATGCGGCCGGCGTCGTCGCGCTTGCGGCCCGGGTGCGCCGGGCTGACGAAGCCGCGGCGGATCACGCCGCCGGCCAGGTACATCATCTCGATCACGCCGCGCTCGTCGACGCCGAGCACCACCGCGATCAACGACGCCGGCTTGCCCCCCTGGGCGCGATCGAACACCAGCAGGTCGCCGGCGTCGGGCACGCGCACCGCGCGGTCCGGATCGGTCGGCGCCGCCAGCGCGCCGCGGCCGCGCGCGACCTCGACCAGGGCCGGGCCGTCGGTGACCGCCGCGACGTCGTCGGGCAGCGGCCCGCGCAGCGCCGCCGCGGCGGCGAGCGCGAACGCGACGTCGCCGCGGCCGTCGCGGTCGCCGACCAGGGCGCGGAGCCCGGCGGGATCGTGGGCGGCGCCGACCTCGACGACGGCGACGCCGGGCTTGGCCTTCTTCTGGAAGTTCGGCGCCCGCAGGCCCGAGATCATGGGGCTTCCGTCGTCCGCGACCAGGTCGACGCCGACCGTGCCGTCGACCCGGACCGCGGTGACGACCCGGGCGTCGGGACCGGCGAGACCGAACCCGCTGGCGCCGGGCACCGCGACCGCCGCGGGGGTCCGCGGAGGCAACGACGCGGCCGGGTGGCCGCGGGTCGCGGTGCCGGGCACCTCGGCCCACGACGGGCCCGAGAGCGCGACGGTGCCGGTCATGGGACCGGCGAAGCGATAGGGCGTGGCGCGCGCCGCGCAGCCGGCCGAGGCGGCGGCGGCGAGCAGGCCCGCGGCCAGGGCCGCGGTGTGGAGCCAGGCGGGGCGCACCGTGCCTCGACCGTAGGCACGCGGCCGACGGGGTCGCCACTTTTCGGCCGTCGCCGTGCTACGGATCGCGCGTGGCCATCACCCGCTCCGACATCCTCCGCCGGGTCATCGTGCCCGCGGCGCTGGTCGTCGTGCTCGGCCTGGTGACCCAGAAGACCTGCACCGGGCAGGAGCGCGCCGAGGTCCGGTTCGCCCTCGATTTCGGCGACGAGCCGGCGCGGATCCGCCACGTCCGCGTCGATCTGTGGGCCGGCGACACCTCGATCGGCTTCGCCGAGCACGAGTACGGCGACGCCGGCGCCGACGGGCCCCGGGTCATGCGCTGGCGCCAGGTCGTGCCCCAGGCCGAGCTCGACGCCACGATCGCGCTGACCCTGCAGGGCGGCGAGGTCGTCGCCCACCGGCGCCGGGTCCACGCCGTCGGCGGCGCCGAGATCATCATCGACGCCAGCCCGTAGCTACCGCGCGATCCAGCCGCCGCCGGCGACCCGGTCGCCGTCGTAGAACACCGCGGCCTGGCCGGGCGCGGCGATCTGCGGGGTCGCGAACCGCACCGTGGCGCGGGCGCCGCCGTCGTCGACGGCGACGGTGGCCGGCACCGCGGCGCCGCGGTGGCGCAGCTGCACGGTCACCGCGCCGGTCGCCACCGGCCCCAGCCAGCGGACGTCGCGGACCACGGCGTGGTCGCGGCGCGCGGCGTCGCGGCCGCCGACCTCGACGGTGCCGGTCGCGGCGTCGACGCGGGTGACGTAGACCCGCTCGCGATCGGTGCCCGGCGCCAGCCGCAGGTTGCCGAGGCCGCGGCGCTGCCCGACGGTGAAGCGGTGGACGCCGTCGTGGCGACCGACCACCGCGCCGGCGCCGTCGACGATCGCGCCGGCGACCGCGGGGCGGGCCCGGCCCCGGGCCAGGGCCTCGCGGGCGACGAAGCCGGCGTGATCGCCGTCGGGCACGAAGCAGATCTCCTGGGACTCGGCCTTGGCCGCGTTGGGCAGCCCGGCGTCGCGCGCGGCGGCGCGGACCTCGTCCTTGACCAGGCCGCCCAGCGGGAACCACACGCTGCCCAGCTCGTCGGCGGGCATCGAGAACAGGAAGTACGACTGGTCCTTGGCCGGGTCGGCGCCGCGGTACAGGCCCCAGGCGCCGCCGGCGTCGCGGCCGATGCGGGCGTAGTGGCCGGTGACCAGGACGTCGGCGCCGACCGCGCGGGCGCGCTCGAGCAGGGGCGTGAACTTGATGTGCTGGTTGCACTTCACGCACGGGTTCGGGGTCTCGCCGTCGAGGTAGGCCTCGACGAAGTCGTCGACCACGGCGCGGCGGAAGTCGTCGGCGAGGTCGATGACGTAGAACGGGATGCCGAGGTGGCGGCACACCGCGCGGGCGTCGTCGAGGTCGCGCGGGCCGCAGCACCGGCCGGTGCCGGCGACCGTGCCGCCGGCGTCGTACAGCCGCATCGTCATGCCCACGACCCGGTGGCCCTGGGCCACCAGCGCCGCGGCGGCGGTGGCGCTGTCGACCCCGCCCGACAGCGCGACCACGACGAGGCCGTCGCCGGGCCGGAGCTGGGGCGGCGCCGCGACGGGCGGGGTGGGCGAGGGCGTCATCGGGGTTCAGCGGGGGTGGCGGGCGTCGCGGCGGACCGGCGGGGGCACGGTGACCCGCGAAACCTGCTATCCATGGCGCAACTCACGATGTCACGCAACCCGTCCGGCGCGTCCGCCCCGCCGCAGCCCGAGGTCGTCGCCGCCGGGCTCGACGACGCCGGCGCCGGCGTCGGCGTCGTCGACGGCGCCGAGTACCACGTCCCCGACCTGCTGCCCGGCGAGCGCGCCCGGGTCGCGATCGAGCACAAGAGCCCCCACGGCCAGCGCGCCTGGGCCCGGATCGTGCGCCGGACCTCGCCGCCGTCGCCGGACCGGGTCGAGCCGGCGTGCCCGGCCGCCGGCCGCTGCGGCGGCTGCGCCTGGCAGCACCTGGCGTACCCGGCCCAGCTCGTCGCCAAGCGGGCGCGCGTGGTCGCGGCGCTGGCCACGCTGGGCGACGCCGCGCCGGCGGTGGCGGCGCCGGTGCCGTCGCCGCGGCCGCTGGGCTACCGCAACAAGGGCAAGTACGTGGTCGCCGACGGTCGCCACGGCCTGGTCCTCGGCGCCTACGCGCCGCGCAGCCACAAGGTCGTCGACTCGATCGGCTGCCGGGTCGTGACGTCGCGGATCGACGACGTCGCGATCCGGGTCCGGCGCGCCGCCGCCGCCGCCGGGCTGCGCGCCTACGACGAGCGCCACCGCGACGGCGAGCTGCGCTACGTCATCGTCCGCAGCGACGATCGCGGCGGCGCCCTGGTCGTGCTGGTCGTGACCTCGGCGACCCGCGCCGAGGTCCTGGCCGCGGCCGCCGCGGCGGTGGCCGCGTACCCGCCGGTGCGCGGCGTGGTCGCGATGCGCAACGATCGCACCGACGGCGCGATCGTCACCGACGACGTCACCGTGCTGCACGGGGTCGGCGCGCTGATCGAGGACGTCGCCGGCTGCCCGGTCGAGGTCGGCGCCGGCGAGTTCCTGCAGATCAACCGCGACCAGGCCGCGGCGCTGCACGGCCGCGCCGTCGACCTCGCGCTCGACGGCCTGGCCGAGGGTGCGGTCGCGGTCGATCTCTACGCCGGGCTCGGCGCGATCGCCCTGGGCCTGGCCCGGCGCGGCGCCCGGGTCACCGCGATCGAGCTCGACCCCGGCGCGGTCGCGGCGCTGCGCCGCGCCGCCGCCGCGGGCGGCCTCGCCGATCGCGTCACCGCGATCGCCGGCGACGCCGCCGGGGTCCCCGCCGGCGCCGACGTCGTCGTCGTCGATCCGCCGCGCAAAGGCCTGGCCGCGCCGGCGCTGGCCGCGCTGATCGCCGCGGCGCCGCCCCGCATCGTCTACGTCAGCTGCGGCCCCGACGCGCTGGCTCGCGACCTCGCCGCGCTGCACGCCGCCGGCTACCGGATCGCCGACGGCGACGTCGCCGAGCCCTACGACCTGATGCCGGGAACGGCGCAGATCGAGGTGGTGCTCCGGCTGACGCGTCCGACCACCTCCTGAACCGGCTGACCGTCGGGTCGGAAAAACCCGGACGTCAGGGCCGCCGGTCGTGCCATCCTGCCGCCACCCCGGAGGTCCCATGCGCCACAGGTCTATCTCGGTCTCGACGTCCCGCGCGTCCTCGCGCGCCTTCGCGCTCGCCGCGTCCCTCTCGCTCGTCACGCTCGGCGGCCTCGCCGCCTGCGGCACCGACAGCGGCGCCGGCGACGACGACACGTCCGCCGACGCGGGCACCGTCGACGGCGATCCGCCGCCGCCGACGTCCGGCTTCCAGATCCGCACGCCCGACATCGAGATCGGCGCCGGCCAGGAGGTCACGTACTGCTACTACACGACGATCGACACCACCGACGCGGTCGGCGTGAAGCGGTGGACGTCGTCGATGACGCCCGGCAGCCACCACCTGATCCTGTACTTCACCAACGACCAGCAGCAGCCCGACGGCACGCTGACCCAGGACTGCGGCGTCACCGGCAGCGGCCTCAACTTCCCGATCTGGACCTACTCGGCGCAGTCGCCCGAGAACGAGGCGCTGATGCCCGACGGCGTCGGCATGAGCGTCGGCGCCCACCAGCACGCCTTCGTCCAGATGCACTACCTCAACACCAACCCGTCGGCGCCGATCACCGCGCACGTCTCGATCAACGCCGAGACCTACGAGCCCGGCACCAGCTACCAGCGCGCCGCCGCGTACATCACGTACAACACGTCGATCAACGTCCCGGCCGGCTCGACCGGCAGCGCCCAGGGCACCTGCGCGGTGCCGCCCGACGCCAACTTCTTCCTGATGTCGACGCACTCGCACCACTTCTCGACCCACACCGAGGTCAAGGACGGCGCGGCGATGGTGCTGACCTCCGACGACTGGGAGCACCCCACGGTCCAGGAGTGGGACGCGACCCCGCACTACCAGTTCGCGTCGGGCAGCCTGACCTACCACTGCGACTACAACAACACCTCGACCAGCCCGGTCCGCACCGGCGACAGCGCCGAGACCGACGAGATGTGCATGGCGGTCGGCTACTTCTACCCGGCGACCGGGCCGAAGCTGTGCCTCGACAGCCTGGTCGTCCAGTAGCGACCCGACCGGCGGCGCCGCGCGACCCGGCCGGGTCGCGCCGCCGCGGCTGCGGGTGGCGCCAGCGTGGGTTGACGCGGGGCGCCAGAGCAAGGCTGATGATCGGCGAAGCCGCCTGGCTCACCGTCGCGTCACCGGCCGCATCGCTCGCTCGATCCGCTGCGCCAGCGACAGGTCCATGTGGGCCGCGTCGGCGCGGTCCACACGGGCCGCGGCCGTCGCCGGCTCGTGTCGTTCGTCGCTGGTCCTCGGCGGCGCGCCGTACAATCTTCCATCGGCGTGCGTGAAGACGACCTGGCCTGACGCCGACCGCGCGATCTGCAAGCGGCCCGCGTGGACCGCGTCGTGGTGCCCGCCGCACAGCGAGACCAGGTTCGTCATCGTGTGCCGACCGCCCTGCGCCCGCGGCTGCACGTGATGGACCTCGACCCATCTCGACGCCCGGCACCCCGGGACCCGGCAGCGGCCATGGTCTCGCGCGACCACCGCCGCGCGCACCGGCGCCGGGATGGTCTGCGTCGGCTGCGGCACCGTGTGACCGTCACCGTCGGAATCGACCCGGCCGAGCACGCGCGCGTCGCAACGCGCGCGCTCGGCGATCGTCGCCGGCACCTCGACGGCGCGGCCGCCGCCGTCCTGGGTCACGCGCTCGCAGTCGGGACACTGCATCAGCGCGATCTGGTACGCGGCGCGCCCGCGCTTGCCGCCTCCATCCGGCGCGCCGGCTAGCATCCCGAGGCACAGCGCGCGCAGCAGCTCGTCGTCGGACACGGCCTCGCCGCGCTCGAGCTCCAGCGCCAGCCGGGCGTCGCGCCACAGCGCGTACGTCTCGGCGGTCACGTCGAGCGACACCACGCGCCGGACCTCGGCGGGGTTCACCGGATCGTCCGGCAGATCACCCGGCTTGCGCCCCGCGACCAGGGTCTCGATCTCGTGCACCGTCTTGCCGGCCGCCACGTCGAGCCACGCCCGCTCGGTGTCCTGGCGCACGACGCGGGTCAGCTCGCGCACCGCCGAGTACGACTGGTCGCCGCGCGCCAGCGCCGCCGCGGTCCGCGGCAGGACCTGCAGCGCGCTGGCCACGCGCAGCCGCTCGCGCGCGGCGCGCGGGCCGTAGCCCAGCGTGCGCTCGAGGTACTCGTGCAGGCTGGCGTAGCCGAACCGGCGGTGCAGCTCGATCTGCTGGGCGAGCACCAGGCCGCGCGCCTCCTCGGCGTCGAGCGCGGCACGCCGTCGGGCGACGCCACGCAGCTGGCGATCGAGCTGTCGCCAGTCGGGAGCCGCGCCGCCGCGGCCGCCCGCCCCGTCGAGCTCACTCGAGACCACACCTTCGCTGTCCTCGCGATCGAACATCTCCACTCCTCCCTGCGCACGCGCGCATTCCTTCTCTACCACGACGATTCCGGACCCCCTGTCGTCGCCGTGGGGCCCCGCGATCGACCCCGACCCTTCGCGTCGTCGTCGCGAGCCACTTCGTGGCGCAGCGGGCCGCGCTGCGCGTCTTGTCGATGATCGGCGGCGGTATCACGGCGGCGCCTCGTCGTCGGTCGTGAGCGCCGTCAAGGGAAATGCACCGAAATCGTCCTCGGCCGTGTCTCTCTTGTCCGGTGCCCGGACAGCGTGAAGCGCGGCTCGCACGCCCGTCGCGATCCGGACGACCGGCCCGCGCCCGCAACGCTCGCGCCCCGCGCCGAGGCGCCGGGCCCCCGTCTTCGGGCCCGGCGCCGGTGGTGGGGTTCTGCACCCACGCCGGCGCGAGCACCCACGCTCATCGGGGAGCCAGCGGCCGGCTGCGTGGGAGCCGCAGCCCACGCAGTCCACGCATTCCACGCAGCCCAAGCCACGCATGCCCGCATCCCCGCGGCCGGCCCGCGCGGGCCGGCCGCGCATCATCCCGACCATCCCCTCCGCCCTCTCCGGAGCCTCCGGGAGCCCGCATCGACCGCCGTCCTTCCACCACGTCCCACCCACCACGTCCCTGCGCCCCGACCTCACCGGTCGGCAGAACCGACGACGGACGACGCTGGCACCGGCGGCCTCGCGCGCTCTGCCGATCGGCGCCGCGCGACCCGGCCGGGTCGCGCCGCCGGGCCGCGGCTCAGTACGGGATCTCGGCCTCGGGCTGGATCACCGCGAGGAACGCGTCGAGCGTCTGCAGCCCGAGGTCGGCGTCCTTGCCGGTGCCGTGCTTGCGCGGCGACACGCCCTGGGCCTCGACCTCCTTGTCGCCGATGACCAGCGCGTAGGGGATCTTGGCCAGCTGGGCGTCGCGGATCTGCGCGCCCAGCTTGCTGCGCGAGCGGTCGACGTCGACCCGCAGCCCGGCGGCGAGCAGCCGGGCCTGGACCTCCTCGGCCCAGGCCAGGTGGCGGTCGTGGACCGGCAGGATCCGGACCTGCTCGGGCGCCAGCCACACCGGGAAGTTGCCGGCGTAGTGCTCGATCAGGATGCCGATGAAGCGCTCGAACGAGCCGTAGATCGCGCGGTGGATCACGACCGGGCGGTGCTCGTTGTTGTCGGGGCCGATGTAGCCGAGCTCGAACCGCTCGGGCGCGACGTAGTCGAGCTGGATCGTGCCGAGCTGCCACTTGCGGCCGATGCTGTCGGCGACGTCGAAGTCGATCTTGGGGCCGTAGAACGCGCCGTCGCCGGGCTTGAGCTCGTAGGGCAGGCCGGTCTCCTCGAGCGCGGCGCGCAGCGCGGCCTCGGCGCGATCCCACAGCGCGTCGTCGCCGATCTTCTGCTCGGGCCGGGTCGCGAACTTGGCGGTGAACTCGAGGCCGAACGCGGCGTAGACCTTGGCGATCATCGCGGCCAGCCGCTTCACCTCGTCGGTGATCTGCGACTCCATCAGGTAGATGTGGGCGTCGTCCTGCTGGAACTGGCGGACCCGGGTCAGCCCCGACAGCACGCCGGTGGCCTCGTTGCGGTGCAGGACGTCCTGGGTGTGCAGGCGCAGCGGCAGCTCGCGGTACGACCGCCGCTTCATCTCGTAGAAGAGGTGGTGCGACGGGCAGTTCATCGGCTTGAGCGAGAACGACGCCCGGTCCTCGACCGCCAGCGTGTCGTCGGCCTCGGGGTCGAGGATCAGGAACATGTTCTCGCGGTACTTGCCCCAGTGACCGCTCTTCTCCCACAGCATCTTGTTGTAGAGCAGCGGCGTCTTGATCTCGGCGTAGCCGTTGCTCAGGCACAGCCGCCGCATCGCGCCGGCGAGGATCGTGAAGATCATCGTGCCGTTCGCGGTCCAGAACACGGCGCCGGGCGCCGCCGGGTGGAACGCGAACAGGTCGAGCTCCTTGCCCAGCTTGCGGTGGTCGCGCTTGCGCGCCTCCTCCTGCTGGGTCATCCAGGCGTCGAGGTCCTTCTGGGTGAAGAACGCGGTGCCGTAGATGCGCTGCAGCTGGGCGTTGCGGTGGTCGCCGCGCCAGTAGGCGCCGGCCACCGACAGGAGCTTGATGACGCCGACCCGGCCGGTCGACGGGCCGTGCGGCCCCAGGCAGAAGTCGGTCCAGTCGCCGTGCGAGTACAGGGTCAGCGTCGTCGCGCCCTTGGCGAAGATGTCCTCGATGATCTCGAGCTTGAACTTCTCGCCGAGCCGCTCGAACAGCGCCAGCGCCTCGTCCTTGGACACCTCCTTGCGCACGAACGGGTGATCGGCGCGGATCTCCTCGTTGGCGGCCTGCTCGATGCGCTCGAGGTCCTCGGGGGTGAACGGGGTGTCGCGCGCGAAGTCGTAGTAGAAGCCGTCGTCGGTGGTCGGGCCGATCGTCACCTGGGTGCCGGGGAACAGGCGCTGCACCACGCTGGCCACGATGTGGGCGGCGTCGTGGCGGACCAGGTCGAGGCTCTCGGGGTTCTTGGTCGTGAAGATCGCCAGCTTCGCCGAGCGATCGAGGGTGCGCGACAGGTCGACCTCGGCGCCGTCGATCGTGGCGAACAGCGCCGCCTTGGCCAGGCCGGGCCCGATCTGGGTCTTCACGAAGTCCGCGATCGTGGTCCCGGCGGCGACCGTCTTGGTGGCGCCGTCGGGGAGGGTGATGGTGACGTCCTGCGCGCTCATGGGCGGCGCAGGATACCCGAAGCCGCGGGCCGGGGCGCGGCCTCGCGGCCCCCGGGGCGCGCCGCGGCGCGGGGCCGGTGGCGCTGCCGACCCGGGTTCAGCGCGCCGCCTCGGCCTGCAGCAGGTCCCACAGCGCCGCGACGTCGGTGCGCTCGGTGCCCAGCGCGCCGATCGAGACCCGCAGGATCTGGACGCCGTCGACCCGCGACGGGGTCAGGTACGCGGCCCCGGACTCGTTGACGCGGGCGGCGAGGGCCTGGTTATGGGCGTCGACCGCGGCGGCGTCGAGGCCGGGCGGGACGTGGCGCAGGCACACGGTCTGGAGCCGGACCGGATCGGTGCGCTCCCAGCCCGGAGCGGCGTCGACCTGGTCGGCCAGCCACCGGGCGTTGGCCAGGTCGCGGCGCAGCCGGGCCCGCAGGCCCTCGGCGCCGGCGTCGAGCAGCAGGAACCACAGCTTGAGGGCGCGGAACCGGCGGCCGAGCTGGATGTGCCAGTCGCGGAAGTTCGAGACCTCGCCGTCGTGGGCGGTGCGCAGGTAGCTGGGGTTGGTCCCCATGACCTGGATCAGGTGCTGGACGTCGCGGACGTAGTAGGCCGACAGGTCGAAGCCGGTGCCCATCCACTTGTGCGGGTTGAGGACCAGCGAGTCGGCGTCCTCGACGCCGGCCCACAGCGGCCGGCACTCGGGCAGGATCATCGCGGTGCCGGCGAGCGCGGCGTCGACGTGCAGCCACAGCCGCTCGCGCCCGGCGATCGCCGCGATCGCCGCCACCGGATCGATCGCGGTGGTCGCGGTGGTGCCGACGGTGGCGACCACCGCGCACGGCCGGCGGCCGGCGGCGCGATCGGCGGCGATCGCGGCGGCCAGGTGATCCGGCCGCAGCGCGCGCTCGCCGTCGACGTCGATCCAGCGCAGGTGATCGCGGCCGAACCCGGCGAGCAGCGCCGCCTTGGTCACCGAGCTGTGGGCCTGGGCCGACGCGTAGACGACCAGCGGCGGCGCGCCGTCCTGCAGGCCGCCGCGTTCCTGACCGAGGCCCGTGGCGCGCTCGCGCGCGCACAGGAGCGCGCACAGCGTCGCGGTGCTGGCGGTGTCGTGGATGACCCCGGTCCACGCCGCGCTCAGCCCGAGCAGCTGGCGCAGCCAGTCCATCATGACCTCCTCGACCTCGGTCGCGGCCGGGCTGGTCTCCCAGCTCATGCCCTGGACGCCGAGGCCGGCGCCGACCAGATCGGCGAGCACGCTCGACAGATCGGTGTTCGACGGGAAGTAGGCGAAGAAGCGGGGGTGGTTCCAGTGGGTGACCCCGGGCTCGACGACGGTGGCCAGCGCGTCGACGATCCCGGCCAGGCCGCCGCCGGCCTCGGGCGGGCTCGCCGGCAGGCGGGCGCGGACGTCGCCGGGACGGACCGGGCTGCGCACCGGCAGGGTCGCGAGGCGCTCGCGGTAGGTGGCGACCCACTCGATCAGCTCGTGACCGAGCGCGCGGAACTCGTCGGGCGTCATGGCGCGACCGTAGCAGGGGCGCCGGCCAGTCCTCCGACCAGAGGATAGCGATCCCGCCACGGCGGCGAGGCGCCCCAGGCGCGAGGCGCAGGGGCGAAGGGCTACTCCCCGTAACTCGAGCTCCTGCAACGAAGCGCATGGGGATGGATCGACGTCGTGGTGTGGTCAGGATCCTCTGGTCGGAGGACTATGGCGTGGCCAGGCGGCGCGCGTCCTCGTAGCCGATCCGGGCCTCGGCGCGGCGCGCCCGCGACGCCGCACTGGGCGGCTCGGCGCCGAGCTCGTCCTCGAGCGCCAGCGTGCGGCGGAAGTACGCCATCGCGCCCTCGCCGTCGTCGGCGGCCAGCGACAGCCGCCCGGCGCGCAGCCAGAACGCCGCCGCGCCCGCCGGCTCGCCGCCGCGCTCGAGGTGCTCGGCGATCACCGCGGGCGGCTCCTCGCGGCCGGCGAAGAACCGTGACGCCAGCAGCTTGCCGATGCGGGCGTGGGCGTCGCGGCGCGCGCCCGCGGCCAGGGTGTCGTAGACGACCTCGCGGACCAGGCCGCGCGCGAACGCCAGGTCGCCCTCGCCGGACTCGGGCGCGGCGTCGTCGGCGCGGATCAGCAGGCCCTCGGCGCACAGCTCCTCGAGCGGCTCCGACAGGTCGCCGACGCCGACCAGCTCCTCGAGGATGCGGGCCCGGCCCAGCGGCCCGGCGACCGCGGCGAACTGCAGCACGGTCTTGGCCAGCGCGGTCAGCCGGTCGACGCGGGCGGCGATGACGTCGCGGGCGGTCGCCGGCACCGCGTCCTCGCCCTGCTCGCGGACCGCGCGGGCCAGCTCCTCGACGAACAGCGGGTTGCCGCCGGCGCGGGCGATCACCGCGGCGACGCCCAGCGGCGTCGCCGCCTCGCTGAGGCGATCGACCACCAGCTCGCGCAGCTCGACGCCGTGCAGATCGCCGAGGTCGATCACCGCCTCGAAGCGGGGCAGGCCGCCGGCGTCGGGGCGCGCGGTCGCGACCAGGAGCTCGGCGACGCCGTCGGCGCGGGCGGCGCGCAGGACGTCGAGGCTGGGGGTGTCGGCCTGGTGCAGATCCTCGACGACGACCACCTGCGGGTGGCCGCCGGGCAGCTGCGCGCGCAAGAGCTCCAGCGCGGCGGCGACGCGGTCGCGCAGATCGGCGGGGTCGTACATCGTCGCGCCGTCGCGCAGCTCCATGGCCTCGGTGACGGCGCGCGCGGCCTCGGCAGCGGCGGCCGGATCGGCGTCGGTGCGGGCCAGGACGTGGGCGAGGCGGCCGGCGACCTGGGCCCGGCCGTCGCGGCCGCGGCCCGGCGGCAGGCCGAGCCAGGCCTGGACCAGCTCGACGATCAGGCCGTACGGCAGCACCGTGGTCGCCGGCGTCGCCGCGGTCGCGACCAGCCGCGGCGCCTCGGGGCGGGCCAGGGCGCGGGCCACGAACTCGGCGCACAGCCGGCTCTTGCCGACCCCGACCGCGCCGCGGATCAGCACCCGCTGCTGGGTGCCGCCGGCGATCACCGCGTCGAGCCGGGCCCCCAGCTCGGCGAGCGCGGCGGCGCGGCCGACGAAGCGGCCGCGCCGGGCCCACAGCGCCCGGTCGCGCTCGTCGAAGCTGCGCGGGCCGAGGACCTCGAGGACGCGGGCGCGGCGGTGCAGGCCGCGCCGCGCCGGCAGCTCGCGGAACGCGAAGTGCGCCGCCGACAGCCGGCTGGCGCCGCCGGCCAGCAGCGGTCGTCCTGGCTGGGCGTCGCGCGACAGCTGCCGGGCCTCGTCGACGGCGTCGGCGGGGATGCGGTGGCGGCCGCCGGCGTCGGCGGTCGCCGGCACCCCGGCGCGGGCGCCGATGCGCACGGTCGGCGCGTCGCGGCCCTGGGCGTCGCGCCCGACCTGCTCGGCGTCGACCGCGAACGCGACCGCGGTGGCGACGTCGTCCTCGCCGGCGATCTCGAGGCCGAACGCGACGATCGCGCTGGCGTCGTCGCCGCCGAGCAGGACGCCGCCGCGCTTGTAGGCCAGCGCGACCAGGGTCCGGGCCAGGCCGGCGCGGCGCTCGAGATCGCCGCCGTCGAGCGCGAGCGCGACCACGACGACGCGGCGCCGCTCGCGCATCAGCGTGACCTCGGGCGCGCCCAGCTCCTCGTCGATGTCCTCGAGCGCGCCCGGGTTGCCGAACGGATCGGGCGGGCCGGTGCGGGTCGCGCCGCCCCACCCGGTGCCGACGCTGGTGCCGTCGCCGTCGCTGAAGTCGAACACCGGCGCGACCCGGGTCGGCGGCTCGTCGTCGCGCGCCGGGTCGGTCGCGGGATCGACCGCGTCGGTGGCGTCGGCGTCCGCCGCGAGCGGCAGGGCGACGCCCGGCGCCGGCCACGGCGCGGCGCCAGGGGCCGGCGTGGGCCTGGTCGCCGCCCCGGTGGCGTCGTCGCCCCAGTCCTGATCGTGACGGCGGGCGCGGGCGGCGGCGTCGGCGTCGACCAGGGGCCTGCGGCACGCCCAGCTGCGGCACCCGGCCGACCGCGGTGTCGGCGGTGTCGCCGCCGGCGCCGACCAGCGTGGCGCTGGCCCGGTCCAGCGAGCCGTCGTGCGACGGCGCCGCGGCCTCGACGGTGCCGGCGGCCGGCGGCGGCGCCGGCAGCGACTCGAGGTGATCGAGCCACGCCGCCAGCGCCCGGGCCCCGGCGGCCTCGGTCGAGCGGGTCGCGGCGGCCATCAGCTCGGCCGCGGTGCCGCGCCGCTCGGGCGCGACGTCGAGCGCGCGCGCGATCGCCCGCGCCAGCACCGGCGGCACCGCCGGGTTGACCCGATCGACCGGCGGGGCGTCGGCGCGGCGCACCGCGCCGAGGATGCTGGCCAGGTCGGCGCCGTCGAACAGGGCCTGGCCGGCGAGCAGCTCCCACGCCACGACGCCGAGCGCGAACACGTCGGTGGCGGCGGTGGGGGTGTCGCCGCGGGTCTGCTCGGGCGCCATGTAGCGGGGCTTGCCGCGCAGGCGCCGCTCCGCCGGCTGCGATCCGAACGACGCCCGCGCCACGCCGAAGTCGAGGATCTTGACGAAGCCCTCCGCCGACAGCATGACGTTGGCCGGCGACACGTCGCAGTGGACGATGCCGAGCGGGCGGCCCTGCGGGTCGGCCTTGCGGTGGGCGTAGTCGAGGCCGGCCGCGACCTCGGCGATGACGTAGGCGGCGAGCGCGGTGGGCAGCGACAGGCTGCGCGCCGCGGCCTGGGTCAGCGCGGTGCGCAGGTCGCGGCCGTCGATCAGCTCCATCGCCAGGTACAGCTCGCCGGCCGCCTTGCCGAAGTCGAAGACCTGGACGATGTTGCGGTGGTTGAGCTCGACGGCGATCCGGGCCTCGTCGACGAAGCTGCGGATGAAGCGGGGCTCGCGCGCCGCGCCGGGCAGGATCCGCTTGAGGGCCTGGACCTTCTCGAAGCCGGCGATCCCGACGGTCTTGACCTTGTAGACCTCGGCCATGCCGCCCTGGGCGATCCGACCCAGCACGTGGTACTTGCCGAAACGCTCGGGCAGGGCGTCCACGCTGCGCCCGACGATACCACGGGCGCGGCGCGCCCCTGATCGGGCCCGCGCGAGGTGTTATCGTCGCCGGGCATGAGCAGCGCGGCCGACGATCACGAGCGCCTCGAGGAGGTCCTCGGCTACCGGTTCCGCGAGCGCGGCCTGCTCGCGACCGCGCTGCGCCACGCGTCGTGGGCCAACGAGCACCCCGACGACCCCGCCGGCGACAACGAGCGCCTCGAGTTCCTCGGCGACGCCGTCCTCGATCTCGTCGTCGGCCACCAGCTCATGGTCCGGTTCCCGCAGCTGCGCGAGGGCCAGCTGTCGGTGACCCGGGCCCAGGTGGTGTCGGAGAGCGGCCTCGCCGCGATCGCCGGCACGCTCGGCCTCGGCGAGTGGATCAAGCTCGGCAAGGGCGAGGACCGGTCGGGCGGCCGCCACAAGGCGTCGATCCTGGCCGACGCTTTCGAGGCCGTGGTCGCCGCGGTCTACCTCGACGGCGGCTTCCCCGCGGTGTGGGAGCTGGTGTCGCGGCTGCTCGAGGAGCGCCTCGACAAGGTCGAGTTCAAGGGCTTCCACGATCACAAGACCCGCCTGCAGGAGGCGGCGCAGGCCAAGCTCAAGACCACGCCCGACTACGTCGTCGTCGCCGAGCTCGGCCCCGATCACGACAAGCGGTTCATCGTCGAGGTCGTCATGGTCGACAAGGTGTGGTCGCGCGCGATCGGCCGCTCCAAGAAGGAGGCCGAGCAGCTGGCCGCGGCCGAGGCCGCGTTCCGGCTCGCCGCGGTCGACGGCGACGAGCTCGAGAGCCTGCGCGCCGAGCTCGCCGCCAAGCCGCCGGCGTAGGCGGGCCGGGTCTACGACCGGGTCGCCGCGACCAGGACGCCGTCGACGAAGCGGCCGTCGATCGCGCCGGTGAGGCCGCCGAAGGTGCGCTCGAGATCGGCGAGCCAGCCGGCGACCAGCGCGGGCAGGGCGTCGCGCCCGGCGGCCAGGCCCTGGCGGTCGAGCAGCCCGGCGATCGCGGCCTGGGCCCGCTCGCCGGCGTCGTCGCGCAGCGCGGCGCCGTCGAAGCCGGCGGCGCGGAACGCGGTCAGCTCCGCGCCGGTCAGCGGCGCGCTCGACAGCGGGCCGCCGGTGACGACCCGGACCAGCGCGGTGCGGGCGTGGTCGTCGAGCGCGGGCCGCGGCTCGGGCAGCTCGGCGACGGCGCGCAGATCGACGCCGAGGGCCTCGGCGATCGCGACCCGCAGGGTCAGCCGGCTCAGCACCTCGGCGACCCGGCGCAGATCGGCCTGGGACTCGAACGGCCGCACCCCGGGGCCGGGCGGATCGTCGAGGACGCGCGACAGCCACGGCCGCGGCCGGACCAGGGCGTCGACGACGTCGGCGGCGGGCGCGCCGGCGAGCGCGGCGCCGGCGGCGAGGCCGCGGGCCAGGCGCGCCAGCTTGAGCGCGATCGTGTGGCCGACCCGGTGCAGCCGGGTCAGCGACACCGACGCCAGCGTCGCCGCGGCGCGCTCGACGTCGCCGCGCGCGACGATCTCGAGGCCGAGCGACACCGTCGACGTCGCGTAGGCGGCGCCGCGGCGCAGGGCGTCGAGGTCGCCGGGCTTGACCCGCGCCGCCGACAGCACCTTGTTGGTCACGATCAGGATCGCGCCCTCGAGGCGCTCGGCCTCGGCGGGATCCGCGACGGCGTCGAGGGCGCGGGCCAGGAAGCTCCGCGACACCACCTGCTCGGCGATCGTCGCCGGCAGCGCGCGCGGCGCGTGGTCCTCGTCGTCGATCAGGTCGGGGCGCTCCTGGGTGCCCTCGCCGATCGTCACCTGGTCGGGCTCGAGCGGCTGGAACAGATCGAGCGCCTCGTAGAAGTCGACGTAGCCGAGATCGGCGAGCCGCCCGGAGCGCCACCGGTACGCGGTCTCCTCGAGCTCGGACGCCGGCTCGGAGTGCGCCGCCATGATCGAGTGCCGCGCCAGCACCGGGTCGGCGCGGTAGAGATCCTCGAGCAGCTGGCGGGTGTGGCGGACGTGGTCCTCGTCGCCCTGCAGCTCGACGCAGAAGAACGTGTCGGGGGTGAAGTACCAGGGCAGGCCGGAGCTCTCGTCGGGCTCCTCGCCCAGCGACAGGTCCCAGATCCGGGTGTGGCGCTGCAGCACCAGCGCGCGCAGCTCGGGGTCGAGGCCGTCCCAGACCTCGCCGACCTTCTCGAAGCCGGCCTCGATCACCGCGGCCAGCCACGGCTGCGCGGTGTCGACCAGGGGGCGGTCGCGGTCCCAGAGGTCGAGATCGAGGCAGCCGCGGATCTGCTCCGGGGTCGCCAGCGCGATCAGATCGGTGCAGTCGGCGAAGCCGACCTGGGTCACCAGCTCGAACAGCGCCGGCGGCGACAGCGCGGCGACCGCCGCCGCGGGGTCGGGGCTCGACAGCAGCGCGTCGACGCGCTGGTAGCCGCGGGGGCCGGCGAGGTCGCGCCGCAAGCGGGACAGGGGACCCGGCGGGGGCGCCGGTGGTTCGTTGCGCGCCATGGGCCGGCGGAACTTGGACCCGCGGTGGCACCCTGTCAACTGCCGGGCCCGCGCCGGCCTGGCGTGCGCGGCGGGTCCGCTATCCTGTCGGCGGTGCCTCGTCGTCGCACGCCCGCCGTCGTCCTCCGCGTCCGCCGCGCCGTCGCCGCCGCTGTCGCCGCCGTCGCCGCGCCGGCGCGCATCGGCGTGGCGTGCTCGGGCGGCCCCGACTCGCGGGTCCTCGCCGACGCCGCGATCGACGTCGCCGGCGCCGCGCGCGTGGTCGTGCTGCACGTCGATCACGGGCTGCGCGCCGGCAGCGCCGAGGTCGCCGCCGAGGTCGCGGCCTGGGCGCGCGGCCGCGGCGCCGCCGCCGAGGTCGTGCGGGTCGCGGTGGCGCGCCGGGCCTCGCTCGAGGACGCGGCGCGCCGGGCCCGCTACGCCGCGCTCGACCGCCTCGCCGCCGACCACGACCTCGCGGTCGTGCTGACCGCGCACACCGCGCGCGACCAGGCCGAGACCGTGCTCCTGCGGCTCTTGCGCGGCACCGGCCCCGCCGGGCTCGCCGGCATCCCGGCGCGCCGCGGCCGCTACCGCCGGCCGCTGCTCGACACCCCGCGCGCCGACGTCCTCGCCTACGTCGCGGCGCGCGGCCTGTCACCGGTCGACGATCCGATGAACCACGACGAGCGGTTCGCGCGGGTCCGGCTGCGCCACCGGGTGTGGCCGGTCCTGGTCGCCGAGAACCCGCGGCTCGAGCAGGCGCTGGGCCGCCTGGCCCGCGCCGCCGCCGAGCAGGCCGCGGCGCTCGACGCGATCGCCGGGCCGGCGCTCGCGGGCGGCGACGGCGACGGCGCCGACGCCGACGCCGACGCCGCCGCCGCCGCGCGGCGGCAGCGCGTGCTCGAGCGTCGCGGCGCTGCGCTGCGCGCTGGGGCCGGCCGCGGCCAAGCGCGCCCTGGCCCGGCTCGCCGGCGACCGCGGCCTGCAGGCCTGCCACCTCGACGCGGCCTGGGCCCTGATCACCGCGCCGCGCCGCGGCACCCGCCGGCTGTCGGTGCCGGGTGCGACGATCGAGCGCACCTACGACCAGCTCCGCGTCGTGCCCGCGGCCGCGGCCGCGGCGCCGGCGCCCGCGCCGCTGTGGGTCACCGGCCCCGACGGCCCGTACGCGATCCGGACACCGCGGCCCGGCGACCGGATGCGGCCGGCCCGGCTGCGCGGCCGGTCGCGCAAGCTCTCCGATCTGTTCACCGACGCGCGGGTGCCGCGCCGCTCCCGCAGCGCCGCGCGGGTGGTGGTCCGGCCCGACGGAGAGATCGTCTGGGCCGAGCACGTCGGCGCCGCGTACATGGCCGAGATCGATGTGCGTTCCGCCCCTCCTGCCCGATGAGGGAGGGCCCCTTGCGGGGGTAGCTTGGGACCCCACCGTGGGTATACTCTCGGGACCTTCAGGCTACGGCCCGGTGGAGAAACGAGCCCTTCCTTGCGCCAGTCACACAAGACCATCCTCATCTGGGTCATCCTGATCCTCATGTTCGTGAGCATCTACAGCATGTTCACGGACTCGGGCTCGAAGGAGAAGGAGGTCGACGTCGCGACCTTCAAGGCCGAGATCACGGACCCGACCAAGAGCGACGCCATCGAGAGCGTCCGGGTCGAGCCGCGCGGCCGCAACGACGCCCGCTACGTCGTCACCTACAAGACCAACAACACCAAGTCGGTCGTCTACGGCGAGTACCCCGACAACATCGCCAAGATGCTGTCGGACAACCACATCCAGTACACGGTCAAGGCCAAGGACGAGTCGAGCATCTGGCCGCAGCTGCTGCTGTCGTGGCTGCCGATGCTGTTCCTGTTCGCGATCTTCTTCTTCTTCATGCGCCAGCTGCAGTCGGGCGGCGGCAAGGCGATGAGCTTCGGCAAGTCGCGCGCGAAGCTTCTGACCGATCACCAGAACCGCATCACGTTCAAGGACGTGGCCGGCGTCGAGGAGGCCAAGGACGAGGTCGAGGAGATCATCGCCTTCCTCAAGGACCCCAAGAAGTTCACCCGCCTCGGCGGCCGCATCCCCAAGGGCGTCCTGATGATGGGCCCGCCGGGCACCGGCAAGACGCTGCTGGCCCGCGCCATCGCCGGCGAGGCCGGCGTGCCGTTCTTCTCGATCTCGGGCTCGGACTTCGTCGAGATGTTCGTCGGCGTCGGCGCCAGCCGCGTCCGTGACCTGTTCGAGCAGGGCAAGAAGAACGCGCCCTGCATCATCTTCATCGACGAGATCGACGCCGTCGGTCGCCACCGCGGCGCCGGCCTCGGCGGCGGTCACGACGAGCGCGAGCAGACGCTCAACCAGCTGCTCGTCGAGATGGACGGCTTCGAGTCCAACGACGGCGTCATCATCATCGCCGCCACCAACCGGCCCGACGTCCTCGACCCGGCGCTGCTGCGCCCCGGTCGCTTCGACCGCCGCATCGTGGTGCCGCGCCCCGACCTGCGCGGCCGTATGGGCATCCTGCAGGTCCACACCAAGAAGGTGCCGCTGGCCGCCGCCGTCGACCTCGAGGTCATCGCGCGCGGCACCCCGGGCTTCTCGGGCGCCGACCTGGAGAGCCTGGTCAACGAGGCCGCGCTGATCGCCGCCCGCCGCGACAAGGACAAGGTCGAGGGCGAGGACTTCGAGGAGGCCAAGGACAAGGTGCTGATGGGCACCGAGCGCCGCTCGATGATCATCTCCGACAAGGAGAAGAAGACCACCGCGGTCCACGAGGCCGGCCACGCCCTGGTCGCCCGCTACGTCGGCCTCGAGGCCGATCCGGTCCACAAGGTCACGATCATCCCGCGCGGTCGGGCCCTGGGCCTGACCCAGCAGCTGCCCACCGAGGACCGGCTGTCGATGACCAAGGAGTTCGCGCTCAACCAGATCGCGATCCTCATGGGCGGCCGCGTCGCCGAGGAGATCGTCTTCGACCAGAAGACCACCGGCGCCGGCAACGACATCGAGCGCGCCACCGACCTGGCCCGCGCGATGGTCACCGAGTGGGGCATGAGCGACGAGTTCGGCCCGCTCAACTACACCGGCAGCAAGCAGGAGGTCTTCCTCGGCCGCGACTTCGCGTCGTCGGAGCGGCTGTCGGAGGAGACCGCCAAGCGCATCGACGCCGAGATCCGGCGCCTGGTGCTGTCGCAGTACGACCGCGCCAAGCAGCTGCTCACCGATCACCAGGCGGTGCTCGAGGCCGTGGCCGACGCGCTGCTCGAGTACGAGACCCTCGACGGCGACGACATCGAGAAGCTGATCAAGGGCGACCCCAACTGGCGGGTCGGGCGGCCGCTGCCGCGCCCCGCGCGCAAGAGCGCCGAGGCCAAGGGCGACGAGGGCGAGGCCAAGGCCAAGCGCCCGGCGATCATCCCGCCCGCGGCCGAGCCCGAGCCGGCCTGAGTCGCGCTCCGGCCGTCGGGCCGCACGGCTCCGGCCCCGCGACGTCGCGGGCTCCGGGGCAGGGCGACCTCCACGCCCGGCCCGGGCCGCGGCCGCGGCGCCCCAGCCCGACCGGCGGCGCTGACCGCCCGCGCCGCGGCCGCCGCCGCCGCCGACCCGACCGGCCCGGCGGCCGGCCGGGCCCGCGGAGGTCGGCGCGCTCGCGCGTGATCGCGGGCGGCGGCGGCGTGCTCGCCGCGGCGCGCGGTTGTAAGGTCGCACCGTGCCCCGGCTGTGCGCGCCCATCCGGTTCCGCGGCGCGGTCCTCGACTGGACCCGCCCGTACGTCATGGGCGTGGTCAACGTCACCCCGGACTCGTTCTCCGACGGCGGGCGGTTCCTCGACGTCGAGGCCGCGGTCCAGCACGGGGTCGCCCTGGTCGAGGCCGGCGCCGACCTGCTCGACGTCGGCGGCGAGGCCACCAACCCGCGCGCGGCCCCCGTCGACGCCGACACCGAGCGGCGCCGCGTCGTCCCGGTGATCGAGGCGCTGGCCCGCCGGGTCCAGGTCCCGATCTCGATCGACACCACCAAGGCGGTCGTGGCCCGCGCCGCGGTCGACGCCGGCGCCGAGATCGTCAACGACATCGCCGGCGGCCTGTTCGACCCCGCGATGCACGACGCGGTCGCCGCCAGCGGCGCCGCCTACGTCTGCGGCCACCTGCGCGGCGGCAGCCTCGCCGAGGTCTTCCGCGCCGAGGCGCCCGCCGACTGGGCCGACGTCGCCAACGAGCTGCGCGACCGGATGCGCACGCTGCCCGACGCGGTCCGCGACCGGACCCTGGTCGACCCCGGGCTCGGCTTCGGCAAGGGCGGCGACGCCGCGACCAACGCCGCGCTGGTGGCGCGCGCCGGCGACCTGTCCGAGGCCATGGGCCGCCCGGTGCTGCTCGGGCCGTCGCGCAAGCGCTTCGTCGCCCGCCTGATCGGCCGCCCCGACGGCGCCACCGAGGCCGAGCTCGACGCCGGCACCCTCGGGGTCTGCCTCGCCGCGGTCGCCGCCGGCGCGCAGGTGCTCCGCGTCCACGACGTCTTGTTGCTGCGGACCGCGCTTTTCGCGTACACCAGGATCGTGGGATCCGGGGGCCCGTCTTGAACTGGGAGCTGCCCAGCCTGTTCGACGATCTGTCGGCGCGCACGGTGCTGGTCACCGCCGTCGACCTCGCCCTGGTCTATTACCTGATCTACCGGGTGCTGCTGGTCATCAAGGGCACCCGCGCCGCCCAGATGGTCGTCGGCATCGTGCTGATCGGCGCCGCGTTCTTCGCGTCCGAGCGGCTCGAGCTGACGACGGTGTCGTGGCTGCTCGACAACTTCATCAGCTACGTCGTCATCATCGTCGTCGTGGTCTTCCAGCAGGACCTGCGGCGGGCGCTGGGCCGGATCGGCCAGGGCGTGCTGCCGTCGGGCCGGGCCCAGGCCGCCGGCGTCCTCGACGAGGTCGTCGCCGCGGTGGCGCAGATGGCGCGCGCCCGCATCGGCGCGATCGTCGTGCTCGAGCGCACCGCCGGGGTCGCCGAGCTGCTCGAGGACGCCACCGCGATCGACGCCCGGACCACCCGCCAGCTGCTGGTGTCGCTGTTCGTGCCCAACCGCGACAACGAGCTGCACGACGGCGCGGTCGTGATCGGCCGCACCGGCCGCATCGAGTCGGCCCGGGCCGTGCTGCCGCTGTCGCCGTCGGCGTCGCTGGCGTCGGCGCTGGGCACCCGCCACCGCGCCGCGCTCGGCCTGTCCGAGGAGTCGGACGCGGTCGCGGTCGTGGTCAGCGAGGAGCGCGGCGAGATCTCGCTGTGCTTCCGCGGCACGATCAGCCGCGACCTCGACCCGGTGGCGCTGCGCCGCGCCCTGCGCGGCCTGGTCGGCGGCGACAGCGAGCAGGCCGCCGAGGCCATGGCCGCCGCCGAGGTGTCGCGCGCGGTCGGCAGCTTCGCCCACGCCAGCGAGACCCGGGCCGCCACCGCGACCCCGACGTCGACCCCGGTCGCGGCCCAGGAGCGGACGTGACCGCCCGCACCGCGCGCCGGCCCACCGAGATCGCGGCCGAGCCGGAGCGGCCGCGGACCGGCCTCGGCGGCTGGCTCAAGGGCGCCCTGACCGACAACCTCGGGCTCAAGTTCCTGTCGCTGGTCCTGGCCCTGACCGTGTTCCTGCTGGTCAACACCGACGAGGATCGCGAGATCCGCGCCCGGGTCCACGTCGCCTACTCGCTGCCCGCCGACAAGGTCCTGGTGTCGGAGCGGGTCGACGAGGTCAAGGTGACGATCCGCGGCCCGTGGCGGCGCATCAAGCGCTTCGACGAGCGCGAGATCGACCGCATCTCGATCGATCTGACCCGGGCCCAGGGCGGCGAGATCGCGATCACGCCCGACATGATCGACCTGCCGCGCGGCCTCGAGATCGTGTCGATCGAGCCCAAGGTCATCCGGGTCGCGTTCGAGGACCTCGCCGTGGCCCGCGTCGAGGTCCACCCGGAGTGGGGCGGCCGGCCGCTGCACGGCTACCAGGTGGCCGAGAACCTGGTGAAGGTCGAGCCGGCCACGGTCGTGGTCCGGGGCGCGGCCGGCACGATCCGGGCGCTGCAGAGCGTGCGGACCCAGGAGGTCCGCGTCGACGGCCGGTCGAGTCATTTCGACACCTCGGTGCCGGTGGTCCCGCCCGACGGCGTCGAGGTCGACGGCGACCCGATGATCAAGGTGTCGGTCGCGATCCAGGAGGAGCTGGTGACCCGCAAGACCCCGCCGGCGCCGGTCCGGGTCGAGCTGCCGCCCGGGGTCGACGCCAGCAAGGTCACCTGGGTGGCCGAGCCGGGCGAGGTCCAGGTCGAGCTGACCGGCGGCCTGCTCGCGGTCGAGCGCATGGTCGAGCCTGGCATCCGGCCGGTCGTGACCCTGACTCCCGACATGATCGCCCGCGGCCAGAAGGTCGAGCTGCCGGTGCGCCTCGAGGGCGCGCCGCAGGGCGTCGGCGTGACGGTGTCACCGCCGACGGTGGTGGTCGTCCCTCGCAAGTGATATGAGCGGCAAACCCATGGCCCAGCGACGACTCTTCGGAACCGACGGCGTGCGCGGCGTCGCCAACGTGGACCCCATGACCGGCGAGACCGTGATGCGGCTCGGCATGGCGGTGGCGTCGCGGCTGCGCCGCCAGCAGCGCCACACCCGCATCGTCATCGGCAAGGACACCCGGCTGTCGGGCTACATGTTCGAGACCGCGCTGGCCTCGGGCATCGTCGCGATGGGCGCCGACGTCTGGACCACCGGCCCGCTGCCGACCCCGGGCATCGCGTTCATCACGTCGTCGATGCGCTGCGACGCCGGCATCGTGATCAGCGCGTCGCACAACCCCTACGAGGACAACGGCATCAAGCTGTTCGCCCGCGACGGCTTCAAGCTGCCCGACGAGGTCGAGGCCGAGATCGAGGCCCTGATGATCTCGCCCGACCTCGAGCGCCGGCGCGCGTCGTCGGACGACATCGGCTACTCGCACAAGATCGACGACGCCCGCGGCCGCTACGTCGTCTACTGCAAGGCGGCGTTCCCGTCGGAGCTGACCCTCGACGGCCTCAAGATCGTCGTCGACGGCGCCAACGGCGCCGCCTACCGGGTCGGGCCGCTGGTGCTCGAGGAGCTGGGCGCCAAGGTCATCGCGATCAACTGCGAGCCCGACGGCAAGAACATCAACGCCGGCTGCGGCGCGCTGCACCCGCGCGAGCTCGCCGCCGCGGTCAAGGAGCACCACGCCCACGTCGGCGTCGCGTTCGACGGCGACGCCGACCGTCTCCAGATGGTCGACGAGACCGGCGCGGTGGTCGACGGCGACGCGGTCATGGCGCTGTGCGCGACCCGGATGCTCGCCGAGGGCAAGCTGGCGCGCGGCACGCTGGTCGCGACGGTCATGTCGAACCTGGGCCTCGAGCGCGCGATCAAGGCGGCCGGCGGCCAGCTGGTCCGGACCCAGGTCGGCGACCGCTACGTGGTCGAGGAGATGCGCCGCGGCGGCTTCAACCTCGGCGGCGAGCAGTCCGGCCACCTGGTCTTCCTCGACCACGCCACCACCGGCGACGGCATCATCGCCGCGCTGCGGGTGCTGGCGGTGATGGTCCGCGAGGAGCGGCCGCTGTCGGAGCTGGCGCGGGTCATGACCCGGGCGCCGCAGGTGCTGGTCAACGTCAAGGTCGACCGCAAGCGCCCCATCGACGACCTGCCGGACGTCCAGCGCCTGATCGGTCAGGTCGAGCGCGAGCTCGGCGAGGACGGCCGGGTGCTGGTCCGCTACAGCGGCACCGAGCACAAGGCCCGCGTCATGATCGAGGGCCCGGACCAGGCCCGCATCCAGGCCCAGGCCGAGTCGATCGCCGCGGCCCTGGTCGCGGCCTGCCGGGGCTGACCCGCGATGCGGCCGGTCGTCACCGCCGCCGAGATGCGCGAGCTCGATCGGGCGACGATCGAGGACGTCGGCCTGCCGGGCGTCGTGCTGATGGAGACCGCCGGGCGCGCGGTCGCCGACGCCGCCGCGGCGCTGGCCGGCGCCGCCGGCACGGTGGTCGTGGTGTGCGGCCCCGGCAACAACGGCGGCGACGGCTTCGTCTGCGCCCGCGTCCTCGCCGAGCGCGGCGTCGACGCCGTGACCCTGCTGGCGGCGCCGCGCGCCGCGGTCCGCGGCGACGCCCGGGTCCACCTCGACGCCCTCGAGCGCACCGGCGGCCGCGTCCACGACGTCACCACCGCGGCGGCGCTCGACGAGCACCGGGCCACGCTGGCCGGCGCCGCGGTCGTCGTCGACGCCCTGTTCGGCACCGGCCTGGCGCGGGCGATCGACGGCCACCTCGCCGAGGTCATCGCGCGGGTCAACGACGCCCGCGCCGGCGGCGCCCGCGTCGTCGCCGCCGATCTGCCGAGCGGCCTCGACGCCGACACCGGCCGCGTCCACGGCGTCGTGGTCGCCGCCGACGTCACGGTCACGATGGCGGCGCTCAAGATCGGGCTGGTCGGCGCGCCCGGCTTCGTCCACGCCGGCCAGGTCCGGGTCGCCGAGATCGGCATCCCGCGTCGCCTCGCCGACGCCGGCGCCGTGCGCGCCGGGCTGCTCGAGCGCGACGACGTCGCCGCGACCGCGCCGCGGGCCGGCGCGATGGACCACAAGGGCCGGCGCGGCCACGTCCTGGTGGTCGCCGGCAGCCCCGGTCACCGCGGCGCGCGCGCGCCTGGCGGCGTGGGCGCGCTGCGCGGCGGCGCCGGCCTGGTGACCCTGGCGGGCCCAGGCGCTGACGAGCTGACCGCGCCGGACCCGGTCATGACCGCGCGCTGCGACGATCCCGAGCAGCTGCGCGCGCTCGCCGCCGGCAAGGCGTGCGTGGTCCTCGGGCCGGGCCTGGTGCGCGCGGCGCGCGGGCGCCGCGCTGGTCGCGGCGGCGCTGGAGCTGGGTGTGCCGCTGGTGCTCGACGCCGACGGTCTCAACCAGCTGCCCGGCGGCCTGGCCGGGCTGGCCGCGGCGGCGGCGCCGGCGATCGTCACGCCGCACCCTGGCGAGGCCGGCCGGCTGCTCGGCTGCGACGCCGCCACCGTCGAGGCCGATCGCCTGGCCGCGGTCCGCCGGCTGGCCGGCGACGGCCGCGTCGTCGCGGTGCTCAAGGGCGCGCGCACGCTGGTCTGCGACGGCACGCTCGGCGACGACTTCGTCGCGATCAACCCGACCGGCGGTCCCGCGCTCGCCACCGGCGGCACCGGCGACGTCCTCGCCGGCGTCATCGGCGCCCTGGTCGCCCAGGGCCTGGCGCCGGTCGACGCCGCCCGGCTCGGCGTCTGGGTCCACGGCGACGCCGGCGATCGCGCCGGGCGCGCGTTCGGCAGCCGGGGCGCCACCGCCGCCGACGTCGCCGACCAGCTCGGCCCGGCGCTGGCCGCGCTCGCCGCGGTCAGGCGGTCGCCAGCTGGCGCGCGGCCGTCGCATCCTCGCCGCGGCGGGTGAGCGTCGCCCGCAGCTGCGCGACCGACAGGCCGAGCCGGGTCGCGGCGTCGTGGGCCTGGCTGGCCCAGCGCCACGGTCGTGGTCGCGCCGCGAGCAGCGCGCCGGCCGCCGCCGCCAGCCGCGCGATCTGGGTCAGGGGCGTGCTGTCGCCGCGCTCGTCACACACCGCCGCCAGCGCCGGCGGCAGGTGCAGGTTCTCGATCAGGGCACGGCCGACCTCGGGGCCGGCCTCGTCGACCAGGGTCGCCACGGTGGCGTCGTCGGGGCGATCGATCTCGCCGGCGATGACCATGCCGGCGATCGCCCGCAGCGTGGTGGGGCGCCCCAGCTCGCGCAGCATGCCGGCGATGAACGCGGACTCGCGGCCCGGCGCGCGCAGGGTGTGGGCGAGCCAGTCCGCGGTGAGGCCGGCGCCGAGCGCGTCCTGGTACATCGCCGGCCACAGCGTCGCGAAGGTCTCGAACTCGACCCGGGACCGGGGCTCGAACAGGGCGCGGCCGGCGGCGCCGATCGCGACCGCGCCGACCTCGCGCGTGCCCAGGTGGACGATCGCGTCGCGGACCTCGGTGACCGGGCGCCCGACCCCCATCGCCGCCGAGTTGGCGACGCCGAGCAAGGTCGCGGTGATCGCGACATCCTGCTGGACCAGACGCACCAGCTGGTTGACGTCGACGTCCTCTTGCTCCAGCACGTCGACGACCCGTGCGGCCACCGCGGGGAACGAGGTCGGCAAGGCGCGATCGGCGATGGCGCGGCTGCGGACCCGGTAGAGGAGGGCGCCGAGCTGCTCCGGGTCGAGCACGGGCGCCTCGGCCAGGGCGTCGGTGGCGACGAGGGACAGCAGCGTCATCAGGGTCGGCGCCGGCTCGGCGGCGTCCAGCCGCCGGGTCCGTCGAGCCGGCGGTGCGGTCGGGCGCCGGGCCCCGCGTCGCGCATGAGGGGCGGAGGTCGGCCGCCGCGGTCGGCGCAGACGCGAGATGAGCCATTCCAGCATGACCGGAAGGATCGGCCGGGCCGTCGCGATCTTGATGGTCCCCCCGATCGATCCCCGAGGGGTCCTGCCAGATCGGCAGCGGCCCTCCGGGCTCGCGTCAGCCTGGCAACGCAGGGTGTGTCCGCACGCCCGCGCCCCTGAAAAAGTCACGTAGATCCGCGGGTTGGGTGACGTGGCGGGCTGGCATCGCGGTTGCTTTTGGTCCAGGCATGCCGAAGCACGCTTCGCCCTCGGACGCTCCCACCTCCTCGCGCCTGGTGCGCCGCCAGGTGACCGCGGCGCGACAGGTGCTCCGCCCGGCCGCGCCCGACGCGACCCGCGCGCCGGCCGATCCCGACGCGGCCGCGGCCGCGGCCGCCGCCGACCACCTGGCGTTCTCGGCGGCGTGCCTGCCGTACCAGGGCGAGGTCTACGGCGCCGCGCTGCGGATGACGCGCAACCACGACGACGCGCTCGACCTGGTCCAGGAGACCCTGATGCGCGCGATGATGGCGTGGGCGCGCTTCGAGCCGGGCTCCAACGTGCGGGCGTGGCTCTTGCGCATCGTCACCAACACGTTCATCAACGGCTACCGCAAGCGGCGGCGTCACCAGCGGTTCGCCAGCGAGTGCCCGTGCGACGCGCGCGCCGCGCTGTACGGCACCAGCGACGACACCACCGGCGATCTCGAGGACGCCATCGTCGAGCACCAGCTCGGCGACGAGGTGTCGGGGGCGCTGAACAAGCTGTCGGTCGACTACCGCGAGGTGGTCGAGCGCGCCGACCTGCGCGGTGAGCGGTACAAGGACATCGCGGACGCGCTGCAGGTGCCGATCGGGACGGTGATGTCGCGGCTGTTCCGGGCGAGGCGGCAGCTGGAGCAGGAGCTGGGCGCGTACGCGAACGAGGACTGGGGCATCCGCCGGGCGGCGTAGCAGGAGGGCGAGAGGGGCGAGAGGGGGGGCGCGAGGGGCGCGAGGGGCGCGAGGGGCGGAAGCGGATGGCCGCGTGCCGGAGCCGCGTGCCGCGTGCCGCGTGCCGGAGCCGCGTGCCGCGTGCCGCGTGCCGGAGCCGCGGCAGGGCACGGCCCAGTCGAGGCCGAACGCGTGCTCTCGGCGCGGCCGTGCGCACCGTGCGGCTGGGCTCACCCTTGCGCCGCTCCGCGCACCGGGTCGCGCCGAGCGCGGTGAGCGGTGGAGGTTGCGCGGGGCGGTGACCCCGGGGATGGGGCGGTCGGGAGAGCGCGGGCGGTGGTGGTCGCGCTCGTCACGCCCCGTGCGCGGGTGCGGCGCCGGCGGGCGAGAGCCCAGCGGCACGGTGCGGCGGGCCAAGCCCGAGGAGAACCCGATGTTCGATGCGCTCGAGATGTCCCTGTTGATCCTGGAGCGGCTGGTCGCCGTCGAGGGCCGGATCCGGCAGAAGAGCCGGTCGCTGGCCAGCCAGCTCGCCGACGCGTCGGAGCGCGTCGCGCTCAACCTCGGCGAGGGGCGGCGGCGGCGAGATGGCGACCGGAGACGGCACTACGAGATGGCCGCGGGCAGCGCCGCCGAGGTCACGGTCGCGCTGCGGATCGCGGTCGCCAAGCGCTACATCACCGAGGCCGAGCGCGCGACGGTCGAGGAGCCGCTCGATCGCGTGCGCGCGATGCTGCACCGGCTGGTGCGGTGAGCGCGGTCAGTACTCCGACTCGCGCGACTGCGGCGCCACGATCGCGTCGCCGGCGGGGAAGTGCTCGGTGACGATGTCGCCGCGCGCGTCGGTGTACGTGGCCCACGCCAGGCCGTCGGCGCCGAGGACGAAGTACGGCTCGGCCTTGACCGGCTTGTCGTCGGCGGTCGGGTCGACGACGTAGAAGACTCGCCACTCGTCGCGCGGCGGCGGCGCGGTCAGCTCGCCGGCGAGGGCGGCCGCGGCCGTCGCCTTGACCGTGTCGTCGCGATCGGTGGCGGCCGCGTGCTCGAGCGCGGCGCGGGCGGCGCGGGCGCCGTCGGCGTCGGCGCCGAGGCGGCCGAGCGTGCGCGCCGCGGCCTCGCGGACCCGCGGGCTGGTGTCGCCCTCGAGCAGGCTGACCAGGCCGGCGACGTGGGTCGTCGAGGTCGCGGCGCCGGCGGCGGCCAGGGCGCCGAGGCCGAGCACGGCGTCGACCCGGACCAGCTTCGACCGGTGGTGGATCAGCTTGCCGAGGTCGTCGGCGGTCGACGGCTCGGCGATCCGCGCCAGCGCCCCGGTGGCGTCGATCGCGGTGGCCCAGCCGCCCTTCTTGGCGGCGCGCACCAGCGCGGCCAGGCCGTGCTCGACCACCGCCGCGCGGCCCTCGGTCGACGCCGCCGCGATCTCGCCGAGCGCCCAGGCGACGTCGGCGGTGACGCGATCGTCCTTGCTGTCGAGCGCGAGCACCAGCTGCGGCACGACCGCCGGGTCGCCGAGCTCGCCCAGCGCCCACGCCGCGGCGCGCTGGCGGTCGGGGCCGCCGGCGTCGAGCAGGTCGAGCAGGCCGGGCTCGACGGCGCGGTCGCCGATCGCCGCGAGGCTCGCGATCGCGGCGGTGCTGACGTCGGCGGTGCCGGCCTCGGCGAGGTCGGCGAGCAGGCGGCGCGCCTGGACCGCCGGCTTGCTGCCGGCCTGGCCGCGCAGTACCGCGCCCAGCGCGCGCACGACGTGGTGGCGCGAGCTCGACCGGTCGTCGCGCGCCAGCTCGAGCAGATCCTCGACGGTGTCGGGGCTGGCGAGGTACGACAGCGCGGTCGCCGCGGCGCCGTGCAGCTCGCCGGGACCCTCGCGCAGCACCGTGACCAGCGCCGGCGCCGCCTCGGGCAGGCCGATCTCGCCGAGCGCGTCGATCGCGGCGAGCCGGACCCGGTGCGGGTTGCCGGCCGCGGTCAGGTCGGCGAGGCGCGGCACGGCGCGGCTGGCGTGGAGCAGGCCGAGGTACTCGATCGCCAGGACCCGGACCTCGAGCTCCTGGTCGTCGAGGCGCTCGAGCAGGACGTCGGCGGCGCGGGCGTCGTCGCCGAGCAGGCCGCGCAGGGCCTCCATCGCGGCCAGGCGCAGCTCGGGATCGTCGTCGGCGGTGAGGCCGAGCACCGGGACGATCGCGTCGGGATCGCCGGTCGCTGCCAGGGCCTCGAGCACGGTCGCGGTCGGGACCCGGCCGCGATCGAGCTCGGCGACCAGCGCGGCGGTGGCGCGCGCGTCGGCGGCGCTGCGCAGCAGCATCACGACCTCGCGCGGATCGCCGCCGATGCGGCCGTCGAGGTGATCGATCAGCGCCGGCACCGCGGCGGCGCCCGCCACCCGGAGGGCCTCGCGCGCGGCGCTGCGCTGGTTGGGGATCGCCAGCGCCTCGACCAGCGAGCGCACCGCGGTCGCGGCGGCGCGGCCGCCGGCACCGGCCCGCGCGATCTGGCCCAGCGCCAGCGCGACCTTGCCGCGGTAGGCGTCGGAGCCGCTACCCAGGCGCTCGACCAGATCCTCGGTGGCGTCGGCGGCGCCGAGGTTGCCCAGCGCCGCGACCGCGGCGCCGCGGACGTCCTCGGCGGGATCGTCGAGCAGGCGGATCAGCGCCGGCACCGCGGTGGCGTCGCCGATCGCGCCGAGCGCCTTGATCGCGGCCTTGCGGACGTCCAGCGACGTGTCGTCGAGCGTGGCGATCAGCGGGATCACGGCGCGGCGATCGCCGAGCGCCTCGAGCTGCTCGACGGTGGCGCGCCGGACGTCGGTCTTGTCGTCGTCGAGACGCGACACCAGCGGCACGACGACCTCGTCGGACCCGGCCTTGCCGATCTTGCCCAGGGCCAGGACGGTGCGGACCCGCACCGTGGCGTCGGCGTCGCCGAGCGAGCGGATCAGCGCCTGGGTGCCCTCGGGCGTGGCCAGGTCGCCGAGGATGTCGGCGGCGGCGGCGCGGATCTTGGGATCGACGTCGCCGAGCCAGTCGATCACGGGCCCGGTGGCCTCGGCGACCTTGCCGCGGCCGAGGGCGCGCCCGGCCTCGAGCCGGACCTCGTCGTCGTCGTCGTCGAGGGCCTCGAGCAGGTACGGCTTGGCCAGCTCGGCGTCGAAGCCGGCGAGGGCGAGCACCGCGGCGCGGCGCTTGCCGGCGTCGCTGCTGTGCAGGTCCTCGGCTTCGAGATCGATGCGGCCCAGCCAGTCGAAGCCGGCGTGGGCCGGGGTGGCGGGCAGGGCCAGCGACAGGAGAGCGACCGCGAGGGCCCGGCGGAACATGCCGCGAGTATAGACCCCGACCTCCGCCCCCGCCCGTGCCCGCGCGCGATCGCCGGGGCCGGCTACGGGGTGCCACCGGCGGCCTGCTGGGCGTCGATCGCGCCGATCGCCCAGGTGACCTTGTCACGGACCGCGTCAGGCAGGTCGAGCGCGAGCAGCGCCTGGTACTGGGCCCGCGCCGCCGCCGCGTCGCCGCCCTGCCACAGCAACGCGGCCAGGGCGATGCGCGGCCGCGGGTCCTCGGGCGCCAGCGTCACCGCGCGCTCGAGCGCGGCGCGGGCCCCGGCGTCGTCGCCGGCGTGGTGGCGGAGGATGCCGAGGTCGTGCCAGGCGCGGGCGATCGACGGATCGAGCGCGAGGACCTGCTCGAGCTGGTCGATCGCGCCCGCGACCTCGCCCCAGAACGCCAGCTGCGACGCCAGCTCGAGGCGCGCGTAGATCTCGCTGGCGCGGTCGGGCGCGTCGGCGATCGCGCGCTCGTACTCGGCGCGGGCCAGATCGTGGCGCCGGGCCCGCTCGTGGCCCTCGGCCCGGGTCACCGCGGCGCGGGTCGCCGCCGACGGCGTCGCCGGGCGCGGCGCCGCGCCGCCGCAGCCGACCAGCAGCGCCGCGCACGCCGCCACGACCTGCCAGGTCGGCCAGGACGGCCGGCGGCGGCGCGGTGGTAGACTTCCGCCGCCATGCTGCACAAGAACCTGATCGAGGTGCTCGGAGGCTCCGGGCTGACCAAGGACGGCGACGCCTACGTGGTGCCGGCCGGGCTCGGCGTCACCGTCTACCTGTCGCTGGGCGACGAGACCCTGGTGGTCGACCGGGTGTCGCGGCTGGAGGTCGGCGCCGAGCTGGCCACGGTCGCGACCACCCGCAAGGAGCGCTACGTCGTCGAGCTCGACGCCGTGACCGCGTTCCGCTTCCAGCCCGAGGGTGCGGGTCCCGGCTACTGACCGCATCGACCCCCGCTACTCGCGCGGCTTGCCCTGGGTCCGGGCGCGGGGCGGCAGCATCGACGACGGCGGGCTCGCCGGCACGATCGTGACGTCGTCGTCGCCCGGCTCGACGCCGTCGCCGGGGCCGGGGCCGGGCCCGGGGCCGGGCGTCGCCGGCGCCGGCGCCGGCAGGGTGGCCGGTGGCGGCCCGACGATGGCGCCGCCGCGGGTCCGGCCGCTGGGCGCGACCTCGAGCGTCGCCTCGACGTCGTCGCCGTCGACCTCGAGGGTCGAGCCGGCGCGACGGCTCCGCCCCGGCGGCGGCGGCGGCGGCGGCTGACGGCGCCTCGTGGTGTGCAGCTCGGCCGCGCTGGCGTCGAGCTGGGTGGTGGCCAGCGCCTCCATCGCGACGTCGGCGAAGGACGCCGGCGAGGTCGCGGCGCGATCGCGGCGCGGCATCAGCGTGACGATCGGCGCGCTGTCGACCACCGGCGCGGCGTCGACGACGGCGGCGCGGCCTCAGGGGCGGCGCGTTCGCGTCGCCCGGCGGCGGCTCGGCCGGCAGCGGCGCGCGCCACGTCGGCACCGCGGTCGGCGGCGCCGAGCCGGCGGCCAGCGGGTCGGGCGGCGGCTCGCCCTCCGCGGCGTCGAGCATGGCGTCGAGGCGCGCCGCCAGGCGGTTGGCCCACGGCGACGAGCTGGCGCGGGCGCGCGGCATCGCGGGCGGCTCGCCGTCGTGGTCGGCCGCGCGTCCATCGTCGGGCGCGGGCACGGCGGCCATCGGCGCGGTGACCGCGCGATCGGAGGCGTCGCCGTCGTCGTCCACCGTCGGGACGGCGGCGTCGGCGGCCGCGGCGAGGGCGGCGACGCTGACCGGCGGCGCGACCTCGGCAGGCGGCGGCGCCGCCGAGACCTCGACCGGCGCGGCGGCGACCGGCTCGACCGCGTCGGCGGTGCCGAGCTCGACGACCTCGACGACCTCGAGCCGGGCGCGTCGGCCGGTCTCGGTCAGCGCGCGGTCGTCGGCCTCCGTGACGGCGACCGGCGCGGCGGGCGCGGCCTCGCCGACCGGCGCCGCGTCGACCACGGAGTTCGTCGCTGTCGTCGCTGTCGTCGCTGTCGTCGCTGTCGTCGCTGTCGTCGCTGTCGTCGCTGTCGTCGCTGTCGTCGCTGTCGTCGCTGTCGTCGCTGTCGTCGTCGCCGTCGTCGGGGCGCCGGGCGCGGGCGGCGGCGTGGTCCGGGGCTCGGCGCCGCGCAGCGGCACGGTGGCGTCGGTCGCCACCGCGGCTCCGGGGCCGGTGTCCAGCGGCATCGTCGGCGCCTCCGCGGCCTGGTCGGTGACCCGCGGCTTCGCCGCCGCTCGCGGGGCGCTGGCGCGCACCGGCGCCGCCCACGGCGGCCGCGGCGCGTCGAGCGAGTCGAGGCGCGGCTCCTCGAGGAACCGCTGCGTGATCGACGCGCCCTCGACCGGCGCGGTGGCGGGACGCTCGAGCATCGTCGCCGGGGTCGGCTGCTCGGTGGCGGCGCGCTCGGCGCGCTGCCACGGGTACTCGATGCGCCCGTGGTGGGCGTGCTTGATGGTCTCGCGCAGCGAGTCGCTGATCATGCGCAGGTCGGCCATCGACAGGCCGCTGTCGTCGAGCTGGCCGAGGTGCAGCTTGCCGTAGACGATGCGCTGGACCAGGTTCGAGATCGCCTGCTCGTCGGGCTTGCGCAGGGTCCGGCTCGCCGCCTCGACGGCGTCGCAGATCGCCAGGATCGCGGTCTCGCGGCTCTGCGGCGGCACCCCCGGGTAGCGGAAGTCGGCGACCGTGAGGTGCTTGGGGTTGCCGTGCTCGAGGCACTTGGCCCAGAAGTACTCGAGCACCCCGTCGCCGTGGTGCATGTGCATGAAGTCGATGACGCGCTCGGGGAGGCGATGCCGCCGCGCCACCGCGATGCCCTCGGTGACGTGGGCGAAGATCGCGTCGCACGACACCTCGGGCTCGAGCCGATCGTGCGGGCTCTGCTCGCCGCCCTCGAGGTTCTCGATGAAGTACTTGGGCTGCAGCGACTTGCCGAGATCGTGGAAGTAGGCGCCGACCCGGACCAGCCGGCCGTTGGCGCCGATCGCGTTGGCGGCGACCTCGGCCATGTTGGCCATCGCCAGGCTGTGCTGCCACGTGCCCGGCGCCTTCTCGGCGATCTGCCGCAGCAGCGGGTGCGACAGATCCTGGAGCTGGACCAGGGCGCCGTCGGTGATCTCGCCGAGCGCGAGCTGCAGGGCCGGCACCAGCGGCACCGCCAGCAGCGCAGCGAGCACGCCGCCGGCGCCGGCGGCGACCCAGCTCGACCGGCCCAGCCGCGACAGCTCGTCGACCGGCGCGGTGCCGCGGGTGAGGTAGTGGACGATGCCGTACGCCAGGAGCGACAGCGCCGCGGCGGCGACGCCGACGCCGAAGGTGACGCGCCACTTGTGGCGGATGCGATCGGGCAGCAGCAGGCTGGCGGTCAGGGCCTGGATCAGCAGCACCGCGGTGACGCCGATGTCGAACGGCACCGCCAGGCTGACCAGCAGGCTCAGCAGCACGCCGGTGGCCAGGCCCGTCGATCGGTCGATCGCGATCGTCGTCACCACCGCGAGCAGCGCCACCGGGATCGCCAGCACCGACAGCGGCGTGAGCAAGAGCGCGGTCTTGACCGCGATCGCCGAGGCCAGCAGGACCCCGAGCAGCACCAGCTGGCTGCGCAACAGCCGGCCCTGGTTGGACCGTCGCAGCTGCAGCGTGTAGATCGCGGTCAGCGCCAGCACGACGGCGAAGTAGGCGAGGTCGCCGACGACGCCGCGCGGCTGGTGGGCGCGGAAGACCTGGACCGCGTCGGCCTGCAGCGGGGTCGCGACGTCGCCGCGCGCGATCAGGATCGCGCCGCCGCCGGCGTGCTCGAGGCCGCCGAGATCGGTGCCGGCGAACGGCGGGATGCGCACGGTCACCGGCGACGGCTCGCCGGCGACGACGTCGAGCGAGCCCGACGCGGCCAGCCAGGCGTCGACGCGCAGCACCGGCGTGACCGCGAGCGCGAACAGCAGCGCCAGCAGCAGGCCGGCGACGGGCCCGACCTTGATGCGGTGCGGGATCACCGCCGCGAGGTGGGCCCGCGACGGCGTGGCGCCGGTGCCGTTCGAGGGAGGGTTCACGACGTCACCGGGAGATGTCGAACTCGGCGCGGCTGCGCGGGCCGTTGACGGACGGGAACTTCATCGACCGCATGACGCGGTTGATGCAGTCGTAGAGCCCGCCGCCCTTCTGGCCGTTGACGCGCACCCAGTTCACCTTGCCCGACTTCCCTTCGATGATGATGCTGATGCTGGCGTAGCCCGCGCCGGTCTTCGACAGACAGCCGCCGAGCTGGCCACCGTAGCGCGAATACACGCCGAAGATCGTGCCCATGTCGAGGGTCTCGGTGGCGTCGTCGTCGCCCGACAGATCGAGCGCGAGCATCTCGTCGTCGTCACCGCCGCCGCCGCTGCTCGAGCGCTTGCCGCCGGACCGGCTGCCGCCGCTGCGCTTGACCGGCGCCGGCTTCTTGGGCTCGCTGATCTTGACGTCGAGCGAGGCGCCGCCGAGCTTGGCGACGCCGGCGACCTCGTCGGGCTTCTTCTCGGCGTGGTCGCGGCCGAGGATCAGGTACAGCACGGCGCCGAGCGCCAGCACGACCGCGGCGAGGCCGGCGAACAGCAAGACGCCGCGCTTCTTCTCCTTGGTCTGGTGGGCGTCCTCGGCGTGGGCGCGCCGGGCGTCGTCGAGGCGCTGTCGCGCGGCGTCGACCATGGGCGCGAGCAGCGGGTGGGCGCCGACGTCGGTGCGCGCGCCGGTGTCCTTGTCGACGATGATGTTACCCGCGACGATCTGCCCGGTCTCGATCTGATCGAGGACCTGCTGCAGCGAGAACGGGCCGTAGTCGAGGCGCCCCTTGGTGATCAGCCACTTCTCGGTGGAGTCGGCGAGCGCCGCGGCGAGCACCGGATCCAGCGCGCCGCCGCCGCCGCCGCCGCCGATCGCCGCGCCGGGCGCGGCCTGGGCCGCGATCTGCCCCGACAGCGACGGCATCGCCTGCGGCGCGCCGTGCGCCGACGCCGCGGCGTCGTCCTCGACCGCGGCGCCGCGCCCCAGGGCGTCGGCGACCAGCTCCTTGACCACCTCGACCGAGCCGAAGCGGCGCGCCGGATCGGCGGCGCAGGTGCGCGCGATGATCTCGTCGATCGTCGTGGTCAGCCCGGCGACCGCCTCCGACGGCCGCGGGCCGCCGCGCTCGAGCGGGCGCCCGACCAGGGCCTCGTAGAGCAGGGCGCCGAGGGCGTAGACGTCGGCGGTCTCGTCGGGCGCGGCGCCGCGCGCGACCTCGGGGGCGAGGCTGCTGGGCGCCGGCAGCGCGCCGGCCGCGACCGCGGCGGCGACGCCGGCGCCCAGCGCCAGATCGCCGACCCGGACCCGGCCGTTGCGCGACACGATGATCGACTCGGTCGACAGGCCGCCGTGGACGCCGCCGGCGGCGATGGCCGCGGCGACGCCGACGACCAGGTTACCGGCGCCGCGCGCGGGCAGGCCGCCGCCGCCGCTCTGCCGCTTGCGCTCGAGCAGGTCGCGCAGGCAGTTGCCGTCCTGCGACTCGGTGACGACCCAGACCCGATCGGCCTCGGCGCCGGACCCCAGGGTCCGGACCAGGTGCTTGTGCTCGCCGGCCGCGGCGGCGCGGGCGGCGGCGTCGAGCACGGCGTCGCGCACCGCGGGCAGGCGACCGAGCTCGGCGTGCAGGACCATCAGGGTGCACGGCGTGCCCCCGGCGTCTGCCTGGTAAAGGTCGGCCAAGGTGGTCCGGCGAAGGGGGGCGGTGACCGTGACCCCTCCAACACTGGCCCCCGCGCCCAGGCGGGCGGGAGCCTGGACGCGACCGGATGCCGCGCTGGCGCTCATCGGGGACCAGGATACGGACGGAGTCGCGGCGCGGTCAATCCGCCGGGCACCGCCCTGACGAAAGGATGGCCCGAGCCGCGCTCAGCCGGCGCGCTGTGCGCAAGTACCTACAACCATTCGCGGCGTCTCCGGTCTCCAGGAGCGCCTCGCCGGCGAGGAAGCGCGCGCGCAGGTGGTGGCTGTCGATCGACAGCGCGGCGTCCGCCTCGGCGAGCTGGCGCAGCCAGTTGTGGCCGCGGCGAGCCGCCTCGGCCGCGGCCAGGTGGGAGGCGAGGGCGGGATCGGGCGGCGGTCGGTCGTCGTGGCTCGACGCCTTGCGTGGCCCGGCGTCGGGCGGCGGCGCGGCGGCGTCGGCGCCGGCCCCGGCGTCCACCGGCGCGGACGCGACGATCGCGGCGGCGTCCGGCGCGGCTGTCCTGGCGTCCCGCGTCGCCGCGGCGGCGCGGCCTCCGGAAGTGCTTACGGAAGCGCTTCGTGAGCCGCGGCCCCGGCTCATCGCGACCACGACCACGGCGCCGAGCGCCAGCGTCGCCGCGGCGATCGCGATCACCGCGGTCCGCCCGGTCCGGCCCGGCGGCACCGCCGTGGTGACGCCGCGGGTGTCCTCGCCGAACGGGGCCGGCGGCGCCGGCGGGTCCGCCCGGGCCGGCAGCACCGGCGCGGGCGACGGCGACGGGAACGCCGCCGCCGGCGGCACCATGTCGACGTCGACGGTCTGCGACGTCGCGACCTGGGCCGGCACGCGGGCGCCGCCGGCGCTCGCCGGCAGCGTCGCGACGAGCGTGCGCAGCTCCGCGGCCAGCTCGTCGGCGCTGCTCGGCCGCAGCTCGGGTCGCTTGGCCAGGCAGCGCCGGACCACCCGGTCGAGCTCGATCAGCGGCGCCAGCGCCGGCGCCAGCTCGCCCAGCGACGGCGGCTCCGCCTTGACGTGCTTGGCCAGCAGGCGCATCGGGCTGTCGTCGATGAACGGCGGTCGCCCGGTCAGCATCTCGACCAGGGTCGCGCCCAGCGCGTAGAGATCGGCGCGGGCGTCGAGCGTCTGCCCCATGGCCTGCTCGGGCGCCATGTACTCCGGGGTGCCGAAGACCAGGTCCTTCTGGGTCAGCGCCGCCATCGAGAACACGGTGCCGCCGGCGCCCTCGATCAGCTTGGCGAGCCCGAAGTCGAGTACCTTGACCCAGTCGGGATCGCCGCCGCGCCGGATCAGCATGATGTTGTCGGGCTTGAGGTCACGGTGGAGGAAGCCGAGCCGGTGCGCCGCGGTGAGGGCCTCGCACACCTGGGCGGCGACGTGGACCGCGCGCGCCGGCGCCAGCACGCCGTCGCTGGCCAGCTCGTCGGCCACGGTGCGGCCGTCGAGGTACTCCATGACCATGTAGAGCAGGCCGTCGGGCGTGACCCCGAAATCGCTGACCGCGATCACGTGGTCGCTGTCGAGGCGGAACGTGCCCTTGGCCTCGCGGGCGAAGCGTCGCGCCGCGACCGGGTCGCCGGCGAGGTGCGGGCGCAGGACCTTGATCGCGACCCGCTGCTCGAGGTGGACGTGGGTCGCGCGGTACACCGCGCCCATGCCGCCCTTGCCGAGCTGGGCCTCGATCCGGTAGCGCCCGTCGAGGGTCTGGCCGACGAGGCCGGATTCGCTGGCCGGCAGCGCCATCGGCCCTACCGGGTCAGAACCGCAGGCCGTTCTTGACCCGGAACGACAGCCAGTCCCAGCCCAGGTACGCCGCGCCCGCGAGGCCGATGACCCCGACGATCGGCGCGCCGACCACCACCGCGACCACCGAACCAGCGGCCGCGGCCGCCGCGATCGAGCCCTTGCGGCGGGCGACCGCCTTGTTGCGCTGGACGAGCGATCCACCCATCCATCGCAGGCTGCACCATGGTCGACGCCCTGTCAAACCGTGCGTCTGGGCAGACACGGCGGCGTGGCCACGGTGACACGCCGGGCGCGATCGGCCCCCGGCGGAGGCGCCGGGAGCGCCGCCGCGCGCTGTCGATCGGTCGGCCCGCCGGGTGCAATGTGGCCCCCACGGAAGGGCCCATGGTAAGAGGGCGTATAACGGACCATCCTATGACCGGTAGGCAGCAGCGTAATCCTGATCGTTCCCGTCGCGGCTCGGTGTACCTGGGCCTGGCCGGCGGGTTGTTCGCCACCAGCGCCCTGCTGGCCGGCGCCTACTTCGTGCTGGGCGGCGACGCCCAGGCCGCGGGCACCCCGCGCAAGGCCCCGGCGTCGGACGCGCGCGCCGCCGATCCGGGCGACCTCGGCACCCTGGTCGGCCGTCAGCTCGACGCCGCCGTCGAGGTCGTCATCGCCGGCAAGCCGGTGGCGATGCGCTGGTCCGATCTCGGCGTCGTGGTCGACGAGGACGATCTGGCCCACGCCGCCCGCCGCGCCGCCTCGGACGAGCCGCTGGCGTCGCTGCGCGACGCCGGCGCGCTGCCGCTGCGGGTCGATCGCGCCCGCGCCATCGCCGCGCTGACCGCGCTCAAGGGTCGCTACGATCGCGCCGCGGTCGACGCCCGCCTCGACCTCGAGGCCCGCGAGATCCGCGCCGACGAGCCCGGCTTCGGCATCGACGTCTACGCGTCGCTGCCGCGCATCGAGAGCGGCGCCCGCGCCGGCGTCGCCCGCCTCGAGCTCGCCGGCGTGCCGCTGCCCGCCCGGGTGACCAAGGCCGGCCTCGGCATCGACGACATCTCGCACGTCATGGGGCACTGGACGACCAAGTTCTCGGTGTCCGACAAGGACCGCAACTTCAACCTCAAGCTCGCGGCGAGCAAGATCAACGGCAAGGTCCTGGCGCCGGGCGAGACGTTCTCCTTCAACGAGGTCGTGGGCAACCGCACCGAGAAGGAGGGCTACAAGATCGCCCACGTCATCACGGCGGGCGAGATGGTCGACGGCCTGGCCGGCGGCACCTGCCAGATCTCGACGACGCTGTTCGCGGCGTCGTTCTTCGCCGGCCTCGAGATCGTCGACACCACGCCGCACTCGCGGCCGAGCGCGTACCAGCCGTTCGGCTTCGACGCCACCGTCGTGTGGCCCAACACCGACCTGGTGCTGCGCAACGGCTACGACTTCCCGGTCGCGATCCACTACGTCGTCGCCCGCGGCGAGGCCACGGTCGAGGTCCTCGGCCACGAGCGCCCGTACGACGAGGTCACCTTCGAGCGCAAGATCCTCGAGGAGTCGGACTACGTGGTCCAGGAGCGGCCCGACGACACGATGCCCGAGGGCACCGAGGCGATCGTCCAGCCCGGCTTCCCGGGCTACCGGATCACCCGCTACCGCAAGTTCTACAAGAACGGCAAGCAGGTGAAGGAAGAGCACTGGAACCTCAACTACAAGCCGGTGACGGAGTACGTGCGCAAGGGCACCAACACCGATCCGACGCTCGAGGTCCCGCCGCCGCCCGCCGTGCACGAGCTCAAGCCGCCCAGCGACGGCACCGGCCGCATCAAGCAGTAGCGCGCGGCCCCCGTGGCCGTTGCGCGCCGCGCGCGCCGCGACGAGAATCGTCCCTCGATGGTCTCGTACGACACGCGCAACTGGCTGGCCCTGCTGCTGCGGTTCCGCGGCACCGTGCTGCCGCGGATCGCGACACGGGTCGCGATCGCCGGCGGCTTCGGCGTCGTCGCCTCGGTGCTGCTCGACCGCGGCGACGCCAACCTGGCGATCCCGCCCAGCGTCCACACGCTGGTCGGCGTCGCGCTCGGCCTGCTGCTGGTGTTCCGCACCAACGCCTCGTACGACCGGTTCTGGGAGGGCCGCCGGCTGATCGGCGCGATCGTCAACAACTCGCGCGATCTGGCGCGCCAGACCGCGAGCTTCCTCGACCAGAGCAGCCCCGCGGTGCGCCGCACCCAGGGCGACCTGATCGTGGCGCTGTACGCCACGATCCGCCGCTACCTCCGGGGCGAGCGCGAGTGGCCGGAGCTGGCGACCCGGCTGTCGGCGGCCCAGCGCGCCGAGCTGGCGACCAAGGCGTGCCCGCCGCTGCTGGTGGCGCGGTGGCTGTCGGACGGCTTCGTCGCCGAGGCCCGCGCCGGCCGGATCTCCGAGCACCGGCTGATCATCCTCGACAACGCGCTGTCCGACATCGTCGACTGCTTCAGCGGCTGCGAGCGGATCCTGCGCACGCCGGTGCCGTTCGCGTACGCCCACCACATCAAGGGCTTCTTGACCCTGTTCTGCTTCACCGTGCCGATGGCGCTGCTGGCGTCGATGGGCTGGTTCACCGGGCCGGCGTCCGCGGTCGTCGCCTACGCGCTGTTCGGCATCGACGAGATCGGCGTCGAGATCGAGGATCCGTTCGGCTACGACGCCAACGACCTGCCGCTCGACCAGATCGGCGACGGCATCGCGACCGTCGTCGACGAGACCGTCGCCGGCGCCGCGCCCTCGGTCGACGCCGCCGCGTAGCGCGGCGCGGCGTCAGCGGGTCGTCGCGGCCGGCGCGGCCGGCGCGGCGCCGTCGTCGAGGCGCCGGAACACCCGCCACAGCGCGGTCGGCGACGCCAGCTCCTCGAAGTGCGGGCTGTGCGCCAGGTGGTCGGTCAGCGGGAGCTCGCCGGGCAGGTGCGGGACGCGGCGCACCAGCAGCAGGCGGGCGCCGTCGAACAGCCGCGCCATCGCCGCCTCGGGGTCGCCGATCGCGCCCCGGTACAGCAGGCCGTAGGCCTCGAAGCGGGTGCGGTCGTGATCGCGCAGGAACTGGACGTTGACGCCCGCCATGTAGCGCTGGTCGCCGCCGAACAGGAACAGCCCGGGCATGTCGTCCCACGGCGCCACCACCATCTCGCCGGGCGCGGTGCGGGCGTCGAGCCACGCCGCCATCACCTGGTAGTCGCGCGGGTGGCTCTGGCCCGGCACCGCCATCTCGTCGTGGAAGCGGAGCCCGCCGCGCGCGCCGACGACGATCGCCAGCCCGATCGCGGCGACGACCAGGGCCCGCGGCCACGGCCGCATCGCCTCGGCGGCGATCGGCACCGCCAGGATCGAAAACACGACGAACAGCTCGACCAGCTTGGAGCCGGCGAGCAGCGCGCCGCCGAGCAGGCCGAGCGCGGCGATCGCGCCGCTGGCCGCGGCCGCCGGGACCCGCGCGGCGCGGCCGAGCTGGCGGACCAGGATCACGAACCACGCCACCAGCGCGACCCCGGCCAGGCCCAGCAGCATCTCGCCGGTCAGCATCGCCCACTCGCCGCCGCGCAGCTCGCCCGGGATCAGCTCGGGGTCGCGCGCGAAGATCGAGCGCAGCTCGGCCGCGACGTGGCCCCAGTGCGCCGGCCACAGCGGGTTGACGATCATCCCCGCGGCCAGGCCGGCGACCGTCGCCACCACCGGCCGCCACGTCCAGCGCGCGTGCCACCAGCGCTCGACGACGAGGTGGACCAGCGCGAACGGCACCAGCACGGTGGCGCCGACGTAGACGTAGACCGACACCCAGGCGAGGACGAACGCGCGGCGGTGGGCGCCGCGCCAGATCGCGTCGACGAACCACGGCAGGACGATCAGGAACGTCGCCGCGCCCTTGAGGAACGACGCGTAGGCCAGCGCCAGCGGCGAGGTCGCCAGGCCGAGCACCACCCACGGCGCCGCCCACCGCACGCCGTGACGGCGCAGCACCAGGTACAGGCTGGCCGCCATCGCCGACGCGAACGCCACCACCGCGACCCGCAGCGCGGTCTGCAGCGGCAGCACCGCGACGAACGGCATCAGCAGCACGTGCTGGCCGAGGTGGACGTCGGGGAACGGCGCGTGGAGGGTCGTGTGCGGCAGCCAGGGGAACTGCCGCAGCCAGCCGTCCTCGATCATCCGGCGGGCGACGCCGAGGTGGTAGTAGCTGTCGGGATCGACCGAGTAGCTCGGCGACCACACGATCGCCGCCCATACCGCGGGCAGGATCAGCAGCAGCAGCGGCTGCCAGCGCGCGAGCCGCCGCGTCCAGGCGCCGTCGTCGCCGCGCGCCGCCACGTCAGCGCGGCCAGTGCGGCAGCTCGGCCAGGCGCAGCACGACGATCTCGCCGGTGCGCACGTGCATCCTCAGGCAGCGGAAGTCCGACTTGGTCGGCGTCACCGTCGAGTCGCAGATCGTCTGGTAGGTGCCGGCCGGCTCGTCGGCGGCGCGCGACGCGCCGCTGGTGATCGGCAGGCGGTCGAGGTCGACGACCATGACGTCACCGTTGCGGGTGTCGGTGCGGACGCAGAACAGCGTCGACTGCTGCGCGGTGTCCGCGGAGTCGCACGACAGCGCGTACGGCGGCGGCGGGACGCCGGCCGCGCCACCGCCGCTGCGGCCGCAGCCGGCCGCGGTCGCCAGCGCCAGCGCCAGCGCCAGCGCCGTCGGGACGCGGCGGGTCAGTTGCACAGGTAGGTGACGCGGCAGGTGCGCGCGCCCGAGCCGCCGTTGAGCACCTGGCAGCCCAGCCGGTAGGTCCCGGTCGCCGAGATCGTCAGCAGCGCGGTCTCGGTGGCCGAGTAGCCCTGGGTGCCGCTGGCGTACCAGGCGTAGCCGTAGGTGGCCTGGACGATCGACGCGTTGGTCGAGACGTTGTTGATCATCGGCCGGACCGCCATCGACGGCACGTTGCCGGCGGCGTTGACCGCGGCGGTGACCATGCACGAGCCGGTCTCGGTGAACGCGATGTTGCCGCTGGTGTACAGCACCGACGCGCCGTTGGCGGTCGCGGTGCCGTAGCCCATCGGCGTGTTGGTGCGCGACATCGTCACCGCGTTGGCCGCGATGTCGGCGGTCGCGACGCTGCCGTCGGCGATCTTGGCCGAGTTGACCGCGTTGTTGGCGAGGTCGGCGTTGGCGACGCTGCCGTCGGCGATCTTGGCCGAGTTGACCGCGTTGTTGGCGAGGTCGACGTTGGCGACGGTGCCGTCGGCGAGCTTGGCCGAGGTGACCGCGCCGTCGGCGAGGTCGACCGTCGCGACGCCGCCGTCGGCGAGCTGGGTCGAGCCGACGCCGCCGGTCGCGATCGACAGCGTGACGCCGCCGCTGGCGCCGCCGCCGGCCAGGCCGGTGCCGGCGGTGACGCCGGTGATGTCGCCGGTGCCGACGACGTCGGCGCCGCACGCCACCGAGCCGTCGACGTTGACGCCGGTGACGAAGCTGCCGGCGTTGCAGACGCCGGTGACCCGGGCCTGGATCAGCGTCGTGTTGACGCTCAGCGACACCGCGCCGCTGGCGCCGCCGCCGGACAGGCCGGCGCCGGCGGTGACGCCGGTGATGTCGCCGGTGCCGACGTCGTCGACCTCGCACAGCACGGTGCCGTCGCCGTTGACCTGGCGGATCGCCGAGCCGGCGGCGCAGGTGCCGCCGACCCGCTGCTGGACCACGGTGGTGTCGACCGACAGCGTGACCGCGCCGCTGGCGCCGCCGCCGGCCAGGCCGGTGCCGGCGGTGACGCCGGTGATGTCGCCGGTGCCGGCGTCGTCGGCCTCGCAGACCACCGTGCCGTCGCCGTTGATCTGGCGGATCGACGAGCCGGCGGCGCAGGTGCCGCCGACCCGCTGCTGGATCGCGCCGGTGTCGACCGACAGCGTGACGTCGCCGGCGCTGCCGCCGCCGGTGAGACCGGCGCCCGGGGCGACCCCGGTGATGACGTCGCCGGGGTCGAAGCCCTCGAGGGCGGTCGCGGTGTCGGCGACCTGGGCGCGCACCGCGTACGGCACCGACTCGATCGGGATGCGCGGCGACAGGGTGTCGCCGTCGACGGTGAGCTCGAGGAACACCGGCTGGCCGGTGAAGACCGCGCCGTCGAGGCCGTTGCCGGTGGGGTCGACCGCGCCGAGGCTGGCGTAGACCAGGCCCTGCGCGGCCGGCACGTCGGCCTGGGTCTCCTCCCACAGCAGCGTGCCGGCGGCGTCGGCGTCGTAGATCGCCACGTGCAGCGTGACGGTGCCGTCGACCGGCGTGTCGCCGTCGGTGATCCGGGCGGTGAACGAGACCGTCGACGGCACGGCGTGCGCCGTGGACGCGACGCCGAGCAGGCCGGCGACGACGACGAGAGGGACGAGGCGAGGGAGGGTGCGCATCATCGGATTCCTCGGGTTCCTGGCGGCGGGGCTACGGCTTGACCGCGGCGTTGCCTTCGGCGGTGGTGCCGTTGCCGGTGGCGGGCTGCTGGCCGACGCCATGGCCGATCTGGACGTCGGCCTTGAAGCGGGCGCCGGCGACGCCGCGGGCGCCGCCGGTGATCTCGTACGCGGGCAGGGGCGGCCGCGCGTCGGGGACGACGCTCCCGCCATCCTGATCGCCGGCGTCGCGGACGCCGGCGTCGGTGTAGTGCGTGTCGTGCTTGCAGGCGGCCGCGCCCAGCGACGCGGCGACCAGCAGCACGGCCACGGGGAGGCATGGCCTGAGCATGAGGCGCTCATACCAGCGCGGCGACCGCCGTCCAACCGCACAATGTCGGCAATCGGCCGATCGCGTCACTTGCAGCACAGATGACGTCACATCAGCGATCGCGGGTCTCCATCTCCGTTGGAGCCCCAGGCAACGATGTAAGCCACGACGCGAAGTTGTCGTCGAGAGAACTCGGCGGTCAGCGCCGCGCGCCGAGCCGCGACCGGGCGCGCCGGACCGCGACCGGTCGCGACCGGGCCCGATCGCGTCGCGACCACGGGCCGTCGCCACGCGACCGCGTCGCGACCGTCGAGACGCCGTCGCCCTGCCTACGCCAGGCGCGCCGCGATCAGCTGGGCGGCGCGGGTCGCCAGCGCCATGATCGTCACCTGCGGGTTGACGCCCAGCGACGACGGCACGGCGCTGCCGTCGACGACGTAGAGCCCGGCGCAGTCGTGGAGCTGGTGATCGGCGCCGACCACCGAGCGCGCCGGATCGACGCCCATGCGGCAGGTCCCCAGCGGGTGGTACGCCGACAGCTCGAGCTGCGACGCGCGCACGCGGGTGGCGCGGAAGCGATCCAGATCGGCGGCGCTGCGCAGCTCGTCGAAGCCGTGCACCGGGGTCAGCACGGCGCGGGCGCCGGCGGCGAAGAAGACCCGGGCCAGGATGTCGACGCCGCGCTTGAGCCGCGCGACGTCGTGATCGTTGAGCACGTAGGTGATCACCGGGCGGCCGCCGACCTGGCGGACCCGGCCGCGCGAGGTGTCGGCGACCAGGAACCCGAAGCTGGCGACCCGATCGAAGCCCTCGGCGAGCTCGACCAGGCGGGCGCCGACCTGCGGCATCAGGCTGACCGTGTACTCGAGCGGCGTCGCGGCGCCCTCGAACAGGATGCCCTCGTCGTGGAACTCGTCGATCGAGTAGCCCTGCGGGATGCCGTCCCAGCCGGCGATGCGCTCGTCGAACTCGGCGAGCGCGCCGCACGCCGGGTGGATCGACAGGTTGCCGCCGAGCTCGCCGGAGGCGCCGCCCAGGCCGTTGGCCTCGAGCAGCCCCGGCGTCATCAGCGTGCCGCAGGCCAGCACGACCGCGCGGGCGTGGACGGTGACGCGGTGGCTGCCGCCGTCGGCGCCGCGGACCCGGGCGACCACGCCGGTGGCGCGGCCGCCGGCGACGATGACGCGCTCGACCCGGGCGCCGTGGAACAGCTCGGCGCCGGCGCGCAGCGCCATCGGCACGTAGCTGACGTTGGTCGAGCGCTTGGCGTCGGTCGGGCAGCCGAAGCAGCACACGCCCTGGCCGTCGCAGTCGGGCGCGTTGCGGCGCAGCGGCCGGTGGGCGTAGCCGAGGGCGTCGCAGCCGCGCTGGATGACGCGGGCGTTGCCGCCGAGGAACTCGGGGCGGGCGTCGGCGACGCCGAGGATGCGTTCGACCTTGTCGAAGTGGGGCGCCAGCGCGTCGGGGGTCAGCTCGGCGAGCCCGAGGTCGTCGCGCCAGTGCGCGAGCACCCGGTCGGGGACCCGGTAGCAGGTGCCGGAGTTGACGGTCGTGGTGCCGCCGACGGTCTGGCCGATCGGGATCGGGATCGGGACGTTGCCCACCGCGAAGGTCGCGCCGCCGGCGCGGTACATCGCGCGCTGCATCTCGAACGGCCGGCCGTTGAACTCCGAGCGGTCGAAGTAGCGGCCCTCCTCGAGCATGACCACCGCGACGCCGGCCTCGGCGAGCTCCTTGGCGACCACCGCGCCGCCGGCGCCGGTGCCGACGACGACGACGTCGCAGTCGAGCGCGAGGTCGCCGTCGCAGTCGGCGGCGCCGTGGACGCGGTCGCGGAACCACGCCGGCTTGGCCTCGGGCGCCGGCCGCTGCAGCTCGTAGACGCAGCCGAGGTGGCGGTAGAACGCCGGGTCGTCGAAGTGCGCGACCTTGAGCGGCGTGATCAGCGCGCGCATCGCCGAGCGCCGGGCCAGGCCGCCGTGGCGCCAGCGATCGATCAGCGCGACCCGGGCCGCGGGCGTCAGCGACGCGAAGCGGCGGCGGTGGCGGACCAGGGCGTCGGCGTCGAGCGCGGCGAGCAGCGCGGTCGCGGCGTGGCGCGCGGCGTCGGGCAGCTGGGCCAGGAAGCCCTCGAGCTTGGCGACCGTGGCGGCGCCGGCCGCCGGGAACAGCCGGCCCGCGGGCAGCGCGGCCTCGGCGACGGCCACCAGCGTCCGCCGCTGGCCGTCGGACAGCGCCGTCGGCGCGGCGGGCGGGGCGGGGGCCATGTGGCGCATGGGTCCAGCCTATCGGGATTGGTCGGACCTATCAAGCCGATGTCGACGACGACTGCCGCGGCGCCTCGCCGCGGCCGCGGCCGCCGCGCCCGCCGCGAGCACTTCGCCCGGACGGCACGCTCACTCGCCGGCGGCCGCGGGCAGGCTGCGCGCGAAGCCGGCGTCGAGGAAGCCGTAGGCGGCCTCGAGGCGGGCCCCGATGAACAGCTCGCCGGAGTCGAGGGCGGCGGTGCCGGCCAGGCGCAGCGACGACGCCCGCGACAGGATCATCGTCCAGCCGAGCTCGCCGCCGAGCCGGACGCCCAGGCCGTTCTGGTCGAGATCGTCGTCGGACGCGCCGACCTCGCCGGTCAGGTCGAAGGCGCCGCGCGGATCGAAGTGGTCGGCGTAGACGAAGCGGCGGAAGGTGCCGCGCGCGCCCACCGCCCACGGCTTGGGCGTGCCGTCCGGCGCGATCAGCCGCAGCCGCGCGAAGCCGTCGACGGTGAGGTCGGTCTGGTCGCCGAGCTGGCGGCCGACCCGGGCGTCGACCAGCAGCGACTCGAGGCGGCCGTCGGCGACCCCGGCGTCCTCGTCGGACGGGTAGCGCCAGCGCCGCAGGTAGCTCTCGGCGAACGCGACGTGGACGTCGACGCCCGAGGCGCGGCGATCGTAGGCGCCGTCCTGCAGCACCTGGAGCAGCTCGTAGGTGGTGCCGGCGTCGGGCTCGCCGAGCAGGACCCCGGCCTCGCGCAGGATCGCGACCGTCGTGGTCAGGCGGCGGTGCGCGCCCAGCTCGCCGCGCAGCCCCCACCACGCGCGCTGCAGCTTGGCGGCGGTGGCGTCGTCGATGGGCCGGCCCAGCGACCGGCTGCGCGCCAGCGCGGTGGCGATCCGCGCCACCCGCATGCGGGTGCCGACGTCGAGGACGCGACCGTAGCCGACGCCGAGGCCGACCTGGGCGTCGACCGCGACCCAGCGGTCGGAGTTGGTGTTGCCGTTGCCGTCGTCCGACGACAGCCGCGACGCCTCGAGCCGGGCCGCGCCCAGGCCGATGCCGTACAGCCCGGTGGCGGTGTAGGCGCGGTACTCGCCGTGGCCGCCGGCCGCCAGCACGAACAGCTTGCCCGACGCGGCGCCGCCGGGATCGTCGAGCGCGGACACCACCGCGGCGTCGGCGCCCCACGCGTACCCGGAGGTCTCGCGATCCATCGTGCGCTCGAGGCTGCCCTTGACGTCGAGATCGAAGTCGAGCCGGTCGCGCACGGTGTCCCAGCCCAGGTGCGCCGAGCCCAGCGCCAGGGTCAGCCGCTCGGTGGCGGCCAGGACGTCGTCGCCGAGGGCGGGGCCGGCCGGCGCGGCGCCGTCGTCGGTGCTGCCGCCGCCGACCGGCGTGCCACCGCCGCGGCCGAGCAGCGCGGCGTCTGCGCCGCCGCCGGTGTCGCCGCCGCCGGCGCTGCCGACGCCGTCGTCGGGCTTGGCGCCCAGCCGGGCCAGCGCCTTCTTGGCCAGGTCGCGCTGGCTGCGATCGCGCGCCGGGTCGGCGGCGACCCGCTGCAGCGGCTCGATCGCGGCGGCGTCGCCGAGGTTGCCCAGGCCCTCGATCGCGATCTCGCCGATGATGTCGAAGGTCTCGGTCTCGACCAGCTCGATCAGCACCGGCACGGCGCGCTTGTCGCCGCTGGCGCCCAGCTTGCGGGCGGCGTCGCGGCGGCGGTCCTTCCAGGTCGCGCGGTCCATGCCGGCGGGCTGCTCCTGGACCAGCTGGATCAGCGCGGGCACGTCGGCCTGCTGGGCGGCGGCGGGGCGGGGCGCGATCAGCACCGCCGCCGCGGCCGCCGCGACGCCGAGCAGCATCGGGCGCATCGGGCGCATCTCACTGGCCTCCCAGCTCGAGGCAGTCCGGCCATTCGTACGGGTTCACCGGCGAGTCGTTGACCGTCAGCAGATCGCAGCTCGCGGTCGCGACGCACGCGATCACGATCTGCTGGGCGTCCTCGTCGTAGCCGCCGATGCGGCCGACGCAGCGGCCCCAGTCGCGGCCGTTGGGATCCTGGTTGTCGACCGGGATGACGCCGCAGCCGACCAGCTTCCAGCACGCGTCCTCGGCGGTGACGATCTCGTCCTCGCAGCCGAGCAGCTGGCCGCCGGTGAGGCAGGCGCCGCGGGCCCCCGAGGCGCCCCCCATGTCGTCGCAGGCGGCGGCCAGCGGCGTCGCCAGGGCGACCACCGCGGCCAGGGTGAGACTCCTCATCGCGGGCATTGTAGCCCGCGCCGCGCGCCTCAGGATTCGCCGCGCGCCTGCTTCTTGCGGGTCAGCGCCGACACCGGCACGTCGGGCACCGCGCGCGCGACCAGCTCGGCGACGTCGAGCACCTCGACGCCCTCCTGGTCGAGCTGCTTCATGCCGTCGGTGACCATGATGTTGCAGAACGGGCAGGCGACCGCGACCGTCTGCGCGCCGGTCGCGATGATCTCCTCGGTGCGGTTCACGTTGACCCGCTCGCCGTGCTCCTCCATGAACATCCGGCCGCCGCCGGCGCCGCAGCAGAAGCCGTGGCGCTTGCTGCGCGCCATCTCGGTGTAGGCGCCGGCCGGCTGCAGCGACGTGATGATGTCGCGGGGCGCGTCGAACTCCTTGTTCCACCGGCCCAGGTAGCAGCTGTCGTGGTAGGTCACGGTCTCGATCGTCGCGGGCTCGGGCTTGAGCGCGCCGTCGGCGATCAGCCGCGCGATCAGCTGGGTGTGGTGGACGACCTCGAAGTCGCCGCCGAACTGCGGGTAGTCGTGCCGCAGCGTGTGCAGGCAGTGCGGGCACGAGGTCAGCACCTTCTTGGCGCCGGAGCTGTTGAGGGTCTCGACGTTCTGCTCGGCGAGCATCTGGAACAGCATCTCGTTGCCGGCGCGGCGCGCCGGGTCGCCGGTGCAGCCCTCGGCGTGGCCGAGCACCGCCCAGTCGACGCCGGCGGCGTCGAGCACCTTCACCATCGCGCGGGTCTGCTTGATGATGCGGGCGTCGAACGCGCCGGCGCAGCCGACCCACAGGATCCACTCGGGATCCGGGTTGTCCTCGAGGGTCGGGACCTCGAGGCCCTCGGCCCACTCCATCCGCTTGTCGTTGGCGATGCCCCACGGGTTGGACTGGCGCTCGATGTTGCGGAACGCGCGGCCCAGCTCGGCCGGCACCTTCTCCTGCTCGAGCACCAGGTTCTGGCGCATCTGGATGATCTTGAGCGGGTGCTCGATGAAGACCGGGCACACCTCCTGGCACGCGCCGCAGGTCGTGCACGCCCACAGCGTGTCCTCGGCGATGCGGCCGCCGGTCATCAGCGGCATGTCCTCGAGCGCCTGCTTGGCCTCGACCACGCGCTGGCGCGCGAACGCCAGATCCGGGTTGGGATGGTGCGGGTCGTCGCCGCCGCCGCGGGCCACGTAGGCCTCCATGTCGGCGGCCTGCTGCTCGAGCTCGACGATCTGGTCGGCGCGGCCGACCCGGTCGAGCATCTCGTAGCGGATGTCGTGGACCAGCTGCATCGGCGACAGGTTCTTGCCGGTGCCGTACGCCGGGCAGTAGTTCGAGCACCGCGCGCACTCGGTGCACGCGTAGGTGTCGAGCAGCGACTTCCACGAGAACTGCTCGAACTTGCCGACGCCCCACTGGGTCTCGTCCTCGAGATCGAGCTTCGGCATGTCGAGCGTGCGGGTCGACAGGTTGCGCGTGAAGATGTTGGGCAGCGCGCCCAGCAGGTGGATGTGCTTGGAGTAGGGCAGGTAGTTGAGGAAGGTCAGGACGATCAGGACGTGGGTCCAGTACGACAGCGTCGCGCCGCGGTGCGCGGCGCCGGGATCGATGGGACCGAGCCAGCGCGCGACCGCGCCCGAGATGGGCTCGCCGATCGGGTAGCCGTGGCCGGCCGCGACCTCGCCGGCGATCTGGTAGCCGTGGAACATGAAGTGCGTGACCATCAGCGACCCGATCGCGCCCAGGATCAGCGCGGCGTCGAGGTTCCACGGGATCAGCTTGGGCTTGACGAAGACGCGGCGGGTCACCGCCCAGCAGATCATCAGCAGGACGATCAGGTTGAAGACGTCGATCGTCAGGTAGATCGGGTGGGCGAGCAGGCCGGGCAGCCGGTGCAGCGACAGCGACGGGAACATGCCGCTGACGAACAGATCGGCGGTGCCCAGCGTGATGACCAGGAAGCCCCAGAAGATGAACAGGTGGTGCTTCGAGGTCTGGTGCAGCGGGCCTTCCTCCGCGACCTTCTTCTGGCCGAAGAAGTAGATCAGCACCGAGGCGATGCGGGCCGGCAGCTGGTCGAGCCGCGGCCGCGGATCGGGCCTGCCCTTGGCGACCGCGCGGCCGAACAGCCACATCGTGCGCGCGAAGAAGCTGAGCGAGATCGCCAGCAGGGCGATGAAGATCACTGTTTTCATCGACACTTGGTTCGTTCCTGGGCCGGGCGGTGACAGGCGCCCCGCGGGCGCTCCGGGACCGCGTGACGAGGCGGCCGGTCATAGCATGTGCGCGGAAAGCCTGTCATCCGCGGTCGTGGCGCGGTGTGTCGCAAGCGAGCGTCACCGAGCGTCCCTCGCACCGTGCGCAACTTGTTTCGCATCCGGGGCGCGAAACAGTTTGCGCATGCGCAGTTCGGGATGCACTATGTAGATAGCTGCGCCATCTCGCTGGGTTTGCTCCATCGCACACTTACTCGCCGCGTCTCGACTGCAATGAACCCCACTCGCTCCACCGCCTCGAATCCTCCGAACCCCGCTCACAACGTGGTCGTGATCTCCGATCTCCACCTGGGTGAGGACCTGGGCGTCGAGGCCTCCGAGCAGACCCGTCGGGACGTGGCCATGGGGGCGAACGCGGCGTGCGACTTCCTCGCACACCTGACCCACCGCCGCGTCGACGGTCGTCCGTGGCGCCTGGTGGTCAACGGCGACTTCCTCGACTTCCAGGCCGCGTTCGTGCCGCTGAGCCACCCCGGCCTGGCCGGCGTCGCCGAGCTCGGCGGCACCGGCGTCACCGATCGCCTGATCAGCGGCGCCGGGCGCGTGCCCGTGGCCAGCGCGATCCGCGTCGACCGCATCGCCGAGGCCCACCCGCGCGTCTTCACCGCGCTGGCGCGGTTCCTCCGCGCCGGCAACCGGATCGACTTCGTCGCCGGCAACCACGATCGCGAGATCACGCACCCCACGGTCGCGGCCCGGATGCGCGCCGCGCTGGTCCGCGGCGGCGCGCTCGCCGCCGAGACCACCGCCCGCGTCGACTTCCACGAGTGGTTCGTCCTCGAGCCTGGCGTGGCCTGGATCGAGCACGGCCACCAGTACGACGCGCAGTGCTCGTTCGAGCACGGGCTGTCGCCGTACGACGGCCACGGCGAGGTCATCCCCAACGTCGACGCGGCGTCGGTCCGTCACCTCGGCAGCGTCGCCGGCGTCGACGCCCACTCGACCGAGGAGTGGAGCTTCGGCGGCTACGTGCAGCACGCCGCCAGCCTCGGCCCGCGCGGCTTCGTCCGGCTGGTCGGCGGCTACGCGCGCTTCATGATGGGGCTGTGGCGGGCGTCGCGGATCCAGCGCGGCCTGCGCCAGCGCGGCCGCCGCGCCGCCGACCACGAGCGTCGCCTCGCCGAGCTGGCCACCGAGCGCGGCCTGTCGGTCGGCGAGCTGCGCGACCTCGACGGCCTGCGCCGCATGCCCGTGACCCGCAACATGACGCGGGTGTGCCGGATGCTCATGCTCGATCGCCTGGCGCTGCTCGCGCTCGCGCTGGTCGGCGCCGTGCTGGTCGCCGCGATCGGCGGCTGGCCGTGGGGCTTCGTCGGCGGCGTCGGCACGCTGCTCGGCGGCGTCGTCGGTGGCGAGGCGATGGCGGGGCGGCCGCCCCGCGATCCGTCGGTGGCGCTGGCGATGATCCCCGAGCGGATCCGCCGCGTCACCCACGTGCCGGTGGTGGTCTTCGGCCACACCCACATCCCGCAGGAGGTCGCGCTGCCGGGCGGCGGCACCTACGTCAACGGCGGCACCTGGCTGCCGGCGATCCACCCGGGCCTGCTGCGCGCCTTCACCCACGTCGTGATCCTGCGCGGCCCCGACGGCCCGACCGTGCGGCTGCGGCAGTGGCGCGACGGCCACAGCCGGCCCTACGTCCCCGACGTCGATCACGGCCGCGCGGTCGCGCCGAGCGCGGCGCCCGCGCCGGTCGCGGCGCCGCTCCGTCCGGCGGCGGTGGTCGCCTCGGTCGCGGCGACGGTGACCGGTCGGATGCGCGCCGAGTCCCGCGCGGCGTAGCGCGCGGCGGCGGCGCGCGCGTGGCGCGATCTGCCGGCCCGCGCGGTCGCGCCGCGGCGCGGCGCGCTGGTAGCGTCGCGTGATGCGATTCCGCTTCTACAACCCGGTCCCGGGGGACTGGTTCGAGGGCGCGAACGACGGCCACCTCTACGAGCTGCGGTTCGCGACCCCGCCGGACGCCGAGGTGCGTCGCGCCATCGCCGAGCGCTTCGAGCGCGAGCTGTCGCAGGGGCCGGCGCAGCCCGGGCGCCAGCCCTGGCGCTGGTCGACGTCGCACGCCCGGTTCTTCGTCGGCGAGCGCTGGCTCCAGGCGCGCCCGGCGTTCGCCCAGGTGGCGCGGATGGTCGCCGCGATCGACGCGATCGCGCCGCTCGCCCACGCCGCGTTCCTGGGGGCGCGCGAGGCCCGCGCCTGGCCCGCCGACGCCGCGCCGGGGCCGGCGATCGACTTCGACGGGCGCGCCGTCGACCCCGCGCTGGCGCCGTTCGCCGAGGACCCCAGGTTCGAGGCGGCGCGCGCCGCGCGCGCGCCGCGATCGCGACCGCGCGCCTGCAGCGGGCCGCCGCCGCGGTCGACGGCCTGACGCTGGTGCCGTTTCCCGAGGAGCGGGTCCCGCGTCTCGCCGCGACGGCGATGGACGACGCGCGCCGCGCCGGCTTCGCGGTGCCCGACCCGCTGGTCGTCGAGCAGCCCGGCCGCGGCCGCGTCCCCGCGGACGGCGATCACCCCCTCGCCGGCGCGCCCCGTCCGGCGGCGCGGGTGATGCGCGCCGGCACCACCGTCGGGATCGCGTTCCTCGACGCGACCGGCGCGCGCCGCGAGGTCGCGGGCCTGCCGCCGGACCTGCGCGTGATCGCGTTCGATCCCGCCGGCGAGCGCGGCGTCGTCACGACGGGCCGGGAGCTGTACGAGGTCGACTTCGAGCGCGGCGAAGCGCGCCGGCGGTGGGGCTCCGAGGTCGCGTGCCCGAGCGTCGCGGTCCTGGCGCCGTACTGGGTGGTCAAGACCGCGCGCGACCTGGTGGTCCTCGATCCGCGCGGCGACGAGGTCCGCGAGGTGGCGCGCAAGCGCGTCGGCGGCGACGCCGTCTACGTCGCGCTCGACGGCGCGGTGGTGGCCACGACCGCGTGGAAGAAGGAGGTGCGGTTCGTCGGGCTGTGCGAGGGCAAGCTGCACACCCTGGCGACGCTGGGCGGGCAGGCCGGGCTGGCCTGGGTCGAGCCCGCCGACGGCGAGGTCGTGCTCGGGGTCAGCGCGGCCGGCGGCGTGCGCACGTTCTTCGCCGTGCACGGGCTCGACGCGCTCTACGAGGCCTGGGCGCGGCCGCGCCGCGCGGCCGCGCCGCCGGGCGAGCCCCACGCGCCGGCGAAGGCGCCGGCGAAGGCGAAGGCGAAGGCGAAGGCCGGCGCCGGGGCCAAGCCGCGGGCGCGCAAGCCCACGCTCGAGGAGGTCGCGGCGCTGCCCGAGGCGCCGGCGCCGCCCGCGTTCGACGACGCCGACGCGCGCGCCCTCGACGGTGGCTACGTGATCCGCAACGCGCGCGGCGACGTCTTCGCGACCCTGCCGCCGCCGGAGTCGCCGCACACCCAGGAGATCGTGACCTGGAAGCGCGACGGTGCCTGGCAGCAGGTCCGCTTCGGCTACCTCTACCCGACGACGCTCGCGGCGTCGCCCGACGGCGCGCTGATCGTGGTCTCGGGCAAGGTCTCCGCGCGCACGCTCACCGCCGACATCGCGCTGCGCACCGCCGACGGCAGCCACGCCACGTTCCGCGACACCAAGGAGGAGCGGGCGCTGGGGCCCAGCCGCGGCTACGTGCCGCTCGGCGCCGACGACGTCGTCGTCCGCGCCGACAAGGGCGTCGAGTGGTGGACCCGTCGCGACGGCCGGCTCCAGCTGCTGGGCGCGGTGTCGGTCCCGGGCCTCGTCGACGTCGACGTCGAGCCGGCGCGCGGCCTGGTGCTCGCGCGGTCTCGCAACAAGCAGCGTCTGGTGGTGCTCGCCCGTCGCGACGACGCCCTGGTCAAGCTCGGCGCCTTCACCGAGGCCGTCGTCGAGGTCCGGGTCGTCGCGGGCGAGGTCTTCGTGCGCGACGCCGCGTCGGGGCGCGCGTCCCGCCTCGCGCTGTGAGCGGCGCGGCGCCGGCCGGGGAACGGGTCGCGCCGGCTAGACCGAGACGACCTCGTCCTTGAGGTAGTCGCGCTTCTTGCCGGCGAGGGCGCAGACCACCTTGGCCGCGCCCCAGCCGACCGTGAACGCGCCCTCGAGGCCGAGCGACGGGATGACCTGGCTCGACGCCAGGGTCAGGTTCTTCACGCCGGTCTGGTACGGGTACGCGGCGACGCCGGCGCCGTGCTCGATCGCGCCGCGCCACAGCGGGCGCATCGGCACCGGCAGGCCGCGCGGCGCCTCGTGGCCGCCGCGGCCGCCCGGCACCACCGGCGCCACGGCCTCGTGCGGCGAGTGGGCCAGCACGACGTGCTCGCCGAGGAACGGCATCACCAGCTCGAGGTTGTCGAGGAGCGCGGCCCGCACCTGCCGCATCGCGGTCGCCTGCCACACCGGATCGACCGCGGCGGCGACGTCGACGTCGGCGTCGCCGGCGCCGTTGCTCGCCGGACCCGGCGTCGCGCCCGGCGCCGGGATGATCGCGGTCACCGTGACGACCAGGCGGCCGTGGTCGTCGGGCTCGCCGAGGTGGATCGAGAACGCGTTGGCGCCGGTCAGCGGCGCGTCGGGGTCGACGACCGCGAGCACCACCGGCGCCATGCCCTCGGGGACGCCGGACTGGTCGACGACCAGGTTGAGGGTGTAGCGCCAGCCGCACAGCGCGAGGTCGTGGCTGCCCTCGACCAGCTTCTTGGGCGCCTTCTTGCCCAGGAGCGGGATCATCTCGGCCGCCGGCATCGCCGCGAGGACCTGGCCGACCCCGTAGTCCTCGCCCGAGCCGGTGCGGACGCTGGTGATCTTGCTCCAGCCGAAGCCGAGCTCGGTGGCCTCGCCGCCGCGGTGCTCGCCGCTGGCCGACGACACCCGCTCGACCAGCAGCTCGACCAGGCCGTCGAGATCGCCGCGCAGCGACGGCGCGCCGGCGCGCCAGCCGTCGAGGGCGCGGGCGATCGCCAGCGGGCCGGGCTCGATCGCGACGCCGCCGAGGGCGGCCGGCAGCTGCAGCAGCGCGCGCGCCGGCGAGCCGGCGAGGGCGGCGTCGGTGCGCGCCCACCAGGCCTCGGCGTCGGCGGCGGCGCGATCGGCGGCGCGCGCGACCTCGCGGCGCTCCCAGAAGCCGACGCCGGGGAACGCGGCGTCGCCGGCGAGCAGCGGATCGGCGAGGCGGGCCAGCTCGCAGGCCTCGTTCCACGCCTGCGCCATGGCCTCGCCGGCGGCGCCCGGCAGCTCGCGGCCGAGCTCGCGGGCCATGATCTGGCCGTCGGCGCTGACGTCGATGCGCTGGTCGGGGCCGACGAGCTGGACGTGGCAGCGGCCGTCGCGCAGCTTGCGCTTGAACGTGTGCTCGAGGTTGAGCTCGCGCAGGACCCGGTCGATCGCGGGGCCGCGCGGCACGGTCAGGGGCTCGAGCGGCAGCTTGTACGGGCCGACCGCGTAGCGCGACGGTCGCTCGTCGATGCCGAGCAGCAGCGAGCGCATGCCGCGGCGGGCGCACAGGGCGGCGGCGACCAGGCCGGCCAGCTCGTCGCCCAGCAGGATCAGATCATAGGAGCTCGTCGGCATGGTCGGTCGTGGCGACGTCGACGCGGCGACCTTCGCACGTGATGCGCCCGGCCGCCAGGGCCCGCACGACCCGGGGCAGCAGCCGGTGCTCCTCGGCCTGGATGCGGTGCTGCAGGGTCGCGGCGTCGTCGCCGGGCAACACCGGCACCGCGCGCTGCGCGATGATCGGGCCGGTGTCGACGCCGGCGTCGACGAAGTGGACGGTGACGCCGGTCAGCTTGACGCCGTGGCGCAGGGCCTGGCCGGCGGCGTCGGTGCCGGGGAACGCCGGCGACAGCGCCGGGTGGGTGTTGACGATCCGCGACGGGTAGGCGTCGACGAAGCGCGGCGTCAGCACCCGCATGAAGCCGGCGAGCACGACCGCGTCGGCGCCGTGCCCGGCCAGGGCCTCGAGCAGGGCGTCCTCGAAGCCGGCGCGGTCGGCGAACGCCTTGTGGTCGATCGTGATCGCCGGCTTGCCGGCGGCGCGGGCGCGCTCGAGCGCGGCGGCGCCCGGGCGGTTCGAGACCACGCAGACGATCTCGGCGGGCGCCAGCTCGCCGCGCGCCTCGGCGTCGAGCAGCGCCTGCAGGTTGGTGCCCCGCCCGCTGACCAGGACCGCGACCCGCATCGCTCAGTCCCCGATGAAGCGGCACGCGGCGCCGCCGGCGCGCGGCACCAGGTCGCCGACGACGCGGCCGCGCCACGGCGCCAGCCGGGCCAGCGCGTCGGTGACCGCGTCGGCGGGCACGACGATCACCATGCCGAGCCCGAGGTTGAAGGTCCGGCGCAGCTCGTCGCGGTCGACGCCGGCGGTGGCGATCAGCGACATCACCGCCGGGAGCTCCCAGGTCTCGGGATCGAGCTCGACGGCGAGCTCGTCGTCGGCGAAGAACCGCGGCGGGTTCTCGATCAGCCCGCCGCCGGTGATGTGGGCGGCGGCGCGCCACGGCACGTCGGCGAGGGCGCGGAACGCGGCGGCGTAGATGACCGTCGGCTCGAGCAGGACGTCGGCGACCGAGGCGCCGCCGAGGGCGTCGGGGCGGTCGTCGAAGCCGAGGCCGAGGACCTCGAGCAGGGCCTTGCGGGCCAGCGAGTGGCCGTTCGAGTGCAGGCCGCTCGACGGCAGGCCGATGACGACGTCGCCGTCCTGCAGGTCGCGGCGGGGCCGGACCTGATCGCGCTCGACGACGCCGACGCAGAAGCCGGCGAGGTCGTAGTCGGTGCCCTGGTACAGCCCGGGTAGCTCGGCGGTCTCGCCGCCGACCAGGGCGCAGCCGGCGTCCTGGCAGCCCTCGGCGATGCCGGCGATGACCTGGGCGGCGACGTCGACGTCGAGCTTGCCGGCGGCGAAGTAGTCGAGGAAGAACAGCGGCTCGGCGCCGGTGACCAGGACGTCGTTGACGCACATCGCGACCAGGTCGATGCCGACGGTGTCGTGGCGCCCGGTGGTCAGCGCGGTCTTGAGCTTGGTGCCGACGCCGTCGGTGCCGGACACCAGCAGCGGCTCGCGGTACCGGCCCGGGATCGAGCACAGCGCGGCGAACCCGCCGATCCCGCCGACGACCTCGGGTCGCATCGTGGCGCGGGCGAGCGGCCGGATCCGCTCGATCAGCGAGTTGCCGGCGTCGATGTCGACCCCGGCGTCCTTGTAGGTGATCGCCATCGGCTGCGTTCGTCGCACGAAACCGCCCGGCGCGCCAAGCCCGCCGCGGCCCTGCCGGCGCCCGGTCGCGGCCGGTGGCGCCGGTTCACCGCCGGGGTCGTCGGTGCCGGGGCTTTACAAGCCGGGCGGGGGCGTTCCATGCTGGCGGCGTGGCACCGCCCTCCACCGCGCCGGGAGCCGCGCGCGCCGCCGTCGTCGACGTCGTCGTGGCCGCGCGCGACGACGCCGCGACCCTCGCCGACGTCCTCGCCGGGCTGCCGCACCGCCGGATCCGCACCGTCGTCGTGGTCGACAACGGCTCGCGCGACGCCACCTCGCAGCTGGCGCGCGACGCCGGCGTGGTCGTGCTGCGGCAGCCGCGCGGCGGCCACGGCGCCGCCTGCCTGCACGCGATCGCGCACCTCGGTCAGCTGCCGCAGCCGCCCGACGTCGTCGTCTTCGTCCCCGGCGACGGGTCGATCGATCCCGCGGCGGTGCTCGACGTCCTGGCGCCGATCGAGGACGACGGCGCCGAGCTGGTCATCGGCGTCGGCGAGCGCGGCCGCGCCGCCGACCGGGTCGTCAACCGGCTGATCGGCGCGGTCTATCGCTACCGGTTCGCCGGGGTCGGCCGCATCCGGGCGATCCGCTACCCGGCGCTGGTCGCCCTGGGCATGAGCGATCGCGGCGGCGGCTGGGACGTCGAGATGCAGGTCCGCGCCATCAAGATCGGCCTGGCCATCGCGGAGGTCGAGGTCGACGGCCGGCCGGCGCCCCGCGGCCACGGCGCCCGCGCGGTCGCCGACGGCGCCGCCGCCCGCGGCCGATCGCTGCTGCACATCCTCCGCCACGCCACCATGCGGTAGGATGGACCCGGGGGCCCATGTGACCGACAGCCTGCTCGACCGTTTCGCGCGCGACTACGAGGCGGGGACCGTGCTCTTCCGCGAGGGGGAGCCGGGCGACTTCATGTACGTGATCCAGGCGGGGGAGGTCGAGATCCGCCGGACCATCAGCGACGTCGAGCGCGTGCTCGCGGTGCTGCCCGCCGGCGAGTTCTTCGGCGAGATGGCGCTGATCAACTCGCGGCCGCGCTCGGCGACCGCGGTGGTGCGGCGGCCGTCGCGCCTGCTGGTGATCGAGCCGCGCACGTTCGAGGCCATGATCCGGGGCAAGACCGAGATCGCGGTCCGCATGATCAAGACCATGGCGGGCCGGCTCGAGCGCGCCAACCAGCAGATCGAGATCCTGCTGTTGCCCAGCGCCAACCACCGAGTCGTGCAGTGCCTGCGGCGGCTCGCCGAGGAGCAGCTCGAGGCCGCCGGCCACCACGGCCTCGAGGCCGCGATCTACATCCCGGCGCAGCTCGAGGACATCGCGGCGCGCGCGGCGCTGGCGCCCCACGAGGTCGCCGAGATCATGGAGCGCCTCGAGTCGGCCAGCCTGGTGATGCACGCCGAGGACGCCGGCATCCCCGGCGCCGGCTACGTCGTGCCCGAGGTCGGCCGGCTGCTCGAGTTCCTCGAGTTCCTCGAGCTCAAGGAACGCTTCGGCCGGGTCTGAGCGGGGCGTCGACGGCCTCCCCGCGGCGGCACCGGGCGCACGTCACCGGTCGCGATCGGCTCGCGGTCGGCGCCGGTCGGCGCGTGCGCCGGCGCGGCCCGATCAGGCCGCCGCGACGCCGTCGCGGATGTCGCAGATCTTGCGAACCAGGCGGTGCAGCTCGTCGTTCTTGCCGTGGACGACGACCTCGATCTCGGGGGCCATCTGGCCCAGCTGATCCTGCAGCGCCTGGGTGCTGGTCCCGGTGAGCAGGGTCGGCAGCACCGCCGCGATGAAGGTGCCCTCCCAGATCTCTCGGACCGCCGAGGTGGCGGAGTCGGCCTCGACGACCTTGAACCCCTCGCCCTGCAGCGCGCGCGCGATCTCCTCGCGCTCGGTGCTGATCTCGTTCACGACTAGGATGGAAGACATCGCGACCTCTCGACTCGGCCCCTCGGCTGGGCCCCCCCATCGGGGCAGCGGAGGACTAAAGGCTCGTGGTTAGGGTCATCAGCGAATGTTTACCTAGCAGGTTTGGCGGGCACCCGCGAGTGATTTGACACGGAAGCGAGTGATCTGCCTTGCACTTCGCCGGGCGGTGGGGTCCCGGGCCGCGCCGGGAGCCACCTTCACGGCCGGCTTGCGCCCGGCAGGGGGTTCGGATATGTACGGGCGCCATGGCCTGGTGGTCGCGAACGCCCGGGCTCTCCCAGGAACCGGGAGAGCCGAAAAAGTCCGTACCCAAGGGGGTATGGAACAAGTGCGAGCGCTGCGCCGCCACGGTGTACGAGGCGGATCTCGATGCAAATCTGAGGGTTTGCGCGAGCTGCGGCCACCACTTCAAGATGAGCACGGACGCCCGGATCGCGATGATCTGCGACGAGGGCTCCTGGCAGGAGCACGATCTCGGGCTCGAGAGCACGGATCGCCTGGGCTTCCGGGTCAACGGCAAGAAGTACTCGGATTCGCTCAAGGCCCAGCACAAGAAGATGGGCAGCGGCGACGCCTACCGCGGCGGCTCGGCCACGGTCGGCGGGATGCAGGTCGAGGTCGGCTTCTTCGTGTTCGAGTTCATGGGCGGCTCGATGGGCTCGGTGGTCGGCGAGAAGATCACCCGCCAGTTCGAGCGCGCGCTGGCCCACCGGCGGCCGGCCATCGTCTTCTGCGCGTCGGGCGGCGCCCGGATGCAGGAGGGCGTGCTGTCGCTGGTCCAGATGGCCAAGACCTCGGCGGCGCGGTCGCGCCTGCGCGAGGCCAAGATCCCGTACATCGCGGTGCTGCTGCACCCGACCACCGGCGGTGTCGCGGCCTCGATCGCGATGCTGGGCGACGTCATCGTCGCCGAGCCCGAGGCGCTGATCGGCTTCGCCGGCCCGCGCGTCATCGAGCAGACGATCCGCCAGCAGCTGCCGCCGGGGTTCCAGCGGTCCGAGTTCCTGCTCGAGCACGGCATGGTCGATCTGGTCGTGCCGCGCGCCGACCTCAAGGCCCAGCTGGTGCGGCTGCTGCGCTGGTTCGACCCGGCCAACGTCGGCGTCGGCGACGCCGCCGACACCCTGGTCGACGACACCGTCGCGGACGACGCCGACGACGACCTCGCCGCCGACCACGCCGACGACGACGGCGCGCCGGCCCGCAACGGCCGCAACGGCGCCGGCGGCAACGGCGTGGCGCACGCTGCCGACGACGACGACTAGCCCCGCCGACGGTGGCGCCGTGACCACCTACGCCCAGGTCCTCGACCGGCTGTTCGCGGCGCGCCGCGCCGGCATCGTGCTCGGCCTCGAGCGCATCGCCGAGGTCCTGGCCCGGCTCGGCCACCCCGATCGCCGGCTCGGCGTCGTCGTCCACGTCGGCGGCACCAACGGCAAGGGCTCGACGGCGGCGATGATCGCGGCGGTCGCGGCCGCGGCCGGGCGCCGGGTCGCCGTCTACGGCTCGCCGCACCTGACCACCCTGCGCGAGCGGGTCACCGTCGACGGCCGGATGATCTCGGAGACCGAGGTGGTCGACGCCTGGGCCCGGGTCGCGGCGGCCGGCGGCGACGCGCTGACGTTCTTCGAGCAGATCACCGCGATCGCGCTGGCCTGGCTCGGCGACCAGGCGCCCGACGTCACGATCCTCGAGGTCGGGCTGGGGGGCCGCTTCGACGCCACCAACGCGGTCGCCGCGGCGATCGCCGTCGTCACCGGGGTCGCGCTCGATCACCAGGCGATGCTGGGCGACACCCTGGCCGCGATCGCCGGCGAGAAGGCCGGCATCTTCAAGCCGGGGCAGCGGGTCGTCGTCGGCGCCAGCGGCGAGGCCGAGGCGGTGCCGCTGCTGGTCGACGCTGCCCGCCGCGCCGGCGTCGCGCGCCTGACCGTCGTCGCGCCGGGGCGCGCCGCCGCGGTGCCGCCGGTGGCGCTGCCGGGCGCGCACCAGCGCCGCAACGCCGCCGCCGCGCTGGCCGTCGTCGATCACCTCGAGGCCCTCGGCGTCGTCGAGGCGCCGGCGTGGGCGCCGCGCCGCCGCGCTGGCCGCGGTCCAGCACCTGGGGCGGCTCGAGCGCGTCGGCGACGTGCTGCTCGACGGCGCCCACAACCCGCACGGCGCCGCCGCCCTGGCCGAGGCGCTGCGCGCGCAGCCCGAGCGGCCCCGCGTCCTGGTGCTCGGCATCTCCGCCGACAAGGACGCGGCCGGGCTGATCGCGCCGCTGGCCGGCGTGGTCGACGCCGTGATCGCGACCCGCTACCAGCAGCCGCGCGCCGCCGAGCCGGCGGCGCTGGCGGCGCAGGCGGTCGCGCTCGGCGTGCCGCCCGCCGCCGTCGAGGTCGCGGCGACCCTGGCCGAGGCGGTGGCGGCGGCGCGGCGCCGCGCCGGGCCCGCAGGCCTGGTCGTCGTCGCCGGCTCGCTGATGCTGATCGGCGAGGCCCGGGTGCTGCTGCTCGGCGCGCCCGCCGATCCCATCGTGGTGACCGATCCGGGGCCGCCGGCGGCCCCGGCCGGGGACGGCGGGGCCGGCGAGCCGGACGGGGAAATTTGCGGGCCCGGCGGCGCGGGTCTACGATCCTGACATGCGCCATCGTCTCGCGTCGTGGATCGCCGGCCTCGCCGGGGTCGCCCTGATCGCCGCGCCCGCCGCGGCGCGTGCCGGCGACGCGGCCGCGGCCCAGGCGAAGCCCGACACCAGCCAGCCCGCCGGGGGCGCGGCCGAGCACAAGGAGGGCGAGTACGGCGGCGTCCGCCCCGGCGACGTCGACGGCGAGAAGCGGCCGCGCGCCGGCACGCTGTCGTGGATCGGCTTCTCCGCCGCCGACGGGGTCGCCCGGCTGTTCCTGCAGTCGACCGGCGCCGTCACCTACGAGCAGCGGGTCGAGGGCCCGCGCCTGATCGTGCGCCTCGACGGCGTCAAGCACCTGGGCAAGCACGTGCGGCGGCCGCTCGACACCCGGTTCTTCGACGGGCCGGTGGCGCGGGTCAGCGTCAAGAAGGTCTCGGCGCGCCGCGCCCGCAAGGGCAAGCCGGCGCGCAAGGCCGGCATCGAGGTCACGATCCTGTTCAAGCAGGCCAGCGACGCCCGCGAGGCCCAGGCCCGGACCGCCCACGAGGACGACGGCTACGACTACCTCTACCTCGAGCTGGCGTCGGCGGGCCCGGCCGCCGGTGGCGGCGCCGCGGACACGCCCGAGTAGCGGGCGCCAGCTGGCCGGACGCGCCGGCCGCGCGGTCAGACCGGCAGGCCGGGCGCCGGGAACGCCGCGCACAGCTCGCGGACCTCGCCGGCGATGCGGCGGCGGCGATCCTCGTCGCCGGGGGCCTGGCAGACCTCGTCGATCCACGCCGCGATCTGCCGCATCTCGGCCTCCGTCATGCCGCGGCTGGTGACCGCCGGCGTGCCGATGCGGATGCCCGACGGATCGAACGGCTTGCGCGGGTCGAACGGGACGCTGTTGTAGTTGAGGACGATGCCGGCGTCCTCGAGCGCGACCGCCAGCGGCTTGCCGGCGACGCCCTTGGTGGTCAGGTCGACCAGGATCAGGTGGTTGTCGGTGCCGCCCGACACCAGGTCGAAGCCGCGCTCGGTGAGGGCCGCGGCCAGGGCCCGCGCGTTGGCGACGATCTGCGCGGCGTAGGTGCGGAAGGTGTCGGTCGCGGCCTCGCGCAGCGCGACCGCGAGCGCCGCGGTGGTGTGGTTGTGCGGGCCGCCCTGCAGGCCGGGGAAGACGGCGCGGTCGATGGCCTTGGCGTGGGTCTCGCGGCACATCAGCATGCCGCCGCGCGGCCCGCGCAGGGTCTTGTGGGTCGTGGTCGAGACGACGTCGGCGACCGGCACCGGCGTCGGGTGGACGCCGGCGGCGACCAGGCCCGAGATGTGGGCGATGTCGGCGACGAAGATGGCGCCGACCTCGCGGGCGATCTCGGCGTAGGCCGCGAAGTCGATCGTCCGCGGGATCGCGGTGCCGCCGGCGAACAGCACCTTGGGCCGCTCCTTGCGGGCCAGCTCGCGGACGTCGTCGAGGTCGACCCGGCCGGTGTCCTTGCGGACGCCGTACTGGACGGCGCGGAAGTACTTGCCGGTGATCGAGACGTTCCAGCCGTGGGTCAGGTGGCCGCCGGCCGGCAGCGCCATGCCCATGATCGTGTCGCCGGGCTGGCAGAACGCCAGGTAGACGGCGAGGTTGGCCGGCGACCCGGAGTAGGGCTGGACGTTGGCGTGCTCGGCGCCGAACAGGGCGCGGGCGCGGTCGACGCACAGCTGCTCGACGGCGTCGATCAGGCGCTGGCCCTGGTAGTAGCGCTTGCCGGCGTAGCCCTCGGAGTACTTGTTGGTCAGCACCGACCCGGTCGCCGCCAGCACCGCGGACGACACGTAGTTCTCGGACGCGATCAGGCGGATGACCTCGCCCTGGCGTCGCTCCTCGGCCGCGACCAGCTCGGCGATCTCGGGGTCGACGCTGCGGATGACGCTGATACCGGAGCTCTCGGGGCGCGACATGGGCCCGTTCTTACCATCGCCGAGCGCCGCCGCGCAGCCGAAGACGATTCGGATCGGCGCGGCGCGTGCGCGTGACCGCGCGGCCGGCCCGGGCGATCGTGCTATGACCCCGGGCGCATGTATCACCCGTCCCGCGAGGAGTTCGTGCGTGCGGCCGAGCAGGGCAACCTGATCCCGGTCTACCGCGAGCTGCTCGCCGACGGCGACACGCCGGTCTCGGCGTACGCGGCGCTCGGCGGCGGCGATCACACCTTCCTGCTCGAGTCGGTGGTCGGCGGCTCGACCTGGGCCGCGTACTCGTTCGTCGGCGTCGCGCCGCGCGCGGTGCTGCGGTGCCGCGCCGGCAAGGCCCACGCCACCTGGTTCGACGTCGACACCGGCGGCCCGCCGCGCACCGCCGAGTGGGACGAGGCCGATCCGACCCGGGCGCTGCTCGAGGTCATGCGCGACTTCCAGCCGGTCGAGACCCCGGGGCTGCCGCGGTTCTGGGGCGGCGCGGTCGGCTGGATCTCGTACGACGTCGTGCGCGCGTTCGAGGACCTGCCGGCGCGGGCCCGCGCCGACCTGGCGCTGCCCGAGCTGTGCATGGTCGTGACCGACACGCTGGTCATCTTCGACAACCTGCGCCAGACCCTGAAGATCGTCGCGACCCCGTACGTGCCGCGCGCCGAGCGCGCCGAGGTCGCCTACGACCGGGCGATCGCGCGGATCGAGGCGATCGCGACCGTGCTGCGGGGGCCGCGGCCGCGGCTGGCCGACCTCGAGCCGCCGCGCCCCGGCGAGGCCGCCGCGGTCGAGCTGCCGGCGTCGACGTTCGCGCGCGACGCCTACGAGGCCGCGGTCGAGCAGGTCAAGGAGTACATCCTCGCCGGCGACGCCTTCCAGGTGGTGCTGTCGCAGCGGTTCGCGACCCCGCGCGACGTCGACGCCTTCGACGTCTACCGCGCGCTGCGGGTGATCAACCCGTCGCCGTACATGTTCCACCTGCGCTTCCCCGAGGCCGAGGTCACCGGCGCGTCGCCGGAGACGCTGGTCCGGCTGGCCGGCGGCCGGGTCGAGCTGCGGCCGATCGCCGGGACCCGGCCGCGCGGCGCCACCCCCGACGACGACGAGCGCCTGGCCGCCGAGCTGCTCGCCGATCCCAAGGAGCGCGCCGAGCACTACATGCTGATCGATCTCGGCCGCAACGACGTCGGCCGGGTCGCCGAGGTCGGCTCGGTGCGGGTCACCGAGCAGCTGGTGATCGAGCGCTACAGCCACGTCATGCACCTGGTGTCGCACGTCGTCGGCAAGCTCGCCGCCGACAGGACCTGGCACGACGTCCTGCGCGCGGCGTTCCCCGCCGGGACGCTGTCGGGCGCGCCCAAGATCCGGGCGATGGAGATCATCGACGAGCTCGAGCCGCACCGCCGCGGCCTCTACGGCGGCGCGGTCGGCTACGTCAGCTACACCGGCAACATGGATCTGGCGATCGCGATCCGGACGCTGGTCGGGCTCGGCGACCAGATCTACGTCCAGGCCGGCGCCGGGCTGGTGGCCGACTCGGTGCCGGCGCGCGAGTGGGAGGAGTCGGTCAACAAGGCGCGCGCGGTGCTGCGCGCGGTCGCGATGGCGCGGACCGCGTCGCGGCCGGCGCCGGCGGCGCCCGAGGAGGAGGCCTGATGCTGCTCCTGATCGACAACTACGACTCGTTCACCTGGAACCTGGCCCAGTACCTCGGCGAGCTCGGCCAGGACGTCCGGGTCGAGCGCAACGACGCGCTGTCGCTCGACGGCATCGCCCAGCTGGCGCCGGCGCAGATCGTCATCTCGCCCGGGCCGTGCACGCCCAACGAGGCCGGCATCTCGATGGACGTCATCCGCGAGTTCGCCGGCCGGGTGCCGATCCTCGGGGTCTGCCTCGGCCACCAGTGCATCGGCCAGGTCTTCGGCGGCCGCATCGTGCGGGCGCGGACGGTCATGCACGGCAAGACCTCGAAGGTCTTCCACGACGAGCGCGGCCTGTTCGCCGGCGTCGCCAACCCGATGAGCGTCATGCGCTACCACTCGCTGGTGATCGCGCCCGAGTCGCTGCCCGACGAGCTCGAGGTCACCGCCAAGACCTGGGACGAGGAGATCATGGGCGTGCGCCACCGCGCCTACGTCGGCACCGCGACCCCGCTCGAGGGCGTCCAGTTCCACCCCGAGTCGATCATGACGCCGGACGGCAAGGCGATGCTGGCCAACTTCCTGGGCCTGGCCGGCGTCGCCGGCGACGGCCCGACCGCGGCGCGCGCCGCCGCGGGAGGCGCGGCGTGAGCGACGCCGACCTCGATCTCAAGGGCGCGATCGCGCGCGTCGTCGCCGGCCACGATCTCTCCGGCGCCGAGATCGCCGCGGTGTTCGGCGCGATCATGGACGGCGCCGCGACCCCGGCGCAGATCGGCGGCCTGCTGATCGGGCTGCGCTGCAAGGGCGAGACCGCCGAGGAGATCGCCGGCGCGGCGCGCGCGATGCGGGCGCGGGCGGTGCCGCTGCGCTGCCCCGAGCCCGAGCGCGGCGTCGACACCTGCGGCACCGGCGGCGACGGCGCCGGCACCGTCAACGTCTCGACCCTGGCGGCGATCGTCGTCGCGGCGGCCGGCGGCTGCGTGGTCAAGCACGGCAACCGGGCCCAGTCGTCGCGCGCCGGCTCGGCCGACGTGCTCGAGGTCCTCGGCGTCGCGATCGACGGCGAGCCGCCGGCGGTCGAGCGCTGCCTGCGCGACGCCCGCATCGGCTTCGCGTTCGCGCCCAAGTTCCACGCCGCGACCCGCCACGCCGGCGGGCCGCGCCGCGAGCTCGGCACCCGCACGATCTTCAACCTGCTCGGCCCGCTGACCAACCCGGCCCAGGTCCTCCACCAGGTCGTCGGCGTCTTCGACCGGCGCTGGTGCGAGCCGGTGGCGGCGGCGCTGGGCCTGCTGGGCGCGCGGCGCGCGTTCGTCGTCCACGGCGCGGCCGGCCTCGACGAGGTCGAGGTCCGGGGCCCGACGTGCGTCGCCGAGTGGACCCGCGACGACGGCGGCGGCGGCGGCGCGGTCGTGACCCGCGAGCTGTCGCCGGCCGACTTCGGCCTCGAGGAGGTCGACCCCGCCGGCCTCGCCGGCGGCGACGCGACCGACAACGCGCGCATCCTGCGCCGCGTCCTCGCCGCCGAGGACGTCGAGCCCGGCGAGCCGCTGCGCGCGGTCTTCAACGCCGCGGTCATGGAGGCGGCGCTGGCCCTGGTCGCGATCGGCCTCGACGACGCGCTGCCGGCGGCGGCGACGCGGGCGTCGCAGGCGATCTGGGATCTCGACGCCCAGCGGACGCTCGCCCGCTGGGCCGAGGTCAGCCACGCTCGCGCAGGAGGTCGTCCGACGTGATCGCACCCTCGATCCTGGCCCGCATCCTGGAGCGCAAGCGCCAGGAGGTCGCCCACGCCCGCGCCGAGCGGCCGCTCGCCGCGGTCATGCGGCTGGCCGGGCGCGCCGCGCCGCCCCGCAGCCTCACCGACGCGGTCCACCGCGACCCCGGCGCGCCGATGCGCGTGATCGCCGAGATCAAGCGCGCGTCGCCGTCGGCCGGGCCGATCCGGCCGGGCGCCGATCCGGCGGCGATCGCGCGCGAGTACGCCGCCGCCGGCGCCGCGGCGATCTCGGTCCTCACCGACGTCGAGTTCTTCGACGGCGATCTGGGGTTCCTGGCCCAGGTCCGGGCGCTGCCCGAGACCGCGGCGCTGCCGCTGTTGCGCAAGGACTTCCTGATCGACGAGTACCAGGTGGTCGAGGCCCGCGCCGCCGGCGCCGACGCGGTGCTGCTGATCGTCGCCGCCCTCGACGACGCGACGCTGCGCGACCTGCTGGTCGCGGCCCACGATCTCGGCCTCGAGGCCCTGGTCGAGGTCCACGACGAGGCCGAGGCGGATCGCGCGGTCGCCGCCGGCGCCGAGCTGATCGGCGTCAACCACCGCGACCTCGCGACCTTCACGATCGACCTGTCGCTGACCGGCCGGCTGGCGGCGCGGCTGCCGGCCCGCACCGTGCTGGTCGGCGAGAGCGGCATCCGCGGCGCCGACGACGTCGCCCGGCTCGCCGCCGACGGCGCCCACGCCGTGCTGGTCGGCGAGGCCCTGATGCGGGCGCCGTCGCCGGGCGCCGCGCTGCGCGCGCTGCTCGGCGGCCCGGGCCGGAGCGCTGAGTGGCGCCGGCGGTCAAGATCTGCGGCGTGACGTCCGTCGCGGACGCCGCCGCGGTCGCCGCCGCCGGGGCCGACTACCTGGGCCTCAACTTCTGGCCGCGCAGCAAGCGGGTGGTGACCGCGGCCGCGGCGCCGGCGCTGGCCGCGGCGGCCCGGGCCGCGGCGCCCACGGTCGGCATCGTCGGGGTCTTCGTCGACGCCGGCGTCGACGACGTCGTCGCGATCGCCGCGGCGGTCGGGCTCGACGTCGTCCAGCTGCACGGCGACGAGCCGGCCGCGGCGTGCGCCGAGATCGCGCGCCGCACCGGGCGCCCGGTGTGGAAGGCGGTGCCGGTCGCGGCCGCGGCCGACGTCGCGCCCGCGGCGCTGGCGGCGTGGCCGGTGGCCGCGCTGCTGCTCGACGCCGCGACCGCGGCGCGGGGCGGCTCGGGCCTTACCATCGACTGGACGCTGGCCGCCACCGCGGCGCGCGGCGCCACGCCGATCGTCCTGGCCGGCGGCCTGCGCCCCGACAACGTCGCCGCCGCGGTGCGCGCGGTGCGGCCGTGGGCCGTCGACGTCGCGTCGGGCGTCGAGCGCGCGCCCGGCATCAAGGATCCGGACCGGGTCGCGGCGTTCGTCGCCGCGGCGCGCGGCGCCGGCACCGAGGAGGACCCACGATGAGCGAGCCCAGCCTCGCCGGCGATCCCGTGATCGCCGGCCCCGAGCCGGCGCCCGGCGGCCGGTTCGGCCGCTTCGGCGGCCAGTACGTCGCCGAGACGTTGATGCCCGCGATCACCGAGCTCGAAGCGGCGTGGCGCGCCGCGCGCGTCGACCCCGGGTTCCTCGCCGAGCTCGGCGCGCTCTTGCGCGACTACGTCGGCCGGCCGTCGCGGCTGACCCTGGCGGCGCGGCTGTCCGCGGAGGTCGGCGCCCGCGTCTACCTCAAGCGCGAGGACCTCAACCACACCGGCGCCCACAAGATCAACAACTGCCTCGGCCAGGCGCTGCTGGCGCGGCGCATGGGCAAGCGCCGGCTGATCGCCGAGACCGGCGCCGGCCAGCACGGCGTCGCCACCGCGACGGTCGCGGCGCTGTTCGGCATGCCGTGCCAGGTCTACATGGGCGCCGAGGACGTCGCCCGCCAGGCGCTCAACGTCTTCCGCATGCGCCTGCTCGGCGCCGAGGTCATCGCCGTCGAGTCCGGGTCGCGCACCCTCAAGGACGCGATGAACGAGGCGATGCGGGCCTGGGTCACCCACGTCGACGACACCTTCTACCTGATCGGCTCGGTCGCCGGCCCGCACCCGTACCCGTGGATGGTGCGCGAGCTGCAATCGGTGATCGGCCGCGAGGCCCGCGCCCAGATCGTCGCCGCCGAGGGCCGGCTGCCCGACGCGCTGGTCGCGTGCGTCGGCGGCGGCTCCAACGCCGCCGGCCTGTTCGCGCCGTTCGTCGACGACGCCGCGGTCGCGATGATCGGCGTCGAGGCGGCCGGCGACGGCGTCGCGACCGGGCGCCACGCCGCGACGCTCGGCGCCGGCCGGGTCGGCGTGCTGCACGGCTCGAAGTCGTACGTGCTCACCGGCGCCGACGGCGCCGCGACCGGGCAGATCGCCGAGGCCCACTCGATCAGCGCCGGCCTCGACTACCCGGGCGTCGGCCCCGAGCACGCGTTCTGGAAGGACAGCGGCCGGGTCCGCTACGTCGCCCGCACCGACGCCGACGCGCTGGCCGCGCTGCAGCGGCTGGCCCGCGCCGAGGGCATCCTGTGCGCGCTCGAGACCGCCCACGCCGTGGCCGCGCTCGACGAGGTCGCGGCGCAGGTCGGCCGCGACGGGCTGATCGTCGTCGGGCTGTCGGGGCGGGGCGACAAGGACATGGTCTCGGTCGCCAAGGCCCTGGGGGTGGCGCTGTGAGCCGCCTCGGCGACACCTTCGCGGCGTGCCGCGCCGCCGGCCGGCCCGCGCTGGTGGTCTACCTGACGTTCGGCGACCCGACCCCGGCGCTGTCGATCGACGTCATCGCCGCGGCGATCGACGCCGGCGCCGACGTCATCGAGCTCGGCGTGCCGTTCAGCGATCCGTCGGCGGACGGCGCGGTCATCCAGGCCGCGATGCAGCGGGCGCTGGGCGCCGGCGCCGGGCTGCCCGGCGCGCTCGCCGCGGTGCGGACGCTGCGCGACCGCGGCGTGGCCGCGCCGATCGTCCTGTTCGGCTACTACAACCCGCCGTTCGTGCACGGCGTCGAGCGGTTCGCCGCCGACGCCGCGACCGCCGGCGTCGACGCGGTGCTGACCGTCGACCTGCCGATCGAGGAGCTCGACGAGCTGCGGGTGCCGCTGGCGGCGCACGGCGTCGAGGTCGTGCCGCTCCTGGCGCCGACGTCGACCCCGGACCGGATCGCGCGGGTCCGCGCGATCGCGCCGCCGTTCGTCTACTACATCTCGCTGACCGGCGTCACCGGCGCGGCGCTCGCCGGCTCGCACGTCGACGCCGACCGGGTCGCGGCGGTGCGCGACGGCGCCGGCGCGCCGGTCGCGGTCGGCTTCGGCATCAAGACTCCCGACGACGCCCGCGCGGTCGGCGCGATCGCCGACGGCGTCGTCGTCGGCTCGGCGGTGGTGGCCCGGATCGGCGACGGCGATGCCGCCGGCGCCCCGGCCCGGGTCGCCGAGCTGGTGCGGGCGCTGCGCGCCGCGCTGTAGCGGCCGCGCTCAGCGATCGTTGTCGATCCGGACCTTGCGGATCAGGGCCCGCAGCTCGTCGTCGGCGATCGCCGCGGTGTCCTGCTCGATGCGGGCCCGCGCCGCGCCGGTCGCCGGCGGCGGGCGGCGGCGGCGGCGGTGGCGGCGGTCGGCGGCGCTGCGCGCGGCGGCGGCGCGCGCCACCAGATCGTCGTCGTCGACCTGCTTGCGGGCGCCGAGGTGGAAGCGCAGGTCCTCGACCAGGCGCGGCTCGCCGAGGACGGCGTGGATGCCGTCGAGGATGCGGCCGCGCAGCAGCGTCAGCTCGTGCAGCCACGACGAGCTGGCGACCCGGACCCACAGCACGCCGTGCTTGAGGCCGTCGGGCCAGGTCCGCGCCGCGACCCGCTCGCCGACCATCTCGCGCCACTCGGTGATCAGCCGGTGCTCGCGGACCGGCGCGCCCAGGCCGGCCTGGGCCAGCGCCGCGGCGACCGCGTCGGCAGCGGGCTGGACCTGCTTGACGCGGGGCGGGCCGCGCTCGCGGCGCGGCTTGCGCGCGGTCGCGAAGCCACGCCCGACCGGCTGCCGCGTCATCAGCTCACGCGGAGGCGGCGGACCAGCTCGCGCAGGCGACGCGAGCCGTCGCCATCGCGCGCGATGAAGCGGAGGCCGGTGCCGCCGGTGGGCACCTGATAGGACACGCGGCTCGAGATCGCGATCGGCGCGGCCGCGCCCGGGGGCACGATCTCGACGATGACGTCGCTCTCGAGCGGCAGCGGGCTGCGGGTGTTGAGCATCGCGCCGCCGACGCTGATCTCCGAGATCGCGCCGTCCTGGAAGCTGGCGCTGTCGGGCGTGCGGTACCGGACCGGGATCGACACCGGCAGCCGGTTGTGCCGCCGCCGCGGCACGTCGCTGCGGGTGCCCTCCATGGCGTCGCGCACGAAGTCCCGCTTGTGGGCCTCCTCGGCGTCGAACTCGACGATCGCACCTGCACGGATGCGCAGGCGCGGGACCGACGAGCGCCACGACCGCACCGTGCCCCGGATCATCACCGGGTTGGGGAGGTCGGCGGAGACCAGCTCGACGATGACGGTCTCGCCGATCTCGTGGGGCATGGTGGTGGGCACGAACAGCCCGCCGGAGGGGAGGTCCCTCTGGTAGAGGGCGTCGTACTCCTCGGTCGAACGGATTCGGAGCTTGAGGATCTTCATCGCCGCTACCTGTTTGAGACCGTACCCGAATCAACCCGGGAGGCGCAACGGGAAGCTGCCCCCCACCCGATCACCCCAGGCGGGCGAAATACACGGGATCACTACGCCTTTCCGAGACGTAGGCGCCACACCATCACCAGTGCTTCCAGGAAGATCGCCCGCGACATCTTCGACTGTCCGACGCGTCGGTCAGCAAACACGATCGGGATCTCTTCGACCGTGAGGCCGGCCCGGATCGCCCGGTACTTCATCTCGATCTGGAAGCTGTAGCCGTTGGAGCGCACCGCGCCCAGGTCGAGGGCCTCGAGCGCGCGCCGCCGCCAGCACACGAAGCCGGCGGTCACGTCGCGGACCCGGACCCCCAGGATGGTGCGTGCGTACAGGCTACCGCCCCGGCTGATCAGCTTTCTCCCGAGGCCCCAGTTCTCGGTGCCGCCGCCGCGGACGTAGCGCGACCCGACCACGACGTCGGCGCCGGCTCGGGCCCGGCCGATCAGCTCGGGCAGGTAGCGCGGGTCGTGGCTGAAGTCGGCGTCCATCTCGATCAGGTAGTCGAAGCCCTCGCCCAGGCCCCAGGCGAAGCCGTCGAGGTACGCGGTGCCGAGGCCGAGCTTGCCGGCGCGGTGCAGCACGTGGACCCGCGGGTTGGCGGCGGCGAGCTCGTCGAGCAGCGCGCCGGTGCCGTCGGGCGACGCGTCGTCGACGAACAGCAGCTCGGCCTCGGGGGCGGCGGCGAGGAAGCGCTCCACCACCTGCGCGACGTTGTCGCGCTCGTTGTAGGTCGGCACCACGATCAGGGCGCGGTCGGACATCGCGGCCGACCTTAGCCGCTCGCGGGCCCGGCCGCTACGACCGCACGACGCCGGCGAGCAGCTCGGACAGGTCGCGCAGCGCGAACGGCTTGGGCAGCAGGGCCGAGGCGCCGTCGGCGATCCACGCCGCGGCGTCGTCGGCGGTGGCCAGGCCGGTGGTGATCACCACCGGGATCGCGGACGTCGCCCGCAGCGCCCGCAGGGTGTCGCGGCCGTCGCGCCGCGGCATGACCGCGTCGAGCAGGACCGCGTCGATCGCGTCGCCCTCGGCGCGGTAGAGGTCCAGCGCGGCGTCGCCGTCGCGGGCCTCGATCACCTGGTAGCCGAGCCGCTCGAGCAGGCGGCGGATGCCGCCGCGGACCTCGTCGTCGTCGTCGACCAGCAGCACCCGGCCGGTGCCGGTCGCGGGCGCCGGCGCGTCGTCGTCGGGGCGCGGCGCGTCGTCGTCGGTCGACGCCGACAGCGGCAGCACGACCCGGAACCGGCTGCCGTGGGGGACCACGTCCTCGAGCGCGAGCGTGCCACCGTGCTGCTGGACCACGCCGCGCGCGGTGGCGAGGCCGAGCCCGGCGCCGTCGCGGCCGGCCAGGCCCTTGGTCGTGAAGTAGGGCTCGAAGATCTGCTCGCGCAGCTCGACCGGGACGCCGGGGCCGGTGTCCTCGACCTCGAGCTCGACCCGGGGCGGCGCGTCGGCGATCCCGAGCCGGACCGCGATCCGGCCGCCGTCGGCGACGGCGTCGCGGGCGTTGACCAGCAGGTTCATGACGACCTGCTCGAGCTGCGACGGGTCGCCGTCGACGCGGACGACGCCGTCGACGTCCTCGAAGACCAGCTCGATCCGCGGGTCGAACGTGCGACGGCACAGGTCGACGACGGTGGCGACGACGTCGTCGAAGCAGAGCCGGGGCAGGGGGCCCTCGCCGCGGCCGCCGAAGCGCAGCAGCGCGCGGGTCAGCTGGGCGGCGCGATCGGTGGCGCCCTCGATGCGGTGGAGGTCGAGGCGGCGCGCCGGGTCGTCCTCCTGCAGGCCGAGCAGCGCGGCGAGGACCCGGATCGACGCCATGACGTTGTTGAAGTCGTGGGCGACCCCGGCGGTGAGGCGGCCCAGCGACTCGAAGCGCTGGGCGCGGCGCAGGCGGTGCTCGCTGGCGCGACGGGCGTCGTCCGCGATCACCTCCTTGGTGATGTCGGTGAAGCAGATGACGACGTGGGTGACGACGTCGGCGGCGAGGATCGGCCGGGCGATCGCGCGGATGTTGACGCGGCCGCCGTCGCGCCGGTGGATCACGATGTCGTCGACGGTGATGGTCTCGCGGGCCCGCAGCGCCTGGACGAACGGCATGCGGTCCTCGGGGTACGGCCGGCCGTCGCGGCCGCAGATGCCGTAGGGTTCGGCGTACGCGCCGATCGCGACGTCGTCACGAGCCTCCATGCCCATGATCTCGCGGAACACCCGGTTGCTGTAGACGAACTCGCCGCCGGGCGCGCGCGCGACCCACACCCCGACGGGGAGCAGATCGATGACGCTGACGATCAGGGCGTCGTCCGGGCTCACCCGGCGATGATACGGGGCGACGCGGGGCGGCGTCGCCCGCGAACGTCACTTCCGGCGGTTGCGGGCGCCGTTACGGCGGCGCTTGGCGGCGACGGGCGTCGCGGTCACCGTCGGCGCGTCGTCGTCGTCGGCGTCGCTGGCGTCGTCGCTGGCGTCGTCGCCGCCGTCGTCGGCGGCGGTCGCGGTCGCGTCGGCGGTCGCGGTCGCGTCGGCGGTCGCGACGTCGGCGTCACCGGCGTCGGTGGCCGCGGTGGCAGGGGCGGTCTCCGGCAGCGCCGGCACCGTGCGGCTCAGCTCGGCGACGCGCTCGGCGGCGAGTTGGGCGATGCGCTGGTCGAGGTCCTCGAGGCGGCGGGTCAGCTCGACCAGCTCGGTGCGGCTCGGCAGATCGAGGGCCTCGCGCATCCGGACCACCAGGCGGTCGACCGCGGCGCGCATCGACGCCGGCACGCTGGCGACGCGCAGGTCCTCGACGCGCTGGCGCAGGCGCGCCCGCAGGGAAGGGGAGTCGGCGACGGGGGGCGGGGTCTCGATGGTGGCTTCCATGGCGGTAAGGGCCACCCTAACGCGACGCGTTACGATGCGCCAAGCATTGAGTTTGCTTCAGAGATCGGCGGGTCGCCGGAGCCGGGCCGGTCGGCGTGGAGGTCCCGGCGCCGCCCGGTCCGGGTGCCCCGGCCTCGCAGGCGATATCCTGCACGGGATGAAACCCGCGTCGCAGCGGGCGCTGGTCTGGGTGCTGTCGATCGCGGCGGTGCTCGCGCCGGCGGCCGGGCTCGCCTACCTCGGCGCGGTGTCGTACCGGGACGACCGCGGCGCGGTCGCGGCGCGCCTCGACGAGCAGCACGCGCGGGCGCAGAGCGTGGCGCGCCGGGTCGAGCAGCGCGTCCGCGACGCCGTCGACGCGGTCGCCGCCGCGGTGACCAGCGACGATCTCGACGCCGCGCTCGGCGAGCTGCAGGCGATCGATCCGCTCGCCGCCGAGCCGTTCGTGCTCACCGCCGACGGCGCGATCCTGTGGCCGCCGCCGGCGGCGCTCGGCGACGCGCCCGCGGGGATCGATCTACGGCCGCCGCCGTGCCCGGTGCGCGGCCTCGAGGGCTGCCTGCGCCAGCTCCGCGGCGAGGAGCGCCGGGTCCGCCAGCTCGACGACGCGCGCCGCGCCGAGCTGGCGGCGTGCCCCGACGGCCGGTGCCCCGCCGGCGACGCGCTCGACACCGCGCGCCGGCTGTACGAGCAGCTGGCCCGCTTCGACGACACCGGGATCGCGGCGCTGCTCGGGCTGACCCGGCTGGCCCGCGGCTCCGGCGATCGCGCCGGCGCGATCCGCCGGCTCGACACCCTGGTCGAGCGCTTCGGCGATCGCAGCGATCGCGGCCTGCCGGTCACGCTGATCGCGGAGCTGGCCCGCGCCGAGCTCGATCCCGCGCCCGGGCCGCTGCTCGACCTCTACGCGGCGCTGCTGGCCCGGAGGATCGCCGCGCCCGCCGACGCGCTGGCGGCGGTGGTCGAGCGCATCCGCGCCGCCCTGGGCCGGCGCGAGCTGACCGCGACCGACGCCGCGCGCAAGGCCGAGCTCGACGCCGCGCTCGCGGTCGCGCGCGCCCGCGAGGCCGCCGCCGCGGCGGCGCTCGCCGACGACGCCGTCGAGATCGCCCGCGAGGCCGGCGAGGCCCTGCGCGGCCGCACCGCGCTGCGCGAGCCGCGGCGGACGCTGGCGTACCGGCGCGCCGGCGACGTCGTCGTCGGCGTCGTCGTCGATCCGGCGCGCCTGCAGGACGCCGCCGGCGCCGAGGCCGCGGCCGGGGTCGCGCCCGGCGCGCGGGTGACGATCCTGCCGGTGGGCACGTCGCCGCCGGACAGCCTGCGCACGCTGGCGTCGGCGCCGCTCGGCGCGTCGATGCCGCACCTGATCCTGGCGATCGTCCACGATCGCGACCTGCCGGATCCGCTCGACGACGTCATCGGGTCGCGGTCGCGCCGCCACCTCCTGCTGTCGGGTGGCCTCGGCGTGCTGCTCGCGATCGGCCTGCTCGCGACGATCCGCGCCGCCGCCCGCGAGCGCGAGCTGGCCCGCCTGCAGAGCCACTTCGTGTCGACGGTGTCGCACGAGCTCAAGACCCCGCTGACCTCGATCCGCATGTTCGCCGAGATGCTGCGCGAGGGCGTCGCCGGCGGCGACGTCGCCCGCCAGGGCCGCTACCACGAGATCATCGTCAAGGAGAGCCAGCGCCTCGGCCTGCTGATCGCCAACCTCCTCGACTACGCCCAGATCGAGCGCGGCACCCGGCGCTACAGCCAGCGCCGCGAGCCGATCGGCGAGGTCACCGCGGAGGCGGTCGACACCTTCCAGCGCCTGCAGGACCCGGCGGCCGGCAACGAGGTCCGCCTCACCGTGTCTGCTGGATCCGAGATGGCGACGTCGATCTGCGATCGCGAGGTGCTGGTGGGCGCGGTGCTCAACCTGCTGTCCAACGCCGCCAAGTACGGCGGCGCCGGCCGCCCGATCGACGTCACCGTCGCCACCCGCGGCGGCGACGTCACCGTCACGGTCCGCGATCACGGCCCCGGCATCCCGCCCGCCGAGCAGTCGCGGATCTTCCGCGAGTTCTACCGGGCGCCCGCCGCCTACACCTCGGGGGCGCCGGGCACCGGCCTGGGCCTGGCGCTGGTCAAGCGCCACGTCGAGGCCCAGGGCGGCGTCGTCGCGGTGGCGTCCGAGGAGGGCCGCGGCGCCGCGTTCACGATCGCCCTGCCACTCGCCCAAGGAGCCACGCCGTGACCCGCATCCTGGTCGTCGAGGACGATCCGTCGATCCGCCTCGGGCTCGAGGACACCCTGCGCGCCAAGGGCTACGAGGTCGACGTCGTGTCGCGCGGCGGCGACGCCGTCGAGCGGGTCGGCGCCGGCAAGTACGATCTGGTCATCCTCGACGTCATGCTGCCCGACATCGACGGCTTCGAGGTGTGCCGGCGCCTGCGCGCCACCCGCGGCGCGTCGGCGACGCTGCCGGTGATCATCCTGTCGGCGCGCGGCGCCGAGATCGACCGGGTCCGCGGCCTCGAGATCGGCGCCGACGACTACGTCACCAAGCCGTTCTCGCTGATGGAGCTGCTGGCCCGGGTGGCGTCGGTGCTGCGCCGCGCCCACGGCGGCGCGGTCGAGCCCGAGACCCTGCGCTTCGGCGACATGGTGATCGACTTCCCGCGCCAGATCGCGACCAAGCGGGGCGAGCGGGTCGAGTTGCCGGCGCGCGCGTTCGCGATCCTCAAGGTCTTCGCGCGGCGCCCCGGCGAGGTGGTCAGCCGCCAGCTCCTGCTCGACGAGGCCTGGGGCTACGACGCCTATCCCAACACCCGGACCGTCGACAACCACCTGGTCAAGCTGCGGCGCGCCATCGAGGACGAGCCCGACCGACCGCGCTGGCTGCTGACCGTCCACGGCGCCGGCTACAAGCTCGACGTCGCGGCCGCGGCGGTCACCCTGGGGCCGGCGCGGGGTGGATGACAGGATCGTGACAACGTTTTGCAAGGTCGTGACGGCCCGTCACGCCGCGCTGACGACTCGTCCGGGTGGCTCTGCTATCCAGAGGATGGGCGAGGCGATGGCGTCGGCATCAGGTTCCCCTGCATCCGGTGGGACGGTTCCTGGTGCCGGCGCCACGCCGGTTTTTTGGCGCCGCGGCGCCGCGCCGGCCGGGCCGCGCGGGCCGCGGTCGCGGCTGCGGTGGCGACCGCGACCCTGGCGCCTGCCGCGACGCGGCCCTGCTGGTGAGCCGCGGCCGCGACGTCGACGCCGCGCTGGTCGCGGTCGGCCGGCGCGACGCCGGCATCGCCGACGCCAGCGCCGCGGCGCGCACGTACTGGTCGGCGTACCTCGAGGAGCAGATCGGCGGCGACGCCGACGCCGCCCGGGCCGGCTTCGAGGCCGCGCTCGGCGACGCCGACCGCGATCCCACCGCCGCCGCGCGCGCGCGCGGTCGAGCTGGCCGGCCTCGAGGCGGTGTCGGGCAACCGGCGCCGCGCCCTCGAGCTGCTGGCGCGGGCCCAGAGCCTGGCGCCCGACGACCCCGCGGTCGCCGACGCCGCCGCCGAGCTGTCGTCGCGGCTGGCGGCGACGCCGGCGGGGCAGGGCGACGTCCGCGGCCCGGCGCCGGGCACGCCGCTGATCGGCGTCGACGATCAGCTCCAGGCCCGCTGGCGCGACGCCGAGGCCGCGCTGCTGCGCGCCCACCGCCTGCGCATGAAGCCAGTGCTGGAGAAGCTGTCCGGCAGCGTGCGGGCCAAGGAGGCCGCCACCGAGGCCGCGGTGCGCGCCTACCGCCAGCTCGCCGCCGCCGGCGGCGCCGCCGAGGTCGCCGCCGAGTTCCGGATCGGCACGCTCTACCACGACCTCGCGGTCGAGCTGGTCTTCGACCTGCCGCCCGAGCTCGATCCCGGGGTCGCGTCGCGGCTGCGCCGCACCCTGCGCGCCAGCGCGGTCGGCTACCTGCGCCGCGCGATCGCCGCCTACCAGCGGGCCCGCGCGATCGAGGCCGTCGACGCCGATCCCTGGCGGGTCGCCGCCGAGGCCAGCGAGCGCGCCGCTCGCGAGCTGGCCGGCGCCGAGCGGTAGCGGCGGCGCCGCCCATCGGCGCTACACTGCGCGGCCATGGCGTTCCGCATCTACGTCGACGGCCGCATCACCGACGCCCGCGACGCGATGGTGCCGGTGCTCGACCGGGGCTTCCTCTACGGTGACGGCGTCTACGAGGTCACGCGCACCGCCGGCGGCCGGCCGGTCGATCTCGAGCCCCACCTCGACCGTCTGGCGCGATCGGCGGATCGCATCGGGCTGGCGCTGCCGCCGCGCGACGCGATGATCGCCGCGATCGACGCCACCCTCGCCGACGCCGGCAACCCCGAGAGCTACCTGCGGGTCATCGTCACCCGCGGCGCCGGCGAGATGGGCCTCGATCCGGCGCTCGCCGACGCGCCGCGGCTGGTCGTGATCGTGCGACCGCTGGCGCTGCCGGCGCCGGCGCTGTACGTCGACGGGTCGTCGCTGCGGCTGGTCAGCGTCAAGCGCAACAGCCCCGGCGCCCTCGATCCGGCGATCAAGAGCGGCAACTACCTCAACAACATCCTCGGCCTCGCCGAGGCCCGCCGCGCCGGCGCCGCCGAGGCGGTGATGTGCGACGACCAGGGCCGGGTCTGCGAGGGCTCGAGCAGCAACGTCTGGTGCGTGCGCGGCGGCGTGGTCGCGACCCCGCCGCTGCACGTCGGCCTGCTGCCCGGGATCACCCGGTGGCGCCTGCTGCAGCTGGCGCGCGCCGACGGCGTCGCGGTCGAGGAGGTCGAGCTGTACCCGGCCGATCTGCACGCCGCCGACGAGCTGTTCATCACCAGCTCGATCCGTGGCGTGCTGCCGATCTCGCGGCTGGACGACCGGTCACTCCCGGTCGGGCCGGTGACCACCCGGCTGGTCGCGCTGTACGAACGGTTCCTGGCCGATCAGGCCGGGCGCGTGGCCACCTAGCCGCCGACCGCCCCGACTCGCTATAGTGCGCGGGATGGCTCGCAAGGACGCACGCGTGCTGCGCGACGAGGCCGCCGCCGCGGTCGATCGCGGCAAGTTCCGGCGCGCCGCCGAGTGCTTCCTCGAGCTCGAGCAGCTGGAGTCGCGGGACGCGTCCTGGCCCAAGCGCGCCGCCGAGATGTACCGCCGCCTCGGCCGCAACCGCGAGGCCATCGCCGCCTACGAGCGCGCGGTCGAGAAGTACGCCCAGGGCGGCTTCCTGGTCCAGGCCATCGCGGTCTGCAAGCTGATCCTGCAGATCGACCCGCAGCACTCCGAGACCCTGCGCCGGCTGTCGCGCATGACCGAACAGCGGGTCACCGGGACCCACTCGATCGTCGCGCCCATGGACGCGATCCCGGAGCTGTCGGTGGTGCGCAACACCGGGCCGATCCCGATGGTGGATCCGGCGTCGCTGCGGGCCGCCGACATGCTCGATCTGCCGGAGCCGCGGGCGCCGCTCGACGACGCGCCGGCGCCCACCGCGACCCACGCCGCCGGCTCGGCGCCGGTGCGGGCGTCGATGCCCCGGGTCGGCTTCACCGGCGCCCCGGCCGCGGGCGGCAACGGCGCCGCCGCGTCGTCGACGTCGCGGATCCCGCCGCCGCCGATCCCGCCGCCGCCCCCCGACGAGCCCTACGCGCCGCCGGTGCGGGGGCGGGTCACGACCAACCCGATCACGCTGGCGCCGGGCGCCGCCCTCGATCAGGTGTCGCTGTCGGAGGTCATGGTCGGCGCCGAGATCGAGCGCCGCGGCGACGGCCTGTCGAGCGGCGTCATCCTGATCCCGCTCGACGACTTCGCCGACGACACCTCGCCGTTCGAGATCGAGGCGGTGACGGTGCCCGACGAGCACGACACCGTCGACGTCTCGATCGAGGCGGTCGAGAGCGCCGGCGACGAGCCGTCGTTCGAGGAGATCGCGGTCGAGGATCTGCCCGACGCCGAGGACGGCGACTCGTACGGCTTCCTGCCGGTGCCGCGATCGCTGTCGGCGGCGGCGCGCCGGGCGCTGGCCGCGACCCCGCTGCTGGCCGGGCTGGGCTCCGACGCGCTCGCGGTCATGGTCGCGCGCCTCGATCTCGTCCACCTCAAGCCCGGCGAGGTGCTGTTCCGCGAGGGCGACCCCGGCGACACGCTGTACGTGGTCAGCGAGGGCGAGGTCGCGGTCATGGCCGAGGGCCCGCCGCGCAAGGAGCTGTCGCGCCTGCTGCCGGGCGCGTTCTTCGGCGAGGTCGCGCTGATCACCGATCAGCCGCGGTCGGCGTCGATCGTCGCGGTCGCCGCCACCGAGTTGCTCGCGATCGACCGCGCGGTGATCGCCGAGCTGGTCAGCCAGCACCCCGACGTGCTGCGCGTGATCCTGCGCTTCATCAAGAACCGCCTGGTCGAGCGGGTGATCCAGACCAGCCCGCTGTTCGAGCCGTTCCCGGAGCGCGAGCGCCGGGCCCTGGCCGACCGCTTCGACTTCCTCGAGATCGAGCCCGACACCGGGCTGATCGGGCAGGGCACCCGGCCCGACGGCCTCTACGTCCTGCTCGCCGGTCGCGCCGAGGTCCTGCACACCGACCACGGCGGCGGCCGGCCGCGCAGCCTCGGCTTCCTCGGCCCGGGCGAGGTCTTCGGCGAGGCCGCGCTGTGGGGCTCGGAGGCGTCGCTGGCGACGGTGCAGACCCGCGGCAAGGTGCTGGCGCTGCGGATGCCGTCGGGCACGTTCCGCGAGGTCGTCATGACCCACCCGCAGGTCATGGAGTACGTCGGCGAGCTCGCCGAGCTGCGCCGCGTCGCGATCGAGTCGCCGCGCTCGGTGGTCGATCGCAAGCTCGACCTGCTGTAGCAGCCTGCCGGGAGCGCGGAGCGCCTCGAGGCCAGGCTGCCCCGTGCCCGTGCCCGTGCCCGTGCCCGTGCGGCGTGCCCGTGCCCGTGCCCGTGCCCGACTAGCGGCCGGGCTGGATCTCGACCGCGCCGCCGGCGCCGCCCGCGCCGGTCGCCGGCGCGGTGGTCTCGGTGGTCTGGTGGCGATCCTCGAGGCCGGCCAGCGGGTTCCAGCCCAGCGTCACCGCGATCAGGCCGCCGCCGAGCAGCAGGTAGATCACGCCGATCAACAGGTGAGTCCGGCGCGGCAGGCCGAACAGGCCCTTCTTCTGGATCGCCTGGCGCTCGGCCTCGGCGCTGCGGACCCCGAGCTTGATCCGGTACGCGCCCCACAGCAGGACCATCGTGGCGCAGCTGAGGGTGATCCAGGCGGGCAGGTGCATCGGTGGCGACTTGATTACCAGCTCGCCGGCAGCGCCGCCAGCGGCCGCCGATCACCGGTTCGACCACTGGCCGGCGACGACGTCGCGGCGCGTCGAGCCACCGGCCGCCGCGGTTGACACTCGATCGTGCAGAAGGACATAGTCCGCCGGCTCGAAGCAGGCCCCCAGGATGTCCCACGTCCAGCCGAAATACAGGAATTCCGCGGCGTTCTATGACGTCGACGGCACCCTCATCCGGATCAACATCGTCCACGCGTTCGCGTTCTACGCCAGCCGTCAGCCGTCGCTGCTCAGCTCCGCCGCGCGCACCGTCAAGACCGCCGCGTCGGTGCCGCTGTTCTGGGCCGCCGACAAGCTGTCGCGCAAGTGGTTCAACGAGCTGTTCTACCGCTCGTACGAGGGCGCGTCCGAGGACCGGCTGGTGGTCCTGGCCGAGGAGCTGTTCGAGGACGTCATCAAGCCCAACATCTACCCGCGCGCCGCCGACCTGATCGCCGAGTCGCGCCGCGCCGGCTGCCGCCAGGTCATCATCTCGGGCGCGCTCGACTTCACGATGCGGCCGCTGGCCCGCTACCTCGGGGTCGACGACTTCATCGCCAACCGGCTCGAGTTCGAGGACGGCTACGCCACCGGCAAGCTGCGCAAGCCGTTCGTCGCCGGCGCCACCAAGTCCCAGATCATGCGCAACTACGCGCGGGCGCACGGCGTCGACCTCGCCGAGTCGTGGGCCTACTCCGACAGCTTCTCCGACTACCCGATGCTCGCGGTGGTCGGCCACCCGACCGCCGTCAACCCGGACTTCCGTCTCCGCTCGGTCGCCCGTAGCTACGACTGGCCGGTGCTCGATCTTTCCTGAAGAGGGACCATGCGCGCAGTTCGCCCCAAGACCCGCGTCACCGGACGCGAGCACATCGTCACGATCGACACCGACTCGGCCCCGCGCATCATGTTCTCCGGCGAGAACTTCCTCCTCGAGGATCTGCCGGTCGGCACCCGGGTCATCTACCCGAAGCGGCCGCTGACGCCGCTGGCCAACAACGCCGCCGCGATCCGCTACGCGCTCAACCATCCCGAGGAGATGGATCCCCTGCACGCGATGCTCGAGCCGGGGATGAAGGTGACGATCGCGGTCGACGACGTGTCGCTGCCGCTGCCGATCATGCGGACCCCCGACGTCCGCCAGCAGGTGCTCGACATCGTCTGCGAGATGCTCGCCGACCACGGCGTCGACGACGTCCACATCATCATCGCGACCTCGCTGCACCGGCGCATGCACGACTGGGAGATCAAGCGCGCGGTCGGCAAGAAGGTCTACGACGCGTTCTGGCCCGATCGCCTCTACAACCACGACGCCTGCGATCCCGACGGCATGGTCGTCCTCGGCAAGACCCGCCACGGCGAGCTGGTCGAGACCAACCGGCGCGCCGCCGAGAGCGACCTGATCATCTACGTCAACATCAACCTGGTCCCGATGGACGGCGGCCACAAGTCGGTCGGCGTCGGGCTGTGCGGCTACGAGAGCCTCAAGGCCCACCACACGCCCAAGGCGATCGTCGAGTCGAACTCGTTCATGGACCCGAGCGCCAGCTACCTGGCGTCGTCGGTCGAGCGCATCGGCAAGGTGTGCGAGCAGCACATGAAGGTCTTCCACATCGAGACCGTGCTCAACAACCGCACCTTCGACGGCCCCCTCGACTTCCTGATGAAGAACGAGGACGACTTCGCCGAGGCCGATCGCCTCAAGTTCCAGGCCATGAAGTGGACGCTCGACAAGCTGCCGTTCGCGGCGCGGCGCGAGATCTTCATGCGCACGCCGGCGGCCTACGAGCTGATCGCCTGCTACGCCGGCGCCTGCGAGCCGACCCACGCCCGCACGCTGGCCAAGTGCTACGAGCAGTACGCGATCGAGGTCGAGGGCCAGGCCGACGTCGTCATCACCGGCATCCCCTACGTCTCGCCGTACAACGTCAACAGCAAGGCGCTCAACCCGCTGCTCGTGCAGGTGATGGCGCTCGGCTACTTCTATCACATGTACCGGAACAAGCCGCTGTTGCGCGACGGCGGGGTCCTGATCCTGACCCACCCGTGCAGCGACCGCTTCGATCCGGTCCACCACCCCAGCTACATCGAGTTCTTCAACCGGCTGCTGCCCGAGACCCGCGACGCCTACACGCTCGAGCAGAAGTACCAGGACGAGTTCGCCTACAACCCCAGCTACGTCGAGATGTACCGGCGCGGCAACGCCTACCACGGCGCCCACCCGTTCTACATGTGGTACTGGGGCCAGCGCGGCCGCGAGAAGTGCAGCCGGGTGATCGTCGTCGGCGCCGACAACAACACGGTGCCGGCGATGCTGGGCTGGGAGACCGCCGACAGCCTCGCCGAGGCGATCGCGATGGCGCGGGGCACGATGGGCCGCAGCGCCCAGATCACGATGCTCCACCACCCGCCCATCCTCATGACCGACGTGCTGTGAGGCGCCGATGAGCCACGGAAACGGCAACGGCCACGGCGGCCACGGCGACCCCGGCCACGGCGTGGCCGTCCACGCCCCGGCGCAGCTGACCACCAGCGACGGCGAGCGCGCGGTGGTCCGCGCGATCGATCCCGACACCGCGGATCGCATCGGCATCGCGGTCATGGACCTGCAGGAGGGGCGGCCGCTGCCGCACCTCAAGTGGGGCCCCGAGGGCACCTACCACCACGCGCCGCCCAGCCACGCGACCGTGCCCAACCTGCCGGAGGGCGCCGAGCTCGACGTCACCGCCGCGCTCGCGGGCAAGACGATCCTGCTGATCGGCACGACCGGCTTCGTCGGCAAGGTCGCGCTGTCGATGCTGCTGTGCAAGTACCCGGACGTGCGCCGGGTCTACTGCCTGGTCCGCCCGGGCGCCGGCAACACCGCCGACGAGCGCTTCTACAAGAAGGTCGTGTCGTCGCCGGCCTTCGATCCGCTGCGCGCGATCCACGGCGACGCCACCGAGGCGTTCCTGCGCGCCAAGATCGTCGCGATCCCCGGCGACATCGGCCGGCCGCTGTGCAACTTCGACGACGCCCAGCTGCAGGCGTTCGCCGACGCCGGCGGCCTCGACGTCATCATCAACAGCGCCGGCCTGGTCTCGTTCATGCCGTCGCTGGAGAGCGCGCTGCGGATCAACGCCAACGGCGCCAAGCACGTCCTCGAGGTCGCGCGCCGGACCAAGGCCAAGCTGGTCCACGTCTCGACCTGCTACGTGTGCGGCCAGCGCGAGGGCGACATCTGGGAGGACGAGCCGGTGGTCGGCTACTTCCCGCGCAAGGACGACCTGCGCGATCGCGACTTCGACGCCGCCGCCGAGGCCGCCGACTGCCAGCGCATCATCGATCAGACCCGCGAGCGGTCGAACGATCGCCAGCACATCTCGCTGTTCCGCGAGCGCGCCGCGAGGGCGCTCGAGGCGCAGCGCCGCGATCCCGACGACGAGGACGATCTCAAGCTGGCGGTCGCGCGCGAGCGCAAGATCTGGATGGCCGAGCGGCTGACCCGGCTCGGCATGGAGCGCGCCGAGCACTGGGGCTGGACCAACACGTACACGTACACCAAGAGCCTCGGCGAGCAGATGATCCTCGCCGATCGCGAGGTCGTGTCGACGGTCGTGCGCCCGGCGGTGGTCGAGAGCGCGGTGCGGTTCCCGTTCCCGGGCTGGAACGAGGGCTTCAACACGACCGCGCCGCTGGTCTACCTGGTGGTCAAGGGCCACCGCAGCATCGTCGCCGGCGTCGACACCACGCTCGACCTGATCCCGGTCGACTTCATCGCCGCCGGCATGCTGCTGGCGACCGCGGCGATCCTCGAGGGCGTCCACCAGCCGGTCTACCAGCTCGGCGGCTCGGACTCGAACCGGGTCACGTCGCGACGCCTCACCGAGCTGACCGGCCTGGCGGCGCGCACCGAGCACCGCGAGCAGGCCAAGGCCGAGACCGGGATCGAGGCGCTCAAGTCGCGGCTCAAGGTCCGGCTCGAGTCGATGCCGGTCACCTACGACCAGTTCAACCGGCGCTCGGCGCCGCTGTTCAAGCGCCTGGCCGAGGGCCTGTCGGCGCGGATCGACGACCACCTGCCGCGCTGGGGCACGCCGCGGCTCGAGGCCTGGGCCGAGCGGGCCAAGGACGAGCTCGGCAAGATCAGCCGCTTCACCGGTCAGGTCATCGACCTGATCGAGATGTTCAAGCCGTTCAACTACGACCGCGACATCATCTACCGCTGCGACAACATCCGCGCGCTGTGGCGGGCCTGCACCCCCGCCGATCGCGAGGCGCTGTGGTGGGGCCCCGAGGCGGTCGACTGGCGCGAGTACTGGATCGGCGTCCACTTCTCGGGCCTCAAGAAGTGGGTCTTCCCGCAGCTCGACGACGAGTTCGGCCCCAAGCCGCGCTCGGTCTACACCTACAAGGAGCTGCTCGAGATGTGGGACGCGACGGTCAAGCTGCACCGTCACCGCGTCGCCCTCGAGCTGCGCCGCACCGATCCCGACGCGCCGCCGATCACGTTCACCTACGAGCGGCTCGGCATCATGTCGCAGCAGGGCAGCGGCGTGCTGCGCCAGGTCGGCGTCGCCCACGGCGACCGCGTCATGCTGATGTCGGAGAACCGCCCGGAGTGGGGCATCTCCTACTTCGCGATCCTGCAGGCCGGCGCCGCCGCGGTGCCCCTCGATCGCGAGCTGTCGCCGGCGGAGGTCGTCAACCTGGCCCGGGCCTCGGGCGCCAAGGTCCTGGTCGCGAGCCGCAAGGTCGCCGAGCGCCTGTGCGGCGACGTCGGGCTGGCGGTGCCGGTGATCGACGACGCCGACGGCGGCGACGTCGACGTCCAGTGGTCGCCGGCGCACCGCGCCCTGGCCGGCTGGCTCGGCGACCAGCTGGGCGCGCCGGTCGAGGTGCTGTCGTACGACGATCTGCTGGCCGAGCCCGACGTCTCGGCGGGCGCGGTGCCGCCGCCGGTGCGCGGCGACACCGTCGCCTCGGTGATCTTCACCTCGGGGACCACCGGCACGCCCAAGGGCGTGATGCTGACCCACAAGAACCTCACGTCGATGGTGGCCAAGCTGGCGGCGACGTTCCAGCTCTACCGCCACGACGCGCTCTTGTCGGTGCTGCCGCTGCACCACACCTTCGAGTTCTCGGCCGGCTTCCTGATGCCGCTGATGCACGGCAGCAAGGTCACCTACCTCGAGGAGATCGACGCCGACAGCCTCGGCGACGCGCTGCGCGACGGCGGCATCACCGGCATGGTCGGCGTGCCGGCGCTGTGGCAGCTGCTCGAGCGCAAGATCTGGAAGACCTTCTCCGATCGCGGCGTCCTGGCCGAGAAGGCGTTCGAGGCGGTGGTCGACGCCAACCGCGGCCTGCGCGACAGCCTGCCGTACGGGGTCGGCATCGGCCGCATCCTGTTCTACCCGGTGCACCGCAAGCTGGGCGGCCGGCTGCGCCTCTTGATCAGCGGCGGCTCGGCGCTGCCCGCCGACACGATGAAGTCGTTCGTGGGCCTGGGCTTCGATCTCTACGAGGGCTACGGCATGACCGAGTCGTCGCCGGTGCTCACCGTGACCCGGCCCGGCGACAAGCCGGTGCCCGGCTCGGTGGGCCGGCCGCTGCCGGGCATCGACGTCCGCATCGATCAGCCCGACGAGCGCGGGGTCGGCGAGGTCATCGCCAAGGGCCCCAACGTCATGGCGGGCTACTACCAGAACCCCGAGGCCACGGCGCAGACGCTGGTCGACGGCTGGCTGCACACCGGCGACCTCGGCCGGTTCGACGCCGACGGCAACCTCTACATCGTCGGGCGCAAGAAGGAGATGATCCTCGGCGCCTCCGGCGAGAACATCTACCCCGACGAGCTCGAGAGCCTCTACGGCGACTCGAAGTACGTCAAGGAGCTGTCGGTGGTCGGGCTGCCGTCGGCCGACGGCGCCCACGAGACCGTCGCCGCGCTGATCGTCCCCGAGTACGACCAGGGCGACGACGGCCCCGACCGCGAGGCCGTGCGCGAGCACGTCCGCGACCACGTCCGCGAGGTGTCGAAGACGCTGCCCCTGTACAAGCGGCTCAAGGCGTTCCACCTGTGGGACTTCGACCTGCCCAAGACCTCGACCCGCAAGGTCAAGCGCCGCGACGTCATCAAGGAGCTGACGCGGCTCGAGCGCGCCGCCCGGGGCGGCGCGGAGGTCAAGCGCCTCGGCGGCACCGCCGGCGACGGCGACGCGGCGTGGATCCGCGACGTCATCCTCGGCGTCGCCCAGAAGAAGGGCACCGCGGTGACCGCCGAGACCCGGCTCGAGGATCTCGGCTTCGACTCGCTGATGTTCACCGAGCTGGCGGTCGCGCTCGAGGCCGCGGGCGTCGAGCTGCCGGATCCGTCGGAGCTGACCGGGCTCGAGACCATCGGCGACGTCGAGCGCCTGGTCGCGCGGCTCGGCGCGGTGGTGCGCCGCAACGAGCACCGGCCGCGGCCCAAGAAGGACGCCGACAAGCGCGACGACGGCAAGCAGGCCGACGACATCGACGTGCCGGCGCCGCTGGTGCGGGCCGGCCGCCGGGTCCTGCGCCGCGGCATGAAGGAGCTGTACGGCCGCTACCTCGACACCCGGATCCACGGCGAGGCCTACCGGCCGCCGTTCGGCGGCTACATCATCGCCGCCAACCACTCGAGCCACCTCGACATGGGGCTGTGCAAGTACGCCCTCGGCGATCAGGGCGACGCGCTGGTCGCGCTCGCCGCCAAGGACTACTTCTTCGAGGATCCGGTGCGCCGGATGTACTTCGAGAACTTCACCAACCTGGTGCCGATGGAGCGCTACGGGTCGCTGCGCGAGTCGCTGCGGCTGGCCGCGGACGTGCTGCGGCAGGGCTACATCCTGCTGATCTTCCCCGAGGGCACCCGGTCCACCACCGGCGAGATGATCGACTTCAAGCCGTCGCTGGGCTACCTGGCCCTCACCAACCACTGCGGCATCCTGCCGATGTACCTGGCCGGCAACCACGACGCGATGCCCAAGGGGCGGTACCTGCCGCACCGCGGCGCCGAGGTCGCGGCCCACATCGGCCCGTTCCTCGACGCCGACCAGGTCGCGAAGATGGCGGCGGGCCGGTCGCGCGCCGACGCCTACCGCACGATCTCGTGGCACGTCGAGGGCGTCGTGCGCCGTCTGGCGCCGCCGGCCTACGCGTGGACGCTGGGCGAGGCCGGCACGACGCCGCTGACCGAGTGGCAGGCGGCGCGCGGCGCCGCGGTGGCGCCCGCCGACGGCGACGACGGCGGCGAGCCCGAGCACCCGGCGCCCACCGACGGCGGGGGCGTCCCCGGCGCCGCCGGCGCGGGTCGGCGGGAGGTGCGGCCGTGACCGCGCGCAAGGTCCTGGTCACCGGCGCCACCGGCTTCCTCGGCGAGCACCTGTGCGCCGAGCTGAGCCGGGCCGGCCACGCGGTGCGCGGCCTGACGCGGTCGCGCTCGGCGGTGCTCGACGAGCTCGGCGTCGAGATCGTCCGCGGCGACGTCACCCGCGAGGACGACGTCGCCCGCGCGGTCGACGGCGTCGACGCGGTCTTCCACCTCGCCGGCGTGGTGTCGCGCGACCTCGACGACGGCCAGCGCATGATGCGGACCCACGTCGACGGCACCCGCCGGGTGCTCGACGCGATGGCCGCGGCCGGGGTCCGCCGCATGGTGCTGGCGTCGACGTCGGGGACGATCGCGGTGTCCAAGCGCGACGAGGTCCTCGACGAGACCGCCGGCTCGACCGAGGAGCTGGTCGCGGGCTGGCCGTACTACGTCTCGAAGATCTACCAGGAGCGCCTGGCGTTCGACCTCGGCGCCACGCTCGGCCTCGAGATCGTCAGCGTCAACCCGAGCATCCTGTTCGGACCCGGCGACCGCCGGATGTCGTCGACCGGCGACATCCGCCGGTTCCTCCGCGGCCAGCTGCCGGTGGTGCCGCGCGGCGGCATCAACTTCGTCGACGCCCGCGACGCCGCGGCCGCCACCGCCGCCGCGCTCGAGCGCGGCCGGCCCGGCGAGCGCTACCTGCTCGGTGGCCCCAACTGGACGATGAAGGAGTTCTTCGGCCGGCTGGCCCGGGTCGCCAAGGTCCGGGCGCCGTGGCTCGAGCTGCCCGAGCGCCTCGATCGGCTGCAGCGCGCCGGCGCCTCGGTGATCGAGCACCTGTGGCGGTCGCGGGGCAAGGAGCCGCCGCTGGACCGCATCTCGGTCGAGATGGCCGAGCACTACTGGTGGTTCGACTCGGCCAAGGCCGAGCGCGAGCTCGGCTTCGAGGCCCGGGATCCGTCGCTGACGCTACACGACACGGTCGCGTACCTGCGCCGCGATCTCGACGGCGACCTGTAGCCGACGCCACGCCGGGGCCGCCGGCCGGGCGGCCGAAGTGGCGGCGCCGGGCCCCAGCGGCTATCCTCGGGCGATGGTGCAACCCGCCGGGAGCATCCAGCCGGGGACCGTCCTGGCCGGCAAGTACCAGGTCGAGCGCGTCCTGGGGCAGGGCGGGATGGGCATGGTGGTGGCGGCGATGCACCTGCAGCTGGGGCAGCGGGTCGCGATCAAGTTCCTGCTCCCCGAGGCCATGGCGATGCGCGACGCGGTCGAGCGCTTCGTCCGCGAGGCCCGCGCCGCGGTCCGCCTGCGCAGCGAGCACGTCGGTCGGGTCATCGACGTCGGCCAGTTCGAGGACGGCGCGCCCTACATGGTCATGGAGTACCTCGAGGGCGCCGACCTGTCGCAGCAGCTGGGCCAGTTCGGGCCCATGCCGGTGGCGGTCGCGGTCGACTTCGTCATCCAGGCCTGCGAGGCGATCGCCGAGGCCCACTCGCTGGGCATCATCCACCGCGATCTCAAGCCGGGGAACCTGTTCCTGACCCGGCGCGCCGACGGCAACCCGATGGTCAAGGTGCTCGACTTCGGCATCTCGAAGGCGCAGCACGGCGACGCCAGCTTCAACCTGACCCGGACCGCGACGGTGATGGGGTCGCCGGGCTACATGTCGCCCGAGCAGCTGCGGTCGGCGCGCGACTGCGACGCCCGCTCCGACATCTGGTCGCTGGGCGTCATCCTCTACGAGCTGGTGTGCGGGCGGCCGCCGTTCGGCGGCGACTCGATCACCGAGCTGGCGCTGCACATCGCGATCGATCCGACGCCGCCGATGAACCTGGCCGACGCGCCGCCCGGCTTCGAGGAGACGGTCGGCCGCTGCCTGGCCAAGGAGCCCGCGGACCGGTTCCAGAACGTCGCCGAGCTGGCGCTGGCGCTGGTGCCGTACGGCCCGCCGGAGGCCTACGAGGGCGCGCAGCGGGCGGCTCGCGTCCTGGGCCTGATCGGGACGTCGCCGCCGTTCCAGGCGGCGCGGGCGCCCACCGGCGTGCCGACGACGCTGACCGGCGCCACCGGCGCGACCTCGGGCGTCGCGATGGAGGCGGCGCCGCGGCGCGGTCGCACCATCGTGATCGCGCTGGCCGCGGCGCTCGCGGTCGGCATCGGCACCTTCGCGCTGGTGATGGCGAGCCGCGGCGGCAAGCGCGGCGGCGACACGACCGCGCCGGCGGCGGGCTCGACGACCGCGCCGGCGGCGGGCACGGCTGGCGCTGGCACCGACGTCGCGGCTGGCGGCGGCGGCGCCACCGGCGCGGGCAGCGCGGGCAGCGCGGCGGCGGTCGCGCCGGTCGACGCCGGCGTCGCGGCGGTCGCGGCGCCGGACGCCGCGCCGGTCACCGCGGTCGCCGACGGCGACGGCAGCGGCAGCGGCGACGACGGGGCCTCGACGTCGGGCAAGAGCTCGGGCAAGACGTCGGGCAAGACGTCGGGCAAGACGGGCAAGACCTCGGGCAAGACCTCGGGCAAGACCTCGGGCCACGGCTCGAAGACCGGCAGTGGCAGCGGCTCGGACGGCGACGGCGACGAAGATCTGTCGAGCTCGCGCTACTAGCGCCGGCTTGAGGCATGATCCGGGGCATGCGCCGGCTCCTGCTCCCGCTCGTGATCCCGCTGGTCGTCGCCGCGCTCGCCCCCGCGGCGCGCGCCCAGAGCCAGAACAAGGCCGCGGCCGAGGCCGCGTTCCAGAAGGCGCGCCAGCTCAAGGACGCCGGCCAGGTCGAGGAGGCGTGCACCGAGTTCCGGCGCAGCCAGGACCTCGATCCCCAGCTCGGCACCCAGTACAACCTCGCGCTGTGCTTCGAGGAGCTGGGTCGCCTGGCCTCGGCGTGGGCCGAGTACAAGGAGCTGGCGGCGCTCGACACCAACAAGAAGCGCAAGGCCGACAGCGCCAGGCGCGCCAAGGCGCTGATGCCGCGCCTGACCCACATGATGATCACCGTCGCCGACCCCGCCGACGGCGAGGTCATCGAGCGGGACGGTGACGACGTCACCGCGCTGGTCGGGCTCGACACCCCGGTCGACCCGGGGACCTACGTGTTCACCGCCACCGCGCCGGGCCGCCAGGCGTGGTCGGCGTCGATCCCGCTGACCGGCGAGGGCGCGGTCGTCGAGATCGCGGTGCCGCCGCTGGCCGTCGAGGAGGTCGTCGCGCCGCCGCCGCACGGCGGCGGCGTCGGTGACGGTGACGGCGACGGCGACGGCGCCGGTCCGGGCGACGGCGAGCGCCTGCCGCCGCCGCCGCCGCCGTCCGCGCCCAGCGGCAAGCGCAAGCTCTACGGTCTGGTCACCGCCGGCGCGGGCGTCGTGGTCACCGGCGTCGGCGTGGTCTTCGGGCTCCAGGCCCGCGGCCTGCGCCAGGACGCCGAGGACGCGTGCGACGGCGAGCTCGATCCGTGCACGGGCGACGTCGTCCAGGCTGGCTACGACATCGAAGACGCCCGCAGCAAGGCCACGATGTCGACGATCTTCGTCGGCGCCGGCCTCGCGGTCGTCACCGCCGGCGTCGTGCTGTACCTGACCGCGCCGTCGGGGCGCGCCGAGCGGGCCACCGCGCTGGTGCCGACCCTGGATCGCGACGGCGCCGGCCTGGCGGTCACCGGCCGGTTCTGATCGCCGCGGCGCCGGCGCGCCTGTGACGCGGTGGTGATCGGCGGCGGCGGGCCCTCGGGCCCGCAGGTGATAGGCTGCGCCGCGATGGCGATCAACCTGTCGGTCAACCTCAACAAGGTGGCGCTGCTGCGCAACTCGCGCGGCGCGTCCAACCCGTCGCCGCGGGTCGCGGCCCACGCCTGCATCGACGCCGGCGCCGCCGGGCTGACCCTGCACTGGCGCGCCGACGAGCGGCACACCCGCGAGGCCGACGTCCGCGACCTGCGCGCGATCTGCGCCGAGCGCGGCGTCGAGTTCAACCTCGAGGGCGACGCCCGGCCCGCGCTGTGCGACCTCGCCGCCGAGCTGCGGGTCACGCAGTTCACGCTGGTCCCGGTGCGGCCCGGCGAGATCACCAGCGACCACGGCTGGGACCTGCCGCGGCAGCACGCCGAGCTCGCGCCGATCATCGCGCGCATGAACGACCTCGGCATCCGCACCGCGATCTTCGTCGACCCCGAGCCGGCGGCGATGGCGGCGGCGGCGGCGACCGGCTGCCGGCGGGTCGAGATCTACACCGAGCCGTACGCGGCCGCGTTCGGCACGCCGGCCGGCGCCGACGCCCACGCCCGGCTGCGCGACACCGCGCGGGCCGCGACCGCCGCCGGGCTCGGCGTCAACGCCGGCCACGACCTCGACCTGCGCAACACGCCGCCGATCGCCCGCGACATCCCGGAGATCCTCGAGGTGTCGATCGGCCACGCGCTGCTCGCCGACGCCCTGTACCTCGGCCTGCCCGAGGCGGTGCGCCGCTACGTCCGGGCCTGCCACGGCGACGCCGTCGAGGCGCCGGTCACGCAGTGACGGCGGCGGCGCCTGGAGCCGGGCAGGGCGCGGCGGTCGTCGCGGCGCTGTGCGCGTTCGCCGGCGGCTGCGGCGCGGCGCCGGGCCCGGCGGCGCCGGCGACCGCGGCGTGCGCCGGCGCGATCATGATCACCAGCCAGGCCCAGATCGACGCCCTGGCGACCTGCCGCCGGCTCGACGCCGTCACCGTGCGCACCGCCGCGCCGATCGATCTCGCCGGGCTGGCCGCGCTCGACGAGATCGCCGGCGACCTGGTGATCGGCCCGACGACCGCGCTCGACACGATCCGGCTGCCGGCGCTGCGCCGGGTCGGCGGCGCGGTGCGCGTGATGTCCAACGGCCTGACCACCGGCGCCTACCTGCCGGCGCTCGAGCACGCCGGCGCGATCGCGATCGAGGCCAACCCGTCGCTGACCGAGGTCGTGCTGGGCGCGCTGGTCGACGTCGACGGCGCGGTCGCGCTCCGCGGCAACGCGGTGCTCGAGCTGATCGAGGCCAGCGGGCTGCAGCGGGTCGGCGGCGCGATCGAGATCACGCGCCGCGACCACGTCACCGTGTTCTCCGACGTGCTCGACGCGGCGGCCCCGGCCGCGCCGGCGCCGTGACCCACATCGGCCTACCCGCAGGGCGCGCCGCGCCGCCCGCCGGCGGCCCCTGAGCCGCCTCGAAGTCCTCGAAGATTGGTATGACCGACGTGATAGGCTGCGCCTGTGAGACGCCTTCGTTCGGTTCCGCTCCTCGGGGCAGCGGTGCTGCTGCTGCTGCACCTCGTCGGCTGTGCCTCCAGCAACACCGCGGGTGACTGCGATCCGACCCAGCAGACCTGCACGTGCGAGCCCGGCGCCGCCGGCGGCTGCCCGAGCGGCTACGCCTGCGACGACACCGGCGTGTGCGTCGCCGACGCCAGCGACGTCGACGCCGGCCCCGACGTCGACGCCGGCCCCGACGTCGACGCGATGCCGCTCAAGGGCTTCGGCGAGGCCTGCTTCGACCGCGCCGAGTGCGAGTCCCACATCTGCCTCGTCGTCGGCACCGGTGGCGTGTGCAGCGAGCTGTGCAACGGCGGCGATTGCCCCGACGGCTTCGGCTGCCTCGGCGTCCTCGACAGCGTCGAGCCCGGCCAGGTCGACAACGTCTGCGTCCCGATCTCGGATCAGATCTGCAGCCCGTGCACCTCGAACACCGAGTGCGCGCTGATCGGCATGGACCTGTGCATCGCCGATCCCGACGGCGACAACTACTGCTCGCGCGACTGCAGCACGGTGTCGTGCCCCGGTGGCTACGCCTGCCAGACCGTGACGATCGACAACGCGGACTACCGGCAGTGCGTGCCACAGAGCGGCTGGTGCGACTGCACCGCCCAGCAGCAGCCGGCGCCGGAGAGCTGCACGATCATGACGCCGTTCGCGACGCTGTGCACCGGCCAGCGCACCTGCCTGGGCGCCGACGGCTGGAGCAGCTGCGGCCCGCTGACCCCCGACGACGACCCCGACGCCACCTTCACCGACGACAACTGCGACGGCATCGACGGCGACGTCGATCGTGGCATCTTCGTCGCCGTCGCCGGCACCAACGTCGGCACCTGCGGCCTGACCCCGCAGACCGCGTGCGCGACGATCAGCTACGGCGTCATCCGCGCCGCCCAGGCCGGGCGGCCCCACGTCTACGTCCAGGCCGGCACCTACAACGAGGTGATCGTCCTGGTCAACGGCGTCAGCATCTACGGCGGCTACGATCTGGGCTGGCAGCGCGCCGCCCGCACCGAGGCCGGCCACCAGGTCTACGTCAACGGCGCCAAGGACCTCGGCACCGGCGGCGCCGGCGAGTTCCTGGCGCTGCGGGCGCAGAGCGTCTTCGTCACCCCGACGATCGCGGACCTGACCCTGCGCGGCCCCACCGCCACCGAGACCGACGGCGCCGGCAACGGCAAGTCGAGCTACGTGGCGTGGCTCAGCGGCTCGTCGGTGAACTTCGAGCGGGTCACGCTCGAGGCCGGCAACGGCGCCGCCGGGACGACCGGCGGCAGCGGTAACGACGCGGTGGTCGTGGATCGCCAGAGCTTCATGAACGGCGGCGGCGGCGGCAACGGCAACGAGACCAACACGACCTGCAACGACAGCTCGCACGGCAACGGCGGCGCGCTCGGCAGCAACTCGTGCTCGCAGAGCCCGTCGAGCCGCAACATGAACGGTGGCCCCGGCGGCGCCGGCGGCGAGATGGACAGCTCGTGCACCGCCGGCTTCTGCGCCGGCGGCTCCTGCGACTCGCAGAACGGCGATCCCGGCAGCCCGGCCTCGTTCACCTCGGGCAACTGGGGCAAGGCCGGGACCCTCGGCCCGCGCGACTGCGGCTCGGGCGGCGGCGGCGGCGCTGGCTTCGTGGCCAACGGCGCGGCCGGCAGCCGGGTCACCGGCGGCGCGGTCACCGCCGGCGGCTACTGGTACGGCAACGCCGGCGGCGCCGGCGGCACCGGCGAGAACGGCGGCGGCGGCGGTGGTGGCGGCGGCGCGTCGGGCTGCGACAACGGCACCGACAGCTGGGGCGCGGGCGGCGGCGGCGGCGGCGCGGGCGGCTGCGCGCGCGCGGCGGCGGCGCGGGCGGCGGCGGCGGCGGCGGCAGCTTCGGCCTGTTCGCGGTCGGCAACCCACGGTCACGATGTCGAGCTGCACGATCTACCGCGGCACCGCCGGCAACGGCGGCGCGGGCGGCGCCGGCGGCCGTGGCCAGAGCGGCGGCCTGTCCGGCTCGCCGGGCAGCCCCGGCAACCCCAGCCAGGACGGCACCGCTGGCGCGGGCGGCGCTGGCGCCCACGGCGGCCATGGCGGCGGCGGCGCCGGCGGCCAGGGTGGCCGCTCGGTCGGCGTCGCGTACACGCCGGGCACCACCGTGACCCAGGACTGCTCGATCACCGGCGGCGCCCAGGGCTCGGGCGGCGCCGGCGGCAGCTCGGCGCCCAACGCGCCCGCGGCGGAGCGCGACGGCGCCACCGGCCAGAGCGGCTCGAACGGGACCCTGGACACGATCCGGGCCTGCGCCAGCGCCACCGGCTGCTAGCCCCGGCCGCGAACCGGGTTCGACGATCCGCGGCGTCCCGATCGCGGGGCCGCGGTCGCGCCGGGCCCGGCAAATCGCCCGGCTGCGGTGAGACGGGTGGGCCCGCGGGGTGTGGTTCTGCGGCAGCCTGCTAAGATGCAGCCCCTTATGGACCGCGACCTGCTCGGTCTGTCCAGCTCGCTGGCCTTCATCGACGAGGTCAGCGAGCGGTTCCACGAAGATCCTGCTGCCGTCGATCCCAGCTGGGCCGAGCTCCTCGAGGGCTCCGAGCCGGTGGTGCGGCGGCCCGGGAGCAACGGCAACGGCAACGGCGGTGGCGCCGCGATCGGCCACGCGCCGCCGATGACCCTGCCGCCCACCACCGCGCCCGCCATCGAGCGCGCGGCGTGGGCGCTGGTCCACGCCTACCGCAGCGAGGGCCACCTGATGGCCAAGCTCGATCCGCTGGGGCTGGTCGAGGTCCCCGCCGAGCCCGAGCTCGCGCCGGCCTACCACGGCATCGCCGACGCCGAGCTCGACGCGGTCGTCGACGCCGGCATCGCCAGCCTGGGGCCGGCGCCGCTGCGCAAGGTGCTCGAGACCCTGCAGGCCACCTACTGCGGCAGCATCGGCCTCGAGCTCATGCACATCACCTCGCACCAGAAGCGGGCGTGGCTGTCGGAGCAGATGGAGCGCCGCGCCCACCGCGCGCCGTCGCCGCAGGTGCGCCGCCGCATGCTGCGCATGCTGGCCGACGCCGAGGGCTTCGAGCGCTTCTGCCACGTCAAGTACCCCGGCACCAAGCGGTTCTCGCTCGAGGGCTCCGAGACCCTGATCCCGCTGCTCGACCAGGTCATCTCCCACGCCGCCCGCCTCGGCGCGATCGAGGCGGTCATCGGCATGGCCCACCGCGGCCGGCTCACCGCCCTCGAGTCGATCATGCGCCGCGCCGCCCGCGAGATCTTCGCCGAGTTCGAGGACATCGAGCCCGAGTCGTCGCTGGGCGGCGGCGACGTCAAGTACCACCTCGGCTACTCGTCGGACCGCACCGAGCCCGACGGCTCGTCGATCCACCTGTCGCTGTCGTTCAACCCCAGCCACCTCGAGGCGGTCGATCCCGTGGTCGTGGGGCGCGTCCGCGCCAAGCAGCTGCGCCACCAGGACTGGGAGCACCGCCGCGTCCTCGGCGTCCTGGTCCACGGCGACGCCGCGTTCGCCGGCCAGGGCCTGGTCGCCGAGACCCTCAACCTGTCGTCGCTGGCCGGCTACCGCACCGGCGGCACCGTCCACGTCATCGTCAACAACCAGGTCGGCTTCACCGCGACCCCGGCCGAGCAGCGCTCGACCCCGTACTGCACCGACGTCGCGCAGATGATCCAGTGCCCGATCTGGCACGTCAACGGCGAGGACGTCGACGCGGTCGCGCAGGTCGTGACGATGGCGATGGAGTACCGGGCCCGGTTCCGCTCCGACGTCGTCATCGACATGTACTGCTACCGCAAGTACGGCCACAACGAGATGGACGAGCCGAGCTTCACCCAGCCGGTGATGTACCAGCGGATCCAGCAGAAGGAGCCGGTGACGCAGAGCTACGCGCGGCGGCTCGAGGCCGAGGACGTCATCGGCCCTGGCGAGCTGGAGACCCTGGCCAAGGCGCGCCACGCCCAGCTCGAGGACGAGCTGGCCGCCGCCAAGGCCAGCAAGCGGCGGCCGCGGGCCCAGGCCGGCGGCGGCCTGTGGCACGGCTACGTCGGCGGCCCGGCCGCCGCGGTGGCCGACGTCGACACCGGCGTCGCCCGCGACGTCCTCGAGCAGATCGGCCACGCGGTCAGCCACGCGCCCGACGGCTTCACGCCGCACCCCAAGATCGTGCGCCTGCTCGAGCAGCGAGCCCAGATGGGCCGCGGCGAGCGGCCGATCGACTGGGGCATGGGCGAGATGCTCGCCTACGGCTCGCTCTTGTGGGAGGGCACCAACGTCCGGCTATCCGGCCAGGACTGCGCCCGCGGCACGTTCAGCCACCGCCACGCCCTGATCACCGACGTCGAGACCGGCGCCGAGCACTCGCTGCTCGGCCACCTGCGCCACGAGCAGGGGCTGCCGCGGATCTACGACTCGCCGCTGTCGGAGGCCGGCGTCCTCGGCTTCGAGTTCGGGTTCTCGCTCGACTGGCCCGACGGCCTGATGCTGTGGGAGGCCCAGTTCGGCGACTTCGGCAACGGCGCCCAGGTCATCATCGACCAGTTCATCGTCGCCGCCGAGGACAAGTGGAAGCGGCTGTCCGGGCTGGTGCTGCTCTTGCCCCACGGCTACGAGGGCCAGGGGCCGGAGCACTCGAGCGCGCGGCTCGAGCGGTTCCTGCAGATGTGCGCCGAGGACAACATCCAGGTCGCGCAGCCGACGACGCCGGCCCAGATGTTCCACCTGCTGCGGCGCCAGGTGCGCCGGCCGTGGCGCAAGCCGCTGGTCGTGATGACGCCCAAGAGCCTGCTGCGCCTGCCCGCGGCGACGTCGTCGCTCGACGAGCTGACCACCGGCACCTTCCAGCGCGTCATCGACGACGCCACCGTCGATCCGGCGGCGGTGCGGCGCCTGGTGCTGTGCACCGGCAAGCTCTACTACGAGCTGGTCGAGGCCCGGAAGCAGCGCGCCGACGCGACCACGGCGATCGTCCGGCTCGAGGAGCTGTACCCGTGGCCCGGCGCCGCGCTGGCGGCGATGGCGGCGCGCTACGGCGCCGTCACCGACACGGTGTGGGTCCAGGACGAGCCGGTCAACATGGGCGCCGCGTTCTTCGCGGTGCCGCGGCTGACGCAGGCCCTGGGTCGGTCGGTGCGGCTGGTGGCGCGCGACGAGAGCGCGAGCCCGGCGACCGGCTCGCACCGCGCCCACGTCATGGAGCACGAGCGCCTGATGCAGGCGACCTTCGGAGGAGATCATGGCTGACCTGGTAGTCCCACAGCTGGGCGAGTCGATCACCGAGGCGGTGATCGCGCGGTGGTTGAAGAACGTCGGCGACGCGGTCGCGCTCGACGAGCCGATCGTCGACCTGGAGACCGACAAGATCACCGTGCAGCTGCCGTCGCCGGTGGCCGGGGCGCTGACCGCGCAGGCCGCCGAGGTCGGCGCCACGGTCAAGGTCGGCGACGTCGTCGGCCAGGTCGAGGCCGGCAAGGCCGGCAAGGCGGCGCCCGCGCCGGCGAAGCCCGACGCGGCGCCCGCGAAGGCGGCGCCGGCGAAGGCCGAGGCGGCGCCCGCGAAGGCGCCGGCGTCAGGCGCCACCGCGCCGGTGGCGGCGGGCCTGGGCAAGATCGACGAGGCCGCGCTCATGAAGCTGCCGCCGTCGCAGCGCCGGACCGCCCGCGAGAAGGGCGAGCTGCCCCAGGCGGCGGCCGCGGCCCGGCCGCGCCCGGCGGCGCCGACCGGCCCGATCGATCCGCGCGACGAGGTCGTGACGATGAGCCCGCTGCGCAAGCGGATCGCCGAGCGGCTGGTCCAGGCCCAGCAGGAGACCGCGTCGCTGACCACCTTCAACGAGGTCGACATGACCGCGGTGATGGCGCTGCGCGGCCGCTACAAGGACGCCTTCGAGAAGGAGCACGGGGTCAAGCTCGGCTTCATGTCCTTCTTCGTGAAGGCGTGCGTCGCGGCCTGCAAGCTGTTCCCCGGGGTCAACGCCGAGGTCCGCGACACCCAGGTGATCTACAAGAAGCACTACGACTTCGGGATCGCGGTGTCGACGCCGCGCGGCCTGGTGGTGCCGGTGCTGCGCGACTGCGACCAGCGCTCGTTCGCCGAGGTCGAGGACGGCATCCTGGAGCTGGCGGTGCGGGCGCGCGACGGCAAGCTCGGCCTCGACGATCTGACCGGCGGCACCTTCAGCATCACCAACGGCGGCATCTACGGCTCGATGATGTCGACGCCGCTGCTCAACTACCCGCAGAGCGGCATCCTCGGCATGCACAACATCGTCAAGCGGGCGATCGTCGTCGACGATCAGGTCCAGGTCCGGCCGATGATGTACGTCGCGCTGACCTACGATCACCGCGTCGTCGACGGTCGCGAGGCGGTGTCGTTCCTGGTCGCGGTCAAGGAGCGCCTCGAGGCACCCGACCGCATGCTGCTCGAGGTCTGATGCGGCGCCGGCTCGCCGCCGCGGCGCTGGTCGTCGCGAGCCTGGTCGGCGCCGCCTGCACCCGGCCGCGCCCGAGCCGGCGTCGGCCCGGCCCGCCGACGGCCCGGCCGCGCCCGCGCCCGCGCCCGCGCTGGCGCGCGACGCCGGCGTCGCCGACGCGCCGCCTGGCTGCGTCGCGGCCTGCGTCCACGACAACCAGATGCGCGCGACCTCGATCCAGCAGATCGAGGCCGAGTGTCGCGCCGCGTGCGCGACGACGCCGTAGCGGTCAGGACCCGTCGCCGGCGTCGTGGCCGGCGTCGCCCGCGTCGGCCGGCGGCGCCACCGCCGCGACCTGGCGCGACGGCCGCGCCAGCGGCTCGGCGGCGCCGAGGTAGGCCCGCGACACCGCGTGCTCGTCGATCAGCCCGAGGACGCGGCCGGCCTCGTCGATCACCGGGATCGCGCGCAGGTCGTGATCGAGCAGGACCCGGGCGACCTCGGCCAGCGGCGTCGCCGCCGCGACCGCGCGTGGTGCGACCATCATGTCGGCGGCGACCGCCCAGCGGACGTCGTCGGCGGCGGCGACCTCGCGGGTGTGGGTGCCGCCGATCAGCCCGACCAGGACGCCGGCGTCGTCGACCACCGGGAAGACCTGCTGCTCGGGCGCGTCGGCCATCGCGCGCAGGACGTCGTCGCCGGAGTCGCCGGGCCGCATGACCACGGTCTTGCGCCCGGGCAGCACCAGCTCGCCGGCGAGGATGCGGGCGACCTCGCGGCGGGTCCAGGCGTGGGCGTGGGCCGGCGAGTGCTTCTGGTCCGGGCGCTGCGCCGGGTACAGCGCGACCCGCCGCAGCGCCACGAACGCGACCGCCTGCGACGCCATCAGCGGCACCAGCAGGTCGTAGCTCCCCGCCATCTCGCAGACCATGACGGTCGCGGCCAGCGGCACCTTGGCGATGCCGCCGTAGAACGTGGCCATGCCGACCAGCGCGAACGCGCCCGGCGACACGTCGACGCCGAACGTCGCCGACGCGGCGTGGCCGAGCGCGGCGCCGAGCACCGCGCCGATCGCCATCGACGGCGCGAAGTCGCCGGCGCTGCCGCCGCTGCCGACGGTGAGCGCGCAGCCCAGCGCGCGCAGCGCCGCGACCACCAGCAGCACGGTCGCCGCGGTCCAGCCGGCGAGCTCTCCGGTGATCGCGAGCTGGGCGCTGCCGTAGCCGCCGCCGAGGACCGCGACCTGGGCGCGGGTGGCGTCGAGCCAGCGCGGCAGCACGACCGCCGCGGCGACGGCGAGGACGCCGAGCGCGAGGCCGCCGACGCCGGGGCGCGCCCACGCCGGGCCGGGCAGGCGCGCGACCACCCGCTGGACCCCGTGCAAGAGCCCGACGAAGCCCAGCGCGCACAGCGCGATCGCCACCGCGGCCAGGCCGTACAGGGGCAGGTGCTCCCAGTGGAACGGGAACCGCGGCAGCTGGCCGAACATCGGCGCCGTCGACAACAGCGACGCCGACAGCGAGTACGCCACGACGCTGGCCAGCACCGCCGGGATCAGCGCCTCGGACTCGAAGTCGTCGCGGTACAGGACCTCGATCGCCAGCAGCGCGGCGCCCAGCGGGGTCCGGAACACCGCCGAGATGCCAGCGGCGACGCCGGCGATCATCAGGACCCGGCGCTCGCGCTCGGTGGTCGGCATCAGGCCGGCGACCCAGACCGCGAGGGCGCCGCCGAGGTGCATCGTCGGGCCCTCGCGCCCGCCGGCGCCGCCGGTGCCGAGCGTCGCGATCGACACCAGCGGCTTGAGCAGGATGACGCGGCGGCGGATCTTGCCGCCGTGATCGTGGAACGCCTCGATCATCTGCTCGCCGCCGCCGCCGCGGACCTCGGGCGCCCAGCGCGAGATCCAGCCCGCGAGCAGCGCGCCCAGCGCCGGCAGGAGGCCGACCAGCCACAGCCGCGACGTCGCCGCGGTCGTGAACTCGCCGGGCTCGCCGACCGCGCGCAGGCGCTGGTAGCCGCCGAGGCGGTCGAGCAGCAGGCCCTCGACGTGCTCGAGGGCGTAGAGCAGGGCGCAGCCGGCGGCGCCGACGGTCAGGCCGACCGCGATCGCCTGCAGCAGCAGGCGGCCGACCAGCTGCAGCTCGAGCGGCGGATCGTCGCCGACGATCGCGCCGAGCAGCGAGCGCACGGGGCGCAGGAGCAGGGCCGCGGCGTCGTCGAGGCCCCAGGCGCCGCCGGGCGAGGAGGGTCGCTTCGGCGGCCGCGGTGCTGGTGGGTCGTCGGGCACGGCGCGGAGTCTACTCGCCCCGGACCAGGATGGCTCCCCCGCCGTAGGGATCGGCGGGCGCGGCCAGCGTGGCGCCGTCGAGGGTGGCGCCGGCGGTGTGCCGGATCACCGCCGCGAAGCCCGCCGGCGTGCCGGCGAGCGCGGCGACGGTCTCGCGGCCGGGGCCGGCGACGTCGAGGGCGCGGCGGATCTCGCCGCGGCCGTCGAGGACCACGATCGCGGCGCCGTCGCCGCCGTCGGCGGTGAGCGTCGTGCTGTCGAGGGCGACCGTGCCGGCGTAGGTGACGCCGACGACCAGCTCGTCGCCGACCGCGGCGATCGCCGACGCGGTGTCGAGATCCTGACCGCCGATCACCCGGGTCAGGCGCCGGGTCCCGGCGGCGTCCCACGCCACCACGACGGCGTCGGCGAGGCCGCGCACCATGACGCCGCGGTCGCCGATCGCGGCGCCGACGCCGCGGATCGTCGCGGCCACCGCGACCACGCCGCCGGGCGTGACCGCGACGCCGGCGACCTGGTCGTCCTCGCTGCTGCCGAAGGTGCGGGCCCAGCGGACCCCGCCGTCGCCGTCGAGCGACGCCACGAAGCCGTCGGGCAGGATCGTGTCGTCGAGCGAGGTCAGCGCGACGCCGCGGATCTCGGCCTCGCCCGCGAAGGTGCCGGCGACCGCGACGCCGTCGGGCGCGGCGGCGACGCCGCTGACGCCGTCGCCGTCGGCGCCGCCGATCCGGATCAGCCAGCGCGGCGTGCCGTCGCCGCCGACCCGGGCGACGAAGCCGTCGGTGCTGCCCGCCGACGACACGACGCGATCGCCGAGGCGCAGCGTGCCGGTGAAGCTGCCGGCGACCGCGACGTCGCCGCCGGGCAGGCCGGCGAGGTCGCGCACGACCACCCAGTCGGTGGCGCCGATGGGCACGGTGAAGCGCGGCTCGCCGTCGCCGGCGCCGAGCCCCCACAGCACCGCGCCGGGCTGGCCGCGCAGGGCCACGGTGGCGCCGCCGAGGTCGATCGCGCCGTCGGCGGCGAGCGCGGCGACCACGAGGTCACCGCTGATCGCGACCGCGCCGGGCGGCGCCGCCACCGAGCGGACCCAGCGCGGCTGCCCGCCCTGGGGCCAGCAGCGCGATCGCGCCGCCGCCGACCGGCGAGGTCAGCTCGGCGTCGCCGAGCCGGGCGCCGGCGCGGGCGGTGAACGTCGCCGCGACCTGGCCGTCCGCGCTGACGTCGAGGTCGACGGGGCCGCCGGCGGCGGCGGCCTCGACCTGGGCCTGCCAGGGCGCCAGCGGCGCCACCGACTCCGGACGCGGCGCGGCCGCCGGGTGCGGACAACCGGCGGCCGTCAGGGCGACGAGCGCCCAGCCGATGACACGAGGCGAGCCCACGACGGCTCGCGGCGACTACAGCTTCTCGCCGCGGGCGCGGAGCTCGGCGAGGACGGTCGGCAGGCCGACCTTGTCGATGCGGCGCATGCCGCGGGCGGACACCTGGAGGGTGATCCACCGCTTCTCGTCCTCGAGCCAGAAGCGCTTGGTGCGGAGGTTCACCTCGAAGCGCCGCTTGGTGTGGCGGTTCGAGTGGGAGACGTTGCAGCCGACGAGCGGCTTCTTGCCGGTAACCTGGCAGACGCGGGACATGGCGATGACCTCGGCGAAGCGTGGGCGAAGATCCGAGCCGGAGCTCAGATCTTGCTCTCCTTGAACTCGACGTGCTTGCGGACCACCGGGTCGTACTTCTTGAAGACCAGCTTGTCCGGGGTGCGCTTCCGGTTCTTGCTGGTGGTGTAGAAGAAGCCGGTGTTGGCGGTGGACACCAGGCGGATGAGCTCGCGGCCGGTCTTGCTCTTCTTGGCCATGGTCTTGCTCCAGGAAAAACGACTAAGAAACTCGAGTGATTACCGGCCGGTCCGCGGAGGTACCTAGAACAGGAGCCCAACAGGCCCGGTGGCAGGGCCCCGGTTTATGGCACAAGGCCCTGCCGGGTGCAAGGGGATGCGCGGTGCGTGATGCGGCCCGCGGCGAGACCGCGATCCGGGACATCCCGCGAGGTTAGTCGTCGTCGTCCGCGGCGCCCTCGGGATCGTCGGACATCGCGCGCGACCCCAGCGGCGGGGTCTGGCTGCCCGGCGGCAGCGGCGCCGGGATGCCGGGGATGGTGCTGGTCCGCCGCTTGGCGCGGCCCTCGGTGATGCTCATCGCGACGATCGTCATGTCGTCCGACTGCGAGGCGTTGGCGACGTGGGCGTCGACGTCGTGGAGGATGGCCTTGACCACGTCCTCGACGCCGCCACGGGCGGTCCGGATGCGACGCGACAGCCGCTTGACCCCGTACTCGTGGCCACGCTGATCGCGGGCCTCGTGGATGCCGTCGCTGATCAGCACCAGCATGTCGCCGGAGTGGAGCTGGACCCGGGCCTCGCCGACCTCGAGCTCGGGCATGACGCCGATCGGCGCGATGTGGGCGCGCTCGGCGTGCAGCGGGAAGACCCGGTCGCCGCGGCGGAGCAGGGGCACGCAGTGGCCGGCGTTGGTGAACACCAGCGTCCGGGTCTCGAGATCGTAGATGCAGTAGACCAGCGTCGAGAACATGCCGTCGTCGCCGAGCTTGACCATCTCCTCGTTGACCCGGCGCAAGAGGCGCGCCGGGGTCCGCGAGATGCCGGCGCGCGATCGCAGCTCGGAGGTCAGCCGCGCCATGTACAGCGCCGCGGAGATGGCCTTGCCGGCGACGTCGCCGACGACCAGCGCCAGGTGGCTCTGGTCGTGCCAGATGAAGTCGTAGAAGTCGCCGCCGATCTGGTAGGCCGGCTCGTAGTGGATCGCGAAGTCGAGGCCGACGACGTTGGGCGGCGCCGCCGGCAAGAGCGAGCGCTGGATCTGCCGGGCCACCCGCAGGTCGCGCTCGAGCTGCTCGCGCTTGGCCAGCTCGGCCTGCATCCGGGTCGCGTGGATCGCCAGGCCGGCCTGGGCGGCCAGGCTCTGCAGCAGGTCGACGTCCTCCTGGCGGAACCCGGTGGCGCCGGCGAGGTGGCTGCTCTCGACGTAGATGACGCCGTAGTGGGCGTGCTGGGCCTGCAGCGGCGCGCCCATGCGGCTGCCCATCGCCTCGCTCGACCCCGGCACCGCCGGCTGGATCGACGACGTGTCGGCGAGCAGGACGCCGCGCCGATCGTGGACGACGTGGTCGATGATCGTGCCGGGCACCTTGAGGTCGCCGCCGAACGCGACCCGCGCGCGCGACCGGTGGCACTTGACCGTCATCTCCTTGGTGCGCTCGTCCTCGACGAGGACGCCGACGGTGTCGGCCTGGGGGAAGACCTCGAGCAGGTGGGCGACGACGCGCTCGAGCAGGCCGTCGGGGTCGTCGGTGTTGGACACCGCCTCGAGGATCGCGGTCAGCGCGGTCAGCTTGCGCTCGAGGTAGCGGGCGCCGCGGATGTCCGACGCCGTGACCAGGCCGGAGCGCCAGGCCCGCTCGTCGGACTCCTCGCGGCTCTTGAACACCGACGGGCTCTGGACCTCGACGATCGTGACGTGGGAGTCGAAGTTGCCCTTGGGGTTGGTGACGCCCTCGGGCAGCTCGACGCGGATCCGGTTCTGCGCGATCTGGATCTCGTCGTCGTGCTTGAGGTCGCTGGTCTGGACCCGGTGGCCGTTGACGAAGGTGCCGTTGTTGGAGCCGAGATCCTCGACGCACCACCGCCCGGCGTCGAGCTTGATGCGGGCGTGCTGTCGCGACACCCGCATGTCGGGGACGAAGATCTGGCAGTCGGACCGGCGCCCGATGATGTACTCGCCGTCGCCGAGCTTGTAACGGCGACCGGTGTTGGGTCCGGCGGTGAAGACGAGGTTGGGCACGGGGGACGCGTCGCGGGTGTGGCACAGGCCGGGGCACCCGGGCAAGCCACAGGATCTCTTCCGAGCCCCGAGCTTGTCTCGCAAATCCGAGAGATTGCAAGGGATTCGAACCACAACGGGACCTGAGTGGGGCTCGTTCTGTGGGGGCCGGTCACTTGACCCGGCGATGGCCGGGGGGTACTCCACGGCGCGTGCAGCCCCTCGGCGACTACATCGACGGTGCGTTCGTGTCCCCGACCGGCC
>JACKDR010000002.1 GCA_020633495.1 Kofleriaceae bacterium | reverse complement strand
GCGGTGTACAGGATGCCGCGGCGCAGCCGCGAGCACATCGAGCAGTACGTCGAGGTGTCGTCGAGGTGCGAGGTCACGACCGAGTAGGTGTCCTCGGCGAGGATCTCGAACGGCCAGCCGCACGCCTCCATCCAGGCCCGCAGCCCGGCGCCGTCGTAGCCGGGCTGGCGCTGGTCGAGGTGGACCGCGACCAGCTCGACCTCGAACGGCAGCCGCGGCACCAGCTGGCCGAGCAGCTGCATCAGCGTGTAGCTGTCCTTGCCGCCGCTCATCGCGACCATGATGCGGTCGCCGGGCGCCAGCAGCTCGTGGCCCAGGCAGGTCTCGCGGACCTGCCGGTGCAGCTGCTTCTCCAGCCGGCGCTGGGCGTCGCTCGGGGCGCGCGGATCGCTCATCCGGCGCATCCTACGGGGCCGCGGCGCGGAGGCAAGGCCGATCCGCGCCGGGCCCGCCCGGGGCGGTCAGTTGCCGCCGAAGGCGTCCGGGCACTTGGTCATGATCGCCACGCACTCGGGCGGCACCGTGTCGCCGGTGCCGGTGCTGTCGAGGTCGGCGCAGGTGGCGTTGGCCAGGTCGGCGTACTGGTCGAGCTGGGCGTGGTAGCAGTCGTGGAACTCGTCGACGGTGGCGTCGCACATGCGGATCGGCTCGTCGGCGGCCGGCGCGGTGCAGTCCAGGCCGGTCCAGCCGTCGACGCCGGTGGTGATGCAGTCCTGCAGCCGGGTCTCGTCGCAGGAGGTCTGGAAGGCCTCCGAGAGCAGGCAGCCGAACGCGACCTGGCCGCGGATCTGGTCGGCGGTCAGCTCGTTGTCGACGTCGTTGCACAGGTCGATGAAGTCGGCGTCGCTCAGCGAGCTGAGCAGGCGGTCGTCGCCGCCGCCGCCGCAGCCGGTGGCGGCGACGGTCGAGGCGCAGGCGAGCAAGATGGCGTGGATCGAGACGAATCGCTTCATGAGTTCCCCCTGACGGACGTAGTGGTTCCCGGCATGGTGAGCGACGACCGGGGGGTCGGGCCACCTCTTCGCGTGACAATCCGCCACAGCGTGAGGCGGGCCACGGCCGACGGGGTGGGTTGACACCGACGTCCCGAACATGAAAATTGGTTTCAAACTCGGACCCACCGGAGTACGCTGCCCATGTCACCCACCGTGAAGCCCCTCGCCGCCCTCGCCGTCGCCTCGCTGACCCTCGCCGCCGGCGCCTCGTCCGCCCGCGCCGACCGCCGCGCGTTCACCCGGACCTACGAGTACATGACGATGCCGGAGGGCGAGACCGAGCTGGAGTTCCACTCGGGCCAGAGCCGCGCCACGCTCGACGGGGCGTCGCCGCAGAGCTTCGACTTCGCGATCGAGGTCGAGCACGGCATCACCGACCGCTGGGACATCTCGCTGTACCACGTGTTCGAGCAGACCGACGCGCCCCTCGCCGCCGACAGCCAGGCGCTGCACTTCGCCGAGCTCAAGGTCGAGAGCCGGTACCGGTTCTCCGAGCGCGGCGACCTGCCGGTCGACATCGTCGCCTACGGCGAGCTGGTCAAGGTCTTCGGCGAGCGGGCGTACGAGGGCGAGGCCAAGCTGATCCTGGCCCGCGACTTCGATCGCCTCACCGCCGCGGTCAACCTGATCGGCGCGGTCGAGCTCGAGCTCGGCGACGAGACCAAGGCCGAGCCCGAGTACGGCTGGGCCGCCGGCCTGACCTACGAGGTGCACCCCGAGATCAAGCTCGGCGCCGAGACCTGGGGCGCCATCACCGAGGACGAGACCGCCAGCGGCGAGGACCTGCAGGTCGCCGGCTGGGCCGGCCCCGCGGTGTCGTGGGCGCCGTCGTCGGGCCTGTGGATGACCAGCACCCTCGGGCTCGGCGTCACCGACGCCGCCGACGACGTCGTCTTCCGCCTGCTGATCGGCATGCACCTGCGCTGACCATGACCCGCGTCGCCGTCCTCACCTTCGTCCTCGCCGCCGCCGGCGCCGCGCTCGCCGCGTGCGGCCACAGCCGCGCCCCGGTCGCCACCGAGGCCGACGCCGCGCGCGCCGGGGTCAGCGTCGCCGAGCTCAACCAGGGCCGGCGCCTGTTCGTCGGGCACTGCGGCAACTGCCACCTGCCGCCGAGCCCCACCGACTTCCCGCCCGAGGCGTGGCCCGGCCACGTCGGCGAGATGCGCGAGCGCGCCGGGCTCGACGCCACCAGCGAGGCGCTGGTCGAGCGCTACCTGGTGACGATGGCGCAGGCGTCGGCGCAGGCGTCGCGGTAGGCGCCCGGCCCCCGGGCGCCGCCGCCGCGGCGCTCACGCTACGGCGCGCACGGGGTCAGCACGGTCACCGAGATCCGGCGGTTGGCGGCGCGCAGCGCGGCCAGCTTGGCGGTCGGCATCGCCTGCTCCTCGGCCGAGCCCGGCGCCGGCTCGGGCAGCCGCGGCTGGGTCGCGCCCACGCCCTCGGCGCTGAGCTTGCGGCCGAGGACGCCGCGCGCGGTCAGCTGCGCCAGCACCGCGTTGGCCTGCGACAGCGACAGGCGCTGGTTGACGTCGGGGTTGCCGTCGCCGGCGGTGTGGCCGCTGATGCGGAGGCGGATCTCGTCACACGCGCTGGCCAGCGCGACCAGCTTGTCGAGGCTGGCGACCGTGCCCGGCAGCGTGGTGTCGAACTCGGCGGTGCCGAGCTTGAACTTGATGTCGGGCAGGTCGGCGGTGCCGGTGGCGCGCGCGAACGCCGGCGACGCGATGTCGGTGACCGGCAGCGTCGCCGCGGCGTCGGCGGCGGCCGCGGCCGCGGCCGCCTTCTGCTGCTGCTCGATGGCCTCGATGCGCTGGGCGCTGACGTCGAGCGCCTCGGTCAGGTCGTCGAGCATGCCCTGCAGCTCGGCTTCGCCGGCGGTCAGGGTCTGGACCGCGAGATCGCGCTTGTGAGCGCGCAGCCCGTCGAACGCCTGATCGCGGACCGCGGCGGCGCGATCGCGGAAGGCGTCGATGCGCGGCCGGGTGCCGTTGAGCTCCGACATCAGGTCGGCCATGCCCTCGGCGTCGGGCGGCAGGGCGCGGGCGCGGTCGCGCAGGCGGGTGTGGCGGATCTCGATCTCCGACACGCGCCGGGTCCAGGTCTCGTGAAACGACGCGGCGGCGGCGCGGGCGCGGGTCAGGTCCTCGGGGCGGAGGTCGCAGCCGGTGGTGGCCAGGCCGAGGCCCAGGGTGAGCAGGAGCGCGGCGACGGGCGAGCGGCGGAGCATCGGGATCCCGTCGGTATCACGCGGTCTCGCTCCCGGGCAACCGGACGCCCTTCGCTCACAGGGCGGCGCGGATCTGCTCGGCGTGGCCGTCGAGGATGTCGCGGGCGACGGCGCCGAAGAGCCGGCGCACCGGTTGCTGGGCGAGGCGGGCGCCGAGCCGCCACAGGTCGCCCCGGGCGCGCGGCACGACGTGGAGGTGGACGTGCGGCACGGTCTGGGCCGCGGCCGGGCCGTCGTTGACCAGCAGGTGGACGTCGTCGCAGCCGAGGTTCGACGCACGGAGCGCCGCGGCCAGCTCGATCCCGACCGACCACAGGGCCGCGGCGACCTCACCGGTCAGGTCGCCGACCCGGACCGCGTGGCGCCGCGGCACCACCAGCAGGTGACCGGGCCGCCACGGGTGGATGTCCATGAACGCCAGGATCTCGCCGCGATCGAGGACCAGGCTGGCCGGCGCCTGGCCCGCCGCGATCTCGCAGAACACGCAGGTCACGTCCCGATGGTACGCGACCGTGTCCGGCCACGGCGGCGGGCGCCCTGATCACTCGCGCCCGGCTCAGCGCGTGTGAGGATTTCATCCTCACCCGCTCTGTCGATCGGCTCGCTCGCCCGCAGACGGCCTCGCAGCGCCTCCACCGAGACCGCCTCGCGCAGACGCCCGGCTCGGCGCAACGATGGGAGGGGGCGTGGCGTACTGACGCAGGAATTGCGCAAGCCAGGTGCGGTGGGCGGGGTAGCCTTCCGTGAAGGAGCGTGATCGGGGGCTGGAACACCACGTGCACCTACGCCGGTCGCCAGCAAAAGGAGAGAGCCATGGACAACAAGCAAGTCGTCGTCGCGTACGACTTCTCCGAGACCGCGGACCTCGCGCTCGAGCGAGCCGTGGAGCTCGCCTGTCGAGCGCCCCACCACATCCTGCACTTCGTCACCGCGATCGACCCGCATCGTGGCCTGGGCCTCGAGCCCAACGAGGTCGTCGACTACCACTACGCCGAGCGGATCCAGGACCTGCTGACCGAGCGGCTCAAGAACATCTTCACGGCGCGCGCGCCCACCACCGAGGTCCACTTCTTCGTCCACGCCCGCATCGGCAACGCGGTCGACGAGATCCTCGGGCTCGCCGAGGACGTCGGCGCCGACCTGGTGGTCATCGGCTCGCACGGTCGGACCGGGTTGCGCCGCATCCTGCTCGGCTCGGTCAGCGAGGCGGTGGTCCGCAACGCGCGCTGCGCGGTGATCATCGCGCGCGCCAAGGAGTACAAGGACGTCGAGCTCGAGAAGGTGATCGACGTCCCGGGCGATCACGCGCGCAAGGCGCGGCCGCACCGCTACAGCTACAGCGAGAACCGCGTGATGTCGCGGCCGCGGGACTGGCCGCTCAACTGACGCCAGCGACGGTGCCCGTCACCGGGTCGTGCGCCGGCGCAGCGTGCGCCGGTACCGCTGCTTGCCGCGCGGGCGCGCCGCGACGCTGACGAAGCCGGCGCGCTCGAACAGCGCCGGCACGCCGGTGTACACGAACGCCGCCGGCATGCGGCCGTCGCCGGTGAGCTTCACCGGGTAGGCCTCGACGACGCGGGCGCCGCGATCGCGCAGCGCCGCCAGCGCGCCGTCGAGCAGCGTGGTCGCGACGCCGCGGCCGCGCCAGCCGCTCTTGACGAAGAAGCACGGCAGCGACCAGACCTGGTCGGCGTCGTCGCACGCCAGGCTGGGCGCGCGATCGAGGCGCGGCAGGTCGCGGCGACGATCGTAGGTCGCCCAGCCGACCGGCTCGTCGCCGGCGTAGGCGATGACGCCGTGGGCGCGATCGGCGCGGACCAGGGCGCGGAAGCGGCGCCGCGCGGCGTCGCCCTTGACGTCGTCGAAGCGCTCGCCGGCGTCGAGGCGCCAGAACATGCACCAGCAGCCGGCGCAGGCGCCGCGCGGCCCGAACAGGCGCTCGACGTCGGGCCAGCGATCGGGCGTGAGGTCGTGGACGACGAGGCCGGGCGCGCGACGTGGCGGCATCGCCGCCAGGATCGCACGAGCGAGGCGCCCGCGCATCGCGCGGTGAACAGCTGGTAGCGGAACCTGGCACGATGCACGACCGCGCCGGCACACGCTGCTCGCATGTCGATGCGTCGCAGGCGCCGCTCCATCGTCGCGGTCGTCGCCGTCGCCGTCGCCGTGACGGCCGGAACGTCGACGGCGAAGGCCGATCCTGCCGCCCCCCTGCGGCCGCGCCCCGGGCACGCGACCCCCGGGGCCACCGACGGTCCCGACGAGCCGGCGTCCACCGTGGCCGAGCCGTCCCTGGGGCCGATGATGCGCGTCGACGCGGGCGCGACGCTGCTCGTCGGCGCATCGATCGCCACCTTCGCGGTGGAAGCCTGTGAGTGCCAGGAGCTCGGGCTGCTCCTCGGGAGCGTCGGTGGCCTCCTGTACGTCTCGTCGGGTGCCTCGAGCCATCATGAGGTCGGCCGCGACGGCGCGGCCATCGCCAGCGTGGTGCTGCGCCTCGGCCTGCCCGTCGGAGCCTCCCTGCTGGCCCGCTCGCTCGACGGGGACACCTGGACGCAGGTGGGCGCGGCCGGGGTCGGCGCGATCGGCGCGATCGTGCTCGACTGGACGGGGCTGTCCCGTGGACGCCGGTCGGGGCGGACCCGGGCGAGGCCCTACGCGTCGCCGATCGGTCGCAGCGGCGTGACGGTCGGTGTCGCCGGGTCGCTGTGAGGCGGTCTTCGCCGGCGGTCGTGATGGATCTGGTGGCCGGTGGCACGGGTTCCGGGGGAGGATCGCCCCATGAGGCTTCTCGCCCCGCTCACCGCGCTGCTGGTCACGACCGTGCTCGCCGGCGCCGGCGCCTTGCCCGCGCGCGCCCAGCCGGCGGCGACCGCGCCGCGGCCGCCCAGCGCGACCGCCTGGGACCCGGCGCCGGTGCCGGCACCGACCCGGACGCGCCGCTACGGCCTGACCGTCGCGGCGGTGGACGCCGCGTGCATGGGCACCGCGTTTCTCGGCGCGATCATCCTGGTCGGCGAGGCGCTCGGCGACGACGGTGGCGGCAGCGACGCCGATCTGGGCGCGGTGATGCTGTTCGGCGGCGCCGCCGGCATGTTCGTCGGCGCGCCGCTGGTGCACCGCAGCCAGGGCAACGTCAAGGGCGCGTGGCGCAGCCTCGGCCTGCGGCTCGGCCTGCCGCTGGCCGGCTCGCTGATCGGCGCGGCGATCGATCGCGGCCGGGCCCAGAGCGGCGTCGTGACCAGCGAGCACACGGCGGGCAACCTCGGCGCCGCCGGCATGATCGCCGCGCTGGTGATCGACTGGACCGTGCTCGCCGAGGTCACCGAGCCGCTGCCGGTGGCGCCGTACGTGGCGCCGGTGCGCGGCGGCGGCTACGCGGTCGGGCTGTCGACGACGTTCTGAGCGCGCGGCGGGCCGCCGGGGCGATCGCTCAGACCGCGCCGTCGGGGAGCTGGCTGCGGTACGGGCCGCCGTCGTCGAGCGCCGACACGTCGTGCGCCTGGTCGAGGATGCGCATCGCCTCGTCCTCGGAGGCCTTGCCGCCGCCGCCGCGGGCGCGCAGCCGCAGCAGGCCGTAGGCGGCCACCGCCTGCGCCGGGTTCTCGGCGCCGAAGCGCGCGACGTCGCTGGGCGTCTTGCCGCCGGCGACCTCGGCCCAGCGGGCCTCGACCTCGGGCATCAGGGCCTCGACCAGCTCGCGGCTCATCCGCGACGGATCGCAGCGGGTGCCGAACGCCAGCATGTTGAGGTGGCTGCGGCGCTCGTTGCGGGCGCCGCGCAGCTTGCGCCAGGTCCAGCTCCAGCCGCTGAGGCCGGCGGCCGCGCCGGCGACCGCGAAGCCGCCGACGCCGCCGGTGAAGACGCCGGCGACCGCGGCGATCGGGCCCCAGACCCGGGCGTAGCCGGCGAGCACGCTCTTGCCCGACAGGCCGATCGTGTGGCCGCGGTAGCCGTCCTCGGTGGTCCGCGTCACCCACATCGACCCCACCGGGAACAGCGGCAGCCAGTAGATGTGCGCGAACCGGGTGAGCGCGTACTCGCCGCCGCGCTCGTCGACGACGCCGTAGTGACGGGTACCGTAGATGACGATCATGACGACGCCGGGGCCGCCAGGGTAGCATGGCGGCCATGCGCGCGAACGTCTTGCCGATCGTGGCGGCCGCGATGTGCGGCGCCGCACTCCCGGCCTGTGGCAGCGGCGACAGCGTCGACGACGGCCCGCTGCAGCGGTGCGTCGACGAGACCAACCGGTACCGGGCCATGGAGGGGCGACCGCCGGTGGCGCGCTCGGCCGAGCTCGACGTCTACGCCGGCGACGGCGCCGAGTACGACCACACCCGCAACCCGCACGACCACTTCCGATCGGACAGCGGCGGCGGCATCGCGTGGGCCGAGAACGAGTGCCCGCACTGGCCGCTGGCGTACGCCGGCGGCGACGTCGAGGCGCTCGTCGACAAGTGCGTCCAGGCGTTCTACGACGAGGGCCCCGGCGGCGGTCACTACGAGAACATGATGGGCGACTACGCCACGCTCGGCTGCGGCGTCTACGTCGACGGCGACTACACGATCGTCCAGGACTACGGTCACTGATGCGGATCACGACGAGCGCGCGCCTCGCCGGGGTCGCCGCGGTCGCCGCGGTCGCCGCGGTCGCGGTCGCCGCGCCGCGCGCGGCCGAGGCCAACGGCGGCAACACGCACACCTGGATCTCGCTGCACGCGGTCGAGCACCTGCCCGACGGCAAGCTCAAGGAGCTGCTGAGCCGGCCCGAGGTCCGCGCGATGCTGATCAACGGCAGCGTCTTCCCCGACGGCGGCTACGTCGTCGGCGACGCCTACGGCGAGATGTCCCACTGGGAGCCGTTCGTCGAGGCCTACGTGCGGTGGATCCGCGACCACGCGATCGGGCCGCTCAACCAGGGCGACGCCGCCGAGCAGGTCGCGTTCCTGATGGGCCTGGCGTCGCACGGCATGGCCGATCAGGTCTTCGACTCGATGTTCGTCGAGGCGGCACGGATCGAGGACGCCGCCGGCTGGAGCGACTCGCTGCTCGACAGCCACGACACCGCGACCGACGTGTTCCTGGTCGCCCAGGAGGGCGTGAACTACCTCGACACCCTGCCGTGGGTGCCGGGCCAGGTGCTGTCGGGGATCTACGCCGACGCCTTCGACTACACCGTCAGCGCCGATCAGCTCGACGCCGCGCAGGAGCTATTGCACCGACTGGTCCTCAACTACGGCGTCGCCACCGCCATGGATCCGGCCAAGGTCCAGGACTACGTCGATCGCTACCCGTGGTCGAGCGCGCACCTGCTGGAGCCGACCGAGGCCGGCGGGCCGCCGTGCGAGGGCGAGGTCGTGGCGGCGTACTGGCTGGCGCTGTGGGACCGGCTGCACGAGGTGTCGGGGCCACAGAACTGGGTGATCGCGACGTACCCGCGCGACGGCTCGGTCGGCCACCCGATCGACTCCAGCCGGCCCGAGTCCCAGGTCGCGGTCGTGTTCGGGCTCGGCATCGAGAAGGCGCAGCTCGCCGATCACGTCCAGGTCACCGACGACGCCGGCGCGGTCCACGACGTCACCGTGACGACCCAGTGGGGCGCCGACGAGGCCAACCTGGCGCGGATCGAGCCGCTCGACGACTGGGCGCCCGACACGACCTACACGGTCACGGTGTCGCCGGGCCTGACCTTCAACGACGGCACGACGATGGACGACACGTTCGCGTTCACGTTCTCGACCGCCGCCGGCGACCCGGGCCTGCCGACCAGCGACCCGACGCCGCACACCGGCGAGCCCGACGTCGGCGAGCTGCCGCCGGTCGCCGACGACGGCGGCTGCGCTGCGGCCGGCGGCGGTGGCGGCGCTGGCGCCCTCGGCGGCGCCGCGATGGCGCTGGTCGCGCTGGGGCGCGCGCGGCGGCGCCGGCGGTAGCGACGCGGCGGGGCGACGCGGACCGGCGCCCGCCCTCGACTCCACGCTCGGTGCTGCGCACCTCGCGTTCCGCTCCTAACGAACAGCTGGGCCAGGCCGCTGATCTTGCGTGGTGCAGCGATCGGCTGACCGCGGAGTTGGGCCTGACAGCACTCACCCCGAGCGGAGGGGGAGGTGCGCAGCACCGACCCCGGAGTCGAGGGGGCGGGCACCGGTGCGCCGCCGAGACCGCACCGATCCACGCCCTCTCGACTGCGCCCTCGCGGCTTCGCCGCTCGGGCTCCGCTCGAGGTGAGCGATCCACGTCGACCAGGCGACCTGACTCGGTTCGTCTTGCCGCAAATCTCCGACGGCCGTCGGTCGGGCGCTCGGGGTGAGCGGCGACCGAGACGCGGAGCGGCACCGATCCGGTGGGCGGCGACGCGGCTCGGCCGCGTCCGGCCCGCACGTCGGCACCGACGCGACGCGCACCGGCGCGGGGTGGCTCAGCCGACCCAGACGCGGGCGTTGCGGAACATGCGCATCCACGGGCCGTCGGCGCGCCACTCGTCGGGGCACCACGACAGCTGGACGGCGCGGAAGACGCGCTCGGGGTGCGGCATCATGATCGTGACGCGACCGTCGGGCGTGGTCAGCGCGGTGAGGCCGCCCGGCGAGCCGTTGGGGTTCTCCGGGTAGTGCGCGGTCGGCGCGCCGCGGTGATCGACGAACCGCGCCGCGACCAGGCCGGCGTCGGCGAGCGCCGCGACGCCGGCGTCGTCGAGCTCGGCGCGGCCCTCGCCGTGCGCGACCGCGATCGGCAGCACCGAGCCCTCCATGCCGCGCAGCAGCACCGACGGCGACGGCACGATCTCGACCAGCGACAGCCGGGCCTCGAACCGCTCGGACCGGTTGCGCACGAACCGCGGCCACGCCTCGGCGCCGGGGATCAGCTCGTGCAGGTTCGACACCATCTGGCAGCCGTTGCAGACGCCGAGCGTGAACGTGTCGGGGCGGGCGAAGAACGCGGCGAACGCGGCGCGCGCGCGCGGATCGAACAGGATCGACTTGGCCCAGCCCTCGCCGGCGCCGAGGACGTCGCCGTACGAGAAGCCGCCGCACGCGGCCAGGCCGCGGAAGCCGGCGAGGTCGACGCGGCCGCCGAGGACGTCGCTCATGTGGACGTCGACGGCGTCGAAGCCGGCGCGGTGGAACGCCGCCGCCATCTCGACGTGGCCGTTGACGCCCTGCTCGCGCAGGATCGCGACCCGGGGCCGGCCGGCGGCGCCGGTGATCAGCGGCGCCGCGACGTCGTCGTCGACGTCGAACGTGGCGCGGGCGAAGCGCCCGGGGTCGCGCGGATCGCAGCGCAGCGCCTGCTCCTCGTCGGCGCACTGCAGGTCGTCGCGCAGGCGCTGGACGTGGTGGGTGGTGTGGGCCCAGGCGCCGCGCAGCACCGCGCGATCCTCGGCGAGCAGCCGGCGGTCGCCGCGCCGGATCACCAGCCGGTCGTCGGCGGTGGGCGCGCCGATGACGTGGACGCAGCCGTCGACGCCGCGCTCGGCGAAGGTCTCGACGACCTCGTCGACGTCGTCGGCGCGGACCTGGATGACCGCGCCGAGCTCCTCGGCGAACAGCGCCTCGGCGTCGTCGCCGCCGAGCGCGGTCAGATCGACGTCGACGCCGACGCCGCCGGCGAAGACCATCTCGGCCAGGGTCACGGCCAGGCCGCCGTCGCTGCGGTCGTGGTAGGCGAGCAGCAGATCGGCGGCGCCCAGCTCCTGGACCGCGGCGAAGAACCCGCGCAGCAGCTCGGGATCGTCGACGTCGGGCGGCTCGTCGCCGAGCCGGCCGTAGACCTGGGCCAGCGCGCTGCCGCCGAGCCGGTGCTGGGCGCGCCCGAGATCGATCAGGATCAGCCGGGTGTCGCCGCGGTCGGCGCGCAGCTGCGGGGTCAGCGCCCGGCGCACGTCGGTGACCGGCGCGAACGCGCTGACGATCAGCGACAGCGGCGCGACCACGGCGTGATCGCCGTCGTCGTCGCGCCACACCGTGCGCATCGACATCGAGTCCTTGCCGACCGGGATCGCGATGCCGAGCGCCGGGCACAGCTCGGCGCCCACCGCGCGGACCGCGTCGTAGAGGCGGGCGTCCTCGCCGGCGTGGCCGGCGGCCGCCATCCAGTTGCACGACAGCTTGACGTCGCCGAGCCGCGCCACCGGCGCCGACGCCAGGTTGGTCAGCGCCTCGCCGACGGCGAGGCGCGCCGCCGCCGCGGCGTCGAGGATCGCGGCCGGCGTGCGCTCGCCGATCGCCATGGCCTCGCCGGTGACGACGTCGAAGCTGGTCGTCGTCACCGCGGCGTCGGCGACCGGGACCTGCCACGGCCCGACCAGCTGGTCGCGGCACACCAGCCCGGTCACCGTGCGGTCGCCGATCGTGATCAGGAAGGTCTTGTCGCCGACGGTCGGCAGGCGCAGGACCCGGAACAGCGCGTCGCGGAGGTCGACGTCGGTGTCGAGCGCCGGGTGGACGACGCGGACGTGGTCGGCGACCCGGCGCATCCGCGGCGGCTTGCCCAGGATCACCCCCAGCGGCACGTCGATCGGGCGGTCGCGCAGCAGCGGATCCTCGACGGTGAGGCGGCCGTCGTCGGTGGCCTGGCCGATCACGGCGTAGGGCGCGCGCTCGCGCACGCAGATCGCCGTGAACCGCGCCAGGTGCTCGGGCGCGATCGCCAGGACGTAGCGCTCCTGCGACTCGTTGCACCACAGCTCGAGCGGCGACATGCCGGGCTCGTCGCTGGGCACCGCGCGCAGGTCGAAGCAGGCGCCGCGGCCGGCGTCGTTGACCAGCTCGGGCAGCGCGTTGGACAGGCCGCCGGCGCCGACGTCGTGGATCGACGCGATCGGGTTGTGGACGCCGAGCGCCCAGCAGCGGTCGATGACCTCCTGGCAGCGCCGCTGCATCTCGGGGTTGTCGCGCTGCACCGACGCGAAGTCGAGGTCCTCGTGGGACGCGCCCTGCGCCATCGACGACGCCGCGCCGCCGCCGAGGCCGATCAGCATCGCGGGGCCGCCGAGGACGACGACCACCGCGCCGGCCGGGAAGCCGGTCTTGGCGACGTGCTCGGCGCGGATGTTGCCGAGGCCGCCGGCCAGCATGATCGGCTTGTGGTAGCCGCGCACCTCGGTGGCGCCGTCGGGGCCGGGGACCTCGAGCTCGAAGCTGCGGAAGTAGCCGCACAGCGCGGGGCGGCCGAACTCGTTGTTGAAGCCGGCGGCGCCGAGCGGGCCGTCGATCATGATGTCGAGCGCCGACGCGATGCGGCCCGGCTTGGCGGCCGGGCGCTCCCACGGCTGGATCGCGCCGGGCAGGCGCAGGTTCGACACGCTGAACCCGACCAGGCCGGCCTTGGGCCGGCCGCCGCGGCCGGTCGCGCCCTCGTCGCGGATCTCACCGCCCGAGCCGGTCGACGCCCCCGGGTACGGCGAGATCGCGGTCGGGTGGTTGTGGGTCTCGACCTTGAGCAGGATGTGGACCGGCTCGCGGTGCTCGCGGTAGACGCCGTCGTCGTCGGGGAAGAACCGGCCGGCGACGTGGCCCTCGATGACCGCGGCGTTGTCGTGGTAGGCCGACAGCACGCCGGCCGGGCTGGCCTCGGTCGAGCGGCGGATCATCTTGAACAGCGAGTCGGCGCGGGCCTCGCCGTCGACGACGAAGTCGGCGTTGAAGATCTTGTGGCGGCAGTGCTCGCTGTTGGCCTGCGCGAACATCATCAGCTCGACGTCGGTGGGATCGCGGCCGAGGCCGCGGAACGCGTCGACCAGGTACTCGATCTCGTCGGCGGCCAGCGCCAGGCCCAGGGTCGTGTTGGCCTGGGCCAGCGCGGCCTCGCCGTGGGCGAGGACGCCGATCGTGGCGGCGCGCCGCGGCTCGTGGTGGGCGAACAGCTGGCCGAGATCGGCGGCGCGCTCGATGACGTCCTCGGTCATGCGGTCGTGGAGGGCGGCGCGCAGCGCGGCGTCGTCGGCGATCTCGCCGACGACGGTCCAGCGGACGCCGCGCTCGAGCCGGCGCACCTGGCCCAGCCCGCAGATCCGCGCGATGTCGGTCGCCTTCGACGACCACGGCGAGATCGTGCCGTGGCGCGGCACCACCCACAGCCACCGGCCGTCGAGCTTGCGGGCCTCGCCGCGGGGCCCGTACGCGAGCAGCCGATCGAGGACCGCGCGGCCCGGCGCCTCCAGCTCGACCTCGACGTCGGCGAAGTGGACGTACTCGGCCTGCAGGTCGGTGACGCCGGGGTTGGCGTGCTGGACCTCGACGAGGCGCTTGCCGAGGCGAGCGGCCGACAGGGCGAGCGGACCGAGCAGGACGTGGACCGGCATGCCGGCGATCCTGCCGGTCGCCGGGTCATCGCACAAGCCGATGGCTCCTGATACTATCCATCGGCCATGCCGATGACTCTGGTGCCCGAGCTCCGCCTCGACCGGCTGCGCGCGTTCGCCGCGGTGGCCCGCGAGGGCGGCTTCTCGCGGGCGGCGCGGGCGCTGGGCCGCACCCAGTCGTCGGTGAGCCAGGCGGTGGCGCTGCTCGAGGACGACGTCGGCGACCTGCTGATCGTGCGCGACGGCCGCCGCACCGCCCTGACCGAGGCCGGCCGGGTCCTGCGCGACCACGCCGAGCGGGTGCTGGCCGCGCTGGCCGACGCCCGCGCCGCGGTGGCCGCGCTGCGCGACGTCGCCGGCGGCCGCCTCGTCGTCGGCACCAGCGACACCTTCGCGACCCACCTGCTGCCGCCGGTGCTGGCCGGGTTCCGCGCCCGCCACCCCGCGGTCGAGCTCCACCTCGACAACCGGCCGTCGCCGGTCATCGCCGCCGCGGTGGCGACCCGCGCGGTCGACGTCGGCGTGGTCGCGCTGCCGCTGCCGCCCGGGCTCCGCCTCGACGGCCGCGCCGTCGCCGACGCGCTGCGGATCGCCGCGATCGCGCCGCTGCGCGACGTCGCGATCGTGCCGCCGGATCACCCGCTGGCGCGGCGCCGCCGGGTCACGCCCGCGGTCCTGGCCGGGCACCCGCTGGTGGTCCTCGATCGCACGACCGCGGCCCGCGCCCACCTCGACGCCGCGTTCGCCGCCGCCGGGCGCGCCGCGCAGGTCGCGATGGAGATGAACAGCGTCGAGGTCATCAAGCGGCTGGTCGCGCTCGGCTTCGGCGCCTCGGTCGTGCCCGAGCCGGCGGTGCGCGCCGAGGTCGCCGCCGGCGCGCTGGTCGCGATCCCGCTGGTCGGCGCGCCAGCCCGCCAGCTCGGCGTCATCACACCCGCCGCCGGCGCGACGTCGCGGGCGGCCCGCGTCTTCGCCGGCATGATCGCCGAGCTGCTCGCGCCCGACCCGGGCGCGGCTACGACACCTCGCCGAGCCCGGGGCTGAGCATCGCGGCGAACGCGGCCGGATCGCCGACGCCCTGGTCGCCCATCCACCGGGTCGCGGCCTCGACCAGCGAGCGGCCCTCGGGGCCGCCGAGCACGGTGCCGAGGCGATACTGGGCCGCGGCCCGCTGCGCCGCCATCTCGCCGACCTCGGCCGAGGCGACGGTCGCGCGCAGCGCCTCGATCGCGAGGTCGCGGACGCCGCGGCGCGCCGCGATCGCGCCGCGCAGCTGGCTGGCCAGGATGCGCGCGCTCGGCGAGCGGTGGCGCTCGAGGCGGACCGCGCACTGCTGCGCGAGGTCGAGCCGGTCGCGGTCGTGGCGAGCCGCCGCCACCGCGGCCAGGCCGCGCAGCCAGCTGGCCTCGATGTCGATGCTCTGGATGCGGAACAGGTGCGCGCCCTCGAGGTCGCGCCAGATGCCGTCGATCCGCGCCAGCGCGTCGTCGCCGCGGCGCTCGTAGAGGTCGATCATGACGTGGGCGAGGACGTCGTAGTAGTGGTGGAGGTGGAACGGCTCGCCCTTGCCGCGCGCCACCGCGGCGCGCTCGGCGTGGGCGCGCGCCGCCACCGGGTCGCCCTGGATCAGCCAGGCGACGTTGCTGCGCCAGCCGCGCAGGCCGCGCTGCGAGTAGACGTTGCCGTGCTCCTCGGCGGCGCGCAGGTAGATCGGCTGGACCCGGACCAGCTCGCGCAGCTCGCCGAGGCACCACAGGTTGGCGATGCGGAAGATCTCGGCGAGGTCGAGCTGCCACCGCATCTCGGTCGAGTGCTGGCGCAGCAGCAGCTCGCCGGCGTGGATCCGGTCGTGGGCCTCGCGGAACCGGCCGGCCAGATACGACGCGACCCCGCCCGACGCCTCGATGAAGCCGACGGCGTCGGGCTGATCGACCTGGGCAGCCAGGGCGCGGGCGCGGGCGAACAGCGCCTCGGCGCGCTCGCGGGCCGGCTCGCCGGGCATCGAGATGTAGCCGAGCTCGAGGCCGAACGCGAGCGTGACCCGCCGCGGCTCGCCGGCGGCCAGCGCCTCGCGCAGGAAGCGGGCCTGGAGCACGCGCCCCAGCACCGGGTTGACGAAGGTGAAGCCGCTCGACACCGACCACATGACGTCGAGGCGATCGAGGACGTCGGGGTCGACGTCGGCCTCGGCGCGCCGGTCCCAGCCGAGGCCGCGCAGCCGGATCCGCGCGCGCTCGACGACGAGCGCGACGACGGTGCGCCGCCAGGTCCGCGGCATGCGGATGTCGACGGCGTCGAGGAGCTGGTCGGTCGCGACCAGGCCGCGATCGAGGCGGCCAGCGCGCAGCAGCTGCTCGACGCTCTTGCGCTGCAGGGTCAGCTTGTCGCGGCCGGTGGCCAGCGACGACGCGCTGCGGAACTCGACCGCGGCCTCGACCAGGCGGCCGGCCGACGCCAGGGTCTGGGCCCGGCGCGTGGTCAGCGCGCAGCGCTCGGCGTCGGGCATGTCGCCGTGGACCAGCGCCAGGCCGTAGAGCTCGGCGGCGCGGTGGAACGCGAGCCGCTCCTCGGCGTCGCGCGCGGCGCGCTCGGCGTACTTGCTGGCGCGGCCGCCCTCGCCGGCGCCCAGCCAGTGCTCGACCATCAGCTCGCGATCGCCGGTGTCCTCGACCGCGAGCGCGCGGGCCAGCTCGGCGTGGGTGCGGCGGACCTGCTCGGTCGACAGCGACGACAGCACCGCCTGGCGGATGCGGTCGTGGTAGGGCTCGACGACCGGCGCGTCGGCGCCGCGGACCCGGACCATGCGCTCGCTGCGCAGCGCGCCGAGGGCGTCGGAGTTGTCGGGCAGGTGCGCGGCGGCGCTGAGCAGCGTCGTCGACAGCGGCCGGACCGCGACCGCGACCGCGGCCATCAGCGCGCGCGCGTCGCCGTCGAGGCGCTCCATGCGGGCGCGGACGGCGTCGTCGACGCTGCTGATCGGGCCGGCGCCGGCGGCGCGGGCCCGCGCCATCTCGGCGATGAGCAGCGGGTTGCCGGCGGCGTCGTCGACCGCGGCGTCGTCGTGGTCGCCGCCGAGCGCCTCCCACAGGGTGCGGGCGTCGGGCGCGGGCAGCTTGCCGACGTCGACCTCGCGCAGCTCGGCGCCGGTGACCTGGCGGAGGCTGCCGAGGATCGTCGCGGCGGCGTCGTCCTCGCGGCGGTGGCTGGCGATGACCAGCATGCGGGGCGCGTCGACGCCCTGGATCATGCCGCTGAGCGCCGACGCCGAGTCGGCGTCGCCCCACTGCAGGTCGTCGATCGCGATCACCAGCGGGCGGTACTCGGCGATCTCGGCGAGCAGCTCGCGCAGCGCGCCGAAGGCGCGGCGGCGCAGCTCGATGGGGTCGCTGGGCAGGCCGCCGGGCAGGCTGGTGCCGGCCAGCCCGGGCACCCGCTTCATCACCGGGAACAGGCGCATCAGCGCCGCGACGTCGCGGGGCGTCAGCTTCTCGATGTCGCCGCGCGGCTGGCGGACCAGGAACGCGGTGAGGCCGTCGACGACGCCGTCGAGCGCCTTGAACGGCACGACCTCGCGCTCGTAGCAGCGGCTCTCGAGGATCACGGCCTCGCCGTCGACCGAGACCTCGTCGAGGAAGGCGCGGACCAGCGCGCTCTTGCCCATGCCCGACGCGCCCAGGACGGTGGCGACGACGCACCGCTGCCGGGCGTCGCCGTAGGCGCGCCGCAGCGTCGCGAGCTCGGCGCCGCGCCCGACGAACGGGCCGCGGGTGGCCTCGCGGCGGATGCGCCGGGTCGCCGACGACGGCTCGCGGCCCAGCGCCGCCAGCACCTCGACGCCGGCGGGGCGGTGCATCGGGTCGCGGGACAGCAGGCGCATGCACAGCGCCTCGAGATCCGCGGGCGTGCCCGGCGCGAACGACGACGGCGGCGCCGGATCCTCGCGCTGCTTGCGGCCGAGGATGATCGTGGCGTTGCCGTCGAACGGGCGCCGCGCCGCGAGCGCCTCGTACAGCATGACGCCGACGGCGTACCAGTCAGCGGCGTCGGTCAGCGGGCGATCCGCGGCCTGCTCCGGGGACATGTACGCCGGCGTGCCCACCGCCGCGCGCTCGTGGGTGCGGTCGACGTGGAACGAGTCGACGTCGGCGACCAGGCCGAAGTCGAGCAGGACGACCCGGCCGCTGGGCTCGACGAGCACGTTCGACGGCTTGACGTCGCGGTGCAGCTTGCCGGCCGCGTGCAGCGCGGTCAGGCCGTCGGCGAGCTGGTAGAGCGCGTCGCGCAGGCGCGCCTCGTCGAGGGGCCCCAGCCGCAGGCCGCCGGCCAGCGCGTCGGGGCGCGGCGGCGCGGTGACGTCGCCGGCCGCGTCCTCGACCGGCGCGCCGTCGGGGCTCGGCCGCACCCACTGGTGGAACCCGACGCCGTCGACGAGCTCCATCGTGAACATCCAGTCGTCGGCGACCGTGTAGAGCTCGTAGAGGTTGACCAGGTTGGGGTGGCTGAGATCGGCGAGGGCGCGGAACTCGCGCTTGAAGCGGTACAGCTCGCGGCCGCCCGGCGACCGCAGCGACTTGAGCGCGACCTCGTCGTCGCGGACGCGGTCGAAGACGCGATACACGACGCCGTTGCCGCCGGAGCCGAGCGGGCCCCGCAGCTCGAAGCGCTCCCCAGCGCCGGCCGCGTTCGCTTCCTTCACCTCCCCCGAGCATACGGCATACGTGCCGGCCGTCGACGACGGGATGGCAGGCGTCGGCGCTCCCGCTGACGCACGGCGCGCCGCGCCGCGCGTCAGTCGAGCAGCGGCGAGCCCGCGAACGGCAGGTCGAGGAACCGCACGAACAGGCCCACGTCGCCCTGATCTTCGTCCGCGGTGGTCATCGCCAGACGCAAACCGTCGGGGGCCGGTCGGAGATTCACGTAGGGGATGCTGTGGGTCACACACGGACACGCCGGGTCCGTGCCGGGGTCACAGTCGCAGGGCAGCACCGGCTCGAACGGTTCGAGCGCGCTGACGAGCGTGTCACCGTCGAACAGGCTCCACGACGCCTGCGGCGCGCTGGTCGTGGTCAGCACCAGCCGATCGTGGCCCGGCGCCGAGTACGGGGTCGCGCCGGCCAGCGCGGGGAGGCCGGCGATCGCGGCGAACTCGCCGGCCTGGTAGCGCCACAGCGCGTCACCCGCGGCGACCACGAAGCCGTCGGCGTCGCCGTTGATCGCGGACTCCTCGGCGCCGCCCGCGCCGGGCGGTCCAGCGATCGCGGCGCCGGCGGCGCCGCTGGCGTCGACCGGCACCGCGGCGAAGGTGCCGCCGGCATCGGTGAGCATCCACTGGGTCGCGGCGTCGAAGCCGCCGAGGACGACCCGGCCGGCGGCGGCGATCGGGTCCCGCCAGCCGCCGCCGTCGGAGACCTGGACGCGATCGCCGTAGCTGACGTAGACGCGGCCGTCGTGGGCCAGCACCTGCCCGACGGCGGCGGCCGAGCCGTCGACGGCGAGCGTCGGCCAGGCGGTCCAGCGATCGCCGTCGAGCACGAAGGTCGCGATCTCGAGCTCGCGCAGCACCGCGACGACCGCGCGCGCCGGCGCCATCGCGCGGCCGAGGGCGATGCTCTCGCCGGGCCGCAACGGCGGCGACGGCAGCGACGTCACGGCGCCGGTGTCGGGGGCCACGGCGACGGCGTGCCAGCCGGCGCCGACCTCCTCGTAGACGACGATCAGCGCGTCGGCCTGGAAGACCGTGGCGATGCGCAGCGCCCGGGTCGAGCGCACGACCTCGTCGCCGAGGTGGGGATCGGGGGCGTTGCCGACGTCGGTGGGGTCGAGGTCCGGCCACGGGCTGCACGCGGCGCCGGTCGCGATCACCGTCGCGGCGGCGATCGCGAGGGCCAGGGCCCGAGCGGGCGCGGTCCGGGCGCGCCTCACAGCGCGAAGTCCTCGGGCGAGTCGCACCACACGTAGTAGCGGTCGGCGCTGGCCGGCGCGGTCGCGCGGCACACCGACGTGTCGCACGAGAAGCCGACGGCGCACGCGCGATCGCTGCCGGGGAAGTCGAGGCCCTCGACGAACAGCGCCCGGTAGCGCGACGAGCAGCCGTCGCACGTCGGGTCCTCGATCGGCTGGCCGTACTGGACGCGCGCGGCGCTGCCGCCGGCGCCGTACTCGCACAGCGCGTCGTCGACCTCGGTCAGGGACGCCTGGCCTCGGCCCCAGCGATCCGGGTACGGCGGCAGCGTGACCACCAGCCGGAAGCCGTCGAGGTCGACGGCGGCGTAGCCATCCTGCGGGTAGATCGTGCAGAACGGGTCGTGGCCGTCGAGCGCGCCGTGGGCGCCCCGGGTCTCGGCCGGGGGGAACGGGCTGCAGGCGAGGAGTCCGAACCACAGCGGCGTCGCCGCGATCCCCCAGGTGCGGTGCTGCATCGGCTCGATTGTAGCGATGGATGCGCCCCTCCGGTGCCGAGATCACGGACCTGGGAGGCTGGCCCCCGGTCGCGCGACCACACCGGGTGACCGCGGCGGCGGCGCCGCCGCCGCGATGGCGCTTCCGCTGGTCTTCGGCGCGCGCGCGGAGCTACGATCGCGGTCCCGGGGTCGTGCGCACCTCGCCCCCCGGCCCTCGCGCACCCCCGGAAGGAGTCCGTCATGCGCTTCGCCTCGCCTGCCCTCGCCCTCGCACGCCGCACCCTCCTCACCACCTGGCTGGCCACCGTCGCGGTCCTGGCCGTCGCCTGTGGCGGCGGCGGCGGCAGCGACGACGCCGGCGACGACGACCAGACCGTCCAGCCCGGCGACACGCTGATCGTGTCCCCGGCCACCGCGACGCTGACGATCGCCAACGGCGCGCCGGTCGACCAGGCCTACACCGCGACGCTGCACCACGAGAGCGGCGTCGAGGTCGACGTCACCGATCGCGTCACCTTCGCGATCCAGGAGAGCGCGATCGGCTACGTCAGCGGCGACACGCTGACCGCGACCGGCGCCGGCCGCGGCACCATGACCGGCACGCTCGAGGGCATCCAGGGCACCGCGGTGGTCGAGGTCTATCGCAAGGACATCCGCGTCGAGGATCCGGCGCCGGCCAACGCCGCCGACCTGTTCGACGCCGCGACCGACGACCCGGCGCGGGTCGCGACGATCGTCTACCCGTCGGACCGGACGATCGTGCCGCAGAACCTCGGCGACTTCGACGTCCACTGGACCGACGGCAGCGGCAGCGACCTGTTCGAGGTCCGCATGCAGACCTACTACGCCGACGTCCGGGTCTTCGTCACCGGCGACGCCTCGGTCGGGACCTGGATCGCGTTCCTCCTCGCCGAGTGGAACGTCATCGCGCGGTCCGAGCTGAGCGCGACGATCACGGTGTCGGTGCGCGGCCTGACCCAGGCCGATCCGACGACCGCGAGCCACGCGTCGATCCAGGTCTTCACGTCGCGCGAGGACATCGAGGGCGGCATCTACTACTGGACCGCGGCGAGCGCCGGCGGCTCGGCGGTCGGGATCTGGCGCCACGACATGGGCGCCGCCGACCAGCCGTCGGAGTCGTTCTACACCCAGACCGAGGCCGGCCGGTGCGTCGCGTGCCACGCGCTGTCGCGCGACGGCACCAAGATGGCGGTCACCTACGACGGCGGCAACGGCTCGAGCACGGTGGTCGACGTCGCCAGCCGGACCGCGGCGATCCCGCCGGCGACGCAGTACTGGAACTTCGCCGCGTTCACCCCCGACGCCAGCGAGCTGCTGGTGGCGACCCAGGGCACGCTGACGATGCGCAGCCCCGCCGACGGCTCGGTGATCGCGACGGTCCCGACCTCGGGCTACGCGTCGCATCCCGACGTCTCGCCGCAGGGTGACATGTTCGCGTACGTGCGGGTCGGGACGCCGGGCCAGGACTGGCACTTCACCGGCGGCACGATCTCGCTGATGACCTACGACCAGGCCAACCACACCTTCGGGCCCGAGACCCCGCTGGTCACCTCGACCGAGAACAACTACTACCCGTCGTTCTCGCCGGACGGCCAGTGGATCCTCTTCAACAAGTCGAACAACGACGCCTACGACGATCCCGACGCCGAGCTGTGGGTGGTCAAGACCGACGGCACGGTGGGCCCGCTCAAGCTCGACGCCGCCAACATCGGCGCCGGCCTCACCAACTCGTGGGCGCGGTGGGCGCCGTTCGAGGGCAGCTTCGGCCAGGACGCCGAGCGCATCTACTGGCTGACGTTCTCGAGCAAGCGCGACTTCGGCGTCCGCCTGGTCGGCGCCGGCCGGCCCCAGATCTGGATGACGCCGTTCTTCCCCGATCGCGCCGCCACCGGCGCCGATCCGACCGCGCCCGCGTTCCGCCTGCCGTTCCAGGACCTGAACTCGTCGAACCACATCGCGCAGTGGACCGAGCGGGTCGTCCCGGTCAACTGAGCCCGGGCGGAGGGGGCGCGGTCACGCCGGGTCGAGCGCGCAGGCGCAGCGCGCCCAGGCGAGGGCGGGATCGTCGGTGGCGCGCTCGATCACGAGCCGCGCCGCGCACTCCGGGTAGTCGGCGAACCCCGGCGCGATCCAGTAGCAGGGCAGCGGCGTGTCGGCGGCGGGTCGCCCGGCCGCGGCCATCGTGCAGCGCGGGATCGGCGCGCCGTCGGCGGCGCGGCTGGCCTCGGACCAGCCGTCGGTGACGACGCAGTCGAGCTGCCGCCCTGGCTGGTCCGGCGCGACGTCGGGCCCGGCTTCGGCGAGGCAGTCGTCGACGATGCCGAGGCCGAACGGCGTCGCCACGGCGACCACGTCGGTCCAGTCGTCGGCGACGATCGACACCATGGCGTTGCGGTTCGGGAACGCGTCGGCGAACGCGCGCAGGCGCGGCGCGCCGAGGTCGGCGACCACGCCGACGATGACGCGGGACGGATCGTCGGCGTCGCGGCGCAGCGCCTCGGCGTAGGCGGTGGCGGCGAGGGGCGAGGCGTCGTCCTCGGCGTCGATGACGAGGATCATCAGCCAGGCGCCGGGGCGCCGGAACGCGGCGACCTCGGGGCGGGCCGGGTCCAGGGCGTCGACCAGCCGGGCCAGGACGGGCGGCGCCGGCGCGCCGTCGGGCGGGGTCGCGCCCAGGCACGCCAGCGCGGTGGGCCAGTCGCCGTCGTAGTTGCGGACCCGGCACCCGGACCCCGGGGCGGCGACCTCCGGGCACCAGAACCACGGCACCGCGACGTCGGCCAGCCACGCCGCGGGCAGCGCCGGGCAGCCCGCGGTCGCCGCACCGCCGTGGAGGCCACCGGGGCCCACCGTGGCGACGTGCAGGCTGGGCAGGCCGCCCTCGAGGAGCGCCAGCGCGTTCGCGATCCGCCGCAGCTCGACCGGGACGCGCTCGGCCAGCGGCGCCATCGCCGGGGCGTCGGACACCACCAGCACCAGATCGAGCTCCGGCCCCGGGCTGCGGCCGCCGCCGACCCACTGCAGCTCGCAGCTGGTCGCGTCGCCGGGGGCCGCGGCGTCGCCGCCGGAGCACGCGAGCAGCAGCGACAGCAGCAACCCCGGCACCACCCGCGGCAGCGACGGCCCCCGCACCAGCCGCGCGCCGGAGGTCGTGGTCCGGTCCGTCGTCGTCGCCATCAGGATCGATCGGAAGAGCACGGCCCGTGCCGCGCGCGGCGTCGTGTCGTCGCGGACTTGCGCGCCGGCGCACGCCAACCCGGTTGGCGCGTCGCCAACCCCGTGGCGCCGGCGAGCCGGGCTCACGTCCGCGCGACCCGGGATGTCCGGGCCCCGGACGGTGTCCTCGGCTGACCCGGCCAGGCGAGTTGCCGGGGTCGAGCGACGCTGGGGTGGGTCGTTCCCGTCGAGGCGGCTTCGGTCCGGCAAGCCGCCGAGATCGTGGCGCCGCGGCCCCGCGATCGCCGTCGGCATGGCCGCTGCACATGGGTCCGCTGTCCCCCGACCACGAACCCCTACCGAGGAAGAGCCATGAGGACCCATCCGCACACTCCGAAGCTGATCCTGGCCCTGCTGCTCGGCGCGGCCGCGGCCGGCTGCGCCGGCAGCGGCGGCGGCGGCGACGACGTCGCGCCCGCCGACGGCGCCAAGCTGACGATCGTCGGCGAGCGCAGCTTGCTGATGGAGAACGGATGGAGCAACGAGATCACGGTCCGCTACACCGATCTCGACGGCAACCCGCTGGCCGGGCAGATCGACTTCACGCTCGACGGCACCGTCGGCGGCTCGTACCTGTCGTCCGTGACCGCGACGACCGACGCCGACGGCGAGGCCAGCGTCGAGCTCACCGCCGGGGAGACCGGCGATCTGACCTTCCAGGTCGCCGCCACCGCGGAGGCCGCCGACGGCGTCGCCTGGGACGTCCAGGTCCTGCAGCACGCGCTCGAGATCACCGGCGACTACCGGCTGTCGTCGGAGTTCGACCTCGCGACCGGCCTGCCCGGCACCGCCGGCCAGGTCGTCAACACGTTCATCGACATGACCGACGGCCCCTACGACCCCGCCACCTGGGTGCTCGATCAGATCATCGCCAAGATCTCGAACGCCACGGTCCGCGACCTCATCAACGGCGCCCGCCCCGCGATCGACGGCCTGCTCAACGACCTGCTGCTGTCCAACAGCCCCGACATCGTCGCCCGGCTGATCGAGATGGGTGACGCCTTCGGCCAGGTCGCCCGCGAGTTCGGCACCACGTCGACGCTGCACGTCACCGACACCAACGACGTCGACGCCGGCATGATCGCGCAGCACGTCCTCACCGGCCTGGTCTTCCACATCGACGCCGACGACTACGCCTACTCGATGCACGACCTCGGCATGGAGAACGTCACCGCCGACGCGCCGTTCGGCTACGACGCCACCCGCATCACCCTCGGCGCCCACGCCTTCCCGCTGTCGTACGGCTCGATCCTGATGGTCGCGCTCGACCAGCTGATCATCCCGCTGGTCGACCCCACCGCGTCGGACTTCGAGGGCCTGCTGACCGGGTTCGTCGACTGCCAGGCGGTCGGCCAGACCATCTCGGACTACCTCGGCTTCGGCGGCTCGTCGCTGTACGCCGGCGCGTGCGACCTCGGCCTCGGCTTCGCCGCCGACTTCGTCGAGAACCAGATCCGCAGCCTCGACGCCACCGCCATGGAGCTGGGCATCACCGGCACCGCGCGCTGGATGGACACCAACCACGACCACCAGGTCGACGTCCTGCAGGCCGGCGCCTGGGACGGCCAGATGACCTACGGCTCGTCGCCGGCGCCGCTGGGCGCGTCGCCGTTCCACGGCGAGCGGATGCAGCTGCCCTGAGCGGGCGGCCCTCGACCGCGCCCCACCCCTTCAGCGTCGCCGTGGTGCGACGCGACGGCGTCCGCCACGGCGGGCGCCGTTCCCCTTTTCGGCGCCGCGCGCGCCGACCCGACGGGCCGTCTCACGACGGACAGCGCACCTGGGTCTTCTTCCACCAGCAGGTGCCGTCGTCCTTGACCTTGGGCGCCTTGCCGTTGACCAGCACCGGCAGCAGCACGGCCGGGCACGCCACCGGGGCCTCGAAGATGCCGCAGGTCCCGGCGTCGTCGCAGCGCTCCTCGGTCACCGCGCAGCGACCGTCGGCGCCGACGACGACGCGCCGCCCCTGGTCGTCCTCGGCCGAGGTCACGCGCGGCCCGGTGACCGCCTGGGTCGGGCACGCCACCGCGAGCGTGCCGAGGTAGCAGTCCTTGCCGTGCCGATCGGTCGGCGCCACGCCGGGCGCCAGGCGCGGCCGCAGCGCCGCCGGGCACGCGACGATCGGCCGGTGATCCCCGGGCGCCGGATCGCAGAACGCGTCCTTCGGGCACTCGAAGTCCTCCGCGACCCGGCAGGCGTAGGTCGCGAGATCGACCTCGAAGGTCCGCTTGCCCTGCTTGACCGTCAGCGTCGCCGGCGGCACCACGGTGGGGCCGCCCGGCGGGCAGCGGACCCGCACCGGCTCGCGCGCGACGGTGTAGCAGCCGTCGTCGGCCGCCAGGGTCACCGCGGTGTCGTCGCCGACCTCGAGGAAGACGTCGTCGGTGCACGCGACCTGGCGCCGCCGATCGCCGGCGCCCTGCCAGCAGTCGTGGCCGTCGAACCAGACGTCGTCGTCGTCGTCGTCGGTGACGACGTCGTCGCCGGCCGCCAGCCCCGGCTCGACGTCCTCGCGCTCGACCGGCTCGGCGGGCAGCTCGTCGGTGGCGGGCGGCGCCGACGCGCCGACGGTCGTCGTCACCACCGGCGGTGCGGCGGGCCCCGGGCACGCCGCGAGGAACCCCAGCGCGACCGGCGCGATCAGCGCGACCACGGACCGCGACCCACGAGCCGAGCGAGCCTCCATGGCGACAGGATCGCGCGTCCGGCGCCGGCGCGCCAGCCCGGCGATCAGCGGGCCGCGCGGGCCCGCCGGCGGGCCCGCTTGCGCGCGACCCCGACCCAGCACGCGTACAGCTGCGCGTAGCGCGGGCCGTGGACGCGCGGCCACGGCGCGGCCTCGACGACCTCGTCGACGTCGAGGCCGGCGCGGCCCAGCATCGCCACCAGGACCGCGGGATCGTCGTCGGGCGCGCCGAGCCCGGGCTGCGGCGTCGACAGCACCAGCGCGCCGCCCGGGCGCAGCGCGGCCGCCGCCGCCGCGATCAGCTCGTCGGGGCGATCGATGACGTCGACCAGGTTGGCCGCGACGATCGTGTCGAAGCTCGCGGGCGCCAGACACGGCGCGTCGGCGTCGAGCACCACCGCCGCGGCGCCGGCGGCGCGGCGCCGCGCCCGCAGGACCGCGCGCAGCGACAGATCGGCGACCACCAGCCGGCGGGTCCGCGCCGCCAGCCGCGCTGCGACGCCGCCGTCGCCGCAGCCGAGCTCGAGCACGACGCCGGGGCGCGGCCCGACCAGGCGCTCGACGACGTCGAGCGCGCGCTCGCCGGGCGGCAGCGCCAGCGCGAACGCCGCGTCCTCGTCGGCGACCCAGTCGTCGCCGAACCGCGCCGGCTCGGCGTCACGCGCGGCGTCGGCGAAGGCGTCGACCACGGCGACCGCGCGCGGCGTCGCGGCGTCGTGCTCGACCAGGGTCGCGAGGATCGCGTCGCGGTGCGCCGCCATCCAGTGCGCCGGCGCCGGCACCAGGATCGGGACGCCGGCCAGCACCGGGAACATCGCGCCGCAGGCGCGACACCGCGCGGTGCCGTCGGCGATCGCCCCGCGCGGCATCGCGAGCGGGCCGCGGCATCCGGAGCGGGCGCAGCCGAACCAGGAAACCTTCGTCATGGCGCGGGAGTACACCGTCAGCGACGCGGACGCGAGGCTGCCGCCGCACCTGAACCCCTGTCCCCGCGCGTCGTGGGCGTTTTGGACCAGATTTCTGGAACCATCGCGGACGGCGCTCCCACTGTGGTCGCATGGGATTGGCCTCTCCGGGGGGACGGGTGCGTCCGGGGTCGCGCTCACGGCGGTTCGCCGTGCTGCTCGCGACCACGATCGCGCTCTCGGCCTGTCATCTCGACACGTTCACGTTCGGCGCCGGTGACGACACCAGCGACGCCGGCCCCATCGACGACGGCGGCGTCGACGACGGCGGCGGCGGCGGCGACGCGCGGCCGCCGGCCGACGCGATGCCGGACGCCTGCGTCGCCTTCGTCGAGACCTGCAACGAGGCCGACGACGACTGCGACGGCATGGTCGACGAGGACTTCAACCTCGACGCGGACCCGGCCAACTGCGGCAGCTGCGGCGCCCGCTGCCAGGAGCCCAACACCGCGGGCACCTGCAGCGCCGGCCAGTGCAGCTACGCGTGCCTGCCCGGCTACGTCGACACCGACAACAACGTCGACAACGGCTGCGAGTACCTGTGCACGCCCAGCAACGGCGGCGTCGAGCGCTGCGACCTCGCCGACAACGACTGCGACACGCTGATCGACGAGGACCTCAACCTCGACAGCGACGTCAACAACTGCGGCACCTGCGGCAACCGGTGCCTGGCGCTCAACGCCGACCCGGTCTGCGACAACAGCGTCTGCACGTTCGGCCAGTGCGACGGCAGCGGCAACTGCACCGTCGGCGAGTGCGACCCGGGCTTCGCCGACCTGATCCCGGGCATCGCCGGCTGCGAGTACACCTGCCCGGTCTTCCCGACCACCGCCGAGGAGTGCAACGGCGTCGACGACGACTGCGACGGCGTCGTCGACGAGCTGCCCATCGTCGGCCTCGGCGGCGCCTGCACCGATCCCGGCTTCGAGGCCATCGGCGACACCGGCGCGTGCAGCTACGGCACGCTGGTCTGCAACTTCGGCGTCCCGACCTGCCAGGGCTACGTCCGGCCGGCCCCCGAGGTCTGTAACGAGGGCCTGGTGACGCCCGCCGACGCCGCCGACGACAACTGCGACGGCCAGATCGACGAGCCGTTCGACAAGCAGAACGACCCCCGCTACTGCGGCGGCTGCACCCCGTGCGCCCTCGACCACGCGGTCGCCGGCTGCAGCCTCGGCGCCTGCACCGTGGTCGCGTGCCGCCCCGGCTTCGTCGACCAGAACGGCGACCCGTCCGACGGCTGCGAGTACGCGTGCACGCCGAGCGGCCCCGAGGTCTGCGACGGCATCGACAACGATTGCGACCTGCTGGTCGACCTCGCCGATCCCGACCTGTCGGTGCCGGCCAACTTCTGCGACGCCGACGGCGCCTGCGGCGGCACGACCCCGACCTGCGGTGCCGACCTGTGCACGGGCGCGGTCGGCTGGCAGTGCGTCTACGGCGCCGGCGTCGAGGTCGACGCCTGTGGCGACATCCTGGCCCAGGAGACCCGCTGCGACGACATCGACGGCAACTGCAACGGCCCCGTCGACGAGGCCTTCCCGTCCAAGGGCGGCGCCTGCGCCGACACCGGCATCGGCGTGTGCCGCGGCACCGGCAACTACGTCTGCGACCCGGCCGACACCAGCGCGCTGGTCTGCGACATCACCAGCCCCGGCCTGGCCCCCAGCGCCGAGGTCTGTGACAACGACGACGACGACTGCGACGGCACCATCGACGAGGACGCGCCCGACGACATGGTCGCGGTCGACGGCGGCACGTTCTACATCTACACGTACGAGGCGTCGCGGCCCGACGCGACCGACACGCTGTTCGGCTCGGCCGGCCACCGCGCCTGCTCGACCGCCGACCGGATGCCGTGGCGCAACGTCTCGCAGGTCGAGGCCGCCGCGGCGTGCGCCGCCGCCGGCAAGCGGTTGTGCACCGAGGCCGAGTGGCAGCTGGCGTGCGCCGGCCCGACCGGCCTGCTCTACCCGTACGGCGACACCTACCAGCCGACCGCCTGCAACGGCCGCGACGTCGACCTCGACTGCGTCGCGCCCGACGAGGATCGGGTCGCCGCGACCGGCACCGCGTACGGCTGCCCGGCGCCGGGCTCCAGCGCCTGCGTCAGCCCGGTCGGCGCCTTCGACCTGAGCGGCAACCTCAAGGAGTGGACGTCGACCCCGGTCGGCAGCGCGTTCCGGGTCAAGGGTGGCGCCTTCGACAACATCCCGCAGGGCCTGACCTGCAGCTTCTCGTTCACGGCGTTCGGCGGCGACACCGCCCTGCCCAACCTCGGCTTCCGCTGCTGCTCCGACACGCCCAACTGAGGACCGACCCAGATGCCCTCACGTCACGCCTCGTCCCGCGCCCTGCGGCGCGCCGTCGTCCTCGCCGCGCTGATCGCCCTCGGCGGCGGCGTCATCCGGGACGCCCGCAGCGCCTCGGTCGCCAACTTCATGACCGCCAAGAGCCTGCCCGACGCCACCGTCGCGGTGCTCGACCCCGAGTCCGGGACGTCGAGCAACCCCGGCAGCGACGTCGCGCTCGAGGTCGGCGACATCATCCTGTTCAAGTTCGCGTTCTCCCCGGCCCCGGCCAACTCGGTCCACGGCGTCAACGGCTACCTGACCGAGTACGTGCCGCCCGGCACCGAGCTGGTCGGCGTCCGCTTCACCGACGCCGCCGGCAACACGATCCGGCCCAACCGCGCCGGCCTGTCGATCGAGGGCTGCCAGGGCGGCTCGCTGTGCAACAGCTTCAGCAGCGTGCCGTGCGCCACCGGCACCTGCTCGTTCCAGACCGGCTCGATCGCCCAGGTCTACGCCGACACCGGCGTGTTCTACGCCACCGACCCGGACCTGTCGCCGTCGCCCAACAACCTGTTCCTCAACACCGACAACGGCATCCCGATGACCGGCGGCGAGGAGCCGCGGGCGATCTCGCCCGAGATCACCCAGCTGCTCAACGACACCTCGGGCCCGTACAACGCTCACAACGACTGGGACTACGACCAGGTGCGCGCCTACGGCGGCTCGACCAGCGTCGTCTCCAACGGCGACGGCAACACCCCGTACCTCTACGGCTCGCCGGTCGCCGGCCCGGACACCTTCTACCGGTACGAGGCCACCGACACCGGCGGCGCGATCCAGCTCAACAACGTGCTCGGGCCGTGGCTCCGCATCCAGTCGCCGGGCTCGCGCATCGGCACCGGCGCCGGCAACATCGGCGCCAGCACCACGATGTCGCGGGTCGGCGTGCCGACCGGCGCCGGCCACGACCTGACCCCGGCCACCGCGGTGTCGCCGACGGCGGTCCGCTTCGCCGGCGGTGAGGCGCGCGTCGGCGAGCCGGTCTTCGCCGAGGTCGCGCTGCGGGTGCTGTCGGTGCCCATCGATCCGACGTTCGGCGCCGGCGCCGGCAACGTCGACTGCGCCGAGGCCACCGGCTCCGACATCTCGTCGAAGTCGGCCAACTCCGGCGGCGGCAACAACGCGTGGCCCTACTACATCGGCGCCGCGCAGTGCGTGTTCCTGCGCCTCAAGTTCGACGTCGAGGTCAGCAAGCCCGTGGCCTCGGTCGGCGACACCCTGCACTACGTGCTGAACGGCAAGAACCTGTCGCTCGACCCCGAGACCGGCGTCGTCGCCAAGCTCAAGTACGTCGAGTCGGACCAGACCTACGTCACCGCGACCCCGGCACCGACGCGCATCCAGACGTGCCCGGGCGAGAGCAACAAGACGTGCGTCGAGTGGGACCTGGGCACGCTGCAGCCCGGCGACGAGTACGTCCTCGAGGCCGACATCGACGTCCAGGGCCAGGGCGGCGGCACCAACGTCGTGGTCGGCCAGTACGAGTCGAACGAGCTCGACGCGATCAACCCCGGCGGCTTCGAGACCACGGCGCTGACCGTGGTCCAGCCGGTCGCGATCCCCAAGCTGGCGATGACCAACACCCTCGATCCGACGGCCAACTTCGCGGCCGCCGGCAGCACCACCTGGGCGGTCAACGGCACGCTGGTCAACGCGGGCACCACCAACTGGGGCAACGACAGCCTGGTGGTCACGCTGCCGACCGGGTGGAGCATCACCAACGGGCAGATCGTCGTCGGCGGCACCACCTTCAGCTGCACCGGCGGCGGCTGCGCGACCTCGAACGTCCAGACCTTCAGCACCTCCCAGACCTACGCGTCGCTGCAGTCGCGGGCGATCAGCTTCGCGGTCACGGTCCCGGCCGGCGCCGCCACCGGGCTGTACACCTTCGACGTCCAGGCCTACGGCGACCAGAACGTCTTCGGCAAGTTCGAGACCCTGTTCCCCGAGGCCGTCACGATCCCGGTCGGCGCGGTCCGCACCGCGCCGCCGATCCTGCAGTGCCAGCCGCCGACCAGCCAGCCGATCATCTCGACCCAGCCGACGATCAGCGGCACCAGCGAGGCCGACGCCGCGATCCGGCTGCTGTTCAGCCTGATCCAGCGTGGCACCGCCACCGCGGACGGCGCTGGCGCCTGGACCGTCGCCAACTACCTGCCCGGGTTCGGCGAGCTGTACGGCGGCCTCGAGGTGCGTGCCACCGCGCAGGCCCCCGGCAAGCTGATCAGCGTCGAGTCGGCGTCGTGCATCGTCGCCGGGACCAAGCAGTGCTCCGACGGCCTCGACAACGACGGCGACGGCCTCGCCGACTTCCCCGCCGACCCCGGCTGCGACTCGCCGTCGGACAACACCGAGACCGATCCGGGGCCGCCGCAGTGCTCCGACGGCCTCGACAACGACGGCGCCAACGGCGCCGACTGGCCCGCCGACCCCAGCTGCGACGGTCCCACCGACGACACCGAGGACGGCACGCCCTCGTGCAGCGACGGCATCGACAACGACGGCGACGGCTTGACCGACTTCCCGGACGATCCCGACTGCAGCAGCGCGCAGGACGGCACCGAGACCTTCTACCGGCAGTGCCAGGACGGCCTCGACAACGACGGCGACGGCGAGGCCGACTTCGCCGGCGCCGGCGGGCTCCCCGGCGACGACGGCTGCGACGCGCTGTTCGACGACGACGAGAGCGACACCGGCTTCACCCCGGTCGACACCCGCGCCCGCCTGCTGATCGCGCTCGACAGCTCGGGCTCGATGAACTGGGAGACCTGCTCGGACGACTTCACCGGCGGCGACGGCTCGACCGAGTGTGCCGGCGCCGACGTCGCGTGCGCCTGCAACGGCAGCTGCAACAACGCGCTCGCCGACGACTCGCGCCTGTTCAAGGTCAAGAACGGCATCGCCAACGTGGTCGCCGCGTTCGGCGAGGTCGAGTACTCGCTGATGCGGTTCCACCAGAAGCCCGAGAACTTCCTGTGCCCGACCGCCGCGGCCGGGCGGCAGTCCGGCGGCTGGCAGGGCGGCGGCGCCGCGCCGTGCGCCGGCGGCTTCGCCTCCGGCGACCTGCTGGTGTCGTTCACGCCCAACAACGAGCCGGACCTCTTGACCTACATCAACCACGACAGCGACTCGGGGACGACCACCTCGCCGGGCACCGACTGGGAGGTCCGCGGCAGCGGCACGACGCCGCTGGCCGGCATCCTCGACTCGGCCCACGGCTACCTCGACGACGTCATGCTCGACGACCTGTCGGCGAGCTGCCGGCCCTACCGGGTCATCCTGGTCACCGACGGCGCCGAGACCTGCGGCGGCGATCCGGTCGCCGCCGCGACCTCGCTGCGCAACGCCGGCATCCTGGTCCACGTCATCGGCTTCGCGACGCCGGATCCCACGGTGATCGCCAACCTCGACGCGATCGCCGACGCCGGCGGCACCGGCACCGCGATCCTGGCCAGCGACGACGCCGCGCTGTCGGCCGCGATGGCCGACATCATCGAGGAGTCGATCCTGGTCGAGGCCTGCAACGGCCTCGACGACGACTGCGACGGCCGCGTCGACGAGGACTTCCCCGACCTCGGCCTGGCCTGCGACAACGGCGAGGCCGGCAGCTGCTTCGACACCGGCGTCCGGGTCTGCGCCACCAACGGCACCGGCACCGTGTGCGACGCCCCGCCCGGGGTCGCCGGGGTCGAGACCTGCAACGGCCTCGACGACGACTGCGACGGCCTGACCGACGAGGATCAGGGGCCGAGCTGCACCTGCAACCCGGTGCCCGAGATCTGCAACGGCGCCGACGACGACTGCGACAGCATCGTCGACGAGGGCACGCTGCCCGGCGTCGGCGAGGACTGCGGCCTCGACATCGGCGCGTGCGTACCCGGCCAGCTGGCCTGCGTCGACGGCGCGCTCAGCTGCGAGAACGACGTGGCGCCGATCGACGAGATCTGCAACGGCCTCGACGACGACTGCGACACCTTCGTCGACGAGATCTTCGAGGAGTGCTACGAGTTCCCGACCGGGTGCACGATCGGCGGCACCTGCGAGGGCGTGTGCACGACCGGCGTCCGCACCTGCGACGGCAACGCGCTCGGCGAGTGCGTCGGCGACATCGGCCCGAGCGCCGAGCTCTGCAACGGCCTCGACGACGACTGCAACGGCCTGACCGACGACGGGCTCGGCCTCGGCGACGCCTGCGACAACGGCCAGGACGGCGTCTGTCACCGTGACGGCGTGCTGATCTGCGACGGCCTCGGCAACGTCGTGTGCTCGGCGCCGACGATCCCCGCCGGCCTCGAGGTCTGCAACGGCCTCGACGACGACTGCGACGGCAACATCGACGAGGACCTCGGCGCGCCGATCGGCGACAGCTGCGGCGGCGGTGGCGCCTGCTCGGTCGGCACCTTCGAGTGCGTCGACGGCGCGATCGAGTGCGTCGGCCAGCAGACCGGCACCCCCGAGGTCTGCAACGGCCTCGACGAGGACTGCGACCTGCAGATCGACGAGGACCTCACCGGCTACGGCGGCGACTGCATCCCGACCGGCATCGACCCGTACACCGAGACCGGCATCTGCCGCTTCGGCCACCTCGAGTGCGTCGGCGGCGTCGACGACTGCCGCGACGCGATCACGCCGGAGCCCGAGATCTCGTGCAACGGCATCGACGAGGACTGCGACGGCATGGACGACCAGACCTGCCCCGACGGCCAGGGCTGCGTCGAGAACGGCTGCCGCAACCCGTGCGCCCCCGGCGAGTTCCCGTGCCCGTTCGGCTTCTTCTGCGACGATCAGGGCCCCGGCAACCGCTTCTGCGTGCCCGACCCGTGCGCCGAGATCCAGTGCCAGCCCGGCTTCTACTGCGATCGCGACACCGAGACCTGCGTCGATCTCTGCGACGGCGTGAACTGCCCGACCGGCACGACCTGCACCAACGGCCTGTGCCAGGACTGCTTCGCCCTCGGCTGCGCCACCGGCGAGGTCTGCGTGCGCAACACCCAGACCGACCTCGGCGAGTGCCAGCCGGACCTGTGCTTCGAGGTCACGTGCGCCCCCGGCGAGTTCTGCAGCGACGGCGCGTGCGTGCCGCTGACCTGCGACCCCGAGTGTCCGACCGGCCAGCTGTGCACCGACGGCGTCTGCGCCGACGATCCGTGCGCCGGCGTCGAGTGCGCCGAGGGCCAGATCTGCGATCCCGACGACGGCCGCTGCCACGGCGATCGCTGCATCGACGTCACCTGCCCCGGCGGCGAGGCGTGCAACCCGTACACCGGCGAGTGCGTGCCCGATCCGTGCGCGCAGATCGACTGCCCGGCCGGCTACGCGTGCGTGCTGCTGCCCGACGACAGCGCGACCTGCCGGGTGCCGCCGACGCCGCCGTCGGTGACGGTGTTCGCCGGCGGTGGTGGCTGCTCGACCGGCCGCGACGGCGCCGGCGGCCTGGTGCCGCTGCTGCTGGGCGTCGGCTGGCTGGTGACGCGGCGGCGCTCGCGCGGCGCTCGCTAGGAGCGAGGAGCGCGTAGCGGATACCCGCCTGCGCGAGCGGTGTGGAGACCGCGGGCCGCCGGCACGGGTCCTGCCGCGAGCGCGGGGGGGCGTCCTCCGGCTCAGACAGTCCTCGCGGTGACAAGACCGCGGGCGGTGGGGGTGCCGAGGGCGGTGACGCAGTCGCGTGGTGGCGCGGACCCGCTGCGGAACTCGCCGTCGGCCGCCCCCACACGCTCGCGTCACCCGTGCCGGCGTGGCCTGGCACCACCGCGGTCGTGCACGAAGGGATCGACACCAGCGCGGCGGGCTGATCGAATGGCGGGGTGAAGGCCTACCGTCAGTACGCGCCGATGCAGTCGTTCCTGTTGCCGCCGTCGCCGCGTGACTGGCTGCCGGCGTCGCACCTGCTGTACTTCGTCGAGGGGTTCGTCGCGCGGCTGAACCTGCGGGCGATCGAGGACCGGATCCACGCCTCCCGGCCCGGGGGGCCATCGGGTACACGCTCCTAGCCGCGCCGCGCCGCGGCGTTCGGCCGCGGAATCGGCCGCGAGCCCGGTTACGGGCTCGCCGGCCGATCTCGGGAGTAGGTCACGATGGCGTGGCCCCGCGGGTGACAGCGCGGGGCATGCGTGTGACCCTTACGGTCATCAACGGACCCAAAGGGGGGTTTCATGTATCTGATCGGACCACTGGCAGTGATCCTGGGCAGTCTCATCGCGCTGTCGAGCTTCATCATCGCGAAGAAGCCGGAGGCCAAAGAACTGTTCGCGAAGGTGGCGCCGTACCAGGGCTTCCTGGGGGTCGGCCTGCTCTTCTACGGCATCTGGGACCTGCTGCACTACGTGATCTTCTCGTGGGGCGGGCTGGACATGTCCTGGTTCAGCCTCGTGATGAAGATCGACAAGCTCGCGGCGTTCGCGTGCCTGTTCTACATCCTGTCGGAGATCATCCTGGGCTTCATCCTGGGCTTCGGACTGATCGCGACATGGATCCCGGGCGAAGGGACAGCCGAGAAAAAGGGGCTCGAGATCCAGAAGAAGCTGCTCGGCTTCTCGCTACCGATCGGCATCATCGGCCTGTGCAGCGCCGTGCTGTTCCTGATCAAGTGGCGGGGCTGATCACGACCTGAGCGATCGCACGGCGATCTGGGCATCCAGGCGGGTCCGACGTTCCTCGTCGGACCCGTCGCTCGTTCAGGGCCCGCGCGTCGACCGGCGGCTCACTTGCGGAGCCGCGCGTAGGACCGCGCGTAGCGGTCGAGCCGCGCGCGGTCCTTCTCGCCGACCTCGGGCAACCGGCGGACGTCCATGTTGTCCTCGAGGTCGGCCAGCTTGACCCGCCGCGCCACCGGATCGCCGGCGGCGCGGTCGATGAACTGCTCGTAGGTCTCGCCGTCGCGACGGGTCAGGCCGTCGACCGCCGCGACCACCGCCTCGGGCGCGCCGCGCCGGCGCAGCTCGTCGAGCGAGATGCCGCAGTCCTCGACGACGTCGTGGAGGATCGCGGCCATGCGCTCGTGCTCGGTCTCGCACCGGAACATGACCCGCAGCGGGTGCAGGATGTAGGGCTGCCCGACCTTGTCGGTCTGGCCACGGTGGGCCTCCACCGCCAGCGCGATCGCGTCTTCGAGGTTCACTTGGCCGGCTCCTTGGGCGCGAGTGCCTTGATCGCCGCCTCGGCGTCGACCTTGAGGCAGGCGTTGGTGTTCTTGTCACCGATGCCGAGCAGTCCGCCGCGCATGCGGTAGCGGGCCTTCTTCAGCGCCGGGATCGCCTTGGGATCGCCGAGGTCGCGCAGCCGCGCCACCGCGGCCTTGCGATCGTCGCAGGTCTTGCCGCCGGTGAGCTCGTGGAGCGCGGCGGCGACCTGCTGATCGCGCGTCGCCTGCAGCAGGCTCTCCGGCACCGACGGCTCGGCCGCCGGCGGCGCCGCGGGCTTGCGCGGCAGGACGGCGTCGGCCGGCGCCGGCGCCGGCGCGATCGCGGCGTCGGCGGCGCCCGCCGCCGCGCGATCGGCATCGCGGCGCCCGTCGCCGCCGCCGCGCGCCGACAGCGCCGCGACGATGCCGACCAGGACGATCAACCCGCCGCCGTACAGCGCGCGCTGCGCGCCACACCGCCGCGGTCGGCGCCACCGCCGGACGCGCCAGGCTGATCGGCCCGGCGCGCCGCCGGCAGCGTGCCCGGCCCGGCGCCCGGCGCCGGCGTCGCGGTGACGACCGCGTGCAGGGTCCCCGGCGCCGGCGTGTACGGCGGCGCCGCCCACACCCCGCTGGCGGTCGGGACGCGGCCGAGCAGCTCGTCGATCCGGGTCACGTACTCGGCGGCCGAGCCGATCCGCTCGGCCGGGGTCTTGGCCAGGCCGTCGCGGACCAGCGCCTCGACCGGGGCCGGCACCCCGGCGTCCGGCGCCACCTCGGCCATCGGCGGGACGTCGGCGACCGCGTGCGCGGTCAGCATCGCGAGCAGGTCGCGGTCGCCGAACGGGGTCCGCCCGGTCAAGAGCTCGTAGAGCACGACCGACAGCGAGTACAGGTCGCTGCGGCCGTCGAGCTCGCTGCCGAACGCCTGCTCCGGTGACAGGTACGCCGGCGTGCCGACCGTGATCCCGGCCTGGGTGATCGTCGCGCCGCCCTCACCGACCAGCTTGGCGATGCCGAAGTCGAGGATCTTGGCGAAGTCCGGGTCGTCCTCGGTGTGGGCGAGGAAGATGTTGTCCGGCTTCATGTCGCGGTGGACGACGCCGTGATCGTGGGCGTGGCCGAGCCCGCGCAGGACGTGGCGGACGACGTGCAGCGCCCGCCGCCACGGCAGCCGGCCCTCGCGCTCGATCAGCTCGCCCAGCGACTCGCCCTGCAGCAGCTCCATCACCAGGTAGAAGGCGCCGTCGGCGGCGACCCCGAAGTCGGACACGGCGACGCAGTTGGGGTGACCGATGCGGCCGCCGACGAAGGCCTCGCGCTGGAACCGCGCGCCGGCCTCGGCGCTGCCGCCGAGCCTCGGGTGCAGCACCTTGACCGCGACCGACTTGCCGATGCCGAGGTGCTCGCCGCGGTACACCGAGCCCATGCCACCGGCGCCGATCAGCGCGGTGATCCGGTAGCGGCCCTCGAGGACCTGCCCGACCAGCGCGTCCCCCGACGCCGCCGCGGCGGCGGCCTCGTCGGCGCTGGCGTCGGACGCCGGCAGCGCCGACGTCGCGTCGGTGCCGCCGGCTGGCTCGGGGGTCCCTCCCATGCCTGCTGAGGATACGGCATGGGCCGGCGGGCGCGAGCGCGCCCGCACGGCATCGTCGACGTGAACGACGATCGGGTCGGCGCTACTCGTCCAGCAGCTCCGGCATCGCACCTTCACCGGTGGTGTCGCCCACCGTGAAGAACGCGCTCGACAGCTTGGCCTGCAGCTGGTCGAACGCGCGCGAGCTCATCACCGAGTAGATGCTGGAGTCGTCGGGGTTGCTGCCGTAGCCGCTGGTCGACACCGTGAAGCGCTCCGGCGGCTGCACCAGCAGGGTCAGGGTCCGCGGCTGGGCCTCGCCCGGCACCCGCATCGTGATGTCGAACGCGACCTCGATGCCGAGGTACAGGCGCTTGCCGGTGGGCAGCGCGTCGTCGTCGCCGGCGCCCGGCGGCATGATCGAGTCGAGCGGCTCGGTCATCGTGTAGATGACCGGCGAGCCATCGTCCTCGAAGTAGGGCTGGACCTCGTAGCTGACCTCGATCGACGCCCGATCGGTGGGCGGCTCGCCCTCGGGCGACAGCCGGCCGCCGTTCTCGAGGTGCAGGACGTCCTGGGTGAAGACCTGGCCGAAGCCGGTGGTGAGGTTGGTGACGATCTCGCTCTCGCGCGGCCCGGCGGTGGCGTCGCTGAACTGCGGCGCCAGCGGCGCGAAGTCGTACTGGTCGCCGGCCATCTCCTTGACCATGCCGTCCATGCCGGTGAGCTGCTCGGTGCGCGGCGGCCGGAACTGGACGATCAGGCCGGGCGAGTCGTGCTGCTCCTCGAACGCCAGCAGGCGCTCGACGAAGGCGACGGTCTCGGCGTCGTTGGACGCGACGGCGCGGAACTTCTCGAGCGCGGCGGCGAAGAACTCGTGGATGGCCTCGCGGGCCTGGACCTTGAGCTCCTCGGGCGCGTCGGCCTGCTGGGTCAGGAACGTGCGCAGCGCGGTGACGCTGTCGGCGCGCTTGGCCTCCTCGAGCGACAGCTCGAAGTAGCGCTTCTGGGCCTCGGCGCGGTGCAGCTTGCCCCACCCGAGGTAGGCGCGCAGCTCGTAGCTCGAGGTCGCGTGCTCGAACGCGGCGTGGTCGTGGGCGCGGTTGCGCAGGTACCACAGGCCGGGGCCGAGCAGCGCCGACGCGACCAGCGCGGCCAGCGCGGGCCGGGCCAGCGCCGACGGCACGTCGGCGGCCAGCGGCGGCACCGGGTCGGGCGGCCGCGACGGCGCCACCAGGTTGCCGTCGCCGTCGCGCAGGCCGGCGAAGACGTCGATCTTGGCGAGCACCTCCTGATCGCCGATCTGCTTGACCACCGCGACCAGGCGGATGGTCTTCTCGATCTCGTCGATGACGGCCTCGGCGGCGTGGCGCGGCCGGACGCTGAACTCGAAGGCGCCGCCGGTGGGCGGGGTGAAGCGGAACGAGGTCCGCACGTAGGCGCCGTTGTAGTGGTGGTGGACGATCTGCGGCCGGCACGCCATCAGCGGCACCACCCGCAGCTGCGGGCTGCGCGCGTCGATCAGATCGGCGCCGAGCAGGTACATGCCGGGGACGTACGGCATCCGCGACTTCATGAGCTGGCGCTTGACCGCGGCGAACACGACCCAGGCGGCGCTCAGCACGATGCCGGTGAGCGCGACCAGGCCCGGGATCTGCCACGGCCCCGAGTACGGGCTGGTGATCCCCGACGACCACGCGAAGCGCGCGGTGAACACGGCGACGAGCACCGCGATCACCGCCCAGGCGATCATGCCGCCCGGCGTCATCTTGGTGGCGAGCAACGGAGTGGGAGAGCCCTGGTCGTGGGTGGCGGCGATGAAGCGCTCGCGCACGGACTTGGGCAGCTGATTGAAATGCACGGTGGTCTGCATGGTCCCTCGACGGCTGCGTCGCCCCTCGCAACGCACGGCGGCCGAGAGAGTTGCGCCAAGAACGCCTCCGGTACAAGGGTCCGATATGTGACGACGGTCACCGGACCGGGAGTCTGCGGAAATCAGGGCAGAATCCGCCGGAGATCGGCCAGCTCACGGGCCGGCAATGTGCGGCAGCCAGGTGCCACCTCGCCGCGTGGGCCGACCTCGGACGGTCGTCGACCGGCGACGACGGGCGCGCACCTCGCCGCGACGGGCCCGGCCTGGCCAGCGTCGTCGCAGCGCGTCGCTACGCGAAGAAGCGCGCCGGGGCGACGGGCTTGCCACCCGGCTTGTCGAGGTACACGAGCTCGCTGTCGTACGTCGTGGCGCGGACGTGGATCCGGCCGTCCTCGAGCCCACGCGCGGTGCGGGCGAGGAGCTCGCCGACGCCCGCGCACACGTAGACGAAGTCGACGTCGTCGCGCGCGATCAGCTGCCCGGCCGAGCCGTCCGGACCCGGGAGGAAGTCGAGCAACAGGCGTCCGTAGTCCCAGTACTTCGAGCCGGCGATCGGAACGTGCGCGGGATGCAGATGGACCTGGCGGACTCGCCGGGTGGCGTCCAGCCACTCCAGTCGGGTAGCCATCTCGGCCTTGTCGAACAGCCCCCGATCGTCCTTCCAGCACCGCGTCAAGGACGCGAGCGAGCCGAGCCGCTGAGCGAACGGCAACAGGCGCACGCCCGGATCGTCGTCCTGACCGTCGTGAACGAGCAGTGACGCGCGGAAGTCGGCCGGAAAGGTCACGCCCAGCGCCTTCTCCGCGGCGGCGATCTGTTTCGGCGCGGCGGGCGGACGCAGCTTGAGGGCCAGCGTGGGGTAATGGGCCGCGAACCATCCCTCGAGACGAGCCCACGACTCGGCGAGGGTCGACGACGACGCTGTCGATGACTGCTGGGCGACGGCCTTCGGCTCGGTGGCCTTCACGTCGGCGCCCTTCGGCGGCGCCACCTTCACCTTCGCCTTCGCGGGCTTCGACGTGGCGACCTTCGCGCTGGAGGCTTTCGCCCCGGCGACCTTCGCCCTGGCGACCGCTGGCTTCTTCGGTGTTGCCTTCGTCCGACTCGTCCTCGCGGCGGCCATGTCGGTTCAATGTCGCCCCGCGGGCGGAGGCGGTCAACCGACGTGAGCCACTGCGCCAGGCCGAGGGGCGACCCTGCCGCCGCTCCATCAGGTCATCCAGCGTGACAACGGGTTGGCATGGGGAGATCCTGTCGCCATGCCCGCCGCCGCCCCGTCCCCGGTCGACGCCACCTCCTCGCACCTGGCCGCCAACCTGCGCTCGCTGCGCGAGGCCCGTGGCCTGACCCAGGTCCAGATCGCCCGCATGGCCGGCGTCCCGCGCGCGACCTGGGCGCACCTCGAGTCCGGCGCCGGCAACCCGACGCTGGCGGTGCTGGTCAAGGTCGCGACCGCGCTGCAGCTGCGGGTCGAGGAGCTGATCGGCCCGCCCAAGGCGGTGGCGCGGCTGTACCGGGCGCGCGAGCTCACGACCCGCAACCGGGGCGCCTGCGGCATCCGGCGCCTGCTGCCGGATCCGATCGCCGGCATGGAGATCGAGCGCATGGAGCTGCCGCCGCGCGGCGGCATGGCCGGGGTGCCGCACACGCCGGGCACCCGCGAGTACCTCACCTGCGAGCGCGGCCAGATCGAGCTCGCCGCGGCGGGCGAGGTCTGGGCGCTCGGCCCCGGCGACGTCCTGGTGTTCCGCGGCGACCAGAAGCACGGCTACCGCAACCCGACCGGCGAGCCCGCGGTGGCCTACAGCGTGGTGTGCTTCTCGCCGGCGCCGTGACCGCGGGCGCCGGGGTCGCAGATCAGGCCCCCTGTCAACCCCGCGGCTTCATGGAGTTCTGCTGTGGTGGGCGTCACGCAGTTATGTGTACGAAAGTTGCCCACACGCGCAAAACCCGGTTACCAACGGGCCAGGAGGAACCACATGAAGAAGCTTCTTGCGTCCTGTGCAGTGATGACCTTCGCGTTCGTCGGTACGGCGGCCGCGCAGCCCGATGACGAGATGGGCGGCGATGACATGGGCGGAGACATGGGCTCCGACTCGAGCGGCGGCGGCGGCGGCGACATGAGCTCCGACGACAGCGGCGGCGGCGGGGACGACGGAGGCGACAGCGGCCTCACCATGGGCATCGAGACCACGTTCCCGACCGGCGGCAACGGCGCCGCCGCGGACTTCCTGTACGCGATGGGCGACAACTGGCTCGACCTCAGCGTCGGCATCAACCTCAACAAGGGCGTCGATCCCGTCGATCCGACGATGTCGTCGACGACCTTCGGCATCTCGCTCGGCGTCGGCTACCGCATGTACAAGCCGATGAAGGGCAAGATCCACCCGTACATCGAGCCGGCCGCGTTCCTGGCGATCAGCGACTTCAGCGCCGCGGGTGACACCCTCGCGCTCGGCGTCGGCGGCCTGATGGGCGTCGACATGGAGGTCATGCCGCAGTTCACGCTGGGCACCGGCATCGGCGCCAGCCTGACCTTCGCCGACAAGTTCGACACCATCAACTTCGGCCTGCTGACCGCGTCGATCCGCGCCGGCTTCTGGTGGTGATCGACCGGGCCTGATCGATCGCGGAGACGTCCGCGACGATCGGCGCAGCGTCGAACCGGCCGGGTGGCTCGCCACCCGGCCGTCGTCATTTTCGGCGAGCGCGACGCGCACCGGGCGCCGCCCGGTCGCTTGCGCGCCGACTCGACGGCAGCGCACACTGACCGGCGAGGAGGAACCGATGAACCTGGTGACACGCCTGGCGCTGAGCGCCGCTGTGGTCGTGGGCCTGACCGCCTGCAAGAAGGACGACAAGACCAGCAACAAGCCCGCCGCCGCCGAGCCGGCCGCCGAGCCGGCCGCCGAGCCGGCCGCCAAGGCCGAGGAGCCCGCGGCGCTGTCGGCGCTCAAGGGCGCGATGGCGGAGGCGTCGAGCGCCAAGGCCGCGCTGCCCAGCCTCGGGCTCGGCGGCAAGGGCGGCGCGATGGGCGGCGTCGGCTCCGCGCTCGGTGGGCTGTTCGGCGGCGGTGGCGGCGCGCGCGCGCGCCGCCGCGGCGCCGACGACGGCGGGCGCGGCCCCAGGCGCGGCCCCGGCCGCGGAGGCCAAGGCCGCCCCGGCGAGCGACGACTCCGGTGACGGCGCCGACGACGACATGGCCGCCTACGCCAACGTGAAGTTCCCGCCGCCGGGCGCCAAGGGCGGCGACTGCACCGCGGTCGCGGACCGCGTCCACGCGATCGTCAAGGCCGCGGCCAACGCCGAGCTCGGCGACATGGACGCCAACACCCGCAAGATGGCGGAGCAGGCGATGGACAGCGAGCTGGCCAAGGTCCGCACCCAGATCCTCGAGATGTGCAAGGCGCAGAACTGGCCCCAGGTCCTCAAGGACTGCGCGCTCACCGCCGCCGACATGCAGGCCCTGCAGGGCTGCGAGCAGTACGTCACCGACGAGATGCGGGCCGCCGACGCGGCCGGCGACGACGCCGGCGACGACGACGGCGACGTCTACGACGACGGCGACGGCGGCGACGACGACGCGCCGGCGGCCAAGCCGGTGCCGGCGTGGACCGGCGGCGACGACTGCCAGGCGGTCGGCGAGCGCGTCGCGCAGCTCGCGATGGCGCAGCTCGGCGACGTCCCCGCGGAGATGAAGGCCGACGTCGAGGGCGCGATGAAGGAGGCGATCACCGAGGTCGTCAACACCTGCAAGGCCGGCAAGTGGTCGGCGGAGGCGCGCGGCTGCTTCCTGAAGGCGTCGACGATCGAGGCCGCCGAGGACTGCTTCGGCAAGGTCGGGATGTAGGTCCCGGGTGCGCGCGACGCGTCACCCCACGGTTCGAGCCTCCGATCCCGACTTCGCGGGCGCAGGCGCTTACGGTCCGGGCCCCGGATCCGATATCCTGGTGTCCGGGGAGGATCCATGCGCCTTCTGACCCTGGCGTATCCATCAGCATCAGCATTCCTGACCGCCTTCGACGAGAAGGGCGGCACGCTGCTGGCCGTCACCAAGACCGAGGCCACGCTCGACGAGCAGCTGCTCGTCGAGATCGCCTTCCCCAAGCTACCGAACCGCCCGCTGCTGAGAGCGCGGTGCGTCGAGGTGGTCGACGGGGGACTGAAGCTCCGGATCGACGACGACGACGCGTCGACCCGCGAGTTCCTGGTGCGGTTCGCCAAGGGCGAGGTGCGCTTCGAGGATACCAAGCATCGCGAGCACAAGCGGTTCCCGTCGGCGCTGCCGGTCGAGTACCGCCTCGACGGTCGCGCCGCCGAGACCAGCGTGGTGGAGGACCTGAGCGCCGGGGGGTGCTTCGTGCGCTCGGCGCACCCGCCCGACGTCGGGCTGGCGATCTCGGTGTCGATCACGGTGCCCGAGGAGCCGCCGATCGCGCTGAGCGGGCACGTCGCCTGGGTGCGCGCCGGCAAGGGCCCCGGCTTCGGGATCGAGTTCGAGGGCCCCGAGGGCCCCGACGGCAAGCGGCTGCGTCAGCTGATCCGCAAGGCGATCGGCACCGGCGACGTCGACCTGTAGGTCGCGCCGACGGACGCGTCGTCGTCGACCGCGCGCGGGCGCGACGGGTCGGCCGCGCCCGCCGCGTGACGTGATCGCGCGGCGAACCGCGGCGTGACGTGATCGCGCCGCGGCGTCGCCGGCGTCGCGGCTACGACCAGGCGCAGGCCGCGGACCACGCCAGGTAAGCGCGGAGCCGCTGCCAGTAGAAGCGCGCGATGCGCGGCGGTACCGGGCGGGTCAGCGCCCCGGCCACTGGCTCGACGTCCTCGACGCCGAGCGACGCCAGGACGCGCGGCACGCCGCCGCGCGCGACCAGCGTCGGCAACAGCGGGCCCGCCGCGATGAGCCTGGCGCGGAGCGACGCGATCAGATCGGTGATCAGCGCGTCGACGTCGCACAGGCACACGGCGTGGCGGAGGGCCGCCTGCTCGAGGCGAGGATCGACGCCGCCGACCTCGGCGCAGAAGCGGGCGACGTCCTCGAGGGCGAGGCCATCGTGCCGGGCGGCGTCGCGCAGGGCGATGCTCGCGGCGGCGACGATGTCGCTCACCTCCTCGAGGCGTCGTCGCGCTCGGGCGACGGCGGGGCGGGGGCGGAGCTCGTCGACGGGACGAGCAGGGATGGCGAACGCTGCGGGATTGCGCATGGAGCTTGACCTCGTGGCGCGAGGCGCGGCCAAGCGCCGATTCCCGTTCGTTTCAAGCTATGTGCCAGGAGACGCGCCTGGAACCTGCTGGAATCGCAGGGGACCTGGGATGCTGCGTCGTTGCGAACCGCAACGAGCGCGGTGATCGCAACGTGGATCGGCCCGGCAGCGCGGGAGCAGGCGGTGCGAGCGCGCCCGTGGTCCGACGACCGCGCTTCGAGCCGGCGGCGCCGCCCGGTTCGCGGCACGGATCCACCAGCAGGTGGGGCGATGCCCCCCGGATCGCCGGGAGCGCACCCTGGTTTCGGTGAGATCGCCCGGCGGATCACTGGCACGACCGTTGCTGACCCTCCGGACGAGAGGTGCGCTCATGTACCGGTACGGCGACGGAACTCCCTTTCCTTTCGAGGAGAACTTCATCGACACCCTGGTCGCGGCGGTCGACGCCGCGGTCGGGGCGTTCTCGGCGGCGGCCGAGATCGACGATCGTCGCGACAAGGCCCGCGAGGCCCGTCACGAGGCCGAGGAGGAGCTGCGCCGGTTCGGCGTCATGGAGAAGGCGATCGAGGCGGCGGTGTTCCCGCACCGCCCGTCCGCGGATCGCAACGCGACGCTGGCGCAGCAGGCGGCGCACCGCGCGCTGGCGATGTCGCGCCAGGCGATCGCGGCGGTGCGCGCGCAGGTCGAGCAGCGGCTGCAGATGCTGGCCGGCGAGCCGAGGACCGCGCGCGCGATCGAGCGGACCCGCAACGCGATGGCCGCGTTCTTCGAGGGCCACCAGCTCCCCGACACCGCGTGGCGCCACGCCTGGCAGGCCGAAGGCCCGGTCGCGACCGGCGAGGCGACCGCGCTGGCGGGGCGATTCCGCGCGACGTTCGATCTCGAGCTGCAGGGGCCGTGGCGTGCGGTGGTGCGCGTCGGCGCGCTGGTGCCGGGGCTGACCGCGACGGTGCCGCGCAAGAAGCTGTTCGGCGGCTACAAGCCGGGGCGGATCGCGCTCGATCGGTGCGGCCTGGTCTCGGTCGAGCGCGGCCCGGAGCGCCACGTCCTGGTGGTCCGCGCCAGCGCGACCAAGGCGTCGGCGGGGTGGCGGATCGTGCTCGACGATCCCGAGCGCAGCGGCGTCACGGTGACGCCGGTGGCGCCGGGCGGCCGCGCGATCGGCCACGAGCTGACGCTGGACGGCCCCGACGCCGAGCCGTTCCGGCGGCTGGGCGAGGCCGTCGACGACGCGCTCGACGAGGCGCGCGATCAGCGGCGGCGCCTGCGCGAGCTGATGGTGGGCGACGCCGAGCTCGAGGCGCTGACCGATCCGGCGGTGGCGGGGCGCGGCCTGATGGGCGTGCTGGGCCCGCTGATCCGGCAGATCCGGGCCCGCAGCCGGGTCACCGGCGAGCTCGCGATCAAGCGCGACATCGGCGACGGGCGGCGCGAGGAGCTGTTCGTGCCGCGCGACGCGGTCGAGCGTCGGTTCGTGACGCTGCCGACCGTCTACCGCAAGGTGTTCGAGGACCTCGGCCTGGGCCGGCAGAGCACCGAGGACGTGTCGCCGGAGGCGGTCGTGAAGATCATCGAGTCGGTGCCGCCCGACGAGATGGCGACCCGGCCCGAGCCGCCGCGGCTGCCCGAGCCGCCGCGCGTCGTCGAGGCGGCGACGGTCGAGACCCCCGAGCCGCGCACCGAGCCGCGCAAGGAGCTGCGCGGCGACGCCCGCCCCGAGCCGCGGCCCGGGCCCCTGGTGCCGCCGCCGGCGCCCTGCCCCGCCTGCCTGCGCGCGCCCGCCGCGGGCCGCCGCGCCGCGCCCGGTCGCGCGCGGCACCGACTCGCCGCCGGTCGCCACCGACGAGCCCGACGTCGTCAAGCCCGCCGACGCGCTCAGCCGCCTCCCCGCGGTGCCGCCGACCCTGCCCCGCGTCCCCCACGCCCGCGCCGCCACCAACTGACCGCACGCGGACGGGTGGCTGACACCCGTCCGCGTCCGGTATCCGGACAGATGACGCGCCCGGGCGCCCGGGCGGCTGACGCCCGGGCGCGGCCCATGCGTCCGGGATCCGGACGCGCGCGCCGATCGCCTGGGCGTGCAAGTGCCCGGGCGCGCGTCGAGCGCCGGCGTCATGTACGGGTGTCTGACACCCGATCGTGGCGGCGCGTCCGGACACCGGACGGAGGGGACGGGTGGGGGAGGCCGGGCGCGGGGGCCGGGCGCGGGGCCGCGTCCGGAAGCCGGACGCCGTGGGCGGGCGGGGCCAGACCTGACCGGTCAACCAGTGCGTGGCGACGGGATCGCGATGGTCCGACCGATCGGACGCCATGGTCACGGTGAGCACATCTTCTGGAGTGGGTGCAAACACCCATGCGCACCCGGCGCGATCTCGCGTGACCGAACGGTCATTTTCTTCCGAGACGATTCTTGACTCGCGCGGCGCGCCGGTCGAACTGTGGTGCGCGGTGGGCGCACGTCTCGGCAAATACGACCTCGTCCGACATCTGGCGTCGGGAGGCATGGCCCAGGTCTTCCTGGCCAAGCTGCACGGCATCGGCGGCTTCGAGCGCCACGTCGTGCTCAAGACCGTGCGCCCGGAGCGGGTCGACGACGAGTCGTACGTCGCGATGTTCCTCGACGAGGCCCGCCTGGTGTCGCGGCTCAACCACCAGCACATCGCGCAGGTCCACGACGTCGGCGTCGCCGACGACGGCACCTACTTCCTCGCCATGGAGTACCTGCACGGCGAGACCCTGCGCGCGGTGCTCGAGCGCGCCCGCGATCGCGCGTACTGCCTGCCGCTCGACTTCGCGCTCACCGTGGTGTGCGCCGCCGCGGCCGGGCTGCACCACGCCCACGAGCGCCGCGGCGCCGAGGGCCAGCCGCTGCAGATCGTCCACCGCGACGTGTCGCCGTCGAACGTGATCGTCGGCTACGACGGCTCGATCAAGCTCATCGACTTCGGCATCGCCAAGGCCGACGAGCGATCGACTCGCACCCAGACCGGCTTCGTCAAGGGCAAGGCCGGGTACATGGCGCCGGAGCAGGCGCTCGGCTACCCGGTCGATCGGCGCAGCGACATCTTCGCGCTGGGCATCGTGCTCTACGAGCTGACCACCCAGGTGCGCGCGTTCAAGGGCGCGAGCGAGTACGAGAGCGTGCAGAAGATCGTCCGCGGCGAGCTGATGGCGCCGTCGGTGGCGGCGCCGGGCTACCCGCCCGAGCTCGAGCACGTGGTCATGACCGCGCTCGAGCGCGACCCCGACGATCGTTTCGGTGACGCCGACGCCATGCGCCGCGCGATCGAGCTGACCGCCGATCACCTCGGCGTCATGCTCGGCGATCTGGCGGTGACCCGCGTCCTCACCGAGCTGTTCGGCCGCCGCGCCGAGCCCTGGATCGAGGCCGACGGCGACGACGATCTCACCGAGGTCAACACCGAGAGCTCGCCGATCCTGGCGATGGCGGCGGCGCCCGCGGCCACCGCGCAGCCGGTCGGCAAGGCCCGCGCCGCCGCGCCCGCCGGCGGCCACGGCGCGATGGCGGTCGCGCACGCCGAGCCCGCCGAGGAGCAGCCGACCCATCGCTTCATCACGGTCGAGCCCGACGCCCTCGAGCCGTCGGTGGTCGAGGCGCTGCCGGTGGCGCCCGCGCCGCCGCGCCTGCCGCCGCCGCGCCTGGCCTCGGGATCGACGCCGCCCCGCAACCGACCGGCGACGGTGCCGATCCGGCCGCCGCTGCCGCCGCGCGCCGCCCGCGCGTCGCGCCCGACGATGCCGCCCCTGCCGCCGGTGCCGGCGCGCGCCCCGCACCGCCCGCGCGCGCCGGCGCCGGCCGGGCCGGCTGCGATCGCCGCGCCGGCGCGCTCGACGCTGGTCACCCCGCCGCGCTCGTTCCCGGTCGTGGTCACGCCGTCGTCGATCTCGAACCCGGCCCGCGCGGCGCTGCCGCTGCCGCTGAGCCACCCGTCGCCGATCACGCCGTCGGCGATGACCGCGCGTGCCGGCGGCCTCGACACCACGCCGCCGCCCCGCGAGGCGCCGCCGATGGTCACCGCGACGGCGACCGCGACCACGTCGACCACCGGCGCCACGGTGCTGCCGCCGGCGCCGCCGCGGATCACGCCCCTCGGCACCCAGCCGGCGATCGACGCGCTCGGCTCGTCGTGGTCGCGGCGACGCTCGCTGACCGCGATGGCGACCGCCGGGGTCGTGATCGTCACGATCGGCGTGCTCGCCGCGATGTGGGGCGGCGGCGGCGCGCCGAGCACCGACGACGCCACGGGCAGCGCCGCGACCACCACCGCGGCGAAGCGCGCGACCGGCTCCGCCGGATCGAGCGCCGCCGCCGCCGGCACTGCGGCGACCGGCCCGCGCCGCCGGCGCGCACGCCGCCGAGGGCACCGGCGCCACCGCCGGCGGCCGCGGCACTGGCGCCACCGCCGGCGGCCGCGGCACTGGCGCCACCGCCGGCGGCCGCGGCACTGGCGCCACCGCCGGCGGCCGCGGCACTGGCGCCACCTGCGCGCCCAGCCGCGCCGCCCGCACCCCGCCGCGCCGCCGGCGCACCCCGCCGCGCCGCCCGTCGACGGCGCCACGCCCGCGGCCGCCGACCCCGCCGCCGCCGCCGACCCGACCGCCATGGTCCGGGTCCGCATCACCACCGATCCCGACGACGCCACGGTGGTCCTCGGCGGCGACCGCCTCGGCCACACCCCGATCGACCTCGAGGTGCCGCGCGGCACCGACGAGGTCCTCCTCAAGATCCGCAAGCACGGCTACTACACCGAGAAGATCACGGTGTCGCTGACCCGGGACCTGCGCCAGGACGTACGGCTGCGGCGGCGCCGCTGATAGACTGGGCGCGGTGCGCGCCCCTGCTGTTGCTCGTCCATCCCGAGGTCCGACCGCGCCACGCGCGGCCACCCGGGCGCTCCTCGTCGTGATCGGCCTGCTCGGCGCGTCGGCGCTGACCGCGTGCCGCATCGTGCCCAAGAACCGACAGGGCTACCTCAACGATCCGACGATGCGGGCCAGCGAGTCGCCCACCGAGGATCGGGCGCGCCGCAAGCTCCACACCGCCCGCGAGGGCGCCGGCGGTGGCGACGGCGAGCCGGCCGGAGGCGGCTGCGCGTGCGGCAACTGAGGCCCGCGGTCGTCGCGGTCTCCGCGGTGGTCGCGCTCGTCGCCGTCGCGGCCGCGCCAGCGCCCGCCGCGGCCCAGGCGCTGGAGGCGTTCGAGTGGCGCACCGTGCTGTTCGGCCAGGGCGGCCACGGCTACCAGTCGCAGGACGGCGCCGACGGCGAGCCCGGCAGCCAGCAGGCGATCATCGTCGAGCCGCTCTTGTGGGCGCGGCTGCGCCAGACCCCGACGCTGGTCCACGAGGCGGCGGTCGAGGTCGACATCGTCTCGGCGGCGTCGCCCGACGCCATCGACGCCACGACCTCGGCGTCACGCATGAACGAGTCGGTGGCGCTCGACGTCACCCACCGCTGGGCCCACGATCACCACGGCGAGGTCCAGGGCCGCTGGGGCTTCCACGCCGAGGAGCCGCTGCGGTCGTGGTTCTGGGGCGCCGGCTACGTCCGCAAGCTCGCCGACGACAACTTCACGCTGACCGTCAACGGCGTCATCTCGATGGACTGGTTCGACTCGTACGGGCCGTACGGCGATCGCCCGGGCCTGAAGCAGCGCCACGCCTACAACGGCAACCTCTCGGTCAGCCAGGTGCTGTCGCCGACGACGATCCTCGACGCCGCCTACGGCGCGACCTTCCAGGCCGGCCTGCTCGAGACCACGTGGAACGCGGTGCCGATGGTCGGCGGCGGCGTCGCGCGCGAGAAGTTCCCCGGCACCCGCCTGCGCCAGGCCGCGACCGTGCGGGTGTCGCAGCACCTGCCGCGCAGCCACACCACGGTCAAGGCGTCGTACCGCATCTACCACGACGACTTCGATCTCGACGCCCACACCGTCCAGCTGTTCGGCTACCAGTACGTGACGCCGTGGCTGTACGCGCGCCTGGGCTACCGCGTCCACCACCAGGACGGCGCGTCGTTCTACATGGACGTCTTCCCCGACGCGCCCACCGGCTACCGCACCAGCGACAGCGACCTGGCCCCGTTCACCGCCCACGAGGTCACCGCCAAGCTGGCGCTGCTGGCCGACCGGGCCCCGTTCGCGGTCCTGGGCCGCGCCAACCTGGACGTGGTCCTGGGCCACTACCGGCGCAGCAACGATCTTTCGATCACCTGGGGAGCCCTCAGTCTGGGGTACAAGTTCTGACCGTGTCGATCGTCCGTCGTCTCCTGGCGCGTCTCCTGGCGCGTCTCCCGGCGCGTCTCCTGGCGTGCCTCCCGGCCCGCCTCCTCGCCACGGGCCTCGCGCTCGCCGCCGCCGCCACCGTCGCCGCCTGCACGACCCCGGCGGCGCGACCGTCGACGCCGGCGCCGCGCCTGGTCGAGACCTCGCTGGCGCCGCTGGGCGGCGGCGCGCCGCGGTCGCTGCACGAGGTCGCGAGCGGCCGGCCCATGCTGATCGACATGTACGCGACGTGGTGCGACGGCTGCCGCAAGCAGATCGCCGGGCTCGAGGCGCTGGCGGCGCGCCTCGGCGACCGCGCCGTGGTCGTCGGCGTCGACGTCGGCGACGAGCTCGACGTCGCGCGCACGTTCGCGACCCGCGAGGGGATCGCGTACCCGACGTTCGCCGACCCCGAGTTCACGTTCGCCGACGCGATGGCGGTCAGCGACCTGCCGCACCTGATGGTGGTCGATCACGACGGCGCGGTCGTGCATCGCAGCCAGAAGCTCGACGCCGACACCGAGGCGGTGATCGAGCGACTGATCGCGCCGTAGCGACCCGCGGTCGATCGTCGCGGCCCCGGCCGCGCGCCCGCGCCGGCGCCCTACGGATAGCTCGGATCCGGCGCCGGCGGCACGTGCAGGCCGTCCCACATCGCGGCGACCGCGTCGACCGGCCACGCCTCGCGCAGGGTCGGCCCCGGCTTGCCGCCGTACACCGCGCGCGACCCGGTGTGCGGGTGCGCCGTCGCCCACGCGAACAGCGCGTCGCGCCGGCCGCGGTCCGCGAGCACCTCGTCGAAGATCCGGGCGCCGGCGGCGAGCCGGCGCGGCAGCTGCGCGAAGCCGCCGACCCGGATCTCGGGCAGCGGCGCGGCGGTGACCGGCGGGAAGTGCAGCGGCTTCTCGCGGCCCGACAGCTCGACCATGTCGAGCAGGCGGCGCCCCGGCGCCAGGTGCGGGTGGTGGACCACGCGGTGCTCGATCAGGTGCTGCTCGTTGTGAACCAGCTCGACCACCAGCCGCCGCTCGAGCGCGGCGTCGACCGCGCCACCGGCGGCCGCGGCGTCGGCCTCGAAGCGGCGCCACGCGTCGATCATGAAGACCGGGGTCCGCGGCGCCGCCAGCTGGTCGGTGCGCCCGGCGAGGTGCAGCAGCGTGTGGTGCCAGGCGTCCCAGAAGATCAACCAGTTGGCCCGCTCGAGCAGCAGGAACAGGTTGCGCATGGCGTCACCGAGCCCGGCGTCGAGATCGGCCCGGCCCAGGGTCCGCGCCAGGTCGGTCATCAGGTAGCCGGCGTTGCGCGACACCAGGTGGGCCATGAAGACCCAGGGAAGTTCGCAGCCGGCGTCGCGGCTCCACGCGTACAGCTCCAGGTAGCTCGCCGTGCGCGCGACGTTGTCACGGTTGCGGTGGTCGAGCTCGGCCAGCCAGGCGTCGAGGGGCATCGCGCGTCGAGCATAGCGTGCGGCCCGCGGGACGCGGTGTATGGTGTGGCTCCACGGAGGTATCGATGTTCGCCAAGGAGATCACCACCACCAACTTCGAGCAGACCGTCACCCAGCCGGGGATCGTCCTGCTCGACTTCTGGGCCGAGTGGTGCGGCCCGTGTCGCATGTTCGGTCCGGTCTTCGAGACCGCCGCCGAGACCCACCAGGACATCACGTTCGGCAAGATCGACACCGAGGCCCAGGGCGAGCTCGCGGGCGCGCTGCAGATCTCGTCGATCCCGACGCTGATGGTCTTCCGCGACGGCATCATGATCTTCCGCCAGGCCGGCGCCCTGCCCGCGCCGGTGCTGGAGAAGCTGATCGCCCAGGTCCGCGACCTCGACATGGACGACGTCCGCCGCCAGATCGCCGAGCAGCAGGCCGCCGAGGGCGGCGACGGCGGCGGCGACGGCGGCGCGAACGCCGACGCGTAGCGGCGCCGCACGGCGCGCCCGAACGTCCTACCGCAGCTCGATCGGCGCGGTCGGCGTGTACGTGTTGTCGAGCTCGCCGTTGACGGCGCGCATCGGGTCGTAGGCGGCCTGCCACGGCAGGTCGACGCGCATCGAGGTCAGGACGTCGCGCCACGAGTGGTCGCCGCCGTCGACCAGCGACGCGATGTACGAGCCCGAGGCCTGGCCCATGCCGCGCCAGTAGGCGGCGAGGCCGTTGACGACGACGTCGAGCTGGGCGCTGCCGCCCGGGTGCATCGCCAGGAAGTCCTCGTCGTAGTAGTTGAACGACAGGCACGAGTTCACCAGCATGACCTGGTAGCGCGACGGGAAGTTGTCGCCGCTGTAGGTCCACGGCTCGAGCGGGCCGTGACCGAAGTGGCTGTGGCCGGTGTAGCTGAAGACGTCGGCGTGCCAGAACGCCTCGAGGTAGCGCCAGCGGGCGTGCAGCCGCGCCTCGGGGCTGCCGTCCTCCCAGCCGTAGAACGTGCGGATCTCGAGGGTCATGGCGCGGGTCGCGCCGTCGCGGGTGACCAGCACCGGGCGCTGCCACACGATCCACCGCTCGCTGAAGTTGGCGACGACCTGGCCGAGCAGCGCGGCGCGCTTGCCGGCGTCGCTGCCGACCGCCGCCGGCCAGCCGGTGCCATCGATGACCCAGCGCTCGACGTCGTCCCAGGTGACGCCGGTCAGCTTCTGGCCGTCGATCCAGAAGTCGAGCAGCCACGCCTGCGGCGAGGTCTCGACGACCTGCAGCCCGGGCAGCTTGCCGCGCAGGGTCCGCTGCTGCCGCAGGAACTCGACCAGGCCGTTGTCGTGCGGATCGGCCTCGTCGGCGTCGACGCCGGTGAACGCGTAGACCACCAGCTTGGTGCGCGCGGGGTCGCCGGCGAAGCCCCACAGCTGATCGTACTCGGGGTAGCGATCGGGCGCGGCGACGCTGCGGGTCAGGGTCGCGCGGGTCGCCAGGAACCGGCGGTCCCGGTCGCGCACGCTGATCTGGCCGGCGATCGCGAGGTGCTCCTGGTCGGCGTCGATCGCGCTCTGCTCGCCGCGGATCGCGTTCTTGCACGAGGTCCGGCCCGGCGAGAAGTGGTACCAGAGCGAGTCGGCCTCGGCGCCGGGGTCGTCGGAGCAGATCGCGATCAGCTCGCCGGCGCGGGCGACGTAGTCGCCGTACAGCAGCGTCAGATCGATCGGCCCGCCGGGCAGCCGGTCGCGATCGACCAGCGCGACGTCGTGGTAGTGGAAGCGGATCCGCTCGACCGCGCCGACCACCGCGCCGGCGCCGTCGACGACGTCGAGGGTCTGGCGCGCCAGCTCGGCGGCGGCCAGGTTGCGCTGGCCGTCGCGGTCGGCGACGCCGACGCCGCGCTCGCGCAGCGCGCCCAGCGAGCTCTTGAGCTCGCGGTGGATCGCCGCCTTGACCGCGTCGTCGGAGGCGCCCGGGGTGACGTCGACGAAGCCGTCGAAGTCGATCGTGTGCTCGACGCCCTCGACCGAGGTCAGCTCGTCGTCGTTCGCGGACGCGCCGTCGGGGTCGGCGCAGCCGGCGACGACGACGGGCGCCAGCAGCAGGGGCAAGGAAGCGAGCAGGTGGGAAGTACGCACGGCCCGGCCCCATGGCAAGGGCCGGGCCAGATCGCGACGCCAGCGATCCAGCGGGCTTCGACGCGGACGCGCGATCGCGTCGTTGCGGTTCGCGACGCGTGGCCAGTCGCGGCGTCACCAGACGGCAACGCCGGCGCACCGGCCGTGACATCGGCGTCCGGATCGCCGGACGACGGCCCGACGTCGACACCGCAAGTCCCCGGAACCACGCGTGCCTCGGCGGCACCGGCCTTGCGATAGCGACGGGCATGCGCCGCTCCTCGTCACCCCGCCCGCCCCGCTCGCCGCTCGCCACCCTGGCCTGGCTGCTCGCCGTGCCCCTCGCGCTCCCGCTGGTCGCGTGCGGCGGCGGCGACTACGGCGGCGACTTCGGCGCCACCCCGGGCGGCGTCAAGGACATGCACTTCGCCCGCGAGCTGATCGCCGCCGGCCAGGTGCCGCCGCCGGAGGCGCTGCTGGTCGAGGGCATGTTCGCCGAGCACGACCTCGGCCTCGCCGGCGACGCCTGCACCCAGCCGCTGTGCGTCCGCGCCGCCGCCGGGATCGCGCCCGGGCGCGGCGGCGAGCCGCGCGGCTGGCTCCAGGTCGGGCTGTCGTCGAACGTCGATCCCGACGCCTGGCAGCGCCCGGCGACCACGTTCATCTTCACGGTCGACGTCTCGGGCTCGATGGGCTGGGACTACCAGGACGAGCCGTCGCCGGGCGCGCTGTCGCGCGACCTGCTGCACCGGCTCGCCGATCAGCTCGGCGCCACCGACGAGGTCGCGATCGTCACCTACGGCAACGACGTCCGGACCGCGCTGCCGGTGCACCGCGGCGACGACCACGCCGCGGTCCACGCCGCGATCGACGGGCTGTCGACCGACGGCTCGACCGACATGGAGGCCGGGCTGCGCCGCGCCTACGACCTCGGCCGCGACGCCGTCGGCCGCGGCCGCGACAACGTCCGGATCGTCCTGTTCACCGACGTCCAGCCCAACGTCGGCGCGACGTCGTCGTCCGACTTCGAGGCCATGGTCGCGGCCGGCGCCGACGCCGGCGTCGACATCACGGTGGTCGCGCTCGGCCTCGGCATCGGGCCCGAGGTCCTGCAGGGCATGGCGCACCTGCGCGGCGCCAACGCGTTCAGCCTGTTCCGGTTCGCCGACGTCGAGACCTTCATGGCCGACGAGTACCCGTGGTTCACGACCCCGCTGGCCTACGACCTGACCCTCGACGTCGCGCCGTCGGCGGGCCTCGCGGTCGACACCGCCTACGGCTTCCCCACCGGCCCCGGCGAGGATCCCGGCCTCGACGTCTCGACCGTGTTCCTGTCGAAGCGCCACGGCGCCCTGCTGGTGTCGCTGCGCGCCGACGCGGTCGACGCCCTCGACGGCCTGGCCGCCGACCTGACCCTGTCGTTCACGACGCCGGGCGGCGACGTCCGCAGCCAGCAGCTCCACGTCGCCCGCGACGGCGCCGCGATCGACGAGCGCGGCCAGTGGTTCGCGCAGCCGTCGGTCGCGACCACGACGGCGCTCGCCCTGCTGGTGTCGGGGATGCACGACGCCGCCGCGGCCTACGCGGTCGATCCCGCCGGCGCCCAGGCGGTGATGGACGCCGCCGACGTCCGCTTCGCCGCCGACGCCGCCGGCCTGGCCGACCCCGACCTCGACGTCGAGGTCGCGCTGTCGGCGGCGATGCGGCAGCTGGTCGCGGACCGCGCGCCCCAGGGCAGCCTGTACGGGCTCGACCTGTAGCGCGCGGCCGCGCGACGCGCGGCGCGCGGCGCGCCGGTCGCCGAGGTTGCCGGCACGTTGCGAGATCGCGACGTCGGTGGGGCGCGCGTTGCCGATCGCAACGCGGGTTCCCGGCGCCGGCCACGGGGATCCGGGCAAGTAGGCCGCTTCAGCTGTGGCACGTCGCTTGTAGCAACGGGCTCCACACGGCTCCCCCAGCCCGGCCGTGCGGAGGGTCTCCATGTCGCCGTCGCCCTCGAAGGCCCTCGTGCGCGCTGCGCTCGTCGGGACCTTCGGCCTGCTCCTGTTCGTCCCCACCGCCACCGCCGACGTCCTGCACCAGCCGGGCGGCGCCCAGATCCCCAGCCAGATGGGCTGCGACAGCGGCCACCCCACCGGCCTCGCCGCCGAGCTGGCGTGCGTCTGCGACAGCGGCGGCGGCTGCAACGTCGGCGATCCGTGCCCGTCGCAGGGCAACTGCACGATCCCGCAGGGCACCTGCGAGACCACGCTCTATCACGAGTTCAACGACAACACCTGCATCCCGTCGCAGCTCGAGGGCCTCGACCCGTGGACCGACGGCTCGCTCGAGCCCGAGACGTTCATGCCGACCTGCGCGCTGACCTTCAAGCTGCTGTCGCGGGGCACCGCCCGGTTCGGCGACATCTTCGGCTGGTACAACGTCACCGGCAGCGCGCCGGCGCCGACCGAGCTGTTCCCGATGCTCGACTGCAACGCGACGCGCGGCACCGAGGCGGTGCTCGACGTCCGCAACGACCCGCGCTGGACCGGCGGCGAGATCGGCTTCTTCATCGCCACCCCCGAGCAGCACGGCAACACCGGCCAGTGCGCCGGCGGCGACTGCTGCGCCAAGGTCGATCGCCTCGCCGGCGGCGACGGCTACGTCTTCTACTCGCAGCGCGAGCTCAACCCCGACAGCAACGGCCCCGACTCGCTGATCCACCTGATCGTCTACGACAGCGTCCTCACCGAGCGGAAGTTCTTCTTCGCCTGGGAGGACATCTACGGCGGCAGCAACAACGACTTCACCGACATCGTCACCAGCGTCACCGGCGTCGAGTGCTCGGGCGGCGGCGAGTCGTGCTCGACCGGCGAGCCCGGGGTCTGCCAGTACGGCGTCACGACCTGCCGCGGCTCGTCGATCGAGTGCACCCAGGTCTACGACGCCACCGAGGAGGGCTGCGACGGCGCCGACAACGACTGCGACGGCATGATCGACGAGGGCGGGGTCTGCACCGACGACGTCGTCGGCAACTGCACCGGCGTCACCTGCGACGCCGGCCTGGTGTGCCGCCAGGGCGCCTGCGTCGACCCCTGCGACAACGTCGACTGCCCGTCGGGCCAGACCTGCCTCACCGGCGTGTGCCTGCCCGGCTGCACCGCCTGCAACGGCGTCGTGTGCGGCAACGGCTCGAGCTGCAACCTCGACACCGGCGACTGCGTCGGTCCCGGCGACCCGGGCGGCCCCGACGCCGGCGCGGGCGGCGGCGGTGACGACGACGGCGGCGGCGGCCAGCCCGGCACCGGCTGCTGCCAGACCGGCGGCGGCGGCGGCACCGGCGCCGGCGTCCTCGCGCTGGTCGCGATGCTCGGGATCCTGCGTCGCCGCGGTCGCGCGCGCCGCGCCTGATCGCGTACGATCGTCGCGACCTCGGGGGAGGAGGCCGCGATGGAGACCAAGATCGTCCCGCTCGACGAGAAGCTGGCCGCGATGCCCACGCTGGCGCGGGTCGTCGGCATGCGCACGATGTCCGCCGACGAGTTCGTCGACGGCCACGCCTCGGGCACGCTGCGCAAGAACAAGCGCCTCGGCATGGTCTGGCGCGAGCAGTACCTCGAGGAGCGGGTCGCCTACGAGTTCGGCTGGGAGTTCCAGTGCCTGCCGCGGTCGCGGGTGACCTTCGGCGACGCCTACACCGAGGGCGACGAGGCCGCGATCACCGAGGCCGGGTGGCACATCGAGCGCTACCTGCAGCTGTCGCTGTACCCCGAGGATCAGTTCGAGGCCAAGTACGTCAACGTCGAGTACAAGGACGGCACGGCGCGCGAGGGCATCGGCATGATCTGCCGCCAGACCTCGGCGGCGTGGGTGCCGACCGGCCACATCGTCTTCGCGATCGTCGCCGAGTACGACCCGCTGCAGAAGCGCTGGCACCCGGCGCGGAACCCGCGGTGAAGGTCTTCGTCCTGGGCCGCAGCGCGTCGGGCAAGACCCCGATGGCGCAGCGGCTGGCCGCGGCGCTCGGCCTGGCCCACGTGCCGGCGTCGGCGTGGGTGCGGGCGCGGTTCCCCGGCGCCGACCGCCGCGGCGACGGCACGCCGGCGACCCGCCAGGCGTTCGTCGAGGCGATCACGCGGTTCTCGACGGTCGAGCTGGCCCGCGATCCGTTCGTCTGCCTCGATCACCTCGCCGCGCACCACGACCTGACCGCGTGCGTGATCGAGGGCGTCCGCAACCCGTTCGACTTCGTCCACCTCTTCGATCCGCGCACCGACGCGGTGGTGACGCTGGCCCACGGCAACACCGCGCTGACCGCGACCGGCTTCGAGGCCGGCCTCGACGTCATCGACGCCTACCTGGCGTGGCTCGACGGCTGCGGCCTGGCCGGCGCCGGGCCCCGGCTGCGCTACACCTTCGGCGCGTTCCGCCGCGGCGACGCCGGCGCCGAGCCCGGCGACACCCTCGACGACGCCCTCGACGACGCCATCGCGACGCTGGCACCGGTGGTCGCCGCCGCCGCGGCGACCGCCGCGGCGCCGACGCCGACGCCGGCCCGGGTCCACGCGCCGATCCCGCCGCTGCGCTGCCACGTCCGCACCGAGTACCTGTACGGCATGGATCCGGCGCGGGTCGGCACCTACACGCCGTGCACCGCGTTCGTGGTGTCGAGCTACCCGGGCGAGGCGCCGACCTTCCAGCTGCTGCTCGGCGACGGCGCGGTGTTCTCGTACGTGCCGCCGAGCGCGCTGGTCGACCCGGCCCGGCTCGGCGCCGACGCCGACCTCGAGCTCGCCGACCTGGTCTACTTCGACTGCCCCGACGAGCAGCTCGTCGTCCACCGCCACGCCGCCCTCGACGGCGAGGTCCTGGCCTACTTCAAGCGCCCCGATCGCTGGGTCGCCGGCCGCTACCTGTTCACGATCGAGTGGTGGACCGGCAACCACCTGGCCCACGCGGTCGCGCTCGCCAGCGGCCAGTACGCGGTGCTGCCCCACCACAAGCTCAAGTTCGGCAGCGGCCACGCCGCCGGGTTCGAGCCGTACAAGAAGATCCGCAAGGTGTGGAAGGTCGGCCGCGGCCCCGACGACGCGGCGTGAACCACGTCCAGCTGCCGGCGACCGGCGGCGCGTGTACAGTCCGCGCATGACCGCCGCGCTGCCCTCCGGCTTCCTCGACGAGCTGCGCCGGCTCGGCGACGATCGGATCTCGGTCGATCCCGCCGACCTCGCCACCTACGGCCGCGACTGGACCAAGGTCTACGCGCCGGCGCCCGCGGCGGTGGCGTGGCCGCGCTCGACCGACGAGGTCGCGGCGATCCTGCGCGCCTGCGACGCCGCCGGGGTCCGGGTCGTGCCGTCGGGCGGCCGCACCGGGCTGGCCGGCGGCGCCGTCGCCCGCGACGGCGAGCTGGTGCTGTCGCTCGAGCGCATGCGCCGGATCGATCCGGTCGACGTCGTCGGCGCCACCGTGCGGGTCCAGGCCGGCGCGATCACCGCCGAGGTCCACGAGCGCTGCGCCGCCCACGGCCTGACCTGGCCGGTCGACTTCGCGTCGAAGGGGTCGAGCCAGATCGGCGGCAACATCGCGACCAACGCCGGCGGCGTCAAGGTCATCCGCTACGGCCTGACCCGGCAGTGGGTGCTCGGCCTGCAGGTCGTGCTGATCGACGGCACCGTGCTCGAGCTCGGCGGCGCGCTCGAGAAGAACAACACCGGCGTCGATCTGCGGCAGCTGTTCATCGGCAGCGAGGGCACGCTCGGCGTCATCACCGAGGCGACGCTCAAGCTGGCGCCGCGGCCGCGGCGCCTCGACGTCATGGTCTTCGCGGTCGACGGCCTCGCCGGCGTGCTGCGCCTGTTCCGCGACGTCCGCCACAGCGAGCTGACCCTGGCCGCGTTCGAGTTCTTCACCCAGCGCAGCCTCGATCGCCTGCTGCGCCACCGCGCGCTGCGCTCGCCGTTCGATCAGCCCAGCGACGCCTACGTCCTGGTCGAGGTCGAGGACGCCGAGCGCGAGGACGTCGAGGCCTGGGTCGCGTCGGTGTTCGAGCGCGACCTCGCGATCGACGGCGTGCTGGCGCAGAGCGCGACCCAGGCGGCCGAGCTGTGGCAGCTGCGCGAGGGCATCAGCGAGAGCCTGTCGGCGACCGGCATGCCGCACAAGAACGACATCGCACTACCCGTCGCCGCGCTCGAGGCGTTCTGCGCCGAGCTCGACGCCGTGTTCGCCGCGCGTTACCCGGGCTGGGAGATCTGTCTGTTCGGCCACATCGGCGACGGCAACCTGCACGTCAACTGGATGAAGCCCGACGACATGAGCAAGGACGAGTTCCTGGCCCGGGTCCACGACGCCGATCGCGACATGTTCGAGCTGGTGAAGACGCACCGCGGCAGCGTGTCGGCGGAGCACGGCATCGGCCTGCTCAAGCGGGAGTGGCTGGGGTACAGCCGATCTCCCGACGAGATCGCGATGATGCGCGCGATCAAGGCCGCGCTCGATCCGCGCGGCCTGCTCAACCCGGGCAAGGTCCTGGGCTGACGCTGGCCATCGCCGCCGCGGCTCGGTACGCTCGGGGCATGAGCCTGTCCCGAGGCACGATCGTCGGTGGTGCGTGGACCGTGCAGCGCGCGATCACCGGCGCGCCCCGCGTCGAGGCCAAGGCGACCGGTCACGGCGCCGCCGCGCGGCTGACGCTGATCGCGTGCCCGCGGCCGCCGTCGCACGAGCAGCTCGATCGCTGGGAGACCCGGCTGCGACCCGCCGGGCTCGACCACGCCGCCTACCCCGCGCTGCTCGGCTTCGGCCACGACCCCGCGCTGGGCGCGCTGTGGATCGCGCGCGCGTGGTCGCCGTTCGAGTCCATCGACTCGTGGCGGCGCAGCTGCCCGACGCTGGCGGTGGCGACGCTGGCGCGCTCGCTGCGCAGCCTGGGCGACGCGATCGCGGCGGCCCACGCGCGCGGCGTCGCGCACGGTGCGCTCGACGCGCGCCGCGTCCTGCACACCGATCCCGACGGCGCCGCCGTCGAGGTCCTCGACCTGGGCCTGGTCGCGCTCGACATCGCGGTCGGCCAGGGCGACGTGCCCGAGGTGTCGCCGGCGGCCGACGTCCAGGCCTACGCGGCGATCGCCGCGGCCATGCTCGACGCGCCGGGGCTCGACGACGTGCCGTGGCGGCCGGCGTTCCGCGCCTGGCACCGGCGCGTCACCGCGGCCGACGCCGAGCCGCCGGCGATCGGCACCGCCGTCGCCGAGCTGGCGGCGCTGCTGCCGGCGGCGCCGGTGCTCGGGGTGGCGGTGCCCGCGGCGCCGCCCGAGGAGCGGCTCGACGTCGAGCTGGTCGGCGGCGCGCCGGTGCGCGCGACCGCGACGCCGCCGCTGACCGGCGCGGCGCCGCCGGCGCCCGCGGTGGTCGCGTCGCCGGCGACGATCGCCGCCGGCGACTGGCCGACGCTGCTGTCGGGTGCGCTCGCCGCGTACCCCGAACCGCGCGACCCCGTGACCGGGCGGATCGCGCTGGTCGGCGCCGCGGTCGACGTGTCGATCGACGTCACCGCCGGACGGTCACCACCGGGCCGATCCGCTGGCTCCTCGGCGCCGGCCAGCGCCTCGCCGCCGCCGAGGCGATCGCCGCCGGCGTCGCCCGCGCCGTGGCGTGCGTCGCCACCGGCGACGGCGGCCGCCGCCTCGACGTCGACGCCGCGCTGCGCGCCGCCGGCCTGGCCGCGGTCACGCGCTGGCCGTCCGACGCCGACGGCTGGCTCGACGCGTCGCCCCGCACGCCGGGCGGCGAGCGGTGGTGGTACGGCCCGGGCACCCGGGTCATCGCGACCGCGGATCGGCTCCGCGTCCAGTACGAGCTCGACGGCTGGCCGCACCCGCACCGCCGCGGCACCGTCGGTCACGACGCCGCCGCGGTCGACCTCGACGACCTGCGCGTCGTCGCCGGCGCCGGCCGCGCGCTGATCGAGGCGCTCCGCGACGTCGTCGGCCACGTCGCCGACCGCCCGGTCGTGATCCACACCTGCCGGTTCTGCGGCCGCACGTCCCCCGCGGTCGAGTTCCACGCCGACCTCGGCGCCTGCCACCGCTGCTCGGAGACCGAGCTGCGCGTGGTGCACTAGCGACGGCGACAGCGCGGCCGGCCCCGTACCCGGGCGTACCGCGACGACGTACCGGCGCCGGGTGGTACGCCCGCGCGCGACCGACGCGCGCGCGCAACCGCCCATGATCGTGTGCGGCGCTGCGGGCACGTCGCGTGCACTTGCCCGCGGTCCACGACGAGCGCGCGCCCGGCGCGCTCGCACACGACCCGATCCAAGGAGACACGATGTCAGATGACGGTGGCCACGAACCTCACGAGCCTCACGAGGACGACGGCGGCTTCTTCAGCGCCGCGGGCATCCTGCACGCCGTCACCGACGTCGGCATCGGCGCCGCGCACCACGCGCTCGGCGCCGGCGCCCGTGCGCTCGGCATCCCCATGGGCCCCCTCGGGGTCGCGCTGGGCGCGCACGAGCTGTACGAAGGCTACGAGAAGGGTGACGTCACGACCGGGCTGCAGGGCGCGCTCGGCATGGTCGGCGGCGCCGCCGGCACGATCGAGGCGCGGGCGCGGTGATCGAGTGCCTGCTCGGCGGCGCCGGGGCGGGCGCCGCCGGCACGGGGCCGCCGGCGCGGGGCCGCCGGCGCGGGCGCCGCCGGCGCGGGCGCCGGTGGGCTCGGCCTCAGCGCGGTCGCGCCGGCGGCCGGCGCCGGCGTCGTCGGCCTCGGTATCGGCACCGGGCTGGCGCACCTCGCCGACAACAAGCTGCTGTCGTCACCGATGTGGGGCACCGACTCGGCGGGCCACAACAACACGCCGATGGACGCGGCCTCCAACGCCGGCCACTGGGTCGACGAGACCTTCGGCGACGGCTCGCCGAGCTTCCTCGGTGGCGCGGTGACCGCCGGCCTGTCGGCGCCAGCGGCCCTGCTCGGCCTGACCGGCGTCGCCGATCCCTGGGTGGGCGCGGCGAAGGCCGAGTACGGCCTGGCCAAGGCCGGCGCCAGCTGGGTCGGCGGCCTCTTCGACTGACCACCACGCCGCGCCGTCCCCCCGCTGTCCCGACGAGGAGCCCACGATGTTCGCGACCCCCGCCGGCTGGTCCACGACCACCCGCCCCAAGGGCCTGCTGCTGCTGCCGCCCGGCGGCGCCGCGGTCGGCATGATCCACTACGCCGAGCGACGCCGCCCGCTGGCGTCGATCGACGAGCTGATCGCGGCGCAGGGCGTGCCCGAGGGCTTCGTCGCGGCGGGCGAGCCGGTGCGCGAGGCCGGCGCCAGCGACGAGGGCGAGCTGACCGAGCTCGCGGTGATCCGCGGCGCGCTCGCCGGCGGCGACGTCCAGCTCGGCTTCGGCTTCGTGCTGCTCGACGACTACTACGCCCGCGCCACCAGCATCGCGTACGGCGCCCGCCACCACCGCGAGGTCCTCGACGCGCACCGCCGCGTGCTCGCCGGCGACGTCCACCTGCTCGGCCGGCTGCGGCGGCGCTGGTTCCGCTACGCCCGACCACCGGGCTGGACCGAGACCCGCGACCTGTTCGCGGCCACGCTGACCGCGCCGGCGCCGACGTCGGCGCGGATCGACGTCATCGCCGCGATCCCCAACCACGACGGCACCGAGGCCGAGGTCCTCGGCCGCATGGTGCCGCGCCACGGCGGGACCAGCCGGCCGATCACCACCACCGCCGGCCTGGTCGGGCGCCTGCACGAGAGTCGCGCGCCCGACGGCGCCGTCCAGATCCTCGCGTTCGTCGCCGACGCGTGCTTCGCCTACGTGGCGCGCTACCGCGGCCCACGCGACGGCGACGGCCCGGCCGCGCTCGACGCGCTGATCGCGAGCGTCGAGCCGCTCGCGGCCTACCCCGGCGTCGTCCACGCCCGCGCCGCCGCGCTGTTCGCGCACTGGGCGGCGTGAGCGGGCACGGGCACGGGCACGGGCACGGGCACGGGATCAGGACGATAGAGAACGCCGCTGCGCGGCGTTCTTCATCGGCCTGCTAGTACAGGATGCGGGTCCGGATGCTCGTCGACAGCGCCGAGATCGCGTCCTTGACCTCGTGCGAGACCGCGCGATCGAGGTCGACGATCAGGTAGCCGATGTCGGGATCGGTCGCGAGCATCTGGGCGTGGATGTTGGCGTCCTTGTCCGAGATGATCCGCGTGATGTCGCGCATGACGCCGGGGACGTTGCGGTGGACGTTGAGGATGCGGTGGGTGCCGGGCGCCTGCGGCAGCTCGATCTCGGGGAAGTTGACCGCGCCGGTGGTGGCGCCGCTGTTGACCAGCTTGACCAGCGACGCCGAGACCTCGCGGCCGATCGCCTCCTGCGCCTCCTCGGTGGAGCCGCCGATGTGCGGGGTCAGCACGACGTTGGCCAGGCCGCGCAGCGGCGACCGGAAGCCGTCGCTGTTGCTGACCGGCTCCTCGGGATAGACGTCGACCGCGGCGCCGGCGAGGTGGCCGTCGCGCAGCGACGCCGCCAGGGCGTCGAGGTCGACGACGGTGCCGCGGCTGGCGTTGAGCAGCATCGCGCCGGCCTTCATCCTGGCCAGCTCGGCGGCGCCGATCATGCCGGCGGTCTGCGGGGTCTCGGGCACGTGCAGCGTGACGTAGTCGCTCTCGGCGAGCAGCTCGTCGAGCGAGGGCACGGCGCGGTTGTTGCCCATCGGCAGGCGCGCGGCGATGTCGTAGAACAGCACGCGCAGGCCGAAGAACTCGGCGAGCACGCCGACCTGGCGGCCGATGTGGCCGTAGCCGACGATGCCGAGGGTCTTGCCGCGGACCTCGTGGGCGCCGACGGCGAGCTTCTTCCAGGTGCCCTCGTGGACCTCGCGGGAGCGATCGAACAGCTGGCGCGACAGCACGACGATCTCGGCGAGCATCAGCTCGGCGACCGAGCGGGTGTTCGAGAACGGCGCGTTGAACACCGGGATGCCCAGGCCGTTGGCGTGGGTGAGCGCGACCTGGTTGGTGCCGATGCAGAAGCACCCGACCGCGAGCAGCCGCCGCGCCTCGTCGAGGACGCGCGGGGTCAGCCGGGTCTTGCTGCGGATGCCGATGACGTGGGCGTCGCGGATCCGCTCGACCAGCTGGTCCTCGGGCAGCGAGCCGGAGACGCGCTCGACCTGGAAGCCCTCGGCGTCCAGCAGCTCGTTGGCGCTGACGTGGATGTTCTCGAGGAGGAGGATCTTGATCTCGCCCTTGGGGAACGAGGTCGGCGGCAGCGGTTGCGGCGGCATGGGCACGTCCTGCGCGATGGCGCGCGCCGACCATAGCGCCAGGCGCGACCGGGCGCGATGGTGAAGGCACGTCGGCGCGCCGGCGCCGCGGCGCGCCGGTCAGCGCCGTCGCCGCAGCGAGTCCTGGACCTGCGACATGATGGCCCCGGTGCGCTCCAGGCCCTGCTGGAGGACGCCGAGCGCCTTGTGGAACTGGGCGTCGGCCTCGGCGATCACCTCGTCGCGGCTGCGGGTGCCGTCGATCAGCAGCCCCAGCAGCGGCCCGCTGAGCCGCAACGGCCCGTACAGCGGCACCAGGGCGCGGGCGACGTCGATCGAGACCAGGTTGTCGCGGCTGCGCAGGGTCATGCCGGCGATCGCGACCCGGGCCGGGCGGCGCACCCGCAGCGTCGCGACCCGGCCGCGATCGTCGACGATCGTGATCAGCTTGCCGCGCGCGGTGGCGCGCAGGCCGACCTCGCGCAGCGCGGCCTCGACCACGGCGATCGGGTGGGTCGTGGTGTCGACGCGTGGCGCGCCGGCCAGGACCTCGTGCGCAGCCGCGGCGTCGGTCCGGTACGGCGTGCCCAGGGTGCGACCCACCACCGGGCGCAGCTGGAAGTCGGCGAGGTCGCCCTTGACGCCGCGCACGCCACCGCGGCGGCGGTGCTTGATCGCGACCCAGATCGGCGCGGCGAACCACACGATCCCGGCGACCACGAACAGCCAGCTCCCGGTCCACGCGGTCGCGGCCACCAGCGGCAGGATGAACACCGCGTAGCCGACGAAGCCGTTGAGGACCAGCAGCGCGATGAACAGCACCCCGAGCGCCTCGCCGCCGCCGCCGTCCTGGCGGTTGAGCCAGCCCAGCCACGGCCCCGCGTACCAGACCAGCAGGCACAGCGCGCCCAGCGTCGCCAGGGCGCGGCCCCCCGAGAGCAGGCGACGGACCGCGCGCATCGTCGGCGACCGCACCGACACCGCGAGCTGGACCGCGCCACGACCGCGGGCGTTGTGGAACGACGACCCCGACGACGCGGCCTCGACGTAGGCGACCTCGACCGCGAGGCGCAGGGTGTCGCCGGGCGTCGCGTCGCGCGGCACCTCGACCTCGACGTCGAGGCTGTCCTCGGCGCCGTGGTGGTTGGTGACGATCATCGAGCCCCAGGTCGCGCCGTCGCCGCGGACCCGCAGGGTCTTGCCGTCGGCGGTCACCGTGACGTCCTCGATGCCGATCGCGTCGCCGCCGGCGACGCGGACGCCCAGCGTCAGGGTGTCGCCCGGCGCGACGTGCGGGGTGTAGATCCACACCGAGACCGCGCCGTCGCTGGCGTCGGCGGTCGAGCGCCGCAGCGGCTCGAAGCAGATCAGCATCGCCAGGCAGCCGACGACGCCGAGCGCGCCGAGCGCGATCGTCAGGCCCCGCGACATCCGCTACTCGACGGGCGGGGCGTCGCCGCCGCCCGTCGCCAGCCCGATCTGCTGGAAGATGGCGTCGATCTCGGGCGTGTTCGGGCACGCCTGCAGCGCCTGGCTGAGGCGGGTGGTGGCGCGGTCGAGGCGTTCGCCGTGGCGCTGCATCAGCTCCTCGGCGATCTCGCGGCTCATGTTGGGATCCTGGTCGGCCTCGTGCAGGGCCTCGCCGTGGGGGCCGTCGGCGACGCCGCGCATCTTGAAGACGATCAGCGGGCAGTCGCCGTTCCCCGACTCGGCAGCGGCGGCGAGGTCCTCGAACAGCTCGATCGCGGCGATCGCGTGGGCCTCGGTCTCGGCGGGGATCTCGGTGGCGCCGCCAGCGGGCGGGGTCGCGTCGCCACCGTCGCCGGTCGCGCCGTCGCCCGGGGCCGGGTCGGGATCGAGGGTCGGCGTGGGCCCCTGCGAGGCGGGCTTGGGGCCGCACGCGGTCAGAGCTGCCAGGGCGAGGGCGAACAGGAAGGCGCGCATTGCCGAGGTTGTCCCACGGCGACCGGGCCTCGACAACCAGAACGTTGACCACCGTTCAACGCCGATCCGCGAGCGCCGAGGCGGTAGGCTGCCGCCACCATGAGCACCTCGCGCGAGCTCGACGTCGTCCTGTGGGGCGCCACCGGCTACACCGGCCGGCTGGTCGCCGACTACCTCGCCACCACGCCCCACGCGGCGACCCTGACGTGGGCGCTGGCCGGCCGCGACCGGCACAAGCTGGAGCGCATCCGCGTCGAGCTCGCCGCGGTGACGCCGCGCCTCGCCGACCTGCCGATCCTGATCGGCGAGGCCCACGATCGCGCCTCGCTCGACGCCATCGCGGCGCGGACCCGCGTCGTGTGCACCACCGTCGGGCCGTACGCCAGGTACGGCAGCGAGCTGGTCGCCGCGTGCGCCGCTGCCGGCACCCACTACTGCGACCTCACCGGCGAGGTGCCGTGGATGCGGGAGATGATCGACGCCCACCACGACACCGCCCGCGCCAGCGGCGCGCGCATCGTCCACACCTGCGGCTTCGACTCGATCCCCTCGGATCTCGGCGTCCTGATGCTGCACCACGCGATGCGCGAGCGCGGCGATCGCCTGGCCCGGGTCGACGCCTTCTTCCGCGTCAAGGGCGGCCCGTCGGGCGGCACGATCCACAGCATGCTCGGCATCCTCGACGCCGCGCGCCGCGACCCGGCGGCGCGCAAGCTGCTCGGCGATCCGTACGCGCTCAACCCCGCGACCGGGCCGCGCGGCTTCGACGGCCCCGATCCGCGCGGCGTGCGACGCGATCGCCGGGCCGGCGGCTGGGTCGGGCCGTTCGTGATGGCGGTGATCAACACCCGCGTGGTCCGCCGCAGCAACGCGCTGCTCGACGGCGCCTACGGCGAGCTGCTCCGCTACCAGGAGCAGATGACGTTCCCCGACGGCGTCCGCGGCCTGGCCATGGCCGGCGCGTTCACCGCCGGGCTGGCCGCGTTCGCCGCCGCCAGCCAGGTGCCGCCGCTGCGCAAGCGCCTGGAGGCGCGGCTGCCCGGCCCCGGCCAGGGCCCGACCCAGGCCGAGCGCGAGGCCGGGTTCCACAAGACCCGGATGTTCGCCGACGGCGTCGCCGGCACCCGGCTGCTGGGGCGGATCGAGGACCACTACGATCCCGGCTACGGCTCGACGTCGCGGATGCTGGCCGAGGCGGCGCTGTGTCTGGCGCTCGACCCGCTCGACTCGCCGGGCGGGGTGCTGACCCCGGCGAGCGCCATGGGCGTGACCCTGATCGAGCGCCTGCGCGCGATCGGCATGGTGTTCGAGGTCGAGAACCGCGAGTAGCGGCGCGCCGGTCGTCCGCCTGCTGACAGGCCGCTGTCAGCGGCGCCGCGCACCGTGGGCCCACACCAGGAGAATCCCATGACCCGACTCGGCGCCCTCTTGCTCTACACCCGCGACGTCACCGCCAAGCTGGCCTTCTACGAGCGTGCCTTCGGCGCCGAGCGCAAGTTCGTCGCCGACGGCGGCAGCTACGGCGAGCTCGCCGGCGAGGTCCCGCTCGGCTTCGTCCAGGAGGACTTCGCCGCCGGCAACGCCGGCGAGTTCACCCGGGCCCGGCCCGACGGCACGCCGGCGGCGTTCGAGGTCTGCTTCGTGTTCGACGACGTGCCGGCGGCGTACGCCCGCGCGGTCGCCGCCGGCTGCACCGCGCTGCGCGAGCCCGCGACCAAGCCGTGGGGCCAGACCGTCGCCTACGTCCGCGACGACGACGGCGTCCTGGTCGAGCTGGCGACACCCTGGTCGACGTGACTGGTCCCGGGCTGCGCACCTCACCCGTTCGCTCCGCGGTATCGTGGCGTCGTGAAGCGGCTGACCCGGCTGGTCTCGATGGCGCTCTTGCTGTCGGCGCGGCGGCGGCTCACCGCCGAGGACCTGGCGGCGCACTTCGACGTCAGCCTGCGCACGATCTACCGTGACGTCGCGTCGCTCGAGGAGGCCGGCTTCCCGATCGTCGGCACCGCCGGTGACGGCTACACCCTGCCGGCGACCGCGCAGGCGCGGCCGCTGGCGTTCGATCCCGACGAGGCCGAGGCCCTGGTGCTGGCGGCGCGCGTCCTCGAGCGCGGCGCCGACGACGACCTCGGCGGCCCGCTGCGCTCGGCGCTGGCCAAGCTCGAGGCGACGCTGTCGCCCGAGGCGGTGCGGCGGCTCAAGGACCACCGCCGCGCCGTCATCCTGCCGGGTGAAGACCAGGCGCGGGTGGGCCCGCTCGGCGTCCTGCTCGACGCGATCCACCGGCGCCGGGTCGTCCACATCCGCTACGCCGGCCTGGCCCGCGGCGAGGACACCGAGCGCGACGTCGAGCCGCTGGGCCTGGTCCGCCTCGGCAAGTGGTGGCTGGTGTCGGCCTACTGCCGGCTGCGCCAGGACCTGCGCAGCTTCCGCTCCGATCGCATCCTCGCCGCGGTCGCCGGCGACGAGATCTTCGCGCCGCGCGACGGCATGACCCTCGACGACGTCGTCTTCCGCGAGACCGGCAAGCGGCCGCGGTGACCGCGGCGCGGCTCAGCAGACCGCGGCCAGCAGGATCGGCGTCACCACGACGACGGCGAGCACGAGCCCGACGCGGACGTCGTGCGCCGCACGATCGGCCCGCTGCCGATCGATCCGGGTGACCTCGGCGACGCGAGCGGCGCGGGCCGCGCGCACCGGTGCGTCGTCGGGCATGCCGCGGAACGGATCGCCTCCGTACGCCATCGCGACCGACGCGTCGATCGCCTCGGCCGCCGTCTGGAGGCCAGCCACCAGCCGCGCCGTGACCCGCGCCGCCTCCGCGTGGGCCTCCAGATCGCCGAGCGCGGCGTCGACCTCGAGGGTGAGCCGGCCCGGGGTCGTCGTGATCAAGGGGGCGCGCTGCGCCATCAGGAAGCCCCGGAGCTCGGGCGTCAGCGCGCGTCGGATCACGTCGGCCGGGGCCCCCTCGACGAGGAAGCGCGCGTCGAAGGCGTCGTCGCCGACGGCCACGTCGGTCAGCCGGCCGGCGGCGCGCTCGCGATGATCACCCGGCTCGTGACGCTGCAGCTGGAGGGTGACGCGCAGCCGGGCCGGCAGCGGACACCGCACCGACACCCGGTGCGAGGCCGGCGGCTCCTCGTCGGCGTAGCGCAGGACGAGGCTGCACGGGATGCCGTCGATCGAGCCGGTCACGCCGTCGCGAGTCACGACGCCGTCCATCCGGGATGCCAGCGCCTGGAAGAGGGTGTCGCGGGCGGCGGACCACTGCGGGTCCCGGACCAGCAGCACGACGACCACGGTCACCACGAGGCTGATGCACAGGGCGCCGAGCACGCCCGACGGTAGCATCGCGCCGCTCAGCCGCCCTGGCAGGTTCCGGCGATCGCGATCACGATGACGAGGGCGACGCCGACCATCAGGAAGGCGCCGGTGCGGGCGGCGCGCTCGCGGCGCAGGCCGTCGACGTGGGCGACCTCGGCGGCGCGCGCGGCGCGGGCCGCGCGCCGCGCACCGTCGTCGGCGACCGCGCGGTAGGGATCCGACGTCGACGTCAGCGGCACCGCCTCGTCCACCGCCTGGGTCGCGACCCGGACCGCGCGGGACAGGGTCACGGCGCAGACGATCGCGCCGCGCGCGGCCTCGACGTCCTCGAGCCAGCCGCGGACGGCGAGGCGGAGCTGGCCGCCGACGGTCGCGACCTCGACGCGATCGTAGCTGAGCAGGTGGCCGCGGACCGACGGGGTCAGCAGGCGCCGGATCACCGCCTCGGGGGCGCCCTCGACGCGGAAGCGGTCGTCGAAGGGCGGGTCGCCGACGACGATGTCGACCATCTCGCCGCGCTCGATCTTGCCGCGGTCGAACATCCGGTGCGCCTCGACGTGCAGGGTCAGCGGATACGCCGGCGGCAGCGGCGCCTCGACGTAGGTCCACGACTCCTCGGCCGTGCCGCTGCCGCGCGACTCGTAGGCGAGCCGGACCTTGACGCCGTCGAGGGTGCCGGTCACCGCGTTGCCCTCGACCAGGCCGTGCAGCCACGCCGACAGCTGCTCCAGCGAGCCCTTGCGGCGCTCCTGGCTGGCGTGCGCGCTGGCGACCGCGGCGATGACGATGGTCACGGCGGCGATGACGACGACGGCGATCACGTGGACATCCTAGCAAGCCGGCGCGGCGCGCCGGCGCCTCACGGCCGGCCGCCGCGCGCCCGCCGGGTGCCGCGGACCGCCTCGACCCGATCGACCTCGGCGGCGCGGGCGTCGCGGACCGCGCGCAGCGGCGCGTCGCCGGGGATGCCGCGGAACGGCGCGCCGGTCGGCGGCACCATGGCGACGGCGGCGTCGGCGGCGAGGATCGTGGCGCGCAGGCGGACCGCGATGCGCACCGCGGTGCACAGCGCCTGCCAGGCGATCTCGGGGTCGTCGAGCCAGCTGCGCAGCGCCAGCCGCAGCTGGCCCGGCGAGGTCGACAGCTCGACCTCGGACTGCGCCATCAGGAAGGCGCGCAGCTCGGCGGTGAGGATGCCGCGGACGACGTCGGCGGGCGCGGCCTCGACCAGGAACGCGGCGTCGAACGCGGGGTCGCCGACGTCGACGTGGAGCATGTCCCCGCTGCGCAAGGCGCGGCGGTCGCCGGGCCGGGATCGCCGCACCAGCAGGCTCAGCGGGTAGCCGGGCGGCAGCGCGCAGTCGACGTAGGTCCAGTTCTCGCCAGCGCCGGCGAGGTCGCCGCCACGGACCGCGTGCGCGAACCAGATCGGGACGCCCTCCAGGGTGCCGCGGGTGCCGCGGGTGCTGGGGTAGCCGCGCACCCAGGTCGCCACCTGGTGCAGCACGTCCCGCTGGCGCTCCTCGGGGCGTGCGTGGCCGCCGCCGCGACGGCCGGCGAGCAGCCCGACGACGGTGACCACGGTGGCGGCGGCGAGCAGCTCCACGGTACAGGTCTAACCGGTGGACGGCGCCGCGGCATCCCGGTGTAGCCTGCGCCGATGCGTCGCGCCCCGCTCGTGCCGTCCCTTGCCGCCATCCTCGCCACCGGCGCGGCCGGCGCCCTGGCCGCCTGCGGCGGCGACGACACCTCGACCGGGACGCCCGACGCCGCGGCCACCGTCGACGCCGCCCCGGCGCCGGACGCCAACCCGTGCCCGCGGGCCGCGGCGCCCGCCGATCGCGCGCGCAAGGTCGTGGTGTCGCTGCCCTATGACGCCGGCGGCGGCCAGGCCTCGACCTGGACCGTGCTCGACCTCGCCGCCGACGGCACGCCGAGCGGCCCGACCGGCGCGCCCTTCACGATGGGCCGGGCGACCCGGGGCGCGATCGCGTTCACGCCCGATGGCGAGGTCGGCCTGGTCGCCCAGGACGACGGCTCGCTGGGCGTCTTCCGCTTCGACGGCGACACCCCGGTCGTGGTCCACGCGCGCTTCACCGGCTCGTTCTACGCCGAGCGCGTCGTCGTCGACCCCGCCGGCGACCTCGCCTACGTGATCGATCCCAACTGGCGCAACAACGGCGGCGGCATCTACCGGGTCGCGATCGGCTGCGACGGCAGCCTGACCGATCTCGGCCTGTGGTTCCCGACCAAGCTGGCCGCCGGGCTGCACCTGCGGGGCGAGCGCGCGGTCCTGGTCGCGACCGACGTCGGCGACTCGCCGGCCGGCGACACCGTCGACCTGCTCGACTGGACCACCGAGCCGCCGGGGCTGCTCGACGGCGATCCCCTGTTCCCCGACGACCAGGCCATCGTCGCGGCCACCGCGATGACCGCGAACGGCCGCCACGTCCTGGTCGGCGACAACAGCGAGTTCAGCGGCCTGCCCAACCGGGTCGCGGTCGCCGCCGTCGCCGGCGACGCGGTCACGACGACCCAGGTGATCACGCCGGTCGAGGATCCGGTCGCGATCGTGGCGTCGCCGTTCGACGACGCCGCGCTGGTGGTCAGCGGCTACGGCGACGCGGTCTTCGTCCTCGACTACGCGCCCGACGCCGCCACCCCGTTCACGCTGCGCGGCGAGGTCGCCTACGCCGGCGCCGCGCCGCAGCTGCCCGGCGACGCGGTGATGATCGAGCGCGGCGGCCAGCGCGGCCTGGTGCTGATCGCCGAGCTCGCCGGGGTCCGCCGCATGCGCTTCGGCGCCGGCGCCACGGTGACCGACCTCGGCCTGCAGTCGACCGGCACCGGCTACACCGCGATCACCGGTGCGATCGGGGTACAGCCCTAGCCGCGGCGTGTATAGGATCCCCCCTCACCACCCGGAGGGGGCCATGAGCCTGAATCTCGCCACGCTGCTGTCCGAGGCCGCCAAGCGGCACCCGAGCAAGCCCGCCATCGTCATCAACGACGTCGTCCTGCCCTACCAGATGGTGGACGGCTTCGCCCGCAAGTTCGCGGGCGCGCTGCACGGCCTGGGCGTCAAGCCCGGCCAGCACGTCGCGCTGATGCTGCCCAACGTGCCGCAGTTCACGATCGCGTACTTCGGCAGCCACTACGCGGCGTGCCCGGTGGTGCCGCTCAACGTCCTGCTGACCCCCGACGAGATCCACTACCACCTCGACGACTCCGAGGCGGTCGCGCTGGTGGTGTGGGAGGGCTTCTTCGAGCAGGCGCGCGCCGGCTTCGCGCGATCGACCGGCTGCAAGCACCTGATCGTCGTCAAGCAGGACCGCGCCGACGTGACCGCGCCCGACGGCGTCCACAACTTCTCGGCGATCTCGATGCCGGCGACCCCGGTCGACGCCGTGCCGGCGACCAACGCCGACGACACCGCGGTGATCCTCTACACCTCGGGCACCACCGGCAAGCCCAAGGGCGCCGAGCTGTCGCACTTCAACCTGCTGTTCAACGCCGAGTACATGAACAGCCTGCCGCTGCCGTACCCGCCCGACGACGCCGTCGTCATGGTGGTGCTGCCGCTGTTCCACTCGTTCGGCCAGACCGTCATGCAGAACGCGACGATCCGCGGCGGCGGCACGCTGGTGCTGATGCCGCGGTTCGAGCCGCTGGCGGCGGCGCAGCTGATCGAGAAGCACAAGGTGAAGTTCTTCGCCGGCGTGCCGACGATGTACTTCGCGCTGCTGCACCACCCCGAGGTCACGCCGGCGATGCTCGCGTCGCTGCAGCACTGCGCCTCGGGCGGCGCCGCGATGCCGGTCGAGGTCATGAGCGCCTTCGACAAGAAGTTCGAGGTCGACATCCTCGAGGGCTACGGCCTGTCGGAGACGTCGCCGGTGGCGTCGTTCAACCAGCCCGGCAACAAGAAGGCCGGCTCGATCGGCCTGCCGATCTGGGGCGTCGAGTTCCGGCTGATCGACGCCGACGGCAAGGTCGTCACCGCGACCGACACCCCGGGCGAGATCCAGATCAAGGGCCACAACGTCATGAAGGGCTACTGGAACCGCGCCGAGGCCACCGCGGAGGCGATCAAGGACGGCTGGTTCGCCAGCGGCGACATCGCGCAGCGCGACGCCGACGGCTTCTACTACATCGTCGATCGCAAGAAGGACATGATCATCCGCGGCGGCTTCAACGTGTACCCGCGCGAGATCGAGGAGGTCCTGTACGGCCACCCCGCGGTGCTCGAGGCGGCGGTGATCGGCGTGCCGCACGAGTCGCACGGCGAGGAGGTCAAGGCGGTGCTGGCGATCAAGCCCGACGCCAAGGTCGCCGCCGAGGACATCATCGCCTACTGCAAGGAGAAGCTGGCCGCGTACAAGTACCCGCGGATCGTCGAGTTCCGCGACGCCCTGCCCAAGGGCCCGACCGGCAAGATCCTCAAGCGCGAGCTGCGGTAGCGGCCGCCGCGCCGGCGCGGCCGAGCCCGAGGCTGGCCAGCGCCGGCAGGCCGACGGTGACGAGCGGGATGGCGTGCGCGGCGCGGTAGGCGAGCGCGCACGCCAGGGCCGGCGCGGTGGCGACGCCGCCGGCGGCCAGGGCGACGACGATCGCCGACTCCTGGACGCCGAGCTGCGCCGGCACCACCGGCAGCGCGGCGGCGAGGTTGATCGCGACGACGCCGAGCAGCAGCGTCGCGACGCCGGCGTCGACGCCGGCGGCGGGGGGGGCGACCGCGGCGCCGCCGCCGGGCGGATCGCCGCTCCCGCCGGGGCGGCCGCAGCCGTCGATCGGGACGAAGACGCAGCCCTCGACGACGTCGCACAGGTCGGCGGTGCACGGATCGCCGTCGTCGCACAGCACGTCGCCGCCGCCGCAGACGCCGTCGGCGTCGCAGCGCTCGCCGACCGTGCACCAGGCGCCGTCGTAGCAGAGCGCGCCGACCTCGAGCGGGGTGTGGCCGCACACGCCCGCGGCGCAGGTGTCGAGCGAGCACGGATCGCCGTCGGAGCCGCACGCGGTGCCGTCGGCGGCCAGCTCGACCAGGACGCAGCCGACGCCGGGCCCGACCCGCTGGCACTCCTCGACGGTGCACGCGCTGTCGTCGCTGTCGCAGGCCTGGCCGAGGGTGGCCTCGTTGCACTCGACCACCAGCGCCTGCGCCACCGCGGCGGTGGCCGCGGGCGTGGAGGGGATGTCGGAGACCGCGCACCCCGCGCCGACCGCGATCACGACCGCCAGCGCGGCCCGCGCGACCCACGACGAGCACCCGGTTGCGGCCGCTACGTTCGTGCACCTCATGGTCGACGAGGACAGCAAGCGCCGTGCCTCGCGAGGCGACCGTGAGGACGGTGACTTGCGCCGATCGCGACGTCAGCAGGGTGACGACGTCAACCGCGTGACCGGCGGCGCTGGCGCCGGCGCGCCGGTCAGGGCTCGGGCCGGATCACCGCGACGTCGACGTGATCGACGAGCCGCCACCCCGCCGCGGTGGTCTCGATCAGCTCGCGGTCATCCTCGAGCAGCGTCCGCAGGGTCTGGCGCAGCCGCTTGACCGCGACGTACACGGTGTTGCGATGGCGGAGCGGGTGGTACTCGTGACCGCCCCAGACGCCGAGGAACAGCTGCTCGGCGCTGACCGCGGCGCCCTGGGCCTCGACCAGCGCCGCCAGCAGCTCGCAGGCCAGCGGCCGGCCCCGATCGACGCGGACCTCGCCGCCGGTGGCCGCGGTGATCGTGCTGCGCGACGGCTCGACCACGACCGCGTGCGCCGCGCGCACCCGCTCGAGCTCGGCGTCGACCACGACGCCGGCGCCGGCGCGGGTGATCACCCGGTGGCGCGCGCCGGCCACCAGGCCCAGCGACGACAGCACCGCGCGCACGCCGCGTCCACGCGACGCGGCGCGCCAGCGCCTGGCCTGCGGTCGCGCGGGCTGCGGCGTCAGCGCGCGGCGAACGGCTGCGGCCTGACCCAGCGCGCGCGGTCGCCAGCACTGTGCCCAGCGGCAGCGCCTGCTTGACGATCACGGTGCGCGGCGCGCCGGCGGCGCCGACGCGGTCGAGCGCGACCCGGTACACCGCGTTGCTGCGGCTGCCGCCCAGCGGCGTGACCGCGCGCGGGCGACCGCGGACGCCGAGCCCGGCCAGCCGCGGCCCGAGCGTCGCCACCAGCGCGGCGCGCGACGCCGCGCTCCACAGCCACGCCGCCGCGGTCACCGGCGCCAGCGCCAGCGACGCCGCGGCGACGCCGCCGAGCGCGACCGCGGTGTCGAGCGCGCTGGCGTCACGCGACACGGCGACGCTCCTCGGCGACGTCGGCGAGCACGCAGCGCGCCACCGCGTCGGCGGCGTCGGGGCGCGACGCCATCCGGGCCCGCGCGCCCATGCGGCGCAGGCGGCCAGGCTCGGCCAGCAGCTCGGCGACCACCGCGCCGGTGTCGGCGAGCTCGGCGGGCGCACCGCGGCGCCGACGTCGACGGCGTGGCGCAGGTTGCCGCGCTCCTGGCCGGGCGCGGCGAACGGCAGCACCAGGGCGCGCCCCGGGCCAGGCACTCGCTGACGATCAGGCCGCCGGCCTTGGTCACGACGACGTCGGCGGCGTCGAGCGCGCGCAGCAGGCCGTCGGCGCGCGCCGCGACCTCGACGCCGGGCGCGGCTGCCAGGCGCGCGCCGCAGCGCGCACCGCCGGCTCGTCGCCGGTCAGCACGTGCAGGCGTGGCCCGCCGCGACCACCGGGGCCAGCGCGGTCAGCGCGGCGACCGCGTCGGCGGCGGGCACGCCGCCGAGCAGCGCCAGGACGCGGCGGCGGGCGCGTCCGCCGCGATCGCGCGCACCGGCATGGCGGCGGCGCGCGCCACCGGGATGCCGGTGACCTCGACGGCGACCGCGGGGTCGCGACGCGCCAGCGCCCGCGCCGCGGCGTCGTCGGCGACGCAGTAGGCGTCGACGCCGGGGGTGAGCCAGGCGCGGTGGATCTGGTGATCGGTGACGACGGTGATCGCGCGCAGCGCCACGTCGGCGCGCACGCGCGCCAGCGCGAGCGCCGGCAGGTAGTGCGTGCACACGACGTGGGTCGGGCGCGTCGCCCGCAGGTGCCGGTCGAGGCCGGCGAACACCGCGGCGTGCAGCGGCAGCCGCACGCGCTGCAGCGCGCGGACCTCGGTGCGGTCGGTGGCGTCGAACATCCAGTCCCAGGTGCGACCGCCGTGGCGCTGGATCAGCGACCACGCGTGGTCGTAGCGGAACCACGACGGCGCGAACTCGCAGACGTCGCGCACCTCGGTGACCGCGGCGGGCGACGCGGCGCGCACCGCGTCGGCGACGGCGTGCGCGGCGGCGCGGTGACCACCGCCGGCGGGGCTGTACAGCAGGAGGACTCGTTCGGACATCGGCCGTGGCTTCAGCAACCGACGTGCCGCCGTGAACCGGCGGCCACACCGCGCGCAACCCCGCGTCGCGACGGTGGCGCCCGCGCCACGCCGATCGGGGTTGCCAGATCGTGCCGTCGCGGCCTGGTGGCGGAGGTCGAACCACGGACAGCGAGGTGGTGGACGTTCGTCGCTCGCGCCGCGCAACCCGCGGGATCGACGGGTCCGACGTCACGGCACGCCGGTCGCAGTACCGCCCGGCATGCCCACCTCTCCCGCCGCTCCCTCCGCGCCCGTGCCCGCGCCCGCCGCGCCCCACTCGATCATCGCCACCAACTGGGACGATCACTTCGCCACGATCGGCCGCCGCCGCAACCTCGTCGAGGCGATCCGCATCCGCCAGGTCTTCGCCGCGTACCGCCGCCTGCTCGCCGGCGTCGCGCTGCCGGCGTCGCCGCGCGTGCTCGAGCTCGGCGCCGGCACCGGGCACGCGTCGCTGCGCCTGGTCGAGGCGTTCGGCGGCCACGCCACCCTGGTCGAGCGCAACCGCTCGGCGCGTGGCCTGTCGCGCCGGCTGTGGTCGGCGCGCGGCCTGCTCGATCGCGTCGAGCACGTCGCCGGCGACCTGCTCGACTTCGATCGCGGCGCCACGTTCGATCTCGTGCACTCGGGCGGCGTCGTCGAGCACTTCCACGGACCCGACCAGGCGCGCGTCGTCGCCGCGCACGCCCGCGCGGTCGCCCCCGGCGGGCTGCTCGCGATCCTGGTGCCGGTCGACACCGTCCGCTACCGCGCCTTCCGCGCGACGCTGCGCGCGGTCGGCAAGTGGATCTACACCGACGAGGTGCCGTGGCCGGTCGACCTGGCGCCGCGGCTGTTCGCGCCGCACGGCTTCGCGCCGGTCGCCGAGACCACCTGCGGCCACGAGCGCGGCTACCTGCTGCGGCGCCGCTGAGCGGGCTACCCGGCCGGCGGGCGCGGCGGCTCGACGCGCGCGACGATCTTCTGCAGCGCGCCGACCCGCTCGCCGAGGACGAGCAGCACCAGCACGACCAGCGCGCCGCACAGCACGGTGCCGAGCAGGCGCAGGTACACCGGCAGGGCCCAGCGGAACGCGACCTCGGCGCGGCGCCACAGCGGGATGACCTGGCCGGCGTAGGTCACCGGCGCGCCCTGCTCGGCCAGCGTGACCTTGACCGTGCACAGCTCGTTGACCTCGTCGAACTCACCGAGCGAGACGCCGAGCTGCTGCAGCTGCTGGTGGACGTCGAGGATGCGATCCTCGAGCGCGACCAGCTCCTCGATCGTGCCGCTGCGGCCCTTGAGGCCGATCAGCGCGTCGCGCGCCGCCTCGAGCGAGGTCCGCCGCGCCTCGAGCTGCTTGAACTCGTTGGTGCGGTCCTGCTTCTCGACGTGGAGGTAGGCGGTGGCGCCGACGGCCCGCACCTGCTCGACGAGGGCGTCGAAGCGCGCCGGATCGACGCCGATCGCCAGGTGCAGGACCCGGCCGCCGGCGACGCCGTCCTTCTGCTCGAGCTGGATCACGCCCTGCTGCGCGGCGGCGGCGGCGCGCAGCGCCGCCTCCTCGCGCTCGAAGTCGCGGGTGTGGGCGCGGACGTCGGCGACGCGCTCGTACTTCTGGTCCATCGCCGCGGCGCCGCCACCCTCGACCTTGCGGGCGATCTTGGCGCTGGCGTAGTTGCGCTTCTCGAGCTCGAACCCCGACAGGTCGGAGGCCTGCTCGACCCGGCGCGCGGCGCCGTCGGGGTGGCTCAGGTAGCCCCAGCCCAGGCGCAGGCCGAACAGCACGGCGAAGCCGGCGCCGATCAGCGCCAGGCCCCGGATGATCTTGGTGCGCATCGCGAACCCCCTCTCGGTGTGCGCGACAACGTCGAGGCGTCGGCGGCTATTCCACCGCCGCGTCGGGATCCGCGCCGAGCACCGGCTCGGCCACGATCACGCCGGTGCGCGCCGCCGCCAGCGCCAGCGCGAACCGCGCGGCGCGCGCCAGCGAGCCGTCGAAGGGCGCGAGCTGACGGTGCAGCCACGCCTCGCGCCGCGCCACCGCCGGCGCCACCGTGCCCGGCTCGCCGAGCGCGCGCACCGGGATGGCGTCGGGGCGAGCGGCGCGGCCGAGCCCGAGATCGAGCAGGAACAGATCGCGGTGGGCGCCGAGGCGGCGATCCTCGACGCCGTCGGGCAGGCTGGCCTCGGCGTGGAGCACCACGAGGAGGCCGAGCCCGGCGGCTCCGGTGTCGCCCATCATCATCGCGACGTCGGCCCAGGCCGCGGCGGCGACCAGCCCGGTGGCGCCGCGCGTACGCCGGCGAGATCACGGACGCCCAGCCGGCGGACGGCCGCCAGCGTGCGCGCGCGAGGTCGACGTGCAGCGGCTCGAGCTGGAGATCGCGGTCGATGACCGATGCTAGCGCATGTGAGATGGGTGACACGAACTTCAGCGGGTGGCGGGGTGGGTCGGTCGGCGATAGCCTTTCCTCGATGCGACTCGTCGGAGACACCAGCGGCGTCGCCGCGCTCAAGGATCTGGTCGCGGATCATCGCGACTACCTGAAGTTCCTGATCAGCGAGGCGCGGACCAACAGCGATCACCTCGCGTCGTTCCGCGACAAGGGCGGCGCGCGCTGGCAGCTGGTCCTGCACGCCGACAGCGGCGACATCGAGATCCGGCCGACCGCGTCGTGATCCCGGCGTCGTGACCGCGGTGCCCGACGACGACCACGGCGGCGACGTCGAGATCGTGCGCCTGGGCCGGCACCGCGACGATGGCGACGACGACGACGGCGACCTCGACCGCGACGACGAGCTGCTCGCGGCCTTCCACGCCGGCCCCTACCTCGACGCGTTCGCGCACCAGCGCGAGCCGCTCGCGGTGTGGCAGCGCCGGCTGCGCGATCCCGACGCGCCGTACCAGCTGACCGTGCAGATCGCCGGGCGCGCCCTGCGCGACCCGTCGCGCCGCGTCCTGCACGGCGGCGTCGCGTACGAGTGGTACCCGCGCAGCGGGTGCGGCCTGGCGACGTACCTGGTGGTGACGTCACCGTGGCGCGGCCGCGGCCTGGGCCGGCGCCTGCTCACCGGCGCGGTCGACGACCTGCGGGCGCGCGGCGCCGGGCGCGCCGACGGCGGCGACGGCGCGCCGGTCTTCGGCGAGATCGCCGACCCCTCGGCGCCGGGTCCGGGCGAGGACGCCGCCGCCGCCGCGGCCCGGCTGGCGCGGTTCCGTCGCTGGGGCGCCCGCGTCGTCGACGCGCCGTACGCGCAGCCGTCGCTGGGGCCGGGCCTGGCACGCGACCGGCACCTGCGCCTGCTCGCGCTCGCCGGCACCGCGCCGGCGCCGGCGACGATCGCGGGCCCGCGGCTGGCGGCGTTCGTCCGCGAGCTGTTCGTCGCCAACGAGGGCGCGCCGCCCGACGACGAGCTCGAGGCCCTGCTCGCCGCGATCCCGGCGACCGTGGTCACTCGGTGAAGACGCGGGCGTAGACGTCCTGGGCGCCGGTCGCGCCGGCGACGGTCACCCCGAGGTAGACGCCGGGCGTCGGGGTCGCGACGATCCGCGGCGAGTAGCCGACCAGCGGCAGCTCGACACGGCCGCTCGGGTAGGTCGCGGCGTCGGCGACCGCGACGGCGACGACGCTGCCGCCGGGGGCCAGCGCGGTCGACACCCACGCCAGCGCCCACGCGCCGCCGTGGCGGCGGTACAGGCCGGGGAAGACGTCGACGACGCCGGCGCCGTCGTCGGCGGTGACCGCCCGCGGCGACGACCAGGCCAGACCGTCGCTCGAGGTCGCGAGCATGACGTCGCTGGTGGCGTCGAGCCACGGCGTCGGATCGGTCTCGTGACGGACCCAGGTCAACGTCAGGACGTCGTCGGTGCGTGCGACGAAGGGCAGGTGATCGTGGGCGGCGACGGCGTTGACGTCGGCGAGCCCGACCGGCGCCGACCAGGTGGCGCCGCCGTCGTCGGAGGTGATCGCGAACAGGTGGTGGAGGTCGGGCTCGCGGAGCTTGGACGCGAAGACGATGACCAGGCGTCCCGACGGCGCCTCGGCGATCGTCGGCACCCAGTCCTCGAGGTAGCCGGGCGCGTCGGTGACCTGGGCGCCGTCGATCGGCGCCGCCGGCAGCGCGTCGAAGCTGGCGTGGCGCACGTGCGCGTAGTACGTCGGCGCGGGCGCGCGCCGGAACCAGGTCAGGTGGAAGCGGCCGGCGTGATCCTGGATCAGCTGCGGGTAGAAGTCGTCGTCGGGATCGCTGGTGAGGCGTCGCGCCGCGGTCCAGGTGACGCCGTCGCGCGTGGTGGTGACGTAGAGATCGGCGTTGCCGCCGCGGCGCGAGAAGAACGTGACGACGACGAGCCCGTCGGCGGTGACCAGGACGCTGGGGTCCTCGTCCTCGGCCGGGTTGTCGGCGGTGAGATCGACCGCGTCGGCGGGGACGAAGGTCGGGGCCGCGGCGTCGGCGTCGGGCGTGGCGTCGACCGCGGCGACGGCGTCGGCGTCGACCGCGGCGTCGAGGTCGCCTGCACCCGCGCCGCCGCAGGCGACGACGGTACCGAGGATCAGCGCCGCGATGACCACCGGGATCCGCATGCCACGATCGTACGCCTCGCGCGCGGTCGCGGCCGCGGTATCGTGCCCGGATGGGGGCATGGACCGGAACCCGGGCGGCGGCGTGGTGTCGATCCGGCGTGACCCACGCGCGGCCGACCGCCACCGCCCTGGCCGCGATCGCGGCCGTCGCCGTCGCCACCGGGTGCTCGGCGCGCTCGCGGCCGGCGCGGGTCGAGCCCGAGGCGCCGCCGCGCCCGGGGTACCAGCTGCCGACCGCGCCACCACCGCCGCCGTGGCAGCTGCAGTGCAAGACCCTCGCGCCGGGGAGCACCGGCGGCGGCGCCGCGGTCAAGACCCTCGACTTCGAGGACGATCCGCTGCCACCGCTGGCCCGCGGGCCGCGCATCGAGGAGCGGCCGCGCACCGGGTGGGCGCGCACGCCGGCGCAGCTGCGCGACGCGGTGGCCCGACGACGCGCCGATCTCGAGGCGTGCTGGAAGTGGGCGCAGGTCGACGGCGGCCTCGCCGCCACCCACCTCGACGTCACGCTGCGCATCGATCCGTGGGGGCAGGTCGACGACGTCGCCGCGGCCAGCGACCGCCCCGAGGACGCGGCGCTCGGCGCCTGCGTCGAGGCCGCGCTCGCCGCGACCGCGGTCGACGCGATCCGCACCCGCTGGACCGTCGGCCACGTCGGCCTCGACTTCGTCCTCGCCGCGCAGCCGCCGTGGCCGGCGCCACCACCGCGCCCGACCGCGAGCGCCGCGGCGCCGCGGCGCTACGGCGGCAGGCTGTGCACGCCGGTGCTGGTCGACGCCGACCCCGACCCGCTGACCCTGGCGACGGCGCTGACCCTCAGCGATCGCGATCCGTCGCGGGAGCCCCGGCGCGGTCGCGCCCCGCAGCTCCGGATCGGCTGCGCGGTCGTCGTCGACGACGGCCTGACCATCCCGGTGGTCCGCGCCGCGGTGCGCGCCAACCTCGCCGGCTTCGGCGCTTGCCACGCCGCCGCCCACGCCCGCGATCCGGCCCTCACCGGCGTGGTCACGCTCCACCTGGTGTTCGGCGCCGGCAGCAGCGTGCCGGCCCAGGTCCGCGTCGACGGCGCCGGCGACGACGCGCTGCACGCGTGCATGGCCACCGCCGCGGGCGCGCTGTGGCTGCCGCCGGGCCCGACCTCGACGCTGGTCGTCAACTACCCGTTCGCGCTGGTGCCGGCGCCGGCGGCGCGCGCTGACGAGACCGATCCGCACCGCGACGCCGTGGCGCTGCTGGAGGCCGGCGACATCGACGCCGCGCTGGCGCGGTGGGCCCGCCTGCTGCGCGACGACCCCGACGCCGAGGGCTCGTGCGCGTGGCGCGCCGGGGTCCTGCGCGCCATGGCGGCGCAGGCGCCGTGGCTCGACGATCCCCGGGTCGAGCGCGCGCTCGACGACCTGCTGGCCCAGGTCGCGCCGATGCGCGATCGCGACCGGGCCCGCGCCTGCCTGGCACCGGCGCTGCCGGTCATCGACGCGATGCGCGGTCGCCGGGCCGCCGGCCCGCTGGCGTTCGACCTGCGCTGGCGCGAGAGCCTGGACCTGCTGACCCGGCTGCTGCCGGTCGCGGACCTGCTGCCCGACGGCGACGACGTCCGCCTCGGCCACGCGATCGCCCTGTCGATGACCGACGTCGACGCCGCGATCGCCGAGCTCGACGCCCTCGTCGGCGACGGCGACCCGGGCTACCCCGGCGAGCTGGCGGCGCAGCTGCGGCGCGACCGCGAGCTCTTGCACGATCCCTGCGGGCTCTAGAGAGTGGAGCCATGACGCCGCGCGCGAGATCGACGAGAGCGCTCGGGGTCGCGATCGTGGTCGCGGCGGCGGTGACCGGCGGGCCCCGCGTCGCCGGCGCGGACGCCGGCGGCACGCCGCGCGCCGCGCCCGCCGGCCCGGCGGCGATCACCGCCGGCAGCGACGACGCCGGCGATCTCGCGGTGGTCGGGCTCGATCTCGGCGGCGGCATCGCCTGCACCGGCACGCTGATCGCGCCGCGCGTCGTGCTGACCGCCGCGCACTGCGGTGCGCCCCGGACCGCGACGATCGTGGTCGGGGCCGACGACGGCGGCGACCGCGTCGCCGTGCTCGACGTCCTCACCGCGCCGACGTTCGACGCCGCCAGCCGCACCGACGACGTCGCGCTGATCCTGCTGGCCGCCACGCCCGCGACCGCGCCGCTGCCGCGCAGCTCGACCGCCGCGCTCGCCGACGCCGCCGGCGCCACCGTGCGCGTCGTCGGCTTCGGCCTGACCGCGCCCGACGACCCGTCGCCGCCGCGCAAGCGCGAGGGCACCGCGCAGCTCGCGGAGGTCACCGCGGCGCGCCTGCGCCTGGTCGGCGCGCCGTCACAGCCGTGCGGCGGCGACTCCGGCGGGCCGGTGCTGCTCGACGACGGCGCCGGCGAGGCGGTCGCCGCGGTGGTCAGCGGCGGCGACGACGCCTGCGTCGCGTTCGCCGAGGCGACCCGGGTCGACGCCCACCGCGCGCTGATCGACGGCTACGTCGCGGCCACCGCCGACGGTGGCGCCGCCACCGGCGCCCGCTGCTGGGACGACGCGACCTGCGCCGCCGGCACCTGCCGCTTCCCCGCGGACGCGCCCGGCGTCGGCTACTGCACCGTCGGGTGCGCGACCGACGACGCGTGCGCGCCCGGCATGCGCTGCGATCCCGACGCCGCGACCTGCACGTGGCCGGCGCCGAGCCCGGGCGCGGCGGGCGCCGCCTGCGCCAGCGACCACGACTGCGACGACCTCGGCTGCGTGCGCGTCGACGCCGACGCGGCGCCGGTGTGCGCGTCACGCTGCGTGCCGGACCTGGTCGGCTGCGCCGACGGCGAGGCGTGCCGCGCGACCACCGAGCCCGATCGCTACGCCTGCGTCGCCGCGCCCGGCGCCGGCTGCGGCTGCGCCGGCGCGCCCGACGCGGGCACGAACGCCGGCGGACTGGCGCTCGTGATCATGCTGATGTGGGGTCGGCGATCGCGGCGCCGACGCCATCACGTCGCTCGTTTTTCGCTTTCGGCATGACGGCTCATCTTGTACCTGTTGATCGTGCAGGCATCACGCTGGGCACCGCTGCGCTGTTCGCGCATGCTTGGGGCTGTTCGCACGGGCGACCCGGATTCGTGCGATCTCCGGATTTTCCGCCTGTGATGAGTGGTGAGGCGCACTGTAATGACAACGCCCACCCCGGTCCCCAAGATGCGTGACGTCGTGCGTCAACCCACCGGCGAGATCGACACCGACATCACCGCGGTGGTGGAGGATCCGGACGCGGCCGAGCTGTGCTTGCTGGTCAGCGTCGACGGTGTCGTCTACTCGCACCCGCTCGGCGCCGGCCACGCCCAGGTGATCGGGCGCTCGCGGTCGTGCGACATCGTCATCGATCACCCGTCGGTGTCGCGCCAGCACACCGAGCTGACGACCGCGCCGCTGGCGGTGCGCGATCTCGAGAGTCGCAACGGCACCCGCCTGCGCGGCAAGAGCCTGTCGGCGCGGACGCCGACGCCCATCGAGATCGGCGAGGCCATCCAGCTCGGCGACGCGGTCATGCTGGTGCAGCGGATCGCGCCGGCGCGCGGCCGACCGTGGCGCGGCCTGCTGCTCGACGGCCGCCTCGCCGAGGAGTGCGCGCGCTCGGCGCGCAGCGGCCAGGGCTTCGCGTTCGCGCGCATCCACGTCGGCGAGGACGTCGACCCCGAGCGGGTCGAGGACGAGCTCGAGACCACGCTGCGGGGCACCGATCAGTTCGCCAACGCCGGGCCCGGGCAGTTCCAGGTGCTGCTGATCGACACCTCGGCGGCCCACGCCCGCGCCGTCGTCGAGCGCACCGTGGCGCGGCTGCGCGCGGTCGGGATCTCGCCGACGTGGAGCGTCGCGGCCTGGCCGCGGGACGGCACCACCGCCGAGCAGCTCGCGGCCCACGCCTGGAACGCGCTGCGGGCCTCGGGCGGGGTCATGGAGCGGGTGCGCGCGCTGATCGAGCAGATCGCGGACTCGACCCTGAGCGTGCTCGTCCGCGGCGAGACCGGCGTCGGCAAGGAGCTGTGCGCCGAGATGATCCACCGGCTGTCGTCGCGCACGCGCAAGCCGTTCGTGCGGATCAACTGCGCGGCGCTCAACGAGCAGCTGCTCGAGAGCGAGCTGTTCGGCCACGAGCGCGGCGCGTTCACCGGCGCCCACGCCGCCAAGGCCGGGCTGGTCGAGTCCGCCGACGGCGGCACGCTGTTCCTCGACGAGGTCGGCGACCTGCCGCCGTCGCTGCAGGCCAAGCTGCTGCGCGTCCTCGAGGACCGGGTCGTGCAGCGGGTCGGCGCCGTCGAGGGCCGCACGATCGACGTCCGCTTCGTGTCGGCGACCAACCGGTCGCTGGAGGCCGACATCGCGGCCGGCCAGTTCCGCCGCGATCTCTACTTCCGGCTGTGCGGCGTCACCGTCGAGCTGCCGCCCCTGCGCGAGCGGGTCGACGAGATCGACGGCCTGGTCGAGGCGTTCGTGGCCCGCGCCGCCGAGAGCGCGCGCCGGCCGGCGCCGCCGCTGACCGCCGAGGCCCGGCTCGCGCTGGCCGCGTACCCGTGGCCGGGCAACGTCCGCGAGCTGCGCAACACGATCGAGCGCGCGGTGCTGATGTGCGGCGGCGGCCCGCTCGACGTCGAGCACCTCGGCCTCGCGGATCTCGAGGCCTCGACCCAGACGCTGCCGGTGCCGCGCGTGGTCGCCGACGACGGCCCGCCGACCGCGCCGATGGGCGGCGCCGGCGACCCCGGCGGCGCCGAGCGGTCGGAGCGGTCGTCCCGCCCCACGATGCCGGGGCTCGGCGACGAGCGCCTCCGCGACGAGGTCGCGCGCCTCGAGTCGGCGAGGATCATCGACGCGCTGCGCGCCTGCGGCGGCAACCAGACCCGCGCGGCCCGCGTCCTGGGCATCTCGCGCAACACGCTGCAGGCGCGGATGGACACGTTCGGCATCCCGCGGCCGCGCAAGCGCCCGCGCGACGACTGACGGCAGGCCGTTGACAGCGCCGGCCGCCCGGGCGTCGATCGGGGCGTGCGCGCCATCGCCTCGGGACCGCTCGCCGTGCTGCTGTCGCTCGCCGCGTGCGGGCCACGCGCCACCGCGCCGCGCGCGGCGCCGGTGACGCCGCCGCCGGCCGAGCCCTACGCGGTGGTGCGCGGCGGCGCCGCCATCACCGCGCTGACCACCGACGACGACCACGTCTACTGGGCCGACGACGCCGGCCTGTACCGACGCGGCCACGGCCCCGACGGCGCCTACCAGCGGCTGTTCAGCCTGCAGCGCACGGTCGATCGCCTGGCGGTGGCGGGCGACACGCTGTACGCGCTGTTCGACGGCAGCGAGCTGCGCGCGCTGCCGGTCGACGGCGGCCCGGCGGTCGACGTCCTCGAGGTCGACGGCCTGCTGTGGGGGCTGGCCGGCGACGGCGCGACGCTGGTGATCGGCCTCGACGACCACCTCGAGCTGCGCGGCGCCGGCGCGGTGCCGCGCCGGATCCCCGTCGGCGGCGACGGCGTCGCCCTGGCGGTCGCCGGCGGCCACGCCTACGCCGTCGTCGCGCGCGACGAGCCCACGCTGCTCGACGTCGACGTCGCGACCGGCACGACCCGGGTGGTGGGGCGCTACCCGTTCCTCGCCGGCACCAGCGCGATGGCCGCCGCCGACGGCGTCGTCCTGGTCGGGGCCGACGACGGGGTCCACGCCATCGTCGCCGCCACCGGGCGCCACGTCCGCCGCGAGCCCCAGCCGGTCACCGCGCTGGCCGCCGACGCCCGCGGCTACGCCGCCCTGAGCGCCGCGGGCGTGATCACGCGTGGCGCCGCCGGACCGGCGCACCTGCTGTGGTCCGGCGACGCCGACGTCGAGACCTACGGCGCGCCGGTGCTGGCGCGGCGCGGCGGCTACGTCTACGCGCCCGGGGTCGATCCGATCCGTGGCGCGCCGGTGCTGCTGGGCCTGCCGGTCGACGGTGGCGCCGAGATCCTGCCGCTGCCGGCCGACAGCGAGCTGGCCGGCATCGCCGCCGCCGGCGATCGCGTGATCTGCGCCGTGATGGGCGCCGACGGCGGCACCGTGCTGGTCGAGCCCGACCCGGGCGGCGGCCGGGCCCGCGTGGTCGGCCGCACCGACGCGGTGCCCGACGCGCTGGCGGTCGACGGTGACCTCATCGCCTACGTGCTCGACGGCGTCGCGCACCGGATCGATCGCCGCGGACGCGACGTCGTGATCGGCGAGCTCCCCGCGTCGGCCGAGCTCGAGCTCCACAAGGGCTTCCTGTACAGCAGCGACGGCTCGCGGGTGTGGGCGACCGCGCTCGACGGCGGGCGACCGCCCGTGCAGGTCGCCGAGGGCCCGTCGATCTCGCAGTTCGGCAACGAGGACCGTCCCGCCGCGCACTTCGCCTTCACCGACACCTACCTGTACTTCACGACCTTCGGCGCCTACCCCGAGGGCCTGGCCCGCGCCGACGAGCACGGCGCGGTCCAGATGGTCGCGACCCGCGACGCCTGGAGCGCCCCGGGCAGCGATCTGGCGCTGATCGACGACGTCGCCTACCTGCACGACGACGACGGCCTGTACCGCGTCGACCTGAGCCGGGGCGCGCTCGAGACGGTCGCGCGGCCCACCGACGCCGCGATCGTGCGGCTCTACGCGGTCGACGGGCGCCTGATCACCTGGGACCAGCGCCAGCAGGACGACCGCACCGTCCTGGTCGAGCGGCCGCGCGGCGACGAACAGACCCGTCGCGTCCGGTGGGTCGCGCCGCTCGACGTGATCGTCGACTCGCTGGTCGTTGGAGGCCGCGCGTTCTACATGTACGACTACGCGCTCCAGGCGGTGCTGCGGGTGACGCTGCCGGCCGCGGCCCCCTGACCGGGGGCGGCCCGCGCGCCGCCGGGACGTCCCGAAAATGCCGAGGCCCGATCGCCTGGTGGCGTTCGGGCCTCGTTGCCGGCGTTGTCGCCGGTACTGCGACCGGGCGGTGGGCCCGGACCTACGCGTGGACGCTGATCTCGCTACGCGACAGCGGCGTGATCGGATCGTCACAGGCGGGTGACATCACCCGCCTGCCGATCCCCCCGCGCTCAGGAGCAGCCGCTGGTCGAGCCGCAGTTCGGGCACTTGTGGCACGCGCCGTTGCGCACCATCAGGGTCCCGCACTCGTGGCACGGCGGCGCGTCGGTCTCCTGGACCCACGCGCGATCCTTGATCGCCGCGGCGTCGATGACCGGGATCGACGAGGCGTCGACCGGATCCTTCGCCATCAGCGGGACCCGGGGCAGATCGAGCTGCGCCGCCCGGGCCGCCGGGTGCCGCTCCGCGCCCTCGCTCTGGAAGCGGAGGGACAGCCAGCGGAACAGGTAGTCCATGATCGACGTGGCGAGCGGGATCTCGGGGTTGCCGGTGAAGCCGCTCGGCTCGAACCGGGTGCCCTTGAACTTCTCGATCAGCACGCTGAGCTGGACGCCGTGCTGCAGCGCCAGCGAGATCGCGGTGGCGAAGGAGTCCATCAGGCCGGCGATGACCGAGCCCTCCTTGGCCATGCGGACGAAGATCTCGCCCGGGCTGCCGTCCTCGTACATGCCGACGGTGACGTAGCCCTCGTGCCCGCCGATCGAGAACTTGTGGGTGAACGAGTGCCGCTCCTCGGGCAGCTTGTAGCGGGTCGCCATCGGCGGCCCCTTGGGCTTGCCCTGGCGCTCGCGCAGCGCCTCGATCAGCGCCCGCTCCTCCGGCGACAGCGCCGCCAGCGGATCGGCGCCGGCGAGCTGGCCGGTCGACGTCGCGCCCTTGAGCGTGGTCGACAGCGGCTGGGTGCGCTTGCAGCCGTCGCGGTAGACCGCGATGGCCTTGAGGCCCAGCTTCCAGGCCTGGATGTACGCGTCCTCGATGTCCTCGACGGTGCAGTCGGTGGGCAGGTTGACGGTCTTGGAGATCGCGCCCGACAGGAACGGCTGGGTCGCCGACATCATGCGGATGTGGCCCAGGTAGTGGATCGACCGGGTGCCGGCCGACGAGCGGAACGCGCAGTCGAACACCGGCAGGTGCTCGGGCTTGAGGCCGGGCGCGCCCTCGATCGTGTCGTGCTTGTCGATGAAGTCGATGATCGCCTCGACGTCCTTCTCGCCGTAGCCGAGCCGGCTCAGCGCCTCGGGCACCGTGTTGTTCACCAGCTTGAGGACGCCGCCGCCGACCAGGCGCTTGTACTTGACCAGCGCGATGTCGGGCTCGATGCCGGTGGTGTCGCAGTCCATCAGGAAGGCGATCGTGCCGGTCGGGGCCAGCACCGTGGTCTGGCCGTTGCGGAAGCCGTACTTCTGGCCGATCGCGATCGCGTCGTCCCACGACTCCTTGGCCGCCTGGGTCAGCTCGTACGGCGCCAGCGCGCTGTCGATGCGATCGATCGCGGCGCGGTGCTTGCGCATGACGCGCAGGAACGGCTCCTCGTTCTTCTCGTAGCCGGCGAACGGGCCGGTGGCGTCGGCGGCGATGCGCGCCGACTGCCGGTACGCCTCACCGCACATCAGCGCGGTGACCGCGGCGGCGTAGGCGCGGCCGGGCTCGCTGTCGTAGGGCAGGCCGCGCGACATCAGCATGGCGCCGAGGTTGGCGAAGCCCAGGCCGAGCGGCCGGTACTCCCACGAGTTCTTGGCGATCTGCGGGGTCGGGTAGCGCGAGTTGTCGACGATGATCTCCATCGCCGTGCTGGTGATGCGGACCGCGCGCCGGAACGCCTCGACGTCGAAGTCGTTGTGCTCGTCCTGGAACTTGCGCAGGTTGAGCGACGCCAGGTTGCACGCCGAGTTGTCCAGGAACATGTACTCGGAGCACGGGTTCGAGGCGTTGATCCGCGCGGTGTTGATGCACGGATGCCAGTCGTTCACCGTGGTGTCGAACTGGATGCCGGGGTCGCCGCAGATCCAGGCCGCGTCGGCCATCTTGCGCATGACCTCGCGGGCCCGGTGGGTCTCGACGACGCCGCCGTCGGTGACCGCGTGGGTCTGCCACTCGCCGTCACGCATGACCGCCTGCATAAAGTCGTCGGTGACGCGGATCGAGTGGTTGGCGTTCTGGTAGCCGACCGAGTCGTAGGCGCCGCCCGGGACGTTGAAGCCGCCGTCGTAGCCGGCGTCGATCAGCGCCCACGCCTTCTTCTCCTCGAGCGCCTTGCAGTCGATGAAGTCGACGATGTCGGGGTGATCGACGTTGAGGATGACCATCTTGGCGGCGCGACGGGTCTTGCCGCCCGACTTGATCGCGCCCGCGAAGGAGTCGAAGCCGCGCATGAACGAGACCGGCCCCGACGCGGTGCCGCCGCCGTTGAGGTTCTCGCGCGAGCTGCGCAGCGACGACAGGTTCGAGCCGGTGCCCGAGCCGTACTTGAACAGCATGCCCTCGGTCTTGGCGAGATCGAGGATCGAGCCCATCGAGTCGTCGACCGCGTTGATGAAGCAGGCCGAGCACTGCGGCTCTTCCTCGACGCCGACGTTGAACCAGACCGGCGAGTTGAACGCCATCTTCTGCTGGACCAGCAGGTGGACCAGCTCGTCGCGGAACGCCCAGGCGTCGCGGTCGGTCTTGAAGTAGCCGTCCTCCTTGCCCCAGCCGTAGATCGTGTCGGCGACGCGGCCGATCATCTGCCGGACCGAGCGCTCGCGCTCCGGGGTGCCGAGGGTGCCGCGGAAGTACTTCTGCACCACCACGTTGGTGGCGGTCTGCGACCAGGCGCGGGGGAACTCGACCTGGCGCTGCTCGAAGACGATCGAACGATCGGCACCGGAGATGACGGCGTCGCGGAGCTCCCACTCGACCTCGTCGAAGGGATCGACGCCCTCGCGGGTGAAGTAGCGCTCCACCGCGAGGCCGGGCCGCTCGTCCTTGATCACCCGGCTCCCCTTGTCCGCGTGCTTGAACGGACGGGGCTCTCGGGTGGTGGTGCGGGTGTCCTTGGACGCGTCCTTGGGCATGGCGGTCCGACGGCGGTCGTCCTTCTCCGGCTTGTTGAGCATGGCTTCCCCTCCCTGTGTGCGGCGGCGTTCGGTCGAAAAAAGGCGACAGTTATCCCGGTGGCCCGATCGGTCGGATCGGCCGAAATTGCCCCCGAGAGAACTGCCTGCAGCGAAAAACGTGTGGCGCCCGCGTGAAGCGGCGCGGCGGTTTTCGGTTCTACGCTCGTCGATTCTTGGGGGCAAGATTCACGCACTAGATTTAGTGGGTGGACAGGGGGATCTCTACCACCGCTAGTGTGCGCAGCCACTTGGCAAGGTGTGAAGCACCCTCTGGATTGTGTGTGGACAACTGCGGACAGCGACCGTTTTCCAGCTGTAGTTTCGAGAGGTTCTCAAAGTGTGTGGACAACGCTGTGTATCCCGTGCCAAACCCGGCGCCGCTGTGCGTCACGGGCAGATCTCCACCCCGCAAAAAAGTGGAGATCCTCCCGGAGGTGGGATCAAAGGGAGGGTTGGCCTCGCGAAGATCGCCGCCCTCCTGACCGCGCTGTGGATCGTGACAGCCTGCGGTCGGCGCGGTGACAGCCGCCCGGGAGTGGACGACGGCGGCGCGGCTGCGACCGCCCCGCACCGGGTGATCACGCTCACACCCACGGCGACCGAGCTGGTGGCCGCGGTCGGCGCCGGCGCGACCCTGGTCGGGGTCGACGACTTCTCGACCTACCCGCCCGAGGTCGCCGACCTGCCGCGGGTCGGGTCGTTTCTGAGCCCGAACCTCGAGGCGATCCTGCGGCTGCGCCCGCAGCTGGTCATCGCCGACGACGTCCACGCCGATCTCGAGGCCTCGCTGCGCGACGCCGGGATCGCGACCTTGCAGTGCGACATGCACGGGCTCGACGACGTGCGCCGCGGCCTGGTCGCGGTCGGTGAGCGGCTGGATCGCGCCGACGCGGCGCGGGCCGCGGTCGTGCGCATCGACGCCGCGGTCGACGCCGCGGCGACCCGGCGCCACGGCGCGCCGCCGCGGGTGCTGCTGGTCATCGATCGCGAGGTCGGCGGCCTGGGCAACATGGTCGCCGCCGGCACCGGCAGCTGGCTCGACGATCTGGTCGCGCTGCTCGGCGCCAGCAACGTCCTGTCGGCCAGCGGCGTCCGGTACCCCAAGATCTCGCCCGAGGAGATCCTGCGCGCCGCGCCCGACGTCATCATCGACGCCTCGTACGTCGCCGATCCGGCGCGCGTCGCCGCCGACTGGGCCGATGTCGCGTCGGTGCCCGCGGTCGCCGCCGGCCGGGTCGTGGTCCTGCACGAGCCGTACTTCCTGGCGCCATCGCCGCGCGTCGACCTCGCGCTCGAGCGCCTCGCCGCCGCCCTCTATCCCTGAGCCGCGGGTCCGGGTCTCCGTGCCCGTGCCCGTGCCCGTGCCCGTGCCCGTGCCCGATCCGGGTCTGGCGCGTGCTAAGAGCGAGGGGTGATCGCCTGCGAGCAGGTCGGCTTCGACTACGGGACGCGGGCGATCGTCGCCGGCGTCTCGCTCGAGGTCGGCGCCGGCGAGCTCTGCGCGGTGGTCGGCCCCAACGGCGCCGGCAAGACCACGCTGGTGCGGATCCTCGCCGGCCTGCTGCCGGCGGCGCGGGGCCGGGTCCGGGTCGGCGACCTCGATCCCGCGACCGCGCCGCGCCGCGAGGTGGCGCGCCGCCTCGCCTACGTGCCGCAGCTGTACGAGCTGGCGTTCCCGTTCACGGTCGCCGAGGTGGTGCTGATGGGCCGCTACGCCCACCGCGGCGGCCTCGGCCTCGAGGACGACGCCGACCTCGCCGCCGCCCACGACGCCATGCGGCGCTGCGACGTCGACGACCTCGAGGGCCGCCGCTTCGACACGCTCAGCGGCGGCGAGCAGCGCCGGGCCCTGCTGGCGCAGGCGTTCTGCCAGGGCGCCGCGACGATCATCCTCGACGAGCCCACCGCCGCGCTCGACCCGGCTCACGCCCACGCCGTCATGGCCGCGCTGCGCGCCACCTGCGCCGACCGCGGCGCCGCGGCGCTGGTCGTCACCCACGATCTCAACCTCGCGGCGCGCTGGACCGATCGCGTGATCGTCATGGCGCGCGGCGCGGTCGCCGCCGCCGGCCCGGCCACCGAGGTGCTGGCCGCCCCCGCCACCGCCGCCGCGTTCGGCGTGCCGCTGCACGTCGGCACCCTGCCCGGCGGCGCCGCGTTCGTGGTGCCGGCGTGACCGCGCCGCGGCGGCGAGGCCGGCGGTGAGCGGCTTCCTGGCGACCCGGCGCGCGCCGCGCCTGACCCGCGGCCGGCTGATCGCCGCGCTCGGCGGCTGCCTCGTGGTCGCCGCCGCGGTCACCCTGCTCGCGCCGCTGCTCGGGGTCGAGATGACCCGCAGCGGCCGCCACTTCACGTGGATCGATCTGTCGGCGATCGGCGACCCCGACGCCACCGATCACCAGGTCTTCGTGCTGGCCCGCCTGCCGCGCGCGCTGGCCGCGATGATGGTCGGCGCCGCGCTGGCCGCCGCCGGCTGCGCGTTCCAGGCGCTGCTGCGCAACCCGCTGGCCGAGCCGTTCACCCTCGGGATCTCGTCGGGGTCGTCGCTGGCGGCGGTGCTGGCGATCCGGCTCGGCCTCGACGGCGTGCTCGGCGGCACCGGCGTCGGGGTCGCGGCGCTGTTCGGCGCCGCCGCCTCGGTCACGGTGGTGTGGCGCCTGGGCCGGGTCGGCCGGTCGCTGCCGCCGGCGACCCTGCTGCTGGCCGGCGTCACCGTCGCGATGCTGTGCGCGGCGGCGTCGATGCTGGTCCAGTACACCGCCGAGTTCGCCGAGGTCAGCCGGATGGTGCGCTGGATGATGGGCGGCTTCGAGGTCGTCCGCTACGGCACGCTGCTGCGCGCCGGCGTCGCGATCGGGATCGGCCTGCTGATCCTGCTGTCCTTGGCCCGCGATCTCAACGCGCTGGCCGCCGGCGCCGAGGCCGCGGCGTCGGTCGGGGTCTCGGTCGGGCGCGCCCAGTCGCTGGTGTTCATCGCCGCGTCGCTGCTGGTCGGCGCCAGCATCGCGATCGGCGGGCCGATCGGCTTCGTCGGCCTGATGGTGCCGCACGCGCTGCGCGCCCTGGTCGGCCCCGACCACCGGGTGCTGTTGCCGGCGTCGATGCTGGCCGGCGGCGCGCTGCTGGTCCTGTGCGACACCTTCGCGCGGCTGGCGATCGCGCCGGCGCAGCTGCCGGTGGGCATCGTGACGGCGCTGCTGGGCGCGCCGTTCTTCCTGATGATCCTGGTGCGCGGCAAGCGCGGCGCCCAGCTGTGGGGGGGCGGATGAGCGGACCACGCGCCGTGATCGACCACGTCATCGCCGCGATCTCGCCGGGCAGCGAGGCCCAGGCCGCCGGCGCGCGGCTGCGCCTGGGCAACCCCGAGCCCGGGTCGCTGGCCGAGCTCGCGATCCGGCTCGCGGCGGCCCGCCACGCGCCGGCGCCGCGCACCGCGCGCAAGGCGCTGATCGTCGTGCTCGCCGAGCACGGCTGCGCCGATCCCGGCGTCGACCTCGGCGACGCCCACCCCGCGGTGATCGCGGCCCGCGCCATCGACGCCGGCGACGCCGCGGTGGCGGCCGCGGCCCGCGCCGCGGGCGCTCGCGTGGTCCTGGTCGAGGCCGGGCTGGCGACCCGCGCGGCCCTGCCGGCGTCGGTCATCCGGATGTCGTCGGGGCGCGGCGCCGCCGACGTCACGGTCGGCGCCGCCAGCACCCCGGTCGACGTCCTGCTCGCGGTCCAGAGCGGGGTCGCGGTCGCCACCGCGCTGGCCGACGACGGCCTCGACGTCCTGGCGCTGGGCCACGTCGCGCCCGGCGCCGAGGTCGCGGCGGCGGCGGTGGTGGCGCGGCTCGCCGGGGTCGCGCTCGACGAGGTCGCCGGCGACGCCGACCGCGCCGACGTCGCCGCCGCGCTGGCCGCGGCCGGGCCGGTGACCGAGCCGCTCGAGGTCCTGGCCGCGCTGGGCGGCGGCGACCTGGCGTTCCTCACCGGCGTGATCCTGGCGGCGGCGTCGATGGACGTGCCGGTGGTGCTCGAGGATCACGGCACGTCGGCGGCGGCGCTGGTGGCGGCGCGGCTGGCGCCGGCGGTGCCGGCGTACCTGATCGCCGCCCACGGCGGCACCCGGCCGTCGCACCGCCGCGCCCTGGCGGCGCTGGGCCTGTCACCCCTGTTCGCGCTCGGGGTCGGCAGCGGCGAGGGCGCCGGGGCGGCGCTGGCGCTGGGCCTGATCGACGGCGCCGCGCGGCTGCTGGCGTGACGCGGCGGCGCCGCGCTACAACCCGCGCGTGGCGACGAAGCCGGGGTACGCGAGCGCGATCCATGACGTGGTCGATCGTCTGTTCGTCTACGGATCGCTGCGCACCGGGCAGCCGGCGCGGTCGCTGATCCAGGACCACGTGGTGGCGAGCGTGCCGGCGCGGACCACCGGCCGGCTGATCGGCTTCGCCGACTACCCGGGGTTGCTGGACGACGGCCCCGGGCCGGTGGTCGGCGAGCTGCTGACGCTGACCGACCTGGCGGCCGCGTTCGCGCTGCTCGACGCCTACGAGGGCGGTGACTTCGTGCGGGTGCTCCGGCGCATCGAGCGGACCGACGACGGCGACGGGGACCGCGCGGCGGAGGGCGCCGGGATCTGGGCCTGGTGCTACCTGCTCGCGGATCCGCGGCTCGCCGACGACGGCGTGCCGGTGCCGGGCGGCGACTGGGCGCGCTTCCGGCCGTGACCCGTGCCACAGCGGGGCGCCTCGATCGCCGCGCGCTTCAGATGATGAAGTGGCTGAGCACGGCCATCGTGAGGGCCGCCAGGGCCATCGCGATGGTGCCGAGGCTCACGCTGCCGCTGCTGACGCGGCGGCTCGCGGGCTCGGTGCTCGAGGCGTTGGTTCTTCCAGTCACGAGCCGGAGCATTGCCGAAACGGAAATATTGTCAAGTTCGTGACCGGCCGACGTCGAGCCCGTTTTCTTTAGTAATCCAGGTGGCTTATCTGGTCCGGAGTGCCTGACTGCTCGTCATCGTTGGGGTCCCCCCGGGGGCGCTCCGGGGTTGCTTTCAAGCTGGCGTTTTCAGGCTCGTCGCGACGGCCGGCGACCGAAAGGTCGGACCGATCGGACCGCAAGATGAGGGCCGCTCACCGTGAGGTCGCGCCGATCCCGTGCCGATCCCCCGGCCGGCCCCGGCCGCGGCCGATGCCCCGGTCGGGCGTGCGGGCCCGGCCGGCAGGCGGGCCCGGCGGGCCGGCGGGCCCGGCGGCCCGTCGCGCCGCCGCGGCGATCGCGGTAGACCTGCCCGGTGCTGCTCCGCGAGACGTTCCCGGCCGGTCCCTTCGAGTGCAACTGCACGATCATCGCCTGCGGCGACACCAAGGACGCGGTGGTCATCGACCCGGGCGGCGAGACCGAGCGCATCGCCGAGATCATCGCCAGCTACGACCTGACGGTGAAGGCGATCATCCACACCCACGCCCACCTCGATCACATCCACGCCACGCGCGACGTCAAGCAAGCGCACGGCGGCGACATCTGCCTGCACCGCGACGATCTGTTCCTCTACGACGGCATCGAGGTGCAGGCGGCGATGTTCGGGTGGAAGGTCCAGCCGGTGCTCCCGGTCGACCGCTACCTCGGCGACGGCGACGTCGTCACCCTCGGCAAGCGCAGCGCCCTGGTGATCCACACGCCGGGCCACACCCCGGGCTCGCTGTGCTTCGAGGTCGAGCAGCCCGGCGAGCGCACGCTGGTGTTCGCGGGCGACACCCTGTTCCGGCGCAGCGTCGGCCGCACCGACCTGCCCGGCGGCGACAGCCGCACCCTGATGACGTCGATCCGCGAGCGGCTGTACACGCGCGACCTCGACGCCGTCGTGATCCCGGGCCACGGCCCGACGACGACGCTCGGCGACGAGGCGCGGGCCAACCCGTTCGTCCGGGCCTGAGCGCGCGGGCCGCGCGCGACGCGGTCGCCGTGCAGGCGACGCGAGCCGCGCGCGACGCGCGCGACGCGACGACGACGACGACGCGTAACCGACCCGCGGGGCTCGGCGTCCCAGGGTTCGCTCGTCCACGTGTGGCACGTACGACCACGAACGGCGCGACCCTCCGCGCGCCGTCCCGGGCCCGTGCGTCCGCGCGGTGGCGAGCCTCCCCCGGTACCTAGCCTTCAAGGAGCTCGACATGCGCCACCTGATGCCCTCCGTCCTGCTGTCCCTCGCAGTGATCCCCGTCGCCGCGTGCGGCGACGACGACCCCGGTGACCCCACCCCTGCGGGCAAGGCGACGATCCGCGTCGTCCACGCCTCGCCCGACGCCCCCGCCGTCGACGTCTACGCCGCCGGCAGCACGACCCCGCTCGTCGAGGATCTCGCCTACGGCGAGACCTCCGCGACGCTCGAGGTCGACGAGGGCACCTACGACCTCGAGGTGCGCGCCGCCGGCGCCGCCGCCGACAGCGCGCCGGCGTACACGACCGGCCCGCTCGACCTCGCCGCCGACGCCCACGTCACGGCGCTGGCCGCCGGCTACCTGGGATCGACCGACGCCGCCGATCGCTTCCGCGTCATCCCGCTGGCCGACGGCTTCGCCGCGCCGGGCGCCGACGAGGCGATCGTGCGGATCGTCCACGCCTCGGCGGACGCGCCGACGGTCGCGATCGACGTCGGCAACGACGGCAGCCCGGAGATCGCGGCGCTGGATCGCTTCGCCGACACCGGCGCGACCGGGGTCGCGCTGCCCGCGGGGCAGGCGCTGCCGATCGGCATCTGGGCCGGCGACCCGCTGACCCGGGTGACCTCGTTCACGACCCCGCCGCTGCCCGCGGGCGCCGAGCTGTACGTGATCGCGTCGGGCAACCTCGGCGACCTGCCGCGCCAGGCCACCGGCTTCGCGCTGCTCGCGGTCGGCGACGCCGGGACGATCACCGCGATCAAGCAGGACCCCAGCGTCTACGTCTTCCACGGCTCGCCCGACGCGCCGGCGGTCGACGTCCTCGCCGGTGGCGCGGCGCTCGCCCAGAACCTCGCGTTCGGCGAGCTGTCGGCGCCCATCCAGGTGCCGCCCGGCAGCTACGACCTCGACGTCAACGTCGCCGGCACGACCACGACCGCGGCGACGATCACCACGCCCGCGCTGGCCGCCGGCGAGCGCTACCTGGCGATCGCCAGCGGCTTCGTCGGTGCCGGCGAGGAGCCGTTCCAGCCGATCTACGCGGCCGACGCCTTCGCGCTCGGTGACGCCGGCGCCCGCGTCGCGGTGATCCACGCGTCGCCGGACGCACCCGCGGTCGACGTCGGGCCGCTGACCGGCCTCGAGATGGCGGCGCCGGCGCCGGTGCAGGACCTCGCGTTCGCCGAGCAGACCGACGGCGCCGGCCTGGCGCTGCCGGCCGGCACGATCACGCTGGGCGTGGCCGCCGCGGGCTCGAGCTCGCCCGTCGCCACCTTCGACGTGCCGCTGACCGCGGGCCAGCGCGCGTTCGTCGTCGCCGCGGGGGCGCTGTCGCCGGTCGGCGACCAGGAGCCGTTCCGGCTGTTCGCGATCGACACCGCGGCGGCGCCGTGGGCGCTCGCCGAGGTCGCGCCCAACTGAGGCGCACGTCGGCGCGCCGCGCGCCGGGTCCGCACGATGGACGCGCCGCTCCGACCGAGCGGCGCGTTCGTCGTTCCGCCGCGGCTACGCGGCGCGGCCCGCCGACAGCGCGCCATTGCTGGCGTCGAGGTCGCCCAGCATCTTCTCGGCGGTGAGCTGGTCCGCGGACAGGCCGCCGAAGTACTGCGACAGCCCGACCCGGTCGTAGTCGACCTTGATGCGATCCGACAGCAGGCCGATCTCGCGCAGGTTGGGGACCAGGCGGCTGAACATGACGTGGCGGAACTCGCGCATGCCGGGCGCGTCGCCGACGAAGTGGCGCCACTGCTCGCGGGTGATCAGGCCCTCGAACCACTCCTCGTAGACCTCGTAGGCCATAAAGCGGTTGCGCATCAGCAGCGCGACCTCGAACGACCACTGCTCGCGCTCGCGGCGCTCGCAGTCGGTCAGGTGCTTGGTGATGTGCTCGCGCAGCGCCAGCACGCCGTAGTGGACGTGGCGGGCCTCGTCCTGGATCACCATCTTGAGCAGCTGCTTGAGCAGCGGCTCGCGGGTGATCTTGTACAGCGTGCCGAACGCGCCCAGCGCCAGGCCCTCGACCATGATCTGCATGCCGAGGAACTTCATGTCCCAGCGCGCGTCTTCCATCAGCGCGTCGATGATCACGAACAGGTTGTCGTTGACCTGGTAGAGCTTCTCCATCTTGGTGTCGAGGTAGCGATGGAAGACCTCGACGTGGCGGGCCTCGTCGACGACCTGGGTGGCGCCGTAGTACTTGCCGTCGAAGAACTGCACCGCCTCGGTGACCTGGGCCGACGCCATCAGCGCGCCCTGCTCGCCGTGCAGGAACTGCGACAGCATCCACGCCACGATGCTGTGCTTGAAGCGGCGCTGCTCGGCGTCGTCGAGCTTGACCCCGGCGCGGGCCAGGATGTCGTAGTCGAACCAGCCGTCGGGCAACAGCGGCACCTCGGGGTTGTCGGGATCGACCGAGGTCGCCCACGGCAGGTAGGTCTCGCCGTCCCACTGGCCGCGCTTGGCGCGCCGGTACAGCTCGGCCATGTCGGCGTGGTCCGACGGGTAGGTCCAGTCGAAGTGGGCCTGGTGGCGGGCCTGGAACTGGGTCGGCACGCCCTGCTTGCCGCGGCGCAGGATCAGGCCGCGCAGGCCCGACGGGCCCAGCGAGCGGGCGACCCGCGGATCCTTGATCTCGCGCAGCAGATCGACGACCTCGAGGTAACGATCGACGGTGTCGCGGACGCGCGCCGGCAACCGCGCGGTGAGCGAGGCGAGGCGCGAGGTCAGGGCGCGGTGCGTGGGCTCGGGACGATCGGTCATGGCGTGTGCTCCAGGGCGGCGAAGAAGTTCTTCACGGCGGTGGTGTGGAAGTGGATCAGGATCGCGTGGATCAGCGGCAGCGTGCGCTCGATCATCTGGGCGGCGCGCTCGGGCGGCAGGCCCGCGAAGCGATCGACGAGCAGCTGGGTCTCGCGCTGGAACAGGGTCGCGACCGTGTCCTCGTAGACGACGAGGTCGTCGGGCGAGAACCCGAGCTCGGGCGACAGGCCGAGCGCGCGCATCTGGCCGAAGACGTCGAGCAGCCACAGCGACTCGTTCGAGACCTCGAGCTTCGCGGGATCGGCCGGCGACGGCCGCGCCGCGACCAGGCCGAGCTCGACCATGCGGCGCAGGTCGGCGGGGGCGACGCCGTGGCGGGCGCAGGCCTCGTCGCCGTCGACCATGGTCGGGCGCGCGGTGGCGCCGAGCGAGGCGCCGACCCGGGTCGCGACCTCGGTGAGCAGCGTGCGCTGCGCCGGGGCCAGGCCCTGGGTGTCGCCGGCGACCAGGGCGCGGATCGCCTTGAGCGGCAGGTAGCGCTCCTCCTGGAGCCGGCGGATCAGCGCGAGGCGCTCGACGTGCTCGGGGCCGTAGTAGGCCATGTTGCGGCCGGTCTTGCGGCCCTCGGGGACCAGGCCCTGCTGGATGTAGAAGTGGATGGCCTGGCGCGACAGCCCGGTCTGCTCGCACAGATCGCGCATGCGGTACACCGGCGGCGCCTCGGGCGGCGTCGCCGCGCCGTCGTCGTGATCGTCGTCGGTGACGGCGGCGTCGGGCACGAGCGCGGTCATCGCGGCACCACGACCGTGCACGGGCTCATCGGGCGGGCGACGCAGGCCAGGATGCGGCCGCGGCCGCGCTCCTCGGGCGACAGGCAGTTGGGCTCGTCGAGCTCGACCTCGCCGTCGCGGAGGTCGACGGCGCACGCGCCACAGCCGCCCATCGCGCACGAGAACTCCATGGGCACGCCGGCGGCGAGGCCGGCGTCGAGGATCGTGCTGCCGGGCGGGACGACGACGTCGACGTCACCGCCGGGGCGGGCCAGGACCAGGCGCTGCGCGGCGGCGGCGCCGGCGCCGCGCTCGGGCGACGCGAAGCGCTCCTCGTGGCGGCGCGCGGCGGGGATGCCGCGCGCGGTCAGCTCGTCGCGGACCTGGGCCATCGCGGCGGTGGGGCCGCAGACGTAGACGTGGGCGTCGGGGCCGACGCGGTCGGCGACGGCGTCGAGCGCGGCGGCGACGGTGGCGCGATCGAGGCGGCCGACCCGCGCGCCGGCGATCGTGCCGCCGTCGCCGTCGACGCCGCGCTCGAGGACGTGGTGGACCTCGAGGCGGCCGGGGTGGGCGGCGACCAGGGCGTCGAGATCGGGGAGGAAGATGACGTCGGAGGCGGTGCGGTTGCCGTAGATCAAGGTCAGCCGGCTGTCAGGCTCGTGCGCGAGCACGGCGCGGACGATGGCCATGATCGGGGTGATGCCGCTGCCGCCGGCGATCAGCAGCAGGTCGCGGCGGGTCGCCGGGTCCGGCGTGACCGTGAACTCGCCGGACGGGCCGAGCACCGACAGGACGTCGCCGACCGCGAGCCGCTCGTGCAGCCAGGTCGAGACCTTGCCGCCCGCGACCCGCTTGCAGGTCACGGCGACCTGCGCGGGGTCGTCGACCGAGGAGCAGATCGAGTAGGCGCGGCGGACGGTCTCGCCGTCGATCGGGACCAGCAGGGTCAGGAACTGGCCGGGCACGAACCGGATGGGCGCGCCGGTCGGATCGGCCAGGACGATCGTGAGGGCGTCGAGGGTCTCGCGGTGCAGCTCGCGGACGACCAGCGGCCGGGCCGCGGCGCTGGTCGCGGACGGCGCCGCCGTCGCCGGCGCGGTGGGCGCCGGGTGGCGTCCCGGCCGGCGCGCCACCAGGGGCGAGGGGTGCACGCCGCGCAGGTCGTCGAACAGGGTCCGCACGTCGCGCCCGAGGGCCGCGACCCGCTTCCGCAATCCGCTGGAGCCGAGCATGCGAGCCATCCTGCCGGATCCAACTGTACAGTGTCAAGCTGTACTTTACATGAGGCCGGCAGACAGATCACCCTAGTGATCCAAGCAGGTTAGCACGCTCATACGGGTGTCTGACACCCGGATCATCAACCCCGGAGGGGCGGCGACCCGGCCGATCATCAACCCCGGAGGGGCGGCGACCCGGCCAATCATCAACCCCGGAGGGGCGGCGGAGGGGCGGCGCTCCCGGCCGATCATCAACCCCGGAGGGGCGGCGACCCGGCCAATCATTAACCCCGGAGGGGCGGCGACCCGGCCCATCATCAACCCCGGAGGGGCGGCGACCCGGCCCATCATCAACCCCGGAGGGGCGGCGACCCGGCCCATCATCAACCCCGGAGGGGCGGTGACCCGTACGGGTGTCTGACACCCGGATCGTCAACCCCGGAGGGGGCGGCGACCCGCCCGGAGGGGGGCGGCGAGGGCGGAGTGTCCGAGGCCCGGATCGCGGGCCGGCCGGGGTGTCCGACAGGCGGATCGCGGGCGCACGGCGGCCAGGGCGGCCGGCCTCCGGGTGTCAGACACCCGTATGGGCGGGCCGCGGAGAGGCGCCGCGCGGGCGCCCCGGCGCCGGGGCGGGTGTCACTCCCAGGCGAGGTCGATCTGGTCGTCGTCGCCCAGGGCCTTCTCGATCATCGCGAGCAGCTCGGGGTCGCCGCCGTTGTCGGACAGCAGCTCCAGCGTGTCGCGGTCGATGTAGTAATCCTGGTCCAGGTCGTGCTCCTCCTCGAGCTGGTCGACGAGGAACTTGAGCTGGTCGTCAGTGATCTGACCGATGGTGTCGCCGTTGTCGACCCGGTAGAGGCGGGGCATGACCGGAGTCTGCCCGGGCCCGCGCGCGCAGGTCAACGGGGCGCGGTCGGGCGCTGGCGCGGGACCCGCAACCGGGCCGCCGCGGCCCTACAGCGCGCTCGACCGGCGCAGGTCGGCGAGATCGGCCCCCGCCGCCTGCAGCGCCAGCTCGAACGACCGCGACCCGTGCGTCTTCCAGTGCTGGTACTCGGCCTCGCTGACCGGCACCGCCATCACCAGCGTGATCGGCGGCGGCCCGTCGTCGATCGGCAGCCGCATGCCCCACGGCCGCGGCACCATGAAGTAGAGGTGGGGCAGCCGCTGCGACAGCCCCGGCGCGTCGAGCACCGCGATGACGTCGCGCACCATCGAGCCGGGCTCGGGGAAGAAGCGGTTGGCGATCAGGTGGAACGCCACGTTCGCGACCACCTGGGCGTAGACCTCGCCGTCGGCGGTGCTGGCCAGCAGCAGCTCGACCCGCGGCCGGCCCTCCTCGGGCCACGTGCAGTCGCACAGCCCCAGCGACGCGTACGTGACCGTGCCCTTCTCGGGGCGATCACCGACCCGCAGCACCTCGATCACCAGGCCGGCGTCGGCGGCGTTGCGGTAGGCGCGGGCGCTGTACGGCCCGAGCACGGTGCGCAGCCGGCTCGCGGTGTGCGCCGACAGCTGGAGGAACGCGGCCAGCTTGGGGACGCCGCGCGCCATCATCTCCCACGTCGGCTGCAGCTCGAGCGCGCGCCGCAGGTAGTTCTGCGCCAGCAGCCGGTTGCCGAGATCGGCGTGGGCCAGCGCGCCGCCCCACAGCGCGGTCGCGCTGTCGGGGCGCAGCCCGATCGCGCGGTCGAACGCCCGGGCGGCCTCGTGGGTGCGCCCCAGGCAGAGCAGGGCGTGGCCGAGCCCCTTCCAGGCGGGGTGGTGCGACGGGAAGATCGTCGCGGCGCGCTCGAACCGGGCCGCGGCCTCGGCGTAGCGCTGCTCCTCGAACAGCGCGTGGCCCTCGGCGGCGAGCTGATCGGCGGCGGCCTGGCTCATCCCTTCGCGACCACGGTAGCAGAGCCAGGGACCCGCGCAGGCATTTCCAGGCGCTTCGGCGCCCCGCCGCGAGCTCACGGTCGCAGCCGGGTGGGAAGCTGCCATACGAAGGCCCTTGCACGAGAAACCCCAGCGGCGAAGATGCTGGGCATGAAGCCCGCCCTGGTCGCCATCCTCGTCGCGCTCGCCGGCTGCGCCGCCTCGAACACCCCGCAGGGGACCGCTGACGGCGCCTCACCCGACGGCACGTCGATCCAGGACGACGGCGGCAGCGACCCGGACGGCTCGCCCATCGACGGCTCCGCGATCGACGCCACCCCCATCGACGGCTCCGCGATCGACGGCTCCGCGATCGACGCCGATCCCACCGCGATCGACGCCATGCCCATCGACAGCTCGCCGATCGACGCCATGCCCATCGACGGCTCGACCTGCCCGACCACGCCGTGCGATCTGGTCGCCCAGTGCGGCTGCGGCACCAACCAGGCCTGCGACATCGACTTCACCGATCTGATGGGCACCGCGTGCCGCGGCGTCGCCACCGCCGGCGATCAGAACGACACCTGCACCGCGATCAACCAGTGCGGCGCCGGCTACGTCTGCGTCGGCGACGGCACCAATAACACCTGCGAGCAGTACTGCGACGCCGACGCCGACTGCGGCTCACCGCGCGGCCAGTGCGTCATCCAGCTGGTCGACAACGCCCAGGCCCCGATCCCCGGCGCGGTCACCTGCTCGAGCAACTGCGACCCGGCCTCGGCGACCAACGCGGTGTGCCCGACCGGCTGGGGCTGCGACCTCTACACCGCCACGTTCAACAACGTCGCCCACGACATCGTCGACTGCCGGGCGCCCGGCGCCCGCACCCAGGGCCAGACCTGCGACTCGACCACCAACATCTGCGCCGCCGGCCTGACCTGCGTCAACGACGGCACCGCCAACGTCTGCGGCCAGATCTGCCGGCGCCCGGCGGGCACCGAGTGCACCAACGGCACCACCTGCTACGGCTTCGGCACCGCGTTCGTCGTCGGCGGCCAGGAGTACGGCGTCTGCCTGTAGGCGCCGGCCACCGCCGGCGCCGCGCGCCGCGCCGGCTACTGCTGCGGTAGCCGGCCGCCGCCGTCGCGGATCGCCTGCCACTCGCGGGCGAGCATGCTCATCCGCACCATGTCGTGCCAGCCGCCCTCGTGGAAGTACTCCTCGCGGAGCACGCCCTCCTCGCGGAACCCGATGCGGCCATAGATGCCGCGGCCACGGGTGTTGTGGGCGAACACCATCAACCACACCTTGTGCAGGCCCAGCGGGCCGAAGGCGTGATCGAGCAGCGCCCGGATCGCGGCGCTGCCGTAGCCGCGTCCCATCTCGGCGCGGTTGGCGATGATGCACGCCAGGCGGCCCACTTTCGAGCGGTCGTGGATCTGGTGGATGCCGCACTGGCCGAGGTAGTGTCCGCCGGCCGCAGCGAGGATCGAGAACACGACCTCGGTGCGGGAGACGCGAACGCTTCGCACCCACGTCAGCTCTTGCTCGCGGGTGAACGCGTGTCCCGAGAACGCGGCGATGTTGCCGATGATCTCGGGATCGTTGACCCACCCCAGGATGTCGTCGACGTCTGCCTCCTCGATCGGTCTGAGACGTACGAGCTCTTGCATCACTCCGGATCATACGCGGCTTCGCTCGTCGGCGGCGTTGATCTAAGATGGTCCCTTCATGAGCGTAGCAGTTGGCGCGGACATCGCTTCCCTATGCAGTAAGTGCGGCGACGTCTGGCACGTCGTCGTCGCCAAGGTCGGCGAGTCGATCGTCAAGGTTCAGTGCAAGGAGTGCGGCGGCTACCACCGCTACCGCTCGCCCGACGGCAAGAGCGCGGCGAAGCGCGCCACCAGCACCACCGCCAAGCCGCGCGCGCCGCGCGCGGTGGTCGAGAAGCACGCCGCCCCGGCGGTCGCCGCCGATCTGAGCCGCCCGGCGCGGGCCTACAAGATCACCGAGACCTTCGAGGTCGGCGATCGCGTCGATCACCCGACGTTCGGCCAGGGCATCGTCGAGGTCGTCGACGGCCAGAAGATGACGGTCTTCTTCGCGGTCGGTCGCAAGGTCATGGTCCACGGCAAGGGCGGCGGCGCGGTCGCGGCCAGCGCCGGCGGCGGCGCGCTCGAGCGGCCCAAGCCGTTCGATCACTCCGGGCCGCAGGCCGGCAAGCCGGTCACCGAGTAGCGCGCCGCGCGCCGCGCGCGCCGCTACTCGTCGAAGTAGACCGTCTGCGCCGCGCGCGCCGCTACTCGTCGAAGTAGACCGTCTGCGCCGCGCTCACCGTCTGGTTGCCGCTGGCGTCGGTGGCGCGCGCCGCCAGGGCGCGCCAGCCGACGCCGACCATCAGGCGGAAGCGGAAGGTGTCGCCGTCGCGCGCGCACGTCACCGGCAGGTCGGCCGGCGGCGACGCGCACGCGATCACCGCCTGCGCGTCGTCCGACGCCCAGCCCAGCTCGACGTCGGCGATCGCGCGATCGTCGGCGGCGCGGACCACGACCTCGATCCACTGGTTGCCAGGCACGACGTCGTCGAGCGGGTCGATCTCGACCTGCGGCGCGGTCGCGTCCACCGCCGCGGCGCGGTCGCGTCCACCGCCGCGGTGCCGGTGCCGGCCGCGCCAGCCGTCGTCAGCGCCCGCGTCGCCCGCGTCGCCCCAGCCGTCGTCAGCGCCCGCGTCGCCCGCGTCGCCCCAGCCGTCGCCCGCGTCGCTCGCGTCGCCCCAGCCGTCGCCCGCGTCGCCCGCGTCGCCCGCGTCGCCCCAGCCGTCGCCCGCGTCGCTCGCGTCGCCCGCGTCGCCCCAGCCGTCGCCCGCGTCGCTCGCGTCGCTCGCGTCGCCGTCCGCGCCCCAGCCGTCGTCGTCGCCGTCGTCGCCGTCCGCGCCCCAGCCGTCGTCGTCGGGCGGCGCCGCTGGCGTCACCTCGGGCGGCGCCGGCGTCGGCGCCCGCGTCACCGGCGCGGCGTCGCCGGCGCGCAGCCCCACCGCGGCGACCAGGGTCCGGTACGAGTTCTGGGTCGCCTCGCCGTTGCCGCAGCTCCGCTCCTCTTCCTCGCCGCACGCCGCGACCTGATCCTGGAACCGCTTCTCGCCGCAGCCCCACAGGTACGACATCGGGTCCTCGCACAGGTACTCGTGATCGAGCCCGAGCGTGTGCCCGACCTCGTGCAGGATGCCGGTGCAGGTCTGCTCGACCTCGCTCTCGACCACGTCGGAGAACACGAACGCGATCGCGCCGCGCATGACCTCGCCGGAGTACGGCGCGACCCCGCTGACGCTCGACGGGTAGCCGAACAGCGACGGCCGGCCGCCGACCAGCACCAGCGTGTAGTCGTCGCCGGCCGGGCGGTCGGTGACGACGTCGATCGCGAACGCGGCGAAGCGGTCGCGCACGCACTGCACGACCTGCTGCCAGCGGCGGGCGCCGCCGCGCCACGCCGGCACGGTGACCCGCTCGCCGGCGACGCCGAGCGCGATCGACGACACCCCGGTGGCGGCGTCGTCCCAGCCGCCGGTGACCGTGCCGCCGTCGGGGTCGAGGTAGACGGTCACCCCCCGGGCGACGCCGTCGTGGCGCAGCGCCATCACGGCGGGGAGCTCGTGCCGGTCGTCGCCGCCGGCGCGGGCGACGGACGGGACGGCGAGGGCGAGCAGGGGACCCAGGGACGCGAGCGCGGGCAACAGGCGGGGCACGGCAACCTCCGCGGACGGCGAGGACGGCAGTGTCAGGACGAGCCTGACGCGCGCGACATTCAGTCGCAATGGACATCGCCCGGCTGGCCCCGTAGGGTCGGCCCCGTGCAGCCCCCGGTCATCAGGCGTCCCCGGATCATGTCCGGTCGCCGCGTCTTGCTGATCTGCTTCGGCTTCGTCGCGGTGCTCGGCGGCCTCGGCGGCTGGTGGATGGTCAGCGAGCGCCCGCGCACCGGGCCGTACCTGGACGTGCTCGCCCTCGACGGCGAGTACGCGGTCGCGATCCGCCACGAGCGCACCCACGATCGCGCCTACGTCGAGCTGTTCGGCACCCACGAGGGCCTGCGCTGGCAGGCGCTGGTGCCGCGCTACCGGGTCCCCGACGGCGCCCTCGGCGTCGCCGCCTCGGCCCACGCCGTGACCGTGCGCTTCCCCCGCGACGGCCGCACCCAGATCTTCGGCTTCGCCACCGCCACCGCGCAGAAGCTCGGGACGGTGTCGCTCGGCCTCGACCTGGCCAAGGAGCCCGACGGCCAGACCCCGGCCGAGCTCGCGACCCTGCCCGCCGACGATCAGTCGTTCGAGTTCATCCAGCCCGACGACGGCCCGACCCGGGTCTACCAGCTCACGGTCCTGCAGGGCCGGATCGGCTGGGAGCGCGACCTGCCGGCCGCCGGCGTCGGGTCGGCGTGGATCACCCGCGACCGCCTCGTGGTCGAGCAGCCGGCGTCGACGACGTCGATCGATCGCGCCACCGGCGTGGCGTGGACCCTCGACGCCAGCCGCAGCTGCACCGTCGACGCCGCCGACGGCGCCCCTGGCGTGGTGCTGCTGGCGCAGCCGGGCGCGCTGGTCGTCGTCGGCCTCGACGACGGCGCCGCCACCGAGCGCATCGCGCTGCGCGACGGCGACGAGTTCGCCGGCCTGTGCGGCCGCCGCGGCGACCGCCTGGTCGCGCTGATGGAGTACCAGGGCGCCCCCGAGCTGTGGCTGTGGCGCACCGGCGAGCGCCCCACGGCGATCCCGCTGGGCAGCGGCTCGGTCATCGGCTTCGACGCCACGCCGGCGACCCGCGTCGGCGCGCCGGGCTCGCTGCCGCTGGCCGGCGCGCTCGACCCGGTGGTGCCGATCCTGGTCCGCGACCGGATGCGCGACGACGGCGCCGCCCACCTGGTCGCGGTCGACCTCGACCGCGGCGCCATCGCGTGGACGTCGACGCCGCGCGCCGCGATGATCGGCGCGACCCTGGTGCGCAGCCGCGACACCGTGCTGATCCGCGCCGGCGACGACCTGGTCGCCCTCGACCCGGCGACCCGCGCGACCCGCGCGATCGCGGTGCCCGGGACCCGGCCGCTGCGCCCGCACCACGTCGCCCACGGCGCGGTCTGGCTGGTCGGCGACGACGGCCTGACCTCGCTGGACGCCGCGACCCTCGAGGTCCGCGGCAGGTTCCGCAAGGGGCCGGTTCCGTCGCAGGACGGTGACGCGATTTCCCGTTTGGGTCTCGGTACTTCGCCCTGATCTCGGCGATCTGACCGGCCCCTGCGACGCCGCCGACACACGGCAGCCGGTATACTCGGGGGTCCGCTCATGCCCTCCCCCGACCACTCCGGCGTGCACCGGATCGCCGACATGCTCGCCAAGGGGGAGCCGCTGTCGCCGGTCGCCATCGAGACCCGCGCCGATCGCGTCGAGCTGCGCGCCGTCGACGAGGCCGTCACCGTCGAGCTCGGCGGCGTCGGCCGGACCCCGCCGCACCCCGGCGTCACTGCCAAGGTGCCGTCGCTCACCGACCCGTCGGCGCCGGAGCTGTTCCTCAACCGCGAGCTGACCTACCTCAACTTCTGCTGGCGGGTCCTGCACGAGGCCGAGGACCCGCGGGTGCCGCTGCTCGAGCGGCTCAAGTTCATCGCGATCGTCGCCAGCAACGTCGACGAGTTCTTCATGAAGCGGATCGGCGGCCTGAAGCAGCAGGTCGGCGCCGGCCTGCACAGCGTCACCCCCGACGGCCGCAGCCCGGTCCAGCAGATCAAGGACGCGCTGGCGTTCATCCACGATCTCGAGGCCCGCCGCGCCCGCATCCTCGCCGCGCTCACCGCCGAGCTCGCCACCGCCGGCGTCCACCTGGTCCCCTGGCGCGCGCTCGACGCCGCCCAGCAGGCGGCGCTGCGCGAGTACTACATCCAGAACATCTTCCCGCTGGTGACGCCGCAGTCGATGGACCCGGCGCACCCGTTCCCGTTCGTCTCCAACCTGTCGCTCAACCTGCTGGTGACGCTGCACTACCCGGACGATCCCGAGCCGCTGCTGGCCCGGGTCAAGGTCCCGGTCGGCACCGGCATCCCGCGGTTCCTGCGGGTCGGCGGCGACGGCTGGACCTTCGTGCCGCTCGAGGAGGTGATGGCCGCCAACCTCGACCTGCTGTTCCCCGGCATGGAGATCGAGAGCTGCGCGCCGTTCCGGGTCACCCGCAACGCGATCACCGAGCTCGACGAGCACGAGGCCGACGACCTGCTCGAGCTGATCGAGATCGAGCTGCGCGAGCGCAAGTTCGCCCCGGTCGTGCGCCTGCAGGTCGACAGCATCATGATCCCGCTGCACCGCGGCAAGCTCGCCGCCGAGCTCGGCCTCGACGAGCAGACCGACGTCTTCGAGGCCGGCCACATGCTGGCGCAGCGCGACCTGATGGAGCTGGCGCTGCTCGACATCCCGGCGCTGCACGATCCGCCGCACGCCCCGACCCAGCCGATCGACCTGACCGCGCAGGAGCGCAACATCTTCCACGTCATCCGTGACGCCGGATCGATCCTGCTCCACCACCCCTACGAGTCGTTCCACCAGTCGGTCGAGCGCTTCCTCAAGGAGGCGGCGACCGACCCCAAGGTCCGCGCGATCAAGATGACGCTGTACCGGACCTCGAAGGACTCCGAGGTCATCAAGCACCTGATCGCGGCGTCGCGCAACGGCAAGCAGGTCGCGGTCGTGCTCGAGCTCAAGGCCCGCTTCGACGAGGAGGCCAACATCCGCTGGGCGACGCGGATGGAGCGCGCCGGCATCCACGTCACCTACGGCGTCGTCGGGCTCAAGACCCACTGCAAGACCATCCTGGTGGTCCGCCAGGACTACGCCGGGCTGCGCCGCTACGCCCACCTCGCGACCGGCAACTACCACGCCGGCACCGCGCGCCTGTACACCGACGTCGGGCTGCTGACCTGCGACGACGCGATCGGCCGCGACCTCACCGAGCTGTTCAACTACCTCACGACCGGGTTCAAGCCGCGCCGCAAGTACCTCAAGCTGCTGCCGGCGCCCAAGATCATGAAGTCGGCGCTGCTCGATCGCATCGAGCGCGAGATCACCCACCAGGAGACCGGCGGCCGCGGCCTGATCCAGTGGAAGCTCAACGCGCTCGAGGACGTCGACATCGTCCGCGCGCTGTACCGGGCGTCGCAGAAGGGCGTCCAGATCGACCTGATCATCCGCGACACCTGCCGGCTGCGCCCGGGGCTGCCCGGCATCTCGGACAACATCCGGGTCACCAGCATCGTCGGCCGCTTCCTCGAGCACAGCCGCATCCTGTACTTCCACAACGGCGGCAAGCCCGAGTACTACATCGGCTCGGCGGACGCGATGCAGCGCAACCTCGAGCGCCGCGTCGAGATCCTGGTGCCGATCGACGACCCCCGCCTGCAGGCCGACCTGCGCGCGATCCTCGATCTCCAGCTCGGCGACACCCGCGCCGCCTGGGACATGCAGCCCGACGGCAGCTACCTGCAGCGCGACGGCGGCCCCGCCGCCAAGAGCGCGCAGCAGCAGCTCATCGAGCGCACCGACAAGCGGCTCAAGGAGGTCACCCGCCTCAAGCGCCGCAAGGTCAAGGGCATCGCGCGCCGCAAGGGCGCGCTGCGGTAGCGCCACGGCGGGGCGCGACCTGCCCGGTCGGCGGCGCCGCCGGCCCCGCCGCCTGCCCGTTCGGGCGATGTCGCGCGCCGGCGGATCGCGTACGTTGGGACCGTCGTGAAGCACCACATCGGCCCGGTGTCCGAGGCCCCGCGCCCGCAGGAGAAGCGGCTGGCGCAGTACCTCGGCGTCTTCAAGTTCAGCCGCCGGGCCCTGGCGCTGGTGTGGTCGACCAGCCGCGGCCTCACCGTCGGCCTGGCGATCCTCACCGTCGTCGGCGGCCTGCTGCCCGGCGCGGTCGCGTGGGTCGGCAAGCACCTGATCGACGCGGTCGTGCTGGCGTCGAAGTCCGACCACGACGCCGACCCGGTGCTGCGCTGGGTCGCGATCGAGATGGGCCTGGTGATCGCGATCGCCGCGGTCAACCGCATGCTGACGATCCAGCGCTCGCTCCTGCGCGCGCTGCTCGGCAACCGGGTCAACGTCATGATCCTCGAGAAGGCGCTCGAGCTCGAGCTGGTCCACTTCGAGGACGCCGAGCTCTACGACCGCATGACCCGGGCCCGGCGCGAGGCGTCGAGCCGGCCGCTGTCGCTGGTGGTCCGGACCTTCGACGGCATCCAGGCGACGATCACGCTGGTGTCGTACGCCGGCCTGCTCGCGGTGTTCTCGCCGCTGGCGGTGGTGGTGCTGATCCTCGCCGGGCTGCCGTCGTTCGTCGCCGAGGCCAAGTTCGCCGGCGACGCGTTCCGCCTGTTCAAGTGGCGGACCCCGGAGACCCGCGAGCAGATGTACCTCGAGACCGTCCTGGCCCGCGAGGACCACGTCAAGGAGGTCAAGCTGTTCGGCCTGGGCCGGCGCTTCCTCGATCGCTACGCCGCGATCTTCGAGAAGCTCTACGCCGAGGATCGCGCGCTGACCTGGCGGCGCGGCCTGTGGGGCCTGGCGCTCGGCGTCATCGGCACCGCCGCGTTCTACGGCGCCTACGTGTGGATCGCGCTGGCCGCGGTCGCCGGCACGCTGTCGATCGGCGCGATGACGATGTACGTCGTCGTCTTCAAGCAGGGCCAGTCGGCGCTGGCGTCGCTGCTCGCCGACGTCGGCGGCATGTACGAGGACAACCTGTACCTGTCGAGCCTCTACGAGCTGCTCGACGAGGAGGTGCCGGCCACCGAGGGCGCCGCGACCTCCGGCCCGGACCCCGGCGACGGCCTGCGCTTCGAGGACGTCAGCTTCACCTACCCGGGCGCGACCACGCCCGCGCTCGCCCACGTCAGCGTCCACGTCCCGGCCGGCAGCAAGCTGGCGATCGTCGGCGAGAACGGCTCGGGCAAGACCACGCTGGTCAAGCTGCTGGCCCGGCTCTACGAGCCGACCGAGGGCCGGATCCTGCTCGACGGCCGCGACCTGCGCGAGTGGTCGCCCGAGGCGCTGCGCCGCCGCATCGGCGTCATCTTCCAGGACTTCGTCCGCTACCAGCTCAAGGTCGGCGAGAACGTCGGCGCCGGCGACGCCGCCGCCTACGACGACCGCGAGCGCTGGCGCGAGGCCTCCGACAAGGGCCTGGCGACGCCGTTCATCGACACGATGCCCAAGGGCTTCGACACCCAGCTCGGCCGCTGGTTCCGCGACGGTCGCGAGCTGTCGCTGGGCCAGTGGCAGAAGGTCGCGCTGTCGCGCGCGTTCATGCGCAAGGACGCCGACATCCTGGTCCTCGACGAGCCCACCGCGTCGATGGACGCCGAGGCCGAGGTCAAGATCTTCGAGCGGTTCCGCGAGCTGACCGCCGACCAGATCGCGATCGTGATCTCGCACCGGTTCTCGACCGTGCGCATGGCCGACGACATCATCGTCCTCGACACCGGGCGCATCGTCGAGGAGGGCAGCCACGACGCGCTGGTCGCGCAGGGCGGCCGCTACGCCACGCTGTTCTCGCTGCAGGCCGCCGGCTACCGCTGAGCCGCTACGCCACGCTGTTCTCGCTGCAGGCCGCCGGCTACCGCTGAGCCGCGGCCTCGTCGGCGGTCGCCACCGCCTCGGCCGCGACCGCGGCGGCCTCGTCGGCGCGCTCGAGCTCGGCGTTGACGATGCCGCCGAGCAGGATCGCCAGCGCCGAGATGTAGTACCAGACGATCACGATGATCACCGAGGCCAGCGCGCCGTAGAGGACCTCGTAATCGGTGACGCGCTCGACCCACAGGCCGAGGCCCCACGATGCCAGCAGCAGCACCACCGAGCCGGTGATCGCGCCGGCCCACAGGTGCTGGCGCTCGTGATCGCGCGGCGCCGGGCCGGCGCGGTACAGGCCGGCCAGGCTGACCACCAGGACGCCGATCAGGATCGGCCACACCAGCAGCGCGCCGGCGTCGGTCTCGTCGAGGTGGAAGACCTTGAGGATGGTGGGCAGCGTGACCACGACGAGCGCGAGGATCAGCAGGCCGAACAGCGTCGCCGACGCGACCGCGACGCCGAGCAGGATCCGGTGGACGCGGCGGCGCTCGTCCTCGACGTCGTAGGCGCGGTTGAGGCCGGTGATCAGCGCGCCTGCCGCCGACCGCGCCGAGTACAGCGCCAGCACGACGGTGATGCCGAGCGTGATGCCGAGCTCGTCGCTGGACCGCGCGGCGTGGCGGCTCATCTGATCGATCAGGAACTGGACGACGGCGTGCGGCAGCACCGCGTCGAGGCCGTCGAGGTGGCCGGCGATGTCCGCGGGATCGGCGATCAGCCCGTACAGCGACGCGATCGCCCCCAGCGCCGGGACCGTGGCCAGGAACGCGAACAGCGCCGCGCCGGCCGCCAGCACCGGCGTGTCTCCGAACAGCGCCAGGCGTCCAGCGCGTAGCCACGCGCGCGGTGGAAGCACGCCGTGATGATAGCGCCGCACGGGCGCGGGTGTACGCTCGGCTCCGACCTGTCGCGCCCCGGCTGGCGGATTCGGCGACGGCGACCGTCGGATCCGCCGACGTCGCGTCGGGTTCACGTGACGCGGGCGCGACGCCGTGGCGCGCCCGCGACGGCCCAAGCGTGCGGAACCATGGCCGGCCGCCGGTGACCGGTGCACAACAAACTGGCCCGGCGAGTGCTGTACAGGGGAACATCTACCTGGAGGAACCTCGATGCGACTTCGCCTGCTCATCCCCGCCCTGCTCGCCACCTCGCTCGCCGCGCCCGCGCTGGCGCGCGCCGACGTCACCCAGCCGGAATCGCATCCGCTCGACCGCCAGGGCCTGTTCGGCGGCCTCGGCGCGTTCGGCGGCAACATCTCGTGCGACGGCGACAACTGCGGTGGCTTCCGCAAGGCCGGCGGCCTGGCCGGGCACGTCGGCTATGGCTTCACGCCCCGGCTGGCGGGCTTCCTCGACGCGTGGTTCATGACCAGCACCGAGAACGACGTCACGATCACCTACGTGGTCGGCACCGTCGGCGTCCGCTTCTGGGTCGCGCCGATCCTGTGGATCGAGGGCGGCGTCGGCAACGGCCATGCCAACGTCAGCGTCAAGATCCTGGGCACCAACGTCAACGGCAACTCCGACGACGTCCCCACCGGGTTCCTCGCCGCCGGCCTCGAGGTCGTGCGCGGCAAGCGCTGGGCGCTCGACGTCCAGGGCCGCGTCGCCCAGGGCACCGCGACCGACGACAGCGGCAACAACATCTCGACCGGGCGCAGCGCCGGCCTCGGCGTCGCGATCACCTGGTTCTAGCCGCCGCGCGCCGCGGCGCCGCCCGGCCAGGCCGGCTCGGGGCCCCGACCCGGGTCGCGTCCGGTCAGCAACCCGCTAACCCATTGGCACGCGGGATGAGCCCGGCGCCCTCGCTCGTTACCTTCCCTGCATGCCCGCGCTGTTCCGCCGATACCCCGCGTTCCGCCGCCTGTGGGCGGCCGGCGCCGTCTCGCTGGTCGGCGACTGGCTGAGCTTCGTCGCGGTCAGCGCCCTGGCGCTGACCAGCGGCGGCGGCGCGATGGGCCTGGCGCTGGTGTTCGCGGCGCACGCGCTGCCGGCGGCGCTGCTGTCGCCGTTCGCCGGCGCCCTGGTCGACGGCCTCGACCGGCGCCGGGTCCTGGTCGGCGCCGATCTGATCGCCAGCGTCGCGACGCTCGCGATGGCGGGCGCCGCGGTCGCCGGCTGGCTCGGCGTCGTGCAGGTCCTGCTGCTGGTGCGCAGCGCCACCACCGCGCTGATCCCGCCCGGCGAGACCGCGGCGCTGCGCCGGCTGGTCGGCGACGAGGATCGCGTCGCCGCCAACAGCCTGCTGGCCGCGACCTGGAGCATCGCGTACGTCGCCGGCATGGCGCTGGGCGGCGCCGCGGCCCTGCTCGGCCCGGCGCTGGCGCTGGCCATCGACGCCGCGACCTTCCTGGCGGCGGCGGCGATCCACGCCACGCTGCCGTCGATGCGGGTCGGCGACGGCGTCGCGACCGACGGCACCGCCACCGACGGCGCGGCCGCGACCGAGGCGGCCGCGACCGAGGCGCCCGCGACGCGCGGCGTGCTGGCGATCCTGCGCGCGACGCCCGCCGACACCGCCGCCGCGCTGCGCGTCGCCGGCGCCGACCGCCAGCTGCTGCGCGCGGTCCTCGGCAAGATGCCGCTGGCGCTCGCCGGTGGCGCGGCCTGGGTCGCGATCAACGTCGTCGCCGCGGCGGCGCTGCCGTTCGGCGCGGTGGCGCTGTCGTTCGGCCTGCTGCACGCGATCCGCGGCGCCGGCACCGGCATCGGCCCGGCCATCGCGGCGCGCCTGCTGCGCCGCGGCGCCGGCGACGCCGGCCTGCAGATCGCGGCGCGCACCACGATGCTGGTCGCGGTCGCCGGGCTGGCGGTGGCGCGATCGCCGTGGACGCTGTCGATCGTGGCGCTGGCCTGGGGCATGGGCACCGGCGCCAACTGGGTGCTGTCACACGTCGCGCTGCAGCGCCACGCCGACGACGCCGTCATCGGCCGGCTCGCCGCGTTCGACGAGCTGCTGGTGACGCTGTCGATGGTGGGCAGCGCCCTGCTCGGCGCCGTCATCGCGACCGCGTTCGACCCGGCGGCCGCGGCGCTGGCCGCGGTGGCGCTCGGCCTCGCCGGGCTCGCCGCGGCCTGGGCGATCGAGGCCCGCGCCGGGCGTACCGCGGCGCGCGCGGTGGAGCCGGCGATCGCCGCCGGCTGACCGGCCGCGGTACCATCGCGGCGGTGGCGGACGCGAGCGAGCCCAGGCCGCGGCGGGTCGGCGCCGTGCTGGTGGCCGGCGCGGTCGCGCTGGCGATCGGCTGCGGCGGCGCGGTCCGCCAGCGCGGCGAGCTCCCCACCGCGCGCGGCGTGATGGCGATCGAGGTCGTCGCGACCGCCAGCGGCGCGACCCGGCTGACGTGGTCGCCGGCGGGTCGCTACCTGGTGGCCGAGCTCGGCGGCGCCTGGATCGACGAGGCCTTCGCCGACAGCGACGCGGTGCCGCCGGTGTTCGCGCTGCTCGACGGCGGCACCGGCGCCGTCGTCGCGACCGGCAACGGCTGGGTCCTCGGCCCGCCGACCGACGACGGCGACGTCGCCTACGTCGAGGAGCACGGCGAGGAGTACCGGTACCGGGTACGCTCGCTGCGCCACCCGGCGCGGATCGGCGCGCTGGCGCCGCGCGACGACGGCGCCGTCCTGGTCGCCGCGATGCGCGCCGGCGACCGGCTGGTCGCGGTGCGCGGCGTCGCCGGCGATCCCGGCCGCGACCGCCCGAGCACGCTGTGGCTGGCGGCGATCGATCCGGTGACGCTGGCGACGACGGCGACCACCACCGCGACCGACGCGGTCGCGCTCGGCCCCGGCGACCACCCGTTCGCGGCGTCGGCGACCGGCCCGTGCTGGCTGGCGACGCCCGCCGACGACGCCGGCTGGGCGGTGACCTGCCTCGACGCGACGACGCTGACGCCGCGCTGGCGGGCGCCGGTGCCGGCGCGCGCCGCGGTCGCGGCCGGGGCGCGCGCGATCCGGCACGCCACGCGGGTCGCGACCGACGACGGCCGCCACCTGGCGATCGTCGACGGCGGCGTCGCGCCGGCCGGCGTCGAGGTCGAGGCCGTCCACGTGCTCGACGCCGGTGACGGCCACCTGATCGGGACCGTGCCGGCGCCGCCGGCGCTGACCACCGCGGTCGCCGTGGTCGCGGCGGTGCCCGGCCGCGACGCGCTGGCGCTGCTGCAGCGGTACCGCCACGAGGTCCACGGCGACCGCTTCGCCGCGGTCACCGTCGTCGATCTCGCCGGCGGCGGCGTGATCGACACGCTCGACGTCGCGCGCACGGCGCTCGGCGATCGCTACGAGGCGACCCGTGACCTGGCGCCGTCGACGCTGGCGTGCGGCCCCGACCTGACCGTCGCGCTGGCGCCCCACGACGATCACTTCGACGGCGGCGGCCTGCAGACGTCGTCGGTGCGCGGCCTGGTGACGACGCCGGCCGACTGGCACCAGCCCGACCGGCCCCGGGTCCGCGCCCGCGCCGCGGCCCGCGCCGCCCGGGACGGCCGGTAAAGTCGTCGCGGCCGCAACTCCGGGCGTGCGCGCGCCGGTTTCGTCGGGCAGACTGGCCGACCCATGGCCAGCCACGAGCTGATCGAGACCGACGGCGTGCCCATCCGGGCGTGGATCCGCGGCGTCCAGATCGAGGACGCCGCGCGCAAGCAGCTGCTCAACGTCGCCCGGCTGCCGTTCGTGTTCCGCCACGTCGCCGCCATGCCCGACGTCCACTGGGGCATGGGCGCCACCGTCGGCAGCGTCATCCCGACGCTGGGCGCGATCGTGCCGGCGGCGGTCGGCGTCGACATCGGCTGCGGCATGATGGCGGTCGAGACCTCGCTGCGCGCCGCCGATCTGCCCGACAACCTGCACGGCCTGCGCACGGCGATCGAGGCGGCGGTGCCGCACGGCCGCACCAACCACGGCGGCAAGGGCGACCGCGGCGCCTGGCACGACATCCCGAAGCGCAACGCCGTGGGCTGGCAGGAGCTGGCCCACGACTACGCGCGGCTGGCCGAGAAGCACCCCAAGCTGGGCCAGGGCAACGACGTCAACCACCTCGGCACGCTGGGCACCGGCAACCACTTCATCGAGGTCTGCCTCGACGAGCAGGACCGGGTCTGGTTCATGCTGCACTCGGGCTCGCGCGGCGTCGGCAACCGCATCGGCAGCTACTTCATCGCGCTGGCCAAGCGCGACCTCGAGGACGTGCTCGGCACCCTCCCCGACAAGGACCTGGCGTACTTCGAGGAGGGCACCCGCCACTTCGCCGACTACGTCTTCGCGGTCGAGTGGGCGCAGCGGTTCGCGACGCAGAACCGCGAGCTGATGATGGCGGCGGTGGTCGAGGCGGCGCAGGCCCGGCCGGACCTGCCGCCGTTCACGCTCGGCGGCGTCGCCGTCAACTGCCACCACAACTACGTCGCGCGCGAGCATCACTTCGGCCAGCAGCCGTACGTGACCCGCAAGGGCGCGGTGCGGGCGCGGCTCGGCGAGCTCGGCATCATCCCGGGCTCGATGGGCGCGCGCAGCTACATCGTGCGCGGCAAGGGCAACCCGGAGAGCTTCTGCTCGTGCAGCCACGGCGCCGGCCGCGCGATGTCGCGCAACGAGGCCAAGCGGCGCTTCACCGTCGAGGATCACGTCCAGGCCACCGCCGGCATCGAGTGCCGCAAGGACGCCGACGTCATCGACGAGACGCCCATGGCGTACAAGCCGATCGACGCGGTGATGGCGGCGCAGGAGGACCTGGTCGAGGTCGTCCACACGCTGCGCCAGGTCGTGTGCGTCAAGGGCTGACGTGCGCGAGCGCGACGACAGCGGCGCGGTCGATATCGACGGCAGCCGGGGCGAAGGCGGCGGCCAGATCCTGCGCACGTCGCTGGCGCTGGCGGCGCTGACCGGGCGGCCGGTGCGGTTTCGCCGCATCCGCGCCGGCCGGCCGCGGCCGGGGCTGGCGCGCCAGCACCTGGCGTGCGTGCAGGCGGCGGCGGCGATCTGCGACGGCGACGCGCGCGGCGCCGAGGTCGGCGCACAGACGGTCGACTTCACGCCGGGCGCGCTGCGCGGCGGAGACTGGACGTTCCGGATCGGCACCGCGGGCAGCTGCGGGCTGGTGCTGCAGACGGTGCTGCCGGCGCTGCTGGCGGCGCCGGGGCCGTCGCGGGTGACGATCGTCGGCGGCACCCACAACGGGATGGCGCCGCCGTTCGACTTCCTGGCCGAGGCCTTCGTGCCGGTGCTGCGGCGCATGGGCGCCGCGGTCACGCTGACCCTGACCCGGCACGGCTTCGAGCCGGCGGGCGGCGGCGAGCTGGTGTGCACGATCGAGCCCGGGCCGCTGCGCGCGATCGAGCTGGTCGACGCGTCGCCGGTGCGGCGGCTGACCGCGCGGGCGCTGGTCGCGGGCGGCGTGCCGCGCGACGTCGCGGCGCGCGAGCTGGCGACCGCGCGCCGCGAGCTGCCGGGGCTGGCCGAGGACGCGTGCGCGATCGAGGAGGTCGCGGCCGACGGCGGCGGCAACGCGCTGGTCCTGGCCGCCGCGCGCGACGACGTCACCGAGGTGGTCACCGGCTTCGGCCGGCGCGGCGTGCGCGCCGAGCAGGTCGCGGCGCGGGCGGCGGCGGAGCTGCGTGCCTACCTCGACGGCGGCGCGCCGGTGGGCGAGCACCTGGCCGACCAGCTCATGCTGCCGATGGCGCTGGCGCAGGGCCGCAGCCGGTACCGGACCGCGACGCTGTCGCGCCACGCCACCACCAACCGCGACACGATCCGGCTGTTCCTGGACGTCCCGATCGAGGCCCGCGTCGACGCCGCCGGCGCGACGATCGCGATCGGCTAGAGCGCATCTCACAACCTCGCTCACCCCGAGCGCTCGACCGACGGCCGTCGGAGATTTGCCGCAAGACGAACCGGGTCAGGTCGCCTGGTCGACATGGTTCGCTCACCTCGAGCGGAGCCCGAGCGGCGCAGCCGCGAGGGCGTAGTCGAGAGGGCGTGGATCGGTGCGCACCCGGCCCGCGCGGACGCGCACCGGTGCCCGCCCCCTCGACTGCGGGGTCGGTGCTGCGCACCTCCCCTCCGCTCGGGGTGAGCGCGGTCAGGCCCAGCTCCGCGGTCAGCCGATCGCTGCGCCACGCAAGATCAGCGGCCTGGCCCGCCTGTTCGTTAGGAGCGGAGGGGGAGCGGCGGAGCCGCGGCCCCGAAGTCGAGGGGGCGGGGGCGGGCGCCGAGACGGTCCGCCATCGCCGACGGGGTTCCGGCCGCGGCCCGCCGCCTCGACTGCGCCCTTGCGGCTTCGCCGCTCGGGCTCCGCTCGGCGTGAGCGAAGCGTGCGGCGCGACCCGGTTGTGAGATGCGCTCTAGCCGAGCGTCCGCGCGAGGCGAGCGCGACGGCGGGGCTGACGTGGTGGACGTGGTGGACGCGGTGGACGCGGTGCACGCGGTGGACGCGGTGGGCGTGGTGGACGGACGTCGCGTCGGTGCTGGCTCCCGGAGGCTCCGGAGAGGGCTGCGGGGATGGTCGGGATGTGCGCGGCGCGGCGCGGCGCGGCCGGCTGGCCGGCGCGGTTCGACGCGGGGCGGGGACGCGGGGACGTGGGGCCGTGGGGACGCGGGGACGCGGGGACGCGTGGGGACGCGGGGGACGCGGGCCCGCGGGGACGCGGGGCCCGCGGCCCGCGCGGGGACGCGGGGACGCGGGGACGCGGGGACGCGGCGCGGTCGGGGCGTGGGCTGTGTGGGCTGAGGCTCCGGCCCAGCTGGTCGCTGGCTCCCCGATGAGCGTGGTGCTGGCGCCGGCGTGGGTGCAGCACACCACCACCGGCGCCGGGCCCGAAGACGGGGGCCCGGCGCCTCGGCGCGGGGCGCGAGCGTTGCGGGCGCGCGCCGGTCGCCGGGATCGTGACGGCCGTGCGAGCCGCGCTTCACGATGTCCGGGAACCGGACAAGAAAGACACGGCCCGGGACGATCGCGGTCGATTGTCCTTGACGGCGCTGGCGGGCGACGACGCGACGCCGACGCGATGCCGCGGCCGATCGTCGACGAGACGCGCAGCGCGGCCCGCTGCGCCGCGAAACGGGCGGCGACGACGGCGCGGAAGGGTCGAGGGCGGTCGTGGGGCGCCACGGCGACGACAGGAGGCCCGAAATCGTCGTGGTAGAGAAGGAATGCGCGCGTGCGCAGGGAGGAGTGGAGATGTTCGATCGCGACAACGACGAGGGTGTGGTGTCCAGTGGACTCGATGGTGCGGGCTTCGGTGGAGACCGCGACGCGGCCCCCGACTGGCGACAGCTCGATCGCCAGCTGCGCGGCGTCGCCCGACGCCGCGCCGCGCTCGACGCCGAGGAGGCGCGCTGGCTGGTGCTGGCGCAGCAGGTCGAGCTGCACCGCCGGTTCGGCTACGCCAGCCTGCACGAGTACCTCGAGCGCACGCTGGGCTACGGGCCGCGGGCGGCGCGCGAGCGGCTGCGCGTCGCCAGCGCGCTGCAGATCCTGCCGCGGACCGCGGCGGCGCTGGCCCGCGGCGAGCAGTCGTACTCGGCGGTGCGCGAGCTGACCCGGGTCGTTCGCCAGGACACCGAGCGGGTGTGGCTCGACGCGGCGGCCGGCAAGACGGTGCACGAGATCGAGACCCTGGTCGCGGGGCGCAAGCCGGGTGATCTACCGGGCGATCCGGTGGATCCGGCCGAGGTCCGCCGCGTGGTGTCGTTCGAGGTCAGCGCCGAGACGTACGCGCTATGGCGCGACGCGAGGCTGGCGCTGGAGCTCGAGCGCGGCGAGGCCGTGCCCGACGACGAGCTGCTGCGGGTGCTGTGCCTCGGGATGCTCGCTGGCGCGCCGGGCCCATCGAGCGGAGCCGGCAAGCGCGGGCGCGCGGCGTACCAGATCGCCTTGATGCAGTGCCCCGACTGCGAGCGCGTGACCCAGGACGGCGGCGGCCGCACCGTCGAGGTGCCGGCGACCGTCGTCGCGCGCGCGCGCTGCGATGCGCGCGTGCTCGGCCGGGTCGACGGCGACGGCGACGTTCACGTGATCGCGAAGCCGACCCAGACCATCCCGGCGCCGGTGCGCGCGGCGGTGGTCGCGCGCGATCACGGCCGCTGCCGGGTGCCGGGCTGCCGGGCGTCGCGATGGGTCGAGGTCCACCACGTGCGACCGCGGGCGCAGGGCGGTCGGCATACGCTGGCGAACCTGATCTCGCTGTGCGGCGGCCATCACGACGCGGTCCATGTGGGCCGCTTGAAGATCACGCGGTCGGCGTCGGGACAGGTCGGGTTCGTGCACGCCGATGGAAGGCGGTACGACGCGCCGCCGAGGACCGGCGACGAACGGGACGAGCCGGCCGCGGTCCGCGTGGGCCGCGACGGCGCGGCCCCCATGGACCTGTCGCTGGCCCAGTGGATCGAGCGATCGATGCGGCCGGCGGGCGCCGCGCGGTCGACGCACGCGACAACGATCTTGTCACTCACCGGAGATCCTCGCACACGCTGAGCCGTGGCGGACGGGCCGCGAGGTGCCGCTCAGAACGTGCTGCCGATCGACAGCGCGGTCACGAGCTCGTCGGAGCCGGTCGACCGCGCGATCTCCAGCGTGATCCCGGGCGCGGCGATCCCCGCGAGGAAGAAGTCGAGGGCGACGCCCACGGTGGCGTACGAGGTGTGGGTACCCAGGCGCTCGGCATCGCCGAGCTCGACGAACGCGCCGCCGGTCAGCGTGCCCAGGCACGGCCGCCACACCGGCACGTCACCCTCGAGCACCACCGCCCCGGCGGCGTCGGCCCACAGCCCGCCGCTGCGGAAGCCGCGGGTGCCGGTGCGGCCGCCGAGGTTGAGCGCGTCGACCAGCGCGTCGCCGTGGGAGCGCTCGTACAGCCCGCCGATCGTGACCGCGCCGGGGCCCACCGCCGCGGTGTAGCCGCCGCGCGCGACCGCGCCGCGGTAGGCCCGCGTCGCGCCCAGCGCCTCGAGCCCGAGCTTGACGCGGGCCTGCGCGAACGGGCCGATCCGGAACACGCCGCGGGCGTCGCGGCCCTCGTACTCGGCCTCGACGAACGGGCCGTGCACCAGCCCCGACGCGGTCGGCGCGGTGAAGCCGTCGACCGCGGTCGGCGTGGTCGAGAACCCGAACCAGCCGCCGCCGACGACCAGCCGGCGCTCGAAGCGGTAGCCGACCCGCAGCGCCGCGAACTCCCGTCGCTCGTCGAACTTGTCCAGCACGGTGGCGCCGTCGAGCTCCTCGCGCGTGCGGTCCTCGTACGAGACGTCGAGGCCGAAACCCCACGGCGTGCCCGCGACCGCGGGATCGCGGTACGACACCAGCCCGCCGACGCCGCGATCCGACAGCGACATGCCGACCACCAGGGTCTTGCGGCGTCCCAGCAGGTTGGTCTCGGTCACGACCACGCCGGCCTCCCAGGTCCCGTTGCTGGCGCCGCCGAACGGCACCGGCAGCAGCGTCCACCGCTCGTCGACGTGGATCGCGAGCGTGACGCCGGCGCCGGTGGCGGTGGCGCCGACGTCGACGTCGACGCGGCTGAACAGCTGGGTGTTGAGCAGCCGCTGGCGGACGACCGCCGCGGTCGCGTCGTCGACGCGGGTGCCGACCGCGACGCCGGCGGCCGTGAGGATCGTCGGGGTCCGGGTGCGGTGGTTGCCGGTGACCTCGATGACCGCGATGGTCCGGTCCGGCGCCGCGACCGCGACCGCGGCCGTGGCCGCGACGATCGCGACGCCGACGATCACCGCGGCAACGAACCTGGCCATCGCGACGGTATAGGCAACAACCCCGGCGCTGACAACGCTGAGCCAGCCTCGGCGCCGGTCCCGGCCGAGGCGCCACCGCCGGGCCCGGGCCGGACCCGCCTACGGCCCGCTCGGCGGCGCCGCCTCGAAGACGACGTCGTGGATCTCCATCCACGCCTTCCACGACCGCCGGGTCCGCGCGATCCGCCCGTCGGGCAGCGGCACCATCACCGGGCCCTTGTTGATCACCGTCACTGCCTCGTCGCCGCGCGCCGCCAGCGCCGCCAGCACGGGGCGTAGATCGCGGCCGGTCAGGTAGATCTCCTTGCCCGACCACAGGGCCGGCGTCAGCACCTGCGACTCCCACCACACCCGGGTCACCACGGCGCGGCCCGGCGCCGCCGCCACCGCGGTCGCCGCGCGCTCGCCGTCGGCGGCGATCCGGTAGGCCGCGGGCATGCCGCGCGCCAGCATCAGCACGCTCGCCATCAGCAGCGCCGCCGGCGCGAACATCGGCAGCGCGCGCAGCGGCGCCGGCCGCGCCGCGCGCACGTCGTCATCGACCGCCGCCACCGCCAGCGCGATCAGCGCCGGCAGCGCCGGGAACACCAGGCGCGCGCCCAGCTGCAGCCCGCCGGCGTCGTTGCTCTTGTTGAGCCCGATGATCGCCACGGTGGTCAGCACCGCGAACAGCCAGGTCTGCCGCCACCGCGGCGCCCACGCGCACGCCACCAGCCCGTACAGCGCCAGCGGCGTCAGGCTGAACATGCCCATCAACGTGCGGCCGGTGGCGACCTGGCGGATCCGCCACGCCAGCCACACCAGCGCGACGCCAGCGACGACGCGCACGATCACGCCGGGCCAGCCACGGCCCCACCTCGGCGGCAGCGCCAGGCCGGCCGCCGCCGCCAGGCACGGCAGCAACAGCCACGGCCCCGGGTCGCGCTTGACGTCGCCGATCATCATGCGGCGCACGTTGGCCCACCGGTCCGGCGCCTTCTTCTGGAAGCTGACCAGCGGATCCCAGGTCCCCGACAGCCACAGGTTCAGGCCCCAGTACGCGCCCAGCACGGTCAGCGCGCCGCCGAGGTACCACGCGGCCTCGATCGCGCGCGCCCGCAGCCCGGCGCGGTCCCAGGCGCCCGGCCGCGCCGACAGCGCCAGCCCCACGGTCGCGACCGTGAGGTAGCACTCGGGGCGCACCGTCGCGGCCAGCGCCGCCAGCGCGCCGGCGAGCAGCGGCCGGACCCGGCGATCGTCGCGCGGCACGACCATCGCGAGCGCCATGATCGTGAGCCCGACGCCGAGGGTGTGCTCGGCGTACTGCGCGGTGTAGAGCAGCAGCGGCGTCGCGCACACCGACACGATCGCGGCCGCGGCCCGCGCCGGCGGCGACGCGCCCATGCGCCCGAGCAGGCGGTCGACGCCCAGCATGATCAGCAGCGCGCCGCCGAGCGGCAGGATCATCATGCCGGCGAGGCCGAGGACGCCGATCAGCGGCGCGCTCGCCGCGGCGAACGTCACCGGGTAGATGCCCTGGCGCTCGCCGTGGACCTTGCGGATGAACTCGCCGTACGGCACGAACCGCTGCGCCGGATCGAGCGTCCGATCGTAGGGCAGCGCGCGGCTCTCGAACCGGCTGTCCCACAGCGCGTGGGCCTGCGCCAGCTTGACCCCGGAGTCACCCGACAAGAGGCCCCGGGTGGCGAAGCCCAGCACCCAGATCGACAGCGCCAGCGCGGCGACCCCGAGCGCGATCCAGCGCGCGCGGTGCCCCCGGGACCGTTCGCCGTCACTCATGGATCGTCGGTACCACGACTGCGATCGCGCCGGTAGACTGCGCGCGTGACCGATCCCACCCGCGGCGCCGGCGCGCCCGACGCCACCCCCTGGCCCGACGGGCCGCGACGGCTGCTCGCCGCGGCCGCGATCACGGCGATCGTCGCGATCGCGTGCGGCGCGTTCGCCGCCCACGTCCTGCGCGAGCGCCTGGCCGCGCGCGACCTCGAGATCTTCGAGACCGCGGCGCGCTACCAGATGTACGGCGCGCTCGGCATGGCGGCGTGCGCGCTGGCGGCGCGCCTCGGCCTGCGTCGCGCGGTCGGCGCCGGTTGGGTCATGCTCGCCGGCGTCGCCGTGTTCAGCGGCTCGCTCTACGCGCTGGCGCTGTCGGGCGTGAAGGTGCTGGGCGCGATCACGCCGATCGGCGGCGTCCTGATGATGGCGGGCTGGCTACTGCTGGCGATCGCCGCGCTGGCCCGTCAGTCGCACGCGAAGGACACCGTGTAGCTGGCGACGTGCTGGCCGCGGACCGCGTCGAGCGCCTCCTCGTCCTCGGGGTAGCCGGTGGGCCCCATGCCGTCGAGCTCGAAGCTCGCCAGATCGAGCTCGTCCTCGAACAGCGCCAGGCTGGCCTCGCCGCCGAGGCCGGCGCCGGCGATGTAGTGGACGCTGGCGAGCGGGTAGGCGGCGGCCACGGCGTCGACGTCGTCGCCGACCATGACGCCGCGAGCGTCGGTGACGCCGGGCGCGCTGACCGTCAGCCCGCAGTAGTCGAGCGCGGCGATCTCGTGCTCGCCGTCGACGATCACCCGCACCGGCTCGGCGGGGCCCTCGCCGTGGTTGTCGGCGAGGCGCTCCACGATCTGGCAGGCGCCGGGCGTGCCGGCCAGCGCGGCGTCGTACAGCTCGCGCACCGGCACCGTCGCGCGGTCCGGGTAGCACGGGGCGTGCGCGTCGCCGTCGTCGGGTGTGGCGGGGTCGTGGTTGGCGAGCGAGGAGGACGACGCGGGCGCGGCGGCGCCACCGCCGCAGGCGGCGAGCGCGGGGGCGAGCGCGAGCGTGAGGGTCAGCGACCACGGCAGGCGTGATGAGGTGGGCACGACGCCATGGTAGCCGGGGCGGGGCCGTCAGCGGCCGCCGAGGCCACGGATGACGTTGATGATGCCCCAGACGATCGGCCCGTAGGCGATCAGGTAGGTGCCGCCGCCCTGGCTGGCGGCGCCCTCGTAGGTGACGACGGTGATCAGGACGCCGACCACGATCGCGAACAGGCCGGCGTAGAAGCGCGGGTGGATCGTGGCGCGCTCGTCGGGGTTCCAGCGCTCGGGGATGCGGGGGAGGTCGCGGGCGATCCAGCGCTCGGCGTCCGGGGGCGGCGGCGGCGCGGCGGGGGTGGGGGCGGGGGCGGCGGCGGCGGGCTCGGTCGGGGTTTGCATCGTGGGGCTCCTGGCTCGGGTCGACCCCGACGCTGTCGACCGGCCCGCGGCGCGGTTGCGTCGATCGCGCAACCGCCGGCGATCACGGCGGCGCCGGCACGACGACGCGCAGCGACGCGGAGCCGCCGCCGCACGCCACCACCGGCGGCGTCACGGTCTTGCCGGTCGCCGGGTCCAGGCCCGCCCGCTGCGGCAGGGCCGGGACGACGGCGTCGCGATCCGCAGCGCGGGCGGCGGCGGCGGCGAGGCGCGACACCGTCGCGAGCGCGGCGGGGTCGAGGTGGCCGTCGTGGAGCACCGGCGCCTCGGTCGCGAGGGTCGCGGCCGCGGCGGCCGCGTAGCCGCCGGCGCCGCGCACGCACAGCTCGCGCGACGGCGCGGGCGACGACGCCGGCGTCGGCGGCACCGTCGACCCGAGCGCGAGCGGCTCGAGCGTGGCCGCCCGGCGCGCCTCGGCCCGCCGGCCCGCGACCTCGAGCGAGCCCAGCGTCACCAGCGCGAGCACGCCGGTGGCCGCGACCGCCGCGATCGCCGTGACCGCGGCCTTCACGGCGTCCTCGCCGGCGCCGTCGTCGACGCGGGCGCCGCCGGCGACGACGCGACCGGGGGCGGCACCAGGTAGGCCGCGATCGCGTCGATGTAGTGCCGCGCCGCGAGCGCCGCCACGCTCTTGCCGCTGCGCTCGAGGTGCAGGGCCAGCGTCAGCGGCACGACGTCGTCGCGGTCGACCACCGCGAACGCGACCACCAGCAAGCTGTCGTCGGGGGTCGCCGCGCCGCAGTCGAGCCAGTACGGCTGGTCGGCGGCGCGCGCCGGGCGATCGGCGACGGTGTGGGCCCGGTTCCAGGCGTCGCAGCGCCGGCGCTGCTCGCCGAGGTCGGCGAGCGTGTCGATGGTCCCGGTCTTGGCGCCGAACAGGCGGACCCGCGGATCGTCGAGCAGGTCGCCGAGCGCGCGGGCCGCGGTTCCGCCGGGGCGCAGCGCTCCGCACAGGCCGCCGCCGGCGCCGCGCACGGTCTCGGTGCGCGCGGCGTCGCGCGTGCACGCCGCCGGCACCCGCCCCACCGCCGGCGCCGGGAACCACGACGCCGCCAGCTGGAAGGCGCCGTCCTCGGTCGGGTCGTAGACGACGCGGTTGAAGGCGTCGGCGAGCTGGGCCAGCGAGCCCACCGGGTGGACGCCGGAGCCGCGCAGGAGCTGGAAGTACTCGGTCACCGGCACGGTGCGGGCGTCGCCGCCGCCGGGCGCGTACATGTCGAAGCTCGACGGGCCCAGCGCCACCAGGTGCCGCAGGTCCGCGGTCGGCGCCGCGATCGGCAGGGCGCGCGCCGCGCACAGGTCGCGGCGATCGCCGTCGGCGGTGCACGCGCGCTTGCTGCCCAGCGTGCACAGCGGCCGCCCGACGATCGCCTCGAGGCGTCGCCACAGCGGCGCGTCGCGCAGCGGGCCGAGGCGGACGCCGCGACCGCCGACGACGCGGCGATCGCCGCGCAGCACCTCGAGCGGTCGATCGAGGGCGGCGACGTCGATCGCGAGCAGGGCGTCGCGCGCCAGCTCGTCGTCGTCGAGGACGTAGCGGCCGTCGGGCCAGCCCAGGGCGAGGACGCCGAGCGCGGCCTGGAAGCCGTTCGACGACCGCGCCAGATAGCCGTGGAAGTCGACGACGCCGCCGCGCTCGAGCCGCCCCAGCAGCTCGGTGGGCGGGCAGTGGCCGAGCAGCCGCGACACCGCGCGGTGGCGGCGGCGACAGGTCGCCGGCGTCGCGCCGACGCCGATCCACATCGACGACGTCAGCCGCGGCGCCACCAGCTCGGCCGCGCGCGCGACCAGCGGCTTGAGCGTCGAGCCGATCGCGATCGCGCGGTGGCGGTCGAACTTCTCGGCCGACGACTCGCCGCCGGCGCCGGGCGCGACCGGCTCGCCGGTGCGCGGGTCGCGATCCTCGCGCAGGCGCTCGAGCGCGCGGCCCAGCGCCGGGGTCGCCGGCGCGTAGGCCGAGCCGGCGCGGCCGGGGACGAAGTCGCCCTCGGCGAGGATCTCGCCGGTGTCGCCGCGCAGCAGCACGAAGGCGGCGCCGGTCGACGGCACGCCGGTGCCGGTGAAGGCGCGCGGCTGCAGCGCGACGAGCTCGGTGAGATCGTGCAGCCGCGCGGTCAGCTCGGGGTCGAGCGCGACCCGGCACTGGGTGACGCCGTCGTCGGCGCCGGCCGTGCACGTCGGCTCGGTCGGCGGCGGCGGCGCCAGGGTGCCGCAGTAGGCGCGATCGCCGCCGCCGGGGTCGTGCCAGGTCAGCGCGGTCGCGGCCGGCGTCGCGACCGGCGTGGTGGCGAGCGCGCCCTGCGCCGCGGCGACGCTGACCCAGCCGTCGAGGCCGAGCGAGCGGTCGAGGTCGTGCGGGTTGCGCCAGCCGACGACCGGCAGCGAGCCCCCCAGGACGTAGCGGCGCCGGCGCCCGGCGTCGTCGGCGAGCAGCGGCGCGACCACGCCGCCGGCGACCGCGGGGCCGCGCACCAGCCAGGTCCGGCGCGCCGCGCCGTCGCCGACCACGAGCACCGAGGTGCCGACGATCGGCAGCCCCCCCGGATCGATCGCGACGCGACGCCACCGCGTCCCGTCGGGGCGGAACAGCCGCAGCGACGCGCCGGGGGTGGCGGTCAGCACGGCGGCCGGATCACCGGCGACGACGCGCACGCCGTCGGCGAGCTCGAGCTCGGCGGCCACCTGCGGCCCGCTGACGTCGCCGTCGAGGACCAGCGCGCCGGCGCCGGGGCGGACGCGGACCACCGCGTGATCGCCGACCAGCTCGGCGCGATCGGCGGCGGCGACGCCGGCCGCGGTGCCGACCAGGCGGACCCGGGGCGGCGGCGCGCGGTGCGGGCGCAGCGGGGTCAGGACGTCGCGATCGACGGCGACGGCGCAGCGGGCGGCGCCGTCGCGCCCGACCACGACGCGGGCCTCGGGCCAGCCGAGGTCGAGCGCGAGCTCGCAGCGGTCGCCGCGCTCGGTGAGCCGCCACACGGCCCTGCCGGCCGCGGCAGGTCCGCCGGCGACGAAGTCGCGCGCCGCGGCGCGGCCGGCGCCGCGCGCCGCCGCCCACCGCGCGCCGCGCCTCGGCGTGGAACCGCGTGGTCGGGCCGTCGAGCGGGACGCCGATCAGCGTGGTCGGGAAGCCGGCGTCGTAGCCGGCCGCGGCGACCACCGGGCACGCCAGCGAGCCGGCGTAGACGATCGCGCGATCGACCGCCGGCGCCGCGGTGTCGTCGTCGCCGCCGGGGCGCGTCGCGGCGAACGCGGCGGCGCGCGCGCCAGCGCGCCACCCGGCCGCGGCGGCGGCCAGCCCGGCGAGCCCGGTGGCGATGCGAGCCCGCCGCCAGCGCCGGGTCGCGCGCACCGCGTCCTCGTGACCGGCGCCGTCGGCGTCGTCGGCGCCGGCGGTCCGATCGGCGGCGGGGACGCCGACCATCGCGGCGGCGCCCGGCGCGGCCAGCCAGCCACCAGCAGCGCCAGGTGGACCAGCGCGTCGCTGGGGCTGTCGAGGCCGAGGCCGGGCCACGCGATGCCGGTCAGCGGCAAGAGCCCCAGCGCCGCCAGCGGCTGGTACACCGTGACCGCGCCGAGGCCGAGCGCGACCACGGCGCGGCGTCGACCGCCGCGGCTGCCGTGCCGGCGCGCCGCGGTGCCGAGCCACCACGCCCCGCCCAGCGCCGCCAGCAGCAGCGCGCAGGTCGCGGTCGCGCCGGCGACGCCGGTCTCGCGCACGACGAGGACCGCGAGGTAGTCGTTCTCGATCGACATCGCGACCCCGGGATCGGCGATGCGCGCGCCGAACCAGCCCTCGCCGGACAGCGCCGGGCCGTCGACGCGGGTCTCGCGCCACGCGGTCTGCACCGCGGCGAAGCTGCGCTCGTCGCGCAGCAGCGCGTAGCCGGGCGCGACCACCGCGGCGACGCGCCGGCCGCTGGTGCTGTCGGCGCCGATCGCGCGCTCGACCAGGGCGCCGCGCTCGACCCAGATCAGCGCGGCCAGCGCCGCGCACGCCAGCGGCACCCGCGCCGCAGCGCGCCCGGCGCGCCGCCACGCCACCAGCGCCGACGCCGCCAGCGCGATCGCCAGCAGCAGCGGGGCGTGCAGCGCCGCCGCGGTGGCGCGCGCCGGCAGCGCCGCCGCGGCGCCGCCACCGAGCGCGTCGGCGGCGAGCGCGGTCACCGCGGCGAGCGCTCCGGTCGCGACCACCGCGGCGTGGCCGACGGTGAGCGGCCACTGGCGGCGCTCCCAGCGATCGATCAGCTGGGCGTCGCGCGGCTGGTACAGGCGATCGTGGGTGACGACCACCACCGCCACGACGACGCCGGGCGCGGTGAGCGCGACCGCGACGCCGGCGTCGAGGACGAGCAGGCCGGCGAGCGCGGCGCCGACCGCGGCCAGCGCGAGCAGGGCGCCGCGCGGAGGCGCCGCCGCGGCGCGGACCAGGCCGTCGTAGACGGCGAGCGGCGCCAGCGCCGCCAGGGTCAGCTTGGCGACCACCAGGCGCGGCGCCACCGCCGCGACGCCGAGCGCGACCGCCGCGATCGCCAGCAGCGGCAGCTCGGCGCGGACCCGCCGCCGGGCCCGGGCCGGCAGCGCCGCGATCACGACGATCGCGAACGAGGTGGCGAGGATCGCCGGGCCGGCGCGCAGCGACGCGACCCGGTCGGCGTCGCCGAGCAGCGCCAGGCCGCCGACCACCAGCCACGCCAGCTGCGCGATCGCGGCGAGCGCGACGCGGCCCAGCGCGCCCCGGCGCAGCGACGCCAGCGTCGCCAGGCCGGCCACCGTGGCGCCCGCCGCGACCACGAGCAGCTGCGCCAGCAGCGTGCGCGCGCCCACCGGATCGTGGTCGCGCAGGACGTCGATGCGGTGGGCCCAGGCCAGGCGCCACGCCGCCACCGCCGCCAGCGCCGCGGCCAGCCAGCCCAGCGCGACCAGCGCGGCGAGGCGGGCGCGATCGATCTCGCCGCGACGGCGGGTCGCCAGCGCCAGCAGCGCCAGCACGACGGGCGCGCCGAGCAGCGCCGCGGGCCCACCGGGCGCGCGCGCTCAGGCCGGCGACGTCGGGCACCAGGGGACGGATCTCGAGCTCGTGCGTCGACGGCGTGCGCACCGCGCGCACGGGCCGCCGCCGCCGCCGCGAGCCTCGCCGCCGTCGACCCAGGCGCCGCACGGCGCGCGGACGTCGGCAGGCGCGGCGACGACCTCGATCTGGCCGCGCACCGCCAGGACCTCCCACAGCGGCACGCCGGGCACCGCAGCGCGGGCGTCGCCGAGCTGCAGCACGGCGCCGGCGGCGACCTCGGTGTGGTACGGGGCGACGTCGCGACCGCGCCGCAGGTACGGTGACACCCGGATCGCCGCGCCCGCGCCCGGGCGCTCGATCACGAGCACCAGCGCCGGGCGGTCGCCGCGACACGCCAGCACCGCCGCCGCGCCGCCCGCAGGCGGGCGGCGGCGGCGGCGAGCGTCGACGCAGCGCCAGCGCAGCCACGGCGCAGCGCGTGGCGGGCCAGCGGCGCCCGGTCGTCAGGCGCCGCCGCGACGGTCCACGCGACCAGGCGTGTCGACGACGCGCCGTCGATCGCGGCGGCGACCCCGACGCCACCGCCGCCGCCAGCGCCGCTGTCACGGTGATCAGGTCGGCGCCGGCGTCGGCCTCGTCGAGCTCGCCCGCCGGCAAGGTGAGCGTCGCCGCCGGCGACCAGCCGACGGCGACGTCGGCGCCTGGGGCCAGCGGCACGGTGAGCCCGCGCAGCGCTGACGTCGGCGGCGCCGCCGTCAGCCAGCTCGGCGTCGCCGCGGCGAGCCAGCGACGTCGCCCACACCCAGCTCGCGGCCAGCGCCGCGATCGCGATCGCGGCCGCGGCGGCGAGCGGACGCGCCCGCGACACGATCTCGCCGGGGGCGCGGCGCGCCCGCGCTCGAGGCCGCGGCCGGCGTGGATCAGCAGCGCGCACAGCGCGACGAGCCAGGCGGCGGACAGGGCGAGCGACATGGCGATCAGCGAGGGCGACGGGACGACGGCCGCCTGGGCCGGACCGCGTCGGTCGTGGGCGCGGCCGCCGGCGGTGCGGCCCCGGCGGCGTCGCGCGGCGGCGTCGCGGTGACGGCCGCCGCCGCGTCGCCGGCGCCGGGCGACGCGGCCGGCCCGGCGTCGACGTCGATCGCGGCCGCCGCGGGGTCGAGCTCGACCTCGGGCTCAGGCTCGTCGACCGGCGTCGTCAGCGCGGGCGCGCCGCCGGCGCGCACCGGCGGCGGCGCCGCGGGCGCGCCGCGCGACGTCACCACGATCACCAGCACCGCGACCAGCAGGACGTCGGCGAGGACCGCGGCGGCGAGCGCGACCCACGCGATGCGGGCGACGCGGCGGCCGTCGCTGCGGATCTCGGCGGCGGCGGCGCCGGCGCGGCGCGCGGCGCGGTGGACCCGCTCGATCTCGAGGGCGGCGGCGTCGAGCCGGGTGACCAGGCGAGCCGCGGCGCCGTCGGCGACCCGGTCGGCGGCGCGATCGATCGCGGCGTCGGCGGCGTCGGCGACGGCGTCGCCCAGCCGGTCGACCTCGGCGTCGACCCGGGCGCGGACGTCGGCGCCGAACCGGCTCCACTCGTCGAGCAAAGCGTCGGCGTGGCGCAGGAACCGCCCGAGGTGATCGTTGAGCTCCGCCAGGGTCGCGGCGGCGTCATCGGGCGCCGGCGGCGGCGGCACCGCGCGGGTCCTAGGCTCGGCCATCGCGGGCTCCCTCGGTGAGGCGGGTCAGCACCGCGCGCTCGAGCGCGCCGGCGCGGGCGTCGGGCAGCAGCGCCTCGCAGCGCAGGGCGCGGCGCCACCGGGTCGGCGCCGCCGCCAGCGTCGCGTCGGGCGCGCCCGCGGCGACCGCCGCGACGCGATCGAGGACCGCGCGCCGGGCCAGCACCGCGGCCAGCGCGCCCGGCGCGGCGTCGCCGCGGCCCCAGCGGTGGACCAGGCGCGCCCACTGATCGTCACCGTCGCCGTCGACGGCGTCGCGTCCGTCGACGGTGACGCCGGTCCAGGCCAGGTGCAGCCGCAGCGCCGCCGCCGACCGCCAGGCCCGCTCCAGCTCGGCCAGCCCGCTCAGCGTCGCGACCACGTCGGCGCCGTCGGCGGCGGCCAGCGCGAGCACCGCAGCCCACGCGCGCGCGCCGCGGCCAGGCGTGCGCCGGCGCGGTCGCCAGCGCCACCAGGCGCGCCGCCGCGGCCCGTGCTCGCGCGACGGCGGCGCCGCCGCGACCCTGGAGGCGCAGCACCCGCGGCCGGCCCTGCACCGTCGCCGGCATCCAGCTCTCGAGCACCGTCACCGCCGCCACCGCCGCCGCCGGCTCGCCGTCGACGTCACCGCCGCACCACAGCGCCGCGGCTACCGCCGCCGCCACGCGCGGCTCGAGCGGCGCGCCGCCGTCGGCGACCAGCCGCGCCGCCGTCGGCAGCAGCGCGCGCGCGGCGCCGGCACGACCGCGACGGTGACGTCCGCGACCGGATCGTCGCCGTGCCACGGCGCGGCGGCGGGCACCGGCGCGGCGCCGAGCAGGGCCGCGGTCGGGGCGTCGCCGGCGACGACGACGGCGGCGACGCCGGTGTAGCGACGATCGTCGGCGGGCGCGACCGCGGTGAAGCGCCGCGCCCAGCTGACCTGGCCCGGCGCCAGCCACAGCGTCAGCGGCGCGTCGGCGCCGGCGAGCCGGGTCCGGGTCGCGGCGGCGACGTCCCCGGGCCACCAGTGGAAGTCGCCGTCGGCGCCGAGCGGCGTCGGGTGCTTCTGCAGCCACGCCCGTCGCACGCGCGCGCGCATCTCAGGTGCTCCCAGGCGCCTGCCGGCGCGCCCAGATCTCCTCACCCATCGCCGGCGCGTCGTCGACCGCCGGGGCCGCCGGCCGGCGCCGCGGCGGCGGCTCCGGATCCGGCTCGAGCTCGGGACCCGGCTCGTCGCCGAACGCGGGCATCACGCCCGACGACGACGCCCGGACCGGCGCCGCCGTCACCGCGGTCGCCGGCGCCCGCGCGCCCGCGTAGGCGAGCGACGCCAGCCAGCCCAGGAACACGCGCCGCGCCTCGCCGGTGAACGCGCCGGGCGCGTCGTCCCAGCGGTACTCCATCGCGGTCGTGGGCGGCACGGTCGCGTCGCGCAGCCGCCACGCCGGGCCGCCGGCATCGTCGTCGCCGCCGTGGTCGCCGTCGAGCGCGCCCAGCGAGCGCAGCTCGCAGCGGGTCGCCGCGTCGTAGCGCAGGTGGGTGACGCGGACGTCGTCGTAGCGGCCGTCCTCGGCGTCGCGGCACCACGCCCGCACGACGTCGCGGCGCACCGCGGCGGCGACGTCGGGGGCGCCGGGCGCGCCGGGCTCGCGGCGTGGCCGCTCGACCACCGCGACGACCTCGTCGCGCTCGGCGTCGGCCTGACACAGCGCCTCGACCACCGACCACCGGTTGACCGCCACCATCGCGCACGGGCCGACGCCGCCGCCGTCGTCGAGCGCGGCGAACAGCGGCAAGATCTGCCGCAGGCGGTGGTACGCGCTGCCCTCGCGGTGGACGCCGAGGCCGAGCGGGTTGCACAGCAGGACCGGCGCGAACGCGTGGTGACGGTGCTCGGCGCGGCGCCGGCGCTCGCGCACGAGGGTGTCGAGGAACTCGTGGTAGTCGGCGGCGCTCGACGAGTAGACGTGCTCGCCGGCGACGTCCCAGAACACGACCTCGATCTCGTCGCCGGCGGCGACCCGGTCGCGGGCGCGCCGGGTCGCGAGCGCGCCGCCACCGCCCGCCGCCACCGCGGCGCCGACCGCGGCGAGATCGGCGGCGACGCCCAGCGCGATCAGCCCGGCGCCCGCCATCGCGCCGGCGGCGGCGGCCAGCGCGCCGTGCGCGGTCAGCCGCGTCGCCGCGGTCAGCAGGCGCAGGCGCGCCGCGGCGCCGAGCCCGGCGAGCAGCGCCGCGGGCCGGATCCGGAACACGTAGTGCGGCACCACGCCGGGCGTTGTGGCGTCGGGCCGCGGCGCGCGGGCGTCGAGGACGACGCGCATGATCTCGCGATGGTGCTGGGCCTCGGCGCCGGTCAGCGCGGGGCCGTAGGCGCGCAGGGTCCGGATCGCGTGGACGATGAACTGGGTCTTGCCGTCGCCGCGCGCGCCGATCACCGGCACGTCGAGGATCGCGGCGACGGGCTCGTCGAGGTCGGGCTCGGTCAGGGACGCCAGGCCGCGGACCCCCAGGGGCCCGGCCGGCTCGGACGGAAAGACCGCACGTCGTGCCACGACCACCCAGGAGCCACGGCGCGCGGCCGCGGTTGACAGCGCCGCCGCCGCGACCGGCAAGCGCGCGGGATCACGATCGGCGGCGACGCGGCGCGGCGGCGGGCGCGGCGGCGCGCGCGGGCGCCGTGTCGACGCTGGCCGGCACCAGCCGCGCCGCGACGGTGTCCAGGAACATCCGCAGCTTGCGCGAGGCGTTGCGCGACGACGGATACACCGCGAACAGCTCGCTGATCGGCCCGCACCACGGCGTCAGCACGCGCTCGATCCGCCCCGCGGCCAGCGCCTCGTGCAGCGCGAAGTCGGGCAGCAGCGCGATGCCGGCCTCGGCCTCGACCGCGGCGAGCGCGGTGAACAGGCTGTCCGCCGACAGCCGCGGCGCCGGCGTGACGGCGACGACGCCGCGCTTGCCGGTGAGCGACCAGGTCCGCATCCGCGGCGCCGGCGCGAACGACACGACGTCGTGATCGGCGAGCTGATCGGGATCGGTCAGGCGGCCGCGCCGCGCCAGGTACCCCGGCGCCGCGCACGGCACCATGCGCACCGGGCCGAGGCGCCGCGCCACCAGGCTCGAGTCCGGCAACGGCCCGAACCGGATCGCGACGTCGATGCGGTGCTCGACGAGATCGAGCACCGCGTCGGTGAGCAGCAGCTCGAGCTGGAGCTCGGGGTGGTCGCGCAGCAGCTCGGCGCACAGCGAGCCGAGCAGGACCCCGCCGACGTCGATCGGCGCGGTGACCCGCAGCAGGCCGCGCGCCGCGTCCTGCAGATCCGCGACCGCGCGATCGGCGTCGTCGATCTCGGCGACGATGCCGCGGACCCGGTCGTAGTAGGCGTCGCCGGCCTCGGTCAGGCCGAGCTTGCGGGTCGTGCGCTGCAGCAGGCGGGCGCCGAGGCGGGCCTCGAGCTGGGCGAGCTTGCGGCTCACCGTCGACTTGGGCAGCCGCAGGGCCCGCGCCGCGGCGGTGAGGCTCCCGGCCTCGACCACCTGGACGAAGACGACGATCTCGTTGAGGTCGGTGGTCACGCCCGGGCATCTTACCCGCCGGCGCGAACCTGGTACGCTCGGCGCACCCGATCGTGTTCGACGACCTCCTCTACTACCTGCGGCTCCCGCTGGTGACCCTGTCGGGGACCGACGTGACGCCGCTGTCGCTGTTGACCGCGATCGCCATCGTGGTCGCCGCGCGCATCGTGTCGGGCTTCGCGGCGCGCAGCCTGGCGCGGGTGCTGTCGTCGCGCGGCACCGATCAGGGCGTCGCGTTCGCGGTCGCCAAGATCACCCGCTACGCCGGCACGATCATCGGCCTGTTCGTCGCGCTGGGGACGATCGGCGTCAACATGAGCGCGGTGGTCGCGGCCGCCGCGGTGCTGCTGGTCGGCATCGGCTTCGGCCTGCAGAAGATGGCCGAGAACTTCATCTCCGGGCTGATCCTGCTGGTCGAGCGCCCGGTCCGGCGCGGCGACTTCATCGAGGTCGGGGGCGTGCTCGGCACCGTCGAGGACATCGGCCTGCGCGCCACCAAGGTGGTGTCGCTCGACGCCGTCACCGTGTTCGTCCCCAACGGCGAGCTGGTGTCGGGGACGGTGATCAACCACTCGGTGCCGGACGACTCGCTGCGGGTGTGGATCCGCGTCGGCGTCGCCTACGGCACCGACCTCGACCTGGCCCAGCGCGTCCTGCTCGACGTCGCCCGCGCCGAGCCCCAGATCCTCGCCGAGCCGGCGCCGACGATCCGCCACGAGGGGTTCGGCGACTCCAGCATCGACCTCGCGATCCTGGCCTGGATCGACGACGCCCGTGACGTCGTCACGGTGCGCTCGAACCTGCTGTTCGCGATCGACAAGGCGTTCCGCGCCGCCGGCATCGAGATCCCGTTCCCGCAGCGCGACGTCCACGTCAAGTCGCTGCCGGCCGGGGCGGCGACTCCCGGGGCCCGCGCGCACACGGGCTGATCGCCGCATCGTCGACTAGACTGCGGCATGGGGCACGGCGCGCACTTCCTCGCCGATCTGGTGATCGTCCTCGGCGCCGCGGCGGTGGCGACGGTGCTGTTCCACGCCCTGCGCCTGCCGCTGGTGCTCGGCTACATCCTCGCCGGGCTGATCATCGGGCCGCACGTGCCGGTGCCGCTGGTCGCCGACCCGGCGCTGGTCGGCGCGCTGTCCGAGCTCGGCGTGATCCTGCTGATGTTCTCGATCGGCACCGAGCTCGATCTCGGCAAGCTGGCGCGGGTCGGGCCGCAGGCCGGCGTCACCGCCGCGATCGAGGTCGGCCTGATGGTGACGCTGGGCTACCTGCTGGGCCAGACCCTGGGCTGGACCGCGACCGAGTGCCTGTTCCTCGGCGGCATCGTCGGGGTCTCGTCGACGATGCTGGTGGCGCGCAGCTTCGCCGAGCGCCGGCCCGACCCCGCGGTCGCCGAGCTGGTGTTCGCGATCCTGGTCTTCGAGGACATCCTGGCGATCCTGCTGCTCGCGGTGCTGACCGCGGTGGCGTCGGGCGCCGGGCTGTCGGCCGGCGACGTCGCGCGCACCTCCGGCGAGCTCGCCGGGTTCCTCGCCGCGCTCCTGTTCGGCGGCCTGCTGGTGGTGCCGCGGCTGATCCGCCTGGTCGCGCGGACCCGCCGCGACGAGACCCTGCTGATCACCGCGCTCGGCGTGTGCTTCGCGATGGCCTACCTCGCCGAGCTCGCCGGCTACTCGGTGGCGCTGGGCGCGTTCATCGCCGGCATGCTGGTCGCCGAGTCGGGGCAGCGCGACCGGATCGAGGCCCTGGTCCACCCGCTGCGCGACCTGTTCGCGGCGATCTTCTTCGTCGCCGTCGGCATGACGATCGATCCCCGGCTGATCGCCGACGGCTGGGTGCCGGCGGTGGCGGCGACCGCGCTGGTCATCGGCGGCAAGCTGTTCGGGGTGTCGATCGGCGCGGTGCTCGCCGGCACCGGCCTGCGCCGCGCGGTGCAGGCCGGCATGAGCCTGGCGCAGATCGGCGAGCTGTCGTTCGTGATCGCCGGGCTCGGCGTCAGCTCGGGGGTCACCGGGCCCGGCCTGCTCGCGGTCGCGGTCGCGGTGTCGTGCGCGACCGCGCTGGCGACGCCGTGGATGGCGCGCGGCGGCGACCGCTTCGCCGGCTACGTCGACGCCCGCCTGCCCCGGCCGCTGCAGACGTTCATCACGCTGTACGGGGCGTGGATCGATCGCATGCGCCAGGGCCCCGAGCGCGACTCGCGATGGCGCCGGATCCGGCGCCCGGTGGTCGGCCTGGTGATCGAGGGCGGGCTGCTGGCCGCGACCGTGATCGGCACGGCGCTGGTGCTGCCGCGGGCGTGGCCACGCCTCGACGCCCAGCTCGGCGTCGGCCGCCTCGGCGGCGAGCTGATCGTCGGCGGCGCCGGCGGCGCGGTCGCGGCGCTGTTCCTGATCAGCGTGCTGCGCCGGGCCCGGCGCCTGGGCCAGACCCTGGCCGCCGAGGTCATCCCGCACCGGGGCGACGGCCAGCTCGATCTCGGCACCGCGCCGCGCCGGGTCCTGGTCGCCGGCCTCGAGCTGGTCGCGTTCCTCGCGATCGGCCTGCCGGTGGCCGCGGTGGTGCAGCCGTTCTTCCCCGAGGGCGGCGCGATCGTGCTCGCGGTGGCGCTGGGGCTGGCGGCGCTGGGCTGGCGCAGCCTGACCAACCTGCAGGGCCACGTCCGCGCCGGCAGCGAGCTGATCGTCGAGGCGCTGGCCAAGGCGCGCGGCGCGCCGGCGCCGCCGCGGCTCGACCAGGTCGAGGCCATGCTGCCCGGCCTCAGCGGCCTGACCTCGGTGCGCCTGGCCGCGGACGCGCCCGCGGTCGGCCGCTCGCTGCGCGACCTCGATCTGCGCGCGCGGTGGGGCGCCAGCGTCCTGGCGATCGGCCGCGACGCCGGCGCGGTCGCCTACCCGGCGGGCGACGAGGTGCTGCGCGCCGGCGACGTCGTCGCGCTGGCCGGCGCCGACGACGCGGTCGCCGCCGCGATCGACGCGCTCACCCGCGCGGCGCCGCCAGCAGGCCCCTGAGCTCGGCCAGCGGGATGGGCCGGCGCACGACGCCGCGGTCGACGCCGATCATCGTCCGCACCATGCGGCGGCGCAGCGGCCGCAGCCACCGGCTGGTCGGGAACAGCAGGTCGCGCAGCCAGCCCCGCAGCCGCGAGTCGCCCTGGAAGAACGGGGTCAGGGCGCGGGTCGCGAACTGGTAGTAGCCGAGGTGGCGGCGGCGCGCCGCGGTGTACGCGGCCAGCGCGGCGTCGACGGCGGCGTGGCCGGCGACGCAGTCGGCGAGCACCATCGCGTCCCACAGCGCCAGGTTGGCGCCCTGGCCGAGCTGCGGGCTGGTGGCGTGGGCGGCGTCGCCGATGAAGACCGCGCCCGGCTCGTGCCAGCCGCGCATCGTGACGTCGCGGTAGCGGGCGAACAGCACCTGGGCGGGGTCGCGGATCTGATCGAGGACGAAGCCGGCGCGCGGCTCGTAGCGCAGGACCTCGCGCTTCCACGGCGCCAGGCCGGCGGCGCGCCAGGCGTCGAGGCGGTCGGCGCGCAGGCTCCAGAACAGGCTGACCACCGGCGCGGCGCCGCGCGGCGCCCGACCGGTGGGCAAGAACCCGCACATCCGGCGCGCGCCCTCGACCCACTGCACCAGCTCGCCGTCGAAGACGCGGTCGCGATCCTCGGCGACGAACCACAGCGCGCCCCACGGGTAGGGGCGGACGCGGGTCCGGATCGTGGTGTCGTCGTGCAGCTCCGACACCGAGCCGTCGGCGACGACGATCAGGTCGTAGGGGCCGAGGCGGGCGCCGTCGTCGGTGACCAGCGTGCGGGTGGCGCCGTCGCGCGGCATCGCGGCGACGCCGACGCCGCAGCGCAGGGTGACGCCGGGCTCGGCACCGACCGCGGCGAACAGGGTCTCGAACAGGAGGCCGCGGTGCAGCCCGATGCCGTGGAGGTCGGGATCGACGGCGCGGTACGGCAGGTCGACGACGACCTTGCGGCGGGCGGTGCGGCAGATCAACCGATCGATACGGGCGCCGTCGGCGGCGATCGGGCCGAGCAGGCCGAGCCGGGCCAGCACCGCCTGGCCGGTGGGCTGCAAGGTGATGCCGGCGCCGACCGGGCCGGGCGCGGCGACGCGCTCGAAGACGGTGACGTCGTGACCGGCGCGGGCCAGCAGCAGCGCCGCGGCGGCGCCGGCGGTGCCACAGCCGACGACGGCGACCCGGTGCGCGCTCACCTCGTCATCATCGCCCGGATCGCGACGGCGCGGGGCGAGGCGGCGACCACGGCACGGCGCGGGCGTCGGCGCGGACGTAGAGCGGGTGGCGCGGGGCGCCGTCGCGGGTGACGCCGAGGCAGCGCGGCCGGTACGGCGCCAGCCGCGCCGCGACCTCGCGGTCACGGCCGTGGAGGGCGCCGTGGACGCCCCAGGCGACGACGATGGCGCCGGCGCGGCCGCGGGCCACCGCGGCGGCGATCGCGGCGTCGTTGCCGGCGCCGACCGGGGCCGCGGCGGCGCGCAGGTCGGCGGGGTCGGTGGCGCGCAGCGCGAACAGGTTGACGACCTCGACGCCGCCGAAGCCCCAGGCGCGGGCGAAGCCGACGCAGCGGCGGATCGTCGGGTCGTCGTGGCGATCGTCGGCGGTCGACGGGTTGAGCATGACGAAGACGCACGGCGGCGCCTCGGCCCAGCGCCGCCACAGGCGCCAGCGGTAGGGCTCGTCGGCGTCGATGCCGTGGTCGCGGTCGCCGCGGATCACGGGCGCAGGGTATCGCCGCGGCGGCCGCGGTGTGCTCCGATCGTCGGATGTCCGCCGACGAACCGCCCGCGGCGCCGGGCCCGACGCCGCCGCCGACCCCGCTCGACCGCCTCGGCGAGCTGGCGGCGCGGGTCGACGCGTTCTTCGCCCGGGTCGCGGCCCGGCACGGCGCCGACCTGCGGTGCGCCGCCGGCTGCGACGGCTGCTGCCGGACCCGGCTGACCGTGACCACCGTCGAGGCCGACGCGGTCCGCGGCCACGTCGCCACCCTCGAGGCGCCGGCGCGGGCCTGGCTCGCCGAGGTCGCGGCGCGCCTGGTCGACGCCGCGGCGCCGCGCTGCGCCGCGCTCGACGACGACGGCCGCTGCCTGGTGTACGCGGCGCGCCCGCTGGTGTGCCGGTCGCACGGCGTGCCGATCCGCCTGCGCGGCGGCGACGGCCTGCCGGTGGTGCAGGCGTGCGAGCTGAACTTCACCGCGCGCGGCCCGGCCGCCGCCGACGCCGACTGCGTGCTCGACCAGCAGACGCTGTCGGCGACCCTGCTGGCGATCGATCAGCTGCACGCCGCGGCGACCGCCACCCCGGCCGGCGCCCGCCACGACCTGGGCGAGGTGCTGCGCGCGGCCTGCCGGGCGGCGCAGCCTTGACCGGGATTCGGCGCTAGCATCGCGACATGGACGCGCCCGACGCCGTCGACTCCGTCGTGCTCGACGAGGCCGCCGCGGCGCGCCGGGCCGCCGCGGTGCGCGCCGCGCTCGACGACGCGGGCGTCGGCGCCGGCGACCTGGTCGCCACGCTGTGCGGCAACGACCTCACCGCGGTCGCCGCCCGCGACGCCGCCACCGCCGCCGACCTGGTCCTGGCGCCGATCAACCCGCGCCTGGCGCCCGCCGAGATCGCGTGGCTCCTCGACCACGCCCGCCCGCGCGCGGTGCTGATCGATCGCGGCCACGCCGCGGCGCTCGCCACCGCCCGCGCCGCCACGACCGGCCCCTGGCGCCGCCGCCGCGACGATCGGCGTCGACGAGCTCGCCGACGGCGACCCGACCGACGCGGCGCCGGCGCGCGGGCTCTACGGCGGCCCGGCGGCCGCCGGCGCGACGCTGCTGTTCACCTCCGGCACCACCGGCCGACCCAAGGCGTGCCGCCGGACCTCGGCGCAGGACGGCGCCCGCGCCGCCGAGCTGCGCGCCACCTACGGCCTGACCGCCGACGACGTCCACCTGATCGCGTGCCCGCTGGCGCACTCGGCGCCCGGCATCTTCCTGCGCGCCGCCCGCGGCGCCGGCGCCCGCACCGTCATCCAGTCCGGGTTCCGCCCGCGCGCCTTCCTCGACGCGGTGGCCCGGCACCGCGCCACCGTGTTCTTCCTGGTCCCGACCCAGTGGCAGCGGCTGCTCGCCCTGCCCGACGCCGCGCGCGCCGCCGCCGACTGGTCGAGCGTGCGCTGCGCGATCCTCGCCGGCGCGCCGGTCGCGCCCGAGACCAAGGCGCGGATCGCGGCGTGGCTCGGCCCGGACCGGCTGTGGGAGTTCTACGGCTCGTCGGAGACCGGCACGGTCACGGTGATCGGCCCGCGCGACCACGCCGCCCACCCGGGCTCGGTCGGGCGCCCGCCCGCCGGCGTGTCGCTGCGCGTCCTCGACGACGCCGGCGCGCCGGTCGCCGCCGGCGAGGTCGGCGAGGTCCACGTCCGCTCGGCCGCGGTGATGGCCGGCTACCTCGCCGACGACGGCACGCTGAGCCGCCCCGGCGAGCGCGACGGCCACGTCTCGGTCGGCGACCTCGGCCGGGTCGACGCCGACGGCTGGCTGACCCTGGTCGACCGCAAGCACGACACGATCATCTCGGGCGGCCTCAACGTCTACCCCGCCGAGATCGAGCGCGTCCTCGCCGAGCACCCCGACGTCGCCGGCGCGGTGTGCTTCGGCGTCCCTGACGACGAGTGGGGCCAGCGGGTCGCCGCGGTGATCGCGCCGCGGCCCGGCGCTACCCTCGACGACGCCGCGCTGCAGGCGTTCCTGCGGCCGCGCCTCGCCGGCTACAAGCTGCCGCGGGCGGTCGCCTACTGCACGCTCGACGAGCTGCCGGTCGGCGGCTCCGGCAAGGCGCTGCGCCGCGCCGCCCGCGCCCGGTTCGCGGCGGCGCTGCGGTGACCGCCGCTGCGGTGACCGCGGCGCGACCCGTCCCGCGCGCTACGGCGCGACCCGTGCCCCGCGCGCTACGGCGCGACCCGCCCCGCGCGCTACGGCGCGACCCGCCCCGCGCGCTACGGCGCGACCCGCCCCGCGCGCTACGGCGCGACCCGCCCCGCGCGCTACGGCGCGACCCGCCCCGCGCGCGCTACGGCGCGACCCGCCCCGCGCGCTACGGCGCGACCCGCCCGCGCGCTACGGCGCGACCCGCCCGCGCGCTACGGCGCGACCCGCCCCGCGCGCTACGGCGCGACCCGCCCTGCGCGCTACGGCGCGACCCGCCCCGCGCGCTACGGCGCGACCCGCCCCGCGCGCTACGGCGCGACCCGCCCCGCGCGCTACGGCGCGACCCGCCCCGCGCGCTACGGCGCGACCCGGTAGTCGATCCGGAGCCACTCCAGCGACGGCGTGTGGTCGCCGTCGCTGGTGAAGTCGACCCGGTACTGCAGGTAGCGCGCGGGCCCGACGCCGGGATCCCCGCCGGGCTCGGTCACGACGTCGCCCCACGGGGTCGCCGCGCAGGCGTCGGCCAGCTCGCAGGTCCGGACCCGGACCGCGACGGCGGCGCCCGCCGGCAGCCCGGCCTCCCAGTCGACGGCGTCGACGCCGAGGACCTGGCGCGCGTCGCCGAGGTCGCGGACCGTCGACAGGTAGCTCGACGTCGTCGGCACCGGCGGCTCGCCGCCGCTGTAGTGCGGGGTCACGGCGACGTCGAGGACGGTGCCGGTGCCGCCGGTGACGGAGTCGTAGACGCGCAGGCGCCAGGTCCCGGCCACCGGCGCGCCGGCCAGCGTGGTCAGGGTCGCGCGCTGGGTGAACGTGCCCGACGACACCCCGCCCACGTGATCGCGGAGGACGTGGCTGGTGCCGTCAGGCGCCAGCAGCGACACCGCGAGGTCGCCCCAGCGCGGGTGATCGATCGAGTAGGCGACATCGACCCGGGTCACGACCGCGCCGGTGAAGCCGGTGACGTCGAGGGTGACGTCGGTCTGGCCGTTGTCGAGGATCGTCACGTCGGTGTGGCTGACCGCGGGCGCGAGGCGATCGCCGCGGCCCTCGACCGGGCGGAGCCGCGCCACCGGCAGGACCTGCCCCGTGAGGTCGGGGCCGCCGGCGACGGTCAGGGTCGCGGCCGCGCCGACCGTGTTCTCGCTGTGATCGATCACGACGTCGTGCCAGCCGACGTCGAGCGTGATCGGGCTGGTCTGGACGTCGTGGGCGGTGTCGTCCCAGGCGTCGAGCAGCTTGACGCCGTCGATCCACAGGCGCTGGCCGTCGTCGGTGGCGAGCCGGAAGGTGTAGGCGCCACCGACCTCGATCCAGACCTGGCCGGTCCACCGCACCGAGAACGTGTCGGGCGAGGTCAGCGCCAGATCGCCGGGGTTGCCGGTGCCCCAGTCGGTGTTGCCCGGACCGACCGCGTCGACCGTGGTCTCGACGTCGCCGCAGCCGCGGCTGTCGTCGAACGCGATCTCGAGCAGGCCGGGGACGTCGTCGACGCGGGCACGCAGCCAGTCGCGCGGGATCGGCTGCTGCGCCAGCCCCGGCCCCGCTAGCTGCAGATCGACCTGCGCGCTGCCGGTGGCCTCGCTGGTCGCGTAGCGGATCGGGTACCAGCCGGCGGCGGCGGCGACGAAGGTGCCGGAGGTGGCGTTGGGCCAGTCGGCCGAGACCACGCGCGAGAACCCGGTGGTGCCGGGCTCGGCGACCTCGACGAAGCCGTGATCGTCGGCGAGCAGGCGGAAGGTCCAGGTCCCGGCGGCGAGCTTGATCTCGCCCTGCCACCACTGGGTGAAGGTGTCGCCGTCGGTGAGCCCGACGCTGGGCGGCGTCGCGGTGCCCCAGCTCTCCTGGGTCCGCCACTCGATCGCGGTCTTGGCGGTGGCGGTGAAGCCGAGCACGCCGCTCCAGGTCGCGCTCGCCGCCGCCGCGAAGGTGCCGCTGTCGCTGCCGCGCTGCAGCAGCCCGCCGGTGTAGTAGCCGACCGGCTCGATCGCGCCGCGGTCCTGGATCGTCGTCTGGTCGAGGACGCTGGCGCCGGCGCCGAGCTGGACCGCGGTGTCGTCGAGCAGGCTGCGGACCTCGCCGGGGCCGGCGTCGGGCCGGGGGCCGTCGGCCGGGGCCGCGGCGTCGATCGGGCCGGCGTCACTCCCGACGTCGGCCGCGGCGCAGGCGCCGAGCGCCACGCACGCCACCACGCCGGCGATCGGCCGGCACGCCCGGGGAGGCATCATCGGGGCGGTTTTACCGCGGCCGGCGCGCGGGCGCCGCACCAATCCCGCGCGGTTCGTGGCGCTCGCCGGCCATCTCGGCCGGGCGGGACGTCAAAGCGCTTCCACTGGGAGGCCCGCGGCTGCTAGGTTGCCGCCGCCGTGGCCGAGTACGTCCCTCTCGATCACCCTCGTTTCCACCTGGCGGAGCGCGACCTGTTCGTGCGCCGCCTCGTCGCCGATTGCATGACGCACCGGTGCCGCATGCACGAGGAGGATCGCGAGCTGCTCGACGCCTGCTGCCAGTACGGCGCCGACGTCGACATCGGCGAGCGCGATCGCATCCTCGGCCACGCCGCCCAGCTGCGCACGCTGCTGCGGCCCGAGGCGCGCAACATGCCGTGGTTCACCCCCGAGGAGCACGTCGACCCCGACTTCCCGTCGGGCCGCTACGTCCGGACCCAGAAGTTCCGCGGCGGCTGCGTGTTCCTGGCCCACGACGGCCGGGGCTGCGCCATCCACCGGGCCTCGATCGAGGCGAGCTGGGACTTCCACGGGGTCAAGCCGCACGTCTGCCGCCTGTTCCCGCTCAGCTACACCGACGACACGATCGTCGTCTCCGACGACTACCCCGACTACTCGTGCGCCCACGACGACACCGCGCCGACGATGTACCGGGTCGGCCGCGACACCCTCGCCGCGATCTTTGGCGACGACCTGGTCGTCGCGATGGACGCCGCCGAGGCCGCGGTGCTGGCCGCCGAGCCGGCGCGGCTGCGCGTCGTCAGGTAGCGCGGCGCTGCCGACGCTCACCCGAGCGAGGCCCGCGCCGCGAGGGCGCGGTCGAGGGGGCGTGGATCGATGCGCAACCGACCCGCGCGCGTGTCGCTCACCCCTCGACAGGCCGCCGCCGCTACGGCTCGCCGCCGCCGGCCCGCGCCGCCTGCACGGTCTTGGCGTAGCCCTTGAACGGCGGATCCGGATCGTCCTTGGAGTGGACGCGGACGATCGAGCCCGGCGCCTCGACCACGCCGGCGGTCATCGTCCAGCCCGCGGGCACCACCGGCTCGCTCCAGAAGTACAGCCAGCGGGCGTCCTGCGGCGCCAGGTTGACGCAGCCGTGGCTCTTCTGGGTGCCGAAGCTGTCGTGCCAGTACGCGGCGTGCAGCGCCAGGCCGCGCTCGGGGCTGAAGAACTGGGTCCACGGCACGGTCGCGACCGAGTACGGATCCTCGCCCGACAGGCCCTTCATGTCGGTCTCGGAGATCTTCTTCCACATGCGGAAGACGCCGGTCTCGGTCGGCGTGTCCTTCTTGCCGGTCGACACCATCGTCGCGTAGACCGGCAGCCGGCCCTCGTAGGCGACCAGCACCTGGGTGTCGAGGTCGACGTCGAACCAGCGCTCGTGCTCGCCGACCAGCGGCGGCGGCTCGGCGGCGGTGACCAGCCGGACCTGGGCGGCGTCGATCCACTCGGCGTCGCCGACCCGGTACGCGACCGGCTTGCCGTCGACCTCGAAGGTCTCGACCACGCCGAGCGCGGTGCGCGACGGGACCTGGCGGACCGTGCCGCCGCCGCGGCTCTTGCGGTGAGTCGCGACCTTGGTGGCGCTCTTGCTGCGCGGCCACACGAACGCCAGCGGCAGCGACAGCCCCGTGTCGTCGCCGAGCCGGGTGCCCTGGTAGGTGCTGGGCTTGTGCTCGTAGATCGACTTCTTGCGGACGTACTCGTTGCCGCGCGAGACCTTCCAGTAGACGACGTCGCCGAAGGCGATCTCGCCGTACTTGCGCACCGTGACCGAGCCCAGCAGCGGGTGGCCGGTCAGCATCGGGTCGGGGACCTCGGGCGCCGCGGGCTCGGCGTCGAGCTGGTCCGGCGAGGTCACCGGACCGGCCAGCTCGGTCGCGGCGTCGGGGACGCCGGCGTCGGGCGGCGGCGGCGCGGGCTTGCCCTTCTTCTTGTCGCCGCGGGCGTCCTTCTTCTTGCCGTTCTTGTCCTTGCCGGGCGGCGGCGGCAGCGCGTAGGTCGACGCGCCGTCGCCGGTGATGCGGCCGTAGGTGCCGGGCACGACCTCCTCGCGATCGAGGCGCGGCAGCTCGACGCCGACCGGGACCCGGGTCGTGGGCTCGACGAAGTCGCTGCACACCCAGCCGCGGGGGACGATCTGCACCCACGGCTGCTTGCAGCCCTTGCCGCGCGACAGCTTGGTCCAGCTGACCCGGGTGTCCTGGGCGATCGTGCCGATACGCTTGGCCTCGTCGGCGGGCTCGAGCCGCACCGGCATCGTGCGCTTGAGCCGCAGCGACCGGGTGCCGTCGGGGAACTCGGGGATCGGCGGCGGCGGCGGCGTGGTCGCGACCGGCGACGGCGGCGGCGCGGCGGCGTCGAGAGGTGGCGGCGGCGCGGCGGCGCGGCGCTCGCTGCCGCACGCCGCGCCCGCCACCGCGACCGCGGCGAGCGCGACCGGGGGGATCAGGACCTGGGCGAGCGGGCGACGGGACACCACGAGGTCGGAATAGCACGGCGGGGGGCCGCTCCCAAACCCGGGGCGGCCCGACGACGCGCGCGGGCGCCGTGATACCCTGGCGGCGATGAAGCTCGGCGAGATGCTGATCGCTGACGGCCGGATCACCGAGGCGCAGCTGCAGGAGGCGCTGGCCCAGCAGGCCCGCGACGGCGGCCGCCTCGGCACCGTCCTGGTCGAGCTCGAGATGATCGCGCTCGACGCGCTCACGGTGTACCTCGGCCTCGAGCTCGGCATCCCGATCGCGACCGGCGCCATGCTCGAGCGCGCCAAGCGCGCCGCGGTCCGGCTGCTGTCGCCGGAGCAGGCCTACCGCTACAAGTGCGTGCCCCTGGTCATCCAGGATCGCCAGCTGATCGGCGCGGTCGAGGACCCGCACGACTTCGAGACCCTGGACGCGCTGGCGCGCGTCACCGGCTACCGCGTGATCCCGCGGGTCGCGCCCGAGATCCGCATCTACTACTACGTCGAGCGCTACTACGGCATCCCGCGCCCGGCCCGGTTCCTGGTGTTCGGCGACGAGCCGCGCGGCGCGGTCGCCCCGGTCGACGACGCCCTGCCGGCGCCGCCGCTGCCCGGCCTGCCGCCGGTGCCGGTGCAGCCGGTCAACGCGCCGACGCCGTCGCCGGTGCTGCGCCGCCGGCGGCCGACCGCGGGCATCGCCGCCGACGCCTTCGACGACGTCGAGTCGCGCGCCGGCAGCATGGCCGACGGCGACGGCGAGCCGGAGGTCGAGATCACCGAGGGCCCGCCCGCGCCGATGGAGTCGCAGGAGGACCTCGAGCTCGACGCCGAGGACCTGATCATCGAGCTCGAGGCCGACGACGACGACATCGCCGAGGAGGCGCCCAAGGCCGACGCCGCGCCGTCGCTGGGCGGCCACACCGAGCGCATGCCGACGGTCGACTACGTCGCGATCTCCGCCGACGAGGCGGTGGCGCAGATGGAGGCGGCCACCGAGCGCAGCGACATCGCCGCCGCGATCATGAGCTTCGCCACCGGCCTGTTCGACGTCGCGGCGCTGTTCATCGTGCGCGACCACATGGCCTTCGGATGGAAGGGCACCGGCGCGGCGGGCACCGACCGCGTCGACTGCCTGCTGATCCCGCTCGACGCCCCGTCGGTGTTCCAGGCCGCGCTGTCCCGCGACGACCTCCTGTTCCACGACGCCCCCGCGCCGTCGACCGTGCACCAGTACCTGTTCAAGGTCCTGCGCTGCCCGCAGCCCGCCCGCGTCTCGTGCGCCGCCATCACGATCGGCAAGCGCGTCGTCAACATGCTCTACGGCCACCGCTCGACCCGCGCCGAGCTCGACGACACCGAGGTCGACGGCCTGCGCCGCGTCAGCCGCGCCGCCGCCGAGGCCTACGTCCGCCTGATCGCCAAGCGCAAGAGCAGCTGAGCGGGCGGCGGAACGTTCCGCGGAACAGAACACGAACACGTCGAGCGCGCTTCGGCCCTCCGCGGTTCGAAGCAACACGGCGCAACCACTGGACCCTGGCCGAGCTCGAATCGGCACAGCTCCTGCTTTGCGAAGGCGAGCAGACATGTCGTCTGCTCGTCCATCGTATCGAGGAGCCACAGATGAAGGTCATTCCCGTTCTCGCCGCCACACTCCTGCTCCTGGTTGGAGGTCACGCCGCGCTCGCCCAGGACAACGGACCCGGAGGGGGCGGTGGAGGCGGCAACTACGACTGTGACAGTTGCCATATTCACGCTTGGGGCCCGACCAGCTGGGCTGAGTGCGTCCACACCCCCAACGGATCCGCTGGCGGTTGCTACGTCGACAGAGGGACCTGCAAGTTCATCTACGGAGGCTGCTCCTCGTTGCCCGATGATCCCGTGTACACGCGTGGCATTGCACTGTGAGCACGTCGGGCGCAGCGCTCCCGCGGGCCCTTGGCGCAGCCGCCGTGCTCGCATCCTGCGCGTGCGCGCCGGCGCGGGGGCAGCCTGCGGTCGAAGGCCGGATCACGGTCCCTTCGAGTGAGCTTGCAGGTCGCCTCCGCGTCATTGTCGGCCGTTCCTGGCCGACGTCCATGAGTGGCACAGTGATCGACGTCAGCGAGCAGGGAGCGTTCGCCGTACCGGCATGGGCAGGTGCCGTCGTCGCGTTCGCGGACGTCAACGACAGCGGGCAACTCGACCGATTCGAAGAGCCCAGCGTGAACTGCCAGCGAGCGAACGCGCGGTGGCAATGCAACCTCTCGCTGCGCCGCGTCGTTGCCCATCGGATCGTGACGACCGTGGCGGACCCCGGCGCCGAGCCGCTCGGTGATCAGATCGTCGTACGCGCCGAGGAGTACGATTCGCTTGGCGCCGTCATGACAAACACGAGGGTCTGTCTCACGGACGATCCGTTGGCATGCTCGGAGCGCGGTGCGGACGCGTTCGGACCGACGAGCATCTCTTCCCATGCCGAAGCACTGTCCGGTTGCCAGCTCGACGTCCTCGACAAGGGCAATGCCACGATCGCGCTGGACGTGGAGTCCGACGCCGGCGTCAACCATGTCGACATTCCAACTCCGCCCCGGCTCGATCTAGACGTGCATGTGGAGAAGCGCGCTGCGTCGTTTGTGGTCGACGCGACATCGACGCTCCCGATAACGCATGCGCTCGTGTGGATCGGAGAAGCGGACGCTGAAACGGTGTACTGGTCAACCGAAGACGCCGACGCGGACCTCCGCATCGAAGGCACGCATCTCCGAGCGATTGTTCCGTTCTCGCTGGACGAGACGTGCACCACGTGCAAAGTGATGCTGCAGGTGGCGAGCACTCAGGAGCACGCGGAGACGGGTACGTACTCCGAGGCTCGGCACCTCTTGTCTCGAGGAGACTGACCATGAGCAGGACACGCGCGCTGCGCTGGCGGTCGTGGCTCGGCGCCGTTGCCGCGATCGCGGCTGGATTCGTTGCAGGTCTTCTGACCCGGCCTCCGACGGTCCCCCCGCGCATCCCACAGCTCGCGTCGAGCAATCGGGTTGCCGGACGCACGACGGCCGGCCGCGAGACAGCAGCTCGCGTCGCACGACCTCAGACGTCGCGGCGCCCGCCGATAACGGTCGCAGGCGCGCCGGACCTGGACATGGCGACGCGGGTGCAGCTCGGCACGCCGCTGCCGGAGCTGTTCGCCTCCGATCCGCGCGACGAGGCCTGGGCGACGCCGCTGGAGCAGTTCTACAAGGTCGAGGTCGCCGACTTCCTGGCGACGATGGTGCCCGAGGCGGCCGATCTCGCGATCGAGTGCCGAACCAGCATCTGTAAGATCGACTTCGTGGTGCCGAACGAGCGGGTGACCGCGGCGTTCAGCCGTGAGCAGGCGCTTCCGTTCGGCGACAGCTTCGCGCCATGGAACGAAGCGATCGACGGTGATCCCGACCATGGGCACGTCGGGGTCTACGTGTTCTTCACGCCCGAGACCCGGACACTCGACGAGATCGTCCGCTACTTCCGCGAGCAGTACGCGGGTCGGTTCGCGGCGGGACTCGACGCTCTCCGCGCCTACTACGATCAGCTCGAGCGGGAGCGTGCACTGTGACGGCGCGGATCGGGCTGGTGCTGGTCGCCGCCGTCGCGGCCTTCTTCGCCGGCCGTGCCGTGCCGCGCAGCGGCCCAGCCGCGAGCACGCAGCGCCTCGATGACGACGACGGCGTCGCCGAGACCGCGGCCACAGGATCCGACGACGACGGCGTCGCGGAGACCGCGCCCGGCCCTTCGTTCGCGGCGCCGACGGCGAGCGCCGCGGATCCGGTCGTCGACGGGCGCACCGTGCACGCGGCGTGGCTCGATGCGGTCCAGCGCGCGCCCGACGCGGCGAGCGCGGTGCAGGAGGCGGTCGTGGTGACGCTCGAGCGGCGGCGCCGCACCCACGACCACGAGGCGCGCGCCTGCTTCGACGGCACGGGGATCGAGGGCGACATCGAGTTGCGATTCGCGGTGCCAGTGGCGTCGACAAGCGACTCGCTCGACGTCGGCGCGGCCCGCTTCGTCGAGGTCGGCAACGGACCGCCGGTGGGCGGCGCCGTCACGGCGTGTCTCGAGCGGCTGCTCGCAGGCGACGATGTGGTCCACCAGGCCGACACGCGCACCGGCGCGCCGTTCCTGATCGGCTACCGGGGACCGGTCGACTACGGCGCGCGGTTCCGGTTCGTGATCGCCGACGCCCCCGGCCCCGGCCCCGGCCCCGCCCGCGACGGCGTCGACGTCGGCGACTGACTCAGGCCGCGAGCAAGTCGCGCAGGGCGGCGAGGCGGAGGTCGTCCTCGGCGGGGTTGCCAACGGTGACGCGCAGGCAGCCGGCGAGGGGGCCGCGCGCGCCCGGGGCGTCGAAGTTGCGTGCTCCGCAGACCCCACCGGGGTTGCTCCGCAGACCCCGCAGACCAGACCCACCGCAGACCAGACCCACCGAGGTTGCTCCGCAGACCCACGGCGCGACGGTCTCGGGCCGCATCCGGACCGGGCCGCATCCGGACCGGGGTTGGGTCGAGCCGCATCCGGACCGGGTTGGGTCGATGGCGGTGGCGCCGGGTGCTACCTCGACCGTGGCGATTCTCGGACGGGAACAACCGGTATGGACGGCTTCCGGACGGCGCGTCCGGCCCGTGGACGTGTGAGTCCGGGATCCGGACACGCGGCGCGCGATTTCGCTGTCTTGCGTCGGGCATGGGTCGTGCTGATGCGTCGTGGCGATGTCGTTGCCCCGCGAAGTGCTTCCCGGCCGTGTCCACATGATCTCTCGACGCTGCACGCAGCGGCAGTTCCTGCTGCGGCCCGACAAGGTGACGAACGAGACCTTCCTGTACTGCCTGGCCGCGGCGGCGAATCGGTACGACGTGCGTGTCGTGCTGCCGGTGGCGATGTCGAACCACCACCACACGGTCGTGTACGACGGCGAGGGGCGCGTCATCGAGTTCATGGAGCACTTCCACAAGATGCTGGCGAAGGCGCAGAACGCGCACCGCGGCCGCGGGGAGAACCTGTGGTCCAGCGAACCGCCGAGCCTGGTGCAGCTCGTCGGCGTCGACGACCTGCTCGAGAAGCTGGTGTACGTCGCGACCAATCCGGTGAAGGCCGGGCTGGTGGACCGGGCGCATCACTGGCCGGGGGTGCAGGGGCTCGACGCGCTGCTCAACCGGCGGACGATCGTGGTGCGGCGCCCGAAGCAGTTCTTCCGCGCCGGCGGGTCGATGCCGGAGGAGGTCACGCTCGAGCTCGGCCTGCCGCCGGGCATCGAGGACGTCGACGCGTTTCTGAACGCGTTGCGCGAGCGGGTGGCGGCCGAGGAGGAGCAGCTGGCCGCGGAGCGCCGGCGCACGGGGCGCGGCGTGCTCGGGCGTCGCGGCGTGCTGCAGCAGGACTGGCGGAGCTGTCCGACGAGCCGCGAGCCGCGGCGCGGGTTGCAGCCGCGTGTGGCCGCGCGCAGCGTGTGGGCGCGCATCGAGGCGCTGCAGCGCAACCGCGCGTTCATCGACGCGTACCGGACGGCGCGGGCAGCGTGGCTGGCCGGCCTGGAGGCGGTGTTCCCGCCCGGGACCTACTGGCTGCGCCGGTTCGCCAGCGTCGTCGTGGCCGAACCTTCGCGCGCGTGAAGAGGAAGATTGATTGCGGCCCGCGTGCGTCCTATGGACGCGCGCCGTCGCGGCGTGGAGACGTCCCGCGCTGAACGGGGTCCCATCATCTCCAATCTCACTCCGACCGCGTGCGCCGTCGCCGCTCTGGCGTCTGCAGGGCGTGGCCGGCGCGCGGCAACCCCGGTCGGGGCGAGGCGGGGCGAGGCGGGGCGAGGCGGCGGGGCGAGGCAACCCCGGTGGGGTCAGAGAGGGGGCGCGGCCCCGGCCCCGCCCGCGACGGCGTCGACGTCGGCGACTGACTCACGGTTTCGGTTCGTGATCGCCGACGCCCCTGGCCCCGCACGCGACGGCGTCGACGTCGGCGACTGACTCAGGCCGCGAGCAGCTCGCGCAGCGCGGCGACCAGCAGGTCGTCTTCGGCGGGGGTGCCGACGGTGACGCGCAGGCAGCCGGCGAGCGGGCCGCGCGCGCCCGGGGCGTCGAAGTTGCGGACCATGATGCCGCGATCGGCCAGGGCGGCCCAGATCGCGGCGGCGCGGCCGTCGCCGGGGTTGCCGAGGCGGATCATGAGGAGGTTGGCTTCGCTGGGGTAAACGCGGACGCCGGGGAGGGCGGCGAGGCCGGCGGCGAGGCGGGCGCGCTCGGCGACGACGGCGGCGGCGTGGGTGGCCATGGCGTCGGCGTGGTGGTCGAGGAGCCAGGCGGCGGCGCGCTGGGTCAGGCTGTTGAGGTTGTACGGCGGCCGGACCTTCTCGAGGGTCTCGACCACCAGCGGGCTGGCGATCAGGAAGCCGCAGCGCAGGCCGGCGAGGCCGACCTTGGACAGGGTCCGCATCACGACCAGGTTGGGCGTGGTGGCGAGCTCGGGCAGCAGGGTCCGGCCGCCGTACGCCAGGTAGGCCTCGTCGGAGACCACGATGACGTCGGGGTGGGCCTTGGCCAGCGCCAGCACGGCGTCGACCGACCACAGCGTGCCGGTCGGGTTGTTGGGCAGCGCGAAGAACGCCAGGTTGGGCCGCCGCGTCGCCACCACGCGCGCGACCTCGTCGGCGTCGAGGGTGAAGTCGTCGCGCAGCGGCACCTCGATGGCGTCGCGCCCGGCGACCATCGCCGCGATCCGGTAGTAGACGAAGCTCGGCCACGGGTACAGCACGCCGGCGCGGGCGGCGCCCGGTCGCGGCGCGGCGAAGCCGGCGCACAGCATCGCGATCAGCTCGTCGGAGCCGTTGCCGAACACCAGCGACGCGGGGTCGACGCCGAGGTGGCGCGCCACCGCCGGCCGCAGCACGCCGGCGTCGGCCGCCGGGTAGCGCTCGAGCGGCACCGTCGCCAGCTCGGCGGCCAGCGCGGTCGCGACCTCGGCCGGCAGCGCGTACGGCAGCTCGTTGGCGTCGAGCTTGGCGACCACCCGCGGCGGCTGCGGCACGTGGTACGCCGACGCGCCGCGCAGCGCCTCGGTGATCAGCTCGCGCAGCGGCTCGCTCACGCGTCACCGCCGTCGCGCATCCGGGCCGAGCGTCCGTGGGCGTCGAGGCCCTCGACCTCGGCGAGCACCGCGATGTCGGCGGCGTGGCGGCGCGCCGCCGCCTCGTCGTACTCGACCAGCGAGGTCCGCTTGCGGAAGTCGTACGTGCCCAGCGGCGACGCGTAGCGGGCGGCGCCGCCGGTCGGCAGGACGTGGTTGGCGCCGGCGAGGTAGTCGCCGGTGGCCTCGGACGCCCACCGGCCGACGAAGATCGCGCCGGCGGTGGTCAGCCGCGCCGCCACCGCGCGGGCGTCGTCGCACTGCAGCTCGAGGTGCTCGGGCGCGTAGCGGTTGGCGATCGCGACCGCGGCGTCCATCGACGCCACGACCACCGCGGTGCCGTAGCGCTCGAGCGCGGTCCGGGCGATCGCCTGCCGCGGCAGGGTCGCCAGCTGCCGCTCGAGCTCGGCCTCGACCCGCGCCACCAGGGCGGCGTCGGTGGTCACCAGGATCGCGCGGGCCTCGACGTCGTGCTCGGCCTGGGCCAGCAGGTCGGCGGCGATCCACGCCGGCGCGGCGTCGCCGTCGGCGACGATCAGCACCTCCGACGGGCCGGCGACGGCGTCGATGTCGACCTCGCCGTAGACCATGCGCTTGGCGACCGCGACCCACTGGTTGCCGGGCCCGACGATCTTGTCGACCCGCGGCACGGTCTCGGTGCCGTACGCCAACGCGGCCACCGCCTGGGCGCCGCCGAGCTCGAAGACGCGATCGACGCCGGCGAGCTTGGCGGCCAGCAGCGTCTCCGGCGACGGCCCCGGCGTGACCATGACGATCTCGCGGACGCCGGCGACCCGCGCCGGGATCGCGGTCATCAGCACCGACGACGGGTAGCGCGCGGTGCCGCCGGGGACGTAGAGGCCGACCCGCGCCAGCGGCGTCACCCGCAGGACCAGCCGCACGCCGCCGTCGTCGACCTCGAGGTCGGGCTCGATCTGGCGCTCGTGGAAGGCGCGGATCCGGGCGGCGGCGTGGTCGAGAGCCTGGCGGACCCGCGGCGCCACGGTGTCGGCGATGGCGTGCCAGCGCTCGCGCGGCAGCTCGTAGCCGCCGTCGGCGCCGGGCGCGCGCTGGTCGAAGCGCTCGGTGTACTCGCGGACCGCGGCGTCGCCGCGGCCGCGGACGTCGGCGAGGATCGCGCGCACCGCGTGCTCGACGTCGTCGGCGCTGGTGGTCGAACGATCGAGGAGCGCGGCCAGCGCCGGCGCGTCGGCCGGATCGTCGGGGCGCACGGTGCGGAGCAGCGGCATGGCCGCAGGATGGCGTGCGACGCGCCGCTTGACCAGCGCCCCGGCGCCTGGAGCGCCTTCAGCGGCGCCGGGCGCCGCGCCGCGCCCGCCGCGGCTACGGGAACGCCAGCGGGTGGGCGCCGGCGATGTCGTGGTCGGGGTCGACCCGGCGCGCCTTGACGATCACCAGGTCGCGGGCGCTGACCGTGACCTGGTAGTCGAGCGCGACCCGCTCGGCGCCGCCGGCCGCCGGCTCCTCGGCGTCGCGCACCAGCAGCGGGCCCAGGCAGCCGGGGCGGTCGTGGTCGACGCCGCACACGGTGACGTGCCGCGAGTGCCAGCGCTGGTCACGGCGCTCGTCGGTGTGCGACCGCACGACGAGCCGGTCGAAGGCGACGTCGACGGCGTCGACCGCGGTGGCGGTCCACGGCCCCTCGGCGCCGAAGTCGGCCAGGACCCACCAGCCGGCGGCGGTGCGCACCGCCAGATCCTGCGAGACGTCGTCCGGGGCCTCGGCGTGGCGCACCACCGCGACCTCGAGGAACGGCGCCGGCAGCGCCGGGTGCGGCACCGGGCGCGCCTCCGGCACGCACCAGGCGTCGGCGTCGACGTCGTCCTCGTCGAGGCCGAGGTCGGCGCAGAACCCGGCGAGGTCCGCGAACGGCCCGGCCAGCGCCACCGGCTGCTCGCTCCAGCCCGGGGTCGACAGGGCGCGGACCCGGCGCTCGACGGTGCGGCTGGGCCGCAGCGCCAGCGACCGCTGGTAAGCGTCGAGCGCCGCCGCCGGATCGCCGAGGCGCTCGGCGACCCGACCCAGGTTGTACAGCGACGCCGCCGCCAGCCGCGGCTCGGTCGCCGGATCGGCAGCGGCGATCGAGCGCTCGGCGGCGTCGCGGGCGACCTCGAGGTCACCGGCGATGAAGGCCACCCACGACAGCTCCGACAGGGCGCGCGCGTCGTCGGGGCGCGCCGCCAGGGCCTGCTGGAACGCGGCCACCGCGCCGGCGGCGTCGCCGGCGTGGGCGAGGTCGCGGCCCCGGCGCAGCGCCGCCCGGTACGCCGCCGGGACCGCCGCGCCCGCGTCGGCCACCGCCAGCCCGACCGCCGCGTCGCCCGACGCCGCCGCGCCGGCGTCGCCGCCGTGCGGCCGGGAGCGGCGACTCGAGCACGCGGCCACCGCCAGCAGCGCCAGCGCGAGGCGACTAGTCGTCGCCGTCCTCGTCATCACCGTCGCCGTCACCGTCGCCGTGCTTGCCGGGCAGCTTGGTGTTCGGGTCGTACTTGTCGAGATCCGGGCGCGGGTGGTCGGGGTCGTACTCGGGCTGCTCGTCGCCGTCGTCACCCGCGGGCGCGTCGGCGCCGGGAGGCAGCGGGCCCTCGAGGACGTCGGCGGTCAGGGTCGACGGGTAGCGATCGCCGTAGCTCGACACCAGCGCCTCGGGAACGTCGTCGCGGCCGTGGCCGCCGATCTTGACGACGTGCCGGGCCGCCGACCACAGCGCCCAGGCCTCGCCGTGGCCGGTGATCAGCACCAGCCGCACGCCGCCGAGCTTGGTCTCCTCGACCTGGTAGCCGGCCTCCTGGGCCAGGCGGCGCACGAACACCACGGTGCTGCGGACGACGTTGTCGTCGGTGTCGTAGCGGGTCACGAACGCGGTCGCGAGATCCTGGTCGGTCAGGTGGTTGGCCTTCTCGGCCTCGCCGCGGGCATACGTGGCGGTGTAGGCGACCCCGCGGTTGCCCTCGATCACGACCTCGACGTCGAGCACCTCCTGGTAGCGCCGGAACTTCCAGTCGCCGACGTCACCCTCGATGACGCCCCGGGGCGGCGGGGGCGGATGACCGCCGCAGGCCGCGACCAGCCCGACGACGAAGAGCGCGGCCAGCGCGGCGCATGCCTGGAGCGAAGATCTCGCAATCATGGGAGGTGCTCTCGATGATACTCGATCGTTGACACACCACCCCCGGCGTTGAATAGTCCGCGCACTTCATCATGCCGAGCTATCTCTTCACGTCCGAGTCCGTCACCGAAGGCCACCCCGACAAGGTCTGCGATCAGATCTCCGACGCGGTCCTCGACGCGATCATCGCCGAGGACAAGCACTGCCGGGTCGCCTGCGAGACCTTCACCAAGACCGGCTTCGTGCTGGTCGGCGGCGAGATCACGACCAGCACCTACGTCGACATCCCCACGATCGTCCGCAAGACGGTCAAGGAGATCGGCTACAGCCAGTCGTCGATGGGCTTCGACTGGGAGACCTGCGGCGTCCTGGTGGCGCTCGAGCAGCAGTCCCCCGACATCGCCCGCGGCGTCGACCGCGGTGACGCCGCCAAGCAGGGCGCCGGCGACCAGGGCCTGATGTTCGGCTACGCCTGCGACGAGACCAAGGAGCTGATGCCGCTGCCGATCCAGCTGGCCCACAAGCTGGCCCAGCGGCTCGCCGACGTCCGCAAGAAGAAGTCCAGCGGCATCGACTGGCTCCGCCCCGACGGCAAGACCCAGGTCTCGGTCCGCTACGAGGACGACCAGCCGGTCGCGATCGACGCGATCGTGGTGTCGACCCAGCACAACCCCGAGGCCAAGCAGAAGGCCATCACCGAGGCGATGATGGACCTGGTCATCAAGCCGATCGTGCCCAAGGGCCTGATCACGCCGAAGACCAAGTTCCACATCAACCCCACCGGCCGCTTCGTCGTCGGCGGCCCGCAGGGCGACTCCGGCCTCACCGGCCGCAAGATCATCGTCGACACCTACGGCGGCATGGCCCGCCACGGCGGCGGCGCGTTCTCGGGCAAGGACCCGTCCAAGGTCGACCGCTCGGCCGCGTACTACGCGCGCTTCATCGCCAAGCACATCGTCGCGGCCGGCCTGGCCCGCCGCTGCGAGGTCCAGTTCGCCTACGCCATCGGCGTGGCGCAGCCGGTCTCGATGCTGGTGTCGACCTTCGGCACCGGCGTGGTCTCCGACGAGAAGCTGGCCAAGGCCGTCCTGCAGGTCTTCGACGCCCGCCCCGGCCTGCTGATCGACGAGCTCGATCTGCGCCGCCCGATCTTCCGCAAGACCGCCGCCTACGGCCACTTCGGCCGCGAGGACGCGGACTTCACCTGGGAGAAGACGCCGTACGTCGATCGCCTGATCGACGTCGCGCACAGCGGCAACGGCGTCCACGCCGGCAGCAACGGCGCCGGCAAGGCCAAGGCCAAGGGCGCCAAGGGCAAGAAGTCGGCGACCGCGTCGGCCTGAGCCCGCCACCGCGCCGCACACCCGGGCCCGTGATCCTGCCGGATCGCGGGCCCGTCGGCGTTTCGGGCGCGGCGCGGCGCGGCCCGGCGCGGCGCGGGCCGGCGCGGCCCGGGCTCAGCTCGGCGCCTGGCCGGGCAGCGCCGCCGCCAGGGCCTCGGCGAACGTGGTCGCGGTCGGGTAGCGATCGTCGGGCACCTTGGCCAGGGCCCGGGCCAGCACCGCGTCGACCGCCGCCGGCACCTCGACCAGCAGGCTGGGCGGCGGCGGCGTGGTGTGCACGACGTTGTAGAGGATCGTCGGCGGATCGGAGCCGCGGAACGGCAGCTCGCCGGTCAGCGCCCGGTACGCGATGACGCCGAGGGCGTGGACGTCGGCGCGGATGTCGACGACGTGGCCGCGCGCCTGCTCGGGCGCCATGTACGCCGGCGTGCCGACCAGGTGGCCCTCGGTGAGGGTGCCGCCGTGCTCCATCAGCTTCGACACGCCGAAGTCGAGGATCTTCCACACCGCGGGCGCGTCGCCGCCGGGGCGGTGGCGGAACAGGTTGTGGGGCTTGAGGTCGCGGTGGACGATGCCGGCGGCGCCAGCGGCGTCGACGCCGCGCGCGACCTCGCGGATCAACGCGACCACCTTGGCGGCGGGCAGGCGCGGGCACGCGCGCAGCCGCTCGGCCAGATCCTCGCCGCGCAGCCGCTCCATCGCGATATACGGCAGCGGCGAGGTGTCGTCGCCGACCTCGAGGACGCGGACCACGTTAGGGACGTCGAGCGCGGCCACGGCCTCGGCCTCGCGCAGGAACCGACGCACCACGTTGGGCTGGGTGGTGGCGTCGCGGCGCAGCAGCTTGACCGCCGCCGGCTCGCCGCTGCCGACGTGCATCGCCTCGTAGACCTCGGCCATCGCGCCGCGGCCGATGATGACGCCGAGCCGGAACGAGCCCACGGTCTGGTCGGTGAAGCGCCCCGGCTCGCCGACGCGCAGCGCCCGCTCGAGATCGGCGCGGGCCTCCTGCAGCAGCGCCTCGCGGTGGGTGGCGACGCGCACCGCGGCGTGCAGATCGGTGACCGCGGCGACCGTGGTCTCGCGCGAGCCGCGCGCCACCCAGAACGCGCACGCCATGACGCCCTGGACCAGGGCCTGGCCGCCGATCTGCTTGGCCACCGGGACCCCGGCGGCGGTGATGACGCCGGGATCGTCGATCGCGCCGCTGATGACGAGCGCGGTCATGCCGAGCTGGATCGCCACGCTGGTGGCGTAGACCGCGATCGCGACCGGTCGGCTGTGGCCGAGCCCGGCGAAGTAGATGCCGAGGATGTAGACCAGCGGCGCCGGCGAGAAGATGCCGAAGTACGGCACCGTGGCGCAGACGCCGGCGGTCGACACCATCCAGCCGACCGCGACCCGCCCCGGCGTGTAGCGCGCCGGATCGGCGCACACCCAGCGCATCCACACGATGCCGCCGAGCAGCACCGCCATGCCGGCGCCCAGGATGGCCAGGGCCACGGGGCTGCCGCCGAACACCGGGATCAGCGCCGCGGCGAGCGCGACCACCGCGACGGTCCCGCCCATGAGGCGTCGAGTTCGCGCCATCTCGTCGAGCTGGAGGGCCTCGAGCGGCGACATCGCGCCGGGCGCGGCCGCCGCGACCTCGGGGCCCGGCGCCGCCAGCGGACGGGGCGCGCGCCGCCGCGGCGATCGACGGTGCGGTCGCTGGTGCCGAGCCCGGCGCCGTTCGAGCCGGCGGCGATCGCGTCGCCTGCCACCGCCGCCACCGCCGTCACCGACGACAGCGGCGCCGTCGCGCGCGCGCGCGCGGGCGCCGACGCGCGCGCGCGGCACCACCTGGGTCGGCGCGGTCGCGGCGCGCGGGTGCCCGCGCCGGGCCGGGCCGGCGTCGGGATCGTCCGGAGCACCGCGGGTCGCCACCGGCGGCAGCATAGCGCCGCGAGGCGCCGGACCGGGTCCCCACGTGCGCCTCGACACGATGTAGGTCAAGGTGCGCTCAATCAGCCTGGCCGACCGGGATCACGGGGTATCAGCTCGGAATTTGGCGACTGTGAGGAGCCGGTAGTTGGTCCCGGGTGTGGCCCAGGCGACAACGTCGGTCGTCCACCCCGTGCCACCCTGCCCCCAGGTGTCATCCATGAAGCTCTCCCGCCTCGTCGCCTCCGCGCTCCCGACGCTGCTGCTCGCGTCGACCGCGCACGCTGTCCGGCAACCGGACTATCTCGCCGAGCGTCCCCTCGAGGTCGCCTCGAACTCGCCCGCGCGCAACGCGATGCACGCGTCGTACGCCGCGCCCGCCCCGACCCGCGCGGCGTGGCGGCAGTTCCTGGCCCAGCACGGCCACTGGAAGGCGCTGTGGGATCTCGACACCGGCGTCGCGCGCCGGATCTTCGGCGAGGGCATCGCCGCGCCGGGCGCGGTCGCCGACGGCGCCAAGGCCGAGGCCGTGGCGCGCCGGGTCCTCGCCGACCACCTCGATCTGCTGGCGCCGGGCGCCCGCGCCGAGGACTTCGAGGTCACCTTCGACGTCGTCCGCGGCGAGGGCACCCACACCGCCCGCGTCGTGTCGCTGGCCCAGTCCTACAAGGGCCTGCCGGTCGTCGACGGCGGCGTCAGCTTCCTGTTCAAGCAGGACCGGCTGATCCTGTTCGGCTCGACCGCCACCGCCGACGTCGCCCCGGTGATGCCGTCGTCGATCGTCGACGCCGCCACCGCCGGCGGCCAGGCCTCGGCGTGGATCCGCGGCATCTACGGCGGCGACCCGCAGGTCACCGCGGTCGGCGAGCCGGTCGTGCTGCCGCTGATCCCGCAGCGCGGCGCGGTCAGCCACCGCGTCGTCGTGCCGGTCACCGTCGACCTGCAGACCCCGCGCGCGCTGTGGACGGTCTACGTCGACGCCGGCACCGGCGCGCCGGTGGCGCGCAAGCAGCGCCTGATGTTCGCGCAGGGCACCGTCAACTACCACGTGCCGCAGCGCTACCCCGACGGCGGCTACATGGACTACCCGGCCGCGTACGCCACCCACAGCGTCAACGGCAGCAGCGCCACCGCCGACGTCGCCGGCCTGATCACCTGGGCCACCGGGGTCGCCACCGTCGCGCCCGGCCTGGCCGGCACCTACGCCCGCATCTTCAACGCCTCGGGGCAGCTGACCACCGGCAGCCTGACCCTCAACGACGGCGGCACCACGACCTGGGACCAGTCGAGCAACGGCCTCACCGACGCCCAGCTCAACGCCTACGTCCACGCGACGATCGCCAAGCGCTTCTCGATCGACACGCTCGACCCGTCGCTGAGCTGGCTGAGCCAGCAGATCCCGGTCTACGTCAACGAGAACGACGTCTGCAACGCGTACTCGAACCTCGACGACATCCACTTCTTCATCGCCGGCAGCACGCAGGGCATCACCTGCGAGAACACCGGCCGCATGGCCGACGTCGTCTACCACGAGTTCGGCCACTCGCTGCACAACCAGTCCAAGCTGTACAGCGCCGACATCGACGGCGGCATGTCCGAGGGCGTGTCCGACTACCTGGCCGCGACGATCACCAACGACCACGGCATGGGCCGCGGCTTCTTCGCCGGCGACCCGTCGCCGCTGCGCGACATCGATCCGCCGGGCGAGGAGCGGGTCTGGCCCGACGACCAGAGCTTCGACCCGCACGAGACCGGCCTGATCATCGCGGGCGCGCTGTGGGACCTGCGCAAGGCGCTGATCGCCGACCTCGGCGCCGGCCCCGGCCAGACCCTGGCCGACGACATCTACTACGCGGTCATCTCGCGGGCCCAGGACATCCCGTCCAGCTACGCCGAGGCGCTCGCCGAGGACGACGACGACGGCAACCTCGCCAACGGCACCCCGCACCAGTGCGCGATCGACGCCGCGTTCGCCGCCCACGGCCTCGCCGACGTCAGCCTCGCCGCCGGCTCGATCGATCCGCCGACCCAGGTCGGCTTCGCGCTGACCCTGCAGCAGGCCGACGCCTCGGGCGGCGATTGCCCGGCGGCGCAGATCACCTCGGCGGTCGTGCACTGGAAGCTGCGCGCCGACCCGGCCACCAGCGGCGACGTCGACTTCACCGACGGCGGCGCGACCTTCACCGCGACGCTGCCGAGCCAGGACGACGGCACGGTCATCCAGTACCAGGTCGTGGCCACGATGAGCGACGGCAACGTCAAGGCGTTCCCGCTCAACGCCGCCGACCAGTGGTACGAGATGTACGTCGGCCCGGTCACCGAGCTGTACTGCACCGACTTCGAGTCGACGGATCCCACCGCCGACGGCTGGGTCTTCACCAACCAGTTCGAGTGGGGCGCGCCGTCGGCGCCGGCCGGCAACAGCGATCCGACCGCGGCGTTCTCCGGCACCAAGATCGTCGGCATGAACCTCGCCGGCGACTACCAGGACATGGCGCAGTCCGAGGCGACCATGCCGGAGATCGACACCACCGGGTTCGAGACCGTGCGCCTGCAGTACCGGCGCTGGCTCGGCGTCGAGGACGCGCTGTACGACCACGCGACGATCAACGCCGACGGCGCCGAGCTGTGGTCCAACCTCGACACCCCGGGCGGCACGACCCAGCACCGCGACCGCGAGTGGCGGTTCCAGGACGTCGACCTGTCGCCGCTGGCCGCCGACGGCAAGGTCACGGTCAAGTTCCACCTCGACTCCGACGAGAGCCTCGGCTTCGGTGGCTGGTCGCTCGACGACGTCTGCATCGTCGGCGTCGGCCCGGCGGTGTGCGGCGACGGCTTCGTGACCGACCCCGAGCAGTGTGACGACGGCAACGTCGTCGACGGCGACGGCTGCTCGGCGACCTGCACCACCGAGACCCCCGCGACCTGCGGCGACGGCATCAACGACGAGGTCGACTGCCCCACCGAGGAGCCGGGCGGCTGCTGCTCGACCGGCGGCCACGGCGGCGCCGGTGGCCCGCTGCTGCTCGGCCTCGCGACGCTGCTCGGGCTGTCGCGGCGGCGCCGCCGCTAGGCGCCTTCCAGATCCAGGCCGTCCGCCGGCCTCCCCCAAGCGGTGCCGAGTCCCCCCCGGCACCGCTTCTTCTTTTTCGGCACCTCGCGGCGACGAGGACGAGGTCCGCGCCCGGCGCCCGACGAGCGGAAGCTGTGCCGGATCTCGCCGAAGTGCTCTAGCCTGGCCCTGGCACGCACAGGAGACCATCACCCCCATGGCATCATTCAAGCCCCGCCCGGGGAACGACGACGACGCCGTCAACGCGGCGGCCCGCGCCGAGGCCGCGCGCGGCGAGGCGACGTCGTGGGCGGCGACCCAGGACGCGCGGGCTCGCACGATCTCCGCCGAGCTGGACCAGGCGGACGCCCTGGACACCGCGGATGCGGCGTGGCAGGCCGCCCGCGCGTTCCGCGGCGCCACCGGCAGCGCCGAGGCCTCGGCCGGGGCCGCCCGCGGCAGCGCGCAGGGCGCGGCCGGCGGCGCGCTGCCGCACATGCACAACCCCACGCCCAGCATCGACGGGATCGACGACGTGCTCCGCAACGCCTACGACTGGATGGTCGACTGATCCGCGATCCCGCGCTCCCAGGGCCCCGCGGCGCTCGCGTGACCGAGGTTTCCGCCGCGGTCGGCCCGAGCCCGGGCGCCGTCGGGCTACCCTCCCGTAAGCGCGGAGCGACCGCGCGCGTTGGGGTCCCATGAGCCAGCCTGTCCTCCTCACCTGCGCCGCCTGCGACGGCCTGATCCCCGCGCCGCGCGCCACCTGCCCGCACTGTGACGCGGCCGTCGTGCGGCCCCGCGGCGGCGCCTTGCGCCGGGTGCTCGCCACCCTCGCCGGCGGCGGCGCGTTCGTGACGCTGATGGCCTGTTACGGGGTCGGACCGCGCTACGGCGACCGCCCCTACGGCCCCGAGGCCTGCGTCGACGCCGACCACGACGGCGTGTGCGCGCCGCAGGACTGCGACGACACCAACCCGATGATCGTCCCCGGCGGCGAGGACGTCGACGGCGACGGCGTCGATCAGAACTGCGACGGCGTCGACGGCTGGCGCGATCCGGCGACGGTCGCGGCGCCCGCCGACGGCGACGCGCCGCCGGTCGAGCCGACCCCGGTGGCGACGGATCCCGACGCGCCGCCGCCCGACGCGCCGCCGCCGACCGGCGTCGCGACCGATCCGCCCGCGCCCGCGCCGACGCCATGAGCCGGCCCGGCGACACCGGCCACCGCCGCCGCCTCGACGTCCTCGGCCAGGACTTCTTCCCGGCCTACGTGGTGTGGGAGCTGACCCTGCGCTGCGATCACGCCTGCACCCACTGCGGCTCGCGCGCCGGGGTCGCGCGCGACCACGAGCTGTCGACCGAGGAGGCGCTGCGGGTCGCCGGCGAGCTCGCCGACCTGGGCGCCCGCGAGGTCGTGCTGATCGGCGGCGAGGCCTACCTGCACGACGGCTTCCTCGACGTGGTCCGCGCGCTGCGGGCGCGCGGCGTGGTGCCGGCGATGACCACCGGGGGCCGCGGCGTCACCGCCGAGCTGGCGCGGGCGATGCGCGACGCCGGCATCTCGCACGTCTCGGTGTCGATCGACGGCCTCGAGCCGACCCACGATCGCATGCGCAACCTGCGCGGCAGCTGGGCCGCCGGCATGGCCGCGCTCGGCCACCTGCGCGACGCCGGCATCACGATCGCGTCCAACATCAACCTCAACCGGCTCAACCACCGCGACCTCGAGCCGCTGTACGAGGTGCTGCGCGACCGCGGCGTGGCGTCGTGGCAGGTCCAGCTGACCTCGCCGCTGGGCCGCGCCGCCGACCGCGTCGACCTGATCTTCCAGCCGTGGGACCTGCTCGACGTCGTGCCGCGGATCGCGGCGCTCAAGCAGCGGGCGCGTGGCGACGGCGTGCTGCTGATGCCGGGCAACAACCTGGGCTACTTCGGGCCCGAGGAGGCGACGCTGCGGTCGCTGCGCGCCGGCGATCGCGACCACTGGCGCGGCTGCCAGGCCGGCAAGTTCGTCATGGGCATCGAATCCGACGGCGCGGTCAAGGGCTGCCCGTCGCTGCAGACCGCGCACTACGTCGGCGGCAACCTGCGCGACCGCGACCTGGCCGCGATCTGGCGCGCCGAGTCGCCGCTGGGGTTCAACCGGGCCCGCACCGTCGACGATCTCTGGGGCTTCTGCCGCACCTGCGACTTCGCCGAGCCGTGCCTGGGCGGCTGCAGCTTCACCGCCCACGCGATCCTGGGCCGCCCCGGCAACAACCCGTACTGCCACTACCGGGCCCGGACGCTGGCGAAGCGGGGCCAGCGCGAGCGCCTGGTCCCCGCCGAGGCCGCCGCCGGCGATCCGTTCGACAACGGCACCTTCGAGATCGTCGTCGAGGCCCTCGACGCCCCGGACCCGGCGGCGGCGCGCGACGGCGACGAGCTGGTCCAGATCACGCGCCGCCCGGCGCGGATGCGGCCGGTCGCGCCCGGCTAGGAGCGTGTAGCGGATACCCGCCTGGCGCGAGCGGTGGGGAGACCGCGGGCCGCCGGCCCGGGTCCTGCCGCGAGCGCGGGGGGGCGTCCTCCGGCTCAGACAGTCCTCGCGGTGACAAGACCGCGGGCGGTGGGGCTGCCGCGGGCGGTGACGCAGTCGCGTGGTGGCGCGGACCCGCTGCGGAACTCGCCGTCGGCCGCCCCCCACACGCTCGCGTCACCCGTGCCGGCGTGGCCTGGCACCACCGCGGTCGGGCACGAAGGGATCGACACCAGCGCGGCGAGCTGATCGAATGGCGGGGTGAAGGCCTACCGTCCGTACGCGCCGATGCAGTCGTTCCTGTTGCCGCCGTCGCCGCGTGAGTGGCTGCCGGCGTCGCACCTGGTGTACTTCGTCGAGGGGTTCGTCGCGCGGCTGAACCTGCGGGCGATCGAGGACCGGATCCAGGCCAAGGATCCACGCGGTCCCTTGCCGTACGCGCCGCGGATGATGGTGGCGCTGCTGCTGTACGGCTACGCGACCGGCGTGTACTCGTCGCGGGGCCTCGAACGCGCCACCGTCGAGGACGTCGCGGTTCGGGTGCTGGCGGCCGGGGCGCAACCTCACTTCACGACGATCAACCAGTTCCGGTCGACCCACCGTGAGGCGCTGGCGGGCCTGTTCGTGCAGGTGCTGGTGGCGTGTCAGTCAGCCGGGCTTGTGAAGCTCGGCCACGTGGCGATCGACGGAACGAAGATGAAGGCCAACGCGAGCAAGCACAAGGCGAAGAGCTACGACCGGATGGTCAAGGACCAGGCGCGGCTGCGCGCCGAAGTCGAGGGCTGGCTGGCGCGCGCCGAGGCCGAGGACGCGGCGGACGACGCCGAGCACGGTCCCTATGACCCACAGGCGGAGGTGCGGTTGCGCGAGGAGAAGATCGCGAAGATGAACGCCGCCCTCGAGGCGCTGACGAAGGAGACCGAGGCGGCCCGCGCCGCGCAGCTGCGCGGCCAGGCCGAGGCGCTGCGCGCCAAGGCGCAGGACCCGCGGCGCACGCCGGCCAAGCGCAAGGAGGCCGCCACGCTCGCGGGCAAGCGCGTCCAGCAGGCGCTCGCCCTCGATCCGCCCGCCGATCGCGACGACGACCGAGACCCGCCCGGCCCCGATGACGATCTGCCCCGCAACACGCCGCCCGCGACCCCGAGCGGCACCCCGAAGCCCTCGGCGCAGCGCAACTTCACCGACCCGCACAGCCGGATCATGGTGCGCGATGGCGCCTTCCTGCAGGCCTACAACGCGCAGATCGCCGTCGACGACGCGCACCAGATCATCGTGGCCGCGGCCCTCAGCAATCAGGCGCCCGACGCCCAGTACTTCGAGCCACTGCTGCGACGTGTCGTCCGCAACTGCGACGCGGTTCCGGCCTGCGTCACCGCCGACACCGGCTACTTCTCCGCCGCCAACGTCCAGTTTGCTGATCATCTCGGGACCGAGCCCCTCATCTCGGTCGGCAGGCTCCGCCGCGGCGGCACACCGGCGTCGCCGTCGCGTTCCCCTCGACCCAGCGCCGCCCACCTCGCCATGCGTACCGCCCTCGAACAGCCGCACGGCCGCGCCATCTACGCCCGCCGCAAGACCACCGTCGAGCCCGTCTTCGGACAGATCCGAACCCGCGGCTTCCGACAACTGTCCTTCCGCGGCCTCTTCAAGAACCGATGCGAATGGGCCTTCGTCGCCCTCGTTCACAACCTCCTGAAGCTATTCCGGGCGCAGTCGCCGCGCACCATGCCGGCGTAGGCCGCCCCGGGCCGCACGCGATACCCGACCGCGGACGATGCCGTCCTGGCCCGGGGGGCTATCGGCTACACGCTCCTAGCGACGCGGACGGGTCAGCGCGCGGGCCAGCTGGGCGTCGAGCTCGGTCAGCGTGTGCCCGGTCTCGGCGGCGATGCCGTAGTAGACGCGGGGCCCGCGCGGGCTGAGCTCGAGGGTGAGCTGGAGGTCGAACGGCGCCGGGCCGTCGACGCGCTCGATGCGGTACCCGGTGGTGACCTGCTCGGCGTTGTGCGGCAGGTCGAACTCGATCTCGCGGCCGTCGTCGGTGAACGTGAACAGCTCGAACTGGCCCTGGAACACGGTCCGGTCGTGGTAGACGCCGCCGCCCATCGACGGCACGAACCGATAGACGTGCAGGCGATCGTCCTTGTCGGTCGGCCAGACGTCGACCCAGTTGCGGTCGATCAGCAGCGCCGAGGCCTCCGCGGCGGTGACGGCGTGACCGCGAGTCGCTCGATCCGACCGGCATCCGGCGACCGTGATCAGCGCGCACGCGACGACGAGCAGCAGGGAGCTCCGCACGCCCCGACTGTAGCAGGGCGCGGCGCGCCGGCGCGCGGCCGGCGGTGGGCGGGAGTGGCCTCGCCCGGCGGCTACGCCGGCGCCGGGGCGCCGAGGATGCGGCTGACGCCGCGCAGCGACCGGGCGAGCTGCCGGGACCGGGCCTCGGCCGAGCCGCCGACGGCGCACAGCACCAGCTCGCTGCCCTCGACCTCGAACTTGGTCATCTGGACGTCCCAGCGCTGGCCCGAGCCCAGCAGGGTGCCGGCGAAGTCGCGGATGCGGCGCGCGACGATGACCATGCGGCCGGCGACCTCCTCGCAGGCGTAGTCGTCGCCCGACGACGCCATCGGCAGGCCGTCGCCATCGGCCAGGACCATCGCGGCCAGGCCCTCGTCGCAGCAGGCGTCGAGCTGCAGGGTCAGGGCGATGTGGGGGTTGTCGCTGCGGTGCTTGCGGCGGTCGGGTGAAGTCGCGTCCATGGTGCGATCGTCCCGGCCGGCGCGGGCGGGGGCAACAAATCGGCCGCCGGCCCGGCTATCCTGCGGCCATGTGGAAGACCCTGCTGGTGCCCCACGACTTCTCCCCGTGCGCCGAGAAGGCGCTGTCGCTCGCGGTCGACCTGGCGCGCCAGGAGGGCGGCGCGATCGTCCTGGTCCACGTCACCCACCTGCCGCCGGGGCTCACCGCCGACGCGATGCTGTCGGACGGCGCCACCGGCCAGCTGGTTCGGGTCGACGCCTACGCGCGCAACGGCGCGACCGAGCGGCTCGAGGGCATCGCGGCGCCGCTGCGCGAGACCGGGCTGCAGATCACCACGCGGACCACGCTCGGCGACGTCGCCGACGAGATCCTCGACGTCGCGCGCGACATCGACGCCGACATCATCGTGATGGGCACCCACGGCCGCACCGGCCTCAAGCACCTGTTCCTGGGCAGCATGACCGAGAAGGTCCTGCGCGAGGCGTCGATCCCGGTGCTGACGGTCCGCGTCGAGGCCTGAGACCAGCGTCTGCGCGAGGCGGTCTCCGTGCAGGCGCTGCGAGCCCGTCTGCGGGCGAGCGAGCCGATCGACAGAGACCAGCGTCTGCGCGAGGCGGTCTCCGTGCAGGCGCTGCGAGCCCGTCTGCGGGCGAGCGAGCCGATCGACAGAGACCTGCGTCTGCGCGAGGCGGTCTCCGTGCAGGCGCTGCGAGCCCGTCTGCGGGCGAGCGAGCCGATCGACAGAGCCGACCCGCGCCCGCGAGGGTCGCAAAACCCGCGCGTCGCGATCAGGTTTGCGGGGCCGTGCCCGGGGCGCGCAATCGTTTCGCGGATCGCGTGGCTGCGACCGGGCTGCGACCGGCGCGCCACGTGCATCGAGCGGGGCCATGACCGTGCTCAGCTGGAACCGGATCCTGGTCCCCCACGACTTCTCGCCGTGCGCCGACCGCGCGCTGGCCGAGGCGGTGGCGGTGGCGCGCCGCCAGCACGCCCGGCTGGTCCTGTTCCACGTCACCCACCTGCCGCCGGGGCTGGGCCCCGAGACCCTGATCTCGCACGAGGAGACCGGGGAGCTGGTGCCGGTGGGCAGCTTCGCCCGCAAGGGCGCGCGCTACCGCCTCGAGGAGGTGGCCGGGCCGCTGCGGGCCCAGGGGCTCACCGTCGCGACCCGCGCCGCCATCGGCGACACCGCCGAGGAGATCCTCGCGGTCGCCAAGTCCGAGGCCATCGACCTGATCGTGATGGGCACCCACGGCCGCCACGGCCTGCGCCATATCCTGCTCGGCAGCATCGCCGAGAAGATCATCCGCCAGGCCACGGTGCCGGTGCTCACGGTGCGCAGCGAGGGCGAGGCCACGCCGACCGCCGAGGAGCTGCGGCTCGCCGACGAAGGCGCGGGCTGAGCTCGCGCGTCGGGCGCGGGGCGGGCGGCGCGGACGCGACGCGCGCGCGCCGCCGCTACCCGTGCGGCTCGGCGTCGGGGACCTGGTGGAACGCGCGACCCTCGAGCGTCACCTCCCAGCCGAAGCCGCGCCGCCGCAGCTCGCTGTCGTAGATCGAGTCGGGCCGCAGCCACCGCGCCACCGTGGTCGCCGCGCCGGTCGCCAGCAGCAGCGGCAGCACGATCGCGTAGTCGTCGGTGAGCTCGAAGACCATCACCGCCGCGGTCATGGGCGCGTGGGTGGTCGCGGCGCAGGTCGCCGCCATGCCGACCAGCATGTACGCGCCGACCGGGCCGACGTGCGCGGGGGCGATCGCCGCCAGCGCCACGCCCAGCGCGCCGCCGAGGCACGCGCCCAGGGTCAACGTCGGGGTGAAGACGCCGCCCGGCGCGCCCGAGCCCACCGACGCCGCGGTCGCCGCCGCCTTGGCCGGCATGAGCAGGAGCAGCATCGCCAGCGACGCGCCGCCGCCGAGCATCAGGTTGATGGCCTCGTAGCCGTTGCCGCTGACCTCGGGCAGCTGCAGCGCCAGCAGCCCGACGACGACGCCGCCCATCGCGGCGCGGACCGGGCGGCGGCGGTCGAGGCGCTCGAAGCCGCGCTCGGCGGCGCGCAGCAGCCACATGAAGCCGACGCCGATGAAGCCGGCGGCGAGGCCGAGGCCGAGGTACGCGATCAGCTCGCTGTTCGAGACGATCGCGAAGGTGCGCTCGCCGTAGATCGGCCCGCCGCCGACGGCGGCGCGGGTCACCAGGGTCGCGATCGGCGTGGCCACGAACGCCGGCAGCAGCGCGTCGAGGGCGACCAGCCCGGCGACCACCTCGACGCAGAACAGGATCGCGGCGAACGGCGTGTTGTACGCGGCCGCGAACCCGGCGGCGGTGCCGGCGAGGATCAGCGCGCGGCCGCGCTCCTGGCCGAGATCGAGCCAGCGGGTCGCGACCCCGGCGAGGCTGGCGCCGAACTGGATCAGCGGACCCTCGCGACCGACCGAGCCGCCGGCGATCAGCGCCGCGTAGGTGCCGGCCGCCTTCCACAGGGTCGCGATCATCGACAGGAAGCCGCGGCCGACCACGACCGCCTCCATGACGTCGCCGACGCCGTGGCCGCCCTTGGCGCGCGACGCCAGGCCGCCGGCGACGAAGCCGCCAATCGCGGGGACGATCACGCGCAGGATCAGCGGCAGCGTCGCGATCGCGGCGACCACGCTGGGCGCGCCGTAGGCGTGGCGGAAGACCAGCTCGGTGGCGCGCCGGAACGCGGTCGCGAACAGCGCGGCGCCGACCGCGACCACGCAGATGGCGGCGACGTACACCAGGAACCGGGTCGCCGCCGCGGCGCGCGTGCCGTTTGCGGGCGGCGGGTCCTCGGCCATGCCCGACCCTTATACCAGCCCTGGGCGCCGGCTCAGGTCGCCGGGGCCTGGACGTCGCCGGCGGCGGCGCGGCGCGCGGGCCGGGGGGCGACGTCGCGACGGCCGCGGGCCAGCATCGTGACGTGCTGCAGGACCATGCCGCCGAGCAGGGCGGCGACGAAGATCGCGCCCGCGCCCATGCCGCCCGCGGCCGAGACCAGGCCGGGGCCGGGGCAGTAGCCGGCCAGGCCCCAGCCGACGCCGAAGATGGCGGCGCCGGCCAGCAGGCGCACGTCGAGATCCTTGCGGGTCGGCAGGTGGAAGACGCGGTCGAACAGGGGCGCGGAGCGGCGGCGCACGAGGCGCAGCGCGACGGTGTGGATCACGATCGCGCCGCCCATGACGAACATCAACGACGGATCCCACGCGCCCTGGGCGCCGGTGACGTCGAGGAAGCCGATCACCTTGGCCGGGATGGTCATGCCGGCGAGGACCAGGCCGAGCCCGAACAGCAGGCCGGCGCCGAACGCGGCGGCGACCCGGCCGCGGCGCGACGGCGCGCTCACGAGCCGCCCCCCAGGTGCCCGACCAGCGCCACCGTGGCCGCGCCGGTCGCCATGAAGGTGCCGGTCGCGATCATCGACCGCATCGACAGCCGCGAGATGCCGCAGACGCCGTGACCGCTGGTGCAGCCGCTGCCGAGACGGGTGCCGAACCCGACGACGACGCCGGCGATCGCGACGATCGGCAGCGACACGACGCTGCCGCCGAGGCGCCCCGGCGTGGCGATGGCGGCGATGACGCCGGCGACGACCAGGCCGATGACGAACGCGAACCGCCAGTCGCGATCGGAGGTGTCGCGCTGCAGGAGCGCGCCGACGATGCCGCTGATGCCGGCGACCCGGCCGTTGCCGAGCAACAGCAAGGAGGCGGCGGCGCCGATCATGGCGCCGCCACCGAGGGACAGGAGGTAACTGCTCTGCATCCGGCGCCCGATGTGCAGCCCACATGCCCACACGCCGATCCCAGGAGTTCAGCCGGTTAGGGACTCCGGCCCCCGGTAACGCAACGCGCAACGGCGGGCGGTGAAACGTTGTTGCGTTGCATCCTGTTGCAATCGGCGGTCGGAAGTCGCGTCCGTCGCCGTCGCCGCTGTCGAATACTGTCTTGTTTCATACAGATAGAGAGCTGCCCGGTTCTGGCATCGCGCTTGAAATAGAGGCCGTCGTGCTTCTCGCGGCCTATCTCCTGAGTGTGCTCGTCGGGCTGTCCCTGGGACTGCTCGGCGGCGGTGGTGCCATCCTCACGGTCCCGATCCTGACCTACGTGGTCGGGCTCGACGCCAAGGAAGCGATCCCCATGTCGCTCCTCATCGTGGGGATCACCAGCCTGGCCAGCTCGATCTCGCACGCGCGGGCCGGCCGGGTGCAGTGGCGCACCGGCTACCTGTTCGGTGCCGCCGGCATGGTCGGTGCGTTCGGCGGCGGCAACCTGGCCCACTTCATCCCGGGAAACGTGCTGCTGCTGATGTTCGCCGGCATGATGGGCGCCGCGGCGATCGCGATGCTGCGCGGCCGGCGCAACCTGGCGGCGGTCGCCGACGCGACGCCCGATCGCAAGCTGCACCCGGTGGCGGTGCTGGCCCAGGGCGCCGTGGTCGGCCTGATCACCAGCCTGGTCGGCGCCGGCGGCGGCTTCATGATCGTCCCGACGCTGGTCCTGGTCGGCGGCCTGTCGATGCACGCCGCGGTCGGGACCTCGCTGCTGGTGATCGCGATGCAGTCGTTCGCCGGCCTGGCCGGGCACCTCGGCCACGTCTCGATCGACTGGAAGCTCGGCGGCGGCATGGCGGTCATCGCGATCGCCGGCAGCGTCGTCGGGTCGAAGCTCGCCGGCAAGGTGCCGCAGGCGCAGCTGCGCCGCGGCTTCGGCTGGTTCCTGGTCGCGATGGCGACCCTGGTGCTCGCCAAGCAGGCGCCGCTGGCCTGGCCGGTGACGGTCGGCCTGTGCGCCAGCGTGGTGGTCGTGGCCTCCACCGCCGTGATGATGACCCGCCGCCGCCGTGAAGGCGTGCCCGCCTGAGATGCCCGTGACGCCCGTGACGCCCGTGACGCCCGTGACGCCCGTGACGCCCGTGACGCCCGTGACGCCCGTGACGCCCGTGACGCCCGTGACGAGAGAGGAGCTCACCATGATCCTGCGACAGCTGTTCGATACCGAGAGCTCGACGTACACCTACCTGATCGGCGACCCGGCCACGCGCCGCGCCGCGCTGATCGATCCGGTGAAGGAGCACCTCGAGCGCGACCTCCGCCTGATCGGCGAGCTCGGGCTGACCTTGACGCTCGTGCTCGAGACCCACGTCCACGCCGACCACGTCACCGCGGCCGGCGAGCTGCGCGAGCGCACCGGCGCCCGCACCGTCGGCTCGGCCAAGGGCGCGCCGTGCATCTCGGACCCGGTCGCCGACGGCGACACCCTCGAGCTCGGCGCCCTGCGCATCGAGGTCCTCGGGACCCCGGGCCACACCGACGACGGCCTCAGCTACCGGATCGGCGACAACGTCTTCACCGGTGACACCCTGCTGATCCGGGGCTGCGGCCGCGCCGACTTCCAGAACGGCGACGCCAGCGCCCTGTACGACTCGCTGGTCGGCACGCTGTTCGTCCTGCCCGATCACACGGTGGTGTGGCCGGGCCACGACTACAAGGGCATGACGTCGTCGACGATCGGCGAGGAGAAGCGCCACAACCCGCGGGTCGCGGGGCGCACGCGCGCGGAGTTCGTCGCGATCATGAACGGCCTCGGCCTGCCGCCGCCGCGCAAGCTGGACGTCGCGGTGCCGGCCAACCGCGCCTGCGGGAGGGTCGAGCTGTGAGCGCCTCGCTGCACGACCGGGCCCGGCCCGCCGTCGAGGGCACCCACCGCGACGTCGACCCGGCCCAGGTCTGGGAGCACCGCGGCGCGGTGGTGCTGATCGACGTCCGCGAGCCCGGCGAGTACACCGGCGAGCTCGGCCACGTGCCGGGCGCGACGCTGGTGCCGCTGTCGATGGTCGGGTCCGAGGCGCCCCGCTGGGACGCCGACGCCGAGATCGTCCTGATCTGTCGCAGCGGCGCCCGCTCCGGGCGCGCCGCCGGATCGCTGGCGCGGGCCGGCTTCACCCGGGTGATGAACATGACCGGCGGCATGCTGGCGTGGAACGCCGCCCAGCTGCCGGTCGAGCGCTAGGAGCGTGTAGCGGATACCCGCCTGGCGCGAGCGGTGGGGAGACCGCGGGCCGCCGGCCCGGGTCCTGCCGCGAGCGCGGGGGGGCGTCCTCCGGCTCAGACAGTCCTCGCGGTGACAAGACCGCGGGCGGTGGGGCTGCCGCGGGCGGTGACGCAGTCGCGTGGTGGCGCGGACCCGCTGCGGAACTCGCCGTCGGCCGCCCCCCACACGCTCGCGTCACCCGTGCCGGCGTGGCCTGGCACCACCGCGGTCGGGCACGAAGGGATCGACACCAGCGCGGCGAGCTGATCGAATGGCGGGGTGAAGGCCTACCGTCCGTACGCGCCGATGCAGTCGTTCCTGTTGCCGCCGTCGCCGCGTGAGTGGCTGCCGGCGTCGCACCTGGTGTACTTCGTCGAGGGGTTCGTCGCGCGGCTGAACCTGCGGGCGATCGAGGACCGGATCCAGGCCAAGGATCCACGCGGTCCCTTGCCGTACGCGCCGCGGATGATGGTGGCGCTGCTGCTGTACGGCTACGCGACCGGCGTGTACTCGTCGCGGGGCCTCGAACGCGCCACCGTCGAGGACGTCGCGGTTCGGGTGCTGGCGGCCGGGGCGCAACCTCACTTCACGACGATCAACCAGTTCCGGTCGACCCACCGTGAGGCGCTGGCGGGCCTGTTCGTGCAGGTGCTGGTGGCGTGTCAGTCAGCCGGGCTTGTGAAGCTCGGCCACGTGGCGATCGACGGAACGAAGATGAAGGCCAACGCGAGCAAGCACAAGGCGAAGAGCTACGACCGGATGGTCAAGGACCAGGCGCGGCTGCGCGCCGAAGTCGAGGGCTGGCTGGCGCGCGCCGAGGCCGAGGACGCGGCGGACGACGCCGAGCACGGTCCCTATGACCCACAGGCGGAGGTGCGGTTGCGCGAGGAGAAGATCGCGAAGATGAACGCCGCCCTCGAGGCGCTGACGAAGGAGACCGAGGCGGCCCGCGCCGCGCAGCTGCGCGGCCAGGCCGAGGCGCTGCGCGCCAAGGCGCAGGACCCGCGGCGCACGCCGGCCAAGCGCAAGGAGGCCGCCACGCTCGCGGGCAAGCGCGTCCAGCAGGCGCTCGCCCTCGATCCGCCCGCCGATCGCGACGACGACCGAGACCCGCCCGGCCCCGATGACGATCTGCCCCGCAACACGCCGCCCGCGACCCCGAGCGGCACCCCGAAGCCCTCGGCGCAGCGCAACTTCACCGACCCGCACAGCCGGATCATGGTGCGCGATGGCGCCTTCCTGCAGGCCTACAACGCGCAGATCGCCGTCGACGACGCGCACCAGATCATCGTGGCCGCGGCCCTCAGCAATCAGGCGCCCGACGCCCAGTACTTCGAGCCACTGCTGCGACGTGTCGTCCGCAACTGCGACGCGGTTCCGGCCTGCGTCACCGCCGACACCGGCTACTTCTCCGCCGCCAACGTCCAGTTTGCTGATCATCTCGGGACCGAGCCCCTCATCTCGGTCGGCAGGCTCCGCCGCGGCGGCACACCGGCGTCGCCGTCGCGTTCCCCTCGACCCAGCGCCGCCCACCTCGCCATGCGTACCGCCCTCGAACAGCCGCACGGCCGCGCCATCTACGCCCGCCGCAAGACCACCGTCGAGCCCGTCTTCGGACAGATCCGAACCCGCGGCTTCCGACAACTGTCCTTCCGCGGCCTCTTCAAGAACCGATGCGAATGGGCCTTCGTCGCCCTCGTTCACAACCTCCTGAAGCTATTCCGGGCGCAGTCGCCGCGCACCATGCCGGCGTAGGCCGCCCCGGGCCGCACGCGATACCCGACCGCGGACGATGCCGTCCTGGCCCGGGGGGCTATCGGCTACACGCTCCTAGCCGGCCGTCGAGGGCGCGATCGCACCGACGCGCCGATCGATTTCGCGGGGACGGCGCACTAGTATCAGGGCCGTGACCGCCCCCAGGACGCCGCGACGGCGCCGCGACAGCGCCGAGCCGGTCGATCCGACCGCGCTGGCGCTCGACGAGCTCGCCGGCGCGGCGATGGTGCTCGACGGCGCGCTGCACATCGTGGCGGCGACCCCGCGCGCCGCCGAGCTGCTCGGGTTCGAGCCGCCGGTGGGCGAGCCGGCGGCCAAGGTGCTGTGCCCGCCCGGCACCGACCGGCCGATCGCCGAGGCGCTGGCCGCGGGGCGACCGGCGCTGGCGGTGCTGTCGTTCCCGGCCGTCGGCGGCGGCGAGGACCGCCGGATCACGGTGCGCGCGACGCCGCTGGGGCCGACCGAGGCGCGCGGCGGCTGGCTGCTCGCCCTCGAGGACGCCGGCGAGGCCGACGCCGAGGGCCCGGTCCTGTTCCACCGCATGTGGACCCAGGACACCGGGATGAAGCGGCTGTTCCGGATCGTCGAGAAGGTGGCGCGCGAGGACGTGCCGGTGCTGGTGCGCGGCGAGACCGGCGCGGGCAAGGAGCTGGTGGCGCAGGCGGTCCACGAGCTGTCGCCGCGGGCGGCCGGGCCGTTCCGCGCGATCAACTGTGCGGCGCTGCCGGCGACGCTGCTCGAGAGCGAGCTGTTCGGGCACGCCCGCGGCGCGTTCACCGGCGCGGTCAAGGACACCGTCGGCCACTTCGAGAGCGCGCACGGCGGCACGCTGTTCCTCGACGAGGTCGGCGAGCTGCCGCTCGAGGTCCAGGCCAAGCTGCTGCGGGTGATCGAGACCCGCACGGTCCTGCCGGTGGGCGGCCGCGAGCCGGTGCCGGTCGACGTCCGCATCGTGTCGGCGACCCACCGGGCGCTGCGCAAGGAGGTCGAGGCCGGGCGGTTCCGCGCCGACCTGATGTACCGGCTGCGGGTGATCCCGGTGTTCCTGCCGGCGCTGCGCGAGCGCCCGGGTGACGTCGCGCTGCTGGTCCACAAGCTGATCGACGAGGCCAACGGGCGCAGCCGGCGACGCATCGAGCACGTCGCGCCGGCGGCGCTGGCGGCGCTGGATGCCTACGACTGGCCGGGCAACGTGCGCGAGCTGCGCAACGCGCTCGCGTACGCGTACGCGATCGGCGACGGCCCGGTGCTCGAGGTGACCGACCTGCCGCCCGAGATCAGCGGCGCCGAGCGGGGCGCGATGGCGGCGGCGCCGACCGAGGGCGGCGGTGGCGGCGGCGGCGGCGGCGGCGCACGCGAGCCCGCCGACGAGGCCGGGCAGCTGCGGGCGCTGCTGGAGCGCCACGGCAACCGTGACCGGGTCGCGCAGGTGCTGGGCATCAGCCGGGTCACGCTGTGGCGACGGATGAAGCGGCTGGGCCTGGCGTGACCGCGGCGCTGGCGATCCTGCACCGGGACGCGCGCCTGGTCGCGGTCGACAAGCCGGCCGGCGTGGTCACGACCCGCGGCTGGGCCAACGACGAGGACGCCCTGATGCAGCAGACCCGCGACGCCGTCGGCGCGTGGGTGTGGCCGATCCACCGCCTCGACCGCGGCACCTCGGGCGTCGTGCTGTTCGCGCTCGACGTCGAGGCGGCGCGCGCGCTGAGCGACGCGTTCGCCCGCGGCGAGGCCGACAAGACCTACCTGGCCCTGACCCGCGGCCACCCGCCCGAGGAGCTGGTGATCGACTACCCGATCCCCAAGGCCGAGGGCGGCGACCGCGTGCCGGCGGTGACCGCGATCCGGCGGCTCGAGACCTTCGGTCGCTACGCGTGGGTCGAGGCCCGGCCGCGCACCGGGCGTCTTCACCAGATCCGCCGCCACCTCAAGCACATCAGCTGCCCGCTGATCGGCGACGTCCGCTACGGCAAGGGCGAGCACAACCGCCTGTTCCGGACCGCGTACGACCTGCACCGCCTGGCGCTGCACGCCGCGCGGCTGGTCGTGCCGCATCCGGACGGTGGGAGCCTCGCCGTCGACGCCCCGCTCGCCGCCGACCTCGCCGCCTGCCTCGCCGCCCTGCGCGCAAATCCGCCGGCGATCCCGCCGCGCGCCGCGTGAGCGGCGGGGCGGGCCGGGGCCGGGGCCTGGGCCGGGCCGGGCCGGGGCGGCGGGCGCGGCGCGCGGCGTGGTGCCCCCCTCTCGACTCCAGGGTCGCTGCTTCGCAGCTCCCCTTCCGCTCGAGGTGAGCGGTGGGGAGGGGCCGCCGCGCCTCCCACCGAACGTCTCCGAGACCCTGACCGACGTCTCCGAGACCACGGTCAGCCGGTCCCTGACCGACGTCTCCGAGACCACGGTCAGCCGGTCCCTGACCGACGTCTCCGAGACCACGGTCAGCCGGTCCCTGACCGACGTCTCCGAGACCACGGTCAGCCGGTCCCTGACCGACGTCTCCGAGACCACGGTCAGCCGGTCCCTGACCGACGTCTCCGAGACCGCGGTCAGCCGGTCCCTGACCGACGTCTCCGAGACCACGGTCAGCTGACCGACGTCTCCGAGACCACGGTCAGCCGGTCCCCTGACCGACGTCTCCGAGACCACGGTCAGCCGGTCCCCTGACCGACGTCTCCGAGACCGCGGTCAGCCGGTCCCTGACCGACGTCTCCGAGACCACGGTCAGCCGGTCCCCTGACCGACGTCTCCGAGACCGCGGTCAGCCGGTCCCCTGACCGACGTCTCCGAGACCACGGTCAGCCGGTCCCCTGACCGACGTCTCCGAGACCGCGGTCAGGCGCCGAGCGGCGAGCGGCGAGCGTGTCCGGATCTCGGACGGATCAGGGCGCGGGCGCGGGCGAGTCGACGGGCTCGTCGCTGCCGCCGCTATCGCCGCTGCCGCTACCGCTGCCGCTACCACCGCCGCTACCGCCGCCGCCGCCGCCGCCGCTGCCGCCGCCGCTGCCGCCGCCGGACTCGAGCTCCTTGACGCGGGCCTCGAGGGCGCGGACGCGGGCCAGGGCGGCGTCGCGGTCGTGCTCGGCGGCGGCGCGCTCGGTCTCGGCCTGGGTCCGCGCGGCGACCGCGGCGTCGCGGGCGGCCTCGGCCTGGGTCCGCGCGGTCTCGGCCGCGGTGCGCGCGGTGACCGCGGCGTCGCGCTGGGTCTCGGCCTGGTCGCGCGCGGCCTCGGCGGCGTCCTGCGCCGCCAGGGCGGTGGCGCGGTCGCCCTCGGCGCGCTCGCGGGCGGCGACGGCGTCGGCGCGGGCCCGATCGGAGGCGTCGCGCGCGGTCTTGGCGGCGTCGCGCTCGGCCTCGCGGCGGTGGTCTGCGCCGCGAGCGCGGCGTCGCGCTCGCTCAGCGCGACCCGCCACTTGGCCTGGGCCTCGCCGGCGTCGCTGGCGGCGTGCTCGGCGGCGGCCTTGGCGCGCGGCGCCGGGCCCAGCGCCTCGCGCCGCAGCCGCTCCGCCTCCTCCTGCAGCTCCTTGGACTCCTTGCCCTCGCGCCGCGCCTGCTCGGCCAGGGCCTCGGCGTCGCGCGCCCGCTGCTCGGCCTCGGCGGCCCGGGTCTGGGCCTCGGCGGCCTCGACCCGCTGCGCCAGCACCAGGGCCTCGTCGCGCGCCTTCTCGCGCGCCCGCTCGGCGTCGCGGGTCCGCAGCGCCGACCACGACAGCAGCGCCGCGACCACCGCCACCGCCGCCAGCATCGCGCTGATCGTCACCCCGCGGTGCCGCCGCACCCACCGGCCGAGCCGGCCGCTGAGCGAGTAGCGGTGCGAGAACACCAGCTCGCCGGTCAGGTACTGGCGCAGCGCCCGCAGCAGCTCGTCGGCGGTGAACCGGTCCTCGCTCGACCGCGCCATCGCGCGCGCGATGATCCCCGACAGCTCGGCGTCGCGCGGCGCCGCCGGCTCGGGCTCGGGGCCGCGCTCGGCCCAGCGCAGGAACGACCCGATCGCCTGCTCGCGCCCGGCGGCGTCGGTGGGGATCTCGAAGCGGTACGGGGTCCGCCCTGCCACCACCTCGTACAGCGTGACGCCGAGGCTGTAGACGTCGTAGCCGGGGTCCGCGGGCTGGCCCTGGGTCTGCTCGTAGCAGACGTACGGCGGCGTCCCCGCGCCGATCGTCATGTCGGAGCCCGGCTCGGCGAGCGCGCCGTCGAGCGCGCGCGCCAGCCCGGCCTCGATCGTCGCCAGCTGGGTGTCCTTGGCCAGGCCCCAGTCGATCAGCGTCATCTCGCCGCGATCGCCGAGCAGCACGTTGTTGGGCGTGACGTCGCGGTGGACGATGCCGCGCTCGTGCGCGTACGCGAGCGCCTCGGCGATCGCGACCAGCCCGGCCAGCAGCTCGAGGCGCTCGCGGGTCCGCGGCGCGCCGTCCTCGGCCTCCGCCTCGGCGAGCTCGTCGAGCCGCGCCCGCAGCGACCGCCCGGCGACCTTCTGCAGCACGCAGAACGGTCGACCGCGCCGATCGCGCCCGACCTCGTACAGCGTGACGATCGACGGGTGCTGCAGCCGCGCCAGCACCAGGGCCTCGGCCTCGAGGCGGTCCTCGAAGGTGCGCAGGTCCTCGGCCGCGAGGTGGTCGTCGTGGCGCGGCCGCTTGAGGATCACCGGCCGCGGCAGGCGCCGGTCCTGGGCCTCGAACACCTCCGCCATGCCGCCGCGCGCCATCGGCGCCTCGGGCACGACGAACGCCTCCTCGCCGACGCGCGGGGCGTCGTCGATGACGGGCAGGCGGACGGACGACCCGGCGGCGGGGGTCGGCTCGCGGATGCTCATGCGTCAGTACTACGCCATCGGCGCGCCGCTCGCTCGCCGCCGCACCGAGCCGGGCTCAGCGGCGCGCGGCCGCGCCGGCCGCGTGCCCCGCCCGCGCCGCGATCGCTACGGACAGCCCTCGGCGTCGAGGGCGTTGTTCTCCTCGACGCACTTCGAGATGACCATGCGCAGCTGGTCCTGCGCGATGAAGACGTCGCTGGCGGTCGCCGTCGGATCGTCGTCGATCCGCAGCAGCATCTCGATCGCTTCCTTCTTGGCCTGCTTGAGCTCGCAGCGCGACGCCATCTCCGGCCGGGTCGCCGCGCACGCGCACAGCCGGGCCAGGTACGCGTTGCACGCGTCGTCGCCGCGCTTGCGCTCGGCCGCCGAGATCGGCTCGGGCCGGGTCGCCGGCTTGGCGTCGTGCTTCTTGCAGCCCCCGGCGCCCAGCCCCAGCGCGGCGATCAGCGCGACCGCGACCGCCGTCACCGGCGCCGCCCGTCGCGCCCGGCTCATGCCGGCTCCACCCGGGCGATCACGACCGAGATGTTGTCGACGCCGCCTTCTTCGTTGGCGGCGTCGATCAGCTGCTCGACGGCGCGGTCGAGGTCGCGCTCGTGGCCGACCATGTACGCGATCTGCTCGTCGGTGATCATCCCCGACAGGCCGTCCGAGCACAGGACGTACGAGTCGCCGATCTTCGGCACCTCGGTGAGGATGTCGACCTGGACCGCTTCCTTCATGCCGAGCGCGCGCACGACGACGTTCTTGTGCGGCCAGTTCTCGGCTTCCTCGGCGGTCATCCGCTTCATCTTGATGTAGTCGTTGATCAGCGAGTGGTCCTCGGTGAGCTGGGTCAGCTCGCCGCCACGCAGCCGGTAGGCGCGGCTGTCTCCAACGTGACCCACGATGACCGCGTCGTCGAGGAAGTACTGGGCGACGATCGTCGTGCCCATGCCCTTGAGCCGGGGCTCGCGCTGCGAGCGCTCCCAGATCTCGACGTTGGCCAGCTTGATGCTCGTGATCAGCCGGTTGACGTCGGCGCGCAGGTCGCGGTCGACCTTGTACGGCCAGGTCAGCGTCTGCTGCTCGGCGGTCTGCTGGAAGTAGTCGACGACGATGTCGACCGCGAGCCGACTCGCGACCTCGCCCGACGAGTGGCCGCCCATGCCGTCGGCGACGATCGCGAGGCGCTGGTCGACCGGCACGTGGATCGAGTCCTCGTTGATCTCGCGCTTGCGGCCGACGTTGGTACCGCCCGAGAACCGGACCCGCTTGCCGTCGAGAGGGAAGGAGGTGCTCATCGAAAGCGTAGGAATCATAGCCGCTTTGCGGGCGGCCTCGCCACCCGCCGGCCACGAATCGCGTCCCCGGGCCACCGAGGCCCCCTCCTCGTGCGGTCCGATTTGACTCGCCGCGCGTTCCTCATCATGCTCGATCGAGGAGTTTCCCCATGAACGAGCTCACCGACGTCGCCGGGACCTGGTGGTCCTTCGCCCACGCCAACAGCACCCTGGTCGGGGTCGTGGTGGGCGCGCTAGCGGCCGCCGCGGTGGTCTTCACGGCGACGCGCATCCTCGGCCGGTCACGGCGCCGGCGCTAGCCCGTCACCCTGCTCCTGGAGGTCAGCGTTGTCGGTGGTCGCGTCCGGAAGCCTGCTCGATCGACCTTTCGGACGCGTCCTGGCGACGATCGCGCAGCGCCGGTTCTCGGGCGAGCTGACGGTCTCGGCTGGGAGCCAGCGGGGGTCGATCGTGTTCCAGGACGGCTACGTGGTGGCGGCCACCGGGACGCACCCGGCCGACTCGGCGGTCAAGGTCGCGCTCGGCGCCGGCCTCGCCAACCCGACCCAGGCCAACGCCATGCTGCGCGCGCTGCAGGACGGCCGCGACGAGCTCGAGGTCGTGGCCGAGGTGGCGCGGCTGTCGCCGGATCACGTGCTCCGGCTGCGCCGCCGGGTGGTGGCGAACCGGGCGATGCGGCTGTTCGGCCTGACCGAGGGCGACCTGGTCGTCGACGACGTCGCCACCACGGCCGCGGCGCCCGACATGGTGCCCATCGATCCGCGCGTGATCCTCTACCAGGGCGCGCTGGCGCACCTCGACGAGCCCCGGATCAACGCCGAGCTGGCGACGCTCGGCGACGCGTTCCGCCTCCGCGACGGCGTCCGCGACGGCCTCGACGCGTTCGGCTTCGGCGACGCCGAGCAGCCGGTGCTCGACGCGCTGGCGGCGCACGCGGTGACGCCGCCGGCGCTGGCCCAGGCGGCGCCCGAGGTCGAGGCGCGGGTGTCGGCCGCGGTGCTGTACGCGCTCGCGATGTGGGGCTACGCCGAGCCGGCGGCCACCGAGGCGCGCCCGAGCGCGGCGATCGCCGCCGCGGTCATGACCGGGACCTCGACCTCGCGGGCGCAGCACCCGTCCGACCCGCCGATGCCGCGCGCCCGGCCGATGTCGCGGGCGCCGGCGCCGGCGGCGACGCCGACGGCGACACCCGCGCCCGCACCCGCGCCTGCGGCCAGCGTGCTGACGCCCCGGCCGCCGCCAGCGCCGCCCCGGTCGCGGAGCCCCCGGCGGCGCGACGCAGCCGGACCTCGTCGGCGCCGCCGCCGGGCGGGGCGCCGCCGCGACGGGGGCGGTCGTCGACGGTGGCGCCGCCGGTGGCGGTCGCGCCGGGCGCGCTGGCGACGACGTCGGACCGGCGCGGCAACGCCGACGCGATCCGCCACCTGGTGGCCGATCGCATGCGCATGGTCGCGGCGTCGGTGGATCACTTCACGCTGCTCGCGGTCGGCCGCGACGATCCCCCCGACAAGATCCGCAGCGCGTACTTCGACGTCGCGCGCCAGCTCCACCCCGATCGCATCACCGCGTCCGGCCTCGACGACATCCGGGCCGACGCCCAGCGCCTGTTCGCGCAGATCAACGCCGCGTTCGCGGTGCTGTCGAACCCGCGCAAGCGCCAGGAGTACCTGCAGATCCTCGCCGCCGGCGGCGAGGCCGCGGTGCGCAAGCAGCAGGAGCAGGCCGAGGCCACCGCGCTCCGCCTGCTCGGCGCCGAGGAGCACTTCCGCACCGGCGAGATGGCGCTGCGCCGCAACCACTACGACGTCGCGGTGCGCGAGTTCGCCGAGGCGGTGCGGCTCAACCCCGACGAGGGCGAGCACCACGCGCTGCTGGCGTGGGCGACCTGGTGCGCGGCCGCCGACAAGAAGGCGGTGGCGCGCGAGGTCCGCATGGGCCTCGAGCTGGCGATGAAGACCACGCCCAAGAACCCGGCGGCCTACCTGTACCTGGGCCGGATCGCGCGCAGCGACGGTCACGACGAGGAGGCGGTGCGCTGGTTCCGCCGGGTCCTCGAGGTCGCGCCGCGGCACACCGAGGCCGAGGCCGAGCTCCGCGTCCTCGAGTCGCGCCTCGGCCGCGGCGACGACGACGGCAAGAGCGGCCCGGACGGCAAGGACGGCAAGAAGGGCGGCCTGTTCAGCCGGTTCCGGCGGTAGCGCGCGGGCGCCGCGCGGGCGCGCGGGCGCGCGGGCGCGCGGGCGCCGCTCAGGCGTCGTCGAGGTCGCCGTCGTCGTCGGCGCCGGAGCCGGCGGGCGCGGTGATCTGCGGGACCCAGGCGGCGAGGGCGTCGGCGAGCGCGGTGATCTGGGCGGCGTCGGTGAGGTTGATCCCGCTGACCTTGCGCCAGCCGTCGCCGGCGCGCTTCCAGCGGACCAGCGCGACCCGCGGGGCGCGCCAGCCGTCGCCGCGAGGCTCGCGCTCCTGGTAGAGGTACGCGCCGGTGGCCCAGCCGCCACGCTCGACGACCCGGCGATCGAGCTCGCGCCGGACCTCGCGGCCGTCGTCCTCGAGATCCCAGCGGGCGTCGTCGAGGCTCTCGATCCAGTCGGCCATGGCTACCCGGCGTCGACGACGGCGCGGACGCGCTCGGCGGCGCCCGGCTCGACGAAGTCGACCGCCGACACCATGCCCCGCTCGCCGCGGCTGTGCCCGGTGATGCGGGCGCGCAGCTGCACCGAGGTGGCGCCGCGGCTCAGCCGCAGCGTCAGCTCCTCGCCGATCTCGAGCAGCAGCGGCCCGGCCAGCCGGGCCCCGGCGACGTCGAGGCTGACGACGTCGAACATCTCGTAGGCGGCGGCGTCCTGGCCGAGGCCGAGCACCGCGACCGCCAGCGCCGCGGGCGCGGTGGCGCCGGGAGACGGGCTCGCCCCCGTGGAGGTCTCGGTCAGCGCGGACATCCGGATCTTCGAGTATCACGCGGCCCGGGCGCCCTCAAGCACTGCCGTGAACGGACTTTCGTCCGCGCTCACGCCGGGTTAACCTGCCGGCAGTCCATGCTCAAGCCCGTCGAGAAGCAGCGCGTCGCCGAGGAGATCGTCGAGCAGCTGCGCACCTTGATCCTCACGGGGCAGTACGCGCCGGGGTCCAAGCTGCCTCCGGAGCGCGAGCTGTCCAAGCGCCTCGGCGTCAACCGCGCGTCGCTGCGCGAGGCGCTCAAGAAGCTGGAGCACCTGGGCCTGGTCCGCATCCGCCAGGGTGACGGCACCCGGGTCCAGGACTTCATGGAGACCGGCGGCATCGAGCTGGTCCAGCACCTGCTGCCGCTGGCCGGCACCGGTCGGCCCGAGCTGATCCGCGACATGCTCGAGTTCCGCCGCATCTTCGGCCGCGAGACCGCCCGCTACGCCGCGGTGCGCGCGACCGCGGAGTCGATCGCGCGGCTCGAGGCCCTGGCCGAGCGCGCCGACCACACCACCAACATGCTCGACCTGTTCGAGCTCGACTTCGAGTTCTACGTCGCGCTGTCGCAGGCCGCGGCCAACCAGGTCATGACCCTGCTGATCAACACGGTGCGCGACGGCGTCCGCTCGTACATGCCGATGCTGTCGAACCTGGCGCCGTCGGGCGAGGCGGTGCGCCGCCACCAGCGCGACGTCATCGCCGCGCTCAAGGCCCGCGATCCCGAGCGCGCCGCCCGCTCCGCCGACGAGTACCTGCGCAGCGGCGCCGAGATGGCGGCGCGGCTGGGCGGTCGCCCCGAGCTGGCGCCGCTGCCGCAGCCGCCGCTCTAAGCCGAGCGTCTGCGCGAGGCGGTCTCCGTGCAGGCGCTGCGAGCCCGTCTGCGGGCGAGCGAGCCGATCGACAGGCGCCGCCACCGGTCGGACCGGCGTGGCGGTGCGACGACGATCGGTCGCGCCGGCGCACGGCGGCGGTGACACGGCGGCTCCGGACCGGTTAGAACGCGTTCCATGTCGCGCGCCGCCGTCGTCGCCCTCGCCGTCGCCACCCTCGCCACCCTCGCCGGCCTCGGCGCCTGCGGCGGCACCTCCGCGCCGCCCGCCGAGCCCGACGCCGCGATCGGCGCCGACGTCACGGTGACCGCGTTCGACGGCGAGCACGTCTACTTCGGGACCGAGAACCGCCGCACCGTCGACGCCCCGGTCAGCTTCCCGGCGCCCGGTCAGCGCTACGAGCGGGTCACGCTGCACCTGGCGGTGCGGTGCCCGACCGGCGGCTGCGACTGGTGGGATCGCCTGGGCCGGCTGTCGCTGGTCTACCCGGGCGCCACCCCCGAGGAGGATCGCGAGCTCGAGCTGGCCCGCTTCATCACGCCGTACCGGGTCGCCGGCGACTTCACGGTCGACGTCACCGGGCTGCAGCGGGTCCTCGAGGGCGACGCCACGGTGCGCGTCTTCATCGACACCTGGGTCGGCCCGGGCCACGCCAACGGCGCCGGCTGGCTGGTCGACGCCAGCTTCGAGTTCGTCGGCGGCACGCCGACCCGCGAGCCGTTCGCGGTGGTGCCGCTGTGGGCGCCGGCCGGCATCGTCTACGGCGATCCGGCGCGGCCGACCGCCCGCGAGGTCACGGTCGACATCCCCGACGGCGTCACCGGCGCCGAGCTGCGCGCGCTGATCACCGGCCACGGCCAGGGCAACGCCGACAACTGCGCCGAGTTCTGCTCGCGCGATCACGCCTTCGACGTCGGCGGCACCGCGGTGACCCGGACGGTGTGGCGCGACGACTGCGCGACCACCGCGACGCCGGGCCAGCAGGGCACCTGGCAGTACCCGCGCGCCGGCTGGTGCCCGGGCGCGATGGTCGAGCCGTGGGTCGCCGAGGTCCCGGCGCCGGCCGCGGGCGCGCTCACCGTCGGCTACGACGTCGCGGCGTTCGAGAACACGTGCCGGCCCGACGCCACGACCTGCGCCGGGTGCACGCTGGGCAGCGGCTGCGACTACGACGGCGGCAACCACACCGAGCCGAACTACCAGCAGTCGGCGGTGCTGATCCTGTACCGCTGACCGCCCGACGCGCGTGACGGTCGTTCGCGGCTTGTCGGGCGGGGCCGCTCGGCGGTACACCCGTGGCCGATGGACGCGCTCAGCCGCGAGGACGTCGAGCAGATCGCGCTGCTGGCCCGGCTCGCCCTCGACGACGACGAGGTCGAGCGCATGCGCGTCGACCTGGCCGCGGTGCTGGTCCACATGGACGCGCTCGCCGAGGTCGACACCACCGGCGTCGAGCCCATGACCCACGCGGTGCCGATGGACCTGCGGCTGCGCGACGACGTCGCCGCGCCGTCGCTGCCGGTCGAGGTCGCGCTGCGCGGCGCGCCCGAGGTCGTCGACGACTGCTTCTCGGTGCCGCACATCATCGACAAGTCGGGGACCGCGGCGTCATGACGGCGGCCGCGCCCGACGACGACGGCTGCTGGCTGTCCGCCGCCGAGCAGGCGCGCCAGGTCAAGGCCGGCGCCCGCACCGCCCGCGCCCTGGTCGACGGCTACCTGGCGCGCATCGCCGCCGACGACCGCGACCCGCGCCGGCTCGGCGCCTACCTGCACGTCGACGCCGACGGCGCCCGCGCCCGCGCCGACGCGATCGACGCCGCGATCGCGCGCGGCGACGATCCGGGCCCGCTGGCCGGCGTCCCGGTGGCGCTCAAGGACGTCCTGGTCACCGAGGGCGTGCCGACGACGGCGTCGTCGAAGATCCTCGCCGGCTGGGTGCCGCCCTACGACGGCACCGCGGTGGCGCGGCTGCGCGCCGCCGGCGCGATCGTCCTGGGCAAGACCAGCTGCGACGAGTTCGCGATGGGCAGCGCCAACGAGCACGCCGCGACCGGCCCGGTGCGCAACCCGTGGGATCGCGACCGGGTCCCCGGCGGCAGCTCGGGCGGCAGCGCCGCCGCGGTCGCGGCCGGGCTGTGCGGCGCCGCGCTCGGCACCGACACCGGCGGCTCGATCCGCCAGCCGGCGTCGTTCTGCGGCGTCGTCGGGCTCAAGCCGACCTACGGCCGGGTGTCGCGGTACGGCGCGATCGCCTACGCGTCGTCGCTCGATCAGATCGGCCCGATGGCGCGCACCGTCGAGGACGTCGCGCTGCTCACCGAGATCATCGCCGGCGTCGATCCGCACGACGCGACCTCGATCGACGCGCCGGCGCCGGCCCTGCGCGCCGCGCTCGACGGCGGCGCCCGCGGCCTGCGGGTCGGGCTGCCCGAGGAGTACTTCGCGGCCGGCGTCGATCCCGAGGTCGCCGCGGCGGTCGAGCGCGCGCTCGCGATCCTGCGCGACGCCGGCGCCGAGACCGTGCCGGTGTCGCTGCCGCACACCCGCTACGCGCTGGCCGCGTACTACGTGATCGCGCCCGCCGAGGCGTCGTCGAACCTGTCCCGCTACGACGGCGTCCGCTTCGGCCGGCGCGGCGGCGATCGCCAGGCGTCGCTGCTCGACATGTACCGGCACAGCCGCGGCGACGGCTTCGGCGCCGAGGTCAAGCGCCGCATCATGCTCGGCACGTTCGCGCTGCGCTCGGGCTACTACGACGCCTACTACAAGAAGGCGCAGCAGGTGCGGGCGCTGATCGCCCGCGACTTCACCCGCGCCTTCGACGACGTCGACGTCCTGGCCGCGCCGGTGGCGCCGACCGCGGCGTGGCGGCTGGGCGCGATGGCGCACCCGATCGACGAGTACCGCGCCGACGTCCTGACCCTGGCGTGCAACCTGGCCGGCCTGCCCGGCCTGAGCGTGCCGTGCGGCTTCACCGGCGGCGGCCTGCCGGTCGGGCTGCAGCTGCTGGGCCGGCCGCTCGACGAGGCGACGCTGGTGCGCGCGGCGCGCGTGGTCGAGCGCGGCGCCGCGATCGACCGGAGGCCGGCGTGAGCGACGACGTCCTCGACCGCTGGGAGCCGGTGATCGGGCTCGAGGTCCACGTCCAGCTCGCGACCGCGTCGAAGGCGTTCTCGTCGTCGGCGATCGCGTTCGGCGCGCCGCCCAACTCGCTGACCGACCCGGTGGTGCTGGGCCTGCCCGGCGCGCTGCCGGTGTTCAACCGGCGCGCCCTCGAGCACGCGGTCCGGCTCGGCCTCGCGGTCGGCGCGACGATCCGGCGCCGGTCGCGGTTCGCCCGCAAGCACTACTTCTATCCGGACTCGCCCAAGGGCTACCAGATCTCGCAGTACGACGAGCCGCTGTGCGAGGGCGGCGCGATCGAGCTGGTGTGCGGCGGGCAGCGCCGGGCGGTGCGGCTGACCCGGATCCACCTCGAGGAGGACGCCGGCAAGAACACCCACACCGCGGGGACGACGTCGCTGGTCGACCTCAACCGCTGCGGCGTGCCGCTGGTCGAGGTGGTGTCGGAGCCCGACGTCCGCTCCGCCGAGGAGGCCGCCGAGTACATGCGGGCGCTGCACGCGCTGGTCCGCTACCTCGGCATCTCCGAGGCCGACATGGAGAAGGGCCAGATGCGGTGCGACGCCAACGTGTCGCTGCGACCGCGCGGCGCCACCGCGTACGGCACTCGCGCCGAGCTCAAGAACATCAACTCGTTCCGGTTCGTGCAGAAGGCGATCGAGCACGAGATCCTGCGCCAGGCCCGGATCCTCGACGGCGGCGGCACCGTGGTGCAGGAGACCCGGCTGTGGGACGGCGCCGCCGGCACGTCGCAGTCGCTGCGCGGCAAGGAGGAGGCGCTGGACTACCGGTACTTCCCGGATCCGGACCTGCCGGTGCTGGTCGTCGACGACGCGACGATCGACGGCCTGCGCGCCGGGCTGCCCGAGCTGCCGATGGCGCGGCTGGATCGCCTGGTCGCGCTCGGGCTCGCGCTCGACGACGCTCGCACGCTGATGGTCGACCGCGACCTCGGCGATTACTTCGACGCCGCCTTGCAGGCGCGTGGCGACGCCGCCTTGCAGGCGCGTGGCGACGCCGCCCTGGCGGCGCGGGGCGACGCCGCGGCGGCGCGGTCGCTGGCCAACTGGCTGGTCGGCGATCTGCTGGGCGCGCTCAACCGCGACGGCCGCGCGGTCGCCGACTCGCCGGTGACGCCGGCGGGCCTGGCGGCGCTGGTCCGCCTGGTCGACGACGACGTCATCAGCGGCAAGATCGCCAAGGACGTGCTGGCGCGGGCCTACGCCTCCGGCGAGGCGCCCGACGCCATCGTCGAGCGCGAGGGCCTGCGACAGATCACCGACGCCGGCGCCATCGAGGCCCTGGCCCGGCAGATCGTCGAGGCCAACCCCAAGCAGGCCGCCCAGTACCGCGGGGGCAAGGACAACCTGCTCGGCTTCTTCGTCGGCCAGCTCATGAAGGCGAGCGGCGGCAAGGCCAACCCGCAGCTGGCGTCGGAGCTGCTGCGCAAGCTCCTGGCCGGCTGAGCCGCGACGCGGCGGCTCGGCCGACGGCGAGAGCGCGAGCCGCCCCGATCAGAGCGGGACGCAGCCGCCCTTGACCGCGGCGCCCGGATCGACGTCGGCGCAGACGTAGCCGGTGCGGCAGGTGCTCTGCACACCGACCGTGGCGCAGCGGTCGACGCAGAAGTTGTCGGTCGCCAGCGGGTCGTCGTAGCAGATCGAGTTGGGGCTGCAGTCCTGGGCACCGCCGGGGGTCGAGCACGCGGTCACCGTGCAGTAACCGCCCGGGTAGGTCACGCCGGTCCGGCACTCCCAGACGCCACCGCTGCAGTCGGCCGCTGTCGCGCAGCATCGCCGACCTGCGGGTGCCGGCAGTACTTGGCCGCACCGCCCCTGGATCGAAGCAGCGGTAGCCCTCGGCGGTCCGGCAGTCTGCGTTGGTGTTGCAGGCGTCGACGCAGATATTGCGCCGGCCGCACCGCCGCCAAAGTCGACGATGTGCTCGCAGACGCCCCCGTTGCAGACCGAGTTGTCGCCGACGGTGCAGTCGGGCGTGTAGCACTGGCCGCCCGGGTACTCGAGCGGATTGTTGCGGCAGAAGGTCTCCGGGAAGCACTCGTACTCGCCGTCGCAGGCGTCGCCGTCGTGGGCGTTGGTGTCGCCGGGCACGCACGACATCTTGTCGAGGTCGAAGCCGAGGAACTTGTCGTAGCAGGTCTGGTGCTCGGGACAGGCGTCGCCGATGCAGTCGCACTTGGGCAGGCACCACCTGTAGCCACCGGTGTCGATGCACTGGCCACCATCACCGCAGTCGGCGTCGACCGAGCAGACCGTGCCGCTGAAGTCGTCCTTGAGACAGTAGCCCTCGGGCGGGTAGATCACGTTCCCGGTCGGACCGTGCAGACAGACGCCGCCCGAGGAGCCCTGGTCACAGTCGGTGTCGGTCCCGCAGGTTCCACCCACCAGGCCGGGGTCGTGGGGCGAGCAGACCATCGCGTCGGGCGCGTCAGGCATCGCATCCGGCACCGCCGCATCCGGCACCATCCCGTCCCCGCCGGGGCTCGCATCGACGCTACCTCCGTTGAGGTTGTCGCCACATCCGCCCGCCGCCACCGCCGCACCCAGGACCAAGATCGAGACCCACGAGAGGCTACGCATGGGCGCCATGTTCGCACCGCGCCTCGCCGTCGACAATATGATCGCCGCCACAAGCCGTTGATCTGCCTGGCGATCGCCGTTCGCCCCGCGGATCTACTTGACGGCGCTCTCGCCATGAGTAAAGTCCGCGATTCCAAAGCGCTACGAGCGGAGCAAGCATGTACGCCGTCATCGAAACAGGTGGAAAGCAGTACCGGGTCGAGCCTGGCCAGACCGTCGTGGTCGAGAAGCTGGGTGGCGATCAGGGTGACAAGGTCGAGTTCGACCGCGTCCTCCTCGTGTCCTCGGGCGACGGTGCCGACGTCAAGGTCGGCACCCCCGTGGTCGGGGGCGCGAAGGTGACCGGCGCGATCGTCGAGCACGGGCTCGGCGACAAGCTGATCGTCTTCAAGTTCCGCCGCCGCAAGAACTACGTCCGCCGCAACGGTCACCGCCAGGAGTACACGGCGGTCAAGATCGACGGCATCGTCGCCTGAGGCGACGGAAGCCACCTGAAGGAGCACCACCATGGCTCACAAAAAGGGACAGGGCTCGACCCGCAACGGTCGTGATTCCAAGCCGAAGTACCGCGGCGTGAAGCGCTTCGGCGGTCAGAAGGTCACCGCCGGCAGCATCCTGGTTCGCCAGGTCGGCACCAAGTACCACGCGGGCCGCAACGTCGGCATCGGCCGCGACTGGACGCTCTTCGCGCTGATCGACGGCGTGGTCGCGTTCGGCCGCGTCGGCAAGGACAAGACCAAGGTCGAGGTCCTGCCGGCCGAGGCGCCCGCCGCCACCGCCGCCGCGTAGCGAGATCGACCCGCGATCGGGTCCGAGACGGCCGGGCGCCTTCGCCCGGCTGTCCTCGTTTTCGGATCGCGCACGGGAGTGGGGTTCAGCGCCGCGTCCCGCCCGGTCAGGCGACCATCCGGCCCTCGGCCAGCGCGATCCGCCGCGCGTCGAGGCGGTCCAGGAAGCCGGCGTCGTGGGACGCGACCACCAGCGCCGCCCCGGCCGCCGCCCGCGCGACCAGCAGGCGGACCAGCACCTCGACGCCCGCGGCGTCGAGGCCGTTGGTCGGTTCGTCCAGCACCAGCAGCCGGGGCGTCCCCACCAGCGCGGCGCCCAGGCAGGTGCGCCGGCGCTCGCCCAGGGACATCCGGTCGATCCGGTGCGCGGCCAGGTGATCGAGCCCGAGCGCGTCGCGCACCGCCGGCGCCAGCGTCGTCCGCTTGATCGCCGCCACCAGCGCCACGACCTCGTCGCAGGTCAGGTGCCCGGGCGGGTTGGCCGCCTCGGGCACGAAGCCCAGCGCCCGCTGCGCCGCCACGGTCCCGGCCGCCGCGCCGTCGACGGTGATGCGGCCGCGGTCCACCGAGGTCACCCCCGCGATCAGCGCCAGCAGGGTCGACTTGCCGGCGCCGTTGGGCCCGGTCACGCCCGCGACCTCGCCGGCCGCGACCTCGAAGCCGACGTCGGTGAGGACCCAGCGCCCGGCCAGCCGCTTGGCGACGCCGTCGACCCGCAGCATCACGCCGCCTCCCGGCGCGCCGCCAGCGCCAGCGCGCCGGCGCCGCCCGCCGCCGCCACCACCGCGACGCCGACCGGCCCGAAGGTCCCCAGCGCCACGAACGCGCCGATGCCGACGCCGGCCATGGCCACCACGACGCGGCCGCTGCCGCCGTCGACGCCCGCCGCCCAGGCCCCGGCCCGCACCGCGCACGCCCCGACCGCGCCACCCAGCGCCACCAGCCACGCCGCCTGCGCCGCCGACGCCGAGCCGCCCGCGACCAGGGCCCCGGACGCCCACGCCAGGGCGCCCAGGCCGGCCCCGACCGCGACCAGCACCACCGCCGAGGCCGCGACCCGCGCCGGCCACGAGCAGCCGCTGGCCCGCAAGAGCCAGCCCAGCCGGCGGTCGCCCTCGATGACCGCAGCAGCGCCACCGCCCCGACCGCCACCGGCAGCGCCGCCGACGCCATCACCAGCGCCCACCAGACCGCCTCCTCGGCGTCGAGTCGCTCGGCGCGCGCCATCAGGCCGGCGCCGGCGCCGCCGATCCACGCCACCCCCGCCGCCCGCAGCAGCGCGGCGCCGCCGCCCCGCACCAGCAGGCGGCGGTGGGCGCCGACCAGCGCGCCGAGCCCGCCGCGCCACCGTGGCGCCCGCCGCGGCCACCGGACCCGCCCGCTCGCCGCCGCCACCGCCAGCATCACCGCCGCCGCCGCGACCACGGCGACCGCGCCGCGCGCCCCTCGCCGGCCAGCCACAGCACCGCCCACGGCAGCTGGACGACGACCGCGATCGCCGCGGTGACCGCCCACCGCTGCCACCGCGGCGCCGGCAGCGCCCGCAGCCACGCGGTCGGCGCCGGCTCCAGCATCGCCCGCCCCACCGGAACCACCAGGACCAGCCAGGTCGCCGCCAGGCCGGCGCCGAACCGCCACGACCCCAGCGCGCCCGCGGTCAGCGCTCGCGGCGCCATGCCGGTGCCGCCGAACACTACCGCCGCCAGCACCATCACCCCGGTCCACACCGGCACCGCCCGGCGCAGCGCCGCCGCCCCGACGACGCGCGCCCACGCCCGCGCGAACGCGGCGACCGGGGCCCTCGGGGACGATGCGGACGCGGGCAAGCTCATGTGATACACGGTGCCGTCGTGCAGTTCATCGACGAGGCCATCATCGAGGTCAAGGCCGGGGACGGCGGCAACGGCTCCGCGGCGATGCGCCGTGAGGAGAAGGTACCGCGCGGCGGCCCGTCCGGTGGCGACGGTGGCAAGGGCGGCAGCGTCGTCGTGGTCGCCGACGGCCAGCTGACGACGCTGCTCGACTTCAAGTACCGGCGCCACTACAAGGCGCCGCGCGGCGAGGACGGCCGCGCCAAGGACCAGTACGGCCGCGGCGGCGACGACCTGGTCCTGCGGCTCCCGGTCGGCACCGTGATCACCGACGTCGAGACCGGCGCCGTGGTCGCCGATCTCACCACCGCCGGCGCCCGCCACGTCATCGCCCGCGGCGGCACCGGCGGCCTCGGCAACATCCACTTCGCGACCCCGTGGAACCAGGCGCCGCGCCACGCCGAGCCCGGCACCCCCGGCGAGCAGCGCACCCTGCGCCTCGAGCTCAAGCTGCTCGCCGACGTCGGCCTGCTCGGCTACCCCAACGTCGGCAAGTCGACGTTCATCTCGCGGGCGTCGCGGGCCCGCCCCAAGATCGCCGACTACCCGTTCACCACCCTGGTGCCCAACCTCGGCGTGGTCGCGCTGTCCGACGACCGGTCGTTCGTGATCGCCGACATCCCCGGCCTGATCGAGGGCGCCGCCGAGGGCGCGGGCCTCGGCCACCAGTTCCTGCGCCACGTCGAGCGCTGCCGGGTCCTGCTCCACATCGTCGAGGACACCTTCACGACCGGGCCCGACCGGTCACCGCTGGCCGACTTCGACGTCATCAACCGCGAGCTGGCCCGCTACGCCCCGGCGCTCGCCGACAAGCCGCAGATCGTCGTGCTCAACAAGCTCGACGCCGGCACCACCCACGGCACCGCCGAGGAGCTGGTCGCGGCGTTCGCCGACCGCGGCATCGAGCTCTTGACCATGTCCGCCGCCACCGGCGAGGGCATCCCGCCGGTGCTCGAGCGGCTCTGGGCCCACCTCGGCCGCGACGGCCGGACCCCGGATCCGTCGTAGATCCGGCCTAGGACGCCGGGTCACCCCGGAAGGTTCGAGGGGCGTGACCGGGGTCAACCCCCCGGCGGCGGACCACGTCGTCGCCTTGATGGTGGGACGGGGCAGTGTTACAACCTCGACAATCCTCTGGAATTCTCGGCCGGGAGCCGTCCACCGGTCGTGCCGCCGCCCGCCTGAGGGGTGGGCTGGGAGAACAGGCATGCGCACGAACTCTCGTCCTCGTTTCGCGCTGACGCTCGCGCTCGCGCTCGTCGTCGGTCTCGGCGTCTCCACGGTCGCCGCGCAGCCGGCCGATCCAGCGAAGCCCGCGCAGCCCGCAGGCGGCGATGCCGGCGCGCTGCCCGCCGGCCCGGCGGCGCCCGGCGACACCGCGGCGCCCGGCGACACCGCCGACGCCGGCGACGCGACCCCGCCCGAGGGCACGCCCGCCGACGCCGCGCCCGTCGACACCGAGGCGATCCCGGTCAACCTGCGGCTGCGCCGGCTGGAGCAGCGGGTCCAGGCCCTCAAGGAGCGGGCGTGGCGGGCCAAGGCCCGCGTCGGCATGCTCAAGGAGGCGGTGCTCGGCGGCGGCGTCGGCGCCCAGGCCACCCTCGTCCACGTCAACAAGATGGGCAGCTCGTTCCGCCTCATCAAGCTGGTCTACGCCCTCGACGGCACCCAGGTGTTCGCCCGCGCCGACGACGACGCGACCTCGCTGTACAAGACCAAGAGCTTCGACATCCTCACCGGCCCCATCGCCCCGGGCAGCCACACGATCAGCGTGATCGCGGTCTACCGCGGCAACGGCTACGGCGTCTTCAAGTACCTCAACAAGTACAAGTTCACGGTCCGCTCCAGCCACACCTTCACCGCCCAGGAGGGCAAGGCCACCCGCATCGAGGCGGTCGGCTTCGAGAAGGGCGGCAAGACCACGCGGCTGCAGGACCGTCCGGCGATCGACTTCAAGGTCACGGCAGGCACCGGCGCGGAGAAGTGACCATGCGCGTGTCCGCCAACGCCTGGCGCCGGTGGTTCGCGGCCGGCGCGCTGGGGCTGGGCCTGTGCGCCGCCCCGGCGTACGCCCGCGCCGACGCGCTCGACGATCTGTCGAAGCAGCTGGTCAAGCTCGACGGCGAGTCGCAGAACCTCGGCCAGGGGCTCAAGAAGCCGACCCAGGAGGCGAAGAAGGAGGACGTGCTGTCACGTCGCCTGATCGACGCCCAGGTCGCCTTCGGCGTCGGCAACTTCGAGGAAGCCGCGCTGACCCTGTACGACTACGTCAACCAGAGCAACAAGGGGCGCGACTACGACACCGCCCTGTACTACCTGGCCGAGTCGCTGTTCCAGAAGGGCGACCGGGTCGCGGCGCGCACCTACTTCAAGGCGCTGGTCGACGAGGTCGGCCGCACCAGCAAGTTCTACCAGCAGTCGCTGGAGCGCCTGATCGAGCTGTCGCTGATCCTGCGCGACGGCGACGGCGTCGACGGCTGGCTGGCCGCGCTCGACGGCGTGCCCGCGGATCAGCGCGATCCGTCGGTGCCGTACGTCCGCGGCAAGTACGCCTTCTCGCTCGAGGACTACGACCAGGCGCTGGGCTTCTTCCAGCAGGTGCCGCAGGACTCCGAGTACAGCTTCCAGGCCGACTACTACGCCGGCACCTGCCAGGCCGCCAAGGGCGACCTCGGCACCGCGACCAAGACCTTCGCCGCGCTGATCAAGCGCCAGGCCAAGACCCCCGACGAGCAGCGCGTCGTCGAGCTCGGCCAGCTCGCGCTGGGCCGGCTGTACTACGAGCGCGATCAGCCGACCAAGGCGATCGACAGCTACCTGCTGCTCGACCGCAAGTCGGACCTGTTCGACGAGGCGCTCTACGAGGTCGCCTGGGTCTACGTCAAGGCCAAGCAGTTCGACAAGGCGCTGCGCGCGCTCGAGCTGCTCGCGCTCGCCGACCCGACGTCGTCGAAGCTGCCCACGGTCAACCTGCTCGAGGGCAACCTGCGCATCCGCAAGGCGCAGAACCTCAAGGCCGACATGGTCATGGGCGTCGATCAGGGCAAGGGCAACCCGACCGAGGAGTACCTGCGCGCCGACGACGTCTTCGCCACGACCCACAAGACCTACGTCGATCCGTACCAGGCGCTGTCGAAGATCATCGAGGACGACCGCGACCCGCGCGAGTTCATGATGCAGATCACCGGCCGGGTCTCGAAGACCTTCGAGACCGCGTCGACGATGCCGGAGATCGCGGCGTCGTGGATCCGCGAGGAGCCGGACGTCCAGCGCGTCGTCGAGATCGAGACCGACCTCGGCGACATCCAGGACAACATCAAGGAGGCCGAGCGCACGATCGACCGCCTCGACGCCGCGCTCGCGGGCAGCAACCGGATCAACGTCTTCCCGTCGCTGGCGACCAAGCGCGCCCGCGGCACCGAGATCACCGAGAGCGTCCTGGCGATCCGCGCCCAGCTGGCGTCGCAGGAGCGGGCGCTCGCCCGCAAGCACGCCTCGGGCGCCCAGCTGACCCAGCTCGACCAGCTCCAGGCCGAGCGCGAGAAGATCGTCCAGCAGCTCGCCGAGCTGCCCAACAGCGAGGTCTCGTACGGCGAGCGGGTCCAGCGGGCCCGCGACGAGTTCGACGCCCTCGACCGCCAGGCTGCCGAGGCCCAGGTCGCGATCGAGAGCACCGAGGCGACGATGGTCGCGCTGCAGAAGTACGTCAACGAGGTCGATCCGCCGCCGACCGCCGAGCAGAAGGCACACGCCGACGAGGAGATCCGCGCGCTGGCGATCGAGATCGAGCAGATGCGCAACGAGCTCGACGACATCCACCGCGAGGTCACGCTCGGCCGCGACGAGGCCGGCACCGGCGACGAGGTCGCGGCCCGCGCCGCGACCCTGCGCACCGCGCTGCGCGACGCCTACACCGCCGAGCACAAGGCGATGGTCGCGATCATGAGCCGCGAGTCCGGCGGCGACCGCACCAAGTCGGATCGCATCGACAAGCTGGTCGCGACCACCGACGCGATCGAGGGCCGGATCGACAAGATGAACGGCACGATCGACGCGATCGTCGAGGCCGCGCTGGTCGAGGTCGAGCAGACGCTGACCCGCGAGAAGGCGGAGCTGGCGTCGTACCGGCGCGAGTTCCTGCTCTACGAGGCCGAGTCGCGCGAGCTGGGCGGCACCGTCCTGGGCTCGGCGTTCCGCGACGTCAAGTCCAAGTTCTACGACGTCCTGGTCCGCAGCGACGTCGGCGTCGTCGACGTCAGCTGGTCGCAGAAGGAGGACGCCGACGAGGACCTCCGCCGCATCGAGCTCGACAAGAGCCGCGAGCTCAAGCAGCTCAAGGACGAGTTCCGCGACCTCCTCGAGGAGGATCAGGGAGGCACGCCGTGAGCCGCTCCACCCGACTGCACCGCGTCCTCGGCGCGGTCCTGGCGCTGACCGTCGGCCTCGGCCCGGTCGCGGCCCAGGCCCAGCCGGTCGACGAGGAACCCCGCGCGCCCGGCGTCGCGCCGCGGCCGCCGTCGCCGATCCCCGACGTCGCCCTCGACCTGTCGCCCGAGGAGCGGGTCGTCCTCAAGGACGTCGAGGCCGAGTGGGCCCGCTACATCTCGGCGGCCGACGCCCACCAGGACCGCCTGCGCAAGCTGCTGCTCAACGAGCTCGACCGCCGGGTCGCCGAGCTCGAGCGCCGCTACGCCGCGCGCATCGCCAAGGCCACCGACGACCGGGTCAAGCTCCGCACCGACACCAAGGAGCTGCTGCTCAAGTTCATCGCCGAGCACCCGCACCACGAGAAGTTCACGCCCGACGCCCGGTTCCGGCTCGCCGACATCCTGCTCGACGAGGCCGACGAGGCGCTCGACGCCATCACCGACCCGACCGCGGCGGTGATCGCCGACTACCAGCCGTCGCTCGATCAGTGGCAGACGATCATCGACGAGTTCCCCGAGTACCGGCAGCTGCCCGCGGTGCTGTACCTGCTGGCCTACTACGGCAAGACCAAGGACGACCGCAAGTCGCTGCAGCTGTTCCTGTCGCTGACCTGCGCCAACCACTTCAAGCCCAACGACCCGCCGCCGCCGGTGCCGACCAAGGACGAGGCGATCGCGCGGATCGAGAACAAGACCTTCGTCGATCCCTACGCCGGCTGCGAGCCGTGGCCGGGGGCCGATCCCGAGCTGGTCCGCCACGCCTGGGTCCGCGGCATCGCCGACGCCAACTTCAACGTCCCGGGCGAGCTCGACGGCGCGATCTCGGGCTACCTGCAGGTCGTCGACAAGGCCAAGGACTCGTCGCTGTACGCCGAGGCGCTCTACAAGCTGGCCTGGGCCTACTACAAGCGCGACTACCTGCTCGACTCGATCAAGCGCTTCGACGAGTCGGTGACCCTGTACGACGCCACCGTCGCCGCCGGTCAGATCCCGTCGCTCGAGCTGCGCGACGAGTCGGTGCAGTACATCGCGGTCGCGTTCACCGATCCGTGGGAGGGCGAGACCGACACCGACCCGGCCAAGGCGTTCGAGCGGGCCCAGGAGTTCTACAAGGGCCGCGAGACCGAGCCCCACGTCCGCGACGTCTGGGTCGCGATGGGCAACGCGTTCATGGAGCTGCAGGCCTACGACCAGGCCGTCGACAGCTTCCGCCTCGCGATCGGCCCGCCCTGGGAGCTCAACCGTGACAACCCGCTGGTCCACCAGCAGATCGTCGACGCCTTCGAGCTCAAGGGCGACAAGTTCGCCGCCGACTCCGCCGCCGCCGAGCTGGCGACCCGCTACGCGCCGGGCACCGCCTGGTACACCGCGAACGAGAAGGACCGCGAGGCGATGGACAACCAGCGCCGCATCGCGGAGCGCGCGCTGTACGCCTCGGCGCTCAACACCCACGCCGCCGCCACCGAGATGCGCAAGGAGTGGGAGGCCGGCGGCAAGACCGACGAGGATCTCCACCAGAGCTTCCTCGAGATGTACGCCAAGGCGGCCGAGCTGTACCGGACCTTCATCGACGTCTACCCCGAGTCCGACTACGTCTACGAGTTCACGTACATGCTCGGCGAGGCGCTGTTCTTCAGCGGCAAGTACGCCGAGTCGGTGCAGCACTACCGCTGGGTCCGCGACCACCGCGACCTCAGCTCGGAGCTGTTCCTCGACGCCGCCAAGAGCGTCGTCGCCGCCTACGAGGCGCAGGTCGACGAGGCGGTCGCCGCCGGCGATCTGCCGCCCCTGAAGGTCTACAGCGGCGAGGAGCTGCGCGCGCTGCCGCAGCCGCTGCAGCCGATGTCGGTGCCGCAGCTGTACAAGGACCTGCAGGCGGAGTGGGACCACTACCAGGAGATCGTCAACGATCCGCAGAGCGCGCCGCAGCAGGGCATCAACGCCGCGCTGGTGTCGGTGGCCTACCTGCAGCTCGACGACGCGATCGCGCGCTTCGAGAAGGTGGTCGCCAAGTTCTGCGGCACCCACGAGGCGGTCGTCGCCAAGGACGGCCTGCTGGCGATCTACGACGCCCGCGGCGACCTCGACAAGTTCCAGGAGACCAACCAGCGCTTCATCAACGCCAAGTGCGGCGACGAGGCGTCGATCAAGCTGGCGCAGTCGCAGAACCGGTCGATCGAGTTCCGGCGCGCCGGCGACATGATGGCCGACAAGCGCTACATCGAGGCCGCCGAGGCGTTCTACACCTACTACAAGACGGCGCCCAAGGACGACGCCGACCTGCCGACCGCGCTGTACAACGCCGCGGTCGCGTACAAGCTCGGCGACCGGCCCAAGACCGCGATCTCGCTGTTCAAGGAGTTCACCCAGAGCAAGGACAAGCGGTACCGCGAGAGCCCGTACTACCTCGAGGCGATGCGCCTGACCGCGCTGTCGTACCAGAGCTCGTACGACTACAAGACCGCGATCTCGACCTACCTCGATCTGTACGACGTCGCCAAGCAGGCCAAGAAGCTCGGCATCAAGCCGCCCGATCCGATCCCCGGCGAGCCGGTGCTGACCCTCGAGCAGATCAGCCTGACCGCGCTCTACAACGCGGCGGTGCTGTCGGAGCTCGACCGCGACTTCGCCAAGGCGATCACCTACTACAAGAAGTACGACGCCGAGGAGACCGACCGCCGCAACAAGGACCGCGCGCTGTGGGCGATCGCCCGCATCTACCGCCAGTCCGGTGACCTGTCCAACCTGGTGTCGGCGTACGACAAGTGGCGCAAGGCCTACGGCCGCGACAAGGGCAACGAGGACGACTACGTCTTCAGCTACTACGACATCGCCAAGGCCTACCAGTCCAAGGGCAAGACCAAGGACTCCGACGCCTACGGCCAGAAGGCGATCGACGCCTGGGCCACGGCCGGCTCGATCAAGGGCGGCAAGGGCGCCAAGCTCGCCGGCGAGTACGCGCTGATGTTCGCCGAGCGCTACTACGACAAGACCTTCGCGCCCTACAAGATCACCAAGGTCGCCAAGGACATCAACGAGGCCAAGAAGCTCAAGCAGGGGCTCAAGGACACGACGATCGCGACCCAGAAGAAGTACACCGACCTCGAGAAGTTCGGCGTCGCCGAGCTGACGATGGCCTCGGTGGTGCGCTTCGGCGACACGCTGTCGGCGTACGCCGAGAAGCTGGCCGCGATGCCGCCGCCCAAGGACCTGCAGAAGCTGGCCCAGCAGAACCCCGACGCCGACCTGCTGGCGACCTGGGACCAGTCGCTGCAGACCGAGCTGCGGCCGTACCTCGACGAGGCCAAGAAGCACTGGGTCGAGGTCGTCGACAGCGCCAAGACGGCCGGCATCTCGAACCAGTGGAGTCAGCTCGCCCTCGAGAACCTCAACCGCGAGTTCCCCGACGAGTTCCCGGTGCTGCACCAGGAGCTGTTCGAGGGCACCGCCCGCCCGTGAGCAACCCCATGGCCCACCGCGCTCCTCGTTTCGCCGCCCTCGCCCTGGCGCTCGCCGTCGCCGCGTGCGGCGGCAAGAACAAGGGCACGACCAAGCCCGGCGACGGCACCGGCGGCGGCAGCGACGCCACCGGCATGACCGACAAGGGCCCCGACGGCACCGGCACCACGACCGGCGGCGGCGGCTCCGGCGGCGGCGGCTCCGGCGGCCCGACCGACACCTGGTCGGCGGGTGGCGACGGCACCGGCGGTGACGGCACCGGCGGCACGGGCGGCGACGGCACCGGCGGCGCGGGCGACGGCACCGGCGGCGACGGCGGCTCGGCCGAGGCGCCCAAGGTGGTGCCGCCCAACCTCGATCCCGATCCCAACGAGGCGCGCGCGGCGGTGCAGAGCCACCTCAAGACCGCACGCGACGCCCTCGCCCAGGCCAAGCCGGATCCCGACCTGGCGATCCGCGAGGCCCGCGAGGCGCTGACCGTCGATGGCACCAGCGTCGACGCGGTCGTCGTCCTCGCCCACGCCTACTACACCAAGAAGCTCTACGACACCGCCGAGACCATCCTGGACATGCTGTACAAGGACCGCGAGGTCTCGCACAAGCACCCGGGCGTCTTCTACGTCTACGGCCTCATCTACGACAAGACCAACCAGGACGCCAAGGCGTTCGCGGCGTACAAGCAGGCGGTCCAGCTCAAGGGCGACTACGCCCCGGCGCTGATGAACCTCGGCGTCCACCAGCTGCAGAACAAGCAGTACGACGAGGCGATCGCGACCTACGAGAAGCTGACCGGCTCGCTGGGCCAGACCGACGCCCCGACCTGGAACAACCTGGGCTCGGCGTACCGCGGCAAGTCGGCCGACTACGACGCCGGCTCGAGCCAGCAGGCGGCGTGGCTGGCGAAGGCGGAGAACGCGCTCAAGCGCGCGACGTCGGCGGACAAGAACTACGGCCCGGCGTACTACAACCTGGGCCTGCTCTACCTCGACGCCGACCCGTTCCCCAATCCGGACGGCAGTGATCTCGACACCTTGGTCCGCCTGCAGAAGGCCAAGGCCTACTTCGAGGAGTACAAGAACCTCCCCGGGGTCGACATGAAGCTGTTCGACGAGCGCACCAAGAACGTCGACAAGCTCATCAAGCGCGAAGAAAAGAAGCGCAAGGCCAAGGCGAACGGGTGACCGGAGTCCAACACGTGAGGCCCCCCATGCCGACCAAGCTGACCACGTCGATCGTCGCCGCCCTGGCCCTGGGCCTGGGCTTGACCGTCGCGTCCGCCCCGGCGCGGGCCGACAAGTGCGATGATCAGGCCGCGACCAAGAACAAGGACGGCAAGAACTTCCACATCGAGTACGTGAACGGCAAGAAGGTCCACGTGATCGATACCGTCATCGCGGTGTGCGGCAAGGTGCCCCGTCCCAGCGTCGTCTACGTGCTCCAGGCCAAGACCATCAACTACGAGTGGGAGAACCTGAAGCAGGACTTCCTGCCGCTGGTGCTCGCCTCGGTGAAGAAGGCGCCCTTCTGATGTCGAACGCGAAGCAGCGCAGCATGGCGGCGCAGGCCGGCCGGCGGCGGATCCTCCGCATCGGCGTGCTGCTCGGCGGCAAGATCGTCGAGGAGCGGCTGATCCGCGGCCACGACGACGTCACGATCGGCCAGTCGAGCAAGAACACCTTCTCGATCCCGCTCGAGACCCTGCCGCGGCAGTGGACGATCTTCGGCAACGAGAACGAGGGCTACGTCCTCAAGTTCCTGCCCAAGATGGACGGCCGCATCTCCGACGGCGCGTCGGTCTACACGTTCGAACAGGTCAAGGCCGGCCGGGCCCAGAACCGCGGCGACCACTGGGTCATGCCGCTGACCGACCAGGCGCGCGGCAAGGTCACGATGGGTGACCTGACCCTGCTGTTCCAGTTCGTCACCGAGCCGCCGGTGCAGCCGCGGCCGATGCTGCCGCACTCGGTGCGCGGCACCCTGGCCGAGCGCATCGATCCGCGGCTCGCGGTCATCTGCGCGATCTCGATCGTCATCCACTTCGGCATCATGCTGGCGGCGCTCATCCACGACCGCCCCGAGAAGCGCAACACCCTGGGTTACCAGGCGACGCAGTCGATCACCGTCGACACCACCTTCGACGCCCCCGAGATCCCCGAGCAGCCGCCCGAGGACACCAAGGCCGAGGACGGCAAGAAGGAAGAGCCCGGGCAGAAGGAAGAGCCCAAGAAGGTCGACAAGCAGCCGGCGTCGACGCCGTCCAAGAAGGATCCCGGGTCGGCCAGCGGCGGCCGCAGCGAGAAGGACACCGCGGCGCTGCAGGAGGACGTGGCCCGCTACGCCGCCGCGCTCGCCGGCGACAGCGAGGCCGACGGCGGCATCACCGCGATGAGCAAGACCGCTCCTGGCGGCGACCTCAAGCAGCAGCTCAACGAGGTCAAGGACTCCAACGCCAGCGTCAAGGTCGGCGGCACCGGCGACCGCGGCACCCGCGGCGACGGCGAGGTCCGCACCGGCACCGGCACCGGGCCGAAGCTGGAGAACCCCGGCGAGGTCAAGACCACCGGCGGCGACAAGACCGCCAAGGAGCCCAAGGGCCGCATCCAGGTCTCGGGCAAGAAGAGCTTCGACGACACCACGCTGACGCCCGACGCCGTGCTCAAGCGGATCATGGACGTCTACATGGCCGGCCTGAAGCGGTGCCAGAAGGAGATGCTCAAGACCGACCCGACGGCGCGCGCCCGCGTCGAGCTCAACTTCACGGTCAACGAGAGCGGTCGCGTCACCGGCCCGTCGGCCAAGAGCGACTACAGCGGCCTCAACAGCTGCATCAAGGGCCAGATGGGCAACTGGAACTTCCCCAAGCCCAAGGACTCGGACGGCGAGGCCACCGAGGCCACGTTCCAGATCACGCTGGCGCTGCAGCCCGAGTAGCGACGCGACCGCGCCCGCTGGCCCGAGTTGGCCTAAGATGGCGCGGTGTCCGAGGCCGGTTCCCTGATCGGCCCCTATCGGCTCCTGTCCCAGCTGGGCGCGGGCGCGATGGGGGAGGTCTGGCGCGCGCGCGACGAGCGCCTCGATCGCTACGTCGCGATCAAGCTGCTGCCGCGCGACCAGCACGGCGATCCCGAGCGCCGGGCCCGCATGCTGCGCGAGGCCCGCGCCGCCGCCGGCGTGCCGCACGGCAACGTCGTGACGCTGTTCGACATCGTCACCGAGGGCGAGACCGACGTCCTGGTCATGGAGCTGGTCGAGGGCCGGACCGTGTCGGAGACGCTGCGCAAGGAGGGGCCGCCGGCGATCCGGGAGGCGCTGGCCTGGCTGATCGACGTCACCGACGCGCTCGCCGCGGCGCACGCGCGCGGCATCCTGCACCGCGACATCAAGTCGGCGAACCTGATGGTGACGCCGGAGCGCGCGATCAAGGTGCTCGACTTCGGGCTGGCCAAGCTGCGCGACGATCCGACGGTGTCGATCGCGCCGGCGCCGGTGCCGCGGACCAGCCGCGAGCGCAAGGCGATCGCGCTCGACGAGACGATGGCGTCGGAGCCGGGGCCGGGGCGGGGCCCCGACGCCGCCGAGCTCGACGACGCGTCGCGGGTGTCGCTGGCGGCGACGACGCCGGGCGACAGCTCGGGATCGGGCAGCGACGGCTACCAGACCCGCGCCGGCGCGCTGCTGGGCACGCCGATGTACATGGCGCCCGAGCAGCTCGACGGCCACCGTCCCGACGAGCGCAGCGAGGTGTTCTCGGTCGGCGTCGTCGGCTTCGAGCTGCTGACGGGCAAGCCGCCGTACTCGGCGAAGACCGTCGACGAGCTATTCGGCCAGATCCTCGAGCAGCCGCTGCCGCCGTGGCCCGACCGGGTGCCGGGCCCGGTGCGCGAGGTCCTCGAGGGCGCGCTGCGCAAGGATCGCGACGCGCGTACCCCGACGATGGCGGCGCTGCGCGACGCCCTGATCGCGACCCGCGACGCCCTGTTCGCGCCGCCGCGCCGGCGCTGGCCGCTCGCGGTCGCGCTGATCGCCGGCGCCGCGGTGGCGGCGGGCGCGACCTGGATGCTGGTGCGCCGGCCTCACCACGTCGACGGCCCCGGCGACGCCAAGGTGCGCCGCGCGCTCGAGGAGTACGACGTCTTCCAGACCGACCAGGCGCTGTCGTCGCTGCGCGGCGCGCTGCAGGTCGCGCCGGACCACCCGCTCGCCCACGCCTACCTGATCCTGTTCGGCGGCGGCAGCGCCGGCGAGCTCGACCAGATCGCCGCCGAGGCGGCGCAGCTGGCCGCGAAGGCGCCGGCGCGCAGCAAGACCCGCGCGCTGCTCGAGGCCGCGGTGGCGCTGCGCCGGGTCGGCCCCGCCGCGGCCGGCCGGGCCCTCGCCGAGGCCGGCGCCACCCGCGATCGCGAGCTGGCGTTCTGGGCCGCCGAGCTGGCCTACCGCGGCGGCGACTACGAGACCGCGCGCGCCGGGTTCGCGGCCCTGGTCGACGCCGGCGAGGCGTCGTTCCGCGGCCGCATCTACGACCACTACTCGTCCGTGCTGATCTACGCCGACCGCCCCGACGAGGCCGTCCACGTCGGCAAGCTGTACCGCGACAAGTTCCTCGGCGAGGCCGACGGCGCCGGCGTCTACGCCACCACCCTCGCGGTCGCCGGCCGCTTCGACGAGGCCAAGCAGTTCGCGCAGGAGGCGCTGGGCCTCGCCGAGGGCGAGGACACCCTCGCCGGCCTCGGCAAGGTGCTCGCGATGGCCGGCGACCTGCCCGGCGCCGAGGACCTGTACCGGCGCGCCGTCGACCGCGCCCCCGACCGTCGCCGCCCGATCCGCCGCGCCGGCCTGGCGATCGTGCAGTGGGCCCAGGGCCACGACGACGACGCCCGCGCCACCGTCGCGCCGTGCCTGCCCGGCGGCCGCGACGCCGCGATCCACGAGCGCGGCGCGTGCCTGTTCGTCGCCGGCGTCGTCGACCCCGCCGCCACCGCCGCCGCGATCACCGCGCTCGACGGCCTCGCCGGCGCCGCCACCGACCTCGCCCCCGCCTACGGCGATCCCGCCTCGCTGGCCGGCCTGCTGCGCGCCCACCAGGTCTTCGACGGCGGCGGCTGCCTGCGCCCGGGCACGCCCCTCGCCGCACCGGCCGCGCCCGCCGACGACGCCGTGCCCGGTGACGCCGCCGCGCCCGCCGCGCCCGCCCGACGTCGCCGCACCCGCCGCCCCCGCCGACCGGCGCCGACGCCGCCACCACCGCCGCCGCCGAGCTGGCCCGGCGCGCCACCTGGCTCGAGCAGCAGTACGACGCGCCGGCCGACTTCTACGCCGTCTACCACGTGCCGTTCTTCGCCTCCTGGACCGCGTGCGAGCGCGCCGCCCTGCACGCCACCACCGGCGACCGCCCCGGCGCCATCGCCGCCCTCGAGCCGATCGCGACCCGCGCCCCCGGACGGTGGTGGCTCCTGGACGACCTCGCGCGCCTGAAGGAATGAACGCCCCCGGGGCCCCGGACAACGAAGCTGGGACGACCTGCTACACTGCCTCGCCGATGTCGCCTGCCTCGAGACTCCTAGTCATTCCCGTAGCTTTCGCGATCGCGTGGGCGACCCTGGGCGCGTCGGGCTGCGGGATCTTCCGAGATCCGCCGCCCAGCAAGTACGAGTCGCAGCCGGTCTACGTCCAGGACACGACGCTGGGCCCCCGGGACGTCTTCGAGGTCCGGGTGTTCAAGCACGACGACATGTCCAAGACCTACGCGGTCAGCGACGAGGGCACGATCAACTTCCCCGAGATCGGCCAGGTCCAGGTCGCGGGCAAGACCCCGGCGCAGGTCGAGGTCGACATCCAGACCCGGCTCGCCGACGGCTACCTCGTCAACCCGATCGTCTCGGTGCTGGTGAAGGAGTACAAGTCCAAGACCGTGTCGGTCCTGGGCCAGGTCCGCAAGCCGAGCACGATCAACTACGTCTCGGGGCTGTCGATCGTCGACGCGATCTCGCAGGCCGGCGGCTTCACCCCGATGGCGCGCAAGAACGCGGTCAAGGTCACCCGCAAGGGCGCCACCGACGGCGCGACCGAGTCGTTCACGATCCCCGTCGAGTCGATCGCCAGCGGCAAGGCCAAGGACTTCTACCTGCGGCCGGGCGACGCCATCTTCGTCCCCGAGCGCTGGTACTGACGGAGCGGGCGTGCGGCCCCGCGATCGCCTGGCGCTGATCCTGGTCGCGCTCGCGCTGGCCTTCACCGCGCTGGCGATCGGCGGCGCGCCGCGGTGGGCCGCCGGCGTCGCGGCGCTGCTGAGCATCGCGACCGCGCTGCCCTACGTCACCTCACGGCGCACCGCGAGCCGGCCATCGCCGCTCCTGTACCCGCTCGCCGCCGCCGCCGCCCTCACCGCGGCGCAGCTGGTGCCGCTGCCCTTCGGCCTCGCCACCCACCTCGTCCCCGGCAAGCTGGCGCTGATCATCGACAACAACGCCGCCTGGGGCGAGGCGCCGCCGCGCTGGGTGGTCGCGTCCTACGATCCACCGGCGACGCTGGTCGAGCTCGCCAAGCTGGTCGGGTACCTCGCCCTGGGCTGGACCTGCGTGCGCCTGACCTCGAACCGCCGCGCCCGCCGCTGGCTCGCGATCGCCGTCGCCGGCGTCGCGACGCTGGTCGCGATCGTGACCCTCGTCCACCACGCCGCCGGCCTCACCTCCGTCTACGGCCTGTACGACCTGCCGAAGCCGTTCGCGCCGCCGCTGCTCGGTCCGCTGGTCAACGTCAACCACCTGGCGTCGCTGCTCGCGCTCGCCGTGCCGATGACGATCGCGCTCGCCGTCGCGACGCCCGGCCCCGCCCGCGGCGGCTGGCTGATCGCCGGCGCGGTGCTGACCGCGACCACGTTCCTGTCGGGCTCGCGCGGCGGCCTGGTCGGGCTGGTCGCCGGCGTCGTGGTCGTCGCCGCGCTGCTGATCGTGCAGCGCAAGGCCGGCAAGGAGGAGTCGCAGCGCCGCGTCCCGCTCAACGTCGCGCTGCCCGCCGGCGTGGTCGCCGTGTGCAGCGTCCTGCTGCTGGCGATGCTCACCGCCGGCGACCTCGCCCGCGATCTCGAGAAGACCTCGGTCGACGAGATCTACGAGCCCCACAGCAAGTTCCAGGTCTGGGGCGACGCCACCGAGCTGATGCCCGACAACCACTGGCTCGGCGTCGGCCGCGGCGGCTTCGAGCCCGCGTTCACCCGCCTGTCGCCAGGCGGCGTGACCTACTCCCACGTCGAGAACAGCTACCTGCAGGCCGCGATCGACTGGGGCCTGCCCGGCGCCGCGCTGCTGCTCCTCGCGCTGCTGGCGTTCGCGCGCGCCGGCGCCCGTCGGTGGCGCCACGGCCCCCTCGAGGCCGGCGCCATCGCCGGCCTGGTCGCGCTCGCCGTCCACGACCTCGCCGACTTCTCGCTCGAGCTGCCGATCATCGTCGGCGCCGCGATCGTCCTCGGCGCGATCCTCGTGCCCGAGCGCCTCGGCGCCGCCGCCGATCCCGCCGGCGGCCGCGCCCGCGCCGTCGCCCGCGGCGCCATCGTCCAGCGCGCCGCGATCCTCGCCGCCGCCGCCGCCGTCGTCGCGCTCGCCCTGTCGCCGCTGGGCCGCGACGCCCGCGCCGACGACGCCCGGGTCGCCGCGATCGACGAGCCCGCCGCCCGCATCGCCGCCGCCCGCGCCGCGTGGGCGCGCCACCCCAGCGACTACCTCCTCGCCGGCCGCGCCGCCCAGGCCCTGTTCACCCAACGCGACGTCCGCGCGATCCACACCATCGCGCGCGCCCTCGCCCTCAACCCCCGCCACGGCGGCATGCACCACCTCGCCGCCCGCATGCTGCTCGCGTCCCAGCGCCCCGCCCAGTCCGCCCCCGAGTTCGCGGAGGCGATCCGGTGGGCGCGCGACGTCGCGCCGATCGTCGCCGACGTCCTGCGCGCGTTCCCCGATCCCGCCGCCGCGGTGAAGGCGATGCCGACCGAGCCGAGACACCTCTGGCGCCTCTACCACGCGCTCGAGCGACAGCCCCCAACCGCGCTGGCCTACGTCCAGGCCGCCGCCGAAGCCAACCCGCGCGACGCCGTGACTCAGACCCTGCTCGCCCAGGTCGCGATCAGCCAGCGGCGAGCCGACATCGCGGTTCCCGCTGCGCGCGCCGCCTGGCAGCAAGCCCCGCAGGCTCGCAGCGCCACCGTGCTTGGCCGGGCCCTCGCCCTGTCAGGCGACACCCGGGGCGCGCTCACACTCCTGACCGACGCCGTCGGTGGGACCGCGGAGGGGCCGAGCTACGACCGCCTCCAGCTCCTGTTCGCCCTAGCAGACGTCCAGGTCGAAGCCGGTGACCTGGGAGGGGCGAGGCAGACCCTGGAGCGAGCCTCGGGCCTTGCCTCCGGCAGCCGCGACCTCATGATCCAGTGCCACCTCAAGGTCGCCGCGGTGGAGGACCTACTGGGCAACCACAACCAGGCCGAGTGGGAACGCGGGCAGGCCGACCAGCTGAAGGAGCCCTGATCTTCCTTGGCATCCTGCTCGAAAGATCATACTTTTCGCGACCCTAGAAAGACTCCGAGCCTGAACGCCTGTGCTCCGGGCGGCGTCTAAGGATCCTGCCGTGTCCACATCCACCCAACCCGCCTCCACTCCGAGCCCATCCGAGACCGCGGACGAGGATGACGACAGCGGCAACCTCCTCCGCTATCTGACGATCATCCGGCGTCGGCTCTGGATCGTTGCCGCCATCGTGGCGATCGGCGTGACCGCGTCGGTCCTGTACACGATGCGGCAGCCCAAGATCTACGCAGCAACGGCGACCGTGGTCGTCAACCCGCAGGCACCGCGCGTGCTCGGCTCTGACCAGGAGTCCGTGATCGAGCTCGGCGCCGGTAGCTACTGGTCGAACCAGGAGTACTACAACACCCAGGTCGACATCCTAACCAACTTCCCGCTAGCGCGCGCGACGGTGACGAAGCGCAACGGCGAGCAGTACTTCTATGATCAGCTGATCCCGCCCGACAAGTACCCGAACCTGACGACGGAGGAGCGCATCGATCAGGCCGCCGAGGCCTTCAAGGGCATGGTCGGCGCTGCGCAGAACCGCGAGAGCCGGATCATCGCGATCACGGTCAAGGACACCGACAAGGCGCTGGCCATGGCGCTGGCCAACGAGCACGTCCGCAGCTACCTGTCCGCCACCGTCGCCAAGCGCACCGTTGGCGCCGACAAGAGCAGCAAGTTCCTGTCGTCGGAGCTCGACGCCGCCGAGAAGGCGCTGCGCGAGTCCGAGCGCGAGCTCTACGAGTTCAAGGACAAGCACGACATGATCTCGGTGTCGCTCGAGGACAAGCAGAGCATCCTCGCCTCCGACATCCAGCGCTTCACCGGTGCGCTCGGCGACGCGCGGATCAAGCGGATCGAGCTGGGCTCGTTGCGCAAGCGCGCGCTCGGCCTCAAGGGCGAGGAAGTGCTCGAGTCACCGGTCTTCGCGCTGGCGTCGAACGCCGACACCGTCGACCAGCTCAAGAAGCAGTACATCGACGAGCGTCAGAGGTTCCTCGAGATCCAGGAGGAGTTCGGCCCCAAGAGCGACCGCTTCGTGCAGCAGAAGAAGAAGGTCGACGACCTCTACGCCGCGATCCAGGGGGAGGCGCGGCGCGCCACCCGCGAGCTCGACGAGAAGTACCAAGCCGCCCTCTCCGCCGAGTCTGCGTTCGAGGGCGAGGTCACCCGTCTCAAACAGGAAGCCCTTGCACTCGGCCCCCTCAACGTCGAGTACAACCGCCTGGTCCGGACCCAGAAGACCGACGAGGAGAATTACACGCAGCTGATCGGGCGGCTGCACACCAGCGAAGTCGAGAGCCGGAACGAGCAGATCAACGTCGACGAGAACGAGTACGCCCGCGCGGCCTACCTAGTCAGTCCGCGTCTCAAGGTCAACGTGACGGTGGGCATGATGCTCTCGTTGATGTTCGGGGTTGGCCTCGCCTTTCTGCTCGAATTCATGGACCGCACGATCAAGAGCGCCGAGGACGTACAGCGAGTGGTCGGTGCGCCGCTGCTGGGCATCATCCCGATCGTCGCGGATGTCCCCACGGGCGACACCCCGAAGGCCCAGAAGGACCGGGACCTGTACGTCTTCCACAACCCGACGTCCCGTGCCGCCGAGTGCTGCCGGTCGATCCAGACCAACATCCTGTTCTCGTCGACGGATCGCCCGATGAAGACAATAACCGTGTCGAGTCCACGACCTCGCGAGGGAAAGACCACCACGACCATCTACATGGGGACGATCATGGCGCAGAGCGGCCAAAGAGTGCTGCTCGTCGACACCGACCTGCGTCGTCCGCGATTGCACAAGTCGCTGGGGGTATCGAAGACGCGCGGTCTCACCAACCTGCTCCTTGGCGACGCGACCATCGACGACGTCATCAAGTCGACCGACATCCCCAACCTCTACGTCCTGCCGTGCGGTCCGCTGCCGCCAAATCCTGTCGAATTGCTGCTGACCAAGAAGTTCAAGCAGATCCTGGAGGAGCTTGAGAGCAAGTTCGATCGGGTTCTGCTCGATTCCCCTCCGGTCCTGGCGGTCACCGATGCCGTGGTGCTGTGCCGGTTGTCGTCAGGCGTGATGTTGGTAGCGCAGGCCGGCAAGACCCACCTTGCCGACGTATCGGCGGCGGCACGCCAGTTCAAGGACGTCGAGGCACCAATCCTCGGCGTCATCATGAACGACATGGACATCTCGAGCCGTCGATATGGCGGCTACTACTACTACTACTCATATGGCAGCTACGGCGAGGCCACGCAGGGAGAGGCCTGACGTGTCCCCTCCCTCTCGGATTGCCAGCAGCCGGCTCAGCGGTTCTGCAACCTCCTTGACAGGCGATGCGCCGCGGCTGGGGCGCAACCGTCAGGCCAGGGTGGCGGCGGGCATGCTCGACTTCGTGATCGTGGCCCTCGGCGTGCTGGTCGCGTACGTCGCTCGCTTCGAGGGACACATCCCGCATAGCTTCTATCGCCAGATGATGTTCCTGGCCCCGCTGCTCGCGTTCGGCCGGGTAATGATCAACTACGTGTTCGGCGTGTACCGGCTGGTATGGCGCTACGTGGGTCTACACGAAGCCCTTCGGATGGCTCAGGCAACCGCGCTCGTGAGCCTTGTCCTGATCTTCTGCCGATTGGTACTCGGGCCCGAGTTGCTCCACGTCCCGCAGCTGATCTTCCCGCTCTCGATCATCTTGATGGAGGGCATGTTCTCTTTCATCGGGATGGCAGGGGCTCGCTTTGTGCCGCGCATCCTGCGCGAGCGAATGCGCGCGGAAGTCGGAGTTCCAACCCTGCTAGTCGGCGCCGGGCAGGGCGGCCTAGCAATCGTGAAGGAAGCGCTCCGTCACCCGGAACTTGGTATCCGCCCCATCGGCTTCGTTGACGATGACCCCGACAAGGTCGGCATGGTCATCGCGAACCTGAGGATCCTCGGAAGCATTCAGGACCTCTCCAAGGTCCTCAAGCACGCTACCCCGGAGCGGCTCATCATCACCTCGTCGGCCTTCGGCCCCAAGACCATCAGCAGGATCATGGATGCCTGCAGTCCCCTCGAGATCGACGTTCGCATTGTGCAAGGCATGTACGAGACCCTGGGCGGGGGCGGCGATAGCTCGTCGCCCTCGAGTGCGGTTCGCGAGGTTCGTATCGAGGATCTCCTGTCACGGGACCCAGTGCCGCCCTCTTTGAGCCTCGTCGACCTGACCGCGCACTACGAGGGCAAGCGTGTGATGGTGACGGGCGCTGGCGGTTCGATCGGCAGCGAACTGTGTCGCCAGCTAGCTCGAATGAGGCCGGCATGCGTGTATTTGGTCGAGAGGGATGAATCGAATCTCTTCGAGGTCGAACGAGAGCTGAACGAGGCACAGCTGGGTCACGTGGTCCAACCTGTGCTGCTTGATGTCATGGATCCGAAGGCGCTGGAACGCACGTTCAAGGAGCTTCGACCGGAGGTGGTATTCCATGCCGCCGCGTTCAAGCACGTCCCCATGATGGAGCGCTTCCCATGGGAGGCCCTTCGTAACAACGTCTTCGCAACGAGACAGCTGGTCGACCTCGCCGACGAGAATGGTGTCGAGAGCTTCGTGATGATCTCCACCGACAAGGCGATCAACCCGACGAGCGTCATGGGTGCGAGCAAGCGCATCGCCGAACAGATCGTCCAGAATGCAGCCGTACGCTCCGCTACGCGCTTCTCGTGCGTCCGCTTCGGGAACGTGCTCGGAAGCCGCGGGTCCGTTGTCGGCATCTTCCGCGATCAGATCGCGTCCGGCGGGCCGGTAACGGTGACCCATCCCGAAGCGACCCGCTACTTCATGACGATCCCGGAAGCCGCGAACCTGGTCATCCAGGCCGGCACCATCGGCCACGGTGGCGACGTGTTCCTCCTCGATATGGGCGAGCCGGTTCGCATCATCGACCTCGCCCGCCAGATGATCCGCCTCTCTGGCTTCCGCGAGGAGGAGATCGGAATCCGCATCGTGGGGACACGCCCCGGTGAGAAGCTGTTCGAGGAGCTGTCCACGAAAAGCGAGAACCTGTCCCCAACGGCGCTCCGCAAGATCTTCCGCTGTCGTCCTCTCGGTGTCGATGCCCGACGACTCGACTCGCTGATCGAGAGCATGCAATTTAGCGTGCGTGCTCGTGACGAGCAGGCAATTCGCGCCGCGCTCAGCGAACTCGACATCGGATACCAGCCGAACCCTCGTAGCGGCCAGCAGAGCTAGTTCCGAGGGCTTGCTGCGGATGGCGTCCGAGACGTTGCTGATCGTCGTCACCGAGGACTGGTACTTCCTCTCCCATCGCCTCGATCTTGCGCGGGCCGCTCGCGACGTTGGCTGGCGCGTCGTGGTCGCGACCGGTCCTGGCGAGCGCTCCGCCGAGATCCGCGACGCGGGTCTGGAGCACCGAGAGTTCCCGCTCGATCGCCGTAGTACGAACCCGTTGGTGGAGCTACGATCGGTCTTCGGCCTAACCCGAATCATGCGCCAAGTGCGACCTGATCTCGTGCATCTCGTCGCAGCCAAGCCCATCGTGTACGGGAACATCGCTGCACGACTCTCCGGAGCACCGGCAGTCCTCAATGCCGTGGCGGGGATGGGGTACCTCTATCTGGGACAAGGGCTCGGTCGGCAGGTCATGCGCGGCCTCTACGAGCGGACATTCCGCACCATGATCCGCACCTCCCGGACGGCACGAGTACTGGTGCAGAATCGGGACGATGCAACGCTGCTCGTCGAGCGACGACTAGCACGCAGCGAACAGATCGATGTCGTCACCGGATCTGGCGTCGATCTTGTCCGTTTCCCGTCACTCCCTCCCGCTCCCGGAGTTGTCACGGTCCTGATGCACTCCCGGATGCTCTGGGACAAGGGCGTCGGAGAACTCGTGGCCGCGACGCGGCTACTCCGAAGGCAACGGGTGAAGCCCTTTCGGGTGCTGCTTGCCGGGGCACCCGACCCGGCGAACCCTGCGGCGGTCCCCGTGGCCAGGTTAGAGGAATGGACACGACAAGGACTTGTTGACTGGCTTGGACGAAGGAACGATATCCCCGAGTTGCTTCAGAGCTGCCACATAGCGTGCCTTCCATCGTACCGAGAGGGAGCGCCGCTGTCGCTGATCGAGGCCGCTGCTGCGGGTCGAGCGATCGTGACCACCGACGTCCCGGGGTGTCGAGCGATCGTAGCGGACGGTGACAATGGGTTGCTCGTACCTGCACGAGATCCCACGAGGCTGGCGGCCGCATTGAAGCGGCTCGTCGAGGACGAGCCGCTTCGGACCAGGATGGGGGCACGCGGCCGACAGCGCGCGGAGCACGAATTCGCGACTTCGATCGTAAACGATACGATCTTGACGACGTACCAGCGAATGATGCAATCGCGGCGAGGGGACATGTGAGCACGCCTTCCCTTACTCTCATCACGGGCGCGAGTGGTTTTGTCGGCCGTTGGACCAGCGCAGCGTTTGCCGTGCGAGGATTGCCGGTCGTTGCGACGGGGCGCAGCGCCCCCGCCCTACTACCCGGCGTACTTCGCGGGATGACACTGTCGCCCGCACACGATGACGAGCACGTCCGTACGTGCCTGCGCGGGGTCCGTACTGTCGTGCACCTCGCGGCGAGGGTGCACGACGTGCACGGCCACACTTCGGACGAGGAATTTGACGCGGTCAACTGCCGATGGCCGCAACGAATCGCCGAACTCGCTGCGCAAGAAGGGGCTACTCGCTTCATCTTCATGAGCAGCATCAAGGTGAACGGCGATGTGACCGTTCCGGGGCGGCCCTTCACCGAGGCGTCCGACACGCGACCGCTTGGCGGCTATGCGGTGTCCAAGGCGCGGGCGGAGCTGGGTCTTGCGGAGCTCGCGGAGCGCACAGGCATGGACGTCGCGGTCGTACGACCGCCACTGGTCTATGGCCCAGGGGTCGGGGCGAACTTCTTGAGCCTCATGAGGCTCGTTAAGCGAGGGGTGCCGCTGCCCTTCCGAGCGATTCACAACGCACGCAGCTTCATCTACGTTGAGAACCTCGCGGATCTCGTGGTCCGACTGGCGAGCGCTCCCACTCAGCCTCGCCATACGGAGGTCTACCTCGCCTCCGACGGCGAAGACGTGTCGACCCCCGAACTGATTCGCCGCATGGCAGCGGCGATGGATCGGGTGCCGCGCCTTGTTCCATCTCCCGGGCTGCGCACAATGCTACGGCTCGCGGGAAAGGGAGGCCTCGTGCAGCGGCTTTGGGAGTCCCTTCAGGTAGACAGCTCGAAGGCTCGCGCTGCTCTCCAATGGACGCCGGCGATCAGTCTCGACGAAGGACTGCGGCGCACAGCGCAGGCGATGGCAGGTTCGTGAGCGTGGAACTGCTGCTTCTGGCGAGCGCCACGCTGCTCCTCAGCCTGCTCCTTGTCCGGATGTTCCTCGTCGTATCGCGGCAGCGTCTCCTTGATCTTCCCGGTGACCGCAGCTCTCACACCCGGCCCACCCCCACCGGCGGCGGCCTTCCCGCAGTGGCTGCTTGGGTTGTTGTGGGCGGATTCGGGGTGTGTCTGGGGGCGGTACAGGCGGACGCGATCTGGTGGGCTGCGACCGGGGCGACCATCGCGCTTGCGGCGCTAGGGATCGCCGACGACGCGAGAGGGCTGAGTGCCAGACTGCGCTACGGAATACACGTACTCGTCGCGACCGGCGTGGTCTGTCTAGTCGGCCCCCCTGCCTCGCCCGCATCGCTGCCCGTGGCGATCCGCGTGGTCGGCGCGGCCGTCTTCTTGACGGCGTTGATCAACATGTACAACTTCATGGACGGAATCGATGCTCTCGTGGGCGGCACTGGAGCCATCACCCTGAGCATGCTGGCTGTGATCACGGCGTCGCCGCTCTGGTGGCTACCAGCGGCGGCGTACACCGGCTTTCTCGTCTTCAACATCCCGCCTGCACGGATCTTCATGGGCGACGCCGGAAGCACCGTCATGGGAGCGCTGATCGGAATCGCCGTCCTCGGAGGTCGGCTAGAGCTGCATCCGCTGCAGTTAATCGTGCTAACCCCGTTGGTTGGCGACGCAACATACACATTGTTTCGCCGCGTGCTCCGTGGTGAGAATATCTTCCGCGCGCACCATTCGCACCTCTACCAGCGACTGCTGCGCGCCGGGTACCGGCACGGCACGATCAGCGCCTGCTACATGGCGACGACGCTCGCACTTGGACTCGTGACGCTACAGCCCAACGTGGCGCCAAAGGTGGCGGCGTTGTTCCTCTGTGCGCTAGCGGTCATCGGTCTCGAGATACATCTGCTCCGACGAGGTGTGCCGTTCACCAGATCTTGAGGCGCCGCAGATGATGGAGGTGGACGTGGAGGACGATCAACGGGCGCGGTGCTCGGCAAGTGATGCTGCGGGCGCCGGCAGATTCTCGACAACGAGACCCGCGATCGCGATCGCGCCGTCGCGAGAGAAGTGCGTCGTGTCCACTGCGCTCGCGCTCAGGAACTCGCTGCCCACCGCTCCAAGCTGTACGTACAGGGCCATGCTCAGCGCGTGGAGGTCGACGAAGGCCGTGCCTCTGCTTTCTGCGACGGCGCGAGCACCGTCCGCGTAAGGCTGAAGCGTGTCGACCAGCTCGCCGTCCACAAACGTCCGGCGAGCCACCGGGGACACCAGGATCGGAACTCCGCCTAGTGCGATCGTGTCGGAGACCATTGCCACTAGCTGATCACGATACGTCGTGGCGGGGTCAGTATGGCGGGCGTCGTCACTCTGATCGTTGTGCCCAAACTGGATGAATACGAACGTGCCGGTATCAATCTGGGTACGCGCGGCATCCCAGTATCCGTCGTCGACGTAGCTCCTCGAACTCTCCCCGGAGACCGCCATGTTGTGCACTGACACCAGCGTGTCAAAGTAGTCACCGAATACCTGCCCCCAGCCGGTGAGCGTGGGCCGGTCTGGCGGTGGATCATCGAACGTTGCCATCGTCGAGTCGCCGACCATCACTGTCACCACTGGGGTAGGGCGGTTGTCGGCATCCGGGACCGTTGCTCGAGCGTCGACAGTGCCCTTTCCCGGATTTCCCGGTCCACAGCCGATCTCGAGAACCGAAAGCATGACGTACACGACACACGCAACACTTCTCCACATGCGCCCGAGTATATCAATGCTCGAAACGGAATGTTCGGCCTTTCACGCTCTCCGACGGGCGACGAACGCCCGTTCCATTGAAAGGAGCCGCGTCCCCCACTGAAAGACGGGAGTCGCCTTGGCGAGGCCCTGAAGGGCAACCTGTGCCAGTGTCACACCATGTAGCCATCGCGCGTCCCGTTCCCATGCGGAGATCTGAAGCATCGGAGGACCCCAGTGATAGGTCGCTGTGAGTTCTAGCCCCGCCGCATGACACGCCTCGTGAACGACTGAATCTGAATGGAAGATATGAGTCGCCCAGTTACGCGGGCAACGTGATCGCCACAGCTGCGCACCCAGTGCCTCCATATTCGGCATGCTGAACGCGACGAGCCCCCCCGGCCGCAGGAGTCGGGCAGAGGCTTCCATCACGGCGGCCGGCCGCTCGAAGTGCTCAAGGAGCCCCCAGTGCGTGACGAGGTCGAAGGGTCGAGTCGGCCTATACTCGAAGAGGTCTCCGGCGACGCACTCGACCTGCGCACCATTGGCCTGAAACATCTGCTTGGTTACCGCCAAGCGTTGTGGTGCGAAATCGAGAGCAACAGCATCACACGCCGCGAACCGCGCCAAGCTCATGAGTCGAACCGAGCACGCACCACCGAGCTCGATCACGCGGGCCCCGCGGAGCGAGCCGCAGTGCCTCGTCAACAAGCGCAGGAATGCGCCATGCTTGCCCCAGGTGCCGTGCCACGACGGGATTCGCGTCGCCGCCGCGCGTGCGTCGAGGAACCCGTCCCAGTAGTCCGCGTCGGTGATCGCGCCTGTCCCGGACTTATCCATCAGACTTGCTGCCTCATGCTAGTTCGTCGTTGTCCTTTTCCGAGCGTCGCGATCAACAGGATCAGACCGATCAGCGCGAATCCGATCGCGAGCTGACTTGGAATCGGGACGAAGCTGTTCCGGATGTGATGAAGGAGTCCCAGGAGCACGATGCCGGCAGCCGACTGGTGAAGACGAGTCGTCGGCCACGTGTCGATCCTGCCAAGCAAGTACCCAAAGAAGGCCAGAACCAAGAGTGCGCCCTCTGGCCCGAAATTTCGGTACGCCTCGGCCATGACGGAGAACCCAATCGGACCGGCACGGCTCATGACGACGACGCTCATGAGGCGTTCGTCGCGGTCGACGGGTGGGCGCGACCAGCCTGGAATCACGTAGTAGAGCGCGCGATCGATCGGAGCCCAGTACGTCGCACCATCTGCGAAGTCGTCCCCGTGCTCACGCCAGAATACGACTTCGGAAACGGGCCGGAGCGACGTTCCCATCTCGATCAATCCATCGACTGGACTAACGCTGATATCACTCCCGCTGAGGCCCGTCAGGCCCACGGATCGGACCTGTCGGACGGCGGCGATAGCGGACAAGGCGACGATGGCCACGACCAGAGTCTTGCCTGCCGGCAGCGTGCGTCGCCGTGCCGAAACGACGGCGAGCGCCGTGACGGTGGGGAACAGGATCTCCCCGCGAAGACCAAGCGGGAAGGCGAGCAGGCTCCATCCAACGAAGATCGCCAGCGTTCCACGGTGCCACTTGGTCCACGTGCACGCGGCAGCGAAGACCATCGCGACGTCGATGGCGTAGTACGAGATCCAGAGCATACCCTCGTCGGTACGGTCCAGGAACTGGTCGTATGACCCCACGAGAATCGAGACTCCCCCGCGCGATATCGAGTGACCAAACCACAACAACATCGCACCGGCGATCACGATGAACGATGCAACCGCCATGAGTTGGTTGAGTTCGTCGTCGATGCGCCTCTCGCGGAATCGAGCGGGGGGCGTGCTGCGAGCCAGTCGCACGCCCAACGCAAATCCGACGAGACCGAGCGAGGTCACCCACATCGCGGTACGTGTTGACGGGCGATACAACCACTCGTCAAGCGCCGGGAACGCGTGTGGTGAGACGCGGCCGGCAACCATCGCCATCGCCAAGCCCGCATGGAAGATCACGAGGACGACTGCGTAGACGGAAGTGGGAGACCAGACGAGGCGTGGAGCTCCGCGAATCACAGAGGCGACCACGGCAAGAGCGACGAGCGTATCGAGCAGGGCCAGGTTCCACAGCGACATGGACACGATGTCGTCGCGAAACAAGTACAGCGACACCACGACGGCGACTTGGACCGCGAACTCTAACCCCGTCCAGGTCGCGCGGCGTGGGGCAAGCCCCGTGACCACTCGACCGCTCATCCACGCCCTTGCTTCCACACATCCACGTGCCCCTCGACCGAACGCTCGATGGCGAACGGGCTCGCTCTAAATGACGAGCGTGCGACCCTCCGTGAGGAGTCCGACCGCGGCGCGCCGATCAGCTTGCAGGCCAGCTCGGCCCAGGCCACATCTGGATCGGCGAGTGAGAGCGTGGAGATACCGTCGAGACAGCGCTGGATCTCGCGTACGCCTGGCAGATCAGTGGCAAGGACCGGGGTTCCCGCGGCCACGGCCTCGAGGACAGCCCCGGGCATGCCCTCGTGGTGGGATGTCAGAAGCGCGAGGTCCGCCGCACACAACAGCGATGCGACGTCGTCGCGCTCGCCGAGGAAGTGCACTCGCGCTTCGAGGCCGAGGGATGCCACGCGGCGGCGGGCGAGATCCTCCTCAGCAGTGCCTCCTTTCCCTGCAAGCAACAGGTGAGCACCGGTCCGCAAAGCAATCTCGGAGAAGATCTCGATACCGCGGACATGGTTCTTGACAGGAGCAAACCGCCCGATGATGAGCACGAGTGGAGAGTCATGCGGGATCGACAGCTCCTGTCTGACCACTGCCCCTTGCCCTGGCAGGTCGAAGCGGGTCGCGTCCACCCCGTTGAGGATGACGCGGCACCGCGGGTCCGCGCGCCAGTCGGGTGACCAGCCGTACTCCATCGCGCCTACGCCGCAGGCGAGGATATCGGTCGCAAATCTGTCGATCGACATCCTCATGATCCGGCGGTAAAGACGACGCGCTGGCGAGTCGCCCCGGCCGTCCTGCGTCGTCCGGAAGTGGGCAATTCGAACTGACACCCCGGCGAGCGCGGCGAGACCAAGGATCATCCCGGTCGCAAGATGGACGTGAGAATGAACGACGCCGATGCGTCGCGCGTGGAGCAGGCGCACGAAGCGCACCGGGAACGTGGCGTCGAGCGCGCACGGATGGACCTCGCCCCCCAAGCTCCGGATCTCGTCGTCGAGCGCGCCCTCGTTTCCACTGAGAGCGATGTACTCCATCACGTAGTGCGCGGGATCCACATGCCGCATCAGGGCCAGGGTTCTGACCTCTGCCCCCCCTCGGTCCATGACCCCAAAGACGTGCATGATCCGGACAGGATCGTGTTGCCGGCCGGACGGCGTCCGCGTGCGTGACGATGTCACGGCCGCGCGACTACCCGAGCGCATCCTGTCACGATCGAGTTCCATAGTGCTCCAACCAGGCCTGCCACATCAGGATGTTCCACAGTAACGAGCTCCAGTCGCGAATGCCGGCGAGGAACCCGTCCCATCGCTGACGGATGAGGGAAGCGTCCAGGAAGCCTTCTTGGCGGAGCCGCCGCTCAGCCAGCAGCGACTCGGCCCAGTCGCGCAGTGGGCCACGCAGCCACTGCGCGATTGGAACCGCAAACCCGCGCTTCGGCCGCTCGAAGAGCGAGGTGGGAACGTAGCGCGCCAGCAGCCTGCGCAAGGGGTACTTCCCGACTTCACCAACGATCTTGGTCGAAAGCGGGAGGCGCCAGGCCAACTCGACGACGTCAGGGTCGAGTAGGGGTACACGAGTCTCCAGGCCAACCGACATCGCCGCACGATCGACCTTCACGAGGATATCGTCGGGGAGGTACTGGAGAGCGTCGCCGAGCATGGCACGCTCGGTGGCGGTCCCGTCTGCAAGGATCTCCTTGGCAAGTGGGTACACCCCGGGCGGCTCGAACCCGCGCCGTACGAGCCAGCTGGGGTGGTACCAGAGACTCATCAGGAAGTGATACAAGTCATCGATATCATTGGCACCTGCAATGTCGACGCGTCGGCGCGCCCAGTCAGCCCAGCGACGACCGACCCCAGCTTGGTTGCTCCGGACGGCGACCGCGTTCAAGACCGCGTTCGCGACGTGGGCGATAGCCCGACGACCGGGGACTCGGAGCAGCGGTGCCAAGCGCCGCAACAACGCATAGCGTCCGTATCCCCCGAGGAGCTCGTCGCCGCCGTCCCCCGTCAGAGCGACCGTCACGTGTTTGCGCGCGATCTGCGAGACCAGAATCGTCGGAACCTGCGAGGAGTCGGCGAAGGGTTCGTCATACACGGAGGGAAGCGTCGGAACGACCTCTAGAGCCTGCTTCGCGGTGACGTACACCTCGGTGTGCTCGGTCCGCAGATGCGCCGCGACGGCCCGCGCGTACCCGGCCTCATCGTAGTCGGGCTCGTGAAACCCGATCGAGAAGGTCTTCACTTGGCGGGTGCTCTGCGCCTGCATCAGCGCGACGATCGACGAGGAGTCGATCCCCCCCGACAGGAACGCGCCAAGTGGTACGTCCGCCACCATCTGCCGTCGAACTGCGGCCCGCAGACGAGCATCGAGCAACTCCGTGGCCTCGGTGCTGTCGACTTGAAGTGGTTGCGCGATCCCCGCCTCGGCCACGGATCGCAGGGAGTAGTACTCCCGCGGCGTGCCCACACCGTCACGGGCGGTCGCGCGCAGCCACGTCCCAGGTGGTACCTTGCGGAATCCGCCATAGATGCACCGCGGCGCCGGCACGTAGCCGTACCGCATGAAGGTCATCATGCTCTCGGTGTCGAGACTCCCCTCGAATGCAGGATGAGCACGGATCCCCTTGAGCTCCGACGCGAACAGCAGCGTCGCACGGGAGACACCGTAGTAGAGTGGCTTCTCGCCGAACCGATCGCGCGCGAGCAGCAGTGCCCGATCGAAACGATCCCAGAGAGCGATGGCGAACATCCCGACCAGGCGCGGCAGCGCAGTCTCAAAGCCATCGGCTTCCACGCACGCGAGGACCACCTCGGTGTCAGAGTGGCCGCGGAACCGGTGCCCGCGTGACGTTAACTCGTTCCTCAGTTCCTGGTGGTTGTAGATCTCACCGTTGAAGGCAAGTTCGTACCTCCCCGAGGCCGATCGCATCGGCTGATGCCCCGCAGCCGACAGATCGATGATGGATAGGCGACGGTGGGCCAGCGCCACGCCTGACGAGGCGTCGACCCAAACGCCACCATCGTCGGGCCCGCGATGATACAAGGCATCGGCCATCCGACGGGCGGCGAACGTGGTCTCCTCCTCGTCGCAGGCCCCTTCGAGCGCGAGGCTACCTGCGATGCCGCACATCAGTCCGCATCCCCAAGACCGAAGTGCCGCAGCAGGAAGCGGCGCTTCTCTTCGAATGGCATGCGATGCACGTGGAGAAAGGCCTGCTCGTGCTTCTGGAAGTACTCATCCACGGTGCAAACAACACGCGCAGGCACTCCGGCGACCACGCTGCCTGCCGGCACGTTCCGGTGGACGACAGCGCCCGCTCCCACGATGCACCGAGATCCAATCTCGACGCCAGGTAGGATGAGCGCGTTGGTACCGATGAACACGTCGTCTCCGACTCGGATCGGACCGATGCGATCGATGTCGGGGTACTGCCGACGAAACAGGAGGATCGCTCCATCGTGCGTGACGAAGCGGACCCCGGCGGTGACGTACACACGGTCGCCCAGCCGGATGAGGTAGGGATCAGATCCCCAGGTCTCAGCAGTCACGCCGAAGAACTCGCAATCGTGCCCCAGCCTGACGCCGATCGCGCGCGCATAGCCGACGGGATCTCTCCGCTGCCGATACTGACGCCAGAACCAGCGTGCTCCGCGAACGATCATGTCGATGGCCCCTGCATCCGGCGCAACGGTACTGCCACGGCGACACAGTAAAGCACGGACTCGACGCCGTAGCCCACCAGCATCGCCCAGGCCGCTCCCAGCATGTGGTAGCGGGGTACGAGGAGCGCGCTCGCGCCCATGATGACGAGAGTGCTGGTCCCATGGATCCACGGTTGCACCCGAAATCGCCGCATGGCGTCCAGCGAGGTACCGAGAAACACGTACGACCAGAGCAGCCCTGACGTCACGGCCATCCAGACGAGAACGTCCGCGTGCGTCGCCACTTCTGGTGAGTACAGGAACGTCAGCACCTCGCGACCAACCAGCACGCTGCCGGCGACTGCTGCGACGCCGAGGGCTGCACCGATCATCAGGAGCTTGGCAAGGAGACTACGGAACGCCGACCAGTCTTGATCCGACGCCAAGCGCGCCATCCTGGGCACAGCGGCGTTGGCCACCGCTGAGACGACCATGTTGCCAAAGACCAACAGGTAGGCAAGGGTGCCAAACGCCCCAAGGTCCTCTCGGCTGGTGTATCCCTCAAGGAAGTACCGCGGGATGTTCACCTGCAGCGACCCGATCGCGGTCACGAATCCGAGCGGCAACACCAACCGGAAGAGCCTGACCAGCGGGGCACGCGCCCACCGCGGACCGATGGGCTCGCCTTTCAGGAGCCGCCGGACGCGGACGAGATCCCATGCGAACCAGGCGGCATAGCCACTCGCGGTGCCACAGGCCGCCCACGCCACGGAACCCGACACGACGAGAGCAACCGTGCTGAGCGCAAACGCCGTCAGACCGCGCACGATCTGCGAAAGCGCGATCGGACGCATCATCTCTTGCTGCTGCTCGCGGCCGTAGACGAGATCGCTCGCCGCATCGAGGACCTTGGCCAAGCCGACCAGCAGGATCACGAGCGCGGTGTCGTCGCGGTAGGCAACCAGGACAACAGTGCTGGTCGTGAGCACGGCAGCGACCATCGCGAGCATCCGCAACGCAACGAATTCCCCCCAGCGGTTCTCCTGCTTCGCGTCGGTGGCCTGGACCTGGCGCAGCTTCAGTTGCGCAAACACGAAGATCGGCCCGGTTATCGCGAGCGCCAGAGTCCAGTCACCAGCGAGCTTCGTCGATCCGACCTTGGTGATGACGATGATCGTCGCCCACTGACACATCGCGAACGTGACCGTGCCAGCGAGAGTCCAGAGGAAGTTCCGCCGGAGCGACACGGGCATCTACCGCGCTCGGATGCCAACCGCGCACCAGAAGGGTACGCGCTCGCTGAAGCGGATGTCGTCGAGGCCCGCCACCTGCATCATCTGGCTGATCTCGGCACGCGTGAACCGCTGCTCGAGTTGGGTACCGAAGCGATCCAGCGCGTCATTGCGCATGACGTAGAAGCTGCGCTCACGATAGGCGGCGAGCGGCATGTTGGAGACGTCCAGCCCTGCCCGCTCCAGCCAGCGTGCGCCGCGAGCGAGAGGCCAATATACCGTGGCAGCCAGAACTTGGCTTGTGAGGAACCGGAGCCCACGTGGCATCTGAGAGGCGGTTCGTCTGACCAGATCGGACGCCTGCCACACAGCTCGGAACCAGCCCGGCCGATTGTCGAACGCGTAGTACAGGTACAGGAGGAACGGCGCGCCGGGCTTCAGCTTGCGAACGCAGTCTCTGAGCCCGCTCGTGGGATCCGGAATGTGATGGAGGACGCCAAGCGAGTAGCCGAAATCCATGGATGAGTCGTCGAGAGGAATCGCGTCGACGCTGGCGTGATGGAAACTACAGGTGGGCAGCGCCGAGAGATTTCGACGCGCGACGTTGAGCGCTTCCATGCTCGCGTCGATACAGTGCAGCGAACCGACTCTCGGGGCCACAAGGCTTGCCCACCGGCCGCTCCCACACCCCAGGTCGAAACCCGTCGCGTTCTTGGGTAGACGGTCCCATGGGAAGATCCCGAAGTACGCGTCGAACATCGCTTGCTTCTCGACCTCCGACACCCCCGACTGGTCGAAGCGCTGGCACTCATCGCCGAAGCCGTCGACGGTACTGCTGTCCTGGTTGCTCACGTGTGATTTGTCGCTCGGTTCGGCCTGGTGTTCAACCAGCCGGTGGTGCTCGGCGCGGATCCCGCAAGCAATGCGCGCAACGCTTCCGGCCCCTCTCCGAGGTTGACCTCGCACCAGGCAGCAAGGGCAAATGCATGCCAGACGAGATAGGGATGCCGGTCAAGCCATCCGCGATAGCGTCCTCCCGCGAGTGAGTCGGGAGACAGCAAGCCGTACCGGCGCAGGCGATCGGCCTCGAACAGACGATCGCACGCCGGCCCTAGGGACGTCCGGAGCCAGCGCTCCACGGGGACCGCAAAGCCCTGCTTGCGACGACTCGCAAGCGCCGCGCCAAATCGACGCTCGAAGAGCCGCCGTAGCACTTCCTTCCCGCGCGTGCCGAGGGTGAAGTGTGCAGGCAGCCCAAGCCCCGCTTCCACGAGTCGGTGATCGAGCAACGGCACTCTGACCTCGAGACGACAGGACATGCTCGCGCGATCGACCTTCGTGAGCATGTCGTTCGGCAGTACGTTCCCGAGATCGCTGATAAGGGTGCGTTGCAGCGGCGTCCCAGGAAGCGCATCGAAGGCTTCCTCGACCCCCCATACGGTCGAGTCCGTGGTGGGCACGGCCGCCAACGACGCGGTTAGCTCAAGCGACGCGACCTGCGTGAGCGCGAGATAGCCCTCTGCATCGGTTCCGCCAAGACCGCGAGCGATCCGGCGCGCGGTCCGGAGTAGCTCACCCCATCGCGACGTACGATCGTTCCGATCGGGCAGCACACCGGCGAGGCCGCGCGCTGCGTCGCGAAGCCCCGGAACCCGGTCGAGCGCGCGTCTAATTCGCAAGATCTGGTGCTTGCGATACCCGGCGAAGACTTCATCCCCGCCATCGCCGCCAAGGGCGACCTTGTGTGTTCTCGAGACGACGGCAGAGAGAAGGTAGGTCGCCAGGCTCGACGAGTCCCCGAACGGCTCGTCGTACGCGACCAGCACGTCGGGCAACGCGGCCAGGAACTGCCGCTCGTCGAGAACTTCGACGTGGTGCGAAAGCCCGAGTTGCCGCGCGATCGTGCGGGCGTGACCTGATTCGTCGAAGCGGGCATCCTCGAAGCCGATACTGAATGCCTCGATCCGATGCGTCCCCGCGTCAACGGCGCCAGCGAGCACGAGCGATGAGTCGATGCCCCCGCTGAGGAAGCAAGCGACCGGTACGTCGCTCTCGAGGTGCGCCCGTGTCGCGCGAGCAACCAGGGGAGCGATCGCGTCCGCGGCTTCGTCAACCGTCGAAACCCGCGCGTAGCTCCGGTCTGCTCTAGGTTCGTAGTACCGCCTCGTCAGGATCTGCCCAGTGGCGAGGTCGAGCTCAAGGCGCGATCCAGGAGGAAGGCGCTTCACGCCACGGTAGATCGTGCGCTCTCCCGGGACATACGCCCACGAGAGCATTGCGTGCGCTGCCTGCGGATCAACCTCGAACGCCGAGGAGAAGACGTCACCCGCTTCGCGGAGTGCCGAAATCTCCGAGGCGAACGCCAGCGCGCTGCCCACCACCGTCACGAAGAGAGGCTTGATGCCAAATCGATCTCTGCTGAGTACCAAGCGGCGCCGAAACCGGTCGTGGATGGCCAGCGCCCACATCCCGTCGAGCTGTGACTCGAAGGAGCCTGGCTCGCGCTCGTAGCAGCGCAGTACTACCTCGGTGTCGCTGCGCGTCTGGAAGGATACCCCCTGCGCGACCATCCCCGCGCGGAGGGCTGGGGCGTTGTAGACCTCGCCGTTGTAGACGATGGTAGAAGCGGACCTCGTCATCGGCTGGGCGCCGTGTGCGAGGTCGACGATCGCCAGCCTGGTATGAGCCAAGGCGATTCCCGGCTCGACGTGGACACCGTGCCCGTCCGGGCCGCGGTGGCGCAAGCGGAATTGCATCGCGGCCAGGCGGCGGCGCGCGGTGTCCGCGGACACGTCGACCCGTGCGAAACCAGCGATGCCGCACATGGTGGCGAACTGTACACCGGCCACCTTGTCTTCGGAATGTCTGCGGTATGCTCGGTCGCTCCTGCAGATGAAGGTCGTCGTTACCTCCGAGTTTCACTATGTCCGCGCGCACGGAACGCTCTACACGAGCGGGATGTGCGACTACGAATACTGGCGCCGATTGCTGGGCGTCTTCGACGAGGTGGTCGTCTTCGCGCGGGAGCATGCCGGGCCGGTGCCCGTCGATGCTCGCGCGGTGGAGGGCCCCGGGGTGTCGGTGATCGCCGCACGAGACTTTGTCGCAACCCGAGGGCTCCTTGGAGCGGTCCCCAGCGTCGCGCGCTGCGCGTGGAAGGCCGCAGCCGCGGGAGACGCATTCATCCTGCACGCACCTGGCATCATGGCGACAGCGCTTCGCGAGGCGTTGCGGTCGCGGCGCCACCGGTATGGCATCGAGGTCGTAGGGGATCCTCGGCAGGCGCTGCGTGGTGCCGGGCGCGCGCTGACGGCGCTACGATGGGTTGGCGCGGCCGTGATGAGGGAGCAGGTTCGCGACGCATCCGCGTCGAGGTTCGTCACTCGCCAGTTCTTGCAGCGACGCTACCCGCCGCGCGCAGGCACGCCGACTGTCGTGGCTTCCGACGTCAGCATTCCGGACGAACTGTTCGACCTCCCGCCGCGCGAGGTCCGTAGAGCAGGCCCGCTCGCTCTGGGATTCGTGGGAGCCCTGCAACGCCCGTACAAGGGTGTCGACGTGCTGCTCGATGCGCTCGCACGCACCACCCTGCCGCATCGACTTGGCATTGTCGGGGACGGAATTCTTCGACCGGCGCTCGAGGCGCAGGCCACCCGGCTTGGCGTGTCCGATCGGGTGACGTTCCATGGTGCGCTGCCACCCGGGCGCCCGATCTTCGACTTCATGAGCTCGCAGGATCTCCTGGTCCAGCCGTCTCGCACCGAGGGCCTGCCTCGTGTCCTGCTCGAGGCCATGGCGGTCGGTCTTCCGTGCCTGGGTACCCCGGTGGGCGGCGTACCGGAACTACTGGAGCCGGCGGAGATGGTTCCGGCAAACGACCCAGGCAGGCTTGCGGCAGCGATCGACGAAATGGCGGCGGACCGGCCACGGCGCACCAGGGTAGCGGCGGCGAACCGTGAGCGCGCCCGACCGTACAGGGCCTCCGAGAGTGCCCGACGGCTACGGGCGTTCTATGAGAACGTGCGCGACGCCACACGCACAGGATCTCGATCCAGCTGAATCATGCCGGTGGTAGGCTGGGGTGCTCGGAGTTCGCAATGATCTCCTACCCGCGCACCTTCCTGCTGATCGTCCTGGTGCTCGTCGTCGTGCCAACGCCGTCGGCGCGTGCCGATTGGCCGATGGCTCGCCACGACGGGCAACGCACCGGCGAGGCAACCGGGGTAGGCGAGTTGCGTACGCCGGGCTCGTACTGGACTGCCTACCTCGGAGGAAAGGTCACCGCGGCGCAGGCGCTCCGCACCTGGATCGACGGGACGGATGCCGTCGTGTTCGTGAGCGCCGGGCGAGTTCACGCCGCAACGCTTGACGGTCAACTACTCTGGCGCACAAACAACCTCGACGTGAACGCGATCGCCTCGATCGCTGACCTCGATGGCGATGGGGAAAGCGAGGTCGTCGTTCAGTCCGCAGGACAAGTGTTCGTATTGGGGCTGGCGTCTGGCATGTTGCGATGGGCAGAACCCCGCGGCGAGATGGGGACGATCGGTGGCGTCCGGGTTGCAGACGTCGATGGTGACAACCTCGACGACGTCTTCATCCAAGAATGCAGCTGTTGCGCGATCCACAGCGACGAACCGGGGCTCGTATACAGCTTTAGCCGCGGAACGGAGCAGCCGCGGGTGCTCTGGCACCTCCCGTACACGTACTGCGGTGGATCGCATGCGATGCTGGTCGACGACCTCACCGGCGACGGCATGCCGGACGTCACTCTGTCGAACGGCGACGATATTCGGGTTCTCGATGGTAGCAGCGGCGCAGTCTTGGGAGCTTCCCCGGATCTCGGCAGCTGGGTGGGAATGTCGTGGTGTACCGCAGCTGACGTTGTCGGTTCGGCCGGCAAGGAGCTTCTATGTGCGCTGGGAACCTCGCTAGCCGAGCCTGGCACCGGTCATCGCATGTTCGCCCTTCAATTCAAGGACGACCCGCCGAGGCTGGATGTCGTGTGGTCCCGGGACGTCGGGGAACGCGACCAGAGTCTCGAACTCGGCGGCGTTCTGCAGGCCGATCTCGATGGCGATGACGTCCCGGAGATGTTTGCGACCGGCGCCACCTCGAGCGGGGCTGCGGTCACTGTTGTGGTCGACAGTCGAACCGGGGACATTCGCGGCTCGCTGGCCGGCGAGGTACTGGTTGGCCCGGCAAGGGTGGATGACTCCTCCGTGGTGCTACTGACGAGCGCTGACAACAAGTTGTCGGCGTGGGACCTCGATCCTGTTCAAGGAACAGGGCTAACCCGACGCTGGACGATCAAGTATCGGCGTGCGATCACGACGCGCGACTGGAGTCGGTCTCACTCGCCGCTCACAACTGCGCTCGCTGTTGCAGACGTCGACCAGGATGGTCGTAATGAAGTCTTGACGGTCGATACAGAGAACCCGTGGATCGTGCATGCTCATTCACTGGCCTCGCCGACCGGTGCGCAGATCGCTCAGTGGACGGGCAAGTACGACACCGACATCGTGACGGCGTGGCAGGGGGGGGAGGCAACATGGACTTTCTCCGGCACAGATGGACGGCTCACGACGGTAGGTCCCCGGCTGCAGGTCGTGCTCGGATCGGTCCGGGCCGGCGGATACTACGACCCTGGGGGCTTCGAGCACCTTCCCAATGCAGTGGTCGTCGGTGATCTCGACGGTGATGGAGCTGATGACGTCATCGTCCCCGACAGCCGGCGAGCGCTGCTGGCACTGGATCCGCGCGGCGCAACCAACGCGGGACCACCGCGACTGAGGTGGGAGCGCGTCCACACGTTCGCCCCCTCGGTTGTCGCGGGACTCGGGCCGGACGGCTCGCCCGGTGTGGCCTGTAGGCGCGTCGATACTGGACAAGCACCGGCTATCGAGATGGTCGCCGCTCTTGACCGCGGCGGTGCAACCACCTGGCAGACTGCGCTAGGAACGATCGCGTTCGAAGACGTCGTCAGCGGAGACTTCGACGGTGACGCCACGCCCGACCTCGCGATCCAGTGGGGTGCGCCCGATGACCTATCGGTACGGACGACCGCCGTTGCGGGGGTGGATGGGCACGTGTTGTGGACCGCGATGAGCCCCGCAGGACCCGCGCGCTTTCCATCTGGGGCGGCAGTCACAGACTGGAACGGCGACGGAATCGACGACATCGTCTATCACTTCTACGGAACCCGCGTGCTGTCCGGAATCGATGGAACCCAGCTCGCGAGCGGAGGTCCTGCGCTCGCTGCCTACTTCATGACAACCCTGGTCGATGTGTCCGGCGACGGTCTCCCGGAGGTGTCGCTCCACGGAGGCCAGAGCCCGTCCGCGACACTCGCGCGTGACCTCTCGACCCAGATCTGGACCTCCACAGACAACGATCGTCCCTACCCGTACGCGGCGACCAGCACATGTGCGTCGGGGCCGGTACTGATCGGCGGTTCTTGGGCCGAACCATCCCGGCTGAAGGTCACCCTCCAGGCCGGGACAACGCCAGGCTCGTGGCAATCGCTGGTCCTCGCCGGAGGCTCGGCTTTCGTAGACACTGCGGCCGCTAACGCCGCCGGTGTCATCGGGGGCCAACTGACGTCGGTGCACGTCCACAGCAACTTGACGGGACTTGGCCGCCCGACGGCCGTGGTGGGATCCAGCGACGGATGGTTGTACGGCGTTGACCCGTGCACAATGGCTCTCGACTTCGCGCTGAACTTTGGCGTCCCGGTCGGAGCGGTCGCATTCGGCGATGGCGACGGCGACGGCCTGGACGAGCTGATCGTGTCCACCGCTGACGGCTTCCTGCATGGCGTCAAGAACGCGCCGATCCAGGGACCGGGAGCGGTCCGCGACATCGATCTGTCGACCGGCACCGACGAGGATGTTGATGACATCGTCACGCGCAGCACGCTCTCAGCGAGCTGGAATGCCGTGCCCGGTGCGACCGGATACGAAGTGACCGTCGCCCTTGCCGAAGGGGGCATCGTCGCGACACCTCCATGGACGCACGTCGATTCCACGTTCGTGACGATCTCGGATCTGCCGCTCGAGGATGGGGTCCGCTACGTCGTATCGGTGCGCGCTCTCTCTGCCGCTGGTCCGTCGCCCGATGTGCTGTCGGACGGGGTCCGGGTGCACATGCCGGCGCCGGCACCCGACGCTGGCCCGGGTGCAGATGGCGGCGGCGTGGTCGAGCAGCCCGGCGGCTGCTGTGAAGCATCGACGCGCGGCGCGCCGGAGTCAGTGGGCCTCGGGCTGGCGATCCTGGCAGCGCTACGCCGGCGCCGGCGCCGAGTGGGATGACAAAGACCGCGGATTGGACGCCGGGCAGCGGCCGAGGGCCACGAGGGCGTCAGGTCCCGGTCTTCACGTCGTCCAAGGAGACGGGGCAGCCCGCCCGCTCCAGCGACGTCTGCGCCGAGGCCAGCAAGCGCACGACGCGAAGGCCACTGGCGACATCCGACAAGGGCGCACCGCCGGTCGCGATGCACTCGAGGAAGTGTCTGGCCTCGGCCGCCAGCGGCTCCTCCATGGGCACGTCCGGCAGGAAGATGTCGCCATTGCGGAGCGTCAGGTACTCGGCGAAGTCGGCGAACTCGGGCGGGCGATCGTATCCGCGGTCGTAGATCCGGAGCTTCTCGGCGGCGCAGTCGTCGAACTCGACCATCTTCTTGGCGCCCACCACGGTCAGCCGGCGCTCCTTGCGCGGGTTGAGCCACGACAGGTGGATCTGCGCCATCACCGGGCGCGGGCCGCCGTGCGGCTGCAGCTCGATGTTGACGAAGACTACATCGGCGATGCCGGGCTGCAGGTAGCTCTCGCCGCGCGCCGTGATCGTCGTCGGCTCGCCGGGGACCAGGTAGTCGAGCATCGACAGGTCGTGAGGCCCGAAGCTCCACAGCGCGTTCTCGTCGCTGCGCAGGCGCCCGAGGTTGGTTCGAACCGACGACAGGTAGTAGAGGCTGCCGAGCTCACCCGAGCTCACGAGGCGGCGCAGCTCGACCACCGCGGGGTGGTAGAGCATCAGGTGCCCCACCATGACCACCGTGCCGGCCCGCGCAGCGGCGTCGGCGACACGAGTAGCGTCGGCGACGGAAAGCGCCAGCGGCTTCTCGACCAGCACGTGCAGACCACGCGACAGGGCCGCGCAGGCGAGGTCGGCGTGGGTCACCGCCGGCGTCGCCAGGACGACGGCGTCGATGTCGTGTGAGGCGAACAGCGCTTCGACGTCCGTGGTGGCGCGGGCGCCGCGCGCCACCGCCATCGCACGTGCCAGCGCTTGGGAGTCGCGATCACACACCCACGCCAGCTCGCAGCCAGGTTGCGCCGCGAACGCACGGACGTGCGACAGGCCCCAGTAGCCGGTGCCGACGACTGCGACGCGGGGGCGCACGACCGACCGGCTAGAAGGCGGCGCGGATACCGACGGTCACTTCATGGCGGATGAAGCTCGGGTCATCCAGGCCGGGGCCGTTCATGTTCTGAACCACGTACCGGTAGTCGCTCTGGTCGACGTCGGTGTGGTAGTCCGCGGTGATCGCGAACGTGTCCTTGAGGATATAGCTGCCGCGGGCGCCAATGGACAGGATCACGTCGTCGCGGCTCGGCGCGCCGATCGCCGCCGAGATGCCGCGGTAGCCGCGCAGGCGAAGGTCGGCATGGAGGGTCGCCAGGAACTGTCCGAACTGCTGGTCGACCTTGCCCTGCAGCAGGTGGTCCCGGTAGAAGTCGGCGTTCACCGAGTCGTAGGCGTTGAGGTCGTAGAGCACGACGAAGCGGCCCATCGGCGAGTAGCGGTAGCCGAGCTCCGCGCCCACAGTGGGCATGTTGAAGCCGGCGCCGTTGGCGTAGCTGGCGTAGGCCCAGCCGAGGTGGGCCTTGACCGTGAAGAGCTCGGTGATCGCCGTGGCGATGCCGACGCCGCCACGGATGGGCTGCGCGCTCTGCTTGTAGGTCATGCCGCCGAGGTCGTTGCTGCCCAGGCCGCTGATGAAGCCGTAGTTGAAGTCGGCGAGGAGCTTGGTGAACGGGAAGAACTCCCACTCGCTGTGCAAGCGGAGCGTGTTCTCCATCCGGTTGGAGAACCGCTGGTCGGTGTCCTCGAAGTAGTCGAGCTGGTTCTGCCAGCCGACCGCCGCCTGCAACGTCCGCCCACCGGGCTGGTAGCGCAACCACAGTGCCAGATCGTTGGAGATCCGGTTGAGGCCCTGGTTCGATTCGAAGTTGGTCGGGCGGGTGTCGCGGTAGAGGTGCTCGTCGACGGCGAACGCGACGGTGCCCTGCGGCGCCGCCACCAGGTGTCCGTTGAGATCGATCCCCAGGGTCCGCTGCGCCCTCACGAAGTCGACCGAGGACAGGTACTCGTGGTAGGTGAGCCGGCCGCCGGCGCGGAACTCGACGCTCTGGTGCGCGGGCTCGGCGGGCGCCTCTTCCCCGGGCTCGAGCAGGGGATCCGGCGCCTCCTCCTTCTGGATCTCCTTCGAGGCGATCGACGCCTCGGCGATCAGGCGGAGCAGGCCGGACATGCGGACGTCCGTGTCCTGGTAGAAGACGTTGTTCGTGAACCCCATCTCGGCACCCAGGGTCGGGTGCACGACGGTGCCGTCACCGACGGGGTAGCCGGGGCCCTCGACGATCGAGGCGTCGTCGGCGCGGGCGACGCCGCTCGCGGTGACGAGTCCTAGCCCGGCCACCAGGGCCAGCACGTTGCGCATCATCTTGTTCAAGGCTCGAGGCTAGGGGCTAGTGCCAGATGCTGGCGTAGGCGGTGCGCTCGAAGTCCGAGGACGTGTTCGAGAACCAGTCGTCGCCGTCGTCGGTGGGATCGTCCGGCATGATCGGGCCGTCGGTCGTGACCTCGGTGGGGCCGACGAAGATCAGCTCTTCGCCGATGCAGGCCTCGGCGCCGTCGCGCTCGGAGGTGGCGCGCTCGCTGGACTGCTTGACCTTGATGTACTGGTGGCGCTGGTTGGCGGGGTCGCCGCCCGAGATGGCCTCGGTGAGGTCGTTGCGGGAGGACTCGGCGATGTTGACGAGCTTCTTGATGGCCAGGAGCTTGTCGTTGACGCAGTTGAGCTTGATGACGTCCTTGGACTTGCGCGCGGTCGACTGCAGCTCGAGGACGCGGCGGAGCATGCCCTGCATGTCCTCGATCATCTTGTCGGACTCGGAGGCCATCTCGCGGGGCGAGAGCTTGACCTCGGTGTCGGACGACACGACGACGTCGGGGAGCTCGTCGGCGGTGCCACCGCCCGTGCCGTCGGGCGCGGCGGCGGTGCCGTCACCGGTGCCGTCGGCACCGTCGGTGCCGTCGCCGGGCGCGGCGTACAGGATCCCGCCGGCGAGGAGGCCGACGAGCACGCCTGCGAGGATGGTCTTGCGTCGCATAGGTGGATCCTGCGGGTGAGCGGACAGAAGGGATGGTAGGTGGACGGCCAGTGGGTGTCAACCTGACGAATCCCCTGGGTTTGTCGCTGGTCGTGCCGGTTGGTTGTCGGTCCGGCGGGCAACGTTCACGCACTCCCGTCCGGGCCGCGATCTGGGTCACGGTACCGCCCCCGACTCACCTCCCAGCGCTCCTCGGCGAGGCCGGCCACGAAGCGGGCCAGCTCGGTCGGGCCCTGGACCAGCAGGAACTTGCGGGCCATCTGGACCGGTCGGGCCGGGAGCTGGTAGCGGCAGACCTCCTCGCGGTCGGGTAGCCACCAGCGGGCGGGAGCGACCCGCCAGCCCAGGACGTGCTCGACCTGGGCCAGGGTGGCCTCGACGGGGCGGGCCAGGCGCCAGGCCCGGGCCCGGGCGCGGACCTCGGCGCGACCGGCGAGGTCGAGGCGGCGCCACAGGCGGCCGGCGTCGACGTAGGACAGCAAGGGGACGTGGAGCTCGTGGCGGATCAGGTTGGCGAGGTGGAACAGCAGCTCGTCGACGGGGTCGAGCTGGCGGGCGCCGGGGATCCGGGGCGACGCGGTGGTCCGGGCCCAGACCTCGGCCAGGGGGATCGCGGCCCGGCCGGGCTGGATCGGCGACCGGTGCAGGTCGATGCACTCGCCGTGGCGCTTGAGGGTGACGGCGTGGTGGTGGCGGGAGAACTGGGTCGACGGGCCCACGGTCCAGTAGCCCTGGCGGCGCAGGGCGGCGGTGGCGGCGCTGGCGTCGGCGGGCGCGACCAGGAGGTCGACGTCGGTCATCGGGCGCTCGGCGGGGTCGGCGTACAGGGTGCCGGCGTAGGACACGCCCTTGAGCAGGGCCACGGGGATGCCCTCGGCGGCGAGCACGGCGGCGGTGGCGGCGGCCAGGTCGCGGGCGCGATCGGCGAGCAGGGCGCTGCGGGCGTAGTCGGTCAGGAAGCCGGCCAGGCCGTGGGTGTGGGCCAGCGGGCCCAGCGCGTGGGAGCGGACCTGGTCGGGCGGGACCGGCCCCGGCGCCGGCCGGTCCTCGGCCAGCGCGGTGGTCAGCTCGGCGAGGGCCACGTGCAGCACGGTCGCAGTATGCCCAACCACGCGGCGCGGCGCGCGAACGCGGCCGGGGTCTGGTACATCAGAGACGTCATGCGGCGCTACCGACGCAACGTTCACACCGCGGGCCGGGTCATCGACGGCCTGGCCTTCGTGGTGACGCCCGACGACAACCGGCTGCACGAGCTGAACGGGTCGGCGACGCGGCTGTGGCAGCTGGCCGGCGAGCGTGACGTCACCGAGGACGACTGCGTGGCCGCGCTGGTCGAGGTCTACGAGGTCGACGAGGCCACCGCGCGCCGCGACGTCTCGACGTTGCTCGACGATCTGGTGACGCGGCAGATCCTGCTGGCGGAGGAGTAGTGCCGGGGCCGGCGCGCTGGCGCGCGGTCGCGGCGGCCTACGACGACGGCGCCGACGGCTACGACGCGCGGCACGCCGCGGATCCGAGGATCCGGCGGCGCGCGGCGGTGATGGACGAGGTGCAGCTGGCGGCGACGCGAGGCGCGCGCGCGGTGCTGGAGCTGGGCTGCGGCACCGGCCGGTTGCTGGCGCAGGTCGACGCGCCGGTGCGGCTGGGGATCGACGTCGCGGCCGGGATGCTGGCGCACGCGCGGGCGCGGGGGCTGGCGGTGGCGCGGGCCGACGCCCACGCGCTGCCGTTCGCCGACGGGACGTTCGACGCCATCGTCGCCGGCAAGGGCGTGTTCCGCTACCTGGAGGCGGCGGTGGCGCTGGCCGAGTGCGCCCGCGTGCTGCGGCCGGGCGGCCGCCTGGCGCTGCACCAGTACGGGGCGCGGACCTGGACGGTGCGCGGGGCGATCCGCGCGGCGCGCGGGGGCGCGCGTCTCGACGGCCGGCGGCCGGAGCTGCACGAGCTGGCGGACGTCGACGAGCTGGTCGGGCCGGCACGGGCGGCGGGGCTGCGGCCGCGCGCGCTGCGACGCTACCGCTCGGTGCGCATCTGGCCGTATCTGCTAGAGATTCCGGATGCGGTCGACCGGCGTGCCCCGGTCCAGCTGTGGAGCCACCTGGTCGCGGTGCTGGACAAGCCGGGCGGCGGCGGCGTGAACGGTACGGGCCGGGGAGCCGACTGATGGACGACGTGCGCGGGATCGAGGATCGAGGCTTCCGGCTCGCCGGGCTGGACGTGCTGGTCCGCGGCGCGGGGGCGCGGGCGCCGCTGCCCGACGGCTACGCCGCCTGCCGGATCGCGCCGCCGGGGGCCCCGGACGTGATCGTCGAGCTGACCCACGACGCGGCGCTCGAGGGACGGCCGGCCAGCCCGGGCTACCCGGGGTTCGCGCGGCGGCTCGAGGGCGGCGCGCTGCGGGTCGAGCGCTCGGACGTCGAGGGCGCGCTCGAGGTCGACGCGACGCCGCTGGCGGCGCGGTTCCGGGTCGCGGGCCACGCCAACAGCGTCGAGGCCGCGGTCCGGCTGGCGCTGTCGCTGGCGCTGCCGCGCCACGACGCCCTGCTCCTGCACGCGTCCGCGGTGCGCGGGTCGCGCGGCGCCCACGCCTTCGCCGGGGTCAGCGGCGCCGGCAAGTCGACGATCGCGCGGCTGGTCGCCGACGGCGGCGGCGGCGAGCGCCTGGCCGACGATCTGCTGGTGCTGGCGCGACGCGCCGGCGGCTGGGAGGTCCACGTGCCGCCGTTCGTCGGGCTCGACGGCCTGCCGCGCGGCGCGGTGGCGCCGCTCGCCGCGATCGAGCTGATCGCGCAGGCGCCGGCGCACCGGCGCGCGCCGGTGGCGCCGGGCGCCGCGATGCGCGAGCTGATGCGACATGTCGTCGTCTACGCCGCCGAGCCGGCGACCGCCGGACGGGTGCTGGAGCTCACCGGTCGGCTGGTGTCGGAGGTGGCTTGCTTCCGGCTCGAGTTCGCGAAGGATCCCTCGGTGGCGCAGGTGCTCGACATCACTTGATACGCACGACGACCGGTGCCTATCCTCGCGCTGACGTCGGCGTCGGGGCGACACGGGCGGCAGACGGACGAACCTCATGACCACGAACCACGGAGCCATCGAGCAGCTGGGCGCGCGCACGCGACGTGCCCGCGTGCCGACGGTGGTGACGTTCATGGTCACCGACCGCTGCAACTACGAGTGCGTGCACTGCTACCAGGAGCACGACCAGGCCGACGGCGAGCTGCCGTTCGACGAGGTCCGGCGCATCCTCGGCGAGGTCGCCGACGCCGGGACGCTGTTCCTGGTCCTGATGGGCGGCGAGTTCTTCATGCGCCGCGACGCCGACGACATCCTGCGCGCGGCGCACGAGCTCGGCTTCGCGATCCGGCTCAAGACCACCGGCCACCACGTCACCGACAAGCGCGCCGATCTGATCGCGTCGCTGCGGCCGATCGAGGTCGACCTGTCGCTGTACGCGGCGAGCCGCCACGTCCACGAGGGCGTGACCCGGCAGCCCGGGTCGTGGGAGCGCACCGTCGAGGCGGCGAAGCGGCTGACCGCGCGCGGCGTGCCGGTGGTGCTGCGCAACCCGGTGATGCAGAGCAACGCCGGCGAGGTCGAGGGCGTGACGATGCTGGCCACCGAGCTGGGCTGTCAGCGCTCGTTCGATCCCAAGATCATGGGCCGCCAGGACACCGACCTCGAGCCGGTGTCGCTGCGCATGGACGCGGCGGCGCTGCGCGGCTTCTACGACGGCCAGGGGCCCGATCTGGCGCGGCAGTGGGCCGGCTACGACGCCGCCACCGGGACCGTGCGCGGCCGCGAGATGCGGCCGGTCGACGACGCGCCGTGCGGCGCCGGCACCAGCGGCGTCGCGATCACCTCGGACGGCCAGGTCTGGCCGTGCACGTCGCTGGCGATGCCGGTCGGCGATCTGCGCCGGCAGAGCTTCCGCGAGGTGTGGAGCGGCGGGCCCGACCTCGACGGCCTGCGCGGCCTGCGCTGGGCCCACATCTCCGAGTGCAACCGCTGCGCGGTGCGCGCGTTCTGCTCGCGCTGCCACGGCAGCGCGCTGCACGAGCACGGCGACCTGCAGGGGCCGTCGCTCGAGGCGTGCCGTCACGCGGTGGCGGTGCGCGACGAGCTGCGGGCGCGCGGCGTCGTGCCCGCCGATCACACGGCGCTGCCCCCGACGTGGGATCGCGTCGACGCCGACGGCCAGCACCAGCGCCGGGCGCCCAGCGACGGCAAGCGGCGGCCGGCGGCGCTGCGCATCATCGAGTGAACCACCGGTTTCGCGCCGCCGCGCCGGGGCGCGGCGCGCCACGCTTCGACGACTTCGACCGCGACTCGACCTAGCCAGAGCCAGCCCGAGCCAGAGAGACAAGAGGACCACATGACCGATCCGAGGACGAGGGGGGTTTCGTCCCGCGCGCCGCTGTTCGCCTTGCTGGCGATGGGCGCGCTCCTGACCACGCTGGGCGCCGGCTGCGGCGACGGCAAGATCTGCCAGTCGGAGATCCTCGTGATCATCCGGTCGCCGTCGGGCGTGATCCTCGACGACTCGAACGTCGACATGGCGGGCGTCCAGACCGACGTCAGCATCCGCTCGACCGCGGGCGAGGGCGCGGTCATCACGCTGCAGGTGCTCGACGACAGCGGCGTCGAGCTGTCGACCGTCGACGGCGAGACCGACGCCGACGGCAACATCACGTTCACCGACGTCGACCTGCCGGCCGGCGCCGCGGCGCTGCGGGCGTCGGTCGACGCCGGCGAGTGCGGCAGCGACGAGGACGAGGTCGCGCTGACCGTCGCCGCCGGCAGCGGCTGCGAGGTCGCGCTGCGCGAGACCCCGCTGGCCAACGACTTCTACGCGCCGCTGGGCGTGCTCAACCAGAGCAACGACAGCGACGGCGCGACCCCGGACTTCCAGGCCCACGTCGAGATCACGACGTCGCCGGGCGCCGACGTCGAGGTCTTCCTGATCGGCGGCGACAGCGGCCAGGAGACCTCGGCCGGCGTCGTCACCGCCGACGGCGACGGCGCCGCCGAGCTGGCGGTGACGCTCGGCCAGGGCCGCCAGGGCCTGCGCGCGGTGTGCACCGCCGCCGGCGGCGTGCTGACCAGCCCGTCGCTGACCACCACCGTCTTCGTCGACACCGAGGAGCCGACCTGCGCGCTGACCAGCCCGGCCCCGGGCGCGTCGGTGACGCCGGGCCTCGACGCCAACGGCGACCTGTCCGACGGCGTGCAGCTGACGCTGGGCGGCAACGCCGGCGGCGGCGACACCACCGGCGAGGCCGCGCAGTTCGTGGTCACCGTCGACGGCACGCCGACCACGCTGGCCGGCACCGACGTCGACGCCGGCGGCGACTCGGCGGTCGACGCCACGATCGATCCGGCGTCGACGCCGTCGACCGCGACGATCGCGTTCGCGACCCGCGATCACGCCGGCAACGCCTGCGCGGTCGACGCCACCTACGACGTCGTCTACGACGGCTGCGACATCTCGGTGGTGTCGCCGACCGGCGTGGTCACCGCCGACGCCGACGGCGACGCCGGTAACGGCGTCCAGGTCGACTTCGGCCTGGTGGTCGACACCGCCTGCGCGGGCCAGACCGTGACCTCCGACTGCGGGCTCGACAACCCGAGCGCGACCGTGGCGGTCGACGGCACCGTGACCGTGCGCGCCAACTGGTGCGGCGAGGCCAGCTGCGACGTCACCGACACCTGCACCTTCACCGTGAGCAACCCGGCGGGGATCGAGACCTCGGCGGCGCAGACCACGCGGTTCGACAACCTGGCGCCGATCGTCAGCCTGCAGGTGTCGCAGCCGGCGGTCGCCTGCGGCGCGGAGGTCGCGCCGTCGGCGGACGTCGCGCCGGGCACGCCCGGCACCCAGGTCAAGATCCGCGTCGTCGCGCCGGTGGCGCTGACCCGGTCGCTGGCGCAGACCAGCAGCAGCGGCACCCAGAGCTACGACGCCAGCATCTCGGGCGGCGAGGTCACGGTCACGCTCGACGACGGCGTCAACAGCTTCGTCGGCTCGGCGACGGACGACAACGGCAACACCGGCGTCAGCCCGACGTGCACGCTGACCCTGACCGACGTCGTGGTCGGCATCTCGCCGCCGGCCGACGACGGCACGGTCGGCGCCGCCGACGGCACCGTCGCGGGCTCGAGCCTGACCTTCGACCTGTGCGGCACGGTCAGCGAGACCGGCGCGACCGTCGACGTCACCGTCGACGGCGGCGCGCCGATCGCCGCCACCGTGGTGGGGACCGGGTGGTGCGTGAACCTGACCCTGGCCGAGTCGCCGCCGAGCTACGCCATCGTGGCGACCGCGACGATCGGGCTGCGAACCGGCAGCACGAGCCTGGCCCTGAACGTCGACCTGGCGCCGCCGTCGCCGATCGGCGATCTGGCGGTGATCGCCGACACCCGGCAGTCGCTGCGCGCGACCTGGTCGGCGCCCACCGACGGCGGCGCGCCGGCGTTCGCGTACCGGGTCAAGGTCGCGACCGTCGCGCTGACCGACGCCAACTTCGACACGACCGGCGTCGACGTGCCGTCGGGCGTGCCGGGGGCGCCGGGCGCGGCCGAGGTGCTGAGCGTCGACGCGATGCGCACCGGGACCCCGGTGTGGTTCGGGATCGCGCCGGTCGATAGCTCGGGCAACCGGGCCGCCGCGGCGATCGTCGGGCCGCTGACGCCGCTGTTCGATCAGAGCGCCGCGATGCTGCCGCCGGACACGACCGGCGACGTGCTGGCCGGGACGTCGATCGCCCACGGCCGGTTCAACGACGACAACTACGACGACGTCGCGGTCGGCGCGCCGGGCGTGCAGGTGGCCGGGCTGGCCGCGGCCGGCGCGGTCTACGTCTACTTCGGCTCCGCGACCGGGCTCAGCGCGACCCCGGACGTGATCATCACCGGCAACATCCAGTTCGGCAACCTGGGCTTCGCGGTGACCGCGGTGCGGTGGTCGAGCGGCAGCCGCGACGACCTGGTCATCGGCGAGCCGTTCGGCGACAACGCCAACGGCCGGGTCTACGTCTTCGACGGCGGCGCCGGCTTCGGCACCGGCACGATCCCGAGCAGCGCCGCCGATCTGGTGATCGGCGCGTCGGCGACCAGCGCGTACTTCGCCGGCGGCGGCCTCGGCTTCTCGCTGACCACGCTCGACTACGACGGCGACGGCACCGACGACCTGGCCATGGGCGACGTCGCCGGCGGCGCTGGCAACGGCGGCGTCGTGATCCTGTTCGGCGGCACGATCGGCGGCTCGCCGGTGCTGCTCAACGAGGCCAGCGCGGCCGAGATGAACGGCGCGGTCGGCTGGCTGATCAACGACCCGCTGCCGGCGGCGTACGACATCTTCGGCAACTACGTGTGGAACGCCGGGCCGACCCTGGGTGCCACGGACCAGACCGACGACCTGCTGATCACCTACGCCGACGGCGTCAAGAGCGTGTTCCTGTACCGCGGCACGGGGTCGCGGCCGGCGGCGCCGGGCCTCGCGGCCCGCGCGTTCACGGTCGGGCAGGACGTCCGGATCGACTACGCCAGCACCGACGCCACGCTCGAGTACGGCTCGGCGGCGGGCAGCATCGCCGACGTCAACGGCGACGGCGCCCGCGATCTGGTGATCGCGGCGCCGCGGGACGGCGCCAACGCCGGCCGGGTGCTGATCGTGGACGGCAACACGGTCGGCACCGCGGGCGTGGCGTCGACCGCGACCGCCGGGGTGCTGATCGCATCGATCGGGCCGGCCGCCGGGGTGTCGCTGTTCGGGACCGCGGTGGTCAACAACGGCCGCCTGCTCGGGGCCGACGTCGACGGCGACGGCCAGGAGGACCTGCTCGTGACCGGCAAGTCCGGAGGAATCCAGCAGATGTACGTCTGGTTCGGCGGCTCGATCCCGACCGGGACGGTCACGACGGCGACCGCGGGCCACGTGATCTCGGGACCTTCGGAGTTCAACGGCAACCTGCCGAGCAACGGGGCGTCGAACGTGACCGCGATCTGGGCCGGCGACGTGAACGCTGACGGCCTGGCTGACGTCTGCTGGGGTGACGCCACCGGCAACGGGCTGGACGGTTCGGTCCAGATCCTGTGGGACGACGGAAATTGAGCTAAGGTCGACCTTCCCATGAGCGAGCAGCAGCAGCCCCCCAACGAGCCCCGGCCGCAACCCCGCGAGGGGCGCCTGCCGTACGAGCGGCCCCAGGTGGTCTCGGACGAGGTGTTCGAGACCATGGCGCTGTCGTGCGCCAACGCGAACCGCTTCCAGTGCCCGGGCGGTCCCGACCGGTCGTGACGTGACCCGCGTGACGCCACCCGCGGCCGCGCTCGCGCGCGACGTGGTGGCGCTGCGCGGCCAGGTGGACGTGACCTGCGCGAGCGGGTCGATGGAGCCGACGGTGCGGACGGGCGAGGTGGTGCGGGTGTCGGCGATCGCGGGCCGCGACGTGCGGCCCGGCGACGTCGTGGCGTTCGAGACCGCGCGCGGCGCGGTCGGGCTGCACCGGGTGATCGTCCGGCTGCCGGCCGGCTGGCTGGTGCACCAGGGCGACGCCCCGGGCGCCCGGCCCGGCGTGACGCGCGACGACCGTGTGATCGGCCGGGCCGACGCGGTGCCGCGGCGGGCCGTGACTGCCGGAACCGTCGCCGCCGCCGCCGCGCGCTGGTCGCGCGCCGCGCGCCGCGGGCCCTGTGGCGCCGGGCGCGCGCGTGGGCTGGCCGGCGCGGCACCTGACCGACGTCTCCGAGACCACGGTCAGGTTCCGCCGCGTCCCGGCCTGACCGACGTCTCCGAGACCACGGTCAGGTTCCGCCACGCGTCCTGCGGCCTGACCGACGTCTCCGAGACCGCGGTCAGGTCCCGTCGCGTCGGCCTGACCGACGTCTCCGAGACCGCGGTCAGGTCCCGCCGCGTCCGGCCTGACCGACGTCTCCGAGACCGCGGTCAGGTTCCGTCGCGTCCCGGCCTGACCGACGTCTCCGAGACCGCGGTCAGGTCCCGTCGCGTCCCGGCCTGACCGACGTCTCCGAGACCGCGGTCAGGTCCGTCGCGTCCCGGCCTGACCGACGTCTCCGAGACCGCGGTCAGGTCCGTCGCGTCCCGGCCTGACCGACGTCTCCGAGACCGCGGTCAGGTCCGGATGCCGAGCGATCTCGCGGACTCGCGGCGGCGGCGTCAGGCGAAGAAGGCGGCGATGGCGGCGACGACCTGGTCGGGAGCGGTGTCGGCCAGGGCCGGGTGGATGGGCAGGGCCAGGACCTCGGCGCAGGCGCGCTCGGCGACGGGGAAGGCGCCGGGGCGGTAGCCGAGGGCGGCGAGGGCGGGCTGCAGGTGCAGCGGCGACGGGTAGTAGATCTCGGTGCCGATGCCGGCGGCGGCGAGGGCCGCGCGCAGGGCGTCGCGGCGGGGCGTCCGGATCACGAACTGGTGGTAGACGTGGCGCGGATCGTCGGGCGGCAGGCGGAGCTCGTCCGGGATCCGGACGGACGCGAAGCCGGCGCGATAGCGGGCGGCGTGGCGGCGGCGCGCGGCGGTGGCGGCGGCGAGGCCGGGCAGCCGGGCCCGGAGGATCGCGGCCTGGAGGGCGTCGAGGCGGAAGTTGCCGCCGAGCGCGACGTGGTGGTACCGGGGCCGGGCGCCCTGGGTGCGCAGCAGGGCGACCCGATCGGCGAGGTCGTCGTCGTCGGTGAGGACGGCGCCGGCGTCGCCGAGGGCGCCCAGGTTCTTGGTCGGGAAGCACGACAGCGCGGCGGCGCGGCCGGTGAGCGGCGCGGCGCCGACCGCCTGCGCCGCGTCCTCGACGACCGGGACGTCGACCGGCGGCGGGGCGGCGGGCAGGCCGAACAGGTGGACGGGCACGACCAGTCGCGTCCGCGGGCCGCACGCCGCCGCGGCGGCCGCGGGATCGAGGTCGAGGGTGGCGTCGTCGACCTCCGCGAAGACGATCCGCGCGCCGAGGCGGGCGAACGCGCCGGCGGTGGCGAAGAACGACAGCGGCGTGGTCACGACCTCGTCGCCGGGCGCGACGTCGAGCGCCATGCCGAGCACCAGCAGCGCGTCGGTCCCCGACGACACGCCGACCGCGCGCCGCACGCCGACCGCGGCGGCCAGCTCGTGCTCGAAGCCCTCGACCTCGGGGCCGCCGATGAAGCGGCCGCTGTCGAGCACGCGGGCGATCGCGGCGTCGATCGCGGCGCGGTCGGCCGCCAGCTCGGCGCGCATGTCGAAGAACGGGACCGCCATGGCGCTAGCCGAGCTCGACGGTGTCGTACAGCGACGGCACCACGGTGCGGGCGCCGAAGCGGTCGCCGAGCAGCTGCGCGTACGGCAGGCTCGAGCGCTCCTCGCCGTGGGTGACGAACGTGGTGGCGCCGTCGCGGCGCGGCAGCGCCGCGTGCCAGGCGGCCAGCGCGTCGCGGTCGCCGTGCGCCGAGAAGCCGCTGATCGTCGTCACCTTGGCGCGCACGTCGATCGACTTGCGGTGCAGCCGCACCTCGCGGGCGCCGTCCTGCAGCGCGCGCCCCAGCGTGCGCGCCGCCTGGTAGCCGACCAGCAGCACGTCGGTGCGCGGATCGCCGAGGTGCTCCTCGAGGTGGTGGAGGATGCGGCCGCCGTTGCACATGCCGGAGCCGGCGACGATGATCGCGGGGCCGTGCTGGGCGACGGCGCGGCGCGACGCCTTGGGGTCGCGGGCCTCGATCAGGTGATCGAGCTCGAGCGGGTGGTCGCCGCGCTCGAGCAGCGCCATCGCGTCGGCGTCGTAGCACTCGGGGTGGCGCCGGTAGATCTGCGTCGCCGACAGCGCCAGCGGGCCGTCGATGATCACCGGGATGCGGCGCAGCTCGCCGCCCTCGATCATGCGATCGAGCTCGTAGAGGATGTCCTGGGTGCGGCCCAGCGCGAACGCCGGGATCAGCACCTTGCCGCCGTCGGCGGTCGCGCGCTCGACGACCTCGCGGAAGGTCCGCCGCGCCTCGGCCCGCGCCGGGTGCAGCTTGTCGCCGTAGGTCGACTCGGTGACGACCCAGTCGACGGTGTGGCGCTCGGGATCCCAGGCGCGATTGGGGTCGCGCAGGATCGGCGCGTCGGGGACGCCGAGGTCGCCGCTGAACAGGATCGCGCGCTCGCCCGACGCCGCGCCCGGATCGCGCCACGACACCCGCACCGACGACGAGCCGAGGATGTGGCCGGCGTCGAACAGCTCGATCGTGAACGGGCCGACCGTCCGGCGATCGCGGTAGCCCTTCAGCGGCTGGAAGTGGCGCGCGACGTCGGTGACGTCGCCGTCGTCGTAGAGCGGATCGCCGTGGGCGTGCTGCGCGATCTTGGCCGAGTCGGCCATGATGATGCGCGCGATCTCCAGCGTCGCCGGGTGGCCGAGCACCGGGCCGCGGAACGCGCCGTCGGAGCGCCGCGACAACAGCGGCAGCCGCCCGCAGTGATCGACGTGGCCGTGGGTCAGCACGACCGCGGCCAGGCGCGCGGGATCGAACGGGAACGGCCGACGGTTGACGTCGTCGGCGTCGTCGTCGCCGACCGCGCCCTGGAAGATGCCGCAGTCGACCAGCAGCTCGACGCCGTCGAGCGCGAGGTGGTAGCAGCTGCCGGTCACGCCGCGCGCGGCCCCGCAGAACGTCAGCTTGGCGCTGGGCATCACGCGACGGTACTGCCGCGCCGGGACCCGGTAAACCGCGAGGCCAGCGTTTGCGCGCACCGGCGCCCGGGTGTACGAAGACGACGTGTCCGACCCGCCCCGCGACGCCGCCACGGTGATCCTGCTCCGCGACGCGACGCGCGCCGGGGCCGCCGGCTACGAGGCGTTCCTGCTGCGCCGCCGCCGCGGCGCCTCGTTCATGTCGGGCGCCTACGTCTTCCCGGGCGGCGCCGCCGATCCCGACGACGCCGGCGATCTCCGCATCACCGCCGCCCGCGAGCTGTTCGAGGAGGCCGGCGTCCTGCTCGCCCACGGCGCGCCCCCCGCCGCCGAGCTCGCGACGATGCGCCGCGAGGTGCTCGACGGCGCGCCGCTGGCGCCGATGCTGGCCACGCGCGGCCTCAGCCTCGACGCCGGCGCGCTGCACTACTACGCCCACTGGATCACGCCGTCCGTCGAGAAGAAGCGCTTCTCGGCGCGGTTCTACGTGGCGCTCCTGCCCGCCGGCCAGGAGCCGTCGTTCGACGATCGCGAGACCGTCGACGAGGCCTGGGTGACGCCGGCCGAGGCGCTGGCCCGGGTCGCCGACCTGCACCTGCCGCCGCCGCAGGTCCGCACCTTCCACGAGCTCGCCGCGGCCGCGTCGATCGCCGACGTCCTGGCGGAGTGCGCCGCCCGCGCCGCCGCGCCGCACCCGATCATGCCGCGCCTGGCGCCGCTGCCGGTCGGGTTCGCGCTGCTCTTGCCCTGGGATCCCGAGTACGAGACCGCCGGCACCGGCGACGCCGCGCCGATGCCGGCCGGCCACCCGCTGGCCACCGGCCCGAGCCGCTTCGTCATGGAGGACCGCGCGTGGAAGCACCTGTTCGCACCGGCTGGGACGACCACGGGCTAGTCGTCGGCGGCGCCGCGGTGCCGCTGCTGGCCGGCGCGATGCACTACTGGCGGGTCGCGCCCCGCCACTGGGACGCCTGCGTCCGCGCCCTCGCCGATCTCGGCGTGCGCCAGGTCGAGACCTACGTGCCGTGGTCGGTGCACGAGACCGCGCCGGGCCGGTTCGACTGGACCGGCGCGCGCGACCTCGGCCGCTTCCTCGACGTCGTCGCCGCCGCCGGGCTCGGCGCGGTGCTGCGCCCCGGACCGCACTGCAACGCCGAGCTCACCGGCTTCGGCTTCCCCGACCGCATCCTGCGCGACCCGACGATGCAGGCGCGCAACGGCCACGGCGCGCCGGTGTGGATGCCGGCGCCGCCGCAGGCGTTCCCGGTGCCGTCGTACGCCAGCGCGGCGTTCCGCGCCGAGGTCGCCGGCTGGTTCGCCGCGTTCGCCGCGGTCGTGACGCCGCGGCTGGCGCCCGACGGCCCGGTCGTCGCGATCGGCGTCGACAACGAGGCCCAGCAGTTCTTCCGCCTCGGCGCCTTCGATCACGACTATCACCCCGACGCGATCGCGTGGTGGCACGAGGCCGGCGGCGACGGCGAGCCGCCGCGGCGCTGGGACGTCGACGACGAGGCGGCGCAGGCCCGCGCGGTCGACTGGGTCCGCTTCAAGGACGTCTACACGGCGCGCGCGCTCGGCGAGCTGGCCAGCGCCCTCGACGACGTCGGCCTCCGCGGCGTCGCCCGCTTCCACAACCTGCCGCCGGGCGAGCCGTGGTGGAGCGACGCGCCCCGCATCGCCGACGCGATCCGCGGCCCGGTCGGCATCGACCTCTACGCCGGGCGCCACGACCTGCCGATGATCAAGCGGCGCGCCCTGCACCTGGTCGGCTCGTCGTCGGTGCCGCTGGCGCCCGAGGTCGGGGTCGGCTTCTTCCCGTGGCTGCCGCCGATCGATCCCGACGGCCAGCGCGAGGCGATGCTGGGGCTGCTGGCGTGGGGCGTCCGCGGGCTCAACGTCTACATGGCGGTGGCGCGCGAGCGCTGGTACGGCGCCGCGATCGGCGACGACGGCACGCCGGGCCCGGCCGCCGCGTGGCTGCGGCCGGTGCTGCGCGCGCTCGGCGAGGTCGACTGGAGCCACCTGCGACGGCCCGCCGAGGTCGCGGTCGTGGTGTCGCGCGCCGACGCCCGCTGGGGCCTGGCGTCGTCGCTGATCGATCCGGTGACGCCGGTGGTCGCCGAGGCGCTGGGGCTGGGCCCGGCGGGCGCCGCCGAGCTGGGGCGCGACGCCGGGGCGGTGCGCCACCGGCGCTGGGTCGCGGCCGCGCAGCACGCGCTCGAGCTGGCCCAGGTGCCGTACGTCCTGGTCGACGAGGGCTGCGACGTCGAGCGCCTGGCGTCGTTCCGCGCCCTGGTGGTGCCGACGTTCGATCGCGTCGACGCCGCGCTGCTGACCAAGCTGCGCCAGGTCGCCGAGCGCAAGCGGATCGTCGTCATGGGGCCCGACGCGCCGAGCCGCGACGAGCTGGGCCGGCCGCTCGCCGACGCGACGCTGCCGCGGCGCGCCGGCATGATGCGCGCGGCCTCGGTCGACGACGTCGCGGGCCTCGCCGAGGATCTCGCCGGCCTCGTCGATCCGGTCGAGGCCTGGACCGTGGCGCGCGGCGCCGACGTCGACTGCGCCGCCCACGTCGACGCCGCCGGCGCGGCGCGGGTCGTCTTCGTGGTCAACCGCGGCGGTCGCACCGCCCAGGCGGTCGTGCGCACGCCGGGGCCGCTGCACCTGCGCGACGTCGTCACCGGCGAGCCGGTGCGCGGCGACGACTCGATCGAGCTCGAGGTCCCCGGGCACGCCGTCCGCATGCTGCGCGTCGAGTAGGCGCGACGCCGGCCCGCGCGCCGCGCGCCGCCGCCCGGCTCAGCGGGCGCGATCGGCGGCGGCGAGCAGCAGCAGCAGATCCTGGCGGGCCTCGTCGAGGTTGGGGTAGCGCGCCGGGTCGGCGGCCTGCATCCGCGCCGCGACGGCGTCGAGGTCGAGCGGGTCCGGCGCGGCGCCGCCGAGCCCGGCGGCCCACGCGCGCAGGAGCGGCCCGGGATGGATCGCGCCGTCGAGGCGCGGCCGGCCCCGGATCTGGGTCAGCAGGTCGGCCTTGTCGCCGCTGAGCGCGTCGAAGCCGTCGCCGTGGCGGACCTCGTCGCCGCGCCGCACCGACCACGCCCAGGTCCAGTGCTGGGTGATCATGCGCGGCACGATCTGCACCGCGAGCGCGTCGCCGGCGCGCACCGGCAGCGGCGGGTCGACCGGGAACAGCGTCTGCTGCCAGTGGGTCCGCTCGGCGGTGACCGCGGTCCGCAGCGCCACGCCGTCGGCGAGCTCGGCGGTGAAGCCGCAGGTGACGGCGCCGACCTCGCCGTCGCGATCGGCGATCACGGTCGCGGTCAGCTCGCGTGGCGGCGGCGCGTCGGTCGCGATCCACGGGCCGTCGACCTCGGGGCCGAGCAGCTCTGCCGGGTCGACGTGGACGAACGCGGCCCGGTTGCGCAGGCGCTGGCGCAGCACCGTGAGGTCGAGGCCGTGGACGTCGCCGAGGCGCGCGAGATCGGCGCGCAGCCCGCTGGCGCGGGCGATGCCGTACACCAGCCGGTAGCGGCGCGGGATCAGCTCGGCGTCGGGGCGGGCGAGGCGGCGCAGCGACGCGTAGAGCCGGTGCTGGTGCTCGTCGGGGGCGAAGCTGCCGAGCAGCTCGCCGACGATCACGCGCGGCGGCTCGGGCAGCGCCTCGAGCGCGGCGAGATCGACGCGCAGGACCTCGACGACGTCGGCGAGGCCGTTGTCGGCGACGTGGCGGCGCGCCAGCTCGACCGCGCCGGTGCCGTCGACGGCGTAGACCTTGCGGGCGCCGGCGCGCGCCGCCAGCATCGCGAGGATGCCGCTGCCGGTGCCGGCGTCGAGCACGACGTCGCCGGGGCGGACCACCTTGGCGATCGCCGCCGCGTAGGCGTCGACACGCACGGTGTCGAGCAGCATCACCGCGTGCTGGGCCGCGTCGAGGTACCCCCACAGGGTCGGCATCGCCTCGATCTACGCCGCTAACCGGTCGGATGTACAGCCCGATACCGGCTTCAACGCGACGCGTCATCCCGGCGCAGACGTACTGGCTCGACCATTGATGTTGATCCCGCCGGCCGGGTCTGGTGGAATGGATGGCTCGAGGGAACTGGTGGTCCGCAGAGCCATACTGAGCACGACGCTGTTCATCGTCCTGGCCGTATCGGCGCTGCTGATCGCGCACGTCCGGACCGCGCCACTGGACGACACCGTGCGGGCCAGCGCCCAGCACGCGCTCGACGACTCGGCCACCGCGCTGCTCGGTCGCTGACCGATCGGCCAGCGACCGGCGGGCGCGCGGCCAGCGACCGGCGGGCGCGCCGCGCCAGGGCGCGCCGCGCTCGCGCGGGCTAGAAGAAGTAGTAGTGGAAGCCGAGGGTGCCCACCGGGTCGCCGGTGAGCGCGACGCCGTCGGCGTCACCGCTGGCGATGGTCAGGCCGAGGCCGGCCGACAGCGCCACGTTCGACGACAGGAACACGCGGACCTGGGCGCCGAGGTCGATGTAGACGCCGAGGAAGTTGTCGGCCGGCGCCGGGTTGTCGTAGGTGCGCAGGCCGAGCTGGCCGCCGAGCCCGAAGTCGCTCATCGAGGTCGAGTGGATGTGGTAGTAGAAGCGGCCGCCGAACTCGACGTCGTTGTTGTTCCCGAAGGTGCCGCCGTCGTAGTAGCCGAGGAAGCCGCCGGCGTGGAAGACGCCGCCGTCGTAGTTCACGGACACGCCGCCGACCCCGAGGCTGGTGTACTCGGCGCCGACGCCGAAGGATCCAGCGCTGCCACCGGCCCAGGCCGGGCTGGACAGCGCGAACAGGAACGCGACCGCGAGCAGGATCTTCTTCATGCCGACAGGGTCGCCCCGTTACCGGGGCGTTTTCAAGCGAGCCCGGCGGCGGTAGGCTGCCTCACGTGCTGGCCCCCGACCTCGCCCTGACCGACATCGACGGTCGCCACTGGGCGAACTGGTACGACCTGCTGGTCCCGCCCGGCGTCCTCGATCGTCCGCGCTGGGCGCTGGTGCTCCTGGAGTCGTCGTCGCCGGTGCGCGTCGCGCGCGTGATCGTCGCCGGCGACGGCGCCCGTGGCGCGCTCGATCCCGGCGAGGTCGAGCTGACGTCGCTCGAGCATCGCCACCTCGCCGGGCTCGCCCGCACGCTCGCCGTCGGCGCCGTGATCGCGATCGAGGTCGACGCCTTCGCGCGCCTGTCGGCCGAGGTCGAGCGCCAGCTGTCGCTGGATCAGGATCTGGTCGCGCAGGGTCTGGTGGTGCTGCGCGCGCTCAAGCGGCTGTCGGGCCGCGGCGTGTGGACCGAGCCGCACCTGCTCGAGCTGCTGCCGGCGCCCGCGTTCGAGCCGCTGCAGCGGACGTTCGATCTGCTGATCCCCGACGGCAGCGCGCTGGTCGCGTACGTCATCGACGACGATCGCCGCGCCGTCCACGCCTCGATCATCGCGGTCAAGCGCGGCGGCGACATCACCGCCGCCGCCACCCACGCCGCGATCGCCGGCACGGTCAGCGAGGCCGCGCTGGCCCGCGACTGGCGCAAGCACTACAAGCGGGTCGTCGCCGCCGTCGAGGAGCGCTTCGCGAAGCCGTCGGTGGCGCTGTTCCTCGAGCGCGACACGCTGCTGCGCGTGATCACCGGGCCCAGCGATCAGCTCGCCCGCGAGCTCAACGCCAAGAACGTGATCATCGATCCGGCGCCGGCGTGGCTGCTCGGCCTGCTCGGCGGCGCCACCGTCGCCGCGTTCGCCAGCCGCGGCGCCCGCGCCCTGGCGTCGATGCTGCCGCAGGCGGCGCGCGATCGCGCCAGCGGCCTGGCCCAGCGCGCCCAGACCGCGATGAAGGAGTCGGGCGCGCACCCGTTCGCGCTGCTCGGCTTCGATCCGATCGAGCTGTGGTCGAGCGTCAAGCACTTCTACCGGCGCCGCCCGCGCGCCTGACCCGGCCCGCCGCTCAGGCGTCGCGCGCGACGCCGCCGTCCCGGGTCCGGTAGCGCTCGCCACACGCCGCGCAGGTCATGCGCCCGGTGCCGTCGGCGTGGGGCAGCCGCTCGCCGCACCGGCACATCCAGCCGATCCAGCCCGCCGGCACGCCGACCACGACCGCGTGCGGCGCGACGTCGTGGCGCACGACCGCGCCGGCGCCGATGAACGCGTGCTCGCCGATCGTGACGCCGCAGACGATCGTCGCGTTGGCGCCGATCGACGCGCCGCGCTTGACGACGGTGCGGGCGAACTCGTGGCGCCGCGACACGTGGGCGCGCGGGTTGTTGACGTTGGTGAACACCGCCGACGGGCCGACGAAGACCTCGTCCTCGAGGGTCACGCCGTCGAACACCGAGACGTTGTTCTGGATCCGGCAGCCGTCGCCGATCGTCACCGGGCCGACGAAGCAGCCCTGGCCGATCACGCAGCGGGCCCCGATGCGAGCCTCGGGCATGACGTGGACGAAGTGCCAGATCCGGGTGCCGGGGCCGATCGTGGCGCCCGGGTCGACCACGGCCGAGGGATGCACGAACGGCTCGGAGGTGTCGGCGGCATCAGACATGGGCGCTACGATGCCGCGCTCGATGCCCAAGCGTCCACCCCGCGTCACCCGGGAGCTCGCCCTCCCGCCCGATCTGGCGCCCGAGGCCGGTTCGGTGGTGCGCGCCTGGGAGGGCGCGGGCGGGGTCCTGTACCGGGCCGACGTCCTCGACCTGCTGGGCCAGCTCCCCGACGCCTCGGTCGACCTGGTCGTGACCGATCCGCCCTACGCGATCGGCAAGGCCGACTGGGACGAGTTCCGCTCGCTCGACGCCTACGTCGACTGGTGCGACGGCTGGCTGGCCGAGGTCGCCCGGGTCCTGGCGCCCCACGGCTCGGCGTACGTCTGCGGCTTCTCGGAGATCCTCGCCGACGTCAAGGCGCGATCGGCGAAGCGCTTCGACGGCTGCCGGTGGCTGATCTGGTACTACCGCAACAAGGCCAACCTGGGCCGCGACTGGGGCCGGTCCCACGAGTCGATCATCCACCTGCGCCGCGCCGGCGCCCGGATCGACGTCGACGCGGTCCGCGTCCCCTACAACGACCACACCAAGCGCTACCCCGAGCGGGTCCAGGCGGTGTCGTCGCAGTACGGCAAGGGCGAGCGCCGCGATCGCTGGCAGCCGCACCCGCTCGGCGCCAAGCCGCGCGACGTCATCGAGGTGCCGGTGATCTGCAACGGCATGACCGAGAAGACGCCTCACCCGACCCAGAAGCCGGAGGCGCTGATCGAGCGGCTGATCCTGGCGTCGAGCGCGCCGGGCCAGCTCGTCGTCGATCCGTTCGTCGGCTCGGGCACGACCGCGCTGGTGGCGGCGCGCCTGGGCCGGCGCTGGATCGCGGGCGACGCCGATCCGCGCCACGCCGGCCTCGCCCGCGACCGGCTCCGCGACGACGCCGGCCGGGTCGACCCGGCCGGCGCGCGCTCGTCGATGACCTGATCACCGCGGCGCGGGCCCGATGACGTAGTCGAGGGTCAGGTAGCGGACCCCGAGCAGCGTCAGCTCGTGGCGGGCCAGCACGGTGGTCGCCGGCGTCGCCATCGCGCGCAGCGCCGGCGGCGCCTCCGCCATGGCGGCAGTCCACAGGGCGAGCGTCTCGTGCATGGGCAGCCGCAGCCACCGCAGCCGGCGGCCCAGCCGCAGCGCCAGGTACAGCCCCGCGTCGCCGGTGCCGTCGTCGTGACTGGTCAACACCACCGCGCCCGCGGCGCCGGCCGCGCCGGCCGCGGGATCCATGCGCATCACGCTGGCGAGCTGACCTCCCGGCAGCGGGAACGCGATGTTCATGTAGCCGACGCCCGCCGCCCGATGGGTCGCGTACGCGGCCACGTACATGGGACGACCGTCGGGATAGCAGCGCACCCAGCCGCGCGGGCTGGCCCGTCCGTCACGCGACGCCGCGAGCGCGACCAGCCGACAGCCGACCGCCTGCGCCCCGACGTCGGCGCGCGGCAGCTCCAGCTGACCGAGCCGGCGCGCCCACCACGCCCAGACACGCGCGCCGGTCCGGAAGCCGAGGCGCCAGCGCGGCGTCACCCGCAGGACGTGGTCGGTGGTGCGCTCGTAGAACGCGCGGATCGCCGGCGCGACCGCCGAGGTCACCAGCGCCGGGTGCGCCAGCTCGTCGAGATCGTCGACCAGGCCGCGCACGTCGCGATCGCTGCCGACGCCCAGGCGCTCGAAGTAGTCGGCGCCGACCCGGCGCGACGCGATCAGCCGCGACCGCGGCACGCCGGGCCGCCACCTCGGCGGCGCCGGCACCAGCACGAACGCCGCCAGCGACGCGATCGCGAACAGCAGGTTGCAGGCGCCGTGGGTCACCGCCATCGTGTCGAGCGCCGTCAGCCCACCGAGCCGCAGGTCGAGGCGCAGCGCGTAGGCCGCGGCCAGCGGCATCGACACCGCCAGCGCCGCGGCGGCGAGCGCGTGCAGGGCCCCGACCGCGCCGCGATGCCGGCGCGCCGCCCCGGCGGCCCGCCACACGATCACCAGCGCGGCGCCGGCGAGCGCGACCGCCGCGCCGACCTCGATGGTCCGCGACCACGCGATCCCGATCGCGGTGGCCGGGACCCCGAACACCACCGTCCACGCGGCCGCGCGCGCGAGCCGGCCGGCGCCCGCACGCAGGTGCAACCCGACCACGACCGGCAGCGCGACGCCGGCGACGTGGAAGTGGGTCGCGGTCAGCGCGACCCAGTACGGCGGATAGCCCATCAGCGCGACGCCCGCGCGGCAGGCCACCAGCCAGGTCGCGGCGCCGGCCACGTACAGGAGCCCCGCGGCGATCGCGACCTCGCCGGCGGGACGGAGCCCGCGCGCCGCCAGGCGACCGGCGCCGTGGCACGCCGCCAGCAACGCCGTCAGCGCGTACGGCGCGACCAGGGCGACCGCGAGCGCGCCCGGGGCCACCGCCACCGACGCGACGACGCCGGCGGCGCCCGGCCAGCTCAGCCGGCGCGCCCACCGCAGCGCCCACGCCCGCCGCCCGTCCCGATCAGGATCGTCGACCGCGGCCAGGACCAGCGGGACCAGCCCGGCCGCGGCCAGCGCCATCGCCGCGACCGGGATGTCGACGAGGTCGAGCATCGCGCGGCCGCGGCAGGGACCTCAGAGCTGCGGCTTGACGCCCATCTCCTCGAGGAGGGCGTCGGCGTGGTCGACCGCGTCCATCAGCCACAGGACGTAGCGGATGTCGCAGCTGATCGTGCGGGTGTTCTCGCCGTTGAAGACCACGTCGGAGGCCAGGCCCTCCTTGTTGCCGTCGAAGGCCAGGCCGATCAGCTGGCCCTTGGCGTCGAGCACCGGCGAGCCCGAGTTGCCGCCGGTGATGTCGAGGTCGGACAGGAAGTTCACCGGCACGACGCCGCCGGCGTCAGCCGAGGCGTACGGGCCCCACTTGCCGGCGCTGATGGCGTCGAGCAGCTTCTTGGGCGCGTTGAACGGATCCTCGCCGGTGTCCTTCTTCGGGATCTGCAGGACGTTGGTGAACGGGTCGTACATCTCGGCGTCGGGCGAGCGCTTGTAGCCGCGCACGGTGCCGTACGAGATCCGCAGCGTCCGGTTGGCGTCGGGCGCGACCAGGCCGCCCTTCGACGCCAGCAGGCCCTCGACGTAGACCGGGTAGACCAGCGCCATCTGGCCGTAGAACGCCTCGTCCTCCTTCTCCATCTTCTTGATGTCGGGCAGGAGCATCATCGCCAGCTTGACGAACGGGTCCTTCGACTTCGCGACCTGCTTGGGCGTGCTCTTCATCAGGCCCTCGCGGACCTTGGGGTCGAGCAGCTTGGTGCCCTTGAACCAGCCGTCGAGCGCCTTGTCGATCGCCTTGTCGTCGACCTTCTTGCCCTTCTTGAGGCCCAGCAGCTTGCCCAACCACGGCCGCTCGGCCTCGGGCTGCGCCGCGGCGCGGGTCAGCGCCATGCGGAAGAACGCGCGGTCGATCGTGGCGTCGTAGCGCTTGGCCAGCGTGGCCTCGTTGGCCATCACGTTCTTGAGGTCGCGGTCCTGGAAGCCCTGCTTGCGCTCGGCGTCGGGCTTCTGGCGCTCCTCGGTCCAGCGCGCCAGGAACACCGCCTCGCGCAGCATCGACGAGCCGAACGCGACGTCGACCCACGCCTCCTGCTTGGCGTCCTCGGCCCACTTGGCGTCGTACGCGGCCTCGACCGCGTTGAGGGCGTCGAGGTACTTGGCGCGCGACGGATCGGCCGCGGCCCAGGTCCGGAACGCCTTCTCCTCGGCCTCCTTCTGGCGGACCAGCTCGCCCGACTTCAGGCCCTCGAGGATGCCCTGGTACTTCTCGAGCCCGTTCTGGACGAACTGGCGGGTCACGCCGGCCTTGAGCGCGGTGTCGCCGCCCTGCTTCTGGAGCTCGGCCAGGATGTCCATCCGCTGCTGCGCCTTCTCGATGTAGCGCGGCTCGGTCCACTCCATGGCGTGGCGCAGCTCGGCGGACAGCTGCTCGCGGTTGGTACGGCCGGGGTAGCCGGTGACCATGACCAGGTCGTGCGGCTTGACGCCGTCGACGCCGATCGTCAGGTGCGACGCCGGGTGGTACGGCACGTTATCCGTCGAGTACTCGGCGGGCTTGCCGTCCTTGCCGACGTAGGCGCGGAAGAACGAGTAGTCACCGGTGTGGCGCGGCCACTCCCAGTTGTCGATCTCGCCGCCGTAGTCGCCGATCGTGCGATCCGGAACGTAGACCAGCCGGATGTCGCGGATCTCGAGGTACTCGGTGAGCTGCCACTCGGCGCCGCCGAAGAAGCTCGAGACCTCGCACCGGATCGCGGGCCGGTCCTTCTCGCAGTCGGCCTTGAGCTGCTTCTCGCGCTGGTCGATGGCGTCGTGGACGGCGTTGCCGTCCTTGAGCTTGTCGAGGCCGTCGCGCACGACCTTGGTGACGTCGGTCATCTTCTGGGCGACGCGCACGCGCTGGCCGGGGCCGGCGCTCAGCTCGTCGGCGCGGGTCTTGGCCAGGAAGCCCGGGTTGATGATGTCGTGCTCCGCGGTCGAGTTGATCTGGAGCGCGCCCTGGGCGCAGTGGTGGTTGGTGACGATCAGGCCATCCGCCGACACGAACGACGCGGTGCAGCCGTTGATGTCGACCACCGAGGACAGGGGAGGCTTGGTCGGATCCGACAGCGCCGCGGCGTCGATCTGCAGGCCCAGGTCCTGGAGCTGCTTGGCCTGCTCGAGCATCTGGCGCGGCATCCACATGCCGCCCGGATCCTGGTAGGCCTCGCGCGCCGCGAGGTGCGGGTCGACCGGGGCCGCGGTGTCGCCGCCGCCGCTCGCGGTGCCGGTGCCGGCGCCGCCGCCGGTGTCGCCACCGCCGGTGCCACCGCCGGTAGGCTGCTGGGTCCCGCCGCACGCCGCGGCGAGCAAGAGAGACGCGAGGAGGGTCTTGCGCTTCATGCGCGGCGGCATACCAGAGATCGCCGCCCTTGACCGACACCGCGACCGCCGACAACAGATGACATCACCGCGGCGGCGCGCGATGCCCCGACGAAGCGCGTTGACGCCATGCGGCAAGTCACCAGAACTGCGCGGGTTCGTCACCATCCCGCGCGCGTGCAACCCAGCGTACTCGCTAGTCGTCGAACGACAGCTTCGAGAAGAACTGCCGGACCTCGTCGCTCGGCACCTTCTCGCGCGCCTCCTCGGCGAGGTCGCGGACCTCGAGCAGCTCGTCCGGGATCTCCAGCAGGAACCGCGACGGCGTGCGCGGCATCGGCCGACCGCGGCTGGTCCGCACGCACGCGCGCGTGATGTAGAGCTGCTGCTGGGCCCGCGTGATGCCGACGTAGCACAGCCGGCGCTCCTCGCTGATGTCGATCGCGTGATCGGCGTCGATGACGTCGGTGGCCTGCGGCTGCAGCGTGCGCGCGTGCGGCAGCAGCTCCTCCTCGAGGCCGACCATGAAGACCACCGGGAACTCGAGGCCCTTGGAGCCGTGCAGCGTGGTGAGGATGACCTTCTCGCCGCCGGCGTCGGCCTCCTCGCTGTCGGACTGCAGCGACAGGTGACGCAGCAGATCGGCGAGGCCCTCGCCGCCGCGCTTGTCGCGGTGACGGGTCAGCGTGCCGATCAGGCCCTCGACGTTGTCGATGCGCCGCTGCGCCGCGGTCATGCTGGGCGCGGCGTGGCGGAGGTCGTCGTACAGCGCGATGTCGTCGAGCAGCCCGCGGGTCGCGACGATGACGTCGCCGGCGAGGCGCTCGCGCAAGCGCTCGACGACGCCGACCAGATCGCCGAGCGCGCGCCGGGTCTGCGGCCGGATCTCGGGGTCGTCGGCGGCCTCGGCGCCGGCGGCGCGCACGACGTCCCACAGGTTGGCGTGCTGGGCCTGGGCGCGCGCGACCAGGCGCTCGACCGTGGTCGCGCCGACGCCGCGCGCCGGGTAGTTGATGATCCGGCGCAGGGCCAGCTCGTCGCGGCCGTTGAGCGCGATGCGGAGGTAGGCGATGACGTCCTTGACCTCCTTGCGCTCGAAGAACTGCTGGCCGCCGTACATCGTGTACGGGACCTCGTTGGTGCGCAGCTCCTCCTCGAGCAGCTTGGCCTGGATGTTCGAGCGGTACATCACCGCCATCGCGCTCCACGGCCGGCCGTCGTCCTGGTGCAGGCGCCGGACCTCGCGTGCCACCCACTTGGCCTCGGTCTCGACGTCGGGCGCGACCGCGTGGATGATCGGCGCGCCCGCGCCCTTGTCCGACCACAGCGTCTTGCCGTGGCGCTGGGTGTTGTTGTTGATCACCGCGTTGGCGGCGTCGAGGATGGTCTTGGTCGAGCGGTAGTTCTGCTCGAGCTTGACCAGCCGCGCGCCCTCGAACATCTCGGTGAAGCGCAGGATGTTGGTCGGGTCGGCGCCGCGCCAGCTGTAGATCGACTGGTCGTCGTCGCCGACGACGACCAGGTTGCCGTGATCGGCGACCAGGTGCTTGACCATCATCAGCTGGGCGCGGTTGGTGTCCTGGTACTCGTCGACCATGACGAAGCGGAACCGCGACCGCCACCGGTCGCGGACCGCCGGGTTGGTCTCGAGCAGGCGCACGACCTCGGTGATGAGATCGTCGAAGTCGACCGCGGCGAACGCGCGCAGCGCCTCCTGGTAGCGCGGGTAGATCTCGGCGGTGACCTCGTCGTAGTCGTCGCCCTCGTGGATCTTGTAGGCGTCGGGCGCGACGAACCCGTTCTTGGCCAGCGAGATGCGGGTGAGGATCGCCTTGACGTCGTAGCGACGGTCGGCGTCCTCCTTGGCGAGGTGGCGCAGGATCTCGCGGACCACGCCGAGCTGATCCGACTGGTCGTAGATCGTGAAGCCGCGGGGGAAGCCGAGCGCCTTGCGCTCCTCCTTGAGGATCCACAGCCCCATCGAGTGGAACGTGCCGATCGTGAGCTTCTTGGCGGTGCGGCGATCCTGGAGCAGGAACGCGACGCGCTCGCGCATCTCCTCGGCGGCCTTGTTGGTGAACGTGACCGCGGCGATGGCCTCGGGCGGGACGCCCTGGGCCAGGAGGTGGGCGATGCGGAAGGTGATCACCCGGGTCTTGCCGGAGCCGGCGCCGGCGAGCACCAGCAGCGGGCCGCCGAAGTGGGTGACCGCCTCGCGCTGCGGCGGGTTGAGCTTGGCCAGGTCCATCGCGGCGAGAAGGCGCACGCTACGGAAGCGGGGTGCCGGCGTCAAGGCTGGCGCGGGCCCGCCGGGGTCCGTATCCTGCCGACGTGGAGGACGAGCACGAGGCGCGCTACCGCGCCTACGTCGACGCGTTGACCCGCGAGATCCCGGGCTTCCGGATCGTCCGCAAGGACCGCTCCCGCTGGCAGCGCGCCATCCACTGGAGCCTGGTCGCGGTGACGTTCGGCGGCATGCGCGCCTACCTGACCAGCTACCAGACCACGATCCGCCGCACCGTCTACGTCACCGCCGACTGGGACGACCGCGACGCCCGCACCCGCTACATCACGCTGCGCCACGAGGCGGTCCACCTGCGCCAGTTCCGGCGCTTCACGCTGCCCGGGATGGCGCTCCTCTACGTCCTGCTGCCGCTGCCCCTGGGGCTGGCGTGGTGCCGCGCCCGCTTCGAGATGGCGGCCTACGCCGAGGAGATCCGCGCCACCGCCGAGGTCTGGGGCCCGTCGCACGCGCGCGATCCGGCGTACCGCGCCGAGGTCATCGGGGAGTTCCTGGGCCCCTCCTACGGCTGGATGTGGCCGTTCCGCCGCAGCCTCGAGCGCTGGTACGATCGGGTCCTGGCCGACCTGGACACCGCCGCGCGATGAAGTGGCGCACCTCACCGGGCACGGTTAGGATGCGAGGGTCGTGAACGACCCCATCCTCGGAATCGACCTGGGGACCTCGAACACCGTCGTCGCGGTGTGCGGCGAGGACGGCCAGCCGCGCGTCCTGCCCGATGACAACGGCTACAAGATCCAGCCGTCGGTGGTGTCGTTCCACCCCAACGGCTCGGTGATCGTGGGCGCCGAGGCCAAGCAGCGCCGCATCATCGATCCGCGCAACACGGTCTACTCGGTCAAGCGGTTGATCGGCCGCTCGTTCAAGGCGCCGGAGATCGCCACCGCGCAGCAGCGGATGCCGTTCACGATCAAGGAGGGCGTCAACCAGCAGCCCGTGATCGTGACCCGCGCCGGCGAGTTCGCGATCCCGGAGATCTCGGCGATCGTCCTCGATCACGTCCGCAACATCGCGCGCAAGGCCCTGGCCGGCGACGTCCACCGCGCGGTCATCACCGTGCCGGCCAACTTCGTCGACAGCCAGCGCTCGGCCACCGCCACCGCCGGCGCGATCGCGGGCCTCACCGTCGTGCGCGTGCTCAACGAGCCGACCGCGGCGGCGCTCGCCTACGGCCACCAGCGCAAGCTCAACCACCGGATCGCGGTCTACGACTTCGGCGGCGGCACCTTCGACATCACCGTGCTCAACCTCGACGATCAGGTCTACGAGGTGCTCGGCACCGCCGGCGACTCGTTCCTCGGCGGCGACGACCTCGACGAGCGCCTGGTGGAGCACATGGCGCAGGCGTTCCTGGCCCAGAGCCGCGTCGACCTGCGCGAGCACGAGCTCGCGATGATGCGCCTGCGCGCGGTCGCCGAGCAGACCAAGATCGAGCTGTCGCGGCGGACCCGCGCGATCGTCAAGATCGACGAGATCGCCTACGGCCCCGGTGGCGCGCCGCTCGACCTGCAGCTCGAGCTGTCGCGCGACGACTTCGTCGGCAAGATCGCCGACATCGTCGAGCGCACCTTCCCGGTGTGCGAGGAGGCGCTCAAGCTCGCCGGCGTCGGCGTCGACGGCATCGACGACGTCGTGCTGGTCGGCGGCACCACCAAGATCCCGCACGTCCGCGACCGGGTGGCGGCGTTCTTCGGCAAGGCGCCGCGGACCGACATCAACCCGGAGGAGGCGGTCGCGGTCGGCGCCGCGCTCCAGGCCGAGTCGCTGCAGCGGGTGCTCAGCGGCCGACGCCAGACCGCGCGGTCCCAGGTCGCGCCGCCGGGATCGACCCTGCCGGCGCGGCCGCCGAGCACGCCGCCGCCGTTCGGCCAGCCCGGACGGACCACCGCGCGCCGGATCGGCACCGAGGACGGCCGCACCGCGGTCGACGCCACGCCGACCGAGCCGCGTCGCACCACCGCGCCCATGGGCGTCCCGGTGCAGCCGCCGCCGGTGCCGTCCCGCGGCAGCACCGAGCGCGCCGCGACCCGCGGCGCCTCGATCGATCGCCTGCCCGGCGCCCGGATGGGCACCCAGCCGGGCACCGCGCCGCTGGGGCGCATCACCCGGCCCGGCGCCGCGCCCGCGCCCGGCCGCACCATGATGGGCGTGCCCGCCGCGCCCACCGGCGGCCACGACGACGACGAGGTCACCGGCACGCACGGCCCCGGCGAGGCCCCGACCAACGTCGAGGGCCTTTCGGGCCTGCTCGATCTGCCGCCGCCCGAGGAGATCACGCAGAACCCGACGTCGCCGGGCATGGCGCGCGGCGGGGCCCAGGCCCCGACCCTCATGATGGACGGCGGTCCGTCGGCGTTCGCGCCGCCGCCGCCGGCTGCCGCGGCCCAGGCCCCGACCCTCATGGGCGCCCTGCCGCCGCCGGCGCCGTCCGCCGCGGCCCAGGCCCCGACCCTCATGGGCGCCGGCCCGGGCGCCCTCGGCGCCGCCGCCCCCCGCAGGTCGGCGCCCGGCCCGACCGTCGTCGACGTCACGCCGCGTGGCCTCGGCATCGGCACGGTCGCCGGCTACTGCGAGGAGCTGATCCGGCGCAACTCGACGGTCCCCGCCGAGGTCAAGCGCATGTTCACGACCTCGCGCGACCGCCAGGACGCGGTCCGCATCCGGGTCTGCCAGGGCGAGTCGCGGCGCATCGACCAGAACCTGATCATCGGCGACCTGGTCCTCGACGGCCTCGATCCGCGCCCGCGCGGCGAGACCACGATCGAGGTCACGTTCGCGATCGACCACAGCGGGATCCTCCAGGTCCGCGCCCGCGACGCCCGCACCGGCCGCGAGCAGCGGGCCAGCCTCGACATCCTGGGCGCGCAGTCGCCGGCCGAGGTCGACGCCGCCCGGTCGCGCCTGCGCGAGCTGCGCACCTGACCGGCGGGCCGGGCGCGGCCGCGCCGCCGCGACGCTGACGATCGTTCGTCGCTGACGCCGCGGGGCGGCGTGGTACAAGGGCCCGTGGCGCCCCGCCAGGCACGGATCGAGCGGAACACCAAGGAGACCCAGATCACCGTCGACCTGACGGTGGACGGGGTCGGGCAGCGCACGATCGACACCCCGCTGCCGTTCCTGTCGCACATGCTCGACGCGTTCGCGCGTCACGGCTGCTTCGACCTGGCGGTGACCGCGCGCGGCGACATCGAGATCGACGGCCACCACACCGTCGAGGACGTCGGCCTGGTCCTGGGCGCCGCCTTCAAGGACGCGCTCGGCGATCGCGCCGGGATGGTCCGCTACGGCTGGGCGACGCTGCCGATGGACGAGACCCTGGTGACCTGCGCGGTCGACTTCTCGGGCCGGCCCGCGTTCGTCTGGAAGGTCGACGCCCTCGACGGCAAGTGGATCGGCACGTTCGACTGCGAGCTCGCCAAGGAGCTGTTCAGCGCCTTCGCGACCCGCGCCGAGTGCAACCTCCACGTCGTCCTGCACTACGGCGGCAACGCCCACCACGTCATCGAGTGCATCTTCAAGGCGTTCGCGCGCGCCGTCGACGCCGCGACCCGGATCGATCCCCGCCTCGGCGGCGCCGTGCCGTCGACCAAGGGGACGCTGTCGTCCTGAGCCCGCCATGATCGCCGTCGTCGACGTCTGCTCCGGCAACCTCCGCTCGGTCGAGAAGGCGCTGGCGCACGTCGGCGGCGACGTCGTGCTCACCTCCGACCCCGACACGATCCGCCGCGCCGACCAGGTCGTCGTCCCCGGCCAGGGCGCGTTCGGCGAGTTCGCGCGCGGCCTCGCCGGCCGCGGCCTCGAGGCGGCGCTGCGCGAGGCGCTGGCCTCCGGCAAGCCGTTCCTCGGCATCTGCCTGGGCCTGCAGGTCCTGTTCGACGACAGCGAGGAGCAGGGCCCGGTCACCGGGCTCGGCCTGGTGCCGGGCCACGTCGTCAAGTTCCGCCGCCCCGCCGAGCTGCCCGCCGACGCGCCGTTCAAGATCCCGCACATGGGCTGGAACCAGGTCCGCCACGCCGGCGCCGGCACCGAGCCGCTGCTGTCCGGGATCCCGGACGGCTCGTACGTCTACTTCGTGCACTCCTACCACGTCGTCCCCGCCGACCCCGGGGTCACCGTGCTGGAGTGCGACTACGGCGGCCGGTTCTGCGCCGCGATCCGTCGCGACAACCTGTTCGCCTGCCAGTTCCACCCCGAGAAGAGCCAGCGGGTCGGGCTGCGCCTGCTCGAGAACTTCGTGCGCTCATGAAGATCTTCCCCGCGATCGATCTGCTCGGCGGCAAGGCGGTGCGCCTCACCCACGGCCTGCGCGACACCGCGGTGGTCTATCACCACGAGCCGTGGCGGCTGTGCGCCGAGCTCGCCGAGGCCGGCGCCGAGCGCATCCACGTCGTCGATCTCGACGGCGCGTTCGCGGGCGCCCAGCACCACCACGATCTGGTCCACAAGATCCTCGAGGCGTCGCCGGTGCCGGTCCAGGTCGGCGGCGGCATCCGGTCGCTGAGCGCCGCCGAGGCGGTGCTCGCCGCCGGCGCCCGGTTCGTCGTCCTCGGCACCGCGGCGATCAAGGACCCGGCGATGGTCGAGACCCTGTGCCACGCCCACCGCGGCCGCATCGTCATCGCCGTCGACGCCCGCGACGGCGTCGTCACGATCGAGGGCTGGCAGGAGAGCGCCGGGCTGACCGCGGTCGAGGTCGGGCAGCGCGCCGAGGGCTGGGGCGCCGCCGCGCTGCTGTACACCGACGTCGCCCGCGACGGCGCCGAGACCGGGCCCAACGTCGCCGCCACCGCCGCGCTGGCCGCCGCGGTCGGCATCCCGGTCTACGCCTCGGGCGGGGTGTCGAGCCTCGACGATCTGCGCGCGCTGGCCGCCGCCGGGCTGCCGGCGGTCGTCGTCGGTCGCGCCCTCTACGAGCAGCGCTTCACCCTCGCCGAGGCGATCGCCGCCGCCGGAGGCGCCGCCGCGGGCTGAGCATGCTGACCCGCCGCATCATCCCCTGCCTCGACGTCAAGGACGGCCGGGTCGTCAAGGGCATCAACTTCGTGCAGCTGCGCGACGCCGGCGATCCGGTCGAGCAGGCCCGCGCCTACGACGCCCAGGGTGCCGACGAGATCTGCTTCCTCGACATCTCGGCGTCGCCGGAGGGCCGCTCGACCCTGCTCGACGTCGTCGCCCACACCGCCGACTGCGTGTTCGCGCCGCTCACCGTCGGCGGCGGCGTCCGCACGGTCGACGACGTCCGCCGCCTGCTCGAGGCCGGCGCCGACAAGGTCTCGATCAACACCGCGGCGATCCGCAACCCGGACCTGATCGCCGACGCCGCGGCGCGCTTCGGCGTCCAGGCCATCGTGGTCGCGGTCGACGCCCGGCGCCGCGGCACCACGCCCGAGACCTGGGAGGTGTTCAGCCACGGCGGCCGCACCCCCGAGGGCCTCGACGCCATCGACTGGTGCCGCAAGGTGTGCGAGCTCGGCGCCGGCGAGATCCTCTTGACCAGCATGGATCGCGACGGCACCGGCCACGGCTACGATCTCGAGCTGGTCCGCACCGTCGCCGACGCGGTCACCGTCCCGGTGGTGGCGTCGGGCGGCGTCGGCGAGCTCGCCGACCTCGCCGCCGGCCTCACCGAGGGCGGCGCCGACGCGGTGCTGGCCGCGTCGATCTTCCACTACGGGCAGCACACGATCGCCGAGGCCAAGGAGTTCCTGGCCAGCCGCGGCATCCCGGTGCGACCCACGCCGAGAACGTGACGTCATGAGCGCAGCCGGTCCGACCGACACGATGGAGCCCGCCTGGGACGAGCGGGGCCTGGTGCCCGCGGTGGTGCAGGACGCCACCACCGGGACCGTCCTGATGATGGCGTGGATGAACCGCGAGGCCCTGGCGCTGACCCGGTCGACCGGCGACGCCCACTTCTGGTCGCGGTCGCGGCAGGCCATGTGGAAGAAGGGTGAGACCTCGGGCAACACGCTGCGCGTCGTCGAGATCCGCGTCGACTGCGACGCCGACACGCTGCTGGTGCGCGCCCACCCGGCGGGCCCGGCGTGCCACACCGGCAAGACCGCGTGCTTCTACCGGGTCATGGCCGCCGACGGCGCCGACGCCGCGGTCGCGCGCGAGGACGAGGGCGTGCCCGCCGCCGCGGCCGCCCCCGACGCGGCCGCCGCCGACATCCTCGGCGCGCTCGAGCAGGTGCTGATCGCGCGGCGCGATCACGCCACCGGCGAGAAGAGCTACACCCGCTCGCTGCTCGACGCCGGGTTCCCCAAGATCCTGGCCAAGATCGCCGAGGAGCACGGCGAGCTCGCCGACGAGCTGCCCGCCGGCCCCGACGACGCCGTCGTCCACGAGGCCGCCGACCTGTGGTTCCACGTCATGGTCGGGCTGGTCGCGCGCGGCATCCCGGTCGATCGCATCTGGCAGGAGCTGGGCCGCCGCTTCGGCGTCGGCGGCCACGTCGAGAAGGCCTCGCGGTGAGCGAGGCCGGCGTCGGCGCGGTCCTCGGGCCCTCCGGCAGCCTGGCCGCCGCCATCCCGCACTACGAGGATCGCCCCGAGCAGCGGACGATGTCGGCGGCGGTGGCGCGCGCCCTCGCCGACGACCGCCCGCTGCTGGTCGAGGCCGGCACCGGCACCGGCAAGACGCTGGCGTACCTGGTGCCGGCGCTGGCCTCGGGCAAGCGCGTGATCGTCTCGACCGGGACCCGCACGCTGCAGGATCAGATCGCGCGCCACGACGTGCCGCTGCTGCGCGGGCTGATCGACCGGCCATTCACCGCGGTCACCCTCAAGGGCACCTCGAACTACCTGTGCAAGCGGCGGCTGATCGAGGCGCTGAGCACGCGCGGCGAGATCCCCGGCGAGCTGGCGGCGCTGGCCGAGTGGGCCGACGACAGCGAGACCGGCGACCGCAGCGAGGTCGAGTGGCTCGCCGAGGACGCGGCGCTGTGGGCCGACGTCACGACCACGCCCGACACCCGGCTGGGGCCGCGGTGCCCGCACTTCGAGTCGTGCTTCGTGACCCTGGCCCGGCGCCGCGCCGAGAAGGCCGACCTGGTCCTGGTCAACCACCACCTCTACTTCGCCGACCTGGCGCTGCGCACCGCGTACCCGGGCGCGCGCGTCCTGCCCGAGCACGACGCGGTGATCTTCGACGAGGCCCACCAGCTCGAGGACGTCGTCACCGAGCACTTCGGCGCCCGGGTCTCGACCGCGCGGGTCGGCCAGCTGGTCCGAGACGCCCGCGGCGCGCTCGGCACCGGCGGGCTGTTCGCGCGGCGCCGGCCCCACGCCGTCGTCGGCGACGACCTGCTGCTCACCGTCGAGCGCGCCGGCGCCGGCCTGTTCGCGCGCGTCCGCGAGGCCCTGCTCGGCGGCGGCGCCGACGGCGGCCGGGTCCCGCTCGGCCCCGGCCTGTTCGAGCTGACCGATCGCCAGGAGGCGTGGTTCCGCTTCGACGCCGCGCTCGAGGAGCTGGCCCGCCACGCCGACCTCGAGGGCGAGCCGCCGCCGCCCGGCTCCGACGAGGACGAGCAGGAGATCGCGCAGCGCGAGCAGGCCGCCGCGGTGGCGCGCCGGGCCCGCGCCCTGCGCGACGACCTGGCGACGATCGCCGAGCAGCGCGCCGCGGCCCACGTCTACTGGGGCGAGCTGCGGCCGTCGGCGACGACCCTGTGCGCGTCGCCGGTCGACGTCGCCGACCTGGTGCGCCGCCACGTCGTCCACGGCAGCGCGACCGCGGTCTTCACGTCGGCGACCCTGACCGCCGGCGGCCGCTTCGCGTACACGCGGTCGCGGCTCGGCCTCGACGACGAGCTGGTCGACGAGCTCGGCGTGCCGTCGCCGTTCGACTACGCCCGCCAGGCCCTGCTGTACGTGCCACGCGACCTGCCGGTGCCCGCCGATCCGACGTTCGGCGCCGCGGCGTGCGCGCGCCTCGCCGAGCTGGTGACGCTGACCGGCGGCCGCGCGTTCTGCCTGTTCACCAGCCACCGCGCGCTGCGCGATGCCCACGCCCGCCTCGGCGCGCTGCCGTTCCCGCTGCTGGTCCAGGGCACCGAGCCGCGCGCGACCCTGATCGATCGCTTCCGCGCCACCCCCGGCGCGGTGCTGCTCGGCACCGGCTCGTTCTGGGAGGGGGTCGACGTCCCCGGCGACGCCCTGTCCCTGGTCGTGATCGACAAGCTGCCGTTCGCGCCCCACACCGATCCGCTGGTCGCCGCGCGCATGCGCCGGATCGAGGAGCGCGGCGGCGATCCGTTCGACGAGATCCAGGTGCCGGCCGCGGCGATCGCGCTCAAGCAGGGCTTCGGCCGGCTGATCCGGCGCCGCGACGACCGCGGCATCGTCGCCGTGCTCGATCCGCGGATCGTCACGCGCAACTATGGTCGCGCGTTCCTCACCAGCCTGCCGGCCGGCCTGCCGCGGACGTCGGTGCTCGAGCAGGTCCGCCGCTGGTGGACCGCCGGCCCGGGCCCGGGCTGAGCTCGGTCAGCTCGCGCCGAAGGCGAGATCGGTGAGCGCGACGCCCTGATCGCCGGCGGCGGCGCGCCAGGCGCCGACGGTGCGGCCGGTGCCGGGGACGACGTGGTCGTCGCCGAGCAGGTCGGCGACCGGCGCCAGCGCGAACACGCGCGCGGTCAGGCGCGGGTGCGGGACCTCGAGCCGGACGCCGCCGGCGCCGGGCCAGCGGACCTCGCGGTCGCCCCACAGGAGGACGTCGACGTCGATCGTGCGCGGCCCCCACCGGGCCTCGCGCCGCCGATCGCGGCCGAGCAGGCGCTCGATCTCCAGCAGGCCGGCGACCAGCTCCGCCGGCTCGGGCGCCGGCGCCACGGTCACCGCGAGCGCGGCGTTGAGGAACGCGGGCTGCGCGACGCCGCCGAGCGGCGCGGTCCGGTAGACCCGCGACGCCCGCACCGGGCCCCAGGCCGCGAACGCGGCGGCGACCGCGTCGAAGCGCGCGACGATCGCGGCCTCGTCGCCGACGTTGCCGCCGAGGCCGAGGACGATGGTGTCGCGCGCGATCACGTCAGGCCCGCGCGACCACGTCGTTGCGCAGCACGCCGATGCCCTCGATCTCGATCTCGACGACGTCGCCGACCGCCATGTCGCCGACGCCGGACGGCGTCCCGGTCGAGATGACGTCGCCGGGCTCGAGCGTCATGTGCTCGCTGACGAACGCGATCAGCGTCGGGACGTCGAAGATCAGATCGGCGGTGGTCGAGTCCTGGCGGGTCTCGCCGTTGACCCGGGTCTGGATGCGCAGGTTCGACGGGTCGAGGCCGGCGACCACGCGCGGGCCGATCGGGCAGAACGTGTCGTAGCCCTTGGCGCGCGCCCACTGGCCGTCGCGCTGCTGCAGCTCGCGCACCGAGACGTCGTTGACGCAGACGTAGCCGAGGACGACGTCGAGCGCGCGGTCGCGGGGCACGCGGTGGGCGCGCTGGCCGATCACGACCCCGAGCTCGCCCTCGTGGTCGACCCGGGGGAAGCCGCCGGGGCGCTGGATCGCGCCGCCGTGGGGCAGCAGCGCCGACGGCGGCTTGAGGAACATCAGCGGCTCCGCCGGCAGGGCCTTGCCCATCTCCTGCGCGTGCGCGCGGTAGTTGACGCCGATGCCGACGATCTTCGTCGGGACGAGGTCGATCTCGCGTGTGGTCCCCGAGATCTCGACGAGCTGGAGCTTCATCGCACCTGCCTACCACGACGAGCGCGAGCGGCGCGACGGTCCGACAGGTGGTCCCAGGTGGGACAGTTCAGGTCGGTAAGTTCATTGAACTGACCCATACCTGCCCGTAGAATTTCGATGTGGCTAGACGACCGACGCAGATCGGCCACGCGGGGGCTCCTCTGCGTCTGGTTCCGTTCCAGGCGGAGCTAGGGGACGACGACGACAAGACCACCGTCGAGCAGTCACCCGAGGCCACCCCCGCGCACCCGACCCCGGCGGTCCAGCCGCCGTCCGACACCGCCGCGACCGCCGGTCGCGCCACCGCGGCGCGTCCGACCGACGAGCAGTGGGACGACGGCACCACGGTCGACGAGGCCACGATGGCCCAGGCCGAGCCGCAGCCGGGCACCGGCGAGGTCGACGCCGAGATGACCGTCGAGGAGCGTGGCCGGTCGGCGGAGGCGCGCCTGGTGGTGATCGCCGGCAACGACACCGGTCGCGACTTCGTGCTGGCCGCGACCGGCAAGCCGCTGTCGGTGGGCCGCGCGATCGACAACGACATCGTGCTCACCGACATCGCGGTGTCGCGCAAGCACCTCGATCTGGTCTTCGAGGCCGGCCACTGGGTCCTCAAGGACCGCGGCTCGGGCAACGGCACGCTGCTCAACGAGCGCATCGAGGACGGCGCGTGCCGGCTGCAGCACGGCGACAAGATCGAGATCGGGCACACCGTGTTCCGGTTCGACCACGTGGCGAGCGCGGCGGTCGGGCCGCCGGTCGCGTGGGGCGGCGACCAGCAGGACGACGAGGCGTCGACGGTGGCGGGGCGGTTCCCGCCGCGCGGCGGCGACGACGTCCCGGCCGGGCCCGAGACCGTGCCGCTGACCGCGCCGCGCGCGGCCGAGCTGGCGCCCGCGCCGCGGCGCCGGTCGCACACCGCGTCGGTGCCGCCGCCGGTGCCCGGCGATCGCGGCAAGGCGACGCTGCCGCCGCCGCGCCCACGCACCGCGTCCCAGGGCGGCGCCATGAGCGCGCGCCTGGCCCTGCCGCCGAGCCCGGGTCCGGGCGCGCCGGCCGGGACGGCGGCGCTGGCCGGCGAGGCGACGCCGATCAGCGCGAGCGGCCCGATCACGGTGCCGATGCAGGGCGAGCCGGTGGTCCTGATGGCGCCGCCGGGGATGGCGGCGCGCGCCGGGGCGCTGCCTGCGGACTCGCTGCAGATGCGGTCGATGACCGCGACCGCCAGCGTCGAGCCGCTGGCCTACGCGTCGGGGACGATGCCGCCGGTGGTCGCGTACGGCCACCCGCCGCTGGTGCGCTCGCGGCGGCGCAGCCTGGCGATCGCCGGGACGATCGCCGCCGGCGTCGCGCTGATCGGCGTGATCGCGATGATCACCACCGGCGATCGCGGCAAGCGCGGCGGCGCGCCAACGCCCACCGCGGCCGGGATCGCCACCACCGACGGCGACGCCCGGGGCGGCGCCGCGGCGGGCGCCGTCGATCCGGCGGTCGACCCCGACGACAGCGATCGCGCCGGCGGCGCGCCCGATCCGGCCGAGGCCCACGACGACGACCACGCGGCGCCCGAGGACAAGCAGCCCGAGCCCGCGATCGAGCCGCCCGCGACGGACGCGGCCGTCGCCAAGCAGCCCGAGCCCGCGGTGGTCAAGGCGCCGGATCCCGTCGTCAAGAAGCCCGACCCCGTCGTCAAGAAGCCCGACCCCGTCGTCAAGAAGCCCGACCCCGTCGTCAAGAAGCCCGACCCCGTCGTCCGCAAGAAGCCCGACCCCGTCGTCAAGAAGTCGGGCAACAGCGTCGACGCCGCGCGCAAGAAGGCGCAGAGCCAGTACGCCAGCAAGGACTTCGCCGCCGCGGCCAGCACCGCGCGCGACGCCGCCGGCAGCGCCGACGGCGCCGACGCCACCGCGCTGCGCAAGCTCGCCAGCGACTACGACGCGCTCGCCAAGTACCTGCGGCTGGGCGACGCCGCCGCCGCGACCAAGGCCACCGACGCGCTGACCGCGTACAAGCGCGCGCTGTCCACCGACAAGCGCCTCGGCGGCACCCACGCCTCGATGATCCGCGACAAGCTCGGGCAGGTCGCGCCCAAGGCCGCCGCCGGCTTCATGGCCAAGGGCAACTACGAGGCCGCCAAGCAGGCCGCCGACACCGCGGTCAACTTCGGCGCCGGGTCGAGCCCGACCGTGGCGCAGGTGCGGCAGTCGCTCGAGCGCAAGGCCGCCGAGCTGTACGGCAACGGCATGAAGCTGATGAAGACCAAGCCCGACGAGGGCCGCGCGATGCTCCGGCGCGTCCTCAAGATCGTGCCGCCCGACAGCCCGTCGTACGTCAAGGCGTACAAGGCGGTCAACGCGCGCGGCAAGGCCCGCGACGACGACGAGTAGCGGGCCGGCGCGCCACGCGTGCCGACCGCCGCGACCGCCGCTAGCCGACCAGGTCGGCGATCGTCTTCTCGAGGACGCTGAAGTCGAACGGCTTGTCGATGTGCGCGTCGGCGCCGTACAGCGGCGAGGTCATCTCGTTGATCTGCTCGCCGATGGCGGTGAGCATCACGATCTTGATCTTCTCGGTCACCGGGTCGTGGCGCAGCGTGCGCGTCACCTCCCAGCCGTTGCGACCGGGCATCATGACGTCGAGGATGATCAGCGCCGGCAGCTCGCGCTTGGCGGTCTCGACCGCGGCGTTGCCGTCGGTGGCGGTGAGGATGTTGTAGCCCCGCTTCGACAACCGGAGGCTCACCATGGAGACGATCTCGGGATCGTCATCCACCACGAGGATGGTGGTCGAGGGGGTACCCTTCGTCATCGGATCTTGAGGCTAGGGGCCCGCGCCGCGCGGGTCAATGGCCCCGGGCGGGTGCCGGCGCGGCGTCGCACCCGGGCTCGCGGCGCCGCTCCCGGCCCGGGACCGCCGCGATTCTGCTAGAACCGCGACGTGCCGCGCGGCGCCCGAGGGCCCCTGACCGTCCTGATCGCCGCCGTGCTGGTGTTCGCGGTGGTGTCGGTGGCGTCCGACGTGCGCTCGGTCGGGGATCGCCTCGGCGGCTTCGGCTGGTGGGCCCTGGCCGCGGCGCTGGGCCTGGCGGTCGGCAACTACCTGCTGCGCTTCGTGCGCTGGCACCTGCTGCTGCGCGACCGCGACGTCGACGTCCCGGTCGGCGACAGCGCGCTGGTGTTCGTCGCCGGGTTCGCGCTGGCGATCACGCCGGGCAAGGTCGGCGAGCTGGTCAAGAGCTACCTGCTGCGCACGCTGCACGGGGTCCCGGTGGCGCGGACCGCGCCGGTGGTGATCGCCGAGCGGGTCGCCGACCTGCTGGCGCTGCTGCTGCTCGCGGTGGTCGGCGTCGCGATGTACGGGGTCGCGGTCGAGCTCGTCATCGGCGCCGGCGCCGTGGTCGGGCTCGGCCTGCTGGTGCTGGCGTGGCCGGCGCTGGCCTACCGGCTCGGCGAGCTGGTGACCCGGCCCCGGCCGCTGCGCCGCTTCCGCGACCGCGTCCACGAGGCCGTCGCCGGGCTCGCCGCGCTGAGCCGACCCGCCGTGCTGTCGTGGTCGACGACGCTGTCGGCGGCGGCGTGGCTGTGCGAGTGCCTGGGCTTCGCGCTGATCGTGTCGGCGTTTCCCGGCACCGCGGTGCCGTTCGGCCTGGCGATGTTGATCTACGCGTCGACGACGATCGCCGGGGCGCTGTCGTTCTTGCCCGGCGGCCTCGGCGTCACCGAGGGCGCCATGACCGTGCTGCTGGTGCAGGGCTCGCACGGCGTCGACACCGCGACCGCCGCGGCGGCGACGATCCTGACCCGGCTGGCCACGCTGTGGTTCGCGGTCGGCCTCGGCGTGATCGCGATGGCGGCGGCGCGGCGGCGCGCCCCGTCCGCCGAGGCCGAGGCCGCCGCCGCGGCCGGGGGCCCCGACGGCGCCGGCGGCAGCGACGACACGCCACCCGGCGCGCCGGGCGCCGGCTGATCCCGCATGTATACTGCCGGCATGACCGCCGGCGTCGACTTCGACTTCGCGCGCTACGTCCAGGAACGGCGCGGCCAGGCCGCGGTGCGGGCCCGCGACGGTTCCGCCTACGCGTACGTGGGCGAGCGCAAGGTGCGGCGGACGCTGTCGAGCGCGCGCCCGGTGACGATGGCGCTGGAGGGCACGACCCGGCTGTGGCGCGACGTCGCCCGCGCCGAGCTGCTCGGCAGCGCGGTCAAGGTCACCGACCAGCAGTTCCCGCGCGTCCACGTCGCCGCGCGCGCCGCCGCCGACGCGCTGCGCATGCGGCTACCGCCGGTCTACGCGGCGCCGACGACGTGGAGCCTGCGGGCCCGCGCGCTCGGCACGGACGACGCCCCGTACATCGTCGTCAACGCGCAGCTCGCCGACCAGCTCGACGACGCCGAGCTGGTCGCGGCGATCGGCCACGAGCTCGGCCACGTCCAGAACGGCCACGTCCTGTACGCCACCGCGCTGCACTACCTGACCCAGTCGGCGTTCTTCTTCGTGCGCTGGATCGTCCAGCCCGCGATCATGGCGCTGCAGGCGTGGTCGCGCCGCGCCGAGATCTCGTGCGACCGCGCCGCGCTGCTGGCCTGCAAGGACCTCGAGGTCACGCTCGGCACCCTGGTCAAGCTCGAGCTCGGCCTCGACCGCGGCGCGACGTTCAACCTGCAGGACTACCTCGAGCAGCTGCCCGACACCAAGAAGGGCTTCGGCCGCTACGCCGAGCTGTTCCGCTCGCACCCGTACCTGCCCAAGCGGGTCCAGGCCCTCCGCGTCTTCGCCGACGGCGCCTTCTACGCGGCCGCCACCGGCGCCGACCCCGCCGGTCGCCCGACCGCCGACGAGGTCGACAAGCAGGTCGCCGGCATCCTGGCGGTGTTCTGATGATCCTCCTCGACCACCACAAGCAGGCCAAGCGCGAGATCCTGGCGCGGCTGGCGCAGATCGCCGACGTCGCCGAGTCGGTCGGCATGACCACGCTGGCGCGCGACATCCGGACCTCGCGGATCCCCAAGATCGAGTCCGAGCGCTTCCACCTGGTCGTGCTCGGCGAGTTCAACCACGGCAAGTCGACGTTCGTGAACGCGCTGCTCGGCGCCGAGGTCCTGCCCACCGGGATCACGCCGACCACCGCCGCGATCAACCACGTCGTGTGGTCGCCCAGCATCCGGGCCCGGGTCGTGCTCACCGACGGCAGCTCCCGCGAGCTGGCCGCCAGCGAGCTCAAGGACTGGGTCACCGTCGCCGGCGGCCGCGCCGAGGAGGTCGCGTTCGTCGAGCTCGGCTACCCGTCGGACGTGCTCAAGAACAACGTCGTCCTGGTCGACACCCCGGGCGTCAACGACCTCAACGAGCAGCGCGCCGAGGTCACCTACGGCTACGTGCCCCGCGCCGACGCCGTCATCTTCCTGCTCGACGCCGGCCAGGCGCTCAAGGACTCCGAGCGCGAGTTCCTGTCGAGCCACGTCCTCGAGGGCTCGCGCGACCGCATGCTGTTCGTCCTCGGCAAGATGGACATGCTCAACGCCGACGAGCGCGCCGCGGTCGAGGCCTACGTCCGCAAGGGCCTGGCCAAGCTGGTGCCCGACCCGGTGGTCTTCCCGCTGTCGGCGCGCGAGTGGATCCTGCGCCGCGATCCGTCGGCCGGCATGGCCGAGCTGACCGCGCACCTCGAGCGGTTCCTGTCGCGCGACCGCGCCCAGGTCCTGCTCGACAACGCGGCCGCCGACGCCGCCCGCACCGCGGCGTACCTGCAGCAGAACCTGGGCGTGCGGCTGCGCGCCTGCGACCTCGACCTCGGCGAGCTCGAGGAGCGGATCACGACGGTGCGGTCGCAGCTCGAGACCTCCAAGCGCAAGCTCGAGGAGCTGCACGTCCGCATCGACGCCGACGCCTCGGCGATCAAGGCCCAGGTCGGGCTCGACCTCGAGGCCTTCGCGCGCGCCTTCGTCGGCGCCATCCCCGCCCAGATCGATCAGGCCGACGCCGACGACATCAAGAAGTACCTGGCGCCGTTCATCGAGGACAAGTTCAAGGAGTGGGCCGAGCTCGAGGGCCACAAGCTGGCGTCGATGATGGAGCGCCTGGCCGAGGAGGTCATCTCGATCACCAACGAGAACGTCGAGGCCGCGGCGTCGGCGCTGGCGGACCGGCTCGGCCCCGAGGACACCCAGGTCAACATCGAGGTCGACAGCTTCAAGTACGACGTCGGGGTCTACGCGGTCGGCGCCCTGGGCACGACCGTGTTCCTGTTCGTCAACACGCTGGTCGGCGGCCTCTTGACCCTGGCCGCGCCGGTGCTGGCGATCGTCCTGCGCTCGAAGATCGCCGGCGACATCCGCATCCAGGCCAAGGAGAAGGTCCCAGGCGCGATCCTCAAGGCGTCCGAGGCCATGAAGCCGCACTTCGACAAGTGCGTCGACGACTTCGCCAGGCGGCTGTCGGAGTTCGTCGTCAACGCCGGCAACACGCTCTACAAGGGGATCTCGGAGATCCTCGATCGCACGATGGCCGAGCGCCGCGACAAGGGCAGCGTGATCGCGACGATGCGCACCGCGACCGGCGATCAGATCACCGCGATCGCGGCGGCGCGGGCGGCGCTGGCGCACCTGCGCGAGGGCATCTGGCAGCCCGAGGAGCTGCCGGCGCCGGGCGACTCGGGCGCCGCGTCCGCCGCGCCCGACGACGCCGCGCCCGACGACGGCGCCGCCCCACCCGCGTCCGACGACGGCGCGCCCGCCGCCGGCGGCGACGACGACGACGACCACGACCTGGAGAACTGACCTGTCCCTGTGGTCGCGCATCGAGCGCCGGCTGGGCGACCTGGCCGACGAGCTGCTGCTCGACGACTTCCGCGAGCAGGTCATCCACGCGCGCGCGCTGATCGACGGCGGCGACGCGCCCGCCGCGATCGAGATCCTCGAGGCGCTGCTGCGCGAGCGCGCCGACCACGGCCCGGCGTGGATCCTCCTCGGCGCGGCCCGGCTCGAGACCAAGGAGCCCGAGCTGGCGATCGTCGCGTTCGAGCGCGCGCTCAAGCTCCGGCCCGGCGATCCCGAGGGTCTGGTCGGCCACGGCGAGGCCGCGCTGGCGCTGGGCCGGCTCGACGAGGCGATCGCGTCGCTGGAGCGCGCCGTCGACGAGGCCGCCGGCGAGCGCACGCTGCTCGCCGAGGCCTACCGGGGCCTGGGCCTGGCGTGGCGGCGCAAGGGCGACACCGACAAGGCGATCCGCGAGCTGCGCAAGGCCGCCGCCGAGACCCCGGGCGACGCGCTGGTGCGCGCCGCGCTGGGCGAGGCGCTGATCGCCGACGATCGCGCCGCCACCGAGGAGGCGCGCGCCAACCTCGAGCGCGCCGCCGAGGCCGACGACGCCCCCGCGGTCGCGTTCCTGGCGCTCGGCAAGCTCGCGCTCGGCGACGGCCTGCCGGCGACCGCGGCCGAGCACTTCCGCCGCGCCCGGGATCTGGCGTCGGCCGCCGACTCGCCGGCCAGCCGCACCGAGGTCCTCGAGGCGCTGATCGGCCTCGGCGACGCCGCGCTCGCCGAGCGCGACGCGCCCGGCGCCCACCAGCTGTACCTCCAGGCGCTGCAGCTCGACCCGCGCCGCGCCGCGCTGCACGCGCGGATCGCCGCGGCGCACCGGGCGATCGGCAACCACGACGCGGCGCTGGCCAGCCTCGAGCGCGCGGTCGCGCTGGGCGCCGGGCCCGAGGCGCTGCGGACCGCGCTCGACGTCGCGGTCGGCGCCGGCGACGTCGGCCGCGCGGTCCGGTTCGCCAACGACGTCCTCGCCGCCGACCCGGGCGATCCGCGGGCGCTGGTGGCGCGCGCGCTCGGCATGCTCGACGCCGGCCAGCTCGACGCCGCGCGCGCGATGCTGGGCCTGGCCCTGGCGTCCACCGACGAGCTGTCGGCGCGCGTGGTGATGGCGCGGCTCGAGCTGAAGGCGAGCGACGAGCGCGCCGCGGGCAAGCGCGCCGCCGACGCCGCGCTGGCGGCGCTGCGCCAGGCGCCGGCAGATCCGGCGGTGCGCGCGGTGCTGGCGGCGGCGCGCGCCCGCGAGCTCGGCCTCGACGCCCCCGGCGCGGTCGATCCCGCCGACATCCACGGCATCTGCGACGACCTCGGCGCCGCGCTGGCGACCCGCGCCGATCTCGGCCACCTGGTCGGCGACGTCGCGCGCGCCGCCGCCGACCTCGACACCCCGCTGCTGGTCACGGTGATGGGCGAGTTCTCGAGCGGCAAGTCGTCGTTCGTCAACGCGTTCATCGGCCACGACGTCGCGCCGACCGGGATCACCCCGACGACCGCGACCATCAACGTCGTGCGCTACGGCCGCGAGCGCGGCGGCCGCATCATCCGCCGCGACGGCGCCGTCGAGACCCTGGCGTGGGAGCCGCTGTTCGAGCGCCTGCGCGGGCTGTCGGACGACGACGCCCGCGACGTCGATCGCGTCGAGATCCTGCTGCCCCTCGACCACCTCGAGCGCATCAACATCGTCGACACCCCGGGCCTGAACTCGATCCTGCCCGAGCACGAGGCCACCGCGCGCGCCTTCATCGCGCGGTCCGACGCGGTGGTGTGGCTGTTCACCGCGGCCCAGGGCGGCAAGGCGTCCGAGCGCAAGGCGCTGCGCCAGATCCGCGACGAGGGTCGCCGCGTCCTCGGCGTCCTCAACAAGCGCGACCAGCTGTCGGCCAGCGACGAGGCCGAGCTGATCCCGTACCTGAGCAAGGAGCTCGACGGCCTGGTCGAGGTGATCGTGCCGTTCTCGGCGCGGCGCGCCCTGGCCTGGAAGGACGCCGCCGGGCCCGGCGCCGCCCCCGACGCCAGCGCCGACGACGGCAACTGGGCGGCGCTGATCGGCGCCCTCGAGGCCCGGTTCTTCACCCAGGCCCGCCAGCTCAAGCGAGACGCCTGCGCCCGCCGGCTGGGCATCGTCCTGACCTCGGCGCGCGCGGTCGTCGGCGCCGCCGGGCAGACCGCGGGCGAGACCGCGACCCGGCTGCGCGAGGCCGCCGACGCGGTCGACCACCGCGCCCTGGCGTTCGTCGACGACGTCGTGGCGCGCGAGCGCCGCGCCCTGGTCGAGGCGTCGACCGCGCTGTACCGGCGCGCCGCCCGCGAGGTGCTCGACCTGGTGCGGCCGCGGCGCCTGCCGTTCGGCAGCCACAGCGCGACCCCCGCCGATCGCGACTACCTGATCGCGCTGCTCGACGACGGCTTCGCGACCGCGCTCGAGGCGTCGCGGGCGCGCGTCGTCGCCGATCTGCGCGGCGACGCCGCCGCGGCGGTCGCGGCCGCCGGCGAGGCCGCGGCCGGGCTCGGCGTCGACGTCCGCGGCGATCTGCACCGCCTCGGCGAGGACCGGGTCGAGATCGTCACCGCCGAGGTCTACGCGCGGGCCCGGGCCTACCTGCGCGGCTTCCTCGAGGGCGGCTGGGTCGAGTCGTTCTTCCGCAACGACCTGCCGCGGCTCGAGCTCGCCGAGGACCCGACCTACCACGCGCTGGTCCGCAGCGCGCCCGACCTCGATCGCGAGATCGCGGTGCCGCTGGCCCGCGCCGGCGTCGCCGCGCTCGAGGCGGTCGCGCGCCGGGTCGAGCACTGGGCCGCCGTCGCCGACGCCGCGGCCTACGATCTCGACGTCGGCATCGGGCGCGCGCTCGACGGCGTCGCCGCGAGGCTGGCGACGTGAGCCGCAGCCGCCGCACCCTCGGCATCGACGAGGCCGGCCGCGGCCCGGCGATCGGGCCGATGGTGCTGGCCGCGGTCGTGCTCGACACCGCCGGCGCCCGCGCCCTGACCCGCGCCGGGCTGCGCGACTCCAAGAGCTACGGCGCCGGCGAGGCCGCGCGCCAGACCCGCGCCGACCTCGAGGCCCGGGTCCACGAGCTCGCGGTGCACGTCGCCGTCGAGGTCGTCGAGGTCGGCGTCATCGACGCCCGGGTCGCGCGCGGCGAGCTCAACGCCCTCGAGCGCGAGGTCGCGGCGCGGCTGATCGACGGCGCGCCGCGCTGCCATCGCCAGGTCGCCGACGGCGCGCGCATGTTCGCGCCGCTGCGCGCCCGCTACCCGCTGCTCGAGGCCCACGACGACGGCGAGTCGCGCCACGCCGCGGTCGCGGCCGCCTCGGTGGTCGCCAAGCACCGCCGCGACCAGCTGTTCGCCGACATCTGCCGCCGTTACGCCGACCAGTTCGGCGCCATCACCGGCGGCGGCTACGTCAACGACGGCACCCGCCGGTTCCTCCGCGCCTACGCCACCCGCCACGGCGACCTGCCGCCCGAGGCCCGCCGGTCCTGGCCGCACCCGTACCTCGCCGATCTGCTCGGCGACCGCGCCGCCGCCGAGACCGCGCAGCTCCGACTGCTGTGACCGCGCGCCGGGTCAGTTCCGCTTGGCCCGGCAGGCGACGATGTCGGGCTGCTTGGCGAAGCCGCTGGCGTACCAGGTCGCGTCGAGCTTGCGGACCCGGTCGCCCAGGGTCTCGACCAGCGCGCAGTTGCCGGCCCGCGCCGCGGTCACGGCCTGGCGGGTGAGCTGCCGCGCCAGCTCGGCCGGCGTCGGCTGCGACGCCTGGCCCTGGCTGGTCGAGGTGGTGCCCGTGGTGGCGCCGCCGCCCCCCGAGGACTTGGTCTTCGCCGGCGCCTTCTGCGTGGTCGGCGGCGGCGGCGGCGGTGGCGGCGCGGGTGCGGGCGGTGGCGCGCCGGTGGTCTCAGGCGCCGCTGCGCCGCCGGCCTCGGACCGGCCGCGCGGCGGCGGGCTTGTCGGCCTCGTCCCGGACGTCGTCGGTCAGGACCCCCTCGGCCCAGCGGTCGCCGTCCTCGGCGCCGCCGCTGTCGCCGCCGGAGGGCCAGGGGCCTCGCGCTTGGCGGCGGTCGCGCCGTGGCCTCGGCTGCCCGTGACCGGCGCCGGCTGCGACGCCTCGCGCGGCGCGGCCTTGCCGTCGTCGGCGACGCCGTCCTCGTCGACGCGCTCCGGCGCCTTCTCCTCGATCGTCGCGGCCGTGGCCGGCGCCACCGGCGCGGCGACGCCCGAGCCGGCCGCCGCGCCGGCGGCGCGCGGGCGGCGCGTGTCGTCGGCGGACCGATCGCCCGGCTCGTCGGAACCTCGCGCCGCGCCGGCGTGTCGCTCGTCGATCGTCGGCTCGGCGACCTGGCTCTTGCCGCGCAGGTACAGCGCGCTGCCGACGCCGGCGACGACCACGACCGTGGCCGCCGCGGCGAGCCCAGTGCGCCGCCGCCGCCGCGAACCAGCCGCGCACGCGCGCCCACAGCCAGGACCGGCGGCCGCCGCGCGCGCCTTGCGGGGCGCGTGCTCGGCCGCGGCCTGGAGCAGCCGCGCCGACATCGCCTGCGGCGGCTCGACCTCGGGCGCCTCGTCGCGGACCCGGGCCACCAGGCCGCGCACCATGCGCAGCCCGGCCAGCGCCTCGTCGTCGGCGGCGTCCGTCGCGTCGTCGGGCGCGCGCCCCGCCTCGACCTCGGCGTCGAGCCGGTACAGGCGGTCGACGAGCGCGGCCGCCATGTCGTCGTCCTCGCGCCCGGCGCCGACCTCGCTGCCGTCGGGGTCGTTCACGGCAGCGCCTTGGCCAGATCCTTGTACTCGTCGAGCTCGAGGCGCAGCTTCTCCAGCGCGTAGCGCATGCGGCTCTTGACGGTGTTCTCGGGGACGCCGACGACCTCGGCGATCTGCTTGAACGGCATGTCGAGGAACTCCCGCATCAGGAAGACCTCGCGCTGCTCGTCCGACAGCCCACCGATGGCGCGCTGCATCGTCTCGTGCAGCTGCTTGTTCACCGACTTGCGGTCGGAGGCCATCTCGCTGGACGGGATGACGTCCAGCAGGGTGCCGCTGTCTTCGCTCGCTGACATGGGGGCGTCGAGCGACGCATGCCGTCGATGCTTGCGCCGTCGAGTTTGATCAACGCACAAGTTCCTCGCGATGGTGTAAAGCCACGTCGTGAACTTCGCCTGCCGCTTGTAGGCGTCCGCCCCCTTGATGACCCTCATGAAGGTCTCCTGGAGCAGATCCTCGGCGGTCTCGCGCTCGCCGATGAAGCGCAGGATGAAGTTGAAGACCGGCTTGCGGTGACGCGACAGCAGGATCTCGAAGGCGCGAACCTCGCCCTGCTGGTACTGGACCATCAGGTCTTCGTCGGCCTCGTCGTGGAGCATCGGCGCGCGTTCCGCCCAAGGATCACGTCGCCCGTTCTTCCCGCTGGTTCCGTTCGACGAACGGCCCGGCGCGAACGTGGTGCTCGACGACGTTACCCGCGAGTGCGACATGACAGTACCCCAATGGCGGACCTGGGAGCAAACCGCCGCGATCCTTCCAACGCAGTGTCGCCGCAGAACTTTCGGGTTACTTCGGGGGCGGCGACAGCGGCGGCGAGCGGACCTCGGGCGACGCGACCAGATCGTCTAGGGGAGCTGACACGTTGGACAAAAGTAGGTTGCCCGGCCTTGGATCAACGTTCGGCGGATCGCGGTCCGGCACCGCGAGCACGGCTCGCCCTCGCGCCCATACACGCGCAGGTACTCGGCGTTCTCGCCCTCCCGCCCGTCGGCGTCGACGAAGTCCTTCAGGCTGGTGCCGCCGTGCTCGAGCGCGTGCTCGAGCACCTGCCGGACCGACCGCGTCAGCAGCCGGGCCTCGGCCTCGGTCAGGCGGCCGGTCCGCCGGCTCGGCCGCAGCCGCGCCAGCCACAGCGCCTCCGAGGCGTAGATGTTGCCGACCCCGGCGATCACCGCCTGGTCGAGCAGGAACGACTTCAGCGTCACCTTGCGACGGCGCGCCTGGGCGTGCAGGGTCGCGGCGTCGAGCCCTTCCTCGAGGGGATCGGGCCCGAGCACCGCCAGCGACGGGTGCGCGCGCTCGTCGCCCCGGGTCACGACGTCGAACTGGCCGAAGCGGCGCGGGTCGCTGAAGCGGAGCTCGCGGCCGTCGGCGAGCCGCAGCACCACGTGGGTGTGCGGCGCGCGGGCGGTGCCCGGCGCGCACAGCCGGAAGCGGCCGCTCATGCCGAGGTGGACCAGCAGGCTGCGCGGCCCGTCGACGTCGACCAGCAGGTACTTGCCGAGCCGGCGCACGCCGGTGATCGCGCGACCGCCGGCGGCCCGACGGATCGCCGCCACCGGCACGGCGCGGTTGAGGCGCAGCGGCTTGCCGCTGTGCCAGACCGTGGCGATCGTCGCGCCCAGCGCCGGCGCCAGCGTGCGGCGGACGGTCTCGACCTCGGGCAGCTCGGGCATCGCGACGGCTCCGGCGGCTCAGTTCCCGCGGTCGTGGGGCACCGGCGCGTGCTGCGACTCGGGCGGGATCGCCCGGGCCAGCGCCGCGTGCTCCTCGACGGCGAGGGTCTCGGCGCGCCGCCCACCGTCGATCCCGGTGGCGACCAGCGCGGCGTCGACGGCGGCGTCGGTGAAGGCCGCGCGCAGCGCGTTGCGCAGGGTCTTGCGGCGCTGCGCGAAGCCGGCGTGGACGACGGCGCCGAAGTGGCGCTCGTCGCCGATGTCGTAGCGCGGGCTGCCGTCGGCGGTCGGCACGATCCGGACCACCGCGGACTCGACCTTGGGCGGCGGCACGAACGAGCCGGCGCTGACCCGCACCACCGTCGAGACCTCGGCGACCGCCTGGATCATGACGCTCATCGCGCCGTAGTCCTTGCCGCCGGGCCGCGCGACGATGCGATCCGCCATCTCGCGCTGGACCATGACGACGATGCGGCTGAGGTGCTGCCGCTGCGCCAGGGCGCGAAAGATGATGGGGGCCGCGACGTGGTACGGCAGGTTGCCGCACAGCGAGATGCGGTCGCCGCGCCAGCGCGCCACCATCGCGAGGTCGTAGCGGAGGGCGTCGCCCTCGTGGATGTCGATGTTGTCGAGGTGGCCGAGCTCGCCGCGCAGGACGCCGACCATGTCGGGGTCGCGCTCGATCGCGATGACCTTGCCCTCGCACACCCGCTCGAGCAGGCGCGAGGTCAGGGTGCCGAGGCCGGCGCCGATCTCGACGATCCAGTCGTCGTCGTTGCTGACCGTGGCGTCGACGATCGCGCGGAACGCGCGCTCGGAGACCAGGAAGTTCTGCCCGAACCACTTCTTGGCGCGCAGGCCGTAGCGGTCGAGCAGCGCCCGGGCGTCGGGGAACGCCTCGCGGGGGTCGCTCACGCGGCCCCCCGGCGCGGCAGCGGCAGGCTCGCCGTGGCCTCGAGGTCGATCGTGTCGACGGCGCCGCGCCGCAAGAGCTGGTAGCCGGCGGCGGCGATCATCGCCGCGTTGTCGGTGCAGCGCGCCGGCGGCGGGATGTGGACGCGGAAGCCGTCCTCGTCGCCGGCCGCGCGCAGCGCCGCGCGCAGCGCCGAGTTCGCGGCGACGCCGCCGCACACCTGGACGTGGCCGAGGGCCTCGCGCCGGGCGGCGCGCCGGGTCTTGCGGACCAGGACCTCGACGATCGCCGCCTGGTAGCTGGCGCAGACGTCGGCGAGCGCGGCGCCCTCGGGGACGCCGTGGGCGCGGACGTGGTGCAGCAGGGCCGTCTTGAGGCCGCTGAACGAGAAGTCGTCGCGGGTGTCGCGGGCCACCATCGGCCGAGGGAACGCGATCGCGCGCGGATCGCCGTCGCGGGCCAGCTCGTCGACGACGCGGCCGCCGGGGTAGCCCAGGCCGAGCAGCTTGGCGCCCTTGTCGAAGGCCTCGCCGGCGGCGTCGTCGCGGGTGGCGCCGAGCTCGAGCACGACGCCGTGGTCGTCGACGCGGACCAGCGAGGTGTGGCCGCCCGACACGATCAGCGCCAGGTGCGGCATCGGCGGCGGATCGTCCTCGAGGTAGATCGCGCTGAGGTGGCCGACCAGGTGGTGGACGCCGATCAGCGGCAGGCCGCGGGCCCACGCGATCGCCTTGGCGGCCTGCAGCGCGACCAGCAGCGCGCCGACCAGCCCGGGGCCGCGGGTCACCGCGATGGCGTCGACGTCGTCGAGCGAGACGTCGGCGCGGGCCAGCGCGGTGCGCAGCACCGGCACGACGTTGACGACGTGGGCGCGCGACGCCAGCTCGGGGACGACGCCGCCGTACGCGGCGTGGACCTCGTGCTGCGACGCGACGACGTCGGCGCGGACCAGGCGGCCATCGTCGACGATGGCCGCCGCGGTCTCGTCGCAGCTGGATTCGAGGCCGAGGACGCGCACCGGGGTACTATGCACCCTCGATGTACTTCTGCATCCACTCGGCGTCGCGGCTGCGCGGCCGCAGCTCCAGGTAGCGCCGGAACGCCTCGCGGGCCTCGGTGTGGCGCTGCTCGTCGCGCAGCAGCCCGCCCAGCATCTTCCAGGCGTCGGCGTAGCGATGGTTGAGGTCGGTGGCCCTGTCGAGGGCCTCGATCGCGTCGGTGACGCGGCCAGCCCGGCGCAGGGCGTCGGCCTTGACGTAGTAGGCCTCGGGGCTACGGCGGACGCTGATCGACTCGTCGGCCAGCGCGATCGCCTGCTCCTGGTCGTCGGCGACCAGGGCCCGGGCCTTGCGGACCAGGTCCTTGGCCTTCTGCTTGCGCTCGTCGGCGGGGTCGACGGCCGCGTCCGCCGCCGCCACCGCGACGACCGCCGCGTCCACCGCCACCGCCGCCACCGCCGCGTCGACCACGACCGGGACGCCGGCGTCCACCGGCGCCATCGCCACCGCCGCGTCGACCACCGTCGGCGTCGGCCGGGCGGCGTCCGCGGCGTGGCCGCGATGCGCCACGCCGGCGTCGGCCGGGCCCGACGACCGGCCCCGGGCCACGACGATCGCGATCGCGCCGATGATCGCGACCGCGGCCAGCGCGACCGCGACCATCCAGCCGCGACCGCCGCGCGCGGGCTCGAGCAGGTCGTCGTCGACCGCGGCGCGGGCGTCGTCGCCGGCGCCGTCGCGGCCCGCGACCGAGGGCGCGCGCGCCGGCAGGCGCACCGCGCTGCCCAGCCAGGGCGTGTCGTCGGAGGCGTCGTGCGCGGGCGTGCCGTCCTCAGGCGCGGCGGCGCCAGGGGGCGCGGCGTCGAGGCTGGAGGCGCGCGGCCGCACCGCGGGCGGCTCGGTCGGTCGCGACGCGCGCGCCTCGTGCGCCGCCGCCTCCGCCGCCAGCCGCGGGATCGGGATGTCGCCGGTGACCCGCTCGCTGAAGTCGTCGAGCGGATCGTCGGCGCGACCGTCGATCGCGGCGACGCCGCGGCTGGCCCGCCGCGGCCGGATCGTCAGCAGCTCGCGGCCCGGCTCGCTGTGCTCGTCGAGCGGGAACTCGTCCGAGTGGACCTCGCCGAACGCGGTCGCGGCGTCGGCGCCCAGCGACGCGATCACCTTGGGGCCGGAGCCCTCGTCGACCGGCTCGACCATCGGCCCCGGCAGCGGGGTCGCGTCCTCGCCCATGAACGACTCGTCGAAGATGAGCGCGGTCGCGGCGCCCAGGACCCGGGGATCGACGATCGGCGCGCCGTCCGCGGCGGCGTCCATCAGCCGGCCCTGGGCCGACGCCGCCGACGGCTCCTCGCTGTCGTCGTCGACGGTCACCGGCACGCCGGTCGGCCCCGAGTCCGGCACCGGCGCCGGCTCCGGGCCGCTGTCCTCGGTGGCGACCGCGGGGCTCACCGCGCTGACGTCGGCGGGCGTCGCCTCGAGCATCTTGCTCGGGAACCACTCCTCGGTCGGCGTCTTGGTCCGCGGCGGCGGGCTGACCTCGAACAGCAGGCCCTCGAAGTACAGCTTGGCGATGACCTCGAGGGTCTCGAGGTCGCCGTACGCGGAGGCGTCGATCACCTCCATCAGGCTGCGGCGGCCGTCGAACAGCTTGAGGATCGCGTTGTGCTCGTCGGGGACCTCGCCGAGGCGGCCCGACAGCTCCTTGACGTCGACCTCGAAGCGCGCGTCGAGGTTGGGCAGCTGCTCGAGCAGGCGGCCCCACTCGTCGAGGCGGCGCATGCCCTCCATGAGCAGCCCCTGGGTGCTCATCTCGATGACCTCGCGGCGGCGCACGGTGCGGAACACGACCTCGAACTCGGCGTCGTTCCAGGTCAGCAGCCGGTACACCGCGTCCTCACCCTGCAGCGAGCCCATCTCGGCGTCGATGACCTTGCCGTCGCGGAAGTAGATCGCGGCGATCTTGCCGTCGTCGGGGCCGCCCTCGGCGTGGAACTGGATGACGCCCGACTTGCGCGACAGCTCGATGGTCTGGATCAGGTCGACCACCGCCATGTCGGACAGCTTGCCGGTGAAGCGGGTGCGCCCCTCGCGCTTCTGCTCGAGCCGCGACCGCTGCTGCTTCTGCAGCAGGATCCGGACCCGGGTGACGATCTCCTTGATGTAGATCGGCTTGGTCAGGTAGTCGTCGCAGCCGAGCTCGAGGCCCTTGATCTTGTGCTCGATCTCGGTCTGCGCGGTGAGGAAGACGAACGGGATCCCGGCCCACGACGGGTTGGCCTTGAGCTTCTGGCACAGCGCGAAGCCGTCGACGACGTCGAGCTTGGTCTCGGACAGGATCAGGTCGGGCAGCGCCAGACCGATCTTGTCCATGGCGTCCGAGCCGTTCACCGCCGTCGTGACGTTGAACCCGGCTTTCTTCAGGGACACCTCGAGCACGCGCATGCTGCGCGGATCGCCGTCCACCAGGAGCAGGCTCTGTTTCGACACGAGGAGCTATCGCGCGCGCGGGCTACAGGCTCGTCGCGAACGCGTCCGCTGCATCGTACCCGACAGTGTGTGCCGACGACAAATCGCGTAGGCTCGAAGCGTGGTCGACATCGTGCTGCCGTACGGGCGGGCGCCGTACCACCTGCGGCTCGACGCGCCGGTCCACGTGGTGGAGGCGCGGGGCCCCGACGGCCCGGCGCCGACGCTGGCGCCCGTGCTCGCGGCGGCGCTCGACGCGCCGATCGGGAGCGCTCGCATGGAGGACCGGGTCCGCGCCGGGGACCGGGTCACCGTCGTGGTCAGCGACGCCAGCCGCGACGAGCCCCGGGCCGAGCTGCTCGAGGCGGTGCGGGAGCGGCTGCCCCCGGTCCAGCTGACCGTCGCGGTCGCGACCGGGACCCACGGCCCGTGCGCCGGAGGCGATCCGGGCGCGATCGCCGCCGCGCTGGGGATTCCGGAGCGGCTGCTCGCCGGGGCCCGGATCGTCGACCACGACGGCCACCGCCGGGACGACCTGGTGCCGGTCGGGGTCACGCGGCGCGGCACGCCGGTGGTGCTGCACCGCTGCGCGGTCGAGGCTGACCTGGTGGTCGCCACCGGCGCGATCCGGCCGCACTACTTCGCCGGGTTCGGCGCCGGCATCAAGGCGATCTTTCCCGGCCTCGGCGGCGCGACCGAGATCCGCATCAACCACCAGCTCAAGCAGGCGCCGGGCGCGCGGGCCGGCGTCGTCGACGGCAACCCGTGCCGCGAGGATCTCGAGGAGGTCGTCGAGCTGCTGCCCGGCGGCTGCTTCGTCCTCGACACGGTCTGCGATCCCGACGACGTCGCGCGCGCCGCGGTCGCCGGGGATCCACGCGCCGCGCTCCGCGCCGGCGTCGCGATCGCGCGGCCGTGGTTCGAGGTCGCGGCGCCGAGGACGCGCTGGGTCGTGGCCTCGGATCGGCTGCCGGTGACCGCGAGCCTGTACCAGGCGTCGAAGCTGGTCGCCGCCGTGGCGCCGCTGCTCGACGACGACGGCACGATCGTCGTCGTCGCGGAGTGCGGCGACGGCATCGGCGGCGTCGACGTCGTGAACCGCGCGATCTACGACATCGGGCTGCGACCGCGGCTGCCCGCGCGGCACCGGGTCGTGCTGGTGTCCGCGCTCGACGCGGCGACGGTGGCGCCGAGCTACGCGCGCTGGGCGGCGCGCGCCGAGGACGTGCTCGCAGATGCCACGGGACCTATCGTCGTGGCGCCGCACGCGAGCAAGATGCTGGTGGCATGAACGACGTGAAGGCAGTCCTGCGCCAGGGCCTCGCCGGGCTGGGCCTGGCCGCATCCGCCGAGCAGGTGGATGCGCTGGAGCGCTACCTGTCCGAGCTGCTGCGCTGGAACCAGCGGATCAACCTGACGGCCGCCCGGACGGTGGATGACGCAGCGCGGCATGTGCTTGATTCTGCTGCGATCGTGGCGCACATCCCGGAGGCGGCCGGGCGCCTGCTCGACGTCGGCAGTGGCGGCGGTCTGCCCGCGGCGGTGATCGCGGTGCTGCGGCCCGAGATCGAGGTAGTGGCCATCGAGCCGGTGCACAAGAAGCACGCGTTCCTGCAGCAGGTCCGCCGGGCGGTACCGACACCGAACCTGACCGCGCTCGCCGAGCGGATCGCCGACCATGAGGGCCGCGACTACGACGTCGCGACGTCGCGCGCGACCTTCGCGCTGCCCGAGTGGCTGGCGATCGGCTCCGGACTGGTCCGCGCCGGAGGCCTGGTGCTGGGCATGGAGGGCGCCGAGCAGATCGAGCTGCCGCCTGGGGCGAGCCGGCACCCGTACCCGCTCGACGACCGCGCGCGCGCGATCATCGTGCTCCGCTCATAGCCGGTCGAGGACGCGGTCGAGCTCGTCGGACACGACGACGGTCGCGCCGGTCTGGCTACGGATCTCGGCGGCGTTCCGGCGGGCGGTCGCGAGGTCGTCGGTGGCCTGGCGCGACAGCACGACCGCCGCGATCTCGAGGCCGTCCGCGGCGACGGCGCGAACCGTGAGCACCGAGTGATTGATGGTGCCGAGGCCGGCGCGGCCCACGATCACCACCGGCGCGGCGAGCCGCCGGGCAAGATCGGAGATCGTGCGACCGGCGCCGAGGGGCACGGTCCAGCCGCCGGCGCCCTCGACCAGGGTCAGGTCGGTGCGCGCCACGAGGCTCCGGGCCTGCTGCTCGATCGCGTCGAGGTCGATGCGAACCCCGAGGTCATCGGCCACGACCCCGGGGGCCAGCGCCGGCTCGAAGAGGCACCGACACCGGTCCTCGGGGCCCTGCCAGGCGCCGGCCGCCTCGACCAGGGCCTCGTCGTCCTCGCCGATCAGGGCCCCCGAGCCGTCGGGCGCCCGGCGGCAACCGGACTCGATCGCCTTGAGTCCGGCGACCCGCAGGCCCCGCGCCCGGGCCCGCCGAGCGAGCCCTGCGGTGACCCAGGTCTTGCCGACCCCGGTATCGGTCCCGGTCACGAAGCGGAGGCGGTGGAGCATGTCTCGAGAATGGCCGAGCGGGTGGCGCTGACCAGGAGCTCGGCGTCGGTGGAGGACAGGACCAGGGGCGGCATCCACACGATAACGTCTCCCAGCGGGCGAAGGATGACGCCGTGCTTGCGCGCCGCCCGGCACACCGCGTTGCCCTTGAAGTGTTCCACGGGGAACGGTCGGCCGGTGGCCCGGTCGGCGACCAGCTCGATCCCGAACATCAGCCCCCGCTGGCGGATGTCGCCGACCACCGGCAGGTCTCCCAGATGCTCCGTTGCGAGGGCCCCGAGCTGCTCGGCGCGCTGCCGGACCTGGGGCAGCAGGTCGGTCCCGAACAGGTCGAGAGACGCCAGGGCCGCGGCGCAGGCGAGCGGATTGCCCGTGTAGGTGTGGCCATGGAAGAAGGTCTTGCCCTCGATCCGCTCGGCCAGGAACGCCTCGTAGATCTCCTCCCGGGCGAGGGTGGCTGCGAGGGGCAGGTAGCCGCCGGTGATGCCCTTGGCCAGGCAGAGCAGGTCCGGGTGCACGTCCTCCTGCTCGCAGGCGAACATGGTGCCGGTGCGGCCGAACCCGGTCGCGACCTCGTCCACGATCAGCAGGACCCCGTGCTTCCGGCACAGGGTCTCGACCCCCTTCAGGAACCCGGGGGGATGCATGATCATGCCGGCGGCGCCCTGGACCAGGGGCTCCATCACCACCGCCGCGATCTCCCCGCCGCGCTCGGACAGGATGCTGTCCATGTCCGTCAGGGCGCGGTCGCGCAGGGCCTCGGGGCCCCGCCGCTCGGGATCGGGATACGTCACCGGGGAGGGCGCCGGGATCCCGGCCACGATCAACGGCCCGAAGATCCGGTGGAACAGCTCGATGCCGCCGACGCCGACCGCGCCCAGGGTGTCGCCGTGATAGGCGTGGGCGAGGTGGACGAAGTGCTGGCGCCGGGGCTCGCCCCGGAGCGACCAGTACTGGAAGGCCTGCTTGAGGGCGATCTCGACCGCGGTCGAGCCCGAGTCCGAGTAGAAGACCCGGGTCAGGCCATCGGGGGCGATCTCGACCAGACGGCGGGCCAGCTCGATGGCGGTGGGGTGGGTCAGGCCGAGCAGGGTCGAGTGCGCGAGCTGGTCGAGCTGGTCGCGGATCGCCTGGTTGATGGCCGGGTGGTTATGGCCGTGGACGTTGACCCAGAGAGAGGACACGCCGTCCAGGTAGCGCCGGCCGTCCTCGTCGATGAGGTAGCAGCCATCGCCACGGCTGATCACCAGAGGGTCCTCGCGGGACCACTCGAGCATCGGGGTGAAGGGGTGCCAGAGGTGGCGCTGATCGAGTTGGCCGAGTTCGCTGGTCATCGTTTCACGTGGAACGGACGACCCCGCCAGCAGCCAAGCCCTCACGGATGGCCGTCACCAGGCGCCCGACATCCTCCTCAGAATGGTCCGCCGAGAGCGTGATCCGGAGGCGGGCGGTACCTTCTGGCACCGTCGGCGGCCGCACGCCCTGGACATAGAGCCCTTGCTCCAGCATCCGCTCCGTCCACCACATCGTCGCGTCATCGGGACCCACGACGACCGGGAGGATCGGAGCCGATCCCGGTACCTCGATCCCTAGCGCACGGAGCCCGACCACCGCCTGGTCGATCCGCGCCCGCAGCCGGGCGCGACGCGCGTCGCCCTCCGGTCCGCTGACCAGCCGCACCGCCGCGAGCCCCGCCGCCGCCACCGCCGGCGGCAACCCGGTCGTGAACACGAGCGAGCGGGCGCGATTCCACAGCAGCCCGGCGAGCGCCACGGGCCCGGCGACCCAGGCGCCGTAGACGCCGAACGCCTTGCCGAGGGTGCCGACGACCACGTCCGCAGCCCGGACCTCCGCGGGATCGTCGACGCCACCGCCGTGGGCGTGGTCGACGACGAGGATCGCATCGAGCGCGTCCGCGGCGGCGCGCAGCTCGGCGAGCGGCGCCCGATCGCCGTCCATCGAGAACACCGACTCCGTCACGATCAGGCGGCGTCGCGGCCGCCCCGACGACGCCATCTCATTGATCTTGCTGACATTATTGTGCGGATACACACGGATCCGCGCCCGCGACAGCCGGCAGCCATCGATGATGCTGGCGTGATTCAGCTCATCAGAAAAAATCTCATCCTCGGGACCCGCGAGCACCGGCAGCAGCCCGGTGTTGGCGGCGAAGCCGGAGTTGAACAGCCGCGCCGCCGGGGTCCCCGACATCGCCGCGAGCGCCCGCTCGAGCTCCTCGTGGACCTCGGTGTTGCCGACGATCAGCCGCGACGCACCGGCGCCGACGCCCCAGCGCGCCACCGCGTCGCGGGCGGCGTCGCGGATCGCCGGATGACCGGCCAGGCCCAGGTAGTCGTTCGACGAGAACGACACCACCTCGCGGCCGTCGAGCCGGACCCGCGCGCCCTGCGCGCTCGACACCACCCGCGGCCAGCGCCGGCGGTGTCGCGCCTCGAGCGCGGCGAGCTCGTCGTCGAGAAAGTCGAGCGCGGACACGGCGGCGGACTATAGCGACGCCCGCCGCGCCCGTCACTTCCCGATGCAGAACCGCGCGAACAGCACGTCGAGGACGTCGTCGCCGACCTCGTCGCCGGTGAGCGCCGCCAGCGCCGCCAGCGCCGCGCGCACGTCGACCGCGACCATCTCCAGCGGAACCGCGTTCGTCAGCGCCGCCGCCGCGGCGGCCGCCGCCTCGGCCGCACCGGCGAGCAGGCCGCGCTGCCGCTCGCTGGTCACGATCACCTCATCGCTGCCGCCGTCGAGGGCGCCCGCCACCGCCAGCACCCGCGCCCGCAGCTCGTCGAGGCCGGCGCCGCTGCGCGCCGACGTCCACACCGTGCCGGCCACCGCCGGCCGCAGGTCCCCCTTGCTCTGCACGACGATCATCCGGGCCGCGGCGGCGTCGCCGAGGACCTCGAGCACCTCCGCCGGCGGCGCGGCCCCGGCCTCGTCGATCCACAGCACGACGTCGGCGCGCCGCGACCGCTCGCGCCCCAGCTCGACGCCGCGGCGCTCGACGTCCTCGGTCGCGATCCGGTCGCCCGCGGTGTCGACCAGCGTCACCGTGACGCCGTCCCACTCGACCCGCGCCTCGACGTAGTCGCGCGTCGTGCCCGGCTCCGCCGACACGATCGACCGCTCGCGGCCGAGCAGCGCGTTGAACAGCGACGACTTGCCGGCGTTGACCGCGCCCACCAGCGCCACCTCGACGCCGTCGCGCAGCGCGCGGCCCAGCCGGAACGTCGCCGCCAGCGCCGCGCACGCCGCGCCGATCGCGGCGACCTCGGCCGCGACGTCGGTCGCCGCCAGGTGCTCGAGCCCCTCCTCGGGGAAATCGACGCACGCCTCGATCTCGGCGAGCGCCGCGGTCAGCCGCGCCCGCAGCGCCGCGACCCGCTCCGACATCCGACCCTCGAGCTGCGCCTGCGCCACCCGCCACGCCCGCTCGCTGCTGGCCTCGATCACCCCGAGCAGGCCCTCGGCGGCGGCGAGGTCGAGCCGGCCGTGCTCGAACGCCCGCCGCGAGAACTCGCCCGGCTCGGCCAGCCGGGCGCCGCGCGCCAGCACCGCCCGCAGCAGCCGGCCGGCGTTGACCACGCCGCCGTGGCCGTGGATCTCGGCGACGTCCTCGCCGGTGAACGAGCGCGGCGCCCGCATCGCGACCACCAGCACGTCGTCGAGCCGCGCGCCGTCGTCGTCGCGGGCCACGCCGGCGGACAGCCGGCGGTCGGCCAGCGCGGCCGGCGGTCGCCCGACCAGCGCCGCCGCGATCGCGACGGCGTCGGGCCCGCTCAGCCTCACGATCGCGACCCCACCCGCGCCGCGCGGCGTGGCGATCGCCGCGATCGTCTCGGTCACGTCACTCGGCGACGGCGGCCGGCGCGTCGTCGCCGGGCACCACGAGGATGTGGCGATCGTCGCCCTCGCCCTCGCTGCGGCTCGACAGCCCCGGCATCGTCGCGATCTCCATGTGGACGATGCGGCGATCGTGCGCCGACATCGGCGACAGCTCGACGATCGTGCGGGTCTCGCGGGCCTTCTCGCCCATCTTGGCGGCGAGCGCCTTGAGCCGCTCGATGTGCTTGTCGCGGTAGCCGCCGGCGTCGACGACGAAGGGCTTGCCCTTCTCGCCGCTGCGCTCGCGGAACACGACCTTGCCGACCAGGTGCTGGAGGGCGTCGACGACCTGGCCCTTGCGGCCGATGACGACGTCGGGGTTGGCGGTCTGGATCTCGAGGACGATCTTGTCGTCCTCTTCCTTGACGTCGATGTCGGCCGCGATGCCCATGCGGTCGAGGACCCCCATGAGGAAGTCGCAGGCCTTCTCGGTGACGTCTTCGCTGGCGGCGGCGGGATCGTTGCTCACGGCTATCTCCTGAACGTTCACTTCCGCTTGCGCTTGCCGCGCCGCGGGGCGTTGGGACGACGCGCGCCCTGGCTCCCGCCCTGACCCTGGCCGTTCTTGGCCGGTCGGGTCGCGGGCGTCGCGGGCGCGTCGTCCTCGTCGTCGTCGTCGTCGCTGCCGCCGTCGTCGTCGCGCTCGTCGTCGACGACCTCGTCGTCGACCGGCACGTCGATCACCGGCTTGGCCGCGCCCTTGCTCTTGCCGCCGCCCTTGCCGCCCTTGCCGCCCTCGTCGCGCTTGCGCGCGGCGTCCCGCGGCCCGCCGCCGTCGGCCTTGCTGGCCGCCGCCGCCGCCGCCTTCGCCGCCGCCGCCTTCGCCGCCATGGTCTGCGCCGAGTGGTCGAACTTGCGCATGTACAGCGAGTGCAGGAGCGACAGCACCGTGTTGGTGAGGATGTAGAGGGTCAGGCCGGCGGGGAAGAAGAACGACATGACGCCGAACAGCAGCGGCAGGCCGTACATCAGGATCTTCTGCTGCGTGCTGTCCGCGGTCGACGGCTGCACCTTCGACTGCAGGAACATCAGGCCCATCAGGGCCACCGGCAGGATGTGGAACGGGTCGGTCGCGGTGAGGTCGTCGATCCAGCCCGGGATGAACGGCGACAGGTACAGCTCGCCGACCGTCGACAGCATCCGGTACAGCGCCAGCCAGATCGGCATCTGCAGCAGCATCGGCAGGCAGCCGGCCAGCGGGTTGACGCCGTACTGCTTGTACAGCGCCATCATCTCCTGCTGGACCTTGGCCTTGTCCTCGCCGTACTTGGCCTGCAGCTCCTTGATCTGCGGGCCCAGCGCCGCCATCGCCTTCATCGACCGCATGGACTTGGTGGTCCAGTACAGGGTCGCGAGCTTGACGATCACGGTCAGCAGGATGATCGCGATGCCCCAGTTGCCGACGAAGCCCTGCAGCCACATCAGCAGCGACAGCAGCGGCCGGGCGATGAACGAGAACCAGCCCATGCTCACCGCGTCGGAGAACCCGGTGTGGAAGCCGGCGATGTCGTCGGCGCCCTCGAGGCGGCTCAGCGACTTGGGCCCGATGTACGCGACCAGATCCTTGCGGACCGCGGGGTCACCCGGCTTGAGCGTCGCGATCGAGAAGACCAGGTCGACGTCCATGCCGCCGGGCACGTCCTCGACCGGGTACATGTTGCACGCCAGGTTCTCCTGGGTCGCGTTGCGCGGCGCGATCGCGAAGAACAGGTACGGGTGCGTGAAGCCGAACCAGCGGACGGTGCCGCCGCGCTCCTTGGGGCCGTTGGCGTGCAGGCCCGGCGCCGACGCGGTCACGACGCTGCCGTTGAGGTGGCAGGCCGCGGTCATGACGCGGTTGACGCGCGCCTGCTTGGTCGGCAGCTTGGGATCCTGGGCGTCGGTGACCGACAGCGCCAGCCGCTGCTTGGCCTCGGCGCCGGACAGGTTCTTGACCTCGATCGCGAGCTCGACGAGCAGCGCGTCGGGGTGGATCGTGAAGCTCTTCGAGATCGAGAGCTTGTCGCTCGTGAACGTGAAGACGACCTGGTACTCCGACGGCTGCTCGACGTCCCACACCGCGTCGGGCGGCAGCGAGTAGGTCGAGTCGACGAAGTTGGTCGCGAACGCGCCGTGGATCGAGTCCACGATCATCTCGCCCTTGTGGGGCTCGCGCTGCCACTTGGACGCGGTGAGCTGCCACGACGTCATCCGGGCGCCGCGCGACGTGAACGCGACGTGGACGTTCGGGTAGTCGAGCTCGATCGCCTTCTCTTCGGGGTGCGTGGTCTGCACCAGCACCGATGGGTCCGGCGCCTCGGCGGCGGGGCCGGCCTCGGGCTTGGCCGCCGGCTGCGCGGGCCGCGCCACCGGGCTCTCCCATCGCGGCTTCTCGGCCGGCTCGGTCTGATCCGCGACCTTCGGCTTGGGGGTCGGCTTCTTCTGCGGGAACAGGACGTTCCACAGCAGCACGATGCCGAGCGCCAGGGCCACGGCCAGCAACAGGCGCTTGCCTTGGTTCTCCATAACTACGGTCGCCCTTCTCCGCCGGGAACTGCCGGCGCGTGCCCGTGTCCGCAGGCGTCGTCACACGGCCGATCGACCGGGTCGTAGCCACCGCGGAACAGCGGGTTGCAGCGGAGCACGCGCCACAGGCCCTTCAGGGCACCCACGACAGGTCCTCGCTTCTGGATCGCCTCGATCGCGTACTCCGAGCAGGTCGGCAGGTAGCGACAGGTCGGGTTGCGCTTCAGCGGCGACAACCAGCGCCGGTACCAGCGGATCGGCGCGATGAGCAGACGGCTCAGCATCGGGCGGTTGCCACCCGCGCCGCGAGCCGCTCGAGATCGATCGCGACGTCGGCGAGGCCACGCACGGTGGCGGCGCCTTCCTTCGCGATGATCACGACGTCGCGCCCGGCTGGTACCCAGCCGTGCAGCCGCATCCACTCGCGCACGAGGCGCTTGATTCGGTTTCGCGTCACCGCGTTGCCAACGCGCTTGGTGACCGTGATGCCGAGACGACCGAGCGATCCGGCCGCGACGGCGCCTGCGGGAGAGGCGGCCACCAGCGCCAGGAAGTGTCGTCCGTGGACCTTGGTTCCCGAGCGCTGAACTGCGAGGTAGTCCTGCCGGCGTCGCAGGCGCATCGTCTTGCGGATGCCCGGCGACACCGCACCGGCTACTTCTTCGCGATCGTCACGGCGAGCCGCTTGCGCCCCTTGGCGCGGCGGCGGCGCAGGACCTCACGTCCGGCGCGGGTCTTCTTGCGGGCGCGAAAGCCATGGGTGCGCTTGCGGCTCTTGTTATGCGGCTGATAGGTACGCTTCACGGCTCGAGCTCCAGGGGTCGTTCGGGAACGCAGATCGATACTCGCCGCGACCTTGGGTGTCAAGGTCGTGCACGCGGATAGCCGGTCGCGGCACCGACATCGCCACCGGGTGCCCGCTACGGGACCTCCCGGATCCGGGGCCGATGCGAATTCCCTAGCCTCTTCCGAGACTTCCCGATCTTCATCCACACCCCGCCCGCTCCCGGCGTCGAAACGAAGCCGGATCGTCACGCGGGAGCGAAGTCAGGACGCCGAGTTCGGAGATCGTCGCGGGATCGCCCTTGCCGTGTGAATTCGGGCTCTGATAGGAAGCATCTCCTAGGGCAAAAGCGAGGCGCCCGTCGGCGCCGCTTTCTGGAACAGATTCCAGACCCTGCATGAAGGGGCAAGGGGAGGAACGAACCCGAGGAACCTGTGGATTTCCTCTGGAGAGGCCTCCTATTGCCCTGTGGACAATGCCGCCCAACCCCTGATGATCGCACATGAACTGGTACGTTGTTCACAATCCGTCCAGAGCGCTGTGGAAACCGCAGGAGCACCGGGAGGTTCGCTGGTGAACAGTTCGATGGACGCCCTGTGGTCGGAGGCCCTCGGCCGCCTCGCCGGCCGCCTGTCCCCGCAGAACTACGACATGTGGCTCCGCCCCATCGAGTACGTCTCGATGGCCGAGAGCGCCTCCGGCGACGCCGTCATCCACATCCGCGCGCCCAACTCCTACGTCCGGCTGTGGTTCGAGTCGAACTTCCTCGACGCCGCGCTGTCCGAGCTCCGCACCCTGTCGGGCCGCGACCTGGTCCTGGTCTTCGACCCCGACGCGCCGTCCCCCGAGGCCGAGCCGGCGCCCCTGGCCACCGGCACCAGCAGCCACGACGCCGTCGACGATGACGCCCGTCCCGAGGCCGCGGCCAGCGCGCCCGACGCCGTCCCCGGCGCGATGGCGACCGCCGCGCCCCGGGTCAGCGGCGGCGGCTCCACCGCCACCCTCGCGGCCGAGCCGGTCGATCCGGAGTTCGCGCCGCCCGAGCTGGCGACGCTCAACCCTCGCTACACCTTCGACACCTTCGTCGCCGGCCCGTCGAACCAGCTGGCGTTCGCCGCCTCGCAGGCGGCCGCGGTCACCTACCCGCCCAAGTACAACCCGGTCTTCATCTGCGGCGGCGTCGGCCTCGGCAAGACCCACCTGCTACACGCGATCGGTCACCAGCACCTCGCCATGCGCCCGGGCGCTCGCATCGTCTACCTGTCGAGCGAGCGGTTCATGAACGAGTACGTCAACGCGATCCGCGCCGGTCGCATGCACGACTTCCGCCGCCGCTACCGCGAGGGCATCGACGTCCTGCTCATCGACGACGTCCAGTTCCTCGCCGGCAAGGACGGCACCCAGGACGAGTTCTTCCACACCTTCAACGCGCTCCACGACTGCCACAAGCAGATCGTCCTGACCGCCGACCGCAAGCCCCACGAGATCAGCGACGTCGCCGACCGGCTGCGCACCCGCTTCGCCTGGGGCCTGCTCGCCGACATCGAGCCGCCCGAGCTCGAGGTCCGCATCGCCATCCTCCGCAAGAAGGCCGCGAACGAGGCGATCCACATGCCCGACGATGTCGCGCTGTACATCGCCTCCTCCATCAAGTCCAACGTCCGCGAGCTCGAGGGCGCGCTGATCCGCCTCGCCGCCTACGCCTCGCTGTCCAAGCGCCACATCGACCTCGCCTTCGCCCAGGAGACCCTGGGAGGCGCCCTGACCCGGCCCCGCGAGCACATCACCTGCGACTCGGTCATCAAGGCCGTGGCGGGCTACTACGGGGTCAAGCCGGCCGATCTGAAGAGCCCGCGCCGTCACAAGTCCGTGGCCGGGCCGCGCGCCGTGGCGATGTACCTGGCCCGCCAGCACACCAAGGACAGCTACCCGGACCTCGGGCGCGCGTTCGGCGGCAAGCACCACACCACGGTCATCTCCGCGGTGGAGAAGATCACCGACCGCGTCAAGGACGACCCGGCGCTGCGCGGTGAGATCCACGCCATCGAGTCGACCCTCCTCAAGTGACCTGCTCGAAGTCGGACCGGCGTGCTATGCGGCCTGTGGAAATCTCTGTCGTGAACCCCCAGCACAGCCCTGTGGACGGCGTGAGGATGCTCCGGGACCCCCGGAACCATCCAGGTTCCCCAACAGACTTCCGAGGTCGTGTGTCATCAGCGCGGGTGGGTCTGAACGCCTGAGACGTCGAGGGGTTACCCTGGTTACCCACACAACCACACCCCTGACTTCTACTACCAAGATCCTAATCATATATCTCCGATCAGATCCTGAAGACCGAGGGGCACCATGGAGTTCCGCATCCACAAGACCGAGTTCGTGAGGGGCCTGCGGCTCGCGCAGAGCATCGCCGACCGCAAGAGCACGATGCCCATGCTCGCGAACGTCCTCTTGCGCACGGTCGGCAAGAACAAGCTCCTGGTCGCCGCCACCGACCTCAACGTGTCGCTCAGCGCCCAGCTGCAAGCGACCGCGACCACCGAGGGCGGCATCACGGTCAACGCCAAGGCGCTCCACGACATCGTCACCTCGCTGCCCGGCGAGGAGCTGACCATCAAGCGCGCGGACAACGGCTGGGCCGAGATCCACGCCGGCAAGGTCAACTACCGCGTCGTCGGCATGCCCGACCGGGACTTCCCCAAGGTGCCCGACCACCGCGAGGCGCCGTTCGCCGACGTCGACGCCGCGGCCCTGCGCGAGATGATCGACCGGACCCTGTTCTCGGTCTGCAACGACGAGACCCGGTTCCACCTCAACGGCGTCCTGTTCGAGAGCAACGGCTCCAAGGCCCGCATGGTCTCGACCGACGGCCACCGCCTCAGCAAGGTCGAGCGGCCCCTGCCCGGCGGCCCGCAGCTTACCGCCGGCGTCATCATCCCCAAGAAGGGCCTGCTCGAGATCAAGCGCGTCCTCGACGGCGCCAGCAGCTGCAAGCTGGCCGTGAAGACCCCGTACGTGTTCCTGCAGGCCGACGACCTGGTCCTCGCGGTCAAGCTCATCGACGCCCAGTTCCCGCCCTACGAGCAGGTCATCCCCAAGGACCACAAGCGCTCGCTGGTCGTCGACCGCCACCAGCTCATCGACGCCCTCAAGCGCGCCCAGCTGATGTCGTCGGAGACCCGCGGCGTCAAGATGGCGATGGAGAACGGCAAGCTCACCGTCGCCAGCGACAACCCGGACGTCGGCGAGGTCCGCGAGGAGCTCGAGGCCGACTACGCCGGCGAGGCGATGGCCATCGGCTTCAACCCCAAGTACGTCATCGAGCTGCTCGGCCAGATGGCCTCGGACCAGGTCGGCCTCGACCTCGGCGGCGAGCTCGACCCGGGGCTGTTCAAGCCGCTGGGCGCCGACGAGTACGTCGGCGTCGTCATGCCGATGCGGATCTGAGCGTCCCTTGCGCATCCTCGCGCTGCGGGTGCGCGACGTCCGCAACCTCGAGCCGCTCGAGCTCGAGCCGGCGCCGCGGTTCAACGTCTTCCACGGCGACAACGGGCAGGGCAAGACCAACCTGCTCGAGACCATCTACGTGGTCGCCGCGCTGCGCTCGTTCCGCACCTCGAAGCTGGCCGATCTGCTGCGCTTCGACACCCAGGTCGCGCACATCGGCGCCCGCGTCGAGCGCGGCGGCCTCGAGCGGGTCTACGAGCTGACCATCGAGCCACGCAGCCGGCGCGCCCGCATCGACGGCAAGGTGGTGCGGCCGCTGGCCCGCTACTTCGGCGAGTTCAACGTCGTGCTGTTCGCGCCCGAGGACCTGCAGCTGCCGCGCGGCGCCCCCGCCGACCGGCGCCGCTTCCTCGACCGCGCCGTCTTCAACCGCCGCGGCGACTTCATGCCGCTGGCCCAGGACCTCGACCGCGTCCTGCGCAGCCGCAACGCCCTGCTGCGCGAGATCGGCGACGGCCGTAAGCCGCTGCGCACCGCCGGCACGCTGCTCGACGTCTACGACGAGCAGTTCGCCCAGCTCGCCGCGACGGTGACCTCGGCCCGCCTCGCCTACCTCGACGAGCTGCGGCCGCGCTTCGCCGCCGCCTTCGAGGCCATCGCGCGCATGGGCATCGCGGTCGACCTGCGCTACGTCGGGCCCGACGAGGTGGTCGCCGCCGGGCCCGAGGCGCGGGCCGCCGCGCTGCAGGCCCGGCTGGTCGCGACCCGGCCCCAGGACATCGCGCGAGGCGCCACCAGCGTGGGGCCCCACCGCGACGACGTCGTCTTCGAGTTCGGCGGCCGGGACGGCGGCGCGTTCGCGTCCCAGGGCCAGCTGCGGGCGCTCGTGCTGGCCTGGAAGACCGCCGAGCTCGACCTGCTCACCGAGATCCACGGCGAGCCCCCGATCCTGCTGCTCGACGACGTGTCCAGCGAGCTGGATCCACAGCGAAATCGTTACCTGTTCGACTTCCTGGCCCAGCGCCGCAGCCAGTGCTTCATCACGACCACCCATCCGCGCCACGTCCTGGTCGCCGACGAGCGGGTGGATCACGAGGTCCGAGAGGGCAAGATTATCTAGTAATCCTCGTCGGTTATCGGTCGAAATACGGCACCGAAACCACTTCTTCGCCCGCCCTGGATGTGGTACGAAGCTAGCCTCTCCGAGGCACCCCTCCAGATGGCGGATACCACAGTTAGATCAGAGACTTCCGAGTCGGACTACAACGCCGATTCGATCACCGTCCTCAAGGGCCTCGAGGGGGTGCGCAAGCGGCCAGGCATGTACATCGGCGACACCGATGACGGCACCGGCCTGCACCACATGGTCTACGAGGTCGTCGACAACGCGGTCGACGAGCACCTGGCCGGTCACTGCGACCACATCGACGTCACGATCCACATCGACGACTCGGTCACGGTCTCGGACAACGGCCGCGGCATCCCGGTCGACATGCACCCGACCGAGAAGGTCCCGGCGGCGCAGATCGTCATGACCGCGCTGCACGCGGGCGCCAAGTTCAGCCAGGACAGCTACAAGGTGTCCGGCGGCCTGCACGGCGTCGGCGTGTCCGCGGTCAACGCGCTGTCGGACTGGCTCAAGCTCGAGATCCGCCGCGACGGCAAGGTCTACTACCAGGAGTACGAGCGCGGCGCGCCGGCCACCGAGTTCAAGGCGATCGGCGTCACCGATCGCCGCGGTGGCACCAAGATCACGTTCCACCCCGACTCGACGATCTTCAAGAACGTCACCCAGTTCTCGTACGAGCAGCTGTCGCAGAAGCTGCGCGAGCTGGCGTACCTGAACAGCGGCCTGACCATCGCGATCCGCGACGAGCGCACCGACCGCCACCAGGAGTTCCTGTTCGCCGGCGGCATCGCGTCGTTCGTCGCCGACCTGAACACCAACAAGACCGTCATCAACTCCGAGGTCATCGCGTTCTCCGACGTCCGCGACGGCATCACCGTCGACATCGCGATGCAGTGGAACGACGGCTACTCGGAGCAGGTCACCTGCTTCACCAACACGATCAAGAACCGGGACGGTGGCACCCACCTCACCGGCTTCCGCCAGGCGCTGACCCGGTCGTGCAACACCTACGCGACCAACACCAAGCTGCTCAAGGACTCGCTCGGTGGTGAGGACCTGCGCGAGGGCCTGATCGCGGTCATCTCGGTCAAGGTCCCCGACCCCAAGTACTCGAACCAGGCCAAGGACAAGCTGGTCAGCTCCGAGGTCGCGACCGCGGTCTCGGCGGTGGTCACCGAGAAGCTGCAGCAGTACCTGGAGCGCCACCCCAAGGACGCCAAGCAGATCATCGGCAAGGCGTCGCTGGCGGCCAAGGCCCGCGAGGCCGCGCGCAAGGCCCGCGAGATGGTCCAGCGCAAGGGCGCGCTCGAGATGACCTCGCTGCCCGGCAAGCTCGCCGACTGCCAGGAGCGCGACCCCAGCAAGTGCGAGCTGTTCATCGTCGAGGGTGAGTCCGCCGGTGGCTCGGCCAAGCAGGGCCGCGACCGCGCGTTCCAGGCCATCCTGCCGCTGCGCGGCAAGATCCTGAACGTCGAGAAGGCGCGCTTCGACAAGATGCTCGCGTCACAGGAGATCGCGACCCTCATCACCGCGCTGGGCACCAGCGTCGGCGACGAGAAGGACTTCGACAAGCTCCGCTACCACCGCATCATCGTGATGACGGACGCCGACGTCGACGGCTCGCACATCCGCACGCTGCTGCTGACGTTCTTCTTCCGTCACTTCAACGAGCTGTTCGAGCGCGGGCACATCTACATCGCGCAGCCGCCGCTCTACAAGATCAAGAAGGGCAAGACCGAGCTCTACCTCAAGAACGAGCAGGCCCTCGAGGACTACCTGCTCGCCGCGGTCTGCCACGACACCCGCGTCGTCGGCCAGCGCGGCGGCGTCGAGGCCACGATCACCGGCGACGAGCTCGCCGCGTTCATCCGCCTCGTCAACCAGTCGCGCAAGATGCGGCTGCAGCTCGACAAGCACGGCGACGGCCGCGTGTCGGGCGCGTTCGCCGAGGTCGGCCTCAAGCCCGACGACCTGCGCGACCAGGCCAAGCTCGAGGACGCGATCGTCCGGGTCAAGGCCGAGCTGACCGCGCGCCACGGCGAGCTCGGCGGCCTCGAGTTCGAGCTGCGCCAGGATCCCGAGCACGGCACCTGGACCGCGCGCGCGCCGTCCGGCCTGTACGGCGTCCGCCGCGAGACGATCATCAGCTTCGAGGTCGCGTCGTCGCCGGAGTACCACGAGCTGCGGCGCTTCATGTCCGACCTCCGCAAGGCGCTCGAGGGCCCGTTCCGCGTCATCGCCAAGGGCGACGCCGACGACGGCGGCGCCACCGCCGGCTCCGCCGACGAGGTCGCGATCATCGTCGAGGAGCTGGGCCGCAAGGGGCTGCAGATCCAGCGGTACAAGGGCCTCGGCGAGATGAACGCCGAGCAGCTGTGGGAGACCACGATGGACCCCGAGCAGCGCAACCTGCTCCAGGTCCGCGTCGATGACGTCGTCGAGGCCGACCAGATCTTCACCGTCCTGATGGGCGATCTGGTCGAGCCGCGCCGCGAGTTCATCGAGGACAACGCGCTGAACGTGCGGAACCTGGACGTCTGAGCGACGCGCTCGACGCCCGGCGCCGCCTCAATCCCGGGGGGGACACCGACATGACGCAGTACCGCAGCCGCATCCTGGGCCTGGGGGCCTACGTGCCGCCTCGGGTCGTCACCAACCATGATCTCGCGAAGATCATGGAGACCAACCACGACTGGATCGTCGAGCGCACCGGCATCGAGGAGCGCCGCTGGGTCGACGAGGGCGAGGGCGGCGCCGAGATGGCCGCCAAGGCGTCGACCGAGGCGCTGGCGAAGGCCGGCCTCGAGGCCAAGGACGTCGACCTCATCGTCTACGCGACGCTGTCCCCGGACCACAACTTCCCGGGCTCGGCGGTGTTCACGCAGCGGTTGCTGGGGCTCAAGGAGATCCCCTGCCTCGACATCCGCCAGCAGTGCACCGGCTTCATCTACGGCCTGTCGATCGCCGACGCGTTCGTGCGCACCGGCCAGTACAAGCACGTCCTGGTCATCGGCTCCGAGGTCCACTCCACCGGCCTCGACATGACGACGCGCGGCCGCGACGTCACGGTCCTGTTCGGGGACGGCGCCGGCGCCGCGGTGGTCGGACGTGCCACCGACGACGACCACGTCATCCTGTCGACCCACCTGCACGCCGACGGCTCCGAGGCGGAGATCCTGTGGACCGACAAGCCGGCGTCCCGGGCTCACCCGCGGATCACCGCCGAGGATCTCGAGGCCGGGCGGCACTACCCGCACATGGAGGGCCGCAAGGTCTTCAAGCACGCGGTGACGCGGATCCCGCAGGCGATCATGGAGGGCATGGTCGCCAACGGCCTCAAGCTGGATGACATCGACATGGTCATCCCGCACCAGGCCAACCTGCGCATCAACCAGATGGTCGCGAAGATGATCGGGCTGCCGGACACCCGGATGCACAACAACATCCACAAGTACGGCAACACGACCGCGGCCTCGATCCCGATCTGCATGCACGAGGCGATCGAGCTGGGGAAGATCCAGCCCGGCAACCTGGTGTGCCTGGTCGCGTTCGGCGCCGGCCTGACCTGGGGCTCGGTCTTCCTGCGCTACTAGCGCTCCGACCGGAGGATGGCCGCCTCTCGGTTCGGGGACGGCCGCGGAGGGCGCCGCCTCGGGAGGCAGCGCACCGCCCGGCCGCGCCAGCCCGGTGAAGACCGACGGCGGCGCCCTTCGCGCCAGCCGTCGCTCGGCCGACCCGGTCGGCCCGCCGCCGCGCGACCCGCGGCCGGGGGCGCCGTCGCCCGGCGGGCTCGGCGGGCCGGTCGGCCCGCCGCCTCGCGACGCCGCGGCCGCGTCGGTTCCGCGTCATCCGCGCGTCGTTCGCGCGGCGTCCGCGCGGCGTCCGCGCGGCCTGCTCAGGCCGCGGCGGCCGTGAACATCGCGTCGATCTCGGCGCCGACCTTGTCCTCGGGCGAGCCCTTGGCCAGCGCGATCTCGCGGACCAGCAGCGACCGGGCGGTCTCGAGCATGCGCCGCTCGCCGAACGACAGGTCCTTGGTGCTCCGAAGGACCGAGAGATCGCGCAGGACCTCGGCGATCTCGAAGACGCTGCCGGTCTTGATCTTCTCCATGTACTCGCGGTACCGGCGGTTCCAGGTCTGGGTGTCGCGCGGAACGTCGCGTGACTTCAGGATCGCGTAGACCTCCTTCACCTGCTTGCTGGTGATGATCTCGCGGAGCCCGACCGTGCCGGCGTTGGTCACCGGCACCATGATCTTGAGCCCGGTCTCGAGGATCTGGAGGATGTAGACGCTGGTGGAGGACCCGCCGATGTCCCGGCTCTCCAGCGACACCACTTCGGCGACGCCGTGGACGGGATAGACGGCCTTGTCACCGACCTGGAATGACTGTCTCAATTTGCGACCTCTCGAGCAGGAAACTGCCACGGGTACTGTAACAGCCACCCTGCACTGTGTCAAACCCGCATTTCGGGTCAACCCAGCGAGATCACATAGAAAACCGTCTGGTCAGTGCGCCGTCAGGTACTCCACGATCGTGGCGACCGCGAAGCCGGTGCCGCCACGCGGCTGGCTGGGCCGCGGGCTCGAGACCGCCGCGGGGCCGGCGAGGTCGACGTGGACCCAGGGCGTGTCCTTGGCGAACGTCTTGAGGAACAGGCCGGCGGTGATGGCGCCGCCGTAGCGCTCGCCGGTGTTCCGCATGTCGGCGATGTTGCTCTTGAGCTGGTCGCGCAGACGCGGCAGCAGCGGCAGCCGCCACATTTCCTCGCCCGAGCGGTCCGCCGCCGCCAGCCAGCCCTTCACCAGCGGCTCGTGGTCCGACATGACGCCGGCGGTGAACGGGCCGAGGGCCACCATGCACGCGCCGGTGAGGGTCGCGAAGTCGAACATCTCGTCCGGCTGGATCTTGGTGCGCGTGTAGCTGATCGCGTCGCCCAGGGTCAGGCGGCCCTCGGCGTCGGTGTTGTTGATCTCGACCGTGGTGCCGTCCATCGACTTGAGGACGTCGCCGAGCTTGTAGGCGCGGCCCGACACCAGGTTCTCGCAGCACGCGGCCACGGCGTGGACCTCGCAGTCGCTGCCGATCATCGCGATCGCCTGCATCGACGCGATGACCGCGGCGGCGCCGGACATGTCGATCTTCATGTCCTCCATCGACGCGCTGGGCTTGAGCGAGTAGCCGCCGGAGTCGAAGGTGACGCCCTTGCCGATGAGCGCGACGCGCTTCTTGGCCTTCTTCTTGGGCTTGTAGGTCAGGTGGATCAGGCGCGGCTCCTGGTCGGAGCCCTGGCCGACGGCCAGGAACATGCCCATCCCCAGCTCCGCGCACTTCTTGGCGTTGAGCACCTGCACGGACAGCTCCGGGTGCTTCTTGGCCAGGGCCTCGGCCTCGTGCGCCATCTGGATCGGCGTCATCGCCGCCGCCGGCTCGTTGATCATGTCGCGGGCGTGGCACACCGCGGTGCCGACCGCCTGGCCGCGCGCGACGGTGGCGTCGAAGGCGCGTGCCTGCGCCGCGGTCGGCTTCTTGGTGCCGCGCGCGTCGGGCGCGATCCCGAACAGCACCAGCGACGGGACCTTCTTGGCGTCGTCGCTGGTGAGGTAGCGACCGAACCGGTACGTCCCGCCGATGACGCCCTCGACCGTCGCCTGGATCGTGCGCGCCTCGCGCGCCGCGCCCAGGTTCGGCATGACGTAGACGACGTCGACCGCGCCGCCGCGGTTGGCGATCTGCGCCGCCGAGGCCGCGGCGTCGCGCAGCGCGGGCGCTTCGACCTCGCCGCGGGCACCCAGACCGATGACCGCGATTCGCTTGGCGGGGAGCTTGCCGCCGGTCCAGAACACGAGGGATTGTCCAGGCTTACCGTCGAAGGACTCGGCGGTGGCGGCGTCCCGCAGACCGCCGCCCAGGGCGTGGTCGATCGCCTTGAAGGTCGCGTCCTTGCTGGGATCTCCGAACGTGGTGAATGCGAGCAGGTCGCAGGCCGCGTGGAGCGCCGAATCCGTAACGTGTCGGAATTCCATGACTACCTCGGGTTAACCCGTGAAAAGTTGGGTATTTATAGGAAACCGCCACTCAGAAGTAAAGGAACCGGTACCCCGGCTCGTTGACACCCCGATTGCTGGCTCGGTAGTCTCGGTGAGCCGTCAACGATCCCTAGGGGGGGAAGCGCATGGCACGAAAGAACCGTTCTGAATCCACCGCTCGCCCGGCGAACCGCAAGGGCGCGCAGCGCACCAAGATCTCCAAGACCGGATCGTCGAGGTCGACCCGCAAGGTCGAGCCGACCGCCCGGGTCGAGGAAGCCAGCCAGCCTCGGCGCCGCTTCGCCGAGCCACCGAAGGTCGCGGGCGAGCTGCCCGTGCCGAAGTCCACGTTCTACTTCTGACCGCACGCGGTGCCTCGCACCGCGGTCGGGAGCTGCCAGCGAACCGTGACCGGTCTGCGACCGGGCGGGCACCTTCGAGGGTGCGAGCGTCGTCGATCCGGGGGGACCGACGACCTGACTCGCTACTCCTCGGCGTCCTGTCCGCGCTGACCCACGCCCGCGGGGGCTCCGATCATGCGGCGCAGCCTCACGGCGTCGGCCATCGGGTCGACGGTCGCGAACAGGATCCACGCCTGCTCGTAGGCCTCGACCAGCTCGCCGATCTCCTCGAGCTGCGAGCTGCGCAGGGTGCGCCGGCCGGTGCCGATGCCGCTGACGCGAAAGTACACCCGCGGGGTGTCGAGGGTGCCGAAGTAGTCGACCGGATCGCGGGTCGGATCCCGCAGCAGCGGGTCGGCGCCGAGGATCAGATCCAGCTCGGTGCACATCGCGAGCGCGGCGGGGACCTCCCACAGGCCCTCCGGACGCCACACCCGCGCGGCGGCGCCGAAGCGCTCGGCCGGCGCGAGCTCGCCGAAGAACCGGCGCAGGCGGTCGCGGTTGCCCGCCGATGGGCTGAACGACGGCGGCGTGTTGAAGACCACGACGCCGGCGTCGAGCGCGGCCGCGCCCTCGGCCAGCGCGGCGATGCCCCGGTGGACCGGCTCGGTGTCGGCGAGGTGGCCGGCGAGGCGGCGCTCGTCGGCGGTCAGCGGCCAGCCGGCCGCGCCCCAGCCCTGCTTCGGCGTCGGGTGCGTGACCGGCGCCGGCGCGACCACGGCGAACGCGCCTGGACCCGGAGCGGCGGCGCGCCACTTGGCCAGCACCGACGGACGGATCGGCCCGCGCTGCAGGCCCGGCGTCTCGACGAAGTCGAGCTTGTCGAAGTACCGGGACCAGCCGACGCCGTGGGGCAGATCTGCGCAGCCGACGTGCACCACTTCAGCCATGGGGGCCGGACCCTACGTCCACGGCCCGGCGCACGCAAGCGCCGCCGGAGGCAGTCCGGTGGCGAAGCGGCGGGCCACCCGCGCCGCCGCGGGGGAGAAGACGGCGACGCGGGGGGCCGGTTGGCCGTCCCGCGGTCAGGACGGCGCCGACATCGTGGGCAGCGGCAGGTAGTCGTACGGCGACGGGGTGCCGGGGGCGCGCAGGCCCTCGTAGGCCAGGCGCATGACCTGGCGGACGACCTCGGTGGGCTCGGGGAAGTCGGGGGGCTCCTCGAGCAGGGTCAGGACCACGCGCTCGACCATGCCGATGTGGGCGTACGCGGTCAGGATCGGCGAGCACTCGCGGATCAGGCCCAGCGACTGGGCGACCCGGATGTTGCCGGCCTCGATCTCGGCGACCTCGCGGTAGAAGCCGCGGATCATGTCGTCGAGGGCCGGGTCCATGCCCATCGACTCGCGGTACGCCAGGCGCGCCAGCGGCCGGTTGGCCAGGAAGATCTCGAGCAGCCGCAGCGCGGACTGCTCGGCGCGCTGGAAGAACGCCAGCGGGTGCTCGCCCGGGGTCGCGGCGCCGACCGTGCTGCCGATGGCCTTGATCAGGTCGAGCAGCTCGCGGATGACCGCCAGGAAGATCTCCCGCTTCTCGTCGAAGTACAGGTAGAAGGTACCCTTGGCCACGCCCGCGGACCGGGTGATGTCCTCGACCGTGGTCTCGTGATAGCCCTTCTCGGCAAACAGGATCCGGGCTGCGGAGACCAGATCGAGGCGCCGCGTGGGGGCTGCGACTTCGCGTGCTCGGACCGACATCGAGGGGCATCTTGGGCGTCCGGGAGCGGAAGGGTCAAGGCGACCCAGGCTGACCTCTGCCCACAGGCGCGCGACCTTCAACGCTCAGCAACGGGCTCCGGTGAAAGGCGAAGTGCTACGTTGTCCGACATCGTCTCCCGCATCGTAGGTCATCGAAATCCAACGCGAATCGTCTTCGCGATCGGGGCATCTGTCCTGCTGACCGCGGCTTGCAGCGTGCCCGATGCGCCGACGATCGATTCGATCGATCCCGAGGCCGCGTCACCGGGCGACCCGGTGGAGATCCTGGGCGCGGCGTTCTGTGGCGACCCCGCGCGGGTCACGGTCGAGGGCTGCGAGCCGGCGCCGGTCGGCAGCGTCAGCTTCGGGATCGATCCGCAGGTGTCGGCGACGCCCACCGCGTGGCGCGACGACCGCATCGACGTCCAGGTGCCGACGCTGCTGCCGCCGGGCGACGTCCTGGTCGTCGTCACGGTTGACGGCCGGTCCTCCAATGGCATTTCCTTCCGGGTCCGATGACGACCTCGACCCAGGATCCGGCGCCGCTGCGGCGCGCGTTCTCGGTGGCGATCTACGCCCGCAAGCCGTCGGGCCGCGTGCTCGTCATCGCCCACCGCCGCACCGGCCTGTGGCTGCCGGTCGGCGGCGAGCTCGAGGCCGGCGAGACCCCGCTCGAGGCCGCGGTCCGCGAGCTGCGCGAGGAGACCGCGCTGGTCGCCGCGTTCGTGCCGCTGGTCGGCCACTGCGAGGGCGTGCCGCCGGGCTACCTCGGCTACGAGGAGCACGTCACCGGCGTGAAGGGGCTGCACATGAACTTCGTCTTCGTCGGCGACGTCGCCGAGGACGCCGAGGTCACGCCCAACGACGAGTTCACCGGCTGGCGCTGGGTCGACCGCGCCGAGCTCGCCGCGCTGGAGTCGCCGGCCAACGTCCGCGACTTCGGGTTCGTCGCGCTCGACGCGGTCGCGCGGTAGGCGCCGTGGTGCGGATCCGCCAGCACGTCAACCCGCTGTCGCCGGGCTACGAGGTGTTCCGGGGCCTGCGGCCGCGGCTCGAGCCCGGCCGGCCGGTCGAGCTCGAGGTCGGGTGCGCGGACGCGCAGTTCCTGTTCGAGCGCGCCGCCGTCGACCCCGATCGCCACTACGTCGGCGTCGAGATCCGCGAGGACCTGGTCGACCTGGTCAACGAGCGGGCCCGCGACGAGGGCGTGCCGGTGCACGCGGTGTTCTGCCAGGCCCAGCTGCACCTGCCCGAGATCTTCGCGCCGGCGTCGGTCGATCGGGTCTACGTCAACTTCCCCGACCCGTGGTTCAAGCGCCGCCACCACAAGCGCCGCATGGTCGACGCCGCGCTCGCGGTCGGGCTCGCCCACGTCGCCCGTCCCGGCGCCGACGTCTTCTTCCAGAGCGACGTCTGGGACATCGCGCTCGACGCCATGGAGACCTTCGAGCGCGCCGACGACGCGTTCGTCAACCAGGCCGGCGAGTGGACGTTCTGGCGCCGCGGCAACCCGTACGGGGTGCGGTCGTGGCGCGAGGCCAACGCCGAGGCCACCGGCCTGCCGATCTGGCGGATCCTGTACCGCCGGCGGTGACCGCCGCGCCCTACCGCAGCTGCAGCTCGAGCTGCTCGAGCTGGCGGGCCTTGTCGCGCAGGGTCGCGGCGCGCTCGAACTCGAGATCGTCGGCGGCCTTCTTCATCTCGGCGCGCACCTTGGCGATCGCGCCGCGCAGCGACGCCAGGTCGTCGATCTTGCCGAGGTCGAGGCCGGCGACGTCGGCGCCCTTGCCGCCGCGGCCGCGCTTGGGCAGCGGCTCCGCCGGCTGGATGTCGAGGATCGTCCGGCTCGCGGACTTCGGCGTGATGCCGTGGGCCTGGTTGTACGCGGCCTGGACCTCGCGGCGGCGCAGCGTCTCGCCGACCGCGGTCTTGATCGAGTCGGTCTCCTTGTCGGCGTAGAGGATGACCTTGCCGTGCAGGTTGCGGGCGGCGCGACCGATCGTCTGGATCAGCGACCGCGCCGACCGCAGGAAGCCCTCCTTGTCGGCGTCGAGGATCGCGACCAGCGACACCTCGGGGATGTCGAGGCCCTCGCGCAGCAGGTTGATGCCGACCAGGACGTCGAACTCGCCGCGACGCAGGTCGCGGATGATCTGGATGCGCTCGAGGGTGTCGACGTCGCTGTGCAGGTAGCGGACCTTGACCCCGAGCTCGCCGTAGTACTCGGTGAGGTCCTCGGCCATGCGCTTGGTCAGCGTCGTGATCAGCACGCGCTCCTGCTTCGCCACCCGCTCGCGCAGCTCGGCCAGCAGGTCGTCGACCTGCTGCGCCACCGGGCGGATCTCGATCTCGGGATCGAGCAGGCCGGTGGGCCGGATGATCTGCTCGACGACGACGCCCTGGGCCTCGCCGAGCTCCCAGTCGGCCGGCGTCGCCGACACGTAGACCGCGCGCTTGACCCGCTCGTACCACTCGTCGAACCGCAGCGGCCGGTTGTCGAGCGCGCTGGGCAGGCGGAAGCCGTACTCGACCAGGGTCTCCTTGCGCGACCGGTCGCCGGCGAACATCGCGCCGAGCTGCGGCACGGTCTGGTGGCTCTCGTCGACGATCATCAGCGCGTCGTCGGGGAAGTAGTCGACCAGCGTCGGCGGCGGATCGCCGGGCGCGCGCCCCGACAGGTGGCGCGAGTAGTTCTCGATGCCCGAGCAGAAGCCCATCTGCTCGAGCTGCTCGAGGTCGTACATCGTGCGCTGCTCGAGGCGCTGGCGCTCGAGCAGCTTGCCCTGATCGGACAGCTCCTGGAGGCGCTCGCGCAGCTCGACCCGGATGCCCTCGACGGCGCGCCGGATCTGGTCGCTCGGGGTCGCGTAGTGCGACGCCGGGAAGATGACCGCGCGATCGAGCTTGCGCTTGGCGCGGCCGCGCAGCGGATCGACCTCGCTGATCGACTCGACGGTGTCGCCCCACCACTCCAGGCGCACCGCGGTGTCGGCCTCGTAGGCGGGGAAGACCTCGACGACGTCGCCGCGGACCCGGAACGTGCCGCGGTGGAAGTCGACGTCGTTGCGCTCGTACTGGAGCTCGACCAGGCGGCGCAGCGCGGCGTCGCGCGGCAGATCGGCGCCGGCGTCGACCTCGAGCGTCATCGACGCGTAGGTCTCCTGGGCGCCGATGCCGTAGATGCACGACACCGAGGCGACGATGATGACGTCGCGCCGCGACAGCAGCGCGTAGGTCGCCGCGTGCCGCATGCGGTCGATCTCGTCGTTGATGATCGAGTCCTTCTCGATGTAGGTGTCCGTCGTCGGGACGTAGGCCTCGGGCTGGTAGTAGTCGTAGTAGCTGACGAAGTAGTGGACCGCGTTGTCGGGGAACAGCTCCTTGAACTCGCCGTAGAGCTGGGCCGCCAGCACCTTGTTGTGCGCGATGATCAGCGTCGGCCGGTCGAGCTGCGCGATGACGTTGGCCATCGTGAAGGTCTTGCCGGAGCCGGTGATGCCGAGCAGGACCTGCGAGCGATCGCCGCGGCGCAGGCCCTCGGTGAGCTCGCGGATGGCCTTGGGCTGATCGCCGGTGGGCTGATAGGGTGCGGCGAGCTTGAACATGACGGCCGACCATAGCGCACGCGATGACAGCGGGCTGTCACCAGCCGAGGCCGCGGCCGACGTCGCCGCCGCCCGGGATCGCGCGGTCCGCGCCCGCCGGATCCGGGGCTTCTACGCGGTGCTCGACCGCGACGATCCGGACCTCGCCGAGCGGCTGGTCGGCGGCGCGGCCGCGGCCGCGCCGGTGCTGCAGCTGCGGCTCAAGCCGCCGGGGCCGCCGCCCGACACCCGCGCCCTGGTCGACGCCGCCCGCCGCGCCCGCGCCGTCGCCCACCGCCACGGCGCCCTGTTCGTCGTCAACGATCGCCTCGACGTCGCGCTGGCGGTCGAGGCCGACGGCGTCCACCTCGGCCAGGACGATCTGCCGCTCGCGGACGCCCGGGCCCTGGCGGTGCGCGCCGGGCGGTCCGACCTGCTGATCGGGGTCTCGACCCACGGTGACGCCCAGGTCAGCGCCGCGGTCGCCGGCGGCGCCGACTACCTCGGGTTCGGGCCGGTGTACGGCACCCGGACCAAGCAGAACCCCGATCCGGTCCAGGGAATCCAGGGCCTTGCCCGGGCGGTCGCCCTGGCCGGCGACGTCGGCGTCGTCGCCATCGGCGGCGTGACGCCCGAGGTCGCCGCCGTGATCGCCGCCACGGGAGCGGCCGCGGCGTGCGCGATCGGCGCGGTCAACCAGGCAACCGATCCGGCGCGGGCCGGTCGTACGATCGGCGACGCCTGGCGAGCGTGAACCCGGGCCGTGAATACGGCATGCTACGCGGCGTCGAAACGCAGCTCGATCGACTACGACCAAACTCAGGAGTTCTCTGCCATGGCCAGGTTCGGTCTCATCGCACTCGCTCTCACCCTCGTCGGCGGCCTCACCTTCGCCACCATGTCGCCGACCGAGGCGATCGCCGGCAAGGCGTGCTCCCGCAAGACCTTCGAGACCAAGATGGTCGCCGACGCCTGCAAGGTCGATCAGGGCGAGGCCAAGAAGGCGATGAAGGCCTTCCTCAAGACCGCCAAGAAGAAGGAGTCCGGCCTCGACTGCCAGAGCTGCCACTCCAAGCTCGCGCCCAGCTACCCGCTCAAGGACGGCGCGCTCGAGCACTTCAAGAAGCTCGGCGGCGAGTAGCGCCCGGGCGGGCGCGGGCCGCCGGCCCGCGCGTGGCGACGCGCCATCGGTAGCCGGTCAGGGCGCCGCGGCGCGGCCGCTCGGAGCGCGTGAGGATTTCATCCTCACACGCTCTGTCGATCAGCTCGCTCGCCCGCAGACGGGCTCGCAGCGCCTGCACGGAGACCGCCTCGCGCAGACGCTCGGCTCAGCTCTTGCACTTCTTCTTGTCCTTCAGCGACGACTTGAGGGACTTGTCCTTGTCGCTCGCCCGCTTGGCCAGGCTCGACTTGGGGTACTTCTGGCCGAGCAGGCCGTAGTACGCCCGCGCCTCGGTGCACTGCTTGAGCGCCTCCGCCGCCTCGCCGGCGCGGAACAGGGCGTCGTCGGCGAGCTCGCTGTCCGCCCACTTGTCCCAGACCTTCTGGTACTCGGGGATCGCGCCCTCGTAGTTCTTCTCCGAGAAGTAGGTCTCGGCGCGGAAGTACTGGGCGTCGTCGGCGCGGTCGTGCTGCGGGAAGTCGAGCGTCAGCTTCTTGAAGGCCTCGCGGGCCTCCTCCCACTTGCTGGCGCCGAAGGCGGTCTTGCCTTCCTTCCACAGCGCGTCGGCCTGGGCGGCCATGTTGGCGGCGCTGCCCTTGGACTCCAGCGCGGCCAGGTGCGACTCGAGGGCGGCGAGCCGCTCGTCGGTGGTGGCACGGTAGCGCTCGAACGCGACCCGGACCTCCTCGGCGTTGGTCTGGGCCGCGGTGATCAGGCCCAGGGCCTTGCGCTGCTCGTCGTCGATGCGCTCGACGTCGGCGCCCAGGTCGGCGCTGTTGCGCTTGAGCACCTTGGCGGCCTCGTCGAGGGTGGACTGCAGCTCGGTGACCTTGCCGCCGATCTCGGTCTCCTTGGCGGCGACCCGGTTGTCGAGGCCGTCGATGTCGTGACGGAGGGCCTTGCCCTCGCTCTTGGTGGTGACCCAGAAGCAGCCGGTGGCGCCGGTGGCGGCCGCGGCCGCGACCAGGAGGGTGAGGGATGGGAATCGCTGACGCATGGGATCTCCTGATCGACGTCTCAGTGAAACTGGAATTCGACGCGGCGGTCCTTGTCGTCGCCCATGCCCGACAGCTCGGCCTCGCCCTTGCCGACGACGTCGAGGATGGCGGGGTCGACGCCGAGCCGGGCCAGGAAGTCGGCCACCGACCGGGCGCGGCGCTCGGACAGCGCGATGTTGTACTCGTCGGTGCCGGTGGCGTCGGTGTGGCCCTCGACGTAGACGCTCTTGCCCGGGTTCTTGCCGATGCAGGTGGCGTTGGCCGCCAGCCGGTCACGCTCGCTCTCGGCGATCGTCGCCTCGTCGAAGCCGAAGTAGACGGTGTCGAGCGAGCAGGTGCCGTCGTTGCCGCCCGCCCACGGCTTCTGGCAGAAGCCGTCGACGCAGTCCTCGTCGTCCTCGCAGTCCTCGTCGACCGAGCACGCCTTGGCGCGCTCGCAGGCGCCGGCGTTGCACTTGCCGCCGGGGCCGCACTCGTTGTCGCCGCTGCACGCCTGGCACTTGCCGGCCTGGCAGACCTTGCCGTCGGCGCAGTCGGTGTCCTTGACGCACTCGGGCTTGGCGACGCAGGCGCCGGCCTCGCACTTCATGCCGTCGCCGCAGTCGGCGTCGCTGCCGCACTGCTGGCAGGTCTTGTCGACGCACACCAGGCCGTCGGTGCAGTCGGCGCTGGAGTCGCACGCCGCGGTCTTGGGCTTCTTCTTGGGGCAGCCCGCGAGGGCGAGCGACGCCACCAGGGCGCCGAGGGCGATCAGCAGGACGGTGGAGGTGGAGCCAGCGCGCGCGGGTCGCATACCAGGACCCTAGAAGGGGTGCCGCGCCGAGTCAAATCGCCGGCAATGGAGGCGGTCGGTGGTACGTTGTTCATGGGATGCCTCGTGCCTCGCTGCTGGTCGTCGACGACGAACCCAACATCCTGTCCACCGTCCGGCGCGCCCTGGAGCTCGAGGGCTTCGCGGTCGAGGTCGCTTCGTCCGGCGCCCAGGGCCTGGCCAGGCTCGACGAGCACGAGATCGACCTGGTCCTGCTCGACGTCATGATGCCGGGCGAGACCGGGCTCGAGGTCCTGCCGCGGATCCGCGAGGCCCACCCCGAGGTCTCGGTCGTGATGATGTCCGGCAACGCGACCATCGAGACCGCGGTCCAGGCCACCAAGCTCGGCGCCAAGGACTTCATCGAGAAGCCGCTGTCGTCCGACAAGCTGCTGCTGACGGTCCAGAACACCCTCGAGCTGGTCCGGCTGTCGCGCGAGAACGCGCGGCTGCGGGCCCGGGCCCGCGCCGAGTTCGCGATGGTCGGCAAGAGCCCGGGGATGCGGGCGATCTTCGACAAGATCGCCAAGACCGCGCCGACCCAGGGGCGGGTGCTGATCACCGGCGAGAACGGCACCGGCAAGGAGCTGGTGGCGCGCGCCGTCCACGATCACTCAAGCGCGCCGACGGGCCGTTCATCAAGCTCAACTGCGCCGCGATCCCCGCCGAGCTGATCGAGAGCGAGCTGTTCGGCCACGAGAAGGGCGCGTTCACCGGCGCGGTCCAGCAGCGCCGCGGCAAGTTCGAGCTGGCCGACGCCGGCACGCTGTTCCTCGACGAGGTCGGCGACATGAACCCCAGCGCCCAGGCCAAGGTGCTGCGGGTGCTGCAGGAGGGCGAGCTCGAGCGGGTCGGCGGCGCCGACACCATCAAGGTCGACGTCCGCGTGGTCGCGGCGACCAACAAGGACCTGGCCGCCGAGATCGAGGCCGGGCGGTTCCGCGAGGACCTCTACTACCGGCTCGCGGTGGTGCCGGTCGAGATGCCGCCGCTGCGGGCGCGGCGCGACGACATCCCGGCGCTGGTCGAGCACTTCCTCGAGCAGGTCTGCGACGCCAACGATCGCCGCGCCAAGAAGGTCGCGCCCGGCGCGATGACGCTGCTGATGCAGCACGACTGGCCGGGCAACGTCCGCGAGCTCAAGAACGTGGTCGAGCGCCTGGTCATCCTCACCGGCGACGCCGACGTCATCGTCGACACCGACGTCACCGACGCGCTGCCGCGGGTCAAGCCGGTCAAGGGCGGGTTCGCCCGCGGCACGCCGTTCAGGACCTGGTCGCGGCGTCCGAGCGCGAGATCATCCTGGCGGCGCTGGAGGCCAACGAGCACCACGTCTCGAACACCGCGCGCGAGCTGCAGCTCGAGCGGTCGCACCTGTACAAGAAGATGCGCGCGCTCGGCATCGACCACCGCGCCGACGACGCCGACTGACGCCGCCGCGCGGCCTCAGAAGATGCAGCCGGAGACGCCGCCGGTGGTGGTGCAGATGCCGCCGTCGGGGCACGGCGTCGCCGCCGCCGGGTCGCAGCTGGCGTGGCAGTGCGGCACGTCGTCGGAGCCGGCCAGGCAGGTCAGGTCGGCGTCGCACGGCGCGGCGGCGTCGCAGGCGGCGCCGATCGTGCGCGCGCGCGGCGTCGAACGGCGGATAGATGATGCGGGCGCGGATGCCGGTGTCGGCCTGGTCGGGGCGCGCCCCGCTGGCGTCGGTCCAGGCCACCGCCCACGCGCCGCCGGTGAGCGCGGCGATCGACGGCGTGGTCTGGTCGCCGGTGGTGGTCGTGTTGACCTGCACGGCGGCGCCGACCGGCAGGCCCGACGCCCGCACCGTGCGCGCCGCGATGCCGCAGCCGGCGCCGTCGGCGCCGCTGGTGCACGCCTGCCAGGCGACGGCGAAGGCGCCGTCCTTGCCGGCGATCGACGGCCGCGTGTAGTCGACGCCGCGCGCGACCACCGAGTCGACGCCGACCGTCTGGGCCAGCGGCGAGGCGACCTGGCGGAGGACGATCGCGCCGGTGTCGACGTCGCCGCCGAACGAGCGCACGCCGATCGCGAGCAGGTAGGTGCCGCCGGGGGTGGCGGTCAGGGCCGGGCCCCAGACGTCGAACGCGAACGGGTCGTAGCTGGCGGCGGTGACCTCGGCCTGGGGCGTCAGCACGCCGGTCTTGTTGGTGAACCGCATGCGGACGTCGGTGCCGACGGTCCACGCGATGCCGGCGGTGCGCTCGTCGCCGGTGGCGACCACGACCGGCGCGCCGGGGGTGCCGTCGGCGCCGGTCGAGATCGTGAACGGGCCGCTGTCGTTGCTGTTGGGGTTGGCGGTCGGCGCGCCGGTGTTGGACAGGAAGCGGCCGCGGACCACGGTGTCGCCGCTGCCGCCGTCGGTCTCGGTCCAGACCACGAAGAAGGTGCCGTCGGGGAACGCGGTGACCGCCGGCGCGCGCGGCGTGGTGCCGACGTTGAGCGTGGTCTCGAAGGGGAGGGCCTCGTCGCCGGCGGCCGTGACCCCGGAGGCGAGGATCTCGTCGAACGTGGTCCACGTCGACATCATCGAGCCGTCGGGCGCGACCGCGAGCGCCGGGTCGTTGCCGAAGACGTCGCTGCGGTTGAGGTTGAACTGGGCGGGCGACGCCGCGAGCAGGGTCTCGACCGGCGCGCCGGTGACGTCGAAGCGGCGGCCCCAGACGTCGCAGCGGCTGACGATCGAGCAGTCGTCGACGAAGCCGACCGTGAAGGTGCCGTCGGGCGCGGCCGCGACCTGGGTCCCGGCGGTGGTGGCGTCGTAGGCCAGCTTCTGGGCGCCGGCGACGATCGTGTTGACCGGGAAGTCCGCGGGGTCGAGCAGCACGGTGGCGTCGCCGACGTCGTCGGTGACGATCGTGCCGGTGCCGGCGCCGAGCGCGGCGACCGCGCCGTCGGCGTCGTGGCCGACGATCGTGACGTCGAGGGCGCCGGTGCGGCCCGGGGTCTCGACGCTGAAGGTCATGGGGAAGCCGCGGCCGGCGACGGAGAACGACTCGCGCAGCGTCGCGTTGTCGTTGGACAGCGTGACGTCGAGGGTCGCGACGCCGCGCACCGACGGGCGGGCGTCGACGGTGACGACCGTGGCGGTGACCGGGTCGGCGCAGCCGGGCGCGGCGGCGGCGGCGGCGGCGGCCGCGGCGATCAGCAGCCGGCGTCGCGGCATGGCGAGGGCGCGCGGGGTCACCGGAACACGACGTTGCCGAGATCGGTGTCGGGGATGCCGGTGTCCCGCAGCAGCAGGTAGGTGCCGGCGCCGGCGCCGGCCGCGACCGCCACCCCGCTCCAGAACCACCAGCGCTTGTAGAACGGCGCGCGGGCGCGGCGATCGTCGTGGCGTCGCGGCGGCGGCGGCCCGACCAGCGGCTGCTCCTGCTGGGCGTCGAGCTCCTGCTGGAGCTCCTCGATCAGCGACTCGACGGCGTCGCGGTTGTCGGCGTCCGGATCGAGCTTGAGGTACTTGCGGAAGCTGAAGATCGCCGACTCGAGATCGCCGAGGTTGCGGTGGCACTGGCCGATGTTGAAGAGGAAGCCGGGCAGCGGCTTGGCCTCGAACGCGGCCTCGTAGGCGACCAGCGCCTCGTCGAAGCGGCCGAGCGCGAACAGCTTCTCGCCCTGCTGGTAGTGCTTGCGGGCGGCCTTGGTGCCGTCGTCGGCGTGGCCGGGGCCGGGCGCCACCATCAGGGTGGCGAGGGCCACGACGACGGCGAGCAGCAAGGAGGCGGGCGTGAACCGCATGGGCAAGGCGAGGAGGAGGCTCAGTGGAACGGGTCGATCGTGTCGGTCTTGTCGATCTTGGTCGGCTTGTCGGACTTGGTCGGCTTGTCGGACTTGGTCGGCTTGTCGGACTTGGTCGGCTTGTCGGCGGCGGCCCTGTCGGCGGCGGCCTTGTCGGCGGCGGCCTTGTCGGCGGCGGCCTTGTCGGCGACGGCCTTGTCGGCGGCCGGGGTCCGGGCCGGATCCTTGTGCGACGTGCGGGCGCCGGTCCGCTGCCCGGTCCGCGCCTCGGTCGCCGTGTCGGCACCGGGATCCGCCGCGGCCTCGACCGTGGGGCCGTCGGCGCCGTCGGTGGCGTCGGTGGCGTCGTCCCCGTCGGCTCCACCGGATCTACGGCGCCGGTCGTGGCGGCGGCGTCGCCTCGGCCGTCGCCGCGGGGGCGGCCGGCGCGATCACCGTCGCGGCGCGCCAGGGCCAGCGACACCACCGGCGGCGGATCGGCGAGGTCGATCGAGACCGGGACGTCGTCGTAGCCGTCGCGTCGGACCACGAAGTCGCGGTGGACCGTCGAGCCGCCGTCGGCGGGATCGATCTGGACCGCGCACGGCGTGGTGCACTTGCGCAGCGCCGACCCGGCGGCGAAGACGTCGCCGGGCGGATCGGTCTCGAACTTCACGACCACCAGCTTGCGCTCGCCGTCGGCCTGCAGCGGCACGACCGACGGGCGCGGCGCCTCGGCGCGCGCCGCGGGACCGGCGGCGCCGGCGGCGGGGCCTTCGGGCTCGCGCCCCCGGTCGCGATCGCCGCGGCGATGCCGACCGCGCCGAGGACCGCGGCGCCGCCCACCAGCCACGGCCAGCGCGGCGCCCGCGGCGGCGCCGGCGCCGGCGTGACGACGATCGGCTCGGCGTGCGACGGCGGCCGCAGGTTGGAGCCGACGTCGGAGACCCGGCCGGCGCGGGCGCGCCCCGAGCCGGTCGACGCCGGGATCAGGTCCGCCGAGGTCAGCGAGTCGGCGAGGTCGCGGACCAGCCCGACGTGGGTCTCGATCGCGCCCAGCAGGTGCAGCAGCTCGTCGCGCAGCTCGCCGAGGTCCTGGTAGCGGCGCGCCGGCTCCTTCTCGATGCAGCGCAGGATCGCGGCCTCGAGGCGCTCGTCCATGCCGGCGCCGCCGGGGGTGCTGCGCGGCGTCGGCGGGCGCTCGGACAGGTGCTTGCGGACGTACTCGCCGAACGACTTGCCCTTGAACATGGGCTGGCCGCAGAACAGCTCGTACATGATCGCGCCCAGCGAGTAGAGATCCGAGCGCGCGTCGACGGTGAGGCCGCCGGCCTGCTCCGGCGACATGTACGCCGGCGTGCCGATCACCGAGCCGGCCTGGGTCTCGAGGCCGAGGTCGGGCTCGTCCTCGCGGTTGAGCAGCTTGGCGACGCCGAAGTCGAGCAGCTTGACGACCTCGGCGCCGTCGCCGGTGGGGATGACGAAGACGTTGTCGGGCTTGAGATCGCGGTGGATGACGCCGACCGCGTGGGCGGCGGCGAGGCCGTCGCAGATCTGGACCAGCAGCGCCAGGGCGCGCGGCACCGACACGCCCTTGCGCGCCCACTTGCCGAGGGACGTGCCCTCGAGCAGCTCCATGATGATGAACGTCGTGCCGTCGTCGAGCTCGACGAAGTCGGTGACGTCGACGATGTTGCGGTGCCGGACCCGGTTGACGGTGCGCGCCTCCTGGAAGAAGCGCGCGACCGAGTCACGCCGCTTGGCGTAGTCGGCGCGGAGCAGCTTGAGCGCGACGATGCGCCCGAGCTTGACGTGCTCGGCCTTGTAGACGAAGCCCATGCCGCCGCGACCGAGCAGCTCGAGGATGCGGTAGCTGCCCAGGACCTGGCCGAGACGCTCCTCGGCCCGCTCGCCGGCGGGCGCCGGGGGCGGCCGGGTGGGCCGGCTGCGGGGCGCCGCCGGGGTCCGCTGCTTGGCGGCCGGGCTCTCGATGCGGGTCGACAGGGCGCGGCCACCGTCGCGGGTGCCGAGCGGGGCCTGCGACGACGACAGCGGGTCGAGCACCTCGGAATCGCTGGCGCCGAGCCAGCCCGCCTCGTCCTCCTGCTCGACAGGGGCGAGGGACTCGGTCGGATCGCGGCCGGGGGGATGAACGGCCGAGACCCGGGAAGGCTGGTCCCGTGGTTGCGACATGTACGTGCTCGGGCCCCGGCAGACCCTCGTGAACATCGATTGTACGCGTCCCGCACTGACCGGGCAACCAAGCGATTTCGGCCGGTCACCGGCCCGGCCACCGCCGCGCACCCCGTCCGCCAGCCGGTCGCCCGCCCCTGCCCCGAGCCCCCTGATCTCGGGCACGTGCCCTCCGATCTCCGGGTGTCTGACACCCGGCGGCGGCGGCGGTGGCGCGGGAGTGTCCGGGCGCCGGTCAGCCCTCGAGGATGGCGCGCAGGGCTTCGGTGATCGCGAACGAGACCTGGGGCTCGGTCTCGATGAGCTGGCGGGCGCGCAGCGCCGGCAGGGCGGTGGCGCTCTTGATGACGCGCAGGGCGTTGGCGGCGGCGGCGCGCAGGTCGCGGCTCTCCTCGACGTCGAGGAACGGCGTGATGTCGGGCACCGCGGCGGCGCCGCCGACCACGGCCAGCGACTCGAGCGCGGCGCGCAGCAGCAGCAGGTCGTGGCCGTGGCGGGCGAAGGCGTAGCGGGCCAGGGTGTCGCGCAGCGTGGTCCGCGCGTCGTCCCCCGGGTAGCGGGCCAGGGCGCGCACCGCCCGCAGCTGCACCCCCGGATCGGTCTCGATCATCTCCACCGGCAGGTCGAGCCCGATCAGCTGGCGGAGCTGGTCGATGGGGGCCGGGCCCATGACGTCGTCGAGGGCGGCCCGGGTCGGCACGTAGTCGAAGGCGCTGAGCAGCTCGATCACCGCGGGATCGACGACGTCGTCGGGGGCGGCCCGGCTGGCCTGGACCCGCGCCAGCGCCAGCACCACCACGCCGCTGACGAGCCAGCGGGTGATCCGGGTGGTGCGCGAGGTGCGGGGGGCCGTCATGCTCGGGTCGGTCAGCGCATCGCCGGGGACACCCGCAGGACCTGGCGCTGGCCCAGGCTGAGGTTGGTGCCGCCGCTCTCGCTGAAGTACATGAGGTTCTGCGGGGTGTCGTCGGTGTCGATCAGCGCGTCGAGGTGGCCGTCGGGCTCGACCGACCGCTGCAGGCCCAGCGAGCGCGCCAGCTCGTGCGCCGTGGTCCGCGCCAGCTGGGTCCAGCTCCGGTAGCACAGCGTCGCCGCGCTGACCGCGATCCCGGAGGCCCGGGTGCCGGCCACGCCGGGCGGCCCGGGCGGCCCGCCGGCCAGGGTCTGCAGCCCCGCCGGCGAGATCGTGCGGGTGAAGAACACGCTGGCGCCGCCGTCTCGGTTCGACAGCGCCAGCAGGTCGCCGAGGCGGCTGGCGTCGAGGCCGTCGAGATCGGGCCGCTTCGGCGCGACGTCCTCGTAGGTCACGTTGCCGACGACGATGCCGGCGCGCGCGAAGATCACGTTGAGCTCGCGCAGGAACTCGGTCTGGAAGCCGCCGGTCGCGACCTGCGCCGACGTCGCGTCGAGGGTCTCGCCGCCCATCTCGTCGACGCACGGGTGGTCGGCGAGATCGAGGAAGTAGAAGTGCACGTCGAGGGTCGCGGTGTCGTCGAGCTTGTAGATCGCCGTGACCCGCGGCACGTCGGTGCCCTGGGGCTCGGGGATGCCGCGGTACGAGCCCAGCTCGATCTGGTAGGCGCCCGGCACCAGCGCGTCGTCCTCGGCGGTCTGCGGCAGCACCAGCGTCGACACCGCCGGCGTCGGGAAGCTGCGCACCGGGTTGGCGAAGTACTCGTCGCTGTCGGCCGACGGCGGCAGCACGTACAGCTCGGTGCCGTCGGGCGCCTTGACGCTGCCGACCCCGACCAGCTGGGCCGGGTCGTCGATCTCGGCGACCAGCGCGACCGACCGGGCCCGCCCCGGCACCGGCAGGAAGAACCGCTGGTACGGCAGCGTGAACGGGATGTCGTAGACGATGTTGCCGCGCGCCGGCAGGCAGCCGTAGAACGACGCGGTCTCGGTCGGCGACAGCTCGCGCGGCATGATCGTGCAGCGGTGGCTCACCGGGCAGTCCTCGTCGGCGACGCACAGCGAGACGCACCGGCCGATCACGCAGGTGCCCATGCGGCAGTCGGCGTCCGCCCGGCACGTGCTGTCGAGCACACCACCGGGCGCCTCGAGCTGGCAGGACGACGTCAGCAGGCCGTTGCCGTCGATGTCCTCGGCGTCGAGGACGCAGGCCTGGCCGGGGCCGCAGTCCATCTCGCGGTCGCAGGCGTGCCCGACCGTGCTCTCGACCACCTCGCAGACGCCGTCGGCGCGGCAGATGTGACCATCGCCGCAGTCCGTGTGACGGGTGCACTGCGGCACGCAGACGCCGTCGAAGCACTGCAGCTCGTCGGCGCAGTCGGACTGGGTGTCGCAGGCGGCGCCCAGATCCGCCCCGCCCTGGCATCCGGACGCGGTCCAGGTCAGGATCAGGCAAGCTGCGACGGGGATCAGCCGTCGGATAGATGTCCGCCGAGACAGCATGTTCGACGCCCGGGCACGTGGCGCCCGAGTATATATAATGCGCGCAAACGAGCGGAGGACCTTCATGAATTCTCGACTGGCCTGGCAATCCATCACGCTGGCGGCGCTCTTCGGCGCGGCGCTGGTCTCCCACGCCGGCGTCGCGTCGGCCCAGGCCGCGCTCGACGACGACGACACGCCCGTGGCCGCGACCGACACGTCGACGACGACCTCGCTGGAGGCGGACAACGCGCCGCACGTCGGGGTCGGCCTGCGGCTGCGTAGCGTCAAGGTGCCCGAGGGCCTGCTCGAGCTGTTCGTCGAGGACGCGCCCGGCGGCTCCAGCGAGCTCGGCTACGGCCTCGAGGTCGCGCGCCGCAAGGGCAACTTCGAGGTCCAGTTCGGGATCGAGTACGACAAGATCTACGTCCGCGAGGGCAACTGGCTCGACAAGGGCGACATGCTGCCCCAGGACGAGGTCGACCACGTCAAGTTCGACGGCTTCGGCTGGATCACCGCCGAGGTCACGTTCCTCAACCACACGCCGATCATCAAGCAGCTCGCGATCCGGTACGGCGGCGGCGCCGGCATCGGCATCATCAAGGGCGAGGTCCGCCGGACCGACTACGTCTGCACCAGCACCGACATCGAGGACAGCTGCAGCGAGAAGCCCGGCGCCGAGAACGTCAACAACCCGTACGACATCCCGCCGGTGATGCTGATCGTCAACGCGATCATCGGCGTGCAGATCACGCCCGTCGATCACGTGTTCATCAACATCGAGGGCGGCCTGCGGACCGTGCCGTTCTTCGGCGCCTCGGCCGGGTACTACTTCTAGCTGGACGCTCGTCGCCAGGTCGCGCGCCGCGGCGCGACCCGCCGGAGCGACGCGCCCCGAGGAGGAGGCGATGCCCGTCCTGCCCTGCAACCCTGGCCCGTGCTCGTGGGGCGGGCCGCACGGCGGCTCGTTCTGGCCCCGGGGCAAGCTCCGCCATCAGGGCGCCCTGCCCAGCTCGACCGCCCCGATCCCGGACGCGCCCCTGGCCGCTCGCCTGTTCGTCGGCCTCGGCGACGGCCGCGAGCCGGCGCGGTCGACCGACGATCTCGTCCAGATCGTCGTGCGGGTGTGGGCGGCGCAGGTCGGCGAGCCGTCGCCGAGCTTGGTCGCACAGGAAGGCATGTACCAGCACGGCGACCCGTCCCGGGGTCGGGTCGTCGAGCCTGGTGCGCAGATCATCCTGATCAACACCAGCGACCTGTCGGCGCGGGACTTCGAGCAGCAGGTCGTGCAGCTCGCCGAGGCGGTCGCCGCCGACCTCGCGCAGCCGATGGTGATCGTCGAGCTGCAGCGCAGCGGGATCATGCAGAAGATGATCGGGGTCGCGCCCACGCGCCCGGCTTGAGCGCGCGGGGAGCGCCGGACCGCGGCCTCGACCCCGTCCCGTCCCGTCCGGTCCGTGGGGCCGGGCCGCCGCGTTCTCGGCCCAGGTGTGCCGCGCGCCCGGGGGCCCGGCGCCCCGCGCTATCGCCGGCGCCGGATGTCGCCGACGCGCAGGGTCAGCTTCTCGGCGTCGAAGTGCTCGGCCAGCGGGATCGAGAACTTTCGCGACGTCGCGGTCAGCTCCTTCCACTGCTGCGGCGTGATCTCGCCGTGGGCGTCGAGGTGCGCGATCAGGCGCGCGCGCAGGGCGTCGACCACCGCGCTCGCCAGGTAGTAGTCGGGCTTGATCTTCACCAGCACGCGCGCCGCCAGCAGCCGATCCAGCGCCGGCTTGATCGCGGCCTCGGCCCGGCCCACCGCCGCGGCGACCTCGCGCGGCCGCGGCGGCTCGAGGCCCCAGGCCTCGAACTTCGCCACGAGCTCCTGCTCGACCGGCCCCAGCGCCGGCGTCGCGGGCCCCGAGCGGGCCCGCCGCGCCAGCTCGCCGTCGAGGGCGACCGCGCCGCGCCGCACGGCGCCGTCGAGCACGACGTCGAAGGCGCGCGGCGAAAGCGCCGCCGGCAGCCGGCCGCGCAGCGCCTCGCGCGCGATCGTCTGCTCGGGGGCGTCGTCGAGCGCCGCGATCACCGCGGCCTCGAGCTCGGCGATCACCTGCGCGTGCAGGTAGCGGGCGCCGTCGCCGTCGCCGGCGGCGACCAGCGCGCCGTCGTCGACGCGCTCGCCGAGGATCGCGGTCAGCTCGGCGGGCTCGTGGCCGATCCGCCGCCCCAGCTCGGCGGCGGTGACGCCGGCGGCGCGCGACGCCCGGACCTCGAAGTCGACGCGCTCGCCGAGGGTGGCGTCGGCGAGCGCCGCCACCGCCGCGGCGTGGCCGGCGCCGCCGCGCCGCAGCTTGGCGGCCTGAGCGCGCAGCACCCGGCCGCCGCCGATCGTCGTGCCGTGGTGGCGCTGCGCCACGAAGCCGCGCACGATGAAGCGATCGTCGGGCAGCGCGCACAGCGGCCGGCGCGCGTCGAGCCGCAGCTGCGCCACCACCTGGGCGCCGGGCGTCACCTCGCCGCCGTCCGGCAGCACGACGGTCGCCATCACCTGGGTCGTGCCGTGGTGCACCAGCACCCGCGCCGACGAGCGCAGCGGCGCCTCCGCCGACGCCAGGTGGCGGTACTCGACGTCGAGGATGTGCGACGGCACCAGCGCGCCCGGGTGGGTGACGACGTCGCCGCGCAGCACCTCGTCGACCGCGACGCCGGCGAGGTTGATCGCGCAGCGCTGGCCGGCGACCGCCTCCTCGACGGCGCCGCCGTGGACCTCGAGGCCGCGGGCCCGCGCGGTCCGCCCGTGCGGCGCCAGCTCGACCTCGTCGCCGGCGCGGATCCGGCCGCTCCACACCGTCCCGGTCACGACCGTGCCGAAGCCGCGGATCGTGAAGACGCGATCGACCGGCAGGCGCAGCACGCCGGCGGGCGGCCGCGGCGGCAGCGCCGCCAGCCGCGCCGCCAGGGTCGCGCGCAGGTCGTCGAGCCCGGCGCCGGTGCGCGCCGACACCGCGACGATCGGCGCGTCGGCCAGGAACGAGCCGGCCAGCCAGCCGCGGACCTCGGCGTCGACCATGGCCAGCCACTCGTCGTCGACCAGGTCGCGCTTGGTCAGCACGACGACGCCGTCGCGCACGCCGAGCAGCTGGCAGATGTCGAGGTGCTCGCGGGTCTGGGGCATGACGCCCTCGTCGGCGGCGATCACCAGGCACACCAGGTCGACGCCGCCGGCGCCGGCGGCCATCGCGCGCACGAAGCGCTCGTGGCCGGGGACGTCGACGACGGCGAGCCGGCGGTCGTCGAGCTCGAGGTGGGCGAAGCCCAGCTCGGTGGTGATGCCGCGCTTCTTCTCGACCGGCAGCCGGTCGGTGTCGATGCCGGTCAGCGCGCGCACCAGCGCGGTCTTGCCGTGGTCGATGTGACCGGCGGTGCCGATCACCAGCGGGTACGCGGTCACGGGCGCTGCCGCAGCTCGCGCTTGAGCACCTTGCCGGTGGGGTTACGCGGCAGCTCGCCGAGGAAGACGACCTGGCGCGGCCGCTTGTAGTCGGCGAGGCCGCGCCGGCACCAGTCGACGACCTCGGGCTCGGTGAGGGTCGCCGCCGGCCGCACGACCACGTAGGCGCGCAGCGACTCGCCCCACTCGGGATCGGGCACGCCGACGACCGCGGCCTCGAGCACCGCCGGGTGGGTGTGCAGGTGGTCCTCGATCTCGCGCGGGTAGATGTTGACCCCGCCGGAGATGACCATGTCGTGCTTGCGCGACTCCATGTAGTAGAAGCCGTCGGCGTCGACCCGGGCCAGGTCGCCCACCGAGAAGAAGCCGTCGCGCATCGACGCCGCGGTGGCGTCGGGGTTGCGGTGGTAGCCGGCGATCAGCATCGAGTTGCGCGCGTACAGCTCGCCGACCTCGCCGGGCGCGCACGGCCGCCCGTCGGTGGCGAGGATCCGGACCTCGTTGCCGCGCAGCGCGCGCCCGACGGTGCCGGGCCGCGCGACGTGGTCGGACGGGCCGGCCAGCGTCACCACCCCGGTCTCGGTCGAGCCGTAGAAGTTCCACAGCACCGCGCCGAACTGATCCTGGAAGGTCCGCGCCACCTCGGTGGCCAGCGGCGCCGCGCCGCTCATGACCCAGCGCAGCGACGAGGTGTCGTAGCGGCGCCGGACCTCGGCGGGCAGCGCCGACAGCCGGACCAGCATCGTGGGCACCATCAGCATCGACGTGATCCGCTCGCGCTCGATCAGCGCCAGCGCGCCCTCGGGATCGAAGTGGTTCATCAACACGACGGTGCCGCCGAGCGAGAACGTCATCGCGACGAACGCCGGCGCCGCCGAGTGGTACAGCGGGCACACCACCAGCTGGCGATCGTCCTGGCGCATGCCGACCTGCAGCATCATGTCGGCGACCGCGCCCAGCCCGGTCTGCTTCCACGACCGCGCCGCGCCCTTGGGCTTGCCGGTGGTGCCCGAGGTGTAGATGATCACGCCGCCGCCGCCGTCACCGCTGCCGCGCGCCCGCGGCGGCCGGTCGGTCGGCTGACCGGCGATCACGTCGGCGTGGCGCTCGGCGCCGGCCGGCAGGTCGTCGCCGTCGAAGACGATCATCCGCCCGGTCGCGCCGGCCTGGGCGATCGCGGCGGCCATCACCGCCTGGTACATGGCGTGGACCAGGATCGCCTTCGGCTCGGCGTTGCCGAGGATGTGCGCGACCTCGCCGGCCTTGAGCCGGTAGCCGATCTGCACCGCGACCGCGCCGACGCGGGCCAGCGCCTGCTGCGCGACCAGGTAGTCGGCGCCGTTGGGCATCATGATCGCCACCGGGGCGCCGCCGCCGACGCCCCGCGCCGCCAGCGCGTGGCCGAGCTGGTTGGCCAGGGCGTCGAGCTCGCGCCACGAGATCCGCCGATCGCCGTCGACGATGCAGTCCTTGTCGGGCTGGTTGCTGGCGTGGAGCATCGTCGCGAGGTGGGGCCCCACCGAGGTGCCGCGGGCGGCGCGCAGGAACCGTGACACGCCGCGGGGGTGCAGCGCGCCGAGCAGGCGGGTCCGCGACAGGACCCGCCCGACGAAGGCGGCGTCGCGGACGTGGCCCCGGAGGCGATCGACGATCATCGCCGCCGAGGATATCAGCGACAGCGCGCCAGCATGGTGCGCTTGACGCGATCGACCTTGACCGCGTCGCTGGGGTTGCGCCCCAGGTAGTCGCGCCAGGCGTCGCACATGCCGCGATCGTGGTTGTCGTTGTACTCGAGCTCGCCCAGCTGCCACAGCGCGTCGGTCAGCCACGCCGCGGTGCCGCGCCCCTCGGCCTCGTCCTTCTTGGCCAGCCGGCTCGCCGCGGCGTAGTGGGACAGCGCCGCGCGCGGCGAGCTGTCCTTGCTGAGCTCGGCCAGGCGGTAGTGGGCCTCGGCGCGCGGCTGCTCGCGCACCGAGCGCTCGAGCCACTCGATCGCCTTGGCCGGCTGCCCCATCTCCTGGTACGCGACGCCCAGGCCGAACGCGACGTCGGGGTCGTTGCCGCCCAGCTTGCGCGCCTCCTCGTACGCTTCGATGGCGCGGGCGTACTCGCGGCGCTTGAGGTGGAGGCGGGCGCGGCCGACCTGCGCCGTCAGCGAGGTCGGGTCCGCGGCCGCGGCCTGGGAGTAGGCGCGCAGCGCCTCGTCGTCGTAGCGGGTCTCGCCGCTGGTGATGGCCAGGCGCTCGGCCGCCAGCCCGAGGCCCTGCAGGTACATCGCCTGCGGATCGATCTCGGCGGCGTCGCTGTAGAGCTTGCGCGCCTCCTCGAGCTTGCCCTGGGCGAACTTGCCCTCGGCCTGGAGGAACAGCCCCGCCGGGTTGCGCGGCTCGGCCTTGACGATCAGCGCGCCCTGGGCCGCGGCGGCCTCGGCGTCGCCGGTGCGGGCGTAGAACAGGCCGGCGCGGATCCGCATCGCCAGGGTCGCGTCGGGCGCGGCGAGCAGCTTGCCGTACTGCCGGGCGGCGTCCTGGTTGCGCCCCGCGCTCTCGAGGGTGCGCGCCAGCTCGACGCCGACGTCGACGCGGCTGGGGTCGAGATCGAACGCCTTCATCAGGATGTCGATCGCGGCGTCGTGCTTGCCCTGGGCCTCGAGCGCGTCGGCGAGCTGGAGGTGGGTCTCGACGTCGCTGGGCTGCGCGGCGAGCACCGCGGTCAGCCAGCGCTCGGCGGCGGCGCCGTCGCCGGACGCCAGGTAGGCGCGGCCCAGGGTCAGCGCGGTCGTGGTGTCGCGCTCGGCCGCCGACTCCAGCGCCTTGAGCAGCGCGAGGCGCTGGTCGCGATAGGCCCGCGCCTGGTCGGCCTGCTTGGCGGCGTCGGCCTGCTTGGCGAGCCGCGCGAGGACGTCGGCCTCGGCGATCGTCGGGCCGATGTCGCCGCTGCCCAGCCGCTCCTGCGCGGCCGCGTAGGCGGCGAGCGCGCCGGTCAGATCGCCGGCGGCGTCGAGGCGGCGGGCGTCGAGGACGGCGAGGCGGCCGGCGTCGGCCTGGTTGGGCAGCTCGCGCCCGCGCAGCGCCGCGATCAGGGTCGCCGCCTGCTCGAGCTTGCCGCGGCGCAGCGCCAGGTCGGCGCCCGCCAGCTCGGCGGCGACGTCGTCGGGCGCCAGCTGCAGCGCGCGCTGCAGCGACGTCTCGGCGGTCTCGTAGTGGTTCTCGGCCAGATCGAGCTCGGCGTCGCCGACGATCGCCGGCACGTCGTCGGGCGCCAGCTCGAGGGTCTTGCGGTAGCGCTCGCGCGCGGCGTCGTAGCGCCCGGCGCGGCGGGCGTCGTCGCCGGCCAGCCGCCACGCCAGCGCGACCGCGCGCGGGTCGGCCTCGCCGATGTCCTTGCGGCCCAGGATCGCCAGCAGCTCGGCCTCGCGCCGGGCGTAGGTCTCCGGGGGCATCGCCGCGGCGACGCCGACCATCGCGCCGATGTGGTCCTTCTTGGAGGCGTCGTTGACGGCGGCGAAGCTGGCGCGCGCGCCCTCGAGATCGCCGAGCTCGAGCTGGGCCAGGCCCTGGCCGTAGCGGGCCGGCACGACCCGGTTCTTGGCCTCGGCCGCGGCGGCGAACGCGTCGCGGGCCGCCGACCAGTCGCGGCGCGCCGCCTGGGCCCAGCCCAGGTACAGCTGCAGGTCGGCGTCCTTGGGCGCCTTGCCGGCGAGCGCGGTGAGGGCCTCGACGGCGCCGTCGGCGTCGCCCGAGACCAGCAGCCACAGCGCGGAGGCGCGCTCGACGTGGGGCCCGCGGGCGGCGGCGGCGCGCATCTGATCGACGAGCTGCTCGGCAGCGGCGCGGCGCTGCTTGACCCCGGTGCCGTCCTCGAGCATCGCGGCCATCGTGGCCTCGGCGGCGATGCCGAGCGCGTCGTCGTTGCCCTTGGCGACCTCGAGCGCCTCCTTGGCGGCGGCGGCGGCGCGGCCCCAGTGGCCGGGCGCGTCGTCGGTCATGGCGCGGCGGGCGCGCGCCATGCTGGCGTCGACCTGCTCGGCGCGCGCCTGGCTGGCCTGGTGGCGCTGGTACAGGAAGAAGCCGCCGGCGCCGAGCCCGACGACGCCGAGCGCGGCGACCAGCAGGATCTTGCGGAGCCGGGGCGACAGGCCCGTGCCCGCGGCCTTGTCCTTGCGCGCGCGCTTGCCCTGGCCGGCGTCGTCACCGGCGGCCGCGGCGCGCGCGCTGGAGGACCGGCCCGGCGCCGGGCGGTCCGGGCGCGCCTCGACGTCGAGGTCGAGGGCGTCGCCGCGCGGCGCCGGCGCCGAGATGACCGCGGCGCCGCCCGTCGACGCGCCCGCCTTGAACGAGACGCCGCCGGCCTGCTTGGTCAGGACGCCACCGGTGGTCGGCATCGCCGGCAGATCGAGGCCTCGTAGCGATCCGCCGGGGCGTCGAGCTCGAGCGGCGGGCGCGCCGCTCGTCGGGAGCTCGAGCGGCATGGCGCGCGGCGGCTCCGCGGCGCCCGCGCCGCCTCGCCGCGGTGGCGCCGGCCTTCGACGCGGTGGCGCCGGCCTTCGACGCGGCCGTCGCCGGCGGCATCGTCGGCGGCGCGGATCGAGGTCGTCGGATCGAGCCCGCGCGCCGGGCCCGCGGCGTCGGGGCCCGCGGCGGTCGCGGGAGGAATCGTGCCGCCCTTGCGCGGCCCCGGGAGGTCGTCGAAGAAGCCCTTGGGTGCGGGGAGGTCGGTGCCGGCGCCTGCGCCGCCGCTCGCCCCCTTGGGCGCGGGGAGGTCGTCGAAGAAGCCCTTGGGTGCGGGGAGGTCGGTGCCGGCGCCTGCGCCGCCGCTCGCCCCTTTGGGCGCAGGGAGATCGTCGAAGAAGCCCTTGGGTGCGGGGAGGTCGACGCCGTCGCCGCGCGCCGTTGCCGGCTCGCGGCCGGGCCCCGGGCCGCGGACGGTTCCCTTGGGCGCGGGGAGATCGTCGAAGAAGCCTTTGGGTGCGGGAAGGTCGACGCCGCCGTCGCCGCCGGCGCGCTTGGGTGCGGGGAGATCGTCGAGGTCGAGGCCGCCGCTGGCGCGCTTGGGTGCGGGGAGATCGTCGAGGCCCGTGGCCGCCTTGGGTGCGGGGAGATCGTCGAGGTCGAGGCTGCCGCCGAGGTCGAGGCCGCTGGCGCGCTTGGGTGCGGGGAGATCGTCGAGGCCCGTGGCCGCCTTGGGTGCGGGGAGATCGTCGAGGTCGAGGCTGCCGCCGAGGTCGAGGCCGCTGGCGCGCTTGGGTGCGGGGAGATCGTCGAGGCCCGTGGCCGCCTTGGGTGCGGGGAGATCGTCGAGGTCGAGGCCGCCGCCGAGGTCGAGGCCGCCGCCGGCGCGCTTGGGCGCGGGGAGATCGTCGATCGGGCCGCGCGGCGACATCGAGCCCTGCCGGATCGCCGGGCTGGTCGGCGCCCGCTTGGGTGCGGGGAGATCGTCGAGGCCGAGGTCGAGGCCACCGGCGCCCGGGTGGTCGCCGACCGGGGCGGGGAGATCGATCGCGTCCATCTCCAGGGCGGGCGCGGGCGTCGGCGTCGGCGTCGCGGCGGCGCGCCCGGCCAGCGGCGACGGCGGCTTGCGCGTCATCGGCGGTGCCGCGACCGCCCCGGCCAGCGGCGACGGCCGCTTGGGCGCTGGCAGCGCGCCGAGATCGATGACGTCACCGGTGCCGCCGGCCGGCTTGGGCGCCATCGGCGACGGGATGGACGGCATCGGCGGCAGGCCGCCGCGCACGGGCACCGCGACGCGAGCCTTGCACTGGGTGCAGGCGACCGTCTTGCTCCCCGGCGGGACGTCGGCTTCCGCGAAGCGGAGCGTGCTCCCACACGCGCCGCAGGTCACCTCGATCATCGCCGCCGATGATACCGCGCCGCGTGCCGCGCGTCTCGTTTGGGCCCGGCGCGCCGGGCCACGTCGCGCGCGCGGCCGCGGCCGCGCGCCGCGGCGATCACGGGTCCGCGAACGGGTTCTTGACGCTGCCGTCGTCCTGGCCGCCGCGACGCTTGCGGCCGGCCTTGCCGGCCTTGCCGGCCTTGCCGGCCTTGCCGGCCTTGCCGGCCCGGATCGCGCGCCGCACGCCGGCGAGGATCTTGCGATCGATCTCGGGCAGCACGACCAGGATCCGCGCCGCCTGGGTCACGGTCAGCACCTTGCGGACCTCGGCGAAGCGCTTCTCGTCGAGGTCCCACCGCGCCCGCTGGTTGGCGACCAGCTTGTCGATCAGCGCGTCGAGCGCCTTGTCGTCGCCCTGATCCGCGGCGTCGCGCGCCTTGCCGCGCAGCTCGAGGTTCTCCTCGGCGAGGGCGGCGAACTTGTCGTCGTACTTGTTGAGGATCGGGAACAGCTTGGCGGCGGTCGGCTCGTCGAGCTCGAGCTCGTCGGTGAGGACGTAGGCCCGCATCGTGCGCAGCTTCTTCTTCACCTTGGCGCGCTTGTCGCTGGCCTGCGCGACCTGGCCGCGGCGCGGGCGCGCGTCCGCGGTGGCGGCGCCGAGGGTGACGGTGCCGAGGATCAAGGACAGGAGCAGGGTCCGCAGGGTCGTGCGCATGAGGCCTTTCGTCAGCCGGCCTGTTCCGCCAGCCACGCCGTCACGGCGTCGAGGTCGTCGTCGTCGAGGTCGTCGACCCAGTCGAGGCCGAGGTCCGGCACCAGGCCCAGCTCGGGCTCGACCGGCGGGCCGGCGCCGGCGACCCAGTCGTCGAGCTCCGGGTCGTCGAGCGCGGCGCCGAGCTGGACGGCGTCGCCGTCCCCGTCGAGGTCGTCGCCGGCGTTGTCGTCGACGGTGGGCGCCGGGATCCGGAACGGGTTCATCACGCCGTCACCGCCGTCGCCGAGGTCGTCGTCGCCGTCGGGCGCGTCGTCGCGCTCGACCTCGCCGACCGCCGCGATCACGTCGTCGACGTCGAGGCCGTCGAGCTCCGCGCCGCTGATCTCGCCGTCGACGCCGAGGGCCAGCGGCGCGTCGTCGCGGCGCCCGGCCGCGGCGCCGGCGGCGTCCCGTCGTCGATCGTCGTCGGCGCAGGCGCCAGCGCAGGCGTGCGGTCGGCGACCGGCGCGCCGCCTCCGTCGCGCGGACCGCCGCCGCCGCCGAGCGCGACCACCGCCACGGTCGCGGCCACCGCGAGCGCCGGCGACGACGACCAGGCCCAGCCGCCACGCCCGCCGCCACCAGCCAGCCAGGCCGCCGCCCGGCGCCGGCAGCGCGTCGAGCGTCCGCCCCAGCTCGCGCTCGAACTGGTCCCAGGCCGGCTCGGTGCCGTCGCGCGGCAGCGCGCGCAGCCGCGCCAGCAGCGCCCGGTCGTCGTCGTCGAGCGGCGGCGCGGTCGCGGGCGGCACCGTGGGATCGCGGCGATCGCTCATGGCGGGCCTCCGGCGGCCGCGCCCAGCAGCTCGCGCAGCCGCTTGACCGCGTAGTGGAAGTTCACCTTGGCGGCGTTCTCGGTGCAGTCGGCGAGCTCGGCGACCTCGCGGAACGACAGCTCGTCGTAGACCCGCAGCTCCAGCACCATGCGCTGCTTCGGCGGCAGCGCCGTGATCGCGTCGCGCAGCGCCGCGGCGTCCTCGTCGGCGATCAGCCGCCGCGCCCCGGTGGCGCCGGTGGCCAGGCGATCGTCGTCGAGCTCGTCGGGCGCGCGCAGGGTCTCGCGGCCGCGATCGCGGACGTGGTTGAGCGCCAGGTTGATCGCGATCCGGTACAGCCAGCTGCGCACCGTGGCGGCGCCGCGGAACCCCGGCAGCGCCTTGTACGCGCGCACGAACGCCTGCTGCGCGACGTCCGCGGCGTCGGCGTCGTTGCCGACGTAGCGGCGCGCGATCCGCCACAGCCCGCGCTGGTGGCGACGCACCAGCAGGTCGAACGCGAGGCGATCGCCGCGCTTGAAGCGGGCGACCAGCGGCTGGTCGGGGTCGGCGTCGGCGCGCGCGGCCGTGTCGTCCTCGTCCGTCATGCGGAGCAAGGCGATCGGCAGGCGGAGGGCGGCATCCACATCGAGTTCGACCCAGGGTTGCGCACGGGGTTAAGCGCGAGTAGCCTATCCTGCCCAACCCCCCTCGATCATTGGATTATCGACATGCTTGATCCCGCCCGCATGGACGAGGTGCTGCGCCGCGGTGGCGGCGTGACCGAGCTCGTCGGTCGCTGGAAGGAGGTCGACGAGCGCCGGCGCCGCCTGCAGGGCGAGCTCGATCACCTCCGCGCCGAGCGCAACGGCGCCAACGAGCGCATGGCCAGGCTCGACAAGAAGTCGGCCGAGTTCGCCGCCGCCCGCGACCAGCTCCGCGAGCTGTCGCAGAAGATCAAGGCCGACGAGATCGCCGAGACCGCCGCCGAGGCCGAGAGCCGCGAGCTCCTGCTCGGCATCCCCAACGCGCCGCACGCCTCGGTCCCCGACGGCGCCGGCGAAGCCGACAACACCGTCCTGCACACCTGGGGCGACAAGCCGACCTACGACTTCACGCCGAAGCCCCACTGGGAGATCGGCGAGGCCCTCGGCATCCTCGACTTCGACGCCGGCGCCCGCATCACCGGCGCGCGCTTCACCGTGCTGCGCCGCGAGGCGTCGCGGCTGACCCGCGCGCTCATCAGCTACATGCTCGATCTGCACACCTCCAAGGGCTACGAGGAGGTGTGGCCGCCGGCGGTGGTGCGCCGCGGCTCGCTGATGGGCACCGGCCAGCTGCCCAAGTTCGAGGACGATCTGTTCGCGCTCACCCCGACCGGCGATCCCGCCGAGCGGGTCGCCGCCAACGATCTGTTCCTGTCGCCCACCGCCGAGGTCCAGGTCACCAACCTCCTCGCCGACCAGATCCTCGACGGCGCCGACCTGCCCCGCTACTTCACCGCCTACGCGCCGTGCTTCCGCGCCGAGGCCGGCGCCTACGGCAAGGACACCCGCGGCCTGATCCGCCAGCACCAGTTCGACAAGGTCGAGCTGGTCAAGTTCGTCGACCCGGCCACCAGCTACGCCGAGCTCGACGCCCTGCGCGGCGACGCCGAGGCCATCCTGCAGGGCCTCGGCCTGCACTACCGCGCGGTCACGCTGTGCACCGGCGACCTCGGTTTCGGCGCTGCCAAGACCTACGACCTCGAGGTCTGGCTGCCCGGCCAGGACGCCTACCGCGAGATCTCGTCGTGCTCGAACTTCGAGGACTTCCAGGCCCGGCGGGCCAAGATCCGCTACCGGCCGGGGCCCAAGGACAAGCCGCGGCCGGTCCACACCCTCAATGGATCGGGCGTCGCGGTCGGGCGTACGATCGTGGCGATCCTCGAGCAGGGCCAGCAGGCCGACGGCTCGGTGGTGATCCCGCCGGCCCTGCGGCCGTACCTGGGGGGCCTGGATCGCATCGCCAAGCCTGCCACCTGATCCCCTTTACAAGAGGTCGCGCATCCATATACTGCCGCCTACCTCTGGGTGGCACCTGGAGGAGTGGCCGAGTGGTTGAAGGCAGCGGTCTTGAAAACCGCCGAGCGAATAGCTCCGGGGGTTCGAATCCCTCCTCCTCCGCAAAGGTCACGACGCTGAAAAACGAATAGTGGTCACGCACGACAAGAAGCTCCACGTGGCGGCGACGAGAAGGCTCGCGCCCCCACTCAGGAGAGATGGCCGAGTGGCTGAAGGCACCGGTTTGCTAAACCGGCGTATGGGGGATTCCCTGTACCGAGGGTTCGAATCCCTCTCTCTCCGCCAGGTTGGCCTGCATTGGATCCGTAGCTCAATGGATAGAGCACCGGCCTACGGAGCCGGGGGTTAGAGGTTCGACCCCTCTCGGATCCGCAACATGAACGAGCTCGACGAGCAGCCGCCGGACGACGCGCCGGACGACGACGCGCGCTGGATGCAGCTCGCGATCGACGAGGCGCGGCTGGCCGGCGCGGCCGGCGACGTCCCGGTCGGCGCGGTCATCGTCGCCGCCGATGGCACGATCCTGGGACGAGGCCGCAACCGCCGCGAGGTGGACGGCGATCCCACCGCTCACGCCGAGATCGTGGCGCTCCGCGACGCGGCGCGCACGATCGGCCACTGGCGGGTCGAGGCGACCCTGGTCGTCACGCAGGAACCCTGCCCGATGTGCGCCGGCGCCCTGGTCAACGCCCGGGTCCGACGCCTGGTGTACGGCTGCCCCAACCCCAAGGCGGGCGCGGTCGCGACGCTGTATCAGATCCCGCAAGACCCGCGCCTCAACCATCGCCTCGAGGTCCGCGGAGGTGTGCTCGCCAGCGAGTGCGCCACCCTGCTCCAGCAGTTCTTCGCCGAGCTGCGCCGGCAGGGCTCGTAGTTCCCACCCTGGAGAGGTGTCCGAGTGGTCGAAGGTGCCTGATTCGAAATCAGGTAGGCGAAAGCCTCGGGGGTTCGAATCCCCCCCTCTCCGCCACGTCTCCGTTCGCGGAGATGACCCGTCGGGCGAGGTCGGCGCTCGGCTTCCCGCTCACCCGACAGGCGATCTGGAGAGGTGACCGAGTGGCCGAAGGTGCACGATTGGAAATCGTGTGTATCGAAAGGTACCGAGGGTTCGAATCCCTCCCTCTCCGCGAATGTCGGCGCAGTCTGTGACTGCCGTGCGTGACGGTGCACGAAGGTGCACGATGACTCAGTTCATGGTCCCGGGTGACGTGACGTCTGTGAACTCCGCCAGGCCCGGAAGGGAGCAACGGTAGCGGAACTAGCGGGTGCCTGGGGCCACCTTTTCTCGGCCGCGTGAGGCGGCTATAGTCCGCGGCGGTCCGCGCTTCACGGTGCGGGCCGCCGCGCTGTTTTCGGCCGTCGTCGGGCGGCGGACCGGTCCCATGTCCTATCTCGTCCTCGCTCGCAAGTACCGACCCCGGACCTTCTCCGAGGTCGTCGGGCAGGATCACGTGACGCGGACCCTGGCCAACGCGTTCGCGACCGGGCGCGTCCACCACGCGTTCCTGTTCTGCGGGCCGCGCGGCGTCGGCAAGACCACCCTCGCCCGCATCCTGGGCAAGGCGCTCAACTGCGAGCAGGGCCCGACCGCCGAGCCGTGCGGGGTGTGCAGCGCGTGCGAGAGCATCGCCGCCGGCAACGCCGTCGACTACCACGAGATGGACGGCGCCTCGAACCGCGGCATCGACTCGATCCGCGAGCTCACCGAGGCCGTGCGCTACCAGCCGGCGGTGCTGCGCAAGAAGGTCTACGTCATCGACGAGGTCCACATGCTGACGACGGAGGCGTTCAACGCCCTGTTGAAGACGCTGGAGGAGCCGCCGCCGCACGTCACCTTCGTGCTCGCCACCACCGAGCCGCACAAGCTGCCCAACACGATCCTGTCGCGGTGCCAGCGCTACGACTTCAAGCTGGTGCCGGCGCCGCACCTGGCGGCGCACCTCACCCGGATCTTCGCCGAGGAGCAGCTGACGATCGCGCCGGGCGCGATCAGCCTGATCGTCCGCGAGTCGGGTGGCTCGGCGCGCGACGCGCTGTCGCTGTGCGACCAGGTGATCTCGTTCGTCGGCGGCGACGCGATCACCGAGGCCCACGTCGCCGAGGTCCTCGGCGTCGCCGACCGGGCGCTGACCCGGCGGCTGGTCGGCGCGCTGGCCGCGGGCGAGGCCGAGGGCGCGCTGGTCGCGGTCGACCAGGCCACCGATCGCGGCGTCGACGAGGTCCAGCTGGCGCGCGCGATCGTCCGCTACCTGCGCGACCTGGCGGTGCTGCAGGCGGCGCCGGGCGCGCTCGCGCTGGTCGACGCCTCCGACGAGGAGCGCGCCGAGCTGGCCGAGGAGGCCGCGCGGCTCGAGCCGAGCCGGGTCAAGCAGATGTTCGAGCGCATGCTGCGGGCGTGCGACGATCTGGGCAAGACGCTGCAGCCGCGGCTGGTCCTCGACTTCGCGCTGATCGACGTCGCGACCGTCGAGCCGCTGGTGCCGCTGGGCGACCTGATGGCGCGCCTCGGCGAGATGGAGCGCCGCCTCGGTGGCGCGCCCGCCGGCGCGCGCGGCGGCGGCGGTGGTGGCGGCGGCGCGCGCGCGCCCGGAGGTGGTGGTGGCGGCGATCGCCCGTTCGCCTCGGCGCTCGCCGACGTGACCCGGCCCGCGCCGGTGCGCAGCGAGGCGCCGCCGGTGCGCGCCGAGCCGCCGCCCGCGCCGGCGCGCATGGCGCCGTCCGCGCCGACGGTCGCGGCGCCCGCTCCCGCGGCCGCGGTGCCCGCTCCCGCGCCGGTGCGCGCCGAGCCGCCGCCCGCGCCGGTCGCCCCGCGGCCGCGCCGGCCGCGGCCGCGCCGGTCAACGGCAAGGCCCGCGGCGTCCCCACCGACGTCCTGGCGGCGTGGGACGAGGTCATCAACGAGCTCGACCGGCGCCGCAAGTTCTCGCTGCTCGGCTGGTACCAGGAGGTCCGCGTGCTGTCGTGGACCGCCGACGCCATCGAGGTCGGCTTCCCCGACGAGTTCCACGGCCTCGGCGAGATGGCGCGCGAGCGCGACAAGCTCGAGGAGATGAAGACCGTGCTCAAGGAGCACCTCGGCCACCCGGTCGAGCTGCGGATCAAGCTGCTGTCCCCGGCCGAGTCGTCGTCGACCACGACGTCGCGATCGCTGGTCGAGGACAGCCGCGCCAAGGCCGCCGCGGAGCGGCACAAGCGCGAGACCGAGGCCCGCGAGCACCCCGTCACCAAGCTGGTGCTGGACACCTTCGGCGCCAGCATCAAGGAGATCAAGACCGATGTCTGACAAGAACCCGTTCGGTGGTGGCAAGGGCGGCATGCCCGATCTCGGCGCCCTGATGAAGCAGGCGCAGCGGCTCCAGACCGACGTCGCCAAGGCGCAGGAGGAGCTCGGCTCCGCCACCGTCGACGCGTCGTCGGGCGGCGGCATGGTCACGGTCACGATCAACGGCCACTTCGAGGTCCAGAAGATCGCGATCGACAAGACCGTCGTCGATCCGGCCGACGTCGGCATGCTGCAGGATCTGATCACCGCGGCGATCAACCAGGCCGTCGCCAAGATGCGCGACCTCAGCAAGGAGCGCATGGGCGCGCTGATGGGCGGCATGAACATCCCGGGCATGCCCGGCATGTTCTAGGTCGACGTGTCGGATCCGATCCGCCGCCTGGTCCAGCACCTCGCCCGCCTGCCCGGCGTCGGCGAGAAGACCGGCACGCGCCTGGCCTTCCACCTGGTCCGGGCGCCCCGGCAGCAGACCCGCGAGCTGGCCCAGGCGCTGCTGGATCTCGCCGACCGGATCCGGCTCTGCTCGGTGTGCGCCAACGTCACCGAGGACGATCCCTGCGCCACCTGCACCGATCCGCGCCGCGATCCCGAGGTCATCTGCGTGGTCGCGACCCCGGCCGACGTCGGCGCCATCGACCGCGGCGGCCACTTCCGCGGCCGGTACCACGTCCTGCACGCCCTGCTGTCGCCGCTCGAGGGCATCGGCCCCGACGATCTGCGCATCGCCGAGCTGATGCAGCGGCTCGGCCCCGGCGACGGGACCGCGCCGCCGGTCCGCGAGGTCATCCTGGCCACCGCCCCCAGCGTCGAGGGCGAGGCCACCGCGATGTACCTGGCCCGGCTCATCAAGCCCCTCGGTGTGACGGTCAGTCGCATCGCCACCGGCCTGCCGGTCGGGGGCGAGCTCGAGTACACCGACCAGGCGACCATCGCTCGCGCCCTGGCCGGCCGCGCAACGCTGTGAAGGGACGGCCCTGGCGGCCACCCACACCGCCCTTCATGGTGCGGAACGGCCATCCCGGCGCACGGCGATATATACCTGGAAAGGTTGAAAGAAAAACGATCCCTCTGGTACCTTGGCACACGGCCACGGGGGGGTTCTTGTCGACGACTCGACGACCCACGTCGGGCCAGCGGCCGAGACCGCAGCGCGCGCACGTGGCAACAGGAGCCTAGGCACGATGGGCAACCAGCTGGTGATGTACGAAGAGGAGCTGCAGCAGATCAACGGCATCTGCGACGTGCTCCAGAAGGACTCGAACGCCAAGGCCGTCCTGGTGATCGACAAGAACGGCCAGGCGATCGCGTCGTCGGGCGAGGTGGACCAGCTCGACGTCACGTCGCTGTCGTCGCTGACGGCCGGCAACGTCGCGGCCACCGGTGGCATCGCGCAGCTGCTCAAGGAGCAGGAGTTCGCGGGTCAGTTCCACGAGGGCGAGAAGACCCACGTGCACATCTCGCTGGTCGCGCAGCGCGTCATCCTGCTGGTGCTGTTCGACGAGCGATCGTCCCTCGGCCTGGTCCGGCTACGGGTTCGCAAGGCCACCGCCGAGCTGACCAACGTGCTCGACGCCCTGATCCGGAAGATGGAGGCCGGGTCGCAGCCGTCGGTATTCGCCGAGATCACCGACGCGGACATCGACAACCTGTTCAACGACTGACCCGGGGCGACTCGTCCATGAGCTTCATCAACTACTCGTCCCGCGAGATCAACTGCAAGATCGTCTACTACGGGCCCGGTCTGTGCGGGAAGACCACGAATCTCCAGTACATCTACAACAAGACCAATCCGGACGCGAAGGGCAAGATGATCTCCCTCGCGACCGAGACCGAGCGGACGCTGTTCTTCGACTTCCTGCCGCTGTCGCTCGGTGAGATCCGCGGCTTCCGCACCCGCTTCCACCTGTACACGGTGCCGGGCCAGGTCTTCTACGACGCCAGCCGCAAGCTGATCCTCAAGGGCGTCGACGGCGTCGTCTTCGTGGGCGACAGCCAGATCGAGCGCACCGAGGCCAACATCGAGTCGCTCGACAACCTGCGGACCAACCTGCAGGAGCAGGGCTACGATCTGGACAAGCTGCCCTACGTGGTTCAGTACAACAAACGGGACCTGCCCAACGCGGCCCCGCTGTCCGAGCTCGAAGAGCTGTTGAACCCGACCAAGGTGCAAGCGTTCGAGGCCGTCGCGCCGAAGGGAGTCGGCGTGTTCGATACCCTCAAGGCGGTTGCCAAGCTGGTGCTCACCGAGCTCAAGAAGGGCGGCTGATCCGCAGGGCAGGACGGGGACCGCCGTCGCAAGCGCCGGGACGACCCGGTCAGGAGAACGATGCAGCTCGCCAACCGCCCGCGTTTCCGCACCGACCTCGTCGCCGAGTGCATCGAGGCCGAGGGCCAGCGCTTCATCGACGTCATCGACCCGGACACCGGCGACGGCTTCCGGTTCTACGAGGTCGAGTACTCGATCGCGTGCGCGATGGACGGCGAGCGTGATCTCGCCGGGCTGGTCCAGTGGGCCAAGGAAGAGCTCGGCATCGAGCCCTCGCCCGCCGAGATCGAGAGCGTCATCAGCACGCTCGGGCACCTCGGCTACCTCGACTCCGAGCCGGTGGCCCAGGCGGCCGCCGAGATCGCGCGTCGCCGCGAGGCGGCCGACGAGATCGGCCTGACCGCGGGCGTCCACGCCGCACCGCGCACGCCGGCGCCGCCCGCGGGTGTCGACGTCGAGCTCGGCGGGTCGGGCGCCACCGCGGGCCCGGCCGAGGAGCTGCCCGCCGCCGCGGCGGTGGAGCTGGGCGACTCGGGTGGCGCCGGCTACGCCGCGATGAACGTCGCGCACGAGGCCGTCGACGACGTCGAGCTGGGGGCGCCCGGCGGCGCCGCCGAGCCGACCGCGATGCCGAGCCTGCGGCGCCAGACCGTGCCGTCGGCCGCCGACTACAGCGACGAGCCGACCAACCTGCCGGCGCCCGCCACCGGCGACTTCGACGACGAGGTCTCGGTCGACCTCAGCGAGCACCTGGCGATCCGCCCCGACGACGTCAAGGAGGCGGTCCGGATGTCGCGCAGCATGCGCGCCGTCGAGGTCCCACAGGACCTGATGGACCAGCTCGAGGGCCAGGAGGCCGACACCACCGCGCGCGCCGAGGCCGCCAAGCAGGCCGCGCTCGACGCGGTCCGCCAGGTCGAGCAGGCCGACCAGGCCGAGATCGTGGTCGAGGCCGGCGAGCCGACGCCGCCGCCGCAGGAGGTGCCGGCCTTGCCGTCGCTGGCCGATCGCGCCGCGGTCGAGCTGCCGGCGCAGCCGGTGTCGGTGACCGGCAAGGAGCACGTCGCGACCCGGTCGCGCGGCGACACGGTCAAGACCGACCCCGCCAAGGCGAAGGAGGCCGCCAAGGCGGCCGACGCGGCCGCGGCCGCGGCCGACGATTCGCCGCACGCGCGACCGATCAACCCGCCGCAGCCCGACACCGGCACCAGCCCGATCCTGATCGTCCTGTTCATCCTGGTGCTCCTGGCCGGCGGCGCCTTCCTGGTCTGGAAGTACGTGCTCGACCGGCCCAAGGCCGACGACAGCCAGCCCAGCAGCAGCGGCCAGGTCGAGGGCACCGGCGCCACCGCCGGCACCGCGACCAAGCCGACGCCGCCCCCGCCGCCCCCGCCGCCGCCGAGCGCGGTCCTCGAGGCCGCGCCCGCGGTGGCCGCCGACGTCACCTCCGAGATCGCCGGCGTCGTGTACAGCGTCGTGGACGAGGGCGCCGAGGTCCAGGCCGGCGACACGCTCGTCACGTTCACCGGCGCCGCGGCGCTGCAGAAGAAGCTCGGCGACGAGCACGGCGGGCTGGTGTGGGACATCGAGGTCCGGGTCCCCAAGCAGCTCGAGGGCTACCAGAAGGCGCTCGACAAGGCCCAGCAGGCGGGCAACACCGCCGAGGTGAAGCGGCAGCAGGCCAAGATCGACGAGCGCACCAAGCGCCTCGACGAGAAGAAGGCCGAGGCCGACAAGCTGCGCGAGAAGATCGCGGCGTTCGCCGTCGCGGCGCCCAGCGCCGGCAAGGTCGTGGCGCCGATCGCCAAGGGCAAGCGGGTCGCCGTCGGGGACGTCGTCGCCCAGCTCGAGGGGCCGCCGATGCTGACCGCGACCTTCGACAAGGTCCCGGCCGACAAGGGCTACGCCGTCGACGCCACCGTCAAGGTGTCGACCAAGGGCAACCCCGAGCAGGCCGCCGAGTGCACCGTGACCGACGTCGCCGCGCCGGCGGTGACCGTGCTCTGCCCCGCCGACGCCGGCCTCGCCGAGGGCACCGAAGTCGAGCTGCGCTAGCCGCGCGCCGCGTTGCGTCGCCGCCCTGCCCCTCGGCCCGCCCCCCCGACGCCGCCCTCGCGGCTACGCCGCTCGGGCCGCGCTCGGGGTGAGCGGCAGCGGACGACGCTGGCGCGTGGCTGCGCCGCGCGGGCTGCACGCTGGCAGCACCGACCCCGGAGTCGAGGGGGCGTGTCGCGTCGCCGGGCGCGTGCGCGCGGCCCGCGGCCTACAGCTTGGTGACCTTGGCGACCTCGAGGATCGGGCCCGCCATGCCGATGCTCATGACGTCCTTCTGCAGCTTGCCCTCGACCTTGGCCTTGATGCCGTCGGCGAGCCCGGCGACCTCGCCGCGCAGCTGGTACTGCTGACCGTCCTCGGCGTCGAGGATCCACTGGCCTCCCGCGAGGTCGTTGCGACGCACGGTCCCGACGACGAGCTTGCTCATGGCTCGACGGTAGCACCTCCGGGCGCCGCTGGCCCGCCGCCATCGCCGGCGCGCGCCGCTGCGCGTCAATAGGTGATGGCGTCGTCGCGGTACGCGGCGTCGACGGTGAGCGGCTGGTCGTAGACCGTGCCGCCGTACAGGTAGACGTAGCGCGCGTAGTTCTCGGTGACCTTCTTCATGTACTCGCGGGTCTGGGTGTAGCTGACCAGCTCGACGAACTCGTCGATGGGCCGATCGCCGTTCTTGTCGAGCCACCGCATCACCGGGCGCGGGCCGCTGTTGAACGAGCCGGCGCCGATCGGGATCTGGCCCTTGAACTTCGACAGCAGGTGGCCGATGTACCAGCTGCCGGTGCGGACGTTGAACTCGGGGTCGTAGAGCTGGCCGGCGTCGTACTCGAGGCCGAGGGTGTCGGCGACCCGGCGCGTCGTCGCCGGGATCATCTGCAGCAGGCCCTGGGCGTCGGCGTACGACAGCACGTGGGGGTCGAAGCCGCTCTCCTTGCGCATGATCGAGTACAGGTAGTAGTCGGGGTTGTCGCCGAGGTCCTGCCACTTCTCGACCAGCTCCGAGAACGCCCGCGGGTAGGCGTGCTCCCACCAGATGCGCGCGGTGCCCTCGGCGGGGCCCGACAGCGCGTTGCCGCTGCGCACGATCGCCAGCATCCACGGCCGCGAGAAGTTGCCGGCGCGACGGTAGCGATCGAGCACCATCGCGTAGGCCTTGCCGCGGTCGTGGCGCTTGACGAAGCCGGCCTCGCCGCGGCGCAGCTCGTCGCCGGCCTCGACCCCGAGCCCGGCCGCGATCAGCTCGTCGACGCCGGCGATCAGGCGATCGTCGGCGAGGCCCTCGTCGACCTCGGTCGCGATCGACGGGCCGCGCGGCTTGGGGTCGTCGACGCCGAACGGGCCGACGGTGACGCCGAGCTCGCCGAGGCGCGCCCGCGCCAGCAGCGCGTACCACGAGAACGGGTAGCGCTGGATCAGCGCGCGGAAGCCCTCGATCGCGTCGTCCTTGCGATCGAGGCGCTGCTGGACCCGGGCCTTCCAGTACCGGCCCTTGCCGCCCTCGAGCGCGCCGCCGTGGGCCGCCAGCTTGGTGAGGTAGTCGAGCGCGGCGTCGAGGTCGCCGCGCAGGTAGGTCGACATGCCGAGGAACCACAGCGCGTCGTCGGTCCACTTCGACTTGGGGTAGCGCCGCAGCACCTCCTTCAGCGGTTCGAGCGCGGCGTCGTAGTTGCCGCGGTTGAACTCGAGCCAGCCGGTCAGGTACTGCGCCTCCTGCGCCCACGCCGTGCGCGGGTACGTCGCGACGACCTTGCGGTACCAGGTGATCGCTTCGTCGTCGTGATCGGCGCGCGACAGGGCGCGGGCGCCGTGGAACATGGCCTCGGCGGCGCTGCCGCCCATCTGCGGGTACACCGACAGCAGCAGCTTGCCGGCGTCGCCGTAGCGGCGCCGCATCTTGAACAGGGTCTCGCCCAGCCAGTAGGTGCGGCGCCGGCCCAGGTCGCCGCCGACGTCGTCGGGGATCAGCATCAGCTCGGCGATCGCCTCGTGCCACAGGTGCTGGGCGGTCAGCGTGGTGGCGCGGTCGAGGCGGTCGCCGTCGGACAGCCGCGCCGCGGCCTCGCCGCCGAGCGCGACCAGGCGGCGGTCGGCGATCGCCGCCGCCGGGTGCGCCGGGTGGTCGAGCAGGAGCTGGCGATACGCCGCGCGCGCCGCCTTGGTCTGCTTCGCGGCGCGCTTGGCCTCGGCGAGGCGGAGCTGGACGATCGCGAGATCGGCGTGCTCCGCGGCGTGGGCGGTCCCGATCAGCTTGCCGTAGGCCTTGGCGGCGGCCTTGGTGTGGCCCAGCTCCCACTCGCAGTCGGCGATGCGCCATGGCACCTCGGCGGCGTACTGCGACCCTTTGTCTCGGGCCAGCAGCCGGAACGCCGCCAGCGCCGCCGCCGGCTTGCCGCGCAGCAGCTCGACCTGGCCCCGCAGCCAGTGCAGGTAGTCGTCGTTGACCACCGCGGCGTCGTCGATGCCGTCGAGCAGGGCGGCGGCGCGGTCGACGTCGCCGTCGTCGTAGGCGGCGTAGGCCAGGCCCAGCCGCTCGGCGGGCGGGGCCGCCGGCCGGTCGGCCCGCGCCGTCGCCGGCGCCAGCGCCAGGGTCGCGATCGCCAGCGTGGTCGCCGCGGCGAGCCTCGCGCCTGCTGCCATTGCCGGGGCCCGCATGCGCGCAGTATACCGCCCGCAACCGGCGGCTCCAGTTCCCGCCGCGGAGGCAGCATGGCGTTCCACGGTCTCGACTACTACGGCATCGACGAGCTCCTCACCGAAGAGGAGCGGATGATCCGCGACACCGTCCGCGACTTCGTCTCGTCGCGCGTGATGCCGTCGATCGGCAAGCACTTCACCGCCGGCACCTTCCCGCGCGAGCTGATCCCCGTGATCGGCGAGATGGGCCTCTTGGGCTCGTCGCTGACCGGCCACGGCTGCGCCGGCACCGGCCCGGTCGCGTACGGCCTGATCTGCCAGGAGCTCGAGCGCGGCGACTCCGGCCTGCGCTCGTTCGCGTCGGTGCAGAGCTCGCTGGTGATGTACCCGATCTGGGCCTTCGGCAGCGACGCCCAGAAGGATCGCTACCTGCCCGAGATGGCCGCCGGCCGGCTGATCGGCTGCTTCGGCCTGACCGAGCCCGACTTCGGCTCCAACCCCGCCGGCATGCTGACCACCGCGACCCGCGTCGACGGCGGCTACCGCCTCAACGGCACCAAGCGGTGGATCACCAACGGCTCGATCGCCTCGGTCGCGCTGGTGTGGGCCAAGCTCGACGGCAAGGTCCGCGGCTTCCTGGTGCCGACGACCACCCCCGGCTTCACCGCCCGCGACATCCACGGCAAGTGGTCGCTGCGCGCGTCGGTGACCAGCGAGCTGATCCTCGAGGACTGCGTCGTCCCCGAGGACGCGATCCTGCCCGGCGTCGAGGGCATGCGCGGCCCGCTGTCGTGCCTGAGCCAGGCCCGCTTCGGCATCTGCTTCGGCGTCGTCGGTGCCGCGATGGCCTGCTACGACGAGGCGCTGTCGTACGCCAAGGACCGGGTCCAGTTCTCGCGGCCGATCGCCGGCTACCAGCTGGTCCAGCGCAAGCTGGTCGACATGGTCAGCGAGATCACCAAGGCGCAGCTCCTGAACCTGCGCCTGGGCCGCCTCAAGGAGGCCGGGACGCTGCGGCCGCCGCAGGTGTCGCTGGCCAAGCGCAACAACGTCGCGATGGCGCGCGACATCGCCCGCGACGCCCGCGACATCCTCGGCGCCAACGGCGTCACCGACGACTACCAGTGCGGTCGTCACATGCTCAACCTCGAGTCGGTCTACACCTACGAGGGCACCCACGACGTCCACACGCTGGTGGTCGGGCAGGACGTCACGGGGCTCGCGGCGTTCGACGGCTAGACTGACCGGATGCCGTATCGCGACACCCCGCCCGTCCTCGACGCCCCCGCGGTGCTGCTGTGCGCCGGCCTCGACCCGTCGGCGGGCGCCGGCCTGCTCGCCGACGCCCGGCTGGCGACGATCCTGGGCTGTCGCCCGGTCGGCGTCGCCACCGCGCTGACCGAGCAGAACTCGCTCGCGGTGGTCGCGGCCAACCCGGTCGACCCCGACACCGTCGGCGGCCAGCTGTCGACGCTGCTGTCCGACGTCGAGGTCGTGGCGATCAAGCTCGGCATGCTGGGCTCGGCCGGCACCGCGCACGCGGTCGCCGACGCCTTCGCGCTGACCGTGGCGCCCGTGGTGTGGGACCCGGTGCTGCGGCCGACCCGCGGCGACGTGCCGCTGTTCGACGGCGATCCGCGCCAGGCGGTCGAGCTGCTGGCGCCGCACCTGACCCTGATCACGCCCAACGCCGACGAGGCCGGCCTCTTGACCGGGACCCGCGTCGTCGACGAGGCGTCGGCGGTGGCGGCGGCCGAGGCGCTGCGCGCGCGGGGCGTCCCGGCGGTGCTGGTCAAGGGCGGCCACCTCACCGGCGAGGAGGCGGTCGATCTGCTGGTCACCGGCGACGGCGTGGTCGCGCTGCGCGGCCCGCGCGTCCAGCTGCCCGAGCCGGTGCACGGCACCGGCTGCGCCCTGTCGACGGCGATCGCGTGCCTGCTGGCGCGCGGCCGCGCGCTGCCCGACGCCTGCGCCGAGGCCAAGGAGATCGTCGCCGAGCGGCTGCGCGGCCCGGTGCGGGCTGGCCGCGGCCGGCCGTCGGTGATGTGATGGCCGCATGAAGATCCTGGTCACCGGCGCCACCGGCTTCCTCGGCTCGGCGATCGTCGCGGCGCTGCGCGGCCGCGGCGACGAGGTCGTGGCGCTGAGCCGCGATCCGGCGCGGGCCCGCGCCGCGCTCGGCGACGGCGTCGCCGCGGTCGCCGCCGAGCTCGAGAGCCCGGGCGCGTGGCAGGCCGAGGTCCGCGGCGTCGACGGCGTCATCCACCTCGCCGGCGAGCCGATCGGCCAGCGCTGGGACGCCCGCGTCAAGCAGCGCATCCGCGACAGCCGGGTCGAGAGCACCCGCTACCTGGTCGAGGCCATCGCGGCGCTGCCGGCGGCGGAGCGGCCGCGGGTGCTGGTCAGCGCGTCGGGCGTCGACTACTACCCGTTCGCGATCGACACCGCCGGCTTCGACGACGACGACGTCACCGAGGCCGATCCGCCCGGCGACTCGTTCCTGGCCCGGGTCTGTCGCGACTGGGAGGCCGAGGCCCAGCTCGCCGAGCCGCACGACGTCCGGGTCGTCCGCATGCGCACCGGGCTGGTGCTCGATCGCGGCGGCCCGCTGGCGCGGCTCGCCGGCCCGTTCAAGTTCTTCGTCGGCGGCAAGCTCGGCTCCGGCGAGCAGTGGGTGTCGTGGATCCACCGCGCCGACGTCGTCGCCGCCTACCTGGCCGCGCTCGACGAGGCGGCGTGGCACGGCCCGGTCAACCTGGTCGCGCCCGAGGCGGTGCGCGCCCGCGGCCTGGCCCGCGCCATCGGCCACGCCCTGCATCGCCCGAGCTGGATGCCGGTCCCGGGCTTCGCCGTGCGCCTGGTCGCCGGCGAGGCCGCGGCGTACCTGCTGGCCGGGCGCAAGGTGGTGCCGCGGGCGCTGCTCGCCCACGCGTTCAAGTACCAGCACCCGGATCTCGCCGGCGCCCTCGCCGCCAGCCTGTGAGCCGCGCCGGCGCGCGCCGCGCCACGGCGGTCAGTCGGCGCGCGGCGCCGGCTCGAGGCCGTACTTCTGGACCAGGCGGATCAGGTTGCGCCGCGACACCTGCAGCTCGGCGGAGGCGCGGGTCTTGTTCCACCGGTTGCGCTTGAGGGCGTCGAGGATCATGCGGCGCTCGAGCGACTGGACCGCCTCGGGCAGCGACGACGGCTCGGGATCCCGCGACTCCTCGACGACGCCGGCGGTCTGCTGGCGGATCCGCGCCGACAGCAGGTCCTCGCCGATCACCAGCTCGTCGCCCGACAGCACCACCAGGCGCTCGATCTCGTTCTCGAGCTCGCGGACGTTGCCGGGCCACCCGTACGACACCATCCGCGCCAGGCAGTCGTCGCCCAGCCGCTTGTTGCGGCCGGCGTTGCGGCGCTGCTTGTCGAGGAAGGCCTCGACCAGCAGCGGGATGTCGTCGCGGCGCTGGCGCAGCGCCGGCAGCACCAGGTTGATGACGTTGACCCGGTAGTACAGGTCCTCGCGGAACTGGCCGCGCTCGACCATGCCGCGCAGATCGCGGTTGGTCGCGGCGATGATCCGGACGTCGACCTTGCGGGTGTCGGTGTCGCCGACCCGGTTGAACGTGCCCTCCTGCAGGACCCGCAGGACCTTGACCTGCAGCGCCGGCGACATGTCGCCGATCTCGTCGAGGAAGAACGTGCCGGCGTCGGCGACCTCGAACAGGCCGGGCTTGTCGGCGACCGCGCCGGTGAAGGCGCCGCGCTTGTGCCCGAACAGCTCGGAGTCGAGCAGGTTGTCGTTGAACGCCGAGCAGTTGGTGACCACGAAGCGGCGGTCGTGGCGATCCGAGTGATCGTGGATCGCCCGCGCCACCAGCTCCTTGCCGGTGCCGTTCTCGCCCTGGATCAGCACCGTCGAGTCCGAGCGCGCGACGCGATCGAGCAGGCCGTAGAGCTCCTGCATCGGCGCCGACGCCCCGATGATCGCGCCGTAGCTGGCGCGCGGGCCCTCCGGCGCCCGGTTGCGCTCGATCAGCACCGACGCGACGTCGCGCGCGGCCTCGTGCAGCAGCGTCGCGAGCAGCTCGATCTGGACCCGCGACAGCGCGGTGATGCCGTCGGGCGCGACGTCCTCGTGGAAGCCGCCGAGGCCGAGCGCGCCGCGCACGGTGCCGTCGACGACGATCGGCGCGACCAGCTCGCGGACGCCGCGGTGGCAGGCGACCGGCGTCGGCCGCGCGTCGGCGTCGAGGTCGCGGACCGCGCGCAGCAGCGCGTCGGTGCACGCGCCGTCCTCGGCCCACCGGCAGCCGGCGTCGCCGGCGGCGATGACGTGCGCGGCGCGGACCTCGCCGCTGCCGACGTCGACGTGGCCGAGCGCGAGCCCGTAGGCGCGCGCGACCGCCTCGACGTGCTTCACGACGTGAAGGCCGCCGATGCGTCGCCAGGGCAGTCCGGAGTCCATCTCGCGCTAGCGTGACAGAAAGTCACAACCGGGCGCAATGGCACACTCTCACCGCGCCGCGTCCTCAGGTCGGCAGATCGACGGAAAACCGAAGCGCGGCGCGGGTTTCGGTCCACGCGCGCTCGTCGACCTCGAGGTACGGGACCTCCATCGTCACCACCTCGAGGCCTCGATCGACGCCGTACTTGGAGCCGAACGAGCCCGGCGTCGGGTACCCGATGTCGCCGGTGACCTCGTAGCCGCACAGCGCGCCCATCTGCTCGGCGAGCGCCTTGCCGTCGCCGTCCCAGTTCACGCAGCGGAAGGTCGCGTGCATCGCGATCAGCCGGCGCGCGCCGGCGCGCTCGATCAGCTCGACCAGCGCGCGGACCTCGGGCTCGGTCTCCGGCGCGGTGCCCGGGAAGTAGCCGCCCTGGTGCGCCGCGGTCCAGTTGCGCGACGCGAAGTGACGGTTGAGATCGACGTCGTTGGCGTTGTTCTTGGTGCCCGCGGCGACGCCGTCCGGGTTGAGGCACGGCACCAGCCAGGTCACGCGGCCGGGCGGCCGCTCGATCAGCTCCTCGGCCAGGCGCTCGAGCTGCAGCACGGTCGCGGGCTCGTCGCCGTGGATCGCGCCGAACAGGATCGCGGCGGGCCGCGCGCGCGCGTAGTCGGGCGGATCGAAGCGCACCGCCTCGATGTCGCGCCCGAGGACGGTGCGCCCGATGACGCACGCCTCCGGCATCAGCGCTCGAGGTTCTTGCCCAGCGCCGTGGCCAGGCCGAACGCCGCGTAGGCGACGAAGCCCGACGCGATGACGCCCACCGGCAGCACGCCGAGGTGGTCGAGCTTGCCGAACAGCGCGGTGCTGGGCCGGGCCTTCACGACGTCGCCGATGTGGCCCTTGGCGATCAGCGCGGTGAAGTGGATGATCGTCGGGACGAAGCACCACAGCCACGCCAGCCCGCCCGCGCCCGCGGTGCCGCTCGGCAGCCACACCAGCAGCGCCAGCGCCGCCACCAGCACGCGCAGCAGCGTCGACGCGATCGCGATCTGCTGGCTGACCTCGCGGGCGTTGGCGATCTGGTCGAAGATCGCGACCAGCGGGATCTTGTCGTGCTCGGGCACCAGCAGGGTCACCAGCACGCACACCGCGCCGATCGTCGCGAGCAGGCGGCCCAGCGACGCGTCGCGATAGGCGCTGCGCAGCAAGAGCCCGGCGCCGACCAGGATCGTCCCGACCGCGCCCACCGGCTCCTGCCAGGCGAAGTCCTTGGGGACGACCAGCGAGACGTAGAGGATCGGCACGACCCCGAGCACCGCGGCGGCCCAGCCGCGCGCGGTGGCGGCGAGCGGGATCAGGCCGAACACCAGGCCGAGCACGCCGGCGGCGGCGACCATCATCGGCACGACCTTCAGCTTGCCCTCGAGATCGCCGAGCTGATCCCAGAAGAAGCTCATCGACGGCTTGGTCGCCAGCGGCGTGCAGAACGCCGCGGTGAGCAGGACGCCGAACAGGATCAGCACGGTCTGCAGGCCGCCGTTGAACGGCTCGACCGGGCGACCCATGCGGGCCGCGGTCTGCGACGCCAGGTACGGCGGCGTCGGCGCGCTGACCACGGCGGTGCCGCCGGGCCCGCCGCGCTGCGGCGCGGGCATCGGTGAGGGAGGGCCGCCCATGCCGCCCATCGGGGACGGGCCGCCCATCGGGGACGGGCCGCCCATCGGGGACGGGCCGCCCATCGGGGACGGGCCCATCGGGGACGGGCCGCCCATCGGGGACGGGCCGCCCATCGGGGACGGGCCGCCCATCGGGGACGGGCCGCCCATCGGGGACGGGCTGCCCATCGGGGACGGGCCGCCCATCGGGGACGGGCCGCCCATCGGGGACGGGCTCGCCGGCGTCGGCGCCGGGCCCTGCATGAACATCGTCGCGGCCTGCGACGCAGGCGTCGGCGCGGGGCCGGGCGGCGGGCCGCCCATGCCGGGCGGCGGACCGCCCATCGGGCCGCCCATCGGCGACGGACCGCCCATCGGGCCGCCCATGCCGGGCGGCGGACCGCCCATCGGGCCGCCCATCGGGCCGCCCATGCCGGGCGGCGGGCCGCCCATCGGCGACGGCGCGGCCGGCGGCGGACCGCCGGCGAAGGGAGACTGCACGGCGAACGCGGTCGCCGCGACCTCGGCGGCCCGGGTGTCGGGCGGGCTGGCTGGCGCCTGCGGCCGGGGGCGCCGCCACCGGCGACAGCCCACCGACCGCGGTCTGCGCGATCTCGAGCGGCGACGGACCGGCGGCCGGTCCCGGCGGCGGCCCCATCGACGGACCCGGCGCGGGCGACGACATCGGTGACGGCCCCGGCGCGGCCATCGGCGCGGGCCCGGGCGGCCGCATCGGCGCGGGCCCCGGCGCGGCGGTCCCCGGCGGCGGCCCGCCCACGGGCGGCGAGCCAGCCGGCGGCGGTCCGCCGGCTGCGCCCGGCGCGGCGCCTCCCGGCTTCTGCGGCAGGTTCTTGAGCAGCTCGGCGGCCGAGTACCCCATCACCGTCTTCGCCGACGCACCGCCGCCCGGCGGCGCCGCGGGCGCCGCGGCGGCCGGCTGCTTGGCCCCGCAGAACACGCAGTGCACCGCGGTCTCGGGAAGCTCCTTCCCGCAGCTCACGCACTTCTTCACGATCATCTCCGGAGGCCCGACGACCGCGCGTGTCGCTCCCGCCGCCTGGTCGTAGCACCCGGCGACGTCGGCGAGACCGCGGGACGCGTCGGCGCCACGCCGGCCGAGTATAGGCCCCCGCCCGCCGACGCTGTCAAATGAGCCCCGGCAAAGGTGTTACCGTCGCGCGGGGGATCGAGATGCCCGCACTCGCCGAGGTCAAGATGCACGCGGCGCGCCTCTTCGCCCAGGGCAACCTGGTGCCGGCGCTCCGCCTCTACGACGCGGTCGTCGCCGCCGCGCCGCTGGATCACGACGCCCGCCTCAAGGTCGCCGACTGCCTCGCCGGGCTCGGCGCCGCCGGCGCCGACGATGTCTACCGCGCGGTCGCGTGGTACGCGATCAAGGCCGGCCACCCGCTGGTCGCGCTGATCTGCCAGCGCGTCCTCGAGTCGCGCCAGGTCGACGCCTCCGAGCTGACCTCGGCGCTGGTCGTCCACTACGGCTGCGACTCCGAGCTGCTCAACCGGTTCGCGGCGCGCATGGCGCCGCCGGCGCCGACCACGGAGATCCCGGTGCCCGATCTCCGCGCCGCGGCGCCCGACGATCTCGCCGTCGCCGCCGCGCGCCGCGCCGCCACCGCCACCGCCGACTTCCACGACTGGCCCGAGGCGCTGCACCCGATCCCGCTCTTGTCGGCGCTGACCGAGGCCGCGTTCCGGCGCGTCCTCGACACCCTGACCGCGCGCCGCCTGCCCGCCGGGGCCCTGGCGATCCGCGAGGGCGAGCCCGGCCAGTCGTTCTTCTTCGTCGCCGGCGGCGAGCTGCGGGTGTTCGCCACCGACGGCCTGGGCCGCCAGACCGAGCTCGCGCACCTGCACGAGGGCGCGGTGTTCGGCGAGATGGCGCTCTTGTCGGCGCAGCCGCGATCGGCCTCGGTCGAGGTCGTCGGCGAGGCCGATCTGCTCGAGGTCGGCCGCGCCTCGCTGTCGGCGCTGGCCGACGAGATCGGCGCGGTCGCCGAGGCGCTGCACGCGTTCACCCGCGACCGCCTGCTCAGCAACCTGATGGCGACCAGCCCCCTGTTCCGGCCGTTCAACCGGCAGCAGCAGCGCGACCTGCTGCGTCGCTTCACCAGCCACGACGTCGCGCCGGGCACGCCGATCATCCACCAGGGCGAGGACGCCCGCGGCCTGTTCGTGGTCCTGACCGGCGAGGCCGAGGTCAGCCGGCTCGACGCCGGCCGCCCGGCGGTCCTGGGCACGCTGCGCACCGGCGACGTTTTCGGCGAGATGGCGCTGTTGCAGGGCAGCACCACGACCGCGAGCGTCACCGCGTCGCGGCAGTCGACCGTCTTGTTCCTGGGCCGCGAGTACGTCGAGCGTATCGTCGCCAACTTCCCGGAAATCAAGAAGTATCTCGAGGACCTCGCCGAGGACCGCGAGCTCGACAACCAGCTCGCGCTGGGCGGCGACGACCTCGACGAGGGCGAGCAGGTCCTGATCTGATCGCGGGGCGCCGCCGGCGGCCCTGCGGCGGGCCCGGGAGCGCCGCTCCGAGTCCGGGCGAGCGCGGCGCGCCCGGCGGATCTATACTTTCGAAATCATGGACGACGTCAACGCTCCGCGCCGGAAGAGCAGCCTCTTGTGGGTGCTCGTGGTCATCGCCCTGGTCGCGCTGTGGTGGTTCTTCCGCCCCGACGAGGACCACCACGACGGCGCGTCGGCGCAGGACGTCGCCGCCGATCGCGCGGCCGGCCTCGGCGCCGACCCCGACGACATCCTGGTCGACCTCCGCGACGACGCCACCCCGGCGCAGATCGCCGCCATCGATCACGACCTCGGCATCGAGCTGAAGCTGGTCTCGGCCGAGTCCTACGACGAGCGCTTCTACCGCGCCCACGTCGACCCGGCCCGCCGCGACGCCCTGCTCGCCGCCCTGTCGCACCGCCCCGAGGTCGAGATCGCCGAGCCCGACTCGCAGATGTCGATCCCGGCCAACGAGGCGTACGTGGTCGAGGACGCCGCCCCGGCGTGGGAGGGCTTCCCCAACGACCCGAAGTACGCGTTCCAGTGGCACCTGCGCCAGCTCCACATGCCCGAGGCGTGGAAGCTCGCCGACGGCAACGGCACGATCGTCGCCGTCCTCGACACCGGCGTCGCCTACGAGACCATGGGCGCGCGCTACCACCAGGTCGAGGACCTCGCCGGCCTCGACTTCGTCGACCCCTACGACTTCGTCGACAACGACACCCACGCCAACGACGACCACGGCCACGGCACCCACGTCACCGGCACGATCGCGCAGGCGACCAACAACGGCGTCGGCGTCGCCGGCGTCGCCCGCAACGTCCGCATCATGCCGCTCAAGGTCCTGGGCGCCGACGGCTCGGGCTCGGTGGCCGGCATCGCCGACGCCATCCGCTACGCCGCCGATCACGGCGCCAAGGTCATCAACATGAGCCTGGGTGGCCCGTTCCCGTCGCGCGTGCTCAAGAAGGCGTGCGAGTACGCCCACGGCAAGGGCGTCACGATCGTCGCCGCCGCCGGCAACGAGAGCCGCAGCAAGGTCGGCTACCCGGCCGCCTACCCCGGCGTCATCGCGGTGTCGGCGACCCAGTACGACGAGTCGACGACGTTCTACTCGAACTACGGCAAGGACGTCGACGTCGCGGCGCCGGGCGGCAACACCCGCGTCGACCAGAACGGCGACGGCATGCCCGACGGCGTCCTGCAGAACACGATCGCGATCGGCGACCCCACCCACAGCGACTACTACGGCTACATGGGCACGTCGATGGCGTCGCCGCACGTCGCCGGCGTCGCCGCGCTGGTGGTCGGCGAGGGCGTGACCAACCCCGACGACGTCGAGCGCGTCCTCGAGGAGACCGCGCGCAAGCCGGCCAACCAGAAGTACGAGCGCGACCGCTACGGCGCCGGCATCGTCGACGCCGAGGCCGCGGTGCGCCGCGCCCAGGCGGCGGTGGCGTCGGCCTCGACCGAGGCCGCGGAGCGTCGCGCCGGTCGCGGCGGCCTGGCCGCCGCCCTCGGCCTGCTGCTCGCCGGCGCCCTGGCCGCGTCGTCGCGGCGCCGCGTCGCGCTGGGCCCGAGCTACCTGGTCGGCGCCGGCCTCGGCGCGGTCGCGCTGATCGCGCTGCCCGCCAACGCGCTGTTCGCGAGCGCGCTCTTGCCGCTGACGCTGCTGTCGCTGGGCTGGGGCGTGCGCCGCTTGCGCGCGCCGCTGGCCGGCGTCGCGGTCGGCGTCGCCGGCGCGCTGACGCTGATGGCGGTGGCCCGCGTCGACGTCGCGTGGGTGCCGGGCCTGTTCGGCTTCGATCCCATCTGGCTGGTCGCCAACGCGCTGGTCGCCCTCGGGCTGGCGCGCGTCGCGCTGCGCCCGTGATGCCGCCAGCGCGCGCCCGCTTCCGCCTGCACGTCGTCACCGAGCCCGAACGGCTGTACTTCGGGCACATGACCGTGTACCCGGACGGCCACAAGGAGCGGCTGCACGGCCACAACGCGCGGATCTTCGTCGACCTCGACCTCGCCGACGGCGCGATGGCGCGCATGGTCGACCTCGACCAGATCCGCCTGCCGCTGGGCGCGCTGTGCGACGCCTGGCGCGAGCGCCTGCTGCTGCCGGCGAAGAACCCGTTCCTCGAGATCGTCCGCGACGACGGCGACGAGCTCGAGTTCCGGCTGTGCGGCGCCCGCTACGTGTGCCCGCGCGGCGACGTCGTGCTGCTGCCCATCGAGAACTGCTCGGTCGAGGGGCTCGCCGAGCACGTCGCGCACCACCTGCGCGACGCCATGGCGGCGGCGGTCGCCGAGGGCAACGTCCTGGGCTTCGAGGTCCGGGTCGAGGAGCTGCCCGGCATCGGCGCCAGCCACTACCTCGCGCTGGCCTGAGGGGCGGGCTCGGGCGCCGGCTACAGCACGCGCCGCGGCGACAGCGTGGCGTTGGCGATCAGCAGGCCGGCGACGATCGCGGTCGCGACCATGAACATCGCGAACGTGCTCTCGACGCCGGTGAGGGTGTTGCGGTGCAAGAGCGAGGACATGCCGCGAAAGCCCAGGCTGCCCGGCACCAGCAGCAGCGTCGCCGGCACCAGCACGACCTGGGCCGGGCGGCGCATCAGGCGGGCGTAGACGTTGACCAGGACGCCGAGCGCGAACGCGCCGACCAGGACGCCGAGCTCGGGGCCGAGCAGCGCGGTGCCGGTGCGGGTGCCGACGAAGCCGGTGACCGTCGCCAGCACGATCCACGGCGCGGCGCGCGGCGCGGCCCGCACCAGGACCACCATCGCCAGCGCCGAGGTCACGACCGCGATCCACTCCGACCACGCCGGCAGCGGCACCGGCGCGATCGCGGGCACGTCGACCAGGGCGCGGGCGGCGCGATCGCCGACCGCGACGCCGAGCGCCAGCTCGAGCAGCACGATGATCGCCGCGGTCAGCCGCGCCGTCCCCGAGATCAGGTTGCGGGTCGCGAGCTCGGTCATCGCGACGGTGAGGGTCATGCCGGGCAGCAGCACCAGCAGGCCGGCGATCGTCACCACCGACGACGACACGCCGTCGATCCAGGCCGCCGCCAGGCCGCCGACGAACGCGGCCAGGAACGCGCCGACCAGCTCGAAGACCCGCGTCTGCGCGGTCGAGCGCTGCATCCACAGCGACAGCAGGCCGATGCCCAGGCCGATCGCGCCGGCGACCCCGGCGTCGGCGACGCCGCCGTGGAAGAAGACCACGACCGCGGCGGTGGTGAGGCCGTGGGCGAGCACCGCGGCGGCGCGGCCGTAGCGGGGCCGGGCGCCGACGATGTCGTCGATGCGCGCGGTGGCGTCGGCGACGTCGATGCGGCGCGCGATGACGTCGTCGCCGAGCGCGTCGAGCTGGGCGAGCTTGTTCATGTCGAGCTCGCCGCCCTCGACCCGCAGCATCGCGGTGCGCAGCTCGGACGGGTCGCCGAACGAGATCAGGATCGTCGTGGGCGTCGAGAAGAACTGGGCGCGCAGCCCCAGGTGCGACGCGATCACCGCCAGCGCGTCCTCGAGCTGGTGGGCCGGGGTGCCGTAGCGGTGCAGGGCGCGGGCGAGCGCCAGGACGAAGGCGACCCCGGGGTCGGCCGGCTCCGGTGTAGGTGCGACGACGTCAGCCATGCGCGGGATCACGCGGAGATCGTCCGCCCCCGCACATTAGCCGGCGGCCCTCGAAATATCGGCTGGCGACCGCCCGTTTCACCAGGCAGACTGGAAGACGATGCCTCGAGGCTGCGCGAGCGGCGCAGGGGTCATCGCCGGTGTCAGCGGCCGAAAGCACGAACGCCCCTGGCGGTGGTTGCCAGAGGCGGTCATAGGAAGCAAACGATAGTCAGGCTAGTCGACGCGAAGCGAATCGAAGCTAACGGGCGGTAGGTTCTAAAGGCTGTTGCAGCAGCCTCTCGCGAAGATAAAGCAAAGGGTGGGCCAGGGGTCGGCGCGTGGGTCCGTGACGGGGCATCCCCTTGTAGTCACGGGATTTACGTGTTACCGACACGGCTCCTTCGGCCGCCGGAGCGGGACGCAGTCACGACATCCGTGTCACGGCCGGGGGGTCGTTCGCAACTATTTGCAGAGCCCCCAATGCCCCAGAACATCCTCGTCGTCAACGCCGAGGGGCCCGAGACGCGTGTCGCCGTGGTCGAAGAAGGCTCCCTCGCCGAGCTCTTCGTCGAGCGCAAGCGCGATCGCGGAATCGTCGGAAACATCTATCGCGGCAAGGTCACCCGGGTCCTCCCCGGGATGCAGGCCGCGTTCGTCGATCTCGGCCCCAAGGTCGAGCGCGCCGCGTTCCTCTACGTCGGTGACGTCCTCGGTTCGGACGACGGCAAGCGTCTGTTCGAGGACGCTGACACCGACGACGGGGACGAGAACCCCGAAGGCACCGCGTCGCGCATCGCCCGCTCCAAGCGCCAGCTCGGTCAGCGCAAGATCGAGGACCTCGTCAAGGCCGGCCAGCAGCTGCTGGTGCAGGTCGTCAAGGATCCGATCGGCCTCAAGGGCGCGCGCGTCACCGGCTACCTGTCGCTCCCCGGGCGCTACAGCGTCCTGATGCCCTCGGTCGATCAGGTCGGCGTGTCGCGCCGCATCGCCTCCGACAAGGAGCGCAAGCGGCTGCGCGAGATCGTCCAGCAGGCCCGCACCAAGGGCCAGGGCTTCATCGTCCGCACCGCCGCCGAGGGCACCGCCGACGACGAGGTCAAGGACGACGTCGAGTTCCTGACCCGGCTGTGGCAGGAGATCGGCCGCCGCGAGGAGTCGCAGCACGGCATCGGGCTCATCTACGGCGAGCTCGACCTCGGCCTGCGCACCGTGCGCGACCTGCTGCGCGAGGACACGCAGGAGGTCCTCATCGACGACGAGGACCACTACCAGCGGGTCAAGAAGTTCACGACCACGTTCCTGCCGCGCTACGCCGAGCGCATCAAGAAGTACGACGGCCGCCGGCCGATCTTCGATCACTTCAACGTCGAGCCGGCGCTGCGGGTCGCGGTGTCGCGCAAGGTGCCGCTGCGCTCCGGCGGCTCGCTGGTGATCGACCAGGGCGAGGCGCTGACCGCGATCGACGTCAACACCGGCAGCTTCGTCGGCCAGGGCGACCTCGAGGACACGGTCACCAAGAACAACCTCGAGGCGGTTGAGGAGGTCGCGCGCCAGCTGAGGCTGCGCAACATCGGCGGCATCATCGTGATCGACTTCGTCGACATGGATCGCGAGGGCAACCGCAAGAAGGTCTGGGAGGCCCTGCAGAAGGCCCTCGGCCGCGATCGCGCGCGCTGCAACGTCACCAAGATCAGCGAGCTCGGGCTGGTCGAGATGACCCGCAAGCGGACCCGCGAGTCGCTGAGCCAGCTGCTCACCGAGCCGTGCCCCAGCTGCGAGGGCTCGGGCGTGGTCAAGTCGGTGACGACCGTCGCCTACGAGGTCCTGCGCGAGGTCCGGCGCTCGGGCAGCATGGTCGACAACGACAAGATCGACATCGAGTGCGCGCCGCGGGTCGCCGAGATCCTCAGCCGCTACGAGCGTGACTTCCTCGACGGCCTCGAGAAGAAGTTCCAGAAGAAGCTCGAGGTCGTGCCGCAGAAGGGCTGGAAGCACGACCAGTACCGGGTCGCCGGCAAGATGTCGTCCGAGATCGCGGCCGAGGAGGCCAAGGTCGCGGCCCAGCTCGCCGGCCACGCCCGGCCGTCCGCCGCGGCCGCGCGCGGTCGGCGGCGCCAACGGCAAGAAGCGGCGCCGCCGGGGCGGCCGCGGCCGTCGCGGCGCCGAGGCCGGCCAGGACTAGCGGCGTCGGGTCGCGCTCGCGCGGCGGCGCGGTCCGCGACCGGACGAAACGAGCGCGGCGCGGTGCCCGCCCCCTCGACTCCGGGGTCGGTGCTGCGCACCTCCCCCTCCGCTCGGGGTGAGCGATGGGGGAGCGCGACCGGACGGGACGAGCGCGGCGCGGTGCACCTCCCCCTCCGCTCGGGGTGAGCGATGGGGAGCGCGACCGGACGGGACGAGCGCGGCGCGGTGCACCTCCCCCTCCGCTCGGGGTGAGCGATGGGGAGCGCGACCGGACGGAACGAGCGCGGCGCGGTGCCCGTCCCCTCGACTGCGGGGTCGGTGCTGCGCACCTCCCCCTCCGCCCGGGTGAGCGAGAGGGGGGCGTCCCTGGTCGCTCGTGGTGAGCGACGGGAGGGAACTTCACGGGGACGGCGGCTCCGCTCCCCCCGAGCGGAGCCCGAGCGGCGAAGCCGCGAGGGCGGCGTCGAGGGGGCGTGGATCGGTGCGGTGGCCACCGGCGCGGGCGCGGCGCCGCCGTCGGCGCGGCGCCGGATCCGCGACGCGGCGGGGCCGGACTGCGCTAGGCTGGTGGCGATGAGTCTGACCCGGCGGATCCTCGAGACCGCGCGCTCCGGCCTCTCGCAGATCACGTCGCTGGTCATCGTCGATGACGAGCCGCTGTCGCAGGTCGACGGCGCCGCGCTCGAGAAGGAGCTGGCGGCGCGTCGCGCGGCCCGCGATCGCAGCCACCACAAGGCCGGCGACGACCCGGTGGCGCGGATCGCCGGCGCCGGCGACGCCGCGCGCGCGGCCCGCAAGAAGCTCGCCGACGCCCGCGAGGGCAAGATCCGTGGCGAGCGGGCCGCACGCGAGGCCAAGCAGCGGGCCGCCGCCGACGAGGCGTTCCGGCGCATGAAGGACCAGGCGGCGCGCGGCGGCGGCGCGTCCTCCGCGCGGTCGTCGTCGTCGTCGTCGTCGTCGGGCCGGACGCCGCGCCCGGGCTCGCGCGACGCCGAGGTCGCCGACTGGTACCGCGTCCTCGACCTGCCGGTCGGCGCCGACATGCCCCAGGTCAAGTCGGCGTATCGCAAGATGATGCGCAAGTACCACCCCGACCTCCACACCGGCGACGCCCGCAAGCAGAAGGCCGCCACCGAGCTGTCGATGCGGGTCACCAACGCCTACAACGCGCTCCGCCAGCACCTCGGCGACAAGTAGCGGCGCGGTCGCGGTGTACAGTCGCGGCGATGGACGCCGCCAGCGACGCCTCCCGGACGGCCCTGATGGTCTGCGCGTACCGCGCGCGCGCGACCCGGTGGCCGCAGCCGATCATGCACGACCCGTGGGCCGACGCGCTGGCCGGCCCCGACGGCCACGAGATCGCGGCGCGCTTCGACGAGCGGTTCCCGCACATGGAGGCGTGGCTGGCGCTGCGGGTCGCGTTCCTCGACCGCCTCGTCGGCGTCGCCGTCGATCGCCTCAGCGTCCGCCAGGTCGTCGTCCTCGGCGCCGGCTACGACACCCGCGCCGCGCGCCTGCCCCGCGCCGGGGTCGCGTTCTTCGAGGTCGATCACCCGGCGACCCAGGCGGCCAAGCGCGAGCGGCTCGCCCACCTCGCCGGCTACCCGGTCGACGCCGCCCACTACACGTCGTGCGACTTCGAGCGCGAGGACCCGGTCGAGCGTCTGGCCGCCACCGGGCTGCGCACCGACGAGCCGACGCTGGTGATCTGGGAGGGCGTCATGCCGTACCTCACCGAGGACGCGGTCCGGGCCACGCTGTCGACGCTGGCGCGCGGCCTGTCGCCGCGCACGGTCGTCGCGTTCGACTTCGTCGGCAAGCGGCTGGTCGAGGGCACCGGCATCAGCGCGCGCGACCACCAGACCCGCGCCTACGTCGACGACCTGGGCGAGCCGCTGCGCTACGGCACCAACCACGTCACGCCGCTGCTCGCCGCCTGCGGCTACCGCTGGGTCCGCCAGTACAGCTTCGACGAGCTCGCGCTCGAGTACCTCGGCGACTACGACCGCGATCGCCAGTTCCGCTTCCAGCACCTCGCGATCGCCAGCCCGTCGGTGCCGCCGGCCGGCTGGCCATGACGCGCGGCGCGCGCCGCGGCAGCTCCGAAGCGCTCTGATCCGTCGCCGGGTCGCGCGAGGCAGTCGCGGCGTCACCGCGCCCGGGTGATACAGTCGATGCGATGTGCGCCTCCCACGCCGATCGTGATCGGCAGGGATCTGCCGGACGGGGACGGCTGCTCGCGGATCGCTTCGAGCTGGGCGCCGCGCTCGGCACCGGCGGCATGGGCGTCGTCTACCAGGCGCTCGATCGCCGCACCGGCGAGCAGGTCGCGCTCAAGGCGATGCGCGGCGACGACGCCGACGCGCTGGTCCGGTTCAAGAACGAGTTCCGGCTGTGCGCCGACCTGCGCCACCGCAACCTGGTCCGCCTCGGCGAGCTGATCGAGGCCGACGACCAGCTGTTCTTCACGATGGAGCTGGTGGTCGGCGTCGACGTGCTGAGCTGGGTGCGGTCGCCGGCGTGGGCCAGCGCCGGGCCCGATCGCACGCCGACCGCGCCGCGCGGCCTGCCGGTGGCGCGGTCGCGGCGCCGCAGCACCGGCCGGGTCGGGCCGGCGTTCGTCGAGGACCGGCTGCGCGCCGCGTTCCGGCAGATCGCCGCCGGCGTCGGCGCGCTCCACGCCGGGCGCCGCGTCCACCGCGATCTCAAGCCGAGCAACATCCTGGTCACCGCGGACGGCCGCGTCGTGATCCTCGACTTCGGCCTGGTCGTGCCGCACGTCGTCGAGCGTCCGCACAGCGACGCGGTCGCGGTCGGCACGGTGGCGTACATGGCGCCCGAGCAGGCGGCGGCGCGGCCGGTCGGCCCGGCCGCCGACTGGTACGCGGTGGGCGCGATGCTGTACGAGGCGCTGGCCGGCCGGCTCCCCGTCGAGGGCGACGACCCGGGCTCGCTGCTGGCCGCCAAGCTCCACCACGACGCGCCGCCGGTGGCGACCTTCGCGCCGGCCGCGCCCGAGGATCTGGCCGCGCTGTGCGACGAGCTGGTGCGCCGCGATCCGCAGCGGCGGCCGCGCGGCCCGGCGATCCGGCGCCGGCTGGCCGCGCTCGAGCACGGCGACGCGCCGGTCGACGCCGCGGCGCCGGCGCCGACGCCGCCGGCGCGGACGCTGGCGACGCCGCTGCTGGGGCGCGCCGCCGAGGTCGCGACGCTGGTCGCCAGCTTCGGCGTCGCCCAGCGCGCCGGCCGCCTCCACGTCGTCGTCGCCGAGTCGGGCCTGGGCAAGACCGCGCTGACCCGGCACGTCGTCGCCCAGCTGACCGACGCGGTGCCCGGCCTGGTGGTGCTGGCGTCGCGCTGCCACGAGCGCGAGACCGTCCGCTTCAAGGCCTTCGACGGCATCAGCGATCAGCTCGGCAAGTGGCTCGTCGAGGTGCCGTCCGACGACCGCCGGTCGATCCTCCCCGACCGCACCGGCCGGCTGGGCCGCCTGTTCCCGTCGCTCCTGCGGGTCGTCGAGATCGCCGAGGCCGCCGCGCTGGCGCCGCCCGACGTCGACGTCGTCCACGCCCGCCGCGACGCCTTCGACAGCTTCCGCGAGCTGCTCGGCCGCCTCGCCGACGCCCACCCGGTGCTGCTGGTGATCGAGGATCTGCACCGCGCCGATCCCGACAGCCTCGACCTGCTGGGCCGGGTCATGACCGGCGTCGGCGCGCCGCCGCTGCTGGTGCTGGCCACCGCGCGGCCGTCGCCGGTGGTGGACCGGCTGCGCGCGCTCGCCGACCTCGGTGATCTGGCGCCGGTCGAGCTGCTCCCGCTGGGGCCGCTGGCGCCCGACGCCGCCCGCGCCCTGGCCCGCGCCGCGCTGATCCGGGCCGCGGCCGGCGACGCCGCCGGCACGGCCCGCCTCGACGCCATCACCGCCGCCGCCGCCGGGCACCCGGGCTTCGTCCTCGAGCTGGCCCAGGCGACCGGGGCCGGCGACGACGGGGCCGGCGACGACGTCGCGCACGACGCCGAGGATCTCGACCACCTGCTGCGGCGGCGGATCGCTCGCCTGCCGCTGCCCGCGCAGGAGCTGCTCTACGTCCTGGTCGCCGCCGAGGGCCCGCTCCGCCTCGACGTCGCCGCCGCCGCCACCGAGGCCGAGCTCGCGGTGGTGCTGAGCCACCTCGATCGGCTGATCGACGGCCACCTCGCGGTCGTCACCGGGCGCGGCCCGCGCGACACCGTCGAGCCCTACCACGACCGGGTCGCCGAGGTGGCGCGCGCGCTGCTCGACCCGTGGGCGATGCAGTACCGCCACGAGGCGCTCGCGCTCGCCCTCGAGGCCACGCCGGACGCCGACCCCGAGCGGATCCTGCGCCACTGGCTGGCCGCCGGCCGCGACGAGCGGGCCCGCCAGCTCGCCGCCGCCGCCGCCGAGCGCGCGGTCGAGGCGCTCCGCCTGCGCCGCGCCGCCCGCCTGTACCGGCTGGCGCTCGAGGGCCACCACCCGCCCGAGGAGCGGCGCCGTCTGCGCGCCACCCTCGGCGACGTCCTCGCCGTGCTCGGCGACGCTGGCGGCGCCGCGGCGGCGTACCGCGAGGCCGCCGGGCGCGACGGTGACGCGATCGCCCACGACCTGCGCCGCAGCGCCGCCGAGCAGCTGCTGATCTCGGGACGCATCGCCGACGGCCTGGCGCTGCTCGACGACATCCTCGGCGAGGTCGGGATGCCGCGGCCGGGCACGCCGCGGACAGCGGTGGCGCGCCTGTTGTGGTCGCGGACCCGGCTGTGGTGGCGCACGCTGCGGCCGCCGTCGTCGCCCGGCCCGGTGTCGGAGCGGGCGCGGTCGCAGCTCGCGGCCTGCTGGACCGCGGCGATGGGCCTGTCCACCGTCGACACGATCCGCGGCGCCGACTACCAGGCGCGGCTGATGCGCCTGGCCCTCGACAGCGGCGACCCGTCGGCGATGTGCCGGGCCACCGGCCTCGAGGCCGGCTACGTCGCGACCCGCGGCGTCGCCGCCGGGCCCCGGGTCGCGGCGCTGCTCGCCGACGCCAGCGCGCTGGCCAGCCAGACCGGCGACCCGCGCGATCAGGCGTGGGTGCTCCTCGGCGAGGCCGCCGCCGGCTACGTCATGGGGCAGTTCCGCGCCGGCCGCGACGCCGCGGTCCGCGCCCGCCAGCTCATCACCGAGCGCTGCATCGGCGCGTCGTGGGAGCTGCGCACCGCGCGCCTGTGCGAGATCTGGTGCCGGTACTGGCTCGGCGACCTGGCCCGCATGAGCGAGCTGGTCGCCGGCGGCCTCGCCGAGGCCGCCTCGCTCGGCGACCAGTACACGTCGGTGCAGCTGCGGATGGGCTTCGGCAACCTGACCTGGCTGATCCAGGACGATCCCGACGCCGCCGAGGCCCACGCCGACGACGCGATCCGGGCGTGGAACGCGCCGACCCACCAGATGCCCGACAACTACTACCTGGTGGCCCGCACCCAGGCCGCGCTGTACCGCGGCGACGCCACGGCCGCCCACGACCGCGCTGTCGCCGGCGTCCGCCAGGTCGAGCGCGCCCGGTTGTTCCGCATCGAGCTGGTCGCGATCAACATGCTGTTCCTGCGCGGCCGCGCCGCGATCGCCGCCGCCGCCGAGGCCCACGGCTCCGTCCGGACCCGCCTGCTCGCCGAGGCGTCGCGTGACGTCGAGCTGCTGGAGCACCGGCCGGCGGCGTGGGGCCACGCCCTGGCCGCGCTGCTGCGCGGCTGCACCGACGCGGTCGCGGGCCGGCTCGAGGCCGCCGAGATCGAGCTGACCCGCGCCGAGGCCCACCTCGATCGCGCCGGCCTGGCGGTCCACGCCGCCGCCGCCCAGGTCCGCCGCGGCGCGCTGCGCGGCGGCGCCGGCGGCCGCGATCTGGTGACCCGCGGCCACGCCCTGCTGGTGTCCATGGGCGTGCGCCGCCCCGATCGCTTCGTCGCGATGCTGGCGCCGGGCGCGCCGGCGTAGCTCAGTCCCGGCCCAGCTCGCGGCGCACGATGCGGGCGCCGTCGACCAGGGCGCGCAGCTTCTCGACCGCGCACGGCCTCGGCAGCTGCTTGAAGCCGCAGTCGCTGGTGATCGTCACCCGCTCGGGCTCGATGTGCTTCAGCACCTTGCGGATGCGGTCGGCGACCTGCTCGGGGTGCTCGATCTCGAGGGTGCGGACGTCGATGACGCCGACCGCGACCGACTTCTCGGGCGGCAGCTGGCGCAGCAGGTCGGCGTCCTCCATCTCGCGGCACGCGAAGTCGAGGACGTACTGGTCGACCTGGACGCCGAGGTAGTGCGGCAGGACCTCGCGGTAGCCGCCCGCGGTCATGCCGTCGAGCTTGTTGCCCCAGGCGTTGCCGAGGCAGAAGTGCCACGACGTCTTGACCACGCCGCGATCGATCGCGCCCATCGTGCGATCGACGACGTCGCACACCCAGGCGTAGTCCTTCTCGCCCGACAGGTGCGGGATCCACGCCCCGAGGTCCTCGAGCTGGACGTAGCGGCAGCCGGCCTCGATCAGCTCGGCGATCTCGGCGGCGAAGACGTCGGCCAGCGCGCTCGCCAGCGCGTAGCGATCCTTGACCGGGCCGCCGACGAAGTGGGCCAGCGTCGACAGCTGGACCGGGCCGGCGCCGATGCAGGCCTTGATCGGCCGCGTCGTGTGGCGCTGCGCCCACCGGTACAGCGCCGCCATCCGCACCGGGCCGCGGGTGATCGGGCCCTCGACCGCGACGCCGCCGGCCTCGTCGAGCGCCCACACGTCGCGGCCGCGGGCCTTGGCGCGCGCCGGGTGCGGCAGCTTCTGCTTGCCGAAGCCGCCGGTGCGCTCGAGCCAGTACCAGAGGAACGACCCGATGCCCATCGAGTAGTCGTCGAACCACATCTGGCCGTCGGTCAGGATGTCGAGGCCGACGTCCTCCTGGTCCTTGATGCAGCAGCGGGTGGCGTCGTGGAACGCCTCGGCGTGGTGGATGACCTTGAAGGCCTCGAGCACGTCGCGGCCCTCGAGCTGGTAGCGAAACCAGCTCGGCCGCGGCCACGACCCGACCATCGTCGTCGGCAGCAGGGTGTCCATGCGGCGACGATACTCCGATCCGTCGCGGCCCGAGCCGCTCGCGCTCAGCTGCCCGGGATCAGGTCCAGGGTGTCGCCCGCGACCTTCTTGCCGCGCAGCACCCGGTACTCGCCGCCCCACTGCTCGACGATCAGCGTGTCGTCGCCGGCGGCGTCGTACAGCCACCAGCGGCAGCGCTCGACGTGATCCGCGGGCCGCTTGGCCTTCATGCCGCCCATCGGGCCGACGTCGCCGGCCAGCTTGGCGGTGGCGGTGCCGCGCTTGTCCAGCGTGTACCGGACCGTGCCGACCACCATGGCCTCGGGCGGGTAGCCCGAGACCTCGGTCTCGCTGTCCTGCTGCAGCAGCCGGGTCAGCGCGGCGCCGACCCGCTCGATGCCGACCACCAGCCAGCGGACGTCGCTGCCGTCGACGATGCGGCCGGCGACCCAGCGGTGGCCGTCCTCGTCGTAGCTGAGCACGCCCTCGACCAGGAAGTCGCGGCCGTCCATGGTCAGGACGTCGCCGGGGCGCAGATCGCGGATCGTCCGCTCGAGCAGCTTGTCGCCGCTGCCGGCGGGCAGGGCGCGGGCGCCGTCACCGGCGGGCAGGCCGCGGCGGCGCTTCTCGGCGGCGTACATCAGGGTGCCGACCGTGGTGGCGCCGCCGATCATCACGAGGATGGCGATGAGGAGGTAGGTCAGCACGCGCCGCATTGTGGGCGGCGTGGCGCGTCGGGTCAAACCCGGCCCGACCAATCGACGCACCGCGACGAGCCGTGGTGCACTGCATCATCGCCGGCCGCCTCGCGCCCGACGACGAAGCTGCGTCCAGGTTGCGCACCGGGCTGCCTTGACACCCCCGGCGTGGCTCAGTACACCGATGCCCGGTCGAACCCCTCGGGAGGACTCCATGGTTGCCGTGCAGATGCAAGACGACCTGCGGCGCGTGCTGGATGACGAAGGCAAGCTGCTGCAAGGGGTCAAGGTACCCCAGCTGTCAGAGGACACCCTCGGGCAGATTTTCGACGTGATGCTGATGGTCCGGGTCATGGACGACCGGATGATGCGCCTGCAACGGCAGGGCCGCCTCGGCTTCTACATGAAGGCCATCGGCGAGGAAGCGTCGCACTTCGCGGTGGCACCGCTGCGGCCCACGGACTGGGTATTCCCCAGCTACCGGGAGCAGGGCGCCTGGTTCTGGCGTGGCTACACGGTCACCAACTTCATCAACCAGCTGTTCGGCAACGAGCTCGACCCCGTCAAGGGTCGGCAGATGCCGGTCCACCACACGGCGCGGGACCTCAACCTGGTCTCGATCAGCTCGCCGGTGGGCACCCAGATCCCGCAGGCCGTGGGCGCCGCCCACGCCGCCAAGATCATGGGCAAGGACGACGTCGCGATGACGTTCTTCGGCGAGGGCACCTCCTCGACCGGCGAGTTCCACGTCGCGATGAACTTCGCCGGCGTCTACAAGGCCCCGGTGGTGTTCGTGTGCCGCAACAACGGCTGGGCCATCTCGGTGGCCGCCAACCGGCAGACCGCCGCCAAGACCTTCGCGTCCAAGGCGGTCGGCTACGGCATGCCGGGCATCCGGGTCGACGGCAACGACGTCCTGGCGATGATCCAGGTCTCGACCGAGGCCATCGACCGCGCCCGCGGCGGCGACGGCCCGACCCTGATCGAGGCCCTGACCTACCGCGTCCAGGGCCACTCGAGCTCGGACGACCCGTCGGTCTACCGCGACCCGCACGAGCCCGACGCCTGGGAGAAGCGCGATCCGCTCAACCGGTTCCGCACCTACCTCAAGCACATCGGGCTGTGGAGCGAGGAGCTGGAGGCCGGCATCACCGAGCGCCACAACCAGGCGATCTCGGACGCGCTGGCCGCCGCCGACAAGCTCGGCCCGCCGCCGATCGAGAGCATGTTCGAAGAGGTGTACGAGGAGATGCCGTGGCACATCGCGGAGCAGCGTGACTGGCTGCTCCGCCAGGCCCGGACCAAGTCGCCGCACGCGCACTGACCCGCGCCCCACCGCAGATTCGGATCCGAGGAACCCAGCCCATGCCCACGATGAACATCATCGAAGCCGTCCGGGACGCGCTGCGTATCGAGATGCGGCGTGACCAGCGCGTCGTCGTGCTCGGCGAGGACGTCGGCAAGTTCGGCGGCGTCTTCCGCGCCACCAGCGGCCTGTACGACGAGTTCGGCGCCGATCGCGTGATCGACACCCCGCTGGCCGAGGCCGGCATCATCGGCACCGCGATCGGCATGGCCCTGTACGGCATGCGGCCGGTGCCGGAGATCCAGTTCGGCGACTTCATCTTCCCCGCGTTCGATCAGATCGTGAACGAGCTGGCGAAGTTCCGGTACCGCTCGGGCGGCCAGTACCCGTGCCCGGTGGTCATCCGCACCCCGGTCGGCGGCGGCATCCGCGGCGGCCACTACCACTCGCAGTCGCCCGAGGCGCTGTTCATCCACACCCCGGGCCTCAAGGTCGTGGCGCCGTCGAACCCGTACGACGCCAAGGGCCTGCTGCTGGCGTGCATGCGCCAGAACGACCCGGTGCTGTTCATGGAGCCCAAGCGGATCTACCGCGCGTCGCGCGGCGAGGTCCCCGAGGGCGAGTACACGCTCGAGATCGGCAAGGCCGCGGTGGTCCGCGAGGGCACCCACTGCACCCTGCTGGCCTACAGCGGCATGGTGTCGATCGCCGAGGAGGCCGCCAAGAAGGGCGAGGCCGAGGGCGTGTCGATCGAGGTCGTCGACCTGCGCACGCTGATGCCGTACGACATCGACACGATCCTGGCGTCGGTCAAGAAGACCGGCCGCTGCGTCGTCGTCCACGAGGCGCCCCGCACCTGCGGCTTCGGCGCCGAGCTGATCGCGGCGATCCAGGAGCGGGCGATGGACCACCTCGAGGCGCCGATCCTGCGGGTCACCGGCTTCGACACGCCGTTCCCGTACACGCTCGAGCACGAGTACCTGCCCAACGCCGACCGCGTGCTCGGCACGGTCCGCCAGACCCTGGAGTGGTGAGATGGCCTTCGAGTTCCACCTGCCCGACATCGGCGAGGGTGTCGTCGAGGGCGAGATCGTCGCGTGGAAGGTCGCCGAGGGCGACGTCGTCAAGCTCGACCAGCCGATCGTCGAGATCATGACCGACAAGGCGACGGTCGAGATCCCGTCGCCGCGGGCCGGCCGCATCGCCAAGATCAACTACAAGGACGGCCAGATCTGCCCGGTCGGCGAGGTCCTGGTCGTGATCGACGACGGCACCGCCACCGCGGTGACCGTGCCGGCGGCGCCGGCGCCCGCCGCCAAGAACGGCAACGGCCACGGCCACGGCAAGGCCACGATGCCGGACTACTCCGAGGAGCCGCAGCTGCAGCTCGCCGCCCACATGCCGGCGCCCGCGTCGGCGGGGTCGGGCGGCGGCCTCGGCCGCGTCGAGGTCGTCGACGCCACGCCGCGCGCCGGCGGTCGGGTCCTGGCCACGCCGGCGACCCGGCGCATCGCTCGCCAGCTCGGCGTCGACCTCGGGCGCGTGCCGGCGTCCGGCAAGCGCGGCCGGGTCACCACCGACGACGTCAAGCGCTTCGCCGCCGGCGGCGGCGCCGCCCCGGCCCCGGCCACCGGCGCCGCGGCGACCACGCGCAGCTTCGCGCCGGTCGCGATCGCCCACGCCGGCGAGGAGGAGCGGATCCCGTTCCGCGGCATGCGCAAGCGCATCGCCGAGAACATGACCCGGTCGAAGTTCACCGCGACGCACTTCACGTACGTCGAGGAGATCGACATGACCGAGCTGGTCTCGGTCCGCGAGCGCGCCAAGGCGCGCGCCGCCGAGCGCGGGGTCAAGCTGACGTACCTGCCGTTCATCATCAAGGCGGTGGTCTCCGGCCTCAAGAAGTGGCCGCAGCTCAACGCCTCGCTCGACGAGCAGACCCAGGAGATCGTCCGCAAGAAGTACTACCACATCGGGATCGCGGCCCAGGGCGGCCAGGGCCTGGCGGTCAGCGTCCTGCGCGACGCCGACCGGCGCTCGATCTTCGATCTGGCGCGCGAGATCGAGCGGCTCGGCGAGGTCGTCAAGAACGGCACCGCGACCCGCGACGACCTGACCGGCTCGACCTTCACGATCACCTCGCTGGGCAAGCTCGGCGGCATCCTGGCCACGCCGATCATCAACTTCCCCGAGGTCGGCATCGTCGGCGTCCACAAGATGGAGGAGCGCCCGGCGGTGCGCGGCGGCCAGATCGTCGCGCGCTGGCTGATGAACCTGTCGATCTCGCTCGACCACCGGCTGGTCGACGGCTGGGACGGCGCGATGTTCCTGCAGGACGTCAAGGCGCTGCTCGAGGACCCGACGACGATGTTCATGGAGATGGTGTGACCGACGTCGTCACCGCCTCGTCGACCGACTCCGCGATCGACCCGGTGGTGAGCGCCCCGCGCCGGGGCGCGTTCGTCTACTTCGATCTGGAGCCGGAGGCCAAGGCCCACAGCCTGTTCCAGATCCTCCGCGAGGACGGCAGCGCCGACGAGGCCGGGGTCGCCGGCGTCGACCAGGCGCTGGCCCGCCGCCTCTACGAGGGCATGCTGACGATCCGGGTCACTGACGCCCGGATGATGGCGCTGCAGCGGCAGGGCCGGATCAGCTTCTACGGCGAGGCGCTCGGCCAGGAGGCCGCGGTGGTCGGCTCGGCCGCGGCCAGCCTGCCCGACGACTGGATCGTCCCGGCGCTGCGCGAGGCCGGGGTCGGGCTGTTCCGCGGCCTGACCCTCGAGTCGTACGTCGCGCAGATCTTCGGCAACGCGCTCGACCCGACCAAGGGCCGGCAGATGCCGTGCCACCCGATCGATCGCGACCACCACTACGTCGTCATGTCGTCGTGCGTGGCCAGCCAGATCCCGCACGCGGTCGGCATCGCGATGGCGATGAAGGCGCAGGGCCACGCCGGCCGGTGCGCCTTCGGCTACATGGGCGACGGCGCCACCTCCGAGGGTGACTTCCACACCTCGATGAACTTCGCCGGCGTCTTCCACGCCCCGGTCGTGCTGATCTGCCAGAACAACCAGTGGGCGATCTCGACCCCGGGCACGGTCCAGACGGCGTCGGAGACGATCGCGATCAAGGGCCTGGGCTACGGCGTCGAGTCGCTGCGCGCCGACGGCAACGACGTCCTGGCGGTCCACGAGGTCTGTCGCTACGCCGCCGACAAGGCCCGCCGCGGCGGCGGCCCGACGTTCATCGAGCTCTTGACCTACCGGGTCAGCGCGCACACGTCGTCGGACGACCCCACCCGCTACCGCGACGAGAGCCTCACCGAGGTGTGGCGGTCGCGGCGCGACCCGCTGCTGCGCCTGCGCACCTTCATGGAGGCGCGCGGCTGGCTGGCCGCCGGCGAGCACGACGCGCTGGTCGCGCAGCTCGAGGCCCGGGTCCGCGACGTCATCGCCACCGTCGAGGCCGCGGCGCCGCCGCCGGTCGAGACCCTGATCGAGGACGTCTACGAGGAGCCGACCTGGGCCCAGCGGGAGCAGCTGGCCGCCCTGGTGGATCCCGCGTCCTGACGTGGTAAGGAGAGCCCCATGTCCGAGCTTCGCGTCGACGCAGTCGTCATCGGTGGCGGTCCCGGCGGGTACCCGTGCGGGATCCGCCTCGGCCAGCTGAAGGTCAAGGCCGCGGTCGTCGAGCGCGAGTACTGGGGCGGCGTCTGCCTCAACGTCGGCTGCATCCCGTCGAAGGCGGTCATCCACGCCGCCAAGACGTTCGACAAGATCGGCCACGCCGCCGACCTCGGCATCACCGTCGGCAAGCCGACGATCGACATGGTCAAGCTGCAGGCGTGGAAGGGCGGCGTGGTCAACAAGCTGACCACCGGGGTCAAGGGCCTGCTCAAGGGCAACGGCACCCAGGTCGTCGAGGGCACCGCCAAGCTCGGCAAGCCCGGGCCCGATGGTCACCGCGTCGAGGTCGACGGCCCCGGCGGCAAGACCACGATCATCGCCAAGAGCGTCGTGATCGCGACCGGGTCGCGGCCGATGGAGATCCCCGGCTTCAAGGTCGACCAGCAGCGCATCCTCGACTCGACCGGCGCGCTCGCCCTCGACCACGTGCCGCAGCGGTTCGTCGTCATCGGCGGCGGCTACATCGGCCTCGAGCTCGGCATGGTCTACGCCAAGCTGGGCAGCAAGGTCACCGTCGTCGAGGCGCTGCCGTCGATCCTGGCCAGCATGGACAAGGACTGCGTCGGCGTCGTCGCCCGCAAGCTCAAGAAGATGGGCGTCGAGGTCCTCACCGAGGCCAAGGCCAAGAGCTGGGAGGACAAGGGCGACCGCGCGGTGCTCACCGTCGAGGGCAAGGACGGCAAGCCCATCACGATCGACGCCGACAAGATCCTGCTGTCGGTGGGGCGCCGCCCCAACACCGAGAACCTCGGGCTCGAGGACGCCGGGGTCAAGGTCGACCGCCGCGGCTACATCCTGGCCGACGACCAGTGCCGCACCAACGTCGCCAACGTCTTCGCGATCGGCGACGTCATCGGCGGCATGATGCTGGCCCACAAGGCGACCAAGGAAGGCGAGACCGTCGCCGAGATCATCGCCGGCCACCGCGCCGCGGTCGACGTCCGGGTCATCCCGGCGGTGGTCTTCACGGATCCCGAGGTCGCGTCCGCCGGGCTCACCGAGGACGAGGCCAAGGCCAAGGGCCACACCGTCAAGATCGGCAAGTTCCCGTTCGCCGCGCTGGGCCGCGCGCTCAGCGTCAACGACACCGACGGCCTGGCCAAGGTGATCTGCGACGCCAAGAGCGAGGAGATCCTCGGCGTCCACATCGTCGGCAACGGCGCGTCGGACCTGATCAGCGAGGCCGCGCTGGCGATCGAGATGGGCGCGGTGGTCCAGGACCTGAACCTGACCGTGCACCCGCACCCGACCCTGTCCGAGGCCGTCCGCGAGGCCGCGGCGGCGGCGATCGGCGAGGCCGTCCACATCATCAACCGGTGATCGGCCGGTGATCGGCTCCCGGTGACCGCGCTCGCCGTCGTCGATCTCGGCGTCCTCGACTACCGCGCCGCGTGGGCGCGCCAGCTCGAGGCGGTCGAGCGCCGCAAGGGCGGCGACGGCGTCGACGAGCTGCTCGTCGTCGAGCACCCGCACGTCATCACGCTGGGCCGCAGCCGCGCCGCCCAGGCCAACGTGCTGGTGCCGGGCGACGTCCCGGTGGTCGAGATCGAGCGCGGCGGCGACGTCACGTACCACGGCCCCGGCCAGCTGGTCGTGTACCCGATCGTGCGGCTCGAGGACGGCGAGCGCGACCTGCACCGGTTCCTGCGCAACCTCGAGGAGGCGATGATCCGGACGGTGGCGCGCTGGGGCATCGAGGCGGGCCGCGAGCCCGGCAAGACCGGGGTCTGGCTCGACGGGGTCGGCGGCAGCGGCCGCAAGAAGATCGCGTCGATCGGGATCGCCTGCCGGCGCTGGGTGACGTTCCACGGCTTGGCGCTGAACGTGACGACCGACCTGGCGTACTTCACGCGGATCAACCCGTGCGGCTTCGAGGCCGGGGTCATGACCAGCATGGCCCGCGAGCTGGCGGGCGACCGGGAGGTGGCGATGGCGGAGGTCAAGACCGAGCTGGCGGCGCGGCTGGCCGAGACGCTGGGCCGAACGCTGGTGGACGACACCGCCGGCGCCCGCTGAGCGGAGGCCTGCGGGACTCGGCCCGCCCCCTCGACGTCGGGGTCGGTGCTGCGCACCTCCCCCTTCGCTCGGGGTGAGCGAGCGCGCGACGCTGACGCCGACCCGCGCACCCTGCGCGCTCACCCCGAGCGGAGCCCGAGCGGCGTAGCCGCGAGGGCGCAGTCGAGGGGGCGAGGATCGGCGCGGGCGCGGCCCGCGCGCTGGCGCCGAGGCGGGCGGCCCGCGCGTCACCGCCGCGGCCCGCGGCCTGCGGCGCCGCGCTCAGGCGGTGCGGACGCTGAAGTCGCGCACCGACACGACCTCGTTGCTGGTCAGGTCGACCAGGAAGCTGCGGCCCGAGCCGATGCGGCCGTCGAAGGCCAGCAGGTACCAGACGTCGAGGGTCCACCGGTCGTGCTGCGACTCGCAGGGCGGGGTCCACGACACCGCCTCGAGGTCGCCCAGGTAGGCCGGGCGCTGCGGCGAGGCCTCGACCAGCTTCTGGAACTCGCCCGACTTGGTCGCCAGGGCGACCGCGGCGGCGGCATCGGACTGGGCGATCGTGCGGCGCCACGCCGAGGTCAGGCGGGCCCGGCCCAGGGTCCCGCTCGGGGTCAGCTCGATCTCGTAGGCCTCGTCGGCGGGCAGGCTGTCGAAGTCGGGGACGTCGAACTCGGGGTAGCGATCGCGCTCGGCGATGTGCTCGAGCCGGTCGTCGAACGCCTCGTGGCCGTGCTCGAGGGTGTCCTCGCTGTAGTACGCGAAGATGCGTAGCGACAGCGCCTGCGACGGCAGCCGGTGGTCCCAGTCGATGACCGCGATGGCCCCGGCGTAGTCGCTGCGGAAGCTGGGCATCGGCGGCAGCGCAGCCGCGACCTGCGCACCGACCTCCGGGCCTGCGAACAGGCTCTGATAGGCGACGCGCGGGTGGAGACGGATCTCCTCGGCGACGAAGGGACGGAGGTCCTTGCTCACGGCTCCAGCGGGACGTTACTACAGCGAGCGGCCCCTGGGATCACCCTGGGTCCACCGCCGCTTCGAGGCGCTCGATCAGCGCCGCGATCTCGTCGCCGCGGAGCTTGAGGCTGGCCCGGTTGACCACCAGCCGGCTCGACACCCGGCCGACGAGGTCGATCTCGGCCAGGCCGTTCTGGCGCAGGGTCTCGCCGGTCTGGGTGATGTCGACGATGCGGTGGCACAGGCCGGTCAGCGGCCCCAGCTCGATCGCGCCCGACAGCGCGATGATCTCGGCGGTCAGGCCGCGGCGCCGCAGGTAGGCGAGGGTGGTCCGCGGGTACTTGGTGGCGTACCGCAGGTGCATCTGAGACCGCTCGTCGACCGGCGCGGCGGTGGGCTCGGCGACGATCATCCGGCACACGCCGATGCCGAGGTCGAGCGGCTCGTAGAGGTCCTCGCCGTGCTCGTCGAGGACGTCGCTGCCGGCGACCCCGACGTCGGCGGCGCCGTGCGACACGTACGTCGGGACGTCGCTGGAGCGCAGGACCAGGACCCGCAGCGGCCCGCAGTCGTGGACCAGGCGGCGCGACTCGCTCAGCGCCGGGCTGAGGTCGTAGCCGGCGCGGCCGAACACCGCGGCGGTCTCCTCGAGGATGCGGCCCTTGGGCAGGGCCAGGATCAGCGGGGCGTCGGCGCCGCCGGCGGCGACCGGGGCGCGCCCGCCGGCGCGGCCACGACCTTGCGCCGGGCCGGGCGGCGGCGCGGCGGGCCTTGCGGGCGGGGGCGCGGCGGCCGCGGTGGCGGCGCGGCCGCCGCGGGTGGGCTTGCCGGTGCCCATCACGCCTTGGCCCGCTTGATCTTGGCGCCGACGGCGCGGAGCTTCTTCTCGATGGCCTCGTAGCCGCGATCCAGGTGGTACACGCGCAGCACCTCGGTCTTGCCACCGGCGACCAGCCCGGCCAGGACCAGGCTCGCCGAGGCCCGCAGGTCGGTGGCCATGACCTGCGCGCCTGACAGCTTGGGGCCGCCGCGGACCACCGCGACCCGCCCCGACACCGCGATGTCGGCGCCCATGCGGGCCAGCTCGGGCACGTGCATGAAGCGGTTCTCGAAGATGGTCTCCTTGATGACGCTCTGGCCGTCGGCCAGCGCCGCCAGGACCATGAACTGGGCCTGCATGTCGGTCGGGAAGCCCGGGTGCGGCTGGGTCGTGATGTCGACCGGCGCGAGGTCGCCGCCGCCGCGGACCCGGACCCCGCCGGCCTCGACGGTGACGTGGGCGCCGGCGGCGCGCAGCTTGGACAGCATCGCGTCCATGTGCTCGGCGCGGGCGCCGCGCAGCAGCAGGTCGCCGCGGGTGATCGCCGCCGCCACCGCGAACGTGCCGGCCTCGATGCGGTCGGCGACGATCGCGTGCTCGATGGGCTGGAGCTCGTCGACGCCCTCGATCGTGATGACGTGGGTGCCGGCGCCCTGGATGCGGGCGCCCATCTTGTTGAGGACCAGCGCCAGCTCCTCGACCTCGGGCTCGCGCGCGGCGTTCTCGATGACGGTGCGGCCCTTGGCCAGCGCCGCCGCCATCATCAGGTTCTCGCAGCCGGTGACGGTCGGGACGTCGCAGACGATGCTGGCGCCGCGCAGCCGCTTGCACGACACGTCGACGTAGCCGTGCTCCAGGGTGACCTTGGCGCCCATGGCCTCGAGGCCCTTGAGGTGCTGGTCGATGGGCCGCGCGCCGATCGCGCAGCCGCCGGGCAGCGACACCCGGCCGTGGCCGTAGCGCGCGACCAGCGGGCCGAGCACCAGGATGCTGGCCCGCATCGTCTTGACCAGCTGGTACGGCGCCTCGTAGTGGTGCTTGCCGCGCGGGTGCTTGCCGGGCGGCGGCGCGATCGTCATCGTGCGGCGGCCGTCGACCTCGCAGCCGAGCTGGCGCAGCAGCTTGCCCATGGTCGAGACGTCCTGCAGCAGCGGGACGTTCTTGTAGGTCGACGGTCCGGTCGGCAAGAGCGCCGCGGCCAGGAGCGGCAGCGCCGCGTTCTTGGCGCCGCTGATCTTGATCTCGCCGACCAGGCGCGAGCCCCCTTCTACGACGATCTTGTCCATGGCGGGCGGTCCGGTTGCGGCTCAGGTATCACGAATGCCGCGAGAAGGGAACGCCGGGGACCCGCCGGGTCATCCCGGGACCGCGCGGCGCGGCGGCGCGGCGGCTCAGATCAGAGCGTGTGAGGATGAAATCCTCACACCCTCCGTCGATCGGCTCGCTCGCCCGCAGACGGGCTCGCCGCGCCTGCACGGAGACCGCCTCGCGCAGACGCTCGGCTCAGAGCCTGTAATCCTATCGATCGGATGGCACGGGCGAGCGCGCGACCGGTGGTCCGCCGGCGGCGCTTCGCCGCCACGGTGCCCACGAGGGTCGTGGTGACTACCCGAGCAGAGTGGCCAGCGGCACCCGGAGCAGGTTGTAGGCGAGGGCGCCCCACAGCAGGACGCTGGTGACCTTGTGGGGCCCGCGAACCAGCAGTCGGTCCAGCCCGCGGCGGCAGCGGAGGTCAGCGTTCGTGGTCTCCGCGGTCGCTGCGCGCTGCTTGTAGATCTCCTTGGCCTCGTCGGTTTCCATCCGCGCTCGCCACGCGGCCGTCCGGTCGGTGTCCTCTTTCTTGCGCGCGTGCGGATCCGCGGTCGATTTGCGCGGTGTGGGTACCGGTGCGAACACGGTCACGCCGCGGCCCTCGGCGGCGTCGATCTGCTCGATCGACACGAAGCCGCCGTCGATCAACAGCTCCTCGGGCAGGTCGCCGGTGCGGCGCTCGATGTCGTCGAGGGCCGGTCGCGCCAGGCGCGCGTCGCTGCCCGCCGTACTCACGCCCACGCCGACGATGAGTCGGCTATCGACGTCGGTCGAGATCTGCAGATTGTACGCGGGCCGAAACCCGCCATCTCCCATCTTCATCACCCGCGCCTGCGGGTCCGTCGTCGACACGCGCGGCTCCTTCTTGCGGTCCTTCGGGTCGTTCTGTCGACGCTTGATCGCTTCCGCCTCGGGCATCTTCGCCAGCGCCTCTTCGACGCGCCGTCGACGGTCCTCGGCGCCGCGCAGCTGCGCCGCCTCGTGGCGATCGCGGTGCCCGGGAGCCGCGGCCTCCGCCTTGAGCGCCGCGAGATGCTTGCGCGCCGCCTTGACGTAGTCCTTCAACCGAAGCTTCCGCCGGAACGACGCCGCCCCGGCAGACGCCCGCACGCGCATCCCGTCGTGCGCCACGCGGCGCAGCGTCACCAGCCCCGCCGCCATCAGCTTGCCGAGCACCTCCGTGAGCAACTCGTCCAGCGCTCGCTCGTGCCCCACTCGGAACTTCGCCAGCAAGTTGTGGTTCACGCTCACGCCGCCGCAGATCCACTTGTACGCGGCGTGCCGCACGCACAGCTCGTCGAGCTCCCGCGCCGACGCCACCCCGTCCGCGGTGGCGTACAGCCACAGGCACACCAGCATCTTCGGGTCCGTCGCCGACCGCCCGGCGACCCCTTCACGGGCCTCGATCGGCTCGTAGAACAGCGTCAGGTCCAGCTGCTCCACCGCCGCCCACAGCGTCCGGGCCGGATGGTCCTCCGGGATCAGCGTGTCGAGGTCGACCACCTCCAGGCCCAGCTGCTCACGCAACACGGTCCGTAGCCGCGGCTTTCCGCGCCGACGCTCTACCCCGGCAGGGTTCGAGGTTTCGCCGTCCTGGTCGAACAGATCACGCTGGCTCATGCCGAGAGCAGATCAACCGGCGGTCCGGATGTCGATCCGGACCGCCCGAAAAGATCACAACCTCTCAGGTCGCGTCGAGGACGACGTCGAGCTCGCCCTCGATCATCCGCACCCGCACCGTCGACGCGTCTTCACTGCCGAAGTGCTCGAAGGCGACGTCCTCGAGGGTGCGGGTCAGCGTCGACGCCAGGCCGCGGGCGCCGGTCTCGCGGCGCAGCGCCTCGGCGACGATCGCGTCGAGGACCTCCTCGGCGACCTCGAGGCGGAAGCCCTCGGCCTTGAACTCGCGCTCCATCCGCGTGATGACGTCGCTGCGCAGGATCTCCTTGAGCGTGCCGGCGTCGAGGGCCCGGAACGGGATGATCCGGGTGAACCGGGCGATCAGCTCGGGCAGGAACCCGTAGGCCTGGAAGTTGGCGACGTTCTCGACCTGGTCCTCGGTGAAGTCGACCGCGATGGCGTCGCCGTCGATGCCGCCGGTCTTGTCGCGGCCGAAGCCGATCTGGTCGCGGGCGGCGCGGTGGCGCGCGACCTGCTGGAACCCCGAGAACGCGCCGGCGGCGATGAACGCGACGTCGGCGGTCGACATGACGACGTGGTCGCCGTAGGACGAGTGGGTCAGCTCCATCGGCACGACCACCTCGGAGGTCTCGAGCATCTTGAGCAGCTCGCGCTGCACGCCCATGCCGGTGACGTCCTTGGTGGTGCCGGCGCCGGCGAAGATCGCGTTGTTCTGGCCCGACGCGATCTTGTCGAACTCGTCGAGGCAGACGATGCCGATCGACGCCAGCATCGGGTTGTCCTCGGCGGCGTGCAGCAGCCGGGTGAGGATCGTGCTGGGGTCCTGGCCGACGTAGCCGGTCTCGCTGTAGGTCGTGATGTCGACCAGCGCGGTGGGCAGCTTGAGGATCTTGCCGAACAGCTGCTCGACCAGGAACGTCTTGCCGCAGCCGGTGGGCCCGACCAGCATGTAGTTCGACTTGCGGGGGACCTCGGTGCGCTCGATGCCGTCGAGGTAGATCCGCTTGATGCGCCGGACGTGGCGGTAGGCCATCAGGCACAGGGCGCGGCGGGCGCCGTCCTGGCCGCGGTAGCCCTGGTCGTGGAGCATCCCGAACATCGCCCGCGGGGTCGGGTCGGGGAGGTCGCGCACGAACTTGACGAAGTGCTCGAGCCCCTGCTTGCGGACCTTGCGGTGCGTCTCCATGGCGCGACTCTCCGAGGGTAACACGGGGCCCAGGGCCGGCCAGCGGGCTTTCGCGCGGCGCCCGGCCATTGCGCGGACCGCGCCGCGGTGGCCTAATCGGCCTCGGTGACCTCGGGGCCTTCGCTCGTCCGCCCGTTCGTCGACGCCGCACCCGAGGCGCTGCGCCCCGGGCTCGACGCGGTGGTCGATCTGCAGCGCCGGCTGTGGGAGCTGCTCGCCGAGGGCCGCGCGGCCTGGCCGCAGCTCAACGTCGATGCCCGGGCCCTGGCGGTGTTCGTCGGCCGCCAGCTCGACGCCGACGCCGACCCCGACGACGTCCTCGACGGCCTGCGCCCGACCGACCTGTACCTGGCATGCGCGTGCGCGTGCGGCGACCAGGCCGCGATCGAGGCCTTCGACAAGGCGTACATGCGCGAGGTCGACATCGCGCTGGCGCGGATGCGGGTCGGGCCGCCGCGCTCGAACGACGTCAAGCAGCTGGTCCGCCAGCGCCTGTTCGTCCACGCCACGCCGGTGGTCGTCGGCGGCGTCACCTTCGTCGGCAAGATCGCCGAGTACGCGGGGCGCGGTGACCTGCGCCGCTGGGTCCGCTCGGTGGCGGTGCGGACCTGCCTCAACGAGATGCGCAAGGGCAAGCACGAGGTCCTCACCGACGACGATCACCTGATCGCGCAGCACACCGTCGGCGGCGACGACCCCGAGCTGGCCTACATGAAGCGGACCTACGCCGGCCAGTTCAAGGAGGCGTTCGCCGAGGCGCTCGCCAACCTGGGGCCGCGCGAGCAGACGCTCCTGCGCTACCACCACGTCGACGGCCTCAACATCGACGAGATCGGCGCGATCTACCGGGTCCACCGGGTCACCGCGTTCCGCTGGCTCGAGAAGGCCAAGGAGCAGCTGGTGGCGCGCACGCTCGAGCTGTTGCGCGCGCGCCTGAAGGTGTCGCCGCGCGAGCTCGACAGCGTCCTGCGCATGATCCGCAGCCAGATCCACCTGTCGCTGGTCCGCCAGCTCGGCGGGCCCTCGGACAAGGTCGACGACGACATCGAGGAGCTCGACGCCAGCGACCTCGAGGAGGCCGACGGTGACGGCGTCGAGCCGCGCTGAGGTCGGGCGCCGCTGGTCGTGGGGCGAGGTCGCGATGGCCTCGGTCATCGTCGCGGTCGTCCTGCTGATCGTCAGCCCGGTGCCGGCGCTGGTGCTCGACGTCCTGTTCGCCGCCAGCATCGGCCTCGCGGTGGTCATGCTGATGGCGTCGCTGTACGTGCGGACGCCGTCGCGGCTGGCGACCTTCCCGGCGCTGATCCTGGTGGCGACGCTGGTCCGGCTCGGCCTGCTGGTGGCGGCGACCCGGATGATCCTGACCGAGGCCCGCGCCGGCGACGTCGTCGCCGCGTTCGGCCGCCACGTCGCCGGCGGCAGCGTCGTCGTCGGGCTGGTCGTCTTCGCGGTGGTCGCGATCTTCCAGTTCGTCGTGATCGCGCGCGGCACCGAGCGGGTCGCCGAGGTCGCGGCCCGGTTCGCGCTCGACGCCATGCCCGGCAAGCAGATGGCGATCGACGCCGACCTGCGGGCGGCGGTGATCGACGGCGCCGAGGCGGCGCGGCGCCGCGACGCGCTCGAGCGCGAGGCCCAGCTCTACGGCGCGATGGACGGCGCGATGAAGTTCGTCAAGGGCGACGCGATCGCGGCGCTGCTGGTGGTGCTGGTGGTGCTGGGCGCCGGCCTCGCGGTCGGCGCCGGCCAGCACGGCCTGTCGCTGAGCCAGGCGGTCGCGACCTACGCGGTCCTGGCGGTCGGCGCCGGCCTGGTCGTGCAGCTGCCGGCGCTGCTGGTGGCGCTGGCGGCCGGGCTGCTGGTGACCCGGGTCGCCGCCGAGCGCGGCGACGGCGCCCTCGGCGACGACGTCGCGGCGCAGCTGATCGCGCAGCCGCGGGCGCTGATCGCCGCGGCGGTGGCGCTGGCCGCGCTCGGGCTGGTGCCCGGCGTGCCGACGCTGCCGTTCCTGCTGCTGGCGGCGGTGCTGGGCCCGGCGGCGCTGGTGGTGACGCTGCGGGCGCGGGTGGCGACGATCGCCAGCCCCGAGGTGCTGGTCGCGGCCAGCCCGGTGCGCACCGACGCGACCCCGCCGGTCGCGGTCGAGCTCGGCGCCGAGCTGGCGGCGGCGTTCGCGGGCGAGCCGGCGCGCGCGGCGCTGGCCGAGCGCCTCGACGAGGTCCGCCAGGTGATCTTCGACGACCTCGGCGTCGCGGTGCCGGCGGTGGCGGTGCGGACCGGCGGCGCCCTGGGCGCGCGCGAGCTGGCGCTGGCGCTCGACGGCGTCGCGGTCGACTACGCCGACGTGCCGGCCGGCGAGATCCCGGCCGGCATCGCCGAGGCCACGGCGCGGTCGCTGCGGCGCTGCGCCCACGAGCTGATCACCCTCGACGCGGTCCAGGCCCGGCTCGACGCCATCGCGATGGTGCAGCCCGCCGCGGTCCGCGAGGTCGTGCCGCGGGTGGTCGCGCTGCCGCTGCTGGTCGAGGTCGTGCGCCGCCTGGTCCGCGAGCAGGTGCCGGTGCGCGACCTGGGCGCGGTGCTGGGCGCGATCGCGGCGGCGCCGGCGCCGGCGGCCGGCTTCACCGGGCGCGACGTCGAGACCCTGGTCGAGACCGCGCGGGCGGCGCTGCGCCGGCAGATCACCGCGGCGCACGCGCCGCGCGGCCAGCTCGCGGCGTGGACCCTCGACGCCATGATCGAGGACGCCCTGCGCGGCGCGGTGGTGACCCGCGACGGCGCCGCGGTGCTGGCGCTCGAGCCCGAGCTGGCGCGCGACATCGTGGCGGCGACCCGCGCGGTGCTGCCCGGGCGCGCCGGCGTGGTGCTGACCTCCGGCGACGTCCGTCGCCACCTGCGCGCGCTGCTCGCGCCCGAGCTGCCCGACGTCGCGGTGCTGTCGCCGCACGACCTGGCGCCGGGGGTGACGGTGCGCTCGGCGGGCCGGATCCAGGTGTGATGCGGGGCGCCGGGGTCATGGCCGCGGTGGCGGCGCTGCTGACGATCGTGCCGGCGCCGGCGCGGGCGCAGGCGCCGGAGGGCGCGGAGGACGCGGCGGCAGGGGACGGAGACGACGCGCCCGGGGATGGTGACGCCGACGCCGACACCGCGCCCGCGGATGGCGACACCGCCACCGCCGACGCCGACGCGGCCGGGGCCGCCACGCTCGACGCCGACGACGATCGGCCGCGGCCGCCGCGCCGCGCCCGCTACTCGCTGGGCGCCGGCGGCAGCCTGCTGGTCACCGGCGTCGGCGACGGCACGCGCAACCGCGGCGAGGCCCACCTCGAGCTCCTGCCGGGCGGCCGGTGGAAGCGCTACGGCCTGCTGCTGGCGCTCCGCCACGCCACGTTCGATCCGCCGCTCGACGACGCGCTGATCACCGCGGGCGTCGTCTTCGAGGCCGCGGCGTCGCGACCACGCCTGAGCCTGGCGCTGCACGCCGACGTCGGCTTCCAGCTGGCGGCGCGGGCGCCGGCCGCCGGCGGCGGCCTGCAGACCCACCTGTGGCTGGCGCCGCGCTACGTGCCGATCGCGCTGGTCTTCGACCTCACCGGGCACCTCGTCGTCGACGGCGTCGACGACACCGCGCTGGTGCTGTCGGCGTCGACCGCGCTCGCGATCGCGTGGTGACCGCGGCGCGGCGCCGCGCTACTCGACGTCGGGCTCGGGCTGCGAGATCGGCCGGAAGCGCTCGGTCGGCTGGCCGGACGGGAACGCCTGCGGCAGCTGGTTGCTGCGCCCGTACGCCCAGCCGGTCGCGCTCAGGATCACGTCGCCGGTCGCGGCGTCGAGCAGCGCGCCGCCCGTGACGGTGACCGCGAGGACGCGGGTGCCGTCCTCGGACCACGCCAGCTGTGGGAAGTTGCGGGTGGCGCCGAGCGACCACTGCTCCTTGCCGCGATCGTCGTAGGCGTGGGTGGTCATGCGCGCGTCGACCAGCAGCAGCCGCGCGCCGTCGGGCGCCGGCGCCACCAGCGACGACGCCTCGCCGACGGTGCGCAGCACGCGCGCGCCGTCGCGGACCTCGATGCCGGCGGCGGTGCTGACGTAGGTGCGGCCGCGGCGATCGATCCACCAGCTCTGGGCGCCGAGCGCGACCCGCTCGCGCTTCATGTCCCGCGCGCTGACGCCGTCGGTCAGCTCGGCGAGGGTGTAGCGGCGCATGCTCTGGGAGGCGTCGATGGTCGCGAGCACCGCGCCGGTGGCGTCGGGATCGAGCAGCGCGAACACCTGGGCGCCGTCGCCGATCGCCATCGGCGGACCGAACGGCTTGGCCGCGGTCGGGTCGACCTCCATGACCCAGACCGTGCCGGGGTCGTGCATCAGCGCGGCGAGGTGGGTCCGCGGGTTCCACAGGAACCACGGCGACGCCTGCGCGACCAGCGTCGACGCCACCGGCGCGCCGGTGACGCTGTCGAGCAGGACCAGCGCGCCGTCGTTGCGGCCGGCCAGCACGTGGGTGTCGTCGACGACGGCGACGCTGCCGAACCAGTCGCTCGGGCTCTTGATGCGGACGTCGGCGTGGCCGTCGGTGCGCTGCACGACGATCGCGCCGGTCGCGGTCACCCACGCGATCGTCGTGCCGTCGGGCGACAGCGCGCCGGTCGACGCCGAGACGTCGTCGTAGCCCAGGTAGTCGACGTCGCCGGCGTCGGTGCGCAGCACCAGCGAGCCGCGGTAGCCAGCGACCCGCAGCCCGGGCGCGAACGCCGGCGGCGTCGTCGCGGTGGCCAGGGCCTGGACCACGGCGGTCGCGGTGTCGCCGGCGACGTCGATCCGCCAGGCGCCGCCGTTCATCGCGCCGATCTCGAGCCGGGTCGGTGACGTGAAGCCGATCAGCGTGCTCGCCGGGGTCGCGATCGTGGCGTCGCCGTCGCTGGCGAAGGCGTGGCCGTCGGCGACCCGGACCACGCGGGCGACGGTGCCCTGCGCGGTGGTGGCGACGTAGGCGAACAGGGCGCCGTCGGGGGACACCGCCGACGCGTAGTGGGGCAGGCCGGCGGCCGGGGCGGGCAGGTCGATCGCCTCGCCGCGCCAGGCCAGGGCGTCACCGTCGCTGCGCAGCGCCCGGATCTGGAACGTCGGCGTGTCGCCGGCGGTCCGCAAGAGCGCGAGCGCGCCGTCGTCGGTGGCGTGGATCGCGACGACGCGGCTGCCGCGCAGCGCCAGGTGGGCGACCTCGCGGCCGGCGTCGTCGAGCAGCAGCAGCCGCTGGTCGCTGCGCACGGCGATCAGCCGGGTCGCGCCGGCGAGCACGACCACGCCGGTGATCGGGATGTCCGGGCCGATCGTCGCCTTGGCGCGGACCAGGCCCTCGCGGTCGAGGCGGAGCACGCTGGTGACGCCGTTGCTGTCGATCAGCGCCGCCAGGCTGCCGTCGGCGCGCGCGCCCACCGCCATCGCCTCGGCGCCGACGACGTCGATCACCTGGGGCTCGACCTTGCCGTCGAGGGCCGGCCAGACCCGGACCCCGCCCAGGACGTCCCGCGACAGCGCCACGGTGCCGTCGCGATCGAGCACCACCGCGCTGATCTGGGCGGCGTGGGGCACGCCGCGCCGGTGCCCCGCGACCAGCTCGTGCGGCGCCGCCGGCGCCGGCTCCACCACCTGCCCCGACGCCTCCGTGGGCACCCCGCCCGGCAGCAGCGGATCACCGGGCCGCGGCGCCATCATCGGCCGCTGCGCCCCGGGGGCCGACGGCTGACACCCCGCCAGGATCATGACCGACGCAACGACGCTCCATCGCATGGCTCCCTTCAACGCACGTCGCGCCGCCCCGGTTCCCCGGCGCCCATCTCCGGGTGCCTGACACCCGTCGCCGCCGTCCAGCCGCCGGCCACGCGTGCGATTCCAGCCCCTTGCGCCGACATACGGGTGTCAGCCACCCGTACATCGTCCGGTGGGCGGACGCGGGGCGCGGGAGTGGCCGAGGCCCGGCCGCGCCTCAGTGGCGGTGGCCGGCGTGGTCGTCGCCGTCGCCGTCGTCGGCGGCGGCGTCGGCGGGCAGGCAGGCGTCGGCCTCGGGGTCGGCGCCGCAGTCGAGGACGCCGTCGCGCGGCCGCTCGGGGTCGCCGTCGTGGCCGTCGTCCTCGCGCTCGAACGGCTCGTCGTAGTCGCCGCGGGCCTCGGCGGCGTCGGCCTCGGCGGCCGCCTCGTCGGTGAGCCCGCCGGCCGCGATCAGGCGCGCGGCGTCGTCCGGGTCGAGCCCCGGCACCATGCCGCTGCGCGCCAGGTGCGCGACGTAGTAGGCGTCCTCGCGGCGGGCCTCGACCTCGCCGCGCTCGACCGCGGCCTCGAGCGCCTTCTTCAGGTCGCCGATCAGCTTCGACGGCGGCAGCCGGAACGCCTCCATGATCGCCGTGCCGACCCCGGTCGGCAGCGGCGGCAGCTTGGCGTCCGCCTCGGCGAGCACCTCGATGCGGTGGGCGAGCCCGGCGATCTGCTCGAGCAGCGACCGCCGCCGCCCCGGCCGCTTCGACGTGATGTCGGCGCGCGACAGGTCCATCAGGTCGCGCAGGTGCGGCGCCATCTCGCGGTGGAACCGGCGCACCGCGCTGTCGGTCCACGTGTCGCTGTACTGGTTCGAGCGCAGGTGGTGCTTGATCAGGAACCGCACCGCGCGCCGCTGATCGCGGTCGAACGGGATGCGCTGCGAGATCTTGTCGAACATGCGCGCGCCGACCTCGGCGTGACCGTGGAAGTGCACGCCGTTGGGCGTGTACGTCCGCGTCGGCACCTTGCCGATGTCGTGCAGCAGCGCCGCCCACCGGACGTCGGGCCGGCGCACCGCCTGCCGCACCACCTGCTTGGTGTGCGCCCACACGTCCTTGTGCTGCCGCCCCGACTCCTGCACCAGGTCGACCGTCGCCGACAGCTCCGGGAACAGCCGCGGCAGGACGCCGACCTGCTGCAGCCACTCCAGCGCCTGGTCGACGTCGCGGCCCATGAGCATGCGGCCGATCGCGTCGCGCACCCGCACCCGGTCGGCCTCGAGGATGCTCGCGCTCTCGTCGTGTGCGGCCTGGGTGACGGCGTCGACCGGCCACGCGCCGCGCTCCTCGGCGATCTCGGCGGCGATGTCGATGATCGCGACCGGATCGGCCTGCACGAGCTCCAGCACGCGCGCGCGAGTGTCGGCGCCGTCGGGCAGAGCCAGCACGGAGGGCGGAACCATCCGACACAGGTACCGACCAGCACCTCTGCGGTCAAGCGGGGTGGTACGGGACGTGCTCAGGGTCCGGGCCGGTGCAAGGCCGTATCACAGAACGTCAGCTGCCCGAGGCCGAGAAGTGCTTCCCCGGGATCTGCCGCCTCTACGCGTCGATGCCGGTCAAGCCCGCGACTTTCCTACAGCTCCTGTGGGCGTACGAGGGAAGTCGGGGGGCTGCGGTGCCGCGCAAGCGCCGCTCGTCGCGTCGCCGCTGCGGTTGATTCGTAGGACGCATTCGGTCGCGACGGTGGCGTCCCAGCGACGTTTTCCTGGCGGATCGATCAGCCGGTGTGCCATGAGGTCTCAATCCGGATCTTGCAGGAAATCCTGATTCCTGCTCGGGTGTTCCGGTCGAAGCCATGAGCGAACCGTCGTCATCGCCGCCGTCCCGTCGCCCCATCGGCGTGTTCGACTCCGGCGTCGGCGGCCTCACCGTGGTCCGCGCCGTCCGCCGCGCCCTGCCCGGCGAGGACGTCGTCTACCTCGGCGACACCGCGCGCGTCCCCTACGGCTCCAAGAGCCCGCGCACGGTCGAGCGCTACTCGCTGGCCTGCCAGCGCTTCCTGCTCGACCGCGACGTCAAGCTGGTGCTCATCGCGTGCAACACCGCGTCGGCCACGGCGCTGCCGGCGCTGCGCGAGGCCAGCCCGGTGCCGGTCATCGGCGCGGTCGAGCCCGGCGCCGACAGCGCGCTCGCCGCGACCCGCAACAAGCGCATCGGCGTCATCGGCACGCTCGCGACCGTGCGCTCCGGCGCCTACGAGGCGGCGATCGCCGCGCGCGACCCGTCGGCGACGGTCACCGCGCTGGCGTGCCCGCTGCTGGTGCCGCTCGCCGAGGAGGGCTGGGTCGACGACGAGATCGCGCTCGCGGTCGCGCGTCGCTACCTGTCGACGCTGCTGGCGCGCGACCCCGCGATCGACACGCTGGTGCTGGGCTGCACCCACTACCCGCTGCTCGCCGGCGTCCTCGAGCGCGCGGCGCGCGAGCTCGCCGGTCGCCCGGTCACGATCGTCGACTCGGCGAGCGCGATGGCCGAGTGGGCCCGGCGCGCCCTCGACGCCCGCCACGAGAACCGCCGGGGCGCACCCGGGACGCTGGCGTGCTTCGCCACCGACACGTCGCGGCTCGACGAGCTGGCGCCGCGGTTCCTCGGCGAGCCGCTCGACGTCTTCGACCTCGTCGATCTCTGAGCCGTGGCCGACGTCGCGGCCGAGCGGGGCGCCCGGTCAGCCGACGCGGGCTTCTTCGGCCATGCGGCGCCGCATCACGTCGGTGACGGTGGACGCCTTCTTCAGCTTGTCCTGCACGGTGTCGTCGTCGACCGGGTAGTCGGTGCGGAACACCAGGCCGTCCTCGAACAGCTTCTCGCGGGCCTCGTCGTCGTCGAGGAAGACCTTGGGGGTCTTGCCCTTGTACGGCGTGGTGCGCAGCCCGGCGACCTTGCCGTCGAGCCACGCCATCAGGTCGCCCATCATCTCGCGGCACAGCTGGAGGTCGTCCTCCAGGCCGTCGAACAGCGACGGGAAGCGATCCCGCAGCGCCGCCGCGTCCTCGTCACCCGAGGTCACGAGCTCGAGCAGCGCGAGCCGGAGCAGGATGACGTCGTCGACGTAGCTCGACACCGCCTCGTTGCGGTCTGACACGAAGTCGTTCGGGGAAACCACGTAGATGACGGCGCCGGTGGCCAGCTCCCGTCCCTCTCGTGGCAGGTTTTCGTCGTCCATGGCTTCGAAGGCGATCTTGAGATCGTGTGGCAGCGAAACCAGCCAGCTTCGGACCAGCTCGACGAACCTCGACTCTGTGGTGGACACGGCAACTCGTGCGACGAAGTTTGGGCGCCATCGCTGCGCGCAGGGGAATACGGTTCGAGCCCCGGATCGGCTCCGTTCGTGAGTACCAACGCAGGGGGTAGAATACAACCCCGAACGCCTCCTCGTGGGAGGCGTGATACCCTGACGAGACGCCGTGGCCAAACAGCGTTCGCCGATCCTCGGCTACAACCACAACGTCCGCTACCGCGGACTGGTCTTCCACGTTCAGACCGAAGACTCCGGCGTCAGCAACCCGCACGTCTTCACGCACCTGTTCCACGGCGGCGTCATCCTGACCACGCGCAAGCTGGTCTACGATCCGAGCGCCGCCGACGACTCGGTGAAGGCGCTGATGCAGGCGCAGCACAAGGCGGTGCTCAAGGATCTTCGTCGGCATCTCTTCGACGAGAAGATCGACCAGTACCTCGGCGGCACGCCGGGGCTGCTGCCGCGCGAGGTCGACGGCGACGCCGAGCCCGACGCCGCACCCGACGCCGCGGCGTCGGCGTCCGACGCCATCCCGACCGCCAGCGCCGACCCCAGGTCGGCCGCCGACGCGTCGGCGGATCCGACGCGCTCGCGGACGCTCACGCCGGCGCCGAGCACGGTCTCGATCCCGCCGCCGACCCGGTCGTCGCGGATGGCCGCGGTCGATCCCGCGACGCTCGGCCTCGGCGACGACGTGCCGCCCACGGTGGCCGCCGGTCGCGCGCCGACCGAGCTCGCGACGCCGCGGCAGGCGCTGTCGGCGCCGCCGGGGGTGACCCGGCCGGTCGAGGCGCCGCCGGCGCCGCGCCGCGACGTGTCGGCGGCGATCGACGCGATCATCGTCGGCGAGGCCGACGCGACCGCGCCGATGCCGGCGAGCGCCGGCGCCCTCGCCGAGGTCGCGGTCGAGATCCGCTCCGAGGCGCCGGGGTCGGCGCCGCCGCCGCCCAGGCTCGCCGCGGTCACGGCGCCGGAGGCCCGCGCCCACTGGCGGCAGCGCCACCGAGTACGCCCAGCACCGCCGCCCGCGACAGCGTCCCGCTGCTGCCCGAGTCCGGCCGCCCGGGCACGGTCGCGGCGACGACGCCGCCGCCGCCGCCGCCGCCGCGCGCGCCTCGAGTCGCGACGCCGACGCGCCCAGCGCCGCCGCCGCTGCCGCGCGCCCAGGTGGTGCGGCCGGCGACCCTGCCGCCGCCGGTGCGCCCCAACACGCCGCCCCTGAGGTCGCCGTCGCCGCGCAGCGCCACGGCGCCGGCCAGCTACCCCGCGGCCCGGCCGACGCCGAGCCACGCCCGGTCGCGAACCCCGAGCGGCAGCGGCGTCGTGGTCACGCGGCCGGCGGTCATCGTCGGCGCGCCGCCCCGCAACGTCGGCGGCACCACGCCGCCGCCGGCGCCGCCCGCGGCAGCCGCGCCTCCGCCCGTCGCGGCCGCGCCCGCCCCGGCACCTGCGTCGGCCAGCGGCCGCGTCCGCCGCGCTCGCGAGGACAGCGAGAGCGGCGTCTTCGGCCAGGACCTCATCTCCGAGAAGAGCCTCGACGAGGTGATCCTGGCCTACCTGTCCGAAGATCCGGCCGAGTGACGCCGGCCCGGGCACGGTCCCGGCGCGGCGGCGACCCGCCGGCCGCGCCCGCTACTCGTCGTCCTTGACGCGCCAGTCGGTGCCGCGCGGCGTGTCGAGCAGCTCGACGCCGAGCCCGGCCATCTGATCGCGGAGCGCGTCGGCCCGGGCCCAGTCCTTGGCGGCGCGCGCTGCGGCGCGCTCGGCGAGCAGGCCGTCGATCGCGGCGACGTCGAGGCCGCGCCGCGCCACCAGCCGCTCGCGCCGCGCCGCCAGGTACGTCGCCGGCGCCTGGCCGAGGACGCCGAGCGCGTCGCCGGCGGCGCGCAGGTCGCGGCCGAGCCGCGCCAGCGATCGCCGCCGCACGTCCTTGGCGACGCCCTTGCCCTCGTCGAGCAGCTTGTTGGCCAGCTTGGCGGCCTCGCCCATCGCGGCGATCGTCACCGGCGCGTTGAAGTCGTCGGCCAGCGCCGCGCGCGCGTCGTCGAGCAGCCGGTCGGCGCCCGGCACCACCGCGCCGTCACCGCCGTCGCCGCCGGCGGCGACGAAGCCGTCGATGCGATCGAGCGTGACGTAGAAGTACTCGAGCCGGCGGTCGGCGGCCTCGAGGCCGGGGAAGCGCACGCCCACCGGCGTGCCGGCGGCGTCCCGCACCTCGGTGATCTCGAAGTCGATCGGCGACCGGTAGTGGTGGCTGACCAGGAAGAAGCGCAGGGCCTCGGCGCCGACGGCGTTGGCGATCTCGCCGCAGCCGAAGACGTTGCCCAGCGACTTCGACATCTTGACGCCCTCGAAGTTGAGGAAGCCGTTGTGCACCCACAGCCGCGCGAACGAGTCGTCGCCGAACGCGCCCTGCGACTGCGCGATCTCGTTCTCGTGGTGCGGGAAGATCAGGTCCTTGCCGCCACCGTGGATGTCGAAGGTCTCGCCGAGGTGCGACCAGCACATCGCCGAGCACTCGATGTGCCAGCCCGGGCGGCCCAGGCCCCAGGGCGACGGCCACGACGGCTCGCCCGGCTTGGCCGCCTTCCACAGCGCGAAGTCGGCGGGCGCGCGCTTGCGATCGTCGACGGCGATGCGGGCGCCGGCCTCGAGCTCGTCGATCGACTGGCCGCTGAGCTTGCCGTAGGTCGGGAAGCTGGCGACCGAGAAGTAGACGTCGCCGTCGACGGCGTAGGCCTTGCCGCGCTCGATCAGGCGCTCGGTGATCTTGATGATCGGGTCGATGTGGGTCGACACCCGCGGCTCGATGTCGGGCGCCATGACCGCGAACCGCGCCATGTCGGCGTTGTAGGCGTCGGCGAAGCGCGCCGACAGCGCCAGCGGATCCTCGCCGGTCTCGGCGGCGGCCTTGATGATCTTGTCGTCGACGTCGGTGACGTTGCGGACGAACGTGACGTCGTAGCCGAGGAAGATCAGCCCGCGCCGGATCAGGTCGAAGCAGATCGCGGAGTAGGCGTGGCCGATGTGCGCCGCGGCGTACGGGGTCGGCCCGCACAGGTACATCGACACCTTGCCGGGGACGAGCGGGGAGAACGCGACCTTCTGCTTCTGCAGCGAGTCGTAGATGCGGACGGGGGTGGGCGTGGTCACGGTCGAAGCCTCGGGGGAGAGGCCTCTTGTATCACGCGGGCGTCGGCAGCTTCGGTCCCAGGAACTCGCGCTTGATGCCGCGTGCCAGCGCCCACGCGAACAGGCACCCGAACACGACCAGCAGGCCGTACAGCCAGCGCACGTACCACAGCCGCTCCGGCAGCTCGCCGGTGACGACGACCCAGGCCCCGCCCGGGATCCGGCGCGCGGCGTGGACCGCGACCACGTCCACGGCCGGCCAGGCCAGGACCGTGCCGTCGGCGACCACCAGGCCGTCGTCGCGGAGCTGGGCCTCGGACCACACCGCGCGGTAGCGGCGGGACACCGGCTCGAGCCGGGCCCCCCACAGGGTCGCCTTCTCGAGCGCCGCGGTCACCGACGCGAAGGCGTCGGGGCGGCGGACCTCCCAGCGGGCCAGGCGGTCGCTGCTGGCGTCGGGCGCGGTCCCGACCGCGATCAGCCCGGCGTCGACCAGCGCGGTGGCCCACGCGGCGGCGTCGGGCAGGCGCGGGTTGAACGACACCACCAGGTTCACCGCGTTGGGATCCTCGACGACGACCTCGATGGTGTCGCCGGGCGCGACCTCGAACGGGTCGCCGGTGACGGTGGTCAGCGCGGTCACGCCCTCGGTGCGGGCGCGCCGCAGCTCGTCGCCCGTGATGTAGCGGGCCGGCGGCTCGCGCCGGATCTGGGCCCGCAGCGGCGCCGCGAACGGCAGATCGTCGAGCGGGCGCAGCCGGCCGACGTAGCCGGCGCCCTCGCGCGGCGGCGCCCACGGGTCGCCGTCCATGACGACCCAGACCCGGTCGGCGGTGCCGGCCACCGGCACGACCCGCAGGCCGGGGATGCCGGCGGTCTTGCGGACCCGGACCGCGGCGTTGCGGTCGAGGACGCCGGTGAGCTCGATGTGGCTGTCGGGGCCGACCTTGCCGGCGGCGACCTCGGCGGCGGTGTGGCGCACCGGCTTGCCCTCGCCGACGAAGCGCCAGTCCGGCCACAGCCGGATCGCCAGGGTCAGGCACAGCACGACCACCGCCAGCGACGTGATCAGGCCGATCTGGGTGCGCGGTCGCAGGCTGACCAGCTCGGGATCGACCGCGTCCTCGGGCACCGGCGCGCCGGGCTCGGCGGCGCCGGCCGCGGCCTCGCCACCAGCGGTGGCCTCGGAGGGCTTGTCGTCGGGGTCGGAGGCCATGGCGGTGGGCTCGCGCATCCTATCGTGCATGTCGACACCGCGCCACCGGCCCGGTTGCGACAGCGCCGCGCAAGTCATCACGATGACAGGGCCACCGGCGCCGCGGTAGGGTCGCCGCCGTGCGATCCGACGGCCCCGAGCCGGCGCCGCGCCCGGGCGCCGCGCGAGAACGACCGCTGTCGGTGGGCGAGCTGATCCGCCTGACCACGGTCGCCCTCGATCGCGGCGTCGGCCTGATCTGGGTCGAGGGCGAGCTCGCCCAGGTGTCGCGCCCGGCCAGCGGCCACCTGTACTTCCAGCTCCGCGACCGCGCCGCCGGCGTGCCGGCGGTGATGTGGCGCAGCGCCGCGACCCGCCTGCGCTTCCAGCTCGAGGTCGGGATGCAGCTGCGGGTCCGCGGCAAGCCCGGGGTCTACGAGCGCGACGGCCGCTTCCAGCTCTACGTCGACTACGCCGAGCCGGCGGGCCTGGGCGCCGAGGCCCTGGCGCTGCAGCAGCTCAAGGAGCGGCTCGCCGCCGAGGGCCTGTTCGCCGACGCCCGCAAGCGGCCGCTGCCGCACCTGCCGCGTCGCATCGGCGTCGTGACCTCGGCGACCGGCGCCGCGGTGCGCGACGTCATCCGCGCGGTGCAGCGGCGCTTCCCGGTGCCGCTGTTGATCGCCGACTGCGTCGTGCAGGGCGCGGACGCGCCGCGCCAGATCACGCTGGCGCTGCGCGCGATCGCCCGCACCGACGTCGACGTCGTCATCGTCGGCCGCGGCGGCGGCTCGGTCACCGACCTGGCCGCGTTCAACGACGAGCGCGTGGTCCGCGCGGTCGCGGCCTGCCCGGTGCCGGTGATCAGCGCGGTCGGCCACGAGGTCGATCTGTCGCTGTGCGACCTGGTCGCCGACCGCCGCGCGTCGACCCCGACGATGGCCGCCGAGATGGCCGTGCCGGTGCTCGCCGATCTCGAGGCCGCGCTGCGCAAGGAGGAGCGCCGGCTCGGCCGCGAGGTCACGCTGCGCCTGCGCGGCGCCCGCCAGGACGTCGATCACCTCGACGGCCGCGGCCGCGCCGGCCTCGAGCGCGTCATCGCGCGGGCCCGCACCCAGCTCGCCGCCCTCGAGCGCCGCCTCGGCGCGGTCCACCCCCGGGCCCGGCTCGCCGCCCAGCGCGCCGCGCTCGCCGCGCTGGAGCGCCGGCTGGGCGCGATCGAGCCCCAGGTCCGGGTCCAGCGCGGCCGCGCCGCGATCACCGCGCTGTCGCAGCGCCTGGCGACGGCGTGGGCACGGCGCGCCCACGCCGCCCACGCCGATCTGGCCCGCCTCGGCGGCCGCCTCGACGCCATGAGCCCGCTTCGCGTCCTCGAGCGCGGCTACGCGGTGGCGACCCACGACGGCCACGTCGTCACCGACGCCGCCCAGGTCGCGCCCGGCGACGCCGTCGAGGTCCGCCTGGCCCGCGGCCGCCTCCACGCCCGGATCGAGCGCGCGGGCGACGAGCCCGACCCCGAGTGACGCGCGCGCCGCGCAGCTGCGCTATCGTCGTCGGGTGACCCCTCCCCGGCGTCGCGCCACCACCCGCGCCACCACGCACCGCGCCGGCAGCGCCCTCGAGATCGACGACGGCCAGCTGGTCGAGGTCGCCGACCTCGGCACGACGCCGCGCGCCCGCGTCGGCGTCGTCGACACCGGCGCCGAGCTGGTCGCGCAGGCGCGCGCGACGATCGCGGAGCTCGGCCACGAGCTGGTCATGAGCGGCACCGGCAAGGCCGGCGTCACCCGGCTGGTCGCGGCGCTCCGCGACGACGCCGGCCCCGACGTCGTCGTCGTGCCGCTGCCCGGCGGCGAGGCCGTGATCGACGCCGCGCGCGCGCTGGCGCCGCGCCGCCTGGTGCTGGTCGCGGTGGTCGGCGGTGCCGCGGCGAGCCGCGCCGGCCCGCGCCCACGCCGCCGGCGCCGACCTCGCGACGCTGCGGCCGCACGACGCCGCGCGCCTGGGCCCGGTGCTGATGGCGGCGGCGACGATCGCCGCCGAGCGGGCGCGGCTGCTGATCGCGCAGGGCACCGAGGCGATGCTGCGGCAGCGGCTGGCGGGGACGACCCGCCAGGACACCGCGACCGGCCTGCCGTCCTTCGACGACTTCCGCCGCATCATGGAGCTGGAGCTCAAGCGGGCGCGCCGCTACGGCTACGCGCTCAGCGTCTGTCAGCTCGCGATCAACGCCGGCGATCCGCCGGCGCCCGGCGCGATCGGCAACGAGCTGCGCCTGCGGGTCGCGGCCGCGATCGGCCAGGCGATCCGCGACATCGACTTCCCGGTCGAGATCGCCGGCGACCGCTTCCTGGTGCTCTTGCCGTACACCGACGCGGCCGGGGCCACCGCGGTCGCGCGCCGCATCCTGATCGCCCTGCGCGACGGCAAGCCGGTGCGCGGCGCCGGCCGCACCTGGCTGCCGGACGTCGCGATCGGCGTCGCCGGGATCGCCGCCGGCGCGCCGGTGAGCATGGCCGAGCTGATGCGCCACGCCGGCGAGGCGCTGCGCCAGGCGCGCGGCCGCGGCGTCGAGCTGGTGGTGGCGTGAGCGCCGACGCGATCGCGCCGCGGGTCGGCGTCGTGCTGGGCTGGCCGGTGGCGCACTCGCGCAGCCCGGCGATGCACAACGCCGCGTTCGCCGCCGCCGGCGTCGACGCGGTCTTCGGCGCCTGCGCGGTGCCGCCGGCGCGGCTCGCCGCCGCGGTGCGCGGCCTGGCCGCCGCCGACATCCTCGGCGCCAGCGTCACGGTCCCGCACAAGCAGGCGGTGATCGCGCTGTGCGATCGGCTGGCGCCGCCGGCCGATCGGATCGGCGCCGTCAACTGCCTGGTCTTCGAGCGCGACGGCGACGAGGTGACGATCGTCGGCCACAACACCGACGCCGGCGGCTTCGTCGACGCGCTGGGCGCCGCCGCGATCGCCTGCGCCGGCGCACGCGTGGTCGTGCTCGGCGCCGGCGGCGCGGCGCGCGCGGTCCACGCCGGCCTGGCCGACGCCGGCGCCGCGTCGCTCACCGTGATCGCGCGGCGCCCCGAGGCGGTGACGTGGATCGACGCCCGGCCGTGGCGCGACGCCGAGCTGCGCGACGCGCTCGCCACCGCCGACCTCCTCGTCGACTGCACCTCGAGCGCGCTCGACGCCGCGACCGAGCCGGCGGTGGTCGACGGCGTGCCGCTCGACGCGCTGCCCGCCGCCGCGGTGGTGGCGTCGCTGGTCTACCACCGCGAGCCGCTGCTCCTGGCGCGGGCCCGCGGCCGCGGCCACCGCGTCGTCGACGGCCGCGGCATGCTGGCCCACCAGGGCGCGCGCGCCTTCACGCTGTGGCTGGGGCGCCCCGCTCCCGTCGACGTGATGCTCACCGCGATCTAGCCGCGGCAGCGTGGCACGGCCGCTGCAGCCACCTCGGGGTCTACCACCCGGGGGGAGCGCAAATGTCGAAGACGACTCGACGCGGCGGCGCCGGCACCGCCGCGTTCGCCACGATCCTGTGCCTCGGTTTCACAGGCGCGGCCACCGCGTGGGCCGATGGCTCACAGGACGCTCGCGAGGCCGCGCTCCGCGACCGCTGGGTCGACGACCCCTACCAGGCCCACGACACCACCGGCACCGAGGTCCGGGTCGGCTCGCTGGTCGGCATCCTCGCCGTCGACGGCGTCGAGTACACCGGGCTCGGCGCGGTGGTCGCCGCCGGCCATCGCTTCGGGCGGCTGTCGCTCGACGCCGAGTACGGCTACCTCGAGGTCACCGCGCGCGGCCCGTCGGGCGTGCGCTTCGGCACCGCGCACGATCTCGGCGTCAACGTCCGCTACGACGTCCTCCGCCTCGGCCCGCGCTGGGTCGGCGCCAACTCGCTGGCCGCGCTGTGGGTCGAGGCTCACGCCGGCCGCGAGCTGCGGCGCGCCGAGCGCCGCGCCGCCGACGAGACCGTGCGCGGCGAGCTGCCGTCGGGATCGTCGACCCAGGTCGCCGGTGGCTTCGGCCTGATGTTCGATCACCGCCTCGAGCAGCCGCGCGGCTTCCCCAACCGGGTCGGCTGGATGCTCGGCTGGCGCGTGATCGGCGCGCCGCGGCCCGAGCCGCAGGGCTACGCGGTGTGCCGCGGCTCGGAGTGCACCGCGGCGCCGACGCCGACGCCGACGACCCACCTCGACGACACGTCGCTGGTGGTGTCGTCGAGCCTGGCGTTCACCTGGTAGCGCGCGGCGCCGGGCGCTACGGGATCTCGCAGAAGAACGGGTAGGTGTTGCCGCAGGCGCGATCGTCCCAGGTGCCGTCGTTGTCGGCCTCGAGGACCATGCAGTTCTCGGGGCCGCCGTTGGTGCCGCCGTTGTTGGGCTCACCGGTGCGCCAGTTGGTGTAGGTCATCGCCTCGGCGGTGACCCACACGAACGTGCCCTCGACCGCGACGTCGGTGCCGCCCATCCACACGTCCGGCGTCGCCACCGGATCGACGTCGAGCGGCGCCAGCAGCGCGTTCTCGGCGGCGGTGGTCGCGACCATCAGATCGCCGCCGGCGGCGCCGCACGCCGAGCGCGCCTGGTTCCAGGTCACCGCGGTCGAGAAGAACACCAGGCAGTGGCCGCTCTGCGGATCGGTGACGCGGCGATCGCCGCCGACGCACGCGCGCGCGTCGGGCGGCGGCGTCACCGGCGCGTCGATCGCGCCGCCGTCGGGCGCCGCCGCGGAGCCGTCGGGCGCCACGTTGGGCGGGTCGCCGATGGTGGCCGACCCGCAGCCGCAGCCGAACAGGCCCGCGATCGTGAGTGTCAGCGCGCCACGCACGTCCCGAGTGTCGCATACCCGACGGCAGGTGTCGGCATCTTCCCGACGGAGGGGTGCGTGGGGCGCGCCGATCCTCCTACATTCCCGGCATGTCGCGCGTCAGCCTCGCGCTCGCGATCCTGCTGGCTTCCAGCGTCGCGGCCAACGTCTACCTGCTGGTGCGGACGCCGCGGCGCGGCACGCCGCCGACGTCGCCGTCGACCGCGGTGACTGGTCGGCCGGCCGCCGCCGCCCCGGCCTCGCCGACCGCGGCGGCCGCGCCGGCGACCGCGCGGGCGCGGCCACCGATCGCCGCGTCGACGGATCCGGCGACCTGCCCGCAGCAGCTCGCCGCGCTGTCGGATCGCCTCGGCGAGGTCGAGGCCAAGCTCGCCGATCGCCTGTCGAACGAGGAGCGCTTCGACCTGGCGTCGAGCTCGCCGGACGCCGAGGCCCGCGTCGCCGACTACTTCGCGGCCGCGTTCCGCGACGCGCCGGCCTCGGTGACCTACGACGTCGAGTGCCACGGCACGGTGTGCCGCCTCGAGGTCGTCCAGCCCGAGCGCGGCGTCGACTTCGACTGGCACGAGCGCCTGCGCGGCGAGGGCGGCCTCGCGCTGTTCCGCGGCACCTCGATGCACTCGCCCGAGCCGGGCCAGGATCCGGTCAGCAAGGAGCCCCTGCTCACGTTCCGCAGCTACTACCGCCTCGCCGGCGAGCAGGACGTCTCGGGCATCGCGGTGCTCCAGGATCTCTACGGCCGCTTCCTCGCCGCCGACGCCACCGCGGCGTGCAAGGCCGCCCACCCGCAGCCCGGCTACCTGAGCCTGCGCCTCCAGCTCGATCCCGCGGGGCCCGACATCAACGTCCTCGTCGGCGGCACCCTGGCCACCGCGCCGGGCGGCCAGTGCCTGCGCGCCGCGCTCGACGCCGCGATCGACGCCACCACGATCCCGGCGCACGCCATGGGCGCCGTGCTGTACCAGACGCTCGAGCTGCCGTAGCTCGTCGCGACCTCGCTCACCCCGAGCGCTCGACCGACGGCCGTCGGTGATTCGCCGCAAGACGAACCGGGGTGGGGGCGCCGGGTCGACGGGGTGCGCTCACCTCGAGCGAGCCAAGGCGCTAGCCGATCGCCCGCGCGCTCGCGGTCAGCACGCCGATCACGGCGGCGAACCACAGCGACGCGCTGGCGCCGATCGCGAGCGTCATGATCACGCCGCCGACCTCGCCGCCGCGCCCCGGCTCGGGGCGCCACGCCGCCAGCACGAAGGCCAGCGCCAGCGACAGCGGCAGGCCCATCGCGACCCAGTGCTCCTTGGCGTCGAACCATCGCGCGGTCCGGTCGGCCGCCGCCGGCAGGCCGGCGGTGGCGCGGGCCACCTCCCCGTCGCTGGGCGGCGCCGCGTCGCGGTCGGCGAACCGCCGGCGCACCTGCGCGGCGTCGCGGACCCGGGCGGCGCCGTCGGCGACCACCGCGTCGGGGTTCTGCAGGTAGCCGACCTTCACCTGGATCTTGTAGGTCGGGTACATCAGGTTGCCGGCGGCGAACGCGGCGCCGTGCAGCACCGCCAGGATCACCGCGAAGCGCCGGACCGCGCGCAGCCGGCCGTGGGCGCCGCGCCGGACCCGGGCCAGCCACACCACCAGGTGGGTCGAGGTCGCGACCGCGGCCACCGCCAGCACGGTGTGCAGCACCAGCAGCAGGCGGGCGTGGTCCTCGAGGAACAGCACGCCCATTGGTAACACGGCGCGCGCGCCGAAAATGGCGACGGGGGCCACGCGGGCCCCCGTCGACGAGATCGTGGGAGGAGGTCGATCTCGCCTAACCCTGGACGTTGTGCCGCCGGATGAAGGTCGGCACGTCGAGCTCGCTGTCGCCCTCGAGCTCCGACGACAGGATCGACTTCAGGCTGGGCCGGGGCAGCGGCTTCTTGCGCTCGGGCGCGGGCTGCACCAGCGGCTGGCCGTCGGGGTTGAGCGGCCCCGAGCCGGCGGCGAGGCGCTGCGACATGTCCTGGGCCTCGGGCACCGGCGCGTCGTCGACCGCCAGCTCGGCGAGCGCGCGCTCGACCGCGGTCAGCTCGGCGAGGTCGGGCTGCGGCGCCCACTGCATGTCGACCTCGGCGTCGTCGACGACGATCGCCTTGGGCAGCTCGGCGCTCTTGCGCGGCGCCAGCTGCGGCGGCGGGTACTCGCGGGTCACCTGGGTCGAGGCGTCGTACGGCAGCGTGATCTGGTGCGACCCGGAGGTCCGCGCCGCGGTGGTCGGGCGCGGCTCGGGCGCGGCCTCGGCCTGGCGGTTGCGATCGACGCCGGTCGCGATCACGGTGATGCGGACCTCGTCGGTGATGTTGGGATCGATCACCGAGCCGAAGATGATGTTGGCGTCCTCGTGGGCCGCCTTCTGGATCAGCGAGGCCGCCTCGTTGACCTCGAACAGGGTCAGGTCGGGGCCGCCGGTGACGTTGATCAGGATGCCGGTGGCGCCCTCGATGCTGACGTCCTCGAGCAGCGGCGAGCTGATCGCCATCTCGGCCGCCTCGATGGCGCGGCGCTTGCCCTCGCCGGTGCCGGAGCCCATCAGGGCGCGGCCCATGTCGCACATGATCGTGCGGACGTCGGCGAAGTCGACGTTGATCAGGCCCGGGACGGTCATCAGGTCGCTGATGCCCTGGACCGCGTTGAGCAGCACCGCGTCGGCCTTGCGGAACGCCTCGACCATCGAGGTCGCGTTGCCGACCAGCTGCAGCAGCCGGTTGTTGGGGATGACGATCAGCGTGTCGACGGCGCGGGACAGGCGCTCGATGCCCTCCTCGGCCTGGCGCAGCCGCTTGCGGCCCTCGAAGCCGAACGGCTTGGTGACGACGCCGACGGTGAGCGCGCCGCAGTCGCGCGCGACCTGCGCGATCACCGGCGCCGCGCCGGTGCCGGTGCCGCCGCCCATGCCGGCGGTCACGAACACCATGTCGGCGCCCGAGATGCAGTCGGCGATCTGCTGGATGCTCTCCTCGGCGGAGCGGCGGCCGACCTCGGGGTTGGCGCCGGCGCCGAGCCCCTTGGTCAGCGCGTTGCCGAGCGGGATCTTGTGCGAGGCCATGTTGGCCTCGAGCGCCTGCAGATCCGTGTTGGCGGCGACGAACTCGACGCCGTCGAGGTTGCCGCTGATCATCGTGTTGACGGCGTTGCCGCCGCCGCCACCGACGCCGATGACCAGGATCTTGGCGTGACTGACGTCGTCGAATTCGATGAGTGCCATGGTTGTTTCCTCCCCGATGTCTTTGTCCCTTATGCAAGTCACGCGATCACCGGGGCAAATTTTTTCTTGATCGCGAACGCGACTCGATCATTTTTCACGCGCCGCGCGTCGCCGACGCGGCGGACGTGGCGCGGTCAGAACATCTCGGCGAGGCGCGACCACACGCGGCGGATCATGCCGCGCTCGCTCGGCGCGCCGGCGGGCGCGCGCATCGCGTGGTGGTGGCCGACGCGCGCGCCGTACAGCACGAGGCCGACGCCGGCGGCGTACGCCGGCGAGCGCACGACGTCGATCAGCCCGCCGATGCGCCCGGGCATGCCGCGGCGCGCGGGCAGCCCGATCGTCTGCTCGGCGACCTCGCACGTGCCCTCGAGCGCGGTCGCGCCGCCGGTGAGGACGACGCCGGCGGCCAGCGCGTCGAAGTAGCCCGAGCGCATCAGCTCGCGCTTGATGTGCTCGAAGGTCTCCTCGATGCGCGGCTCGATGATCTCGGCGAGGGTCTGGCGGGGCAGGACCCGCGGGCCGCGGCCGCCGACCGAGGGCACCTCGATGGTCTGGCCGTCCTCGACCATCGCGCGGCACGCGACGCCGTACTTCTTCTTGATCTTCTCGGCCGAGTCCAGCGGCGTGCGCAGGACCGTGGCGATGTCGTTGGTGACGTGGCCGCCGCCCAGCGGCAGCACCGCGCTGTGCACCAGCGCGCCCTCGGCGTAGACGACGAGGTCGCAGGTGCCGCCGCCGATGTCGATCACGGCGACGCCCAGCTCCTTCTCGTCCTCCTCGAGCACGGCCTGTGCCGACGCCAGGGGCTCGAGGACGATGTCGGCGACGGTGAGGCCGCACCGGTTGGCGCACTTGACCACGTTCTGGGCGCTGGTCACCGCGGTCGTGACGATGTGGACCTTGGCCTCGAGGCGGACCCCGGCCATGCCGACCGGATCGCGGATGCCGTCCTGGTCGTCGATGACGTACTGCTGGGGCAGGACGTGGAGGACCTCGCGGTCCATCGGGATCGCGACCGCCTTGGCGGCGTCGATGACCCGCGCGACGTCGGCGTCACGGACCTCCTTGTCCTTGACCGCGACGATGCCGTGCGAGTTGAGGCCGCGGACGTGGGCGCCGGAGATGCCGGCGAACACGGTCGAGATCTCGCAGCCGGCCATGTTCTCGGCCTCGTCGATCGCGGCCTGGATCGACGCGACCGTGGCGTCGATGTTGTTGACCACGCCGCGGCGCAGCCCCCGGGACGGCGCCGTGCCGATGCCGATGACGTCGACCCCCTCGTCGGTGACCTCGCCGACGATCGCGGCGATCTTGGTGGTGCCGATGTCGAGTCCGACGACGATCTCGTTGGGCTTGGTCTTGGCCATGGGCTTACGGGTTCCTCGGCGGTGCCTGGCGGGCGAAGGCCACGGTCACGTGGTCGGGCCGCGTGTCGTGGTCGAGGTGGATGGCGCGGGCCTGGTGGCGCTCGTCCGGGGACAGCGCCGCCCACGCGGCATCGAAGGTCGCGAGCTTGGCGGTCAGGCGATCGCCGTCGGCGGCGCCGAGACGGATCGCGACCGCGTCGTCGTAGGTGAACAGCGTGGTGTCGTGGCGCGCGTCGATGCGGATCTCGCCGATCGCGGGCCGGTGGCCGTCGGCGGTCCAGGTCGCGAGCGTCGCCAGGGCGTGGCGGACCCGGGCGGCGGCGGCGGTCGGGTCGGCGCGGAAGGTGTCACGGTCGAGGCCGGTGACCACCGGCAGCCCGGCGCCTTCACCGCGGTCGAGGCGGGCGCGCTTGAACGGCACGCCGTCGGCGCCGGCGAGGTACAGGCCGCCGAGATCGACCACCGCGGCGGCGGTGCGCTCGGTGATCGCGATCGAGATCGTGTGGGGCAGGTGGCGGCTGACGTCGGCGTCGGCGATCCACGGCTCGGCCTCGAGCCGGGCCTCGACCGCGTCGAGGTCGGCGCGGAAGACGTTCTCGCCCAGGGCCAGCGGGATGCGCGCGCGGATCTCGTCGGCGCTGAGCTCGTGGGTGCCGGTGACCTCGATCGAGGTGACCGCGAACCGCGGCGACGTCGTGACGAACCGGTAGCCGGCCCACAGGCCGGTGCCGACCGCGCCGGCGGCGGCGAGCGCGAGCAGCGTGGGCAGGCTGCGCCGCAGGGTCCGGCCGCACGCGACCACGGTCCGGCGCGGCACCGTGCGCAGCGCGGGCAGCCGGCTCCGCAGCGGCGCCGAGCGGCGCCGGTTGCGACGCGCGCGGCCCACCGTCAGGCGCGACTGGGCGGGCACGCCGGCGGGACCCTCCGGGGCCCCGCCGTCGTCGCTCCCTCGCGATGACGAGCGCGATCGCACCATGCTCGTCGAAATAGGCACGCCGCGATCGGGCGGGCAATTTTTCGACGAAAGATCGTGGAGATCCCAGGGGATCACCCTCACGGGTGTTCAGCGGATCCAGCTCCCGTTCCGCGCTCCGTCTGCCGCCTCCCGTGCCCGTGCCCGTGCCCGTGCCCGAGCCCGATTCCGGGGCCCCTCCGTTCAGCGCTCGAGGTCGCCGTCTTCTTCTTCGTAGATGATGAACGAATCGTCGTCATCATCGTCCGCGACCGCCCGCTTGGCCCCGGCCTTCTTCTTGGCGGCGGCCCGCTTCCTGGTGGCGGCCTTCTTCGTCTTCGCCTTCTTGACCGCCGCCGCGTGAGCCTTCTTCTTCGCCGCCTTGGACTTGGCGGCCGCCGGCTCGCGGGTCGCGGTGACCTTGCCGCCGCGGACCGGCCGGGTCGTGCCCGACTTGCGGACCTTGCCGGCGGTGCCGGTGCGGGCGTCGGCCTGCTCGGTGGCCCTGGGCGGCGGCTGCTTCTTGCCCTTGCGCTGCTTCGACCGCGGCTTCCACAGCTGGGCCGAGGCGTCGCCCTCGCCGGCCACCAGCACCGCGAGCGCGGGGCCCGCGATCAGCAGCAGCGCGCTGGCCGTGACGACCAGCCTCGCGAGACGCGCGAGGACGCCGGGACGCATCCCGCGATCATGCCACGGGCGCCCGGGCGCCGGATGATCTTTCCGTACGCGGAGTTACGGAGACTTACCGCGATCTAGAGGATCGTCACGGTGCCGGCGCCGCCGTCGACCTCGATCATCTGGCCGTCGCGGATGAGTGACAGCGCGTCGCGCAGGCCGACCACGCACGGGATGCCGAACTCGCGCGCGACGATCGCCGAGTGTGACAGCACGCTGCCGCGCTCGACCACCACCGCCTTGGCGCTGGGGAACAGCGGCACCCAGCCCGGGTCGGTTCGGTTGGCGATCAGGACGTCGCCGCACAGCTCGGTGCCGCGGGGATCGACCACCAGGCGCGCGGTCGCGGTGACCTTGCCGGGCGCGGCGGCCACGCCCTTGAGCACCGCGCCGGCCGCGGCGGCGTCGACCGTCACCGGCGGGCGCGCGGTCAAGGACGCCACCACCGGATCGAGGTAGGCCGCGCCGCTGGTCCAGAACCGCTCGGCCGGCGCCGCGGTGACCCGGTGGCGGGCGAACTCGGCCTGGCGGACCGCGACCAGCCCGCGCAGGTCGGTGGTGGTCGCGGTGCCGCGGGCGAACCCGATCAGCTCGTTGATCTCGAGGTAGAAGACGTCGGCGGGGGCGTCGAGGCGCCCGGTCTCGTGCAGCCGGTGGCCCATCGCGACCACGACCCGGCGGACCAGGCCGAAGGCGCGGGTCCGGGCGAACCGCAGGTTCTCGCGGTTCTTGATGTGGCGGCGGGCGCCGGCGAGCAGGAAGTCGAACAGCCGGTGCTTGATCGGATCGCGACCCAGCGTGGCGCGGACCTGCTGCTCGGCGGCGGCGCGGATCGCGTGCTCGCGGGCGTCCATGTCGGCGACGGTCACCGGCGGCGCCGCCAGGTAGCCCTTGAGCGCGGCGTACAGGAAGGTGTCGTCGTCGCGCAGCGTGGTCTGCTCGAGCTTGAGCTCGTCGATGCAGCGATCGCCGAAGCGGTCGACGTGCTGGGCGAGCCGGGTCCGCAGCCAGCCCCACCGCGGATCGGTGGCGACCGCGGCGCGGGTCTCGGCCGGCGGCCGGGACCGCAGCTGCTCGCACAGCGCGGGGTCGCGGCGGACGTCGTCCATCAGCGCCAGCAGGTCGCGGGTCGGCTCGGTCGACTCCAGGCCGCCCTCGCCGCACATCAGATCGTTGTGCAGCGAGGCGTCGCCGATGCCCCACGAGCTCAGCGCCTTGCGCAGGACGCCGAAGAAGATCATCGCCAGGATGTCGTTGACGATCGGCGCCTGCCAGCGGCCCATGATGCGCTGCTCGGCGTCGAGGTAGACGTCGACCAGCTCGTCGAGCGCGAGGTGCTCGAGGTCGCGCTCCCAGAAGTCGCCGTAGTTGTCGGCGAAGTCGTCGAAGAACTTGGTCACCAGGGTCTGGGCGCGGGCGAACCGGACCGCGAGCACGCCCAGCGAGCCGACCGCCTCGGGCAGATCGACGAGCCAGCGCTGCAGCGCCGAGCGCGGCGCGGCGGGCCGGCCGAACGCCGCGCCCTCCTTGACCCCCATCATCTGCTCCATGAACTCGGCGTTGAACTTGTAGCCGGGCAGCAGCTGCAGGACGCGGTACCAGGACTCGAGGTTGTAGTAGACCCGGCCGTTGACCAGGCCGATCATCTGCTCGAACACCGAGCCGTACTGATCGAGGTCGCGGCGCGACACGCCGAGCAGCGCGAAGGCCTGGCGGTAGACCATGCCGTAGGCGCGGCGCGCGAAGCTGTAGGTCATCGGCGTCGTGACGCCGTTGTAGCTCTCGATGATGTTCGAGTTGTCCCACAGCCGCTTGCGGCCGCCGTGGGGGTCGACGGTGGCGAGCGCGCCGGTCGGCGCCGGCGGCAGCGACGTGATCGGCCGGGCCTGCAACAGCCACAGCGCGCCGTCGTCGTCGAACGTCCACTCGACGTCGACCGGGAAGCCGTAGGCGCGCTCGATCGCGGCGCCGGCGGCGGCGACCGCGGCGGCGCGCCCGTCGTCGAGCGACGGCCGGGCACGATCGGCGGCGGCGACGTCGGCCTCGACGGTGCCGTCGCCATCGGGGCCGCGGCGCACCGCCTGCTCCTTGTCGGCGACGTCGCGGTCGACGACGTCGACGCGGTCGCCGTCGGGGGCGCGGCGCAGCACCAGCGTGTCGCACGCCATCCGCCCCGACACCACGCCCTCGCCCAGGCCCCAGGTCGAGGTCAGGATCATCTTCGTCCGGTCTCCGGACGAGGCGTCGGCGGTGAACAGGACGCCGGAGACCGCGCCGTCGATCATCCGCTGCACGACCACCGCGATCGCGACCGGCCGATCGAGCAGGCCCTTGCGGGCCCGGTAGAACAGCGCGCGCTCGCTGAACGCCGAGCGCCAGCACCGCGCGACCGCGTCGGCCAGGCCGGCGGCGTCGACGAACAGGAACGTGTCGTGCTGCCCGGCGAACGAGCTGTCGGCGCCGTCCTCGTCGAGCCCCGACGATCGCACCGCCACCGGCGCGCCGCCCAGCCGGGCCAGCGCCGCGGCCAGCTCGTCGGCCAGCGCCGGCGGCACCGCGACCTGCGCCAAGAGCGGCGCCAGCGCCGCGACGCAGGCGTCGGTGGCGGCGCGGCTGCCGTCGCCGGCGGCCAGGGTCGCCAGCGCGGCGTCGATGCCGGCGCGGACCCCGGCGGCGTCGACCGCGGCGTCGAACGCGGCGCTCGGCACCGCGAACCACGCCGGCACGCGGACGCCGTCGATCGCGCCCAGGTCGGCCAGGCTGCGGGCCTTGCCGCCGAGCCCGGCGCGGTCGTCGTCGGTCAGGGTCTCCGGCCAGCACAGCGTCGCGGTCGTCATCACTAGCCTCCGGTCAACCCGAGCACGTCGAAGCGGACGCCGTGGGCGATCGCCGCCACCACCGCGATCCCGGTCCACACCACCAGGTAGTGGACGCCGGCCACCGCCTGCAGGCCCTTCTCGCCCTTCGCGGTCGGCGCCCGCACGAACGCGCGGATCTGCACGATGCACGCGCCGGTCAGCCCGGCGACGACGCCGATCCACAGGATGCCGCCGCCGACCCGCACGCCCAGCCACGCCGCGCACGCGCCGGCCAGCGCCAGCAGCGCGCCGCCGAGCACGCCGGCGCGCGGCCGGCCGAGCTGCTTGCTCCAGGTCATGACGCCGTCGAGCTCGCTGCTCTGCGCCCAGGTCTTGCGCAGCACGTCGATCGAGAACGTCGACGCCAGCGCCTGGACCGCCAGGACGATCAGCTCGGGGGTCGGGACCACGCCGCTGCGCGCGGCGAACCGCATGACCAGGGCCAGCACCACGACCGACATGATCGCGCTGTGGCTGATCGCGTAGGTGCCGAAGTGGCGCTCGAGCCAGCGCGGCGCGAAGAACTCGAACAGCATCAGCACCGAGTAGCCGATGACCAGCGCCCACCACCAACCGGCGGCGAGCCCGGGCGCCAGCGCGATCGCGATCTCCAGCGCCAGCGCGATCGCGCCGTAGACCTTGAGCTGGGCCAGCGTGACCAGGCCGCGCTGCACCGGCCGGTCGGGGCGGGTCCGCGCGTCCTCGGCGAAGTCCTTGTGCTCGTCGAAGACCCGCAGGTGGAACAGCAGCAGGAAGACCAGCCCGACGCCGCCGAGCGCGGTGTCGTCGATCAACAGCGGCCAGTGGCCGGTGGCGAAGCCCGGCGCCTGGGCGACCGCGTACGCGGCGGTCGCGGTGGCGACCGCCAGCATCAGCGTCACCGGCACCGGGAAGCGCTCGGCGAGGTAGGCACGGAACGCGGCGACGCCGGTGGGCGTGGCGGTCGCGGGCGCGGCGGCGTCGGCCGCGCGGACGGAGGCGTCGGTCATGGCCAGCCTCACGCCCGCTGCAGGGCCAGGTGCAGCGCGACCGCCGGCTCGGCGACGACGGGGGCCATGATCCGCACCGGCGTCGGCGCGACGCCGACCTCGAAGCGCTGGCCGTGCTCGAGGATCTCGCCGTCGCCGAAAAAGCGGACGCGGCGGCTGGTCTCGATCGTCGCCTGGGTGACCTGGAGCCACTTCATCTCGGGCAGCTCGAACAGCTTGCCGCGCTGGGCCCACAGCACCGCCTTGAGCAGGCGGCGACGGTCGACCCGCGGGAACAGCACCAGCTCGAAGCGGCCGTCGTCCATCTCCGACACCGGCGTGGTGTGGAACGAGCGGCCGACCTTCTTGCTCGAGGTGACGAGCACGCCGTAGGCGTCGAGGTCGAGCTCGCGGACGTGGCCGTCGGCGGCGTCGGTGTAGCGGATCTTGGTGCGCGCGCCGAGGCGCTGCTTGCCGAAGATCACCGCGACGCAGGCGATCGTGTAGAGCAGGTGGCCGAGGCGGGCCAGCAGCCAGCGGCGCAGCCAGGTGCCGCTGCGCCAGCGGTTGGCGGTGGCGGCGACGTCGGCGACCCAGCCCAGGCCACCCGCCGAGTAGAAGCGGACGCCGTTGACGTCGATCGCGTCGAGGTCCTTGCGCTCCCACGACGCCATCGCCATGGCGTCCCGGGTCGGGATGCCGTGCTGGCCGACCAGGTGGGCGAGGTCGTTGGCGGTGCCGGCGGGGACCACGGCGAGCCGGGTCGGCGCGTCGCCGATGCCGTTGACGCAGGCGTTGACGGTGCCGTCGCCGCCGATCGCGATGACCAGCTCGGCGCCCCAGGCGGCGGCGGCGCGCGCCGCGGCGAACGCGCCCTCGAAGTGGCGGACGCGGACCTCGGTCAGCTCGACGTGGTCGCCGAGGGTGTCGGTGAACAGCTTCTTCCACTGCGCGGCGGCCGCGCCTGGGGCCAGTTCATTGACCACGACGACGGCTCGACGCACCGCGCCAAGCTGGCGCAAGGCGGCGACAGGGTTGGCCAGGCGGTGGCAGCCGGAGTCGCCACCAAAGTTTCCGCCCGGGATCCGGGCGAACTCCGGCAACGAGCCATCGGTCGCATCAACCGTAGGCTCGCTTGCAGTCGTTACGTTCGCCCCCGTCTGAGCGTCCGTCTCGATGGCACGCGTGGACATCATGCCCCCGACAACAGCAAAGCCCGATCCAGCGTGTAGGTTTCAAGGACCACGTCGCGCCGCCGCGCTCACCGACGCTGACTTCGCCTCGTCATCGCCGTGTGGCGCATGACTTGCTGATGCGATCGCTCGTGGCTGATCGCGTTTCCATCGTCGAAGGCGGCTCGGATCTCGTCGGCGCGTTCACCGCGCTGACCGACGAGGTGTACGCCGAGGTGGACGCCGCGACGCCAGGTCGTCCGACGTCCGGACGCTTCGCGGCGCTGCTCGACGACGCGCAGCCGTCACGACGGCGGTGCAGCTTACGTTTGTTTCTCGCGCCCGGCCGCGCGCGCGCCGCGGCCATCGTCAACCCGCGACTGGTCGGGCCGGACGGCAAGCCGATCGGCCTGATCGGGTTCTTCGAGAGCCGCGACGACGAGCCGGCGGCGACCGCGGTCCTCACCGCTGCCACCGACTGGTTGCACGAGCGCGGCGCAACCATCGTGCGGGGGCCGATCAACTTCACGACCTGGCACGACTACCGCCTGGTCACCGACGCTCCGGAGCCCGGCTGGTTCACCGGCGAGCCGTCGCACCCGGCGTACTACCCGCGGCTGTGGCGGGCCGCCGGCTTCACCCCGGCGAGCGCCTACGGATCGTACTGGATGCCGGAGCTCGGTCCGTTGCACGATCGCTTCCTGGCCCGGGCCGAGCGCGCCGCCGACGCCGGCGTGACCGTACGGCCGGTCAGCGTCGGCGACCTGCCCGCGGTCTACCAGCTGTCGATGATCGGCTTCCGCGACGCCCACATGTTCAGCCAGATCGAGCCCGACGAGTTCGCCGCCCTGTACGGCGCCGACCGCGCCGCGTCGGTGGCGAGCACCTCGTTCCTCGCGGTCGACGACGGTCGCCCGGTCGGGTTCCTGTACACGTTCATGACCGACCTGCCGCGCGGCCGGGTCGGCGTCGCCAAGTCGATCGCGATCCGGCCCGAGGCCCGCGACCGCGGCGTCTACCACGCGCTGTTCGCGGCGGCGATCGGCGCGTTCCGCGACCACGACGCGGTCGCCGGCATCGCCGCGCTGATCCACATCGACGGCGAGCCGGCCAAGATGGGCTGGCAGGTCCCCGACCGGCGGTTCAAGACGTATGAGCTCTTCGAGCGCCCCTGATCCCCACGCCCCCGACGCCGCGGCGCCGCTGGTGATCCAGCAGATCGTCGGCCACGGCGACGTCGCGCCCGAGCGGGTCGCGCTGATCCACCCGGTCGGCGACGCTGGCTGGGGCCGGCTCACCTACGGCGCGCTCGCGACCCGGGTCCGCCACGTCGCCGCCGGCCTGGCCCGGCGCGGCGTCGTCCGCGGCGCGCGCGTCGTCGTGCTGGTGCCGATGTCGCCCGAGCTGTACGTCGTCCTGCTCGCGGTCGCGTCGCTGGGCGCGGTCGCGGTCTTCGTCGAGCCGGCGGCGACGCCGCGCGAGATGGCGCGCGCGATCCGCGTGACCCACCCGGTGGCGTTCATCGGCGTGCCCAAGGCGCACGTCCTGCGCCTGATGTTCCCGCGCGACACCGCCACCGGCGTCAGCATCGTGGTCGGCGGCGGCGTCACCGCCCGGCTGCTCGGCGCCGAACCGCTGGCCGCGGTCGAGGCCGACGGCGCCGCCACCACCGCGCCGATCTTCCCCGAGCTCGCCGGCACCGACCCCGCGCTCCTGACGTTCTCGAGCGGCTCGACCGGGACGCCCAAGGGCGCGGTCCGGTCGCACGCCTTCCTCGGCGCCCAGCACGACGCCATGGCCGGCCTGCTCGACGCCGCCGGCCGCACCGACGGCACCCCCGACGTCCACATGTCGGCGTTCGCGATCGTCCTCTTGTCCACGCTGGTCAGCGGCCACACCGCGGTGATCCCGCGGCTGGGCCGCGGCGTCGACGACATCGACGGCGCCGCGCTGGCCCGCGCGATCCGCGACCTCGGCGTCACCGTCATCTCGGGCTCGCCGGCGTTCCTGGCGCCGATCTTCGACGCCGCCGACCGCGGCCCGCGCCCCGGCCCGCTGGCCGGCGTCCGCCGCATCATCTCCGGCGGCGCGCCGGTGCCGGTCGAGCTGTGCGAGCAGGCCGGCCGCCTGCTCGATCCGTCGGCGACGTTCCTGGTGGTCTACGGCTCCACCGAGGCCGAGCCGATCTCGCGCATCGACGCCGCCGAGGTCCGCGCCCGCACCGCCGCCGCCACCCGCGCCGGCGCCGGCCTGTGCGTCGGCGCGCCCGACCCGCACGTCACGGTCCGCCTGATCCAGCCGCGCCCGGGCGCGCCGATCGTCATCGGCCCCGGCGGCATGGCCGCGCTCGACGTCGCCCCCGGCGAGGTCGGCGAGGTCACGGTCGCCGGCGACCACGTCAACAAGCGCTACTTCCGCGACCACGCCGCCGAGCGCGCCACCAAGATCGTCGACGACACCGGCGAGATCTGGCACCGCACCGGGGACGCCGCCTACCGCGATCGCGAGGGCCGGCTGTGGCTGGTCGGCCGCATCGGCGACGTCGTCCGCCGCGGCGACGCCGTCTACCACCCGTCGGCGGTCGAGGCCGCGGCCCGCACCCTGCCGTGGGTGGCGCGCGCCGCGCTGGTGCCCGACGCCGGCGGCGCCCTGCTGGTCGTCGAGCCCACGACGTGGGGCGTGCGCGAGCGCGCCGGCGCCGACGGCGGCCGTACTGACGAGGTCATCCGCCACCTCGCCAGCCGCGGCGTCACGATCGATCGCGTCGCCATGACCCGCAAGCTCCCCGTCGATCCGCGCCACCGCGCCAAGATCGACTACCCCGCCGTTCGTCGCCAGTGGGCCGCCACCGGCAAGGAGTCTCGCCCGTGACCATGCCCGCTCCGTCGTCCGCGCCCCCGTCGGCCGCCGCCGCCCCCGGCTCGCGCTCCATCGTCCAGGAGCGCCCGGTGTTCACCAACATCGTCTACAGCCAGTGCTGGGAGGATCCCGAGATCGCGGCCGACGGCCTGCACCTCGGCCCCGACGACGATCTGCTGTGCCTGACCTCGGCCGGCGACAACGTCATGGCCCTGGCGCTGCGCCAGCCCCGGTCGATCACCGCGATCGACTTCTCGGCCGCGCAGAACGCGCTGCTCGAGCTCAAGCTGACCGCGCTGCGCAACCTCGGCTGGTACGACTACGTCGCCTTCCTCGGGGCGCGGCCTTCGTTCGACCGGGTCTCGGTCTACCGCGATCGCCTGCGCAAGGACCTGCGCGACGAGGTCCGCGGCTACTTCGACACCAAGGAGGCGCAGCTGGCGCGCGGCATCATCCACGCCGGCCGCTTCCAGAAGTACCTGTCGATCTTCCGCACCGCGGTGCTGCCGCTGGTCCACGGCCGCGCCGTGATCGAGGAGATCATGACGATCGGCGACCGCGACGCCCGCGAGCAGTACTACCGGCGGGTCTGGGACAACCGCCGCTGGCGCGCCCTGTTCACGGTCTTCTTCGGCCGCGCGGTGATGGCGCGCCTGGGCCGCGACCCGGCGTTCTTCCAGTACGTCGACCGCAAGGACATCGGCCGGGTCTTCCTCGAGCGCGCCCGCCACGCCCTGGTCGAGACCTCGCCGCTGGACAACCACTTCATCCAGTACGCGCTGCTCGGCCGCTACCCCGACCTGGCGCGCGGCCCGCTGTACCTGCGCGAGGCCAACTTCGAGCCGCTGCGCGCCGCCACCGAGCGGATCAAGATCGTCCGCGGCGACCTCGAGGGCCACCTCGGCACGCTGCCCGACGGCGCGCTGTCGGCGCTGTACCTGTCCGACCTGTTCGAGTGGGTCAGCCCCGAGCACCACGAAGCCATGCTGCGCGCGATCGTGCGGGCGTCGCGGCCCGGCGCCCGGATGGTGTACTGGAACCTGCTGGTGCCGCGCAGCCGCCCGGCCGCGCTCGCCGAGCTGATCGACACCCACGACGACGAGGCCGCGGCGCTGTACGCGCGCGACCTCGCGTTCGTCTACGGCAGCTTCCACGTCGAGTCGGTGCGATGAGCCTCGACAAGGAGGTCGCCGCCGTCGAGGAGCGCCCGCGCGACTGGGCCCAGCGCCTGGTGTCGTCGCTGCACCGCCGCGCCGCGCTCTACATCTCGCTGCTCCTGGTCTTCGCGCTCGGCCTAGGGTACTTCGCGACCAAGATCGGCATCGACAACTCGCTCAAGGTCTGGTTCGTCGAGGGCGATCCGGCGCTGACCGCCTACGACGACTACAAGGCGACGTTCGGCAACGACGAGACCATCGTCATCGCCGCGACCGCGCCCGAGGGCATCTACGACCCCGCGTACCTGACCCGCGTCCGCGCCGCGTCGCAGGCGATCGAGGCGCTGCCCAGCGTGCGCCGGGTGCAGAGCCTGGCGGTCAGCTTGCACGCCACCGACGAGGACGGCGAGCTGGTGGTCGGCCCGCTGTTGCCCGAGACCGGCGAGGTCGACGCCGCCGCGGCCGCCGCGGTGCGGCGCCGGGTCGCCGCCGATCCCCAGTTCCAGGGCATGCTGGTCGGCAAGACCGACCACGTGTCGCTGATCCTGGTCGAGCCGCGCAACACCGCCGACTACGAGAAGCACCGCAAGGACGTCATCCACGACGTCACCGTGGTGGTGAACCGCGAGCTGAAGAAGGACGGCGGCGGCGCCCACCTCGGCGGCATCGGCGTCGTCTACGAGGGCCTCAACGAGGCGTCGCTGCACGACACCGGCATCTTCGTGACGCTGTCGTACCTGATCCTGCTGCTCGGGCTGTGGGTGTCGTTCCGCCGGGTCGTGTGGGTGCTGATCGGCGCCGCGATCGTCACCGTCGCGGTGCTCGCGACGATGGGCATCGCCGGCCTCGCCGGCCGCGACATGAACATGGTCACCGGCATCGTGCCGACGCTGATCATGACGGTCGGCATCCTCGATCTCGTCCACCTGGTCGACTCCTTCGAGGAGGGCGCCCAGGCCGGGCTCAAGCCCGCCGACATCCTGCGCACCACCGTCGCGCTCACGGTCGTGCCCTGCATCATCAACTCGGTCACCGACGTCATCGGCTTCGCGTCGTTCATCCGCGCCCCGGTCGGCGCGATCCGCGACCTCGGCTGGCTGGTCTCGGTCGGCCTCACCATCCTGCTGGCGTCGGTGCTGATCATCGGCATCCCGGCGATGGCCCGCTTCGGCGGCCGCAGCAAGCGCGCCACCGAGGCCGCGACCAAGCCCGCCGACCACGGCATCATCGGCCGCATCGTCCTCGGCATGCTGCACGTCGCGACCCGCTACCGCGGCGCCGTCTTCGCGGTCGCCGGCGTCCTGTTCGCGGTGTCGGCGTGGGGCATGACCAAGCTGAACGTCGACACCTACACGATCGGCTTCCTGCCCGAGGACCACCCGGTCCGCGTCGACGACGCCGCGATCGCCCAGGACTTCGGCCCCTACATCCCGCTCGAGTTCACCGTCGAGCCGCGCGACGGCGCCTCGGTCTACGAGCCCGAGGCCCTGGCCGCGATCGATCGGGTCGAGCGCGCCTTCGAGGACCATCCCGACATCGGCCGCGTCACCGGCCTGCCCGAGATCGTCAAGCAGGTGTTCCGGGTCTACAGCGGCGACCCCGCCGACTACCGCATCCCCGACAAGCGCGAGGGCGTGGCCCAGCTCCTCGACACCGTCTACGCCCAGTCCAAGGACGGCGAGGACAACCTCAACGCCCTGCTCGACGTCCGCGACGAGCCGCGTCGCACGCACATCACCGCGCGCTCCGGCCTGCCCAGCGCCAACACGATCGCCGGCATCCTCCACGACCTCGACCGCCGCGCCGACGCCGAGACCGCCCACGTCGACGTCCGCCCGTCGGGCTACCTGCCCCTGTACGTCCGCATCACCCAGAACATCACCACCGCCCAGCTGCAGAGCGGCATCACCGCGTTCGTCCTGGTGACCCTGGTCATGAGCCTGATGCTGCGCTCGCTCAAGCTCGGCCTGCTGTCGATGGTGCCCAACCTCCTGCCCGCGATGATGACCCTGGGCCTGATGGGCTTCGTCGGCATCCCGCTCGACCTCGCGACCGTCCTGATCGCCGCGATCGTCATCGGCATCTCGGTCAACGACACCAGCCACATCATGTTCCGCTTCCGCCACGAGCACCGCCGCACCCCCGACGACCCCGACGCCGCCATGCACCGCATGATGCTCGGCACCGGCCGCCCCGTCGTCATGTCGTCGCTGATCCTGATCGCCGGCTTCGCCGTCCTCCTCGGCGCCAGCGTCAAGTCCGTCTACTACTTCGGCCTGCTCACGACGATCACCACCCTCTCGGCCCTGATCTCCGACCTCCTCGTCACCCCCGCCCTGATCCTCCTGGTCAACAAGAAGGCGCGCGCCACCACGCCCGCCTGATCCGGTTGCCGCTCGTCGAGCGGAACGCCGCCATCGATCGCCGCTGCGCCGCTCACCTCGAGCGGAGGGGTCACTGGCAGCAGACTCGATGCCCCCTGTGCCGCTCACCTCGAGCGGAGCTGTGCGGCGCTTTCGATGCCCCCCCACCGCTCACCTCGAGCGGAGGGGGAGCTGCGAAGCAGCGACCCCGGAGTCGAGAGGGCGGGCACCTTGCCGCGCACCTTTGCCGCCCCCGCCCCTCAGCAGTCCGCGTACGTCTCGGTCCGCACGATCGTCTTGATCACCGGTTGACCGCCGCGGCCCTTGCCCCACACGAACCGGAACCGCACGTGCGCCGCCGGCACGGCGCACTCGGCACCGGCGGCACCCGCGCTCGTGGCGTCGCAGCTCTCGATCGCCCGCACCAGCTCGCTCCACGCGTCGCTGCCGGGCAGCTCCGCGGCGCGCATCCGCACCACCTCGGTCCACGTCGACGGATCGCCGTTGCCGTCGGGGTCGAGCTCCTCCGGCGGCAGGTCGGGCCAGCCGTCGCCGTCGGCGTCGGGGACATCCGGGTTCTCGTCGCTCAGCTCGTGCTTGCGGTACGGATCCTCGAACGTCTGCTCGAGCACCACCCCGCCCGGCGCGAACGCCTTCTGCCACCGGTCCGCCACCCCGGGCGCCACGTCGCGCTCGCCCGGCGCCCCCGCCAGCTCGACGCACAGCCAGCGCAGCACGTCGGCCTCGCTGCGCAGCTTCGCCGACTTCGGCGGCTTGGCGCCCAGCGTCGTCAGCTCGCCCGCCGCGACCCCCGCGGTGACGCAGTCGGCGCCGTCGCGCGCCCGCTCGATCGCCGCGACTCCGCGCTTGTACACCGGCGACCCCGGATCGAACACGTCCTGCAGGAACATCGACAGCTCGCGCACCGCCGCGACGCGGGTGTCGCGCCGCAGCAGCGGGTCCACCACCGCGGCCTCGAACACCGGCAGCGTCGCCTCGTCGGCGCCGATCTGCAGCACCGCACCGTCGACGTGCAGATCGATCGCCGCGTGGGCCAGCGTCGTCACGTCCATCCCGCCGAGGTTGTCGTCGGCGACCTCGTCGTTGTGCGCCGCCTTGGCCGCGGCGATCGCCTGCAGCGCCATCGTCGGATCGTGGATCCGGTAGAGCGCCGCGCGGTTGAGCTCGTGCTCGGGCGGTGGCAGCGCCGCCAGCGCGATCAGATCCGGCGCCAGCTCGGTGCCCAGCACGTCGTCGTCGAGCTCGTCGAGCGCCCACAGCGCGATGACCCGGCGCATGCACGGATCGTCGAGCGTCGCGTCCGCCGCGACCTCGTGCATCTCGTCCTCGGCCAGCTGCGCGTCCAGATCGGCGTCGACGCACGCCGGCGGCGGCGACGTCGGACACGCGAAGTTGCCCTGCCGCAGCAGCGCCTTCGCCATCGCCTCGCGCAGCGCCGGCGGCGACTCCGGGATCATCCCGACCCGGTCCTCGAAGTTGTCGCCCCGCAGCCCCATCTTCGCCCACAGCGCCAGCGCGTCCTCGTCCGTCGCGTACTTCGCGTGCGCCCAGTCGATCCCCAGCGGCTGCTCCGGCGCCGCGTCCACCGGCGCCGCCGCCACCCCCGCATCGACCGCCACCGGCGCCCGGCTCACCCGGGCCGCGGGCTTCGGCCCGCCGCATCCCGCGGCCACGACGACCCCGGCAACCACGGGCAAGGACCTTCGCAGCATGACCTCGAGGATAGCGCACCGCATCGCAAGACCATGGACACCGCGAGCCGACCCCGGTTTCACCCCTCCATTCGCTGACCTGCCGGCGACCTGCACCCGCGGCAGCCGGCCCCGCCGCGCCCACGTCGCTGCCCGTGCCCCTGATTCCGAGTCGGGCCGTCTCCCTGCTCCCCGCTCACCATGAACCCGCCTTCGATGCACCCCCGCCGCACCTGCTGTCCGGCGACCGGACAAGCCATCACCCCTGCGGCGTGAACCTGGCAAACGTCGAACCACTCACGATCTCGACGCGACGATCGGCGCACGATCTACTAGGCGGGGCATCTTCGCGAGCTGGGCGAAGCGGAGGTCAGCAGACGCGGATGAACACCGCCGCGGGGCGGGCTGCATCGCGCGCATCTTCTGATTCCGATGGCGTCAGTCTTCGAGTAGGGTCGGCGCCATGAGGATGCGTTGGTGTTTGTTCGGAGTCGTGCTCGTGCACGTCGGCTGTGGTCACGCGGCGCCGCCGCCGACGGGCGGCGCTTCACCCGCCGTTGCCGCGGACGCCGGAGTCACGTCCACGGTCGAGCCGGACTCTGCCCCGGCGGGGCCGCCGGTGGCGCGGACGGGGGAGGTCTCGGAGACCATCTTCGGGGTCACGGTGACCGATCCGTACCGGTGGATGGAGGACGAGGCGGAGGAACGCGATCGCTGGATGCGCGAGCAGGGCGAGTACGCGGCGCAGTATCTGGACGGGCTCGCCGAGCGGGACACGATCTTGGCCAGCCTGCGTGAGGTCGGAGAGCGTTCGACGTCGGTCGACGGCGTCAGGATGGCGGGTGGGCGGGCGTTCTTCCGCCGGATCGCCGCGGGGGCGCAGCTGTCGACGCTGGTGGTGCGCGAGGCGGACGGCAGCGAGCGGGTGCTGGTCGATCCCGCGACGATCGAGGGCTCGGGGGGGGCACGCGGCCCTGAACAGCTACGCGCCGTCGCGCGACGGCGCGCTGCTGGCGTACGACGTGTCGATGGGCGGCGGGGAGGTCTCCGAGCTCCACGTTCTCGACGTCGCGACCGGCGAGGTCCGCCCCGACGTCATCGAGCGCATCTGGGGCGAGTTCACCGCCGACTGGCTGCCCGACGGCAGCGGCTTCTTCTACACCCGCATGGCGCCGGCCCAGGAGGGCGTCGATCCGATCCTCGGGATGACGACGTGGCTGCACGTGCTCGGCGAGCCGGGGTCCAGCGACGTGCAGGTGCTGGGCGGCGAGCAGGGCGCGATGCCCATGAAAGCCGAGGAGCTGACCTTTGTCGAGGTGCCGGCTGGCTCGAGCGCGTGGATGGTGGCCTTCGGCGCAGGCGCCCGGCGCGAGCTGCGTGTCTCGGTGGCGAAGCTCGCCGATCTCGATCGCACCGGCGCGGGCAAGACGCCATGGAAGGCGGTCGCTGAATACGCCGACGGCATCTACGAAGTCGCCATCCACGGTGAGCGCCTGTACCTGCAGAGCGTCGCGGGTGCGGCCAACGGGCGCGTGCTGTCCGTGCCGCTCGCGCATCCAGACCTGGCGCAGGCGCGGATCGAGGTCGCCGAGGATCCCGAGGCGGTGATCACCGGAATGGCGGTCTCGGGCGACGCGCTCTACGTGTCGCGCGCACAGGGATCGCAGTCGGAGGTCCTGCGCAAGGCGTGGAAGGGCGCCGACGCCAAGGGGGCACGCGCGCTGCCGCTACCGTTCGACGGCACGGTCGACCGTCTGGTCACCGATCAGCGGGCCGATGGCGCCTGGGTCAGGCTCGAGGGCTGGACCCACGCCGCGGGCTACTATGCGGTCGACATCGCCAGTCGGAGCCTGACCGGACCGGTCCTGTCCGACGAGTCCACCGCTGACTTCAGCGGGGTCGTCGTCGAGGAGGTCGACGCCGTGAACCCCGACGGGACGGCGATCCCTCTCACGATCCTGCGGCGCGGCGACCTGGCGCTGGACGGGACGGCGCCGACCATCGTCAGGGGTTACGGCGCGTACGGCCGCTCGAACCGTCCCTCGTTCGACCCGACGTGGCTGCCATGGCTCGCGCGCGGCGGTGTGATGACGGTGTGCCACGTGCGCGGCGGTGGTGAGAAGGGCCATCAGTGGCAGCTGGACGGCAGTCTCGAGCACAAGATGAACGGGGTCCACGATCTCGAGGCCTGCGCCCAGTACCTGATCGATCGTGGCTACACCGGCGCAGCGCGAGTCGCAGCCCGCGGTGCCAGCGCGGGTGGGATTCTCGTCGGTCGAGCGGTCACGGATCGACCCGATCTGTTCGCTGCGGTATGGATCGCGGCTGGCGAGGTCAATCCGATCCGGATGCTGCATGCGGAGAACGGCGCCAACCAGAAGGCCGATCTGGGTGACCCGGAGACCGAGGCAGGGTTCCGATCGATCCTGGAGATCGATCCCTACCAGCACATCGCCGCCGGCGTGGCCTATCCGGCGATGCTCTTCAGCGTCGGGCTCAACGACCACCGCGTCCCGCCGTGGGCCAGCGCGAAGATGGTCGCTCGCCTGCAGGTCTCGACGACCAGCGGCAAGCCGATCCTGCTCCGCGTCGACGGCGACGCCGGTCACGGCGCCGGCTCGACGCGGGATCAGGACAATGCGGCGACCGCGGATGTCTACGCGTTCCTGCTGCAACAGCTGGGCGGCGCCGCAGCCAGCGTCCACGACTGACGCCGCGCCGCCCCGCTGGCGGGCTACAGGATCTTCACAAGGCCATCGATCTCGGGCAGGACAGACATCAGCGGACACTGCATCTTCAAGCCTGATCCATGAGCAATCACGACATGGTATTGGAGTTCGCGTTCACTCACGACTACGCGATCGGCTCGGCGCGATCATGTGACGAACGGGAACATACATACGAGTTTCCGAGGACGCCCCGCGCTGGTCGCTCGAGCATCGAGATTCAAGTCGTGCCCACGAATGGCCCCGCGTGGACAGGGCTCTTTCGCTGCGGTGACCTCACCAAGTCAGGAAGACCCGCGTTGTTCACCTGGCCGGCCCCCACGAAGCTCTGCGTGGTGTGCGGAGGAGCGGCATATCTGGTCGACATCGAGCATCCTGAGCAGTACGAGGAAATCGGCTCTGGGATGGTCGTATGGCTGCGACCCGTCCCGGAGCACGGGCTGATCTTGATCGCCGACCCATGGGAGATCGCAGCGTACGGACGTCATGGTCGGCAGTGGAGCACCGGACGCATCGCAATCGATGGAATGCGAGTGGCCACCATCCAGGCTGGGTGGCTGGAGGTCGCTATCGACGATGATGACGGGTCCCGTGTTCGTATCGACGTCGCTACAGGACGGCTTGAAGGTGCTCATGGTCGATTCCGATAGCACTGTGCGTGCTCCTCGCCCCGCGGCCTCCCCTGCGTGCCGGAGAAAGCGCTGATGGACACGAGGTCATCGATGCGCCGCGAGGCGTCTCCAGACACTCTCGGCGATGGTTCCGGACGCTGGACAGGCATCCCGACGGGAGCGTGATGACCACGATTCGTCAAAGCCTCATGTGGAGCGGCTCCGGGGCCGTGCTCTCCATGTTCGTTGTCACGTCCGTCGAGATTGCGCCTGCGCTCAGGATGGGCGACGACCTCAGAAGGCCGGAGCGGGTGCGTAGCTTCCGGCTAGAGGCTCCTCCAGGCGTGCTGCCAGGTCGTCACGTCGTCGCATACGACGCGGCATTCGCGACCGTGCCAGAGCCGCTGGGCTCGTACCTCGAGCATTGCCTGCGTGAAGCCGTCCATCGTGGAGCCGAGATCGCATGGTTCGGATTCGAAGGGTCGTTTCACTTCGACCACCTCCTCACCTCCGACATCGCGGATCAGGTGTACGCGATCGCAGATCGTCGGGATCTCCTTGTCGTCGCCGACGCGATGCGAAGGTCTGACGAATGGGCCGAGCGAGTCGTCGCCATGCGGACGCGCTTCCTTGCGACTGGCTGACGAGCATGGACCTGCGCACGATGCGCGAGGCTGGTGCGTGGTGCCGGGTTGGTGGCGGAGACCTCTCCGATGAGGGATTCGATCGCTTGTTGGGGGCGTGGATCCCCGCCACGGCCGGAGATCGGCCACGCAGCTAGTCCTTCCCTGCAACGATCCGTGAGCGCGCCGCAGCCACCTTGTCGAGGTAGTCAGGCTGCAGAGGCTCGGCGAGGCACTTCTCGAGCTGCGCCTCGATCACCGACAGGACGTTCTGTTCCGCCGGATGCTCGACGGGCAATCCAGCCCCACCGTCCTCGCGCGTCAGCCATGCGAACAAGACGAGAGCCTGGTCCCCGGTCAGCGAGATCGTCACCTTGGCAGACGAATTCATGAGGACACGTTCCTGGCTGTGAGAACGTCGGAGACCACGATGCTGAGCAACCGCGCGATCGACCGAATCTCGGAGATGCTCGTTCTGCGACGCACGGGGATGGAACAAGACTGGGACGTCGAGCTTGCAGACGCTGGCAGGCTGAGCGAATTCGTTGACGTTTACGCCAGGCCCGACCTGTCTCGTGAGGACAAGGCAGCGCTGATGGCCCTGATTCTCGCCTCGGTGGACCGCGATGTCGAAGCGAACGGTCGAGCTCCAGCGGCGTGGGATCTCATCTCGGTGCACATCCAAGCGGACTGGGATCTGCACGAATCGAGGGTTCGCTACTGGCGCTGCGACGACACCGACGATCCAGATTCATGGTTCCATCTCACCCCGTACGTGAGGCGGCTGGCGCCACGTCGCGCCAAGCCCGATGCTTGACGTACTGTGACGCATCGATCCGCGATCGGCGATCCATCGTTCCAGGTCACACATGCTCGAGCTCGACGACGTCCGTGCGTTCTGCCGTGGCCGGGAGGTGGACCTGGTCATGGTCAGCCCGCCCGCTCCGTTCACCGTGTGTCTGCACGGCGAGTTCGATGGATACGGTGACTTCTTCAGCCTCGTCGCCAGGGACGTCGAATACGTCGATCTACCTGGCGGCTTCCCGCTCGGCGAGATGCGTGATGTCAGCCAGGTGAGCGCAATGGTCGAACTGTCGCCGAAATGGACGGGGTTGGCCGAGCTCCACTCGGGCCCCGCCGTGGCGTTTCGTTCCGCCGATGCTCGGGACTGGGGAACCGGTTGCTGCGACCACCTCATCATCGCGAATCATCTCGAATGGCGCGCGGGTCGCGACTGGAAGCCGATGGGCAGGCGCGCGGCTCCCGGATGAGTAGCTCGCGCAGTGGTTGTGCGCCTTCGGGTTGAGGGCGCGGTGGGCTGACCTGGCATCGAGGTAGCGCGGGGGAAGGACCGCATCGCGGGACGAGGTCTCGAGCGGCGAAAGGAGCTGATTCTGGCACACTGGCTCGCAGACGCGCTCGACGTCGACGACGTGGTCGGGCTCGGCGAGGAAGCGCCGCAGTGGACTCTGACATGACGACCTCATCCATCAGACGCCAACACGAAGCAACGAGCATCCCGGAACTGGTCGGTTCTGTATGCGGTGCCTTCGTTGCGGTGATGAACACCAGGGCGGGCTTCGTGGGCCCGATGTACATCCAGCTCTCGGGTGTCTGGCATCGCTTTTACATCGACGCGGGGTGCTTGTTCTGGGCAGAAGGCCACGCACCAGAACCCGAGGACGATCTCCTGGACGGAGACATATATGTTGACCTCGGCGAATCTCTTCACGTGATTGATACGACCGTGTCTTCGATCCGGATGGCCGATTGCGAACTGCTCGTGGAGTTCGGCAACGGCGGACGACTGGAACTCCGAGAGGCGGTGCAAGATGAGGGAACCAGGATTCTCGAGGCGACGCCTGCTCCCGACGTTGGCAGCAGGTGAGCGGAGCTGACCGTGGCTGCCGGCGTGGCCTATCCGGCGATGCACGACACGGGACCAGGACAGACGTGACGTCGGCGCCGGCGCGCTGGCCCGCGCGACCGCTCAACGGCGTCGCGCCCGTCGCGTGAGCTCGACGGTGAGGTCGAGGTCGGCGTCGAGGGAGACCTGCAGGATGCGGGTGTGGTAGCCGCGGCGGCGGATCTTGAGCGGCACGGTGCGGGGCTCGCGCGGGCGCTCGAGGCGCAGCGGGGCGTGGCCGAGGCGATGGCCGTCGAGGACGACGGTGGCGTCGTCGGGATCGGTGACGATCTTCAGCCGGATCGTCCGCGCGGCGGCGTGCGCGGCGGGCTTGCCGGGCGCCCCAGGTGTCGCGGGCGCCGCGGGCGTCGGGCCTGGCTTCGCCGGCGGGGCCTGCGTGGGGGCGCGCGGCGGCGAGGTCGCGACGCCGGTCGCCGGCGCGGCTGGCACCGCGGCCGCGTTGGCGCGCGGGCCGTGATCGGCGTGGCCACCATCGCGCCGTAGCAGCAGCGCGCCGCCGACGGTGACGCCGGCGAGCGCGACGCCGGCCAGCACCCACAGCGGCGGCAGGCGCGACGGCAGCATCAGGGTCCGCATGCGCGCGCGGGCGACCGCCGGCGCTGGCGCCGGCGGCGGTGGTGCGGCGGCGCTGACGCGCGCGGGTCGCGCGGCGAGGACGGTCGCGACGGGCGCGGCGTCGACGACGCCAGGCGCGGCGGCGCCGGTGGATCGACGGCCGAGGCCTGCGCGGCGGCGACCCGGGCGGCCAGGCCGGGGCGCGGGGCGAGGCCCGGCGACGCGGGGGCGAGGCCTGGCGACGCCGGCGCGGCGGCGACGGCCGCCGGGACGTCGTCGCAGATCTCGTCGAGGACGTCCTCGTACGCGTCCTCGACGACGACGTCGTAGCTGTCGGCGGTGGTCGCCTCCTCGGTGGCGTCGGCGAGGGGCGCGGGCTCGTCGCGGCGGCCGGCGCCGGGGAGCTCGAGGATCTCCTCGACGTCGAGCAGCAGCTCCTCGGAGCGCCCGGCGTCGAGCTCGGCGCGCGCGACCAGGCGCGGGTTCGGCGAGGTGCCGACCGCGAACGGGCCGGCGGGATCGGCGGCGTCCTCGACCATCTCGATCGCGAGGAACCTCGTCGTCGAGTCGGCGGTCTCGACGGCGACCTCCCAGTCGGCGAGCGCGCCGGTGGCCGGGACGACGCCCCACGACACCGGGTGGCGTCGCGCGCGCACGGGGCGGACGTCGGTGCCCCAGGACGGCCCCTCGCGATCGGCGGCGAGCGGTGGATCGAGCAGCGTCCGCGGCCGGGTGATCGCCGCGGCGGCGTCGGTGGCGTCGCTGGCGGCGTCGCGGCCGGCGATCAGCCACGGCTCGTCGTGCTCCTCGAACAGGCGGCCCATCGTGCGCATGATCGCCGCGGGGCCGAGCGTGAGGCCGAGCTGGACGGCGGCGGCGCGCACGGCGCGCGCCATGGCGTCGGCGTCGGGGAACCGGTAGCCGCCGTCGCGCGCGGTGGCGGTCATGACGATGTCCTCGAGGATCGGGTAGTAGCCGGCGCGCACCTCCGACGGCGGCCGGATCGTGCGGTCGAGGATCTCGAGCGGGCCCGCCAGCGGGAACGCGCGCACCTGGGTGGTGAGCTCGTAGAGGACGACGCCGAGGCCGAAGACGTCGGCGCGGCGATCGACGGCGCTGCCCGACGCCTGCTCGGGCGCCATGTAGCGGGTCTTGCCCTTGATGACGCCGCTCTGGGTCTCGGTCTCGCGCTCGAACGCGGTCGCGATCCCGAAGTCGATCAGCTTCACCGCGCCGTCGAACGCGGCGATGATGTTGCCGGGCGTGACGTCGCGGTGGACGATGCCGCGCGGCCGCCCGGCGTCGTCGCGACGCTCGTGGGCGTGGTGGAGCCCCATCGCGACGGCCTCGACGACGGTGAGCGCGAAGTCGAGCGGGATGCGGAACTCGGCGATCTCGGCGCGCCGCAGCACGGCCTGCACGGTGTGGCCGTGCACGTACTCCATCACGAGCAGGTACTGGCCGGCGTCGGTGACGAGCAGGTCGTAGACCTGCGCGATGTTCTGGTGGTGCAGCGCCGCGAGGACGCGCGCCTCGTCGAGGAACATCGCCTGCGCGTGATCGCTGGGCGAGCGGATCGACTTGACGATGACGTGGCGGACGAAGTCGGCGGGGCCCCGCACCCGCGCCAGGTACACGTTCGCCATGCCGCCCGATGCGATCAAGTGCAAGCACTCGTATCGGCCCCAGGATCCCCCGATCGGGCGCATCGTTTCGAGTCTGGCGGTCGGCGACCGCATCCGTCAAGGATCTCGTGGGCGCGCTTCACGTGCGATCGTCGTCGGAGACGCGGCCGCTGACGTCGATCGCGTCGTCGATCGCGTCGTCGTGGGCGTCGTCGGCGTCGCTGGAGTCAGCGTCGTGGTCGCGCACCCGGCGCGGCGGTGAACGCGCCACGGTGGTCCGCGGTCGATGGCGCGGTCATGGCGGTCTTCCGACGGAGATCGCCGTCGATCGGGCCTTCCGGTCAGTGCCGGTGACGACGGTGCGGCGCGCTGCCGCACGCCGCGCGGTGTGCGGTGTCGACTCGTTCTCAATAGCGCATCGACCGATGCTCAATAACGCATCGACGGGGCGTCGGTGCGACAGCGCGCGCGGCGATCGCGGCGCCGCGTCGCGGGTGCGTGGTCATCGCCAGCGTCGGCGCACGTCGCGATCATGGCCATCCAGAAAGGCGTTCCACGATACCGGTCGGGAGCCGCGCGTCCGGATGGCGGTGCGCGCTCACGGCGCGGATGAACCGACGCACGCGCCGGCGTCGTCGAAGTGGCAGCTCGCATCCGCCGGCCGGGGCGCGCAGATGCCATCGCAGACGATCGCGCCGAAGAACGCGTCGGTGCAGGCGCCGTCGACGCACCAGCGATCGACGTGGGCGTGCAGCGGCGTCGGCGCCCAGAACGGGTGGTCGACGATCCAGTGGTCGCCGTCGAGCCGACCCGGCGCGCACGCGTAGACGCAGCCACACTCGGCGGCGACGGTGGGCAGGCAGCGGCGCGTGCCGTCGTCGGCCGGCGCCGGGTCTCCGCCGGTGGCGACGTTGGCGATCGGCGCGTCGCCCGCGGCCGGCGCCGCCGCACCCGGAGTCGCGCCCGGAGCAGCCGGCGTGCCATGACACGCGGCGACGGCGACGACGAGCGCGAGGGCGAGATGGCGCACGGGCACGACGGATCCTAGTACGCGAGGCGCACGAACAGCGACACCGGATCGAGCGTCGCGTACGAGCCGCTGTCGCCCTTCCAGTACAGCGGCACGTCGATCCCGACGTCGACGCGGGCCTCCTCGGTGTCGATGCCACCGCCGAGCCGGAGGTCGCCGAGGCCCCAGTAGCCGTCACCCCCGCTGCCGCCGACGGGGCTCGCGGTGACGTAGTAGCGCTTGTTGCCGTCGACGCGCCACTCGTGGCCGGTGGTGGCGCCGATGAGCGCGAAGCTGTGGGGCCCGATGCGGAAGTCGCCCGCCGCCAGCAGGTTGAGGATCGCGCCGGGGAAGCGGAGCTTGACCACCTCGACGCCGGCGCCGAGCCCGCCGGTCCCCGCGGTGACGCGCGCCGAAAGCCACTCGGTCTCGTCGTACTTCCGCGCCTCGAACGCCGCCAGATCGAAGCCGCTGCCCGGCGACGCCTTGTTCCAGTCGTAGCCCATGCCGACGTAGAAGCCGGACACGGTGCGGCCACCGAGCGGCAGCAGCAGGCCGGCGTCGATGGCGAGCGAGCCGGCGAAGTCGCCGGACTTGGCGCCCACGGTGTGGAAGTTGAACGTGTTGCCGATGGCGAGGCCGTAGTCGGCGCCGCCCGACTCGTGCGGGTAGCCCGCGGTCGCGGCCTGGAGGCGCGCCTGGGCCTCGGCGTACGGCGACAGGAAGCCCGAGCCGAACTGGACGCCGAAGTTGAAGCCGATACCGAACATCCCCTCGGTGCCATCGCCGTTGAAGTCGCCCCAGACGTTGCGCAGCTCGAGCCCCGCGCGCGAGAAGCCGCGGCGCGCCATGCCCTTGATGAAGTAGCCGGCGTGATCGACCTCGCCGCCGTCGCGCGTCTGGGTTCCGGAGATGAAGCCGATGGTCGTCGTGGTGGCGTACGCCGGACGCACGTTCTCCGCCGGACCCAGCCAGAAGGCCCGGAACGTGCGCATCTTCGACGGCGTCACGCCCCGGAGGTAGCCCTCGAGCGCGGCCCGGTCACGGGCGCAGTCGTCGGGGCTGCTGGTCGCGCACCGGGCCTCGACCTGCTGCCGGTAGAGGGGGAGGTTGTTGCGATGACGCACCTCCCAGCCCGTCTGGTTGATCGCAAAGGGCACGAGGTTGGCCTGGGTGACGATGATGGCCCCGAACAGGATCGGCATCACCGCGTTGAAGATCACCGCGTCGAAGCCGGCGTCCTTGGCGACGCCGACGATCGGCGTGATCAGCACGCCGATGGCCATCCCGATCGCCGCCCCCTTGCCCCCGCCAGGCTGCGCCGTCGCCATGCCCGCCATGGCCTTGTCGAACGCGGCGTCCATCCGGGCCTTGTCGGCGTTGGCGCGGGCGATGCCCTCGGCGGCGGTGCGCGGCGCCCCGACCGGCAGGTTCACGGACCCGCCGCTGCTGCCACCCGAGGTCCCGGCGCCGCCGCCGCTGTCGCCGCCACCCGTGCTCGTCCCGGTGTCGCCACCGGTGCCGCCGCCATTCCAGCCACCGTCACCGCCGCTGTTGCTGCCTCCACCGGTGCCGATGCTGCCGCCGCCGCTGGTGCTGCCACCGCCGCTGGTGCCGCCACCGCCGCTGCCACCGCCCGCGCCGCTGCCGCTGCACGACGCCTCGCACGTCTGCAGACATTGCTGGCGCGCTCGCGAGGCGTCGGCCTCGCACGCTTGCCACTTCGCCTCGAGGCCGGCCCGCTTGCGCTCGTCGGCGTCCTGCTGCGCCTTGTCGCGCACCCACACCTCGTGCGCCGGGTTCGGATCCTCCTTGCGGCACACGCCCTTGACCTTGGCGGTGCAGTTCCACTGCTCCTTGCCCCCGAGCGATGCCTTCCGGCACTCCTGCTGGCCCTCGGTCGCGACGCGATCCTCGAGCAGGCTCGACGACGCGTCCCAGTCGCGACACGCCTGGTGGAGCTTGTCCTTGCCGTGGGCGACGGCGCGGGCGATCGCGTCGTCTCGGGTGTCCGACCACTCCCAGTCGTTGTTCGCGGTCTGCCCGACCGCGTTGACGTCCCGGAGCGTCTCGATCGTCCGCGCCGGCTCGGGGCCGGCATCCTTGACGAGCATCGCCGGCGGCGTCTCGGTGCAGCCCGAGGTCGGGCACGACTTCTGGCACTGCGACAGCGACACGCACTGGCCCTGGGCGCGCGCGGGTGCGGTCGCGCCGGTCACGCCGATCAGGCCGATCAGCGCGATCACGATGCTGGCTACAGCTCTCATCCGGTGCCTCCGCTGTCGTTCGGGTCGTGCGAGCCCGCGCTCGCCCCACCCCCACTCCCCGAACTCCCCCCGCGATCCGTCAGCCGCGCACGCCGTTCTTTCCCTTGCGCTGCTTGCGCGGCGCCGGTGCACAGCCGTCGCCACCGCACAGCGCGTCGCCGCGGAACGGATCCTGGTCGATGATCCACTGGATCAGCTCGCTCGTCGCCGACGGCACGTGGCCGACCGGGCACGCGATCTGGGTCCACGCCGCGGCCCAGGTGCTCGGCGAAGGACCGTGCTGCTCGTCGGGCGGGTAGCCGCCGGCCGGCACCGGGCACGCCGCCTTGCCGTCGGGGTCCTCGCAGCCGCCATACTCGAGCTCGTACGCGAGGTCGATCACCTGCTGCAGCGCGAAGACCGAGTGCGAGCCGTCGCTGTAGGTGCCCGCGATCCGCGGGTCCGCGGTCTGCTTCTTGAAAGGGGCGAACGTCGCCGTGATGCCGTCGCCGCACTCGAGCTCGCGCTTCAGCAGATCCGCGGGCAGCGCCGTCGCCTTCGGTGCCGCCGGCGTCGCCGACGCCACCAGCGTGGCCTCCGCGGTCCACGCGTCGACGCCGGCGGTGAAGTTCCAGTCCGCGTTGCCGAGCTCTTTCAGTGCCAGGTCGCGGGCGCGCTCGCTGGTGACGCCGAAGCCGATCCCGAACTTCTTGTACGTCGCGGCCGCGCCGTCGGTGCACGCGCCGGTGCGGGACACGACCTCGGCGACCAGGACCGCGGTGTCGAGCTTGGCCTCGCGCACGTAGCAGTAGAGGTCCGGGTACTTCGCCTTGCACGCGTCCCTGGCCTGGCGCGACGCCGACGGGCCGGTGAGACCGGTGTAGGTGCCGTAGTACAGTGGCCCGACCGCGACGTGGGTCGGGCACCGCCCCTTGGTCTCGGCGGCGATGTAGGTGGCGACGGCGCGCGCCTCCTTGGCAGCCGCCGGCTGGGCCGGCGCGTCGGGCTTACCGGCCTCGGCAGGTTCGCCCGCCGTCGGTTCGACCGGCTTCGCGTCGGGCTGGGCCGGCGCGTCGGGCTGGGCCGGCTGGACCGGTGCGCCCGCGGGCTTCGCGTCGGGCTTCGCCTGTGCCTTGCCGGCCTTGGCCTTCGGCGCCGCCTGGGCGTCGGCGCAGCCGCCCACGGCGACGCCGACGGCGAGCGCCCCGGTCACGACCCCCAGCACGACGGCCGTTTGAGCCCCCACGGAGTCAGACGATATCGCAGCTCGCGCGCCGCCCGCAACGGGGCACTGCGCCGGGCCCGCGGCCTACCGGCCGTACTGGACGGTCAGCGTGACCTCGTCGGCGTCGTCGTGGATGCCGTCGTGGCTGCCCTCGGGGCCGCCGTAGATCGTCGCGGCGATCTAGATCACGCGCGGCGCCGGTGTGGACGGACGCACGGGCGGGTACCGATCAGAGACCGACGGCGAGATAGACGTCGAGCGACGACCCGCCACCGAACATGCTGAAGCTGTCGTCGGAGGAGTCGCGGGTGTCGATGCGCGCCCACAGCGGCGAGCCCATCACCCCGAGCTCGAGGTCCATCGGCAGGGCGCTGTAGCGGACGAACGCCTTAGTGGGCAAGAGCCCGACGTTCACGACCGAGCCGTCGTCGGCGGTCTGCCAGTTGTAGAGCTCGGTGCCCATGAAGCCGACCATGAACCCGGCCTCGTGCTCGCGGTTGTGCCAGCTCCAGCGCCGGCCGAACATTCCCAGGGCGACGCCGACCCCGAAGCCGGCGGCGCGCTTGCGGTACCAGGCATCGAAGATCGCGACCTCGTACGGCGGCTTCGAGCGGTTGGACGCGGACACGCTGGAGGGGACGCCGTTCCACCGCGCGAACTGGGCGCCGACGCCGTCGGGCATCAGGTAGGGCAGGACCCAGTTGGCGTAGGCGTCGTCCCGCGGCGGGCGGCGATCGCGGGCCAGCGAGTAGTCGCGCACGTTCGTCGGATCCATCTGGATGAACGTGAGGCCGACCCCGGCGCGATAGCCGACGTCGAAGTCGCCGGTGAGGGGGATGGCGACGCCGAGGTCGAGCTGGGGCGACAAGGTGATCGGGCCGCGCGACGACAGTACGGGCGCGAGGTCGATGACGTTGCCGATCTCGAGCACGCGGTCGGAGCGAGGTGCGTCGGCCGCGACGTCGCCGAGCGAGAGGTGGAACCGCGCGTCGAACAGCACGTACGGCGACACCAGGCCGGTCCCGAGCTGGACCCCGATCGCGCCGTCGAACGAGAACAGCGAGCGGTCGCCGCTGCCCAGGCGGTTGGTGAGCCCCACCGCCAGCACGCCGAAGCCTCGGCGCATCGCGATGCGACTGCCGAACCCGTGGAGGTCGCCGGCGAAGTCACCGGAGCCGACGTGCTCGAACGAGAGCATTCCGGACGCCCGGGCCGAGGTGACGGGACCGGGCCACAGGCCGCGTCCCATCACCCTGTGCTCGAGGCGCCGGTGGCCGCCGGTCTGGACGGCGTCGTGGAGGACGTCGACGAGGTGCTGGGCCTCGTCGCAGCTCGCCAGCTCACCCTGGTCGCACCGGGCCGTCGCCGCGGCGATCGCGACGCCGTACGACTTCTTCATCTCCTCGGCCCGGCGCCGGTTGCTGGACGGCAGGGCGAGGCTCATGGCCACGACGGGAGCGATCAGCAGCGTGTGCTCGAAGATGTACACGCCGGTCGTGCCGCTGTTGCTCAGCGCCTGGAGCACGTAGTACGGCGCCACGAACATCGGCGCGAAGATCAGATTCTTGGGGTCGGTATTGGCCATCGCTGCGGCGAGCTCCTGGCTGCTCTGGTGCAGGCGCTGCTGCGCCGTCGCCAGGTCGCGGAGCTGCGCCTCCTGCCAGTCGGTCGGTCCGACCGTCACCGTGCCCCCCGCGGGCGTGGGCGTCCACGTGGCGCCGTCGTCGGGACCACCGCTCGATCCTGTCCCGCCGCCGTCGCCGGTGCCGGTCCCTCCGCCGGCGCCGGTCCCGGCGCTCGTGCCACCGCCGGTGCTGCCGTCGCCGTCGCCGCCGGTGCTGCCCCCGGTGCTGCCCCCGGTGCTGATGTTGCCGCCACCGCTGCCGGTGCCGCCCCCGGTGGCGGTGGTGCCGCCGGCGCTGCCGCCGCCGCTCGACCCCGAGCAGCTACACATCGCCGCGCAGCTGTCACGCTCGGTCTGGGCGCGAGCCTGGCATTGTGCGTACGCGGCCTGCTTCGAGTCGAGCTCACGCTGGTCCTGCTTGCTCACCTCCACGTCCTTCAACCAGCGAGCGTGGTCGGGGTTGGCATCGACCCGCTTGCACTCCCCCTGCGACTTGACCTTGCAGCGAACCTGCGGGTGCGAGGTGTTGTGGTTGTCCTCGCACCACTCGGTGAAGGTGGACGTCACGCGGTCGAGCCGTTCGCCGCGGCTCCCGCAGTCTTCGCGCATCTTCACCCTCGTGGCGGCGGTCGCTATGCTCTCCGCGTCCTCGGGGCTCGTGGACCAGTCGGACAGCACGGCTGTAGTGACCGGCCGGAGCGTGATGATCTTCTCCGCGGGCTCCGGCCCCGGGTCACGCACGATCCCCGCCGGGGGCGCGTCCGTGCACTCGATCCGGTTGCACTTGTAGGTACACGCGGCCTTCTCGGCGCAGGTGGTCTCGTCGGCCCGGGCCGGCGCGGCTCGCAGCAGGAGCAGGGTTGCGGCGACGATCACCCATCGCACGTGCCGGTGCCCGGCGCGCGTGGGCCGCTCGACCGGCGCGTCGCGAATCGCGCGACGCGTGGGCTCCGCCGGGGAGGCCCGTCGATCCCGCGGGACGGTCATCACGTCGCCGCGCTGCTCGATCCTGACGCCGACGCTCATCCGGTGCCTCCGTTGATCTGGTTCGTGCGAGCCCTGGCTCGCGCCCCCCTCATCCCCTCGGCCCCGGCGTGTCACGATGCCGAGCCGGGAGATGGTTCGACCCCCCACGATGTCAGACGATATCGCAGCTCGCGCGCCGGCCGCAACGGGCCATCGGTCGGGCGCAGCGGCCTACAGGCCGTACTGGACGGTCAGCGTCACTTCATCGGCGTCGTCGTAGATGCCGCCGTAGCTGCCCTCGGGGCCGCCGTAGATCGTCGCGGCGATCTCGACCGCCCAGTGGTCGTGGCCCGACAGCTCGATCGCGGGGCGCACCGCGTACGACGGCGAGTCGACGTCGACGAAGCCGAGCGTGGTCAGCGTGACCGGGCCGCTGCGCGGGTTCCATGACACCCGGCCGGCGACGACGGTGAGGTGGTCGCCGTTGAGCTGGAACACCTGGGCGCCGGCGGGGACGTCGAGGACGCGCAGGTGCGACACCTCGAGGACCGCGGACAGCTCGGTGCCACGATCGTAGTCGAGCGACAGCGTCGCCGACGCCTGGGCGAGGTCGCGCGGCTGGCCGAGCACCGGGCCGGCGCCGGGCGACACCAGGATCGTGTTGGCGCGCGGCGACCACGCGGCGTCGAGCTTGATGCCGATGGGCTCGATGCGGGTGGCCAGGGCGCCGCCGGCGTGGATCCGGCGCGGCTGATCGACGACGACCGCCGGGACGCCTTGCTGGGCCAGGAGCTGGACCTGGTCGGCGAGGTTCTCGGGGGTCAGCATGTCGGGCGGCGTGTTGACCAGGAACGCGCGCAGGTCGTCGGCGATGGCGATCCGCGGGGTGCGCTCGTGGCCCCACAGGAAGTAGCCGTGCAGATCGAAGCGGCGGGTCTCGATCGAGCCCGAGGCGCCGAGCTCGCCGGTGTCGATGCCGTTGCTGGTGTCGCTGCCGATCGCCAGGATCGGGCTGATCGCCGGCCCCAGCATGGGATCGTCGGCGAGCACCGAGACCATGGCGCCGAGCTGGCGCTCGGTGGCGGTCGCGGCGTGGGGCCCGAGGATCGAGTAGTCACCGTCGATCAGCTCGAAGCGGCTGCGCGGCGCCACCGGGATCCACAGGGCCTGCGCCGACAGCGGGCCGGTGAACGCGGTCGCCGACAGCGCCAGCACGGGCAGGCGCATCTCGTCGGGGTCGAGCGCGATGCCGCGGCGCAGGTCGCGCGCGTTGACGACGTCGTTGGGGCTGATCAGATCGGCGGTGCCCCAGGCGACGATCTGCTTGCCGAAGCGTAGGTCGAGCCACGAGGTGTAGAGGTCGGCGTAGGTGTCCCAGATCTCGGCCTGGTAGCGCTCGACGCCGACCTTGGTGTCGGCGTCGAGGCCGAGCTCGGCGTCGGCGCGGCCGGCGACCTTGACCTTGAAGCGGTTGCCGAAGCGCGACGTGCTCTCGGCGCGGCCGTGGGCGCGGAACGACAGGACGTCCTCGCCGGTGCCGGCGAGCTGCGACGACACCCGCGGCGGCGCGTCCTGCACGGTATCGAGGCCGAGGCGGCCGTAGCCGAGCGCGAGGGTCTCGAGCCGGGTCGAGCCGCCGCCGCCCGCGGCGTCGGAGGCGAGGTCGGCGTCGGAGAAGGTGACGTCGGCGCCGACGTCGTCGAGGTCGTCGCTGATGCGGATCGAGCCGTCGTCGCCGTCGCCGTCGTCGTCGTCGTCCTCGCCGTCACCGCCGGTGGCGGAGCCGTCGTCGTCGTCGAGGTCGTCGCCGTCGGTGTCGCCGCCGTCGCCGTCGATCTCGGTCGAGCCGCCGCCGCCGGTCTTGATCGCGCCGCCGCCGGTCTTGATCGCGCCGCCGCCGGTCTTGCCGGTCTTGCCGGTCTTGCCGGTCTTGCCGGTCTTGCCGCGCGCTGGTGGCGTCGGCGGCGTCTCGTCGTCGATCTCGATGTCGTCGCCGTCGCCGTCGCCGTCGTCGCCGCCGCGGTGGCGATCGCGCCGGTCGTCGTCGCGCGCCTCGGATGCGCCGCCGCCCGGAACGTGGGGCGGCCGCTTCTTCTTGGGCCGTGGCTTGGCCTTCTTGCGTGGGCCCTTCTTGGGCTTCCACACCTGCGCCTCGGCGGTGCCGCCGTCGGCGACCGCGAGCGGCGCGGCGATCACCGCCGCCAGCGCCAGCGCGACCCAGCGACCCATGCTACTCGCGCTCGAGCGCGCGCTCCTCGAACTGCTCGAGCGGGATGTCGTCGCGGATGTCGATCTCGGTCACCTTCATGACCGTCGTGTGCTGGCGCTTGAGGTCGACCATCTTCGACTCGATGATGACCCAGCGGCCCTCGACCTTCTTGACCTCCTGCACGGTCAGGCGCTTCAGCTCGTTGCCGCTGCCGTCGTAGAAGCGGATCCGCAGGGGCAGGTAGCTGTCCTTGGCGATCCACAGCGACACCTTGGCGTAGGCGCTGTCCTTCGAGCTCGGCGCCGCGTCGACCACGAAGCAGTCCTGCTTGCCGACCTTCTCGTCGTCGCGGCGGGTCTTGGTCGCGTCCTTGATGTCGCGGTTGTCGAGGTCGGCGTAGCTGTAGTCGGTGCCGACGAAGGCGCCGTTGCGCTGCTTGCCCGAGATGCGGCGGGTCTTGCTGACCGCGGGCAGGTACAGCCACTGGGTCCGGTCGCCGTCGTCGTCGAGGCCGAGGAACGAGGTGCCGGCGACGTCCGACGGGCTCAGGAACCGCACGAACAGGCGACGGGTGTCGCCGTCCTTGCGGCTGCGCATCAGGACCTTGCGCTTGTTCTCCTGGTTGCGGTCGTTGACCAGCGCCATCGCGATCCGGGCCTCGGCGCCGCCGTACCCCAGCGGGTCGGTGTCGATCATCTTCTGGACGATCTGGTCGGCGGTGAGGTCGGCGTCCTTGCTCTTCTTCTTGCCCTTGCCGGCGTCGACGTGGGCGCCACCCGCGATCAGCACCGCGAAGGTACAGAGGGCGGCGATGCGGGCCCGACGATGGCTGGAGTACGACATGCCCGTTGATTTTGCAGCTTGCGCGCCACGCTGTGGGGACGCAATCGACGTGAGCGGGCCTACCGTAGCGCCCCAGGCGTGAGCCCGTCGGCCTCCTGAACGGGGCTACCCGTGGCTGATCGACTTGCCGGCGAGGCGCTTTGGTCACGGCGACGCCGACCGACATCGCCTCACCCGGGTGGGGGTGGGCGTGCCCCCGATCGCTGCAGCCCGCCCCCACCCGTGGCGTCGCTGCGACAGTGCGACAGGGCGCGGCTGTCGAGAGGAGTTCACGACTTCCGGCGTCCCGCCCGCCCGCGACCCGGGTTGCGATCTGGCCCTCGTCTTGCTGAATGACCTGGAGGACCGCCGCGTCCATCGTCTCGAACCATCCTGCTCGGCGCGCTCGGGTACCCTCCGTGCCGGACCCTCGACTTGGTCCTCGTGGGGCCGGCCCGGGCATCCGCACCGGGCGCGCCGGGCAGGAGGTTCACTTGCGCCGCGCCGCCGAGGAAGCGGTAGGCTCGCCGCGATGCGCGTTCACCTCGCCGCCCTCGCCGCGGCCCTGCTCCTGCTCGCCTGCGGCGACGATCCGCCCGGCGCCCCGGTCGTGATCCACGTCGCGGCCGACGTCGACCCCGGCGTCCGCCTCGGCGTCGACGATCTCGAGCGTGACCTCGGCGCGCTCACCGGCGCGGAGGTCGCGGAGGCGACCTCGGCCGCGAGCTGTCGGGACGGCCAGCTGCACGTCCAGATCGCGACCTCGAGCGACGGCCTCGCGGCGCAGGACTACCGCATCCACGAGGAGCGCTGCGGCACCGGCCACCTGGTGACGCTGACCGGCGGCGGCGTGATGTCGACGCAGTGGGCGATGTACGACCTGCTCGAGCGGCTCGGCGTCCGCTACTTCCACCCCGAGCAGACCTACGTGCCGACCGCGCCGCGCTGGCCCGACGCCCCGATCGACGTCACCGAGACGCCGTCGTTCCGCGAGCGCTCGACCCACGCGCACCGCACCCACCCCATCGAGCTGTCGCCGCCGCTGCTGGGCGCGACCCGGCTGCACATGGACGATCTGCAGCGGCGCTGGATCGACTGGCACGTCGCCAACCGCATGAACGGCGTCGACGGCTGGGACGGCGCGCTGGTCGGCGATCACGCCTACGTGCGTGGCTTCCCCCGCGGCGCCGGCTTCAACCTGCTCAACACCCAGCAGGGCGGCACGCCCATCCTCGACCCCGACGATCCGCGGCCCGAGTCGGAGCAGCTCGCCGACGCGATCGACGCCCGCATGGTCGACGTCCCCGGCGCGCCGCCGGTGACCAGCTTCGGGTTCCAGTTCAACCCCAGCGAGTTCACCGTCGCCGACGAGGTCGAGACCGTCAACCGGCTCACGTTCATCACCGACTACATCACCGAGCACTACCCGGGCGTGACGGTGTCGACGATCAACCACGGCACCGCGCAGCCGCCGGGGCCGGTCTACGGCATCCGCTTCTTCGACCTGCCCCAGCTGGCGCCGCCGGCGCTGGGCGTCAGCGTCCACCCGCTGATGTTCTACGGCCTCGATCGCGCCGCGCCGGTCTACGGCAACGACGACTTCACCCACTTCCGCGACTGGATCGAGGCCCAGGCGCCGGTGCGCCGCATCACCTGGTACCCCGAGGGCTCGTGGTGGCTGACGTTCGACCTGCCGGTGCCGCTGTACCTGGCGCCGGTGACCCTCGAGGCGCGCGGCCGCGACATCGAGATCCTCGAGCCGCTGCTGGCGCCGACCGACGAGTACCCGATGGGCGTCCACGGCCACCACCTGTTCTCGAGCGGCCAGGAGTGGGGCTACTGGATGATCGACTACTGCAGCGCGCGGATGGCGTGGGACGCGCACCTGGGCTGGGAGGGGTGCCTCGACTGGGTCACCGCGGCGTTCGCCGACGGCGACGAGATCGGTCGGGTGCTGCGCGAGGTCACGGCCCGGCAGGTCACCGACCTGCGCGACCCGGCGCTGCTGGCGATGCTGGTCGGCTCCGACGACGACACCGAGACCGGCGCCCAGGCCGGCATCGTCTTCCACCCGCTGCCGCCGCCGCCGGCGGCGCTGCTCGGCTACAGCGACGAGCAGATCGCGGCGTTCACCGCCGCGAGCCTCGACCCGCTGGTCGCGATGGCCGCCGACTACGACGGCTGGGCCGACGACGTCGAGGCCACGCTGGGGGCGCAGGACGAGCGCCAGGCGCCGTGGGTGCGCGAGATCCGCGACGGCCTGCGCATCTTCGCGCTGCGGGCCCGGCACGCCCACGAGGTCTACGCGACCGCGCTGGCGCTGCGCGCCGCGGTGCGCGGCGGCGACTTCGCCGCGATCGCGGTCGCCGAGGAGGGCGTGGCGCGGGCGCGCGCGATCACCGACGCCGCGCGCGTCGTCATGACCGCGCGCGAGGCCGACTACCGGTACGCGCCGGAGCTGTCGATCGCCGGCGACGAGGCCGGGACCTCGGGCGCGATCGAGAACCAGACGGTGTATCCGTTCCGGGTGCTGTCGCGGGCGCACCGGCTGTTCTACTGGACCCGCCCCGACGACCAGCTGGCCGCGATGTTCGGCGCCGGGCTCGAGCAGGTCACGGTCAACCAGCGGATCCTGGTCGAGGGCACCGCGCTCGAGGTCACGGTCCTGGCCGACACGATCACCAGCCTCGATCTCGACTGGGGCGACGGCACCACCGACACCGTGCCGCCAGTCGATCCCCACACCTACGCCGCGCAGGGCTTCTACGCCTGGTCGATGGAGGTGATCCACGCCGCCGGCGCGATCAGCCACACCGACGACGCCGCGGTGGTGACGCGCCGCCTGGTGTTCGCCAAGGGATCGCTGCAGGTGATCAGCCCCGACGGCGGCGACATCATCCAGGGCCTCTTGCCCGGCTTCGTGGTCGGCCTCGGCACCGACGGCACCGGCGACTTCATGGCGACCGGCGTGATCGACGGCGGCACGCCGGTGAGCAGCCGCGGCAGCCTGGTGCGCCACGTCCGCACCGGTTCGACGACGACGGCGGCGGACTTCCCGGTGTCGCTGGGCTCGGTCGGCGGCGTGACCGTCTACGGCGCGGTGATCACGGTCGCCGACGGCGCCGGGCCGGACGACCGGCGGCTGACCATGACCGGCGAGCTGGCGACCGACGACATCGTCGCGCTGGTGGTCGGCACCGGGGCGTTCGACGAGGCCGGCGCGCGCGAGATCGTGGCGTCGACCCTGGGCTACACGGTCGACACGCTGCCGGCGCGGGTGCCGTTCCAGGTCGACGCGGTCGGCACCGAGCCGTAGCGGCGCCGGCGGCGGCCTCGACAGATCGGACGCCCGGGCGAGGCGTTGTCAGGAGGAGCCCATGCGCAAGACGAGGAAGACGTGGTCCGTGGTGGTCGGGATGGCGGCGCTGTGCGGCGCGGCGACCGTGGCGACGGCCGGCGGCGACGCGGCCGAGAAGAAGGCGCCGCCGCAGGCCGGCAAGCCCAAGCCGCCGCCGCCGGACGACATCGCCGACATCAAGGTGGTCGAGCCGCCCGAGGCGCCCGCGATCCCCGAGCCGGCGCCAGAGCTGCTGGCCCGGGCCCGGAAGGTCAAGGGCAGCTGGAAGTGCAAGGGCGAGATGTTCGGCCCCGACGGCAGCGGCTACCGGACCGCGTTCACGATGAAGGTGGCGCTGGATCTCGACAGCATGTTCCTGCGGACCGACTTCGCCGAGGGCAAGCGCAAGGCCAACCCGCGGCCGATGAAGTTCACCGCGTACACGACCTACGATCCCGCGACCAAGGCGTGGCGTCAGCTGAACGTCACCAACTACGGCAGCTGGGGCGACGCGACGTCATCGGGGCCGGACGCCGACGGCGCGATCACGTGGGCCGGCGAGTCGGCGATGGGCGGCATGACCGCCCGGGTGCGCGACCACGAGGACTGGACCGACAAGAAGACCTGGCACCTGTGGGGCGAGTTCTCGATGGACGGCGGCAAGCACTGGCTCAAGGCCTACGACGGGTCCTGCAAGAAGAAATGACCAGGCCGAGCGCGGCGAGCAGGAAGATCAGCGCCGAGCCCGGATCGGCGCCGCCCTGACAGCCGCACGCGGCGGCGGGCACCGGCGTGAGGTCGGTGCTGGCATCGGGAGCCGGCCCGGCGTCGGGGCCGACGGTGGCGTCGGGGGCGCTCGTGGCGTCGGGGGTCGAGGCGTCGACGGGCATGGCGTCGATGGTCGAGGCGTCGACGGGCATGGCGTCGATGGTCGAGGCGTCGATGGTCGAGGCGTCGATGGTCGAGGCGTCGATGGTCGAGGCGTCGATGGTCGAGGCGTCGATGGTCGAGGCGTCGATGGTCGAGGCGTCGACGGGCATGGCGTCGGGAACGCCGGCGTCGACGGGCATGGCGTCGGGGACGCCGGCGTCGATCGGCGGCGGCGCGTACGACGTGAACGTGCTGACGTCGGTCACCCCGAGCGTGTACAGGCTCTGTCCGATGTTGCTGGCCGGCGCGGTCGCGGTGCCCTGCAGCTCGTTGCTGCGGTACGCGTTGGAGGCGTTGAGCAGCGTCGCGACGTAGTGGAAGCTGTCGCCGGGGGCCAGGCCGAGGTCACCCAGCGTCAGGCCGCCGAGCTCCCTGATGCACGGCCCGGCGCTCGAGGCCGCGACCGTCGGGTTGACGACGAAGACGTGGCTGCCGCCGTCGACCAGCGCGTACAGGCTGGCGCCGCCATCGTTGAAGACCAGGGCGAAGTCGGGCGACAGGCCGCCGAACTCGAGGGTCGACCGGTTGCTGCCGTCGAACCCCGACGCGGCGATCCGTCCCGGGTCGCCGTTGTCGGTGAAGCCGGCGGTGGTCGTGAAGCCGCCGGCCGCCGTGTCCAGGTAGATGACGACGGTGTTGGGCGCCGCGAGCGCGCAGTCGGTGCCGGGCTCGACCAGCGCGAAGCCGAGCGCCCCGGTGTCGGCGCTGTCGATCGACAGCGTGATGCCGTCGCCGATCATGCCGCCGAAGCCGGCGCCGATGCCGAGCGTACCGCCCGCGTACTCGCCGCTGCCGATGACGCCGTCGGCGACCGGCCCGGCCGCCGTGGTGTCGACGATCGTCCCGGTGTCGGCGTGGGCCACCGCCGCCACGCCGACGGCGGTGGTGGCGGTCGCGGCGAAGGTGAGCGGCAGCAACGAACGGACGACGGCACGACGACGCATGCGCGGCACGATAGCGCGCGCGATGACGCCGATCATCATCCCTGATTGACGCGCCCCGGCCCGCCGCGTCAGCCGCGCCGCGCCGCAGGCGCACCGGCGCACCGGCGCGGCGAGCTCCGGGTCCCGCGGCTGCCGGACGGCTACCGCGGGGCACGGCGTGCATCGCGGTACCCGCCCCCTCGACTCCGGCGTCGGTGCTGCGCACCTCCGCCTGCGCTCGGGGTGAGCGGCGTCGAGGTGGCGGACCTGCGCTCGGGGTGAGCGGCGTCGGTGCTGCGCACCTCCGCCTGCGCTCGGGGGGTGAGCGGCGTCGGTGCTGCGCACCTCCGCCTGCGCCGCGGCGTGCGCTGCCTGCGGGTGAGCGGCGTCGGTGCTGCGCACCTCCGCCTGCGCTCGGGGTGAGCGGCGTCGGTGCTGCGCACCTCCGCCTGCGCTCGGGGTGAGCGGCGTCGGTGCTGCGCACCTCCGCCTGCGCTCGGGGTGAGCGGCGTCGCACCTCCGTGCGCTCGGGGTGCGCACCTCCGCCTGCGCTCGGGGTGAGCGGCGTCGGTGCTGTGAAACGGTGCCACCTCCTCGACTGCGGCGTCGGTGTTGCGCGCCTCCGCCTGCGCTCGGGGTGAGCGGCGTCGGCGTGGCGGACCTGCGCTCGAGGTGAGCGGCGTCGGTGCTGTGAAACGGTGCCGCCTCCTCGACTGCGGCGTCGGTGTTGCGCGCCTCCGCCTGCGCTCGGGGGGAGCGGCGACGGGGTGGCGGACCTGCGCTCGGGATGAGCGGCAGAGGGAGCCTCGGCGCGGCCCTCCGCCTCCGGGCGTCGGTGCTACGCGAGGGACGGTAATGGCCGAAGTCCGGACACAGCAGGGGGGCGTCTTCGTCCCGATGTTCCTCCGATCCGCTCACCCCGAGCGGAGGGGGAGGCGCGAAGCGCCGACCCCGGAGTCGAGGGGGCGGGCAGCTGTCAGCTGCATGCGCTAGATCCCCCGTCGGTGGCGGCGTTTCACGTGTACATTCTGCGATGCTGGGACGGGTCGCTGTACGTCGGACACACCGACGACCTCGCACGCCGACTCGCGCAGCACGAGGTCGGCTGGTTCGACGGCTACATGGCGCGATCGCGGCGCCATCCGTTCGCGTTGGTCTACCAGGCCGAGTTCGCGACCCGTGACGAAGCGTTCCAGGCGGAGCGGAAGGTGAAGCGCTGGAGTCGCGCCAAGAAGGAGGCGTTGATCCGTGGCGACTGGGTCGCGATGAAGCGGCTGGCGCGGGGCAGATGCTGAGAAGGCGGTGCGGACCTGCACCCGCCCCCTCGACTCCGGCGTCGGTGCTGCGCACCTCCGCCTGCGCTCGGGGTGAGCGGGGAGGAATGCGACCCGGTGCCCGCCGCCTCGACTACGCCCTCGCGGCTGCGCCGCTCGGGCTCCGCTCGAGATGAGCGGGACCCCATCGACCCTTGCGACCTCAGCCCGGTTCGTCTGCCGGCTCAGCGGGCCGAGGCGAGGATGCGCTCGCAGAGGGTCGCGTAGTCGATGCCGGCCTGCTTGGCGATCTTGGGCAGCAGGCTGGTCGCGGTCATGCCGGGCAGGGTGTTGACCTCGAGGACGAAGCCGCGGCCCTGGGGATCGACGCGGACGTCGGGTCGGGCGTGGCCGGTGCAGCCGAGGGCGCGGTAGGCCTCGAGGGCCGAGGCCTCGACCTGCGCGAGCACCGGCGCGGGCAGCTCGGGCGGCAGGAGGTAGGTCGTGTCGGTGCGCTTGTACTTGGCCTCGTAGTCGTAGAACTTGGTCGCGGGTCGGACCTCGACCGAGCCGAGCACGGCGTCGTCGAGGATGCCGACGAAGACCTCGGTGCCGGCGATGTACTCCTCGACCAGGACCGGGCCGTGGAAGCGGCGGGCCAGCGCGATCGCGTCGGCGAGCGCGGCGCGATCCTCGACGATCGACACGCCGACCGAGCTGCCCTCGTTGCTGGGCTTGACCACCAGCGGCAGCGGGACGTCGGCGAGGGCGTCGGCGCCGTCGGTGGCGGCGAGCAGGCGCCACGCCGGGGTCGGCACGCCGTGGCTCTCGAAGATGCGCTTCGACGCCACCTTGTCCATGGCCAGCGCCGACGCCAGCACGCCCGAGCCGGTGCACGGCAGGCCCAGGCACACGCACAGCCCCTGCACCGAGCCGTCCTCGCCGGGGGTGCCGTGCAGCGCGTTCCACACCACCTGGGCGCCAGCGTCCTCGAGCAGGCGCGGCAGGCTGGTGCCGGGCGCCCAGTCGACGCCGACGACGTCGTAGTCGCGCGACTGCAGCGCGGCGAGCACGCCGGCGCCGGTGCCCAGCGACACCTCGCGCTCGGCGGAGATCCCGCCCATCAGCACGGCGATCCGCTTGTTGCGAAACGGCATACGTCCTCTCACGAAACGTCGTCGGCGACCCCGGTGTTCCCGCGGTCAGTCCTCGCCGATGACCTTGACCTCGAGCTCGAGCGTGACGCCGTGGACCTCGGCGACCCGGGCGCGCACCTGCGCGATCAGCGCGAGCAGATCGGCGGCGCGCGCCGCGCCCTCGTTGACCAGCCAGTTGGCGTGCGCCGGCGACACCACGGCGTCGCCGACCCGCGTGCCCTTCAGCTCGCACGCCTCGATCAGGCGCCCGGCGAACTCGCCGGGCGGGTTCTTGAACGTCGAGCCCGAGTTCGACACCTTCTTGGGCTCGCGATCGTGGCGGCGCTGGCGCAGCGCCTTGATCACCGGCTCCATCTCGGCGCGCGGCCGCGGCGTCAGCTCGAGGTCGGCGGCGACGACCAGCTCGTCGGGCGGCAGCGCCGAGCCGCGGTAGACGAACCGGCACGCCGCGTTGTCGCGGACGACCAGCTCGCCGTCGGCGAGGCGCACCGTGGTCACGGTGCGGGTGACGTCCTTGAGCTCGCCGAGGTAGGTGCCGGCGTTCATGATCAGGCCGCCGCCGATCGAGCCCGGCACGCCGCCGAGGAACTCGACGCCGCCGAGGTCGGCCGCGAGCGCGGTCTTGAGCACCTTGCCGGTCGAGACCCCGGCCTCGACCCGCAGCCCGGTGGCGCCCAGCCGGGCCAGGCCGCGCAGCGCGCGCGTGCCGATGACGACGCCGCGGACGCCGCCGTCGCGGACCAGCAGGTTCGAGCCGGCGCCGATCGGCGTCATCGCCAGGCCGCGCGCGACGCACAGCGCGGCCAGCGCGCGGGTCGCCTCGACGCTGGCGGGCTCGGCGAGGGCGTCGGCGGGGCCGCCGATCTTCAGCGTCGTGTGCCGCCGCATCGGCTCGTCGAACCGCACCGCGTCGCCGAGCAGCGCGGCCAGCGCCGCGCGGTCGTCGTCGGTCAGCGCCGATCGCGGGTTGCGGGCGGCGGGCGCCGCCGGCGCCGGGTCCCGCGCCTCGGCCGCGGCCTCGAGCTCGTCGCCGACGAGCACGAGCCCGTCGTCGAGGCCGCTGTTCACCGACGCACCAGGTTCTTCTTGGTCGCCGGCCCGAGGCGCTTCTCGAGCAGCGCGATCAGGTCGTTGCAGGTGAGCTGGATGTCGCCGGCGCCCAGCGTGATCGCCAGGTCGCCCGACTTGAGCAGCGGCTCGATGTGGGCGGCGACGTCCTCGCGCCTGGACACCAGCGTGACGTCCTTGTGGCCGGCGTCGCGGATGGCCCGGACCAGCGCCTCCGACGACACGCCGTCGATCGGCTTCTCGCCGGCGGCGAAGACGTCGCACAGGACGACCTTGTCGGCGTCGTAGAAGCTCTTGGCGAACTCCTGGAACTGGTCGCGGGTCCGGCTGAACCGGTGGGGCTGGAACGCGGCGACGATGCGCCGCCCCGCGAACGCGGTCCGGGCGCCGGACAGCGTGGCCCGGACCTCGGCGGGGTGGTGGCCGAAGTCGTCGACGACGGTGACGCCGCCGACCTCGCCGCGCACGGTGAAGCGGCGCTGGATGCCCTCGAACCGGGCGATCGCGCCGGCGAAGGTCTCGAACGGGACGTCGAGGAAGTCGGTGATCGCCAGGACCGCCAGGCTGTTGAGCACGTTGTGGTGCCCGGGCATGGGCAGCGTGACCTCGCCCAGCTCCTCGGCGCGGCGCCACGCGACGTAGCGCGTGATCAGCCCGTCGTGGCGGACGTTGCGGGCCCGGTAGGTCGCCGCCGCGGCAACGCCGTAGGTGACGAAGCGCTTCTGGACCTGCGGCACGATCGCCTGGACCCCGGCGTTGTCGAGGCACAGCGCCGAGATGCCGTAGAACGGCACCCGGTTGACGAAGTCGGTGAACGCCTTCTTGACCGCGTCGTAGTCGCCGTAGTGATCCAGGTGCTCGGCGTCGACGTTGGTGACCACCGCCAGCGTCGGCGACAGGGTCAGGAACGAGCCGTCGGACTCGTCGGCCTCGGCGATCAGGTAGTCGGACTTGCCCCAGCGCGCGTTGGCCAGGCCCAGCGAGTTGACGCGGCCGCCGATCACCGCGGTCGGATCCATCCCGGCCGACATCAGGACCTGGTGGATCATCGTGGTCGTCGTGGTCTTGCCGTGCGAGCCGGCGACCGCGATGCCGTACTTCATGCGCATCAGCTCGGCGAGCATCTCGGCGCGCGGGATCACCGGGATCTGCCGCGCCCGCGCCGCCTCGACCTCGGGGTTGTAGCCCTTGATCGCGCTCGACACGACGACGACGTCGGCGTCGCCCAGGTTGTCGGCGCGGTGGCCGAGCGCGACCTCGGCGCCGATCGTCCCCAGGTGCTTGGTGATCTCGGTCTCGTTGGTGTCGGAGCCCGACACCAGGTAGCCCATGTTGGCCAGGACCTCGGCGATGCCGCACATGCCCATGCCGCCGATGCCGACGAAGTGAATCTTGGTGTCTTGCTTGCGGAACACGGTGCGCCTCGGTCGCCTGGAAACGTCAGGCTTTCGTGCGCTCGGCCGTGGCGACACACCAGTCGACGACGGTGGCGGCCGCGGCGGGCCGGGCGAGGGCCTTCATAGCAGATCCCATCCGCGCGCGGCGATCCGGATCGTTCAGCAATTGTTCCAGTGATTCTGCGAGGATCGACGCGGTCAGATCGGCCTGTCGATACATCAACGCGGCCCCGCCCTCGGCCATTTCGCGGGCGTTGAGCTCCTGGTGGTTGTCGGCGGCGAACGGGTACGGGATCAGGATCGCCGGCTTGCCGGCGATCGCCAGCTCGGCCACCGTGGTCGCCCCGGCCCGCGACACGATGACGTCGGCGGCCAGGTACTCCGCGGCCATGTCCTTGATGAAGGCCCGGCAGTCGGCGTCGAGGCCGGCGTCGCGGTAGCGCGCGGTGATCGTCGCCTGGTCGATCGCGCCGGTCTGGTGGACGATCCGCAGCGGCAGGTGCTGGCCGATCGCGATCAGCGCCTCGCTGGCCAGCTCGTTGACCCGGGTCGCGCCCTGCGAGCCGCCGCACACGAAGACCCGGTACGCCGGCGTGCCCGGCGCCGGCGCCGCCGGGTCGGCGGCCGCGGCGTCGGCGGCGACCTGGGCGGCGGTGAAGGCGTCGAGCAGGCCGCGCCGCACCGGGTTGCCGCTCTCGATCACCTTCTTGGCCTTGAAGAACCGCTTCGACTCGGCGAACGACACGAAGACCGCGCGGACCAGCTTGCCGAGGATCTTGTTGGTCAGCCCGGGGATCGAGTTCTGCTCGCAGATCGCGGTCGGGATGCCCATCAGCCGCGCCGCCATCACCACCGGGCCCGAGGCGTAGCCGCCGACGCCGAGGACGACGTCGGGCTTGACCCGGCGCAGCAGCTTGCGCGACTGCCACAGCGCGCCCGGGATGCGCAGCGCGCCGCGCACCGCGCCCCACAGGCCCACGGTCTTGAGCCCCGACACCCGGATCAGCGCCAGCTCCCAGCCCAGCTCGGGCAGGACCCGGGCCTCGATGCCGCGCTCGGTGCCGACGAAGCACACGCCGGCGGTCGGGTCGCGGCCGCGCAGCTCCTCGGCCACCGCGACCCCCGGGAACAGGTGCCCGCCGGTGCCGCCGCCCGCGATCAACAACCGCATCGTCGCGCCCTCTCCCCGCGCCTCAGGCGACCACGCGGACGCGGGCGCGCTTGCGCCGCGCCGCCGACAGCCCGGGCTGGGCCAGCGACCGGCCGCGCGGCGCGAACAGCGGCCGCCGCCCGACGTTGAGCAGCAGGCCGATCAGGAACATCGTGAACACCAGCGAGGTGCCGCCGTAGCTGACCAGCGGCAGCGTGATGCCCTTGTTGGGGACGACGCCGAGGACGACGCCGACGTTGAGCAGCGCCTGCAGCGCGAACATCATGGTCACGCCGAACGCCAGGTAGCCGCCGAAGATGTCGCGCGCGCCGAGCGCGGCGCGGACGCCGCGCCACAGGAGGATCGTGAACAGCACCAGCACGATCGCGACGCCGATGAAGCCGAGCTCCTCGCCGATCGGCGCCAGGATGAAGTCGTTGTGGCCCTCGGGCATGTAGCCCAGCGACTGCCGGCTCTCGCCGAGGCCGACGCCGGTGAGCCCGCCCGAGCCGATGGCCAGGCGGGCCTGCAGGAACTGGTAGGCCTCCCTCGACGAGAACGCCTCGGGGTTGAAGTAGGCCATGAACCGCTGCATGCGCCACGGCGTGCCGACGACCAGCTGGTAGGCGACCGGCGCCGCGGCCAGCACCGCCAGGACGATGTACGAGATCCGGGCGCCGGCGACGAACAGCATCGCCAGGGTCGTGACGCCGAGGATGATCGACGAGCCCAGGTCGGGCTGCATCAGCAGCAGGCCCATCATCAGCGAGCACACCACCAGGTGCGGTACGAACCCGACGGTGAACGACTTGACCCGCTCCTCCTTGCGGCGCAGCGAGTAGGCCAGGTAGGTGATCAGCGCCAGCTTGGCCAGCTCGACCGGCTGGAACGACAGCGGCCCGAGGAGGATCCACCGGCGTGCGCCGTTGATCGCCGGCATGGCCTGGACCGCGGCGAGCAGGCCCAGCGCCAGCAGCAGGAGCGGGTAGGTCAGCCGGTACAGCCGGCGGTAGTCGAAGGTGGCGCCGATCCACATCGCGAAGCCGCCGAGGCCGAGGAAGACGATCTGGCGCTTGAGGAAGTAGGTGGGGTCGCCGTACTTGTCGAACGCGGCGCTGGCGGTCGACGCGTAGATCTCGACCGTGCCCAGCGACAGCATCGCCAGGACCGTGCCCAGCAGCCACAGGTCGTAGGGCCGCTCCGGCTGGTCGACCGCGAGCGCCTGCTGGGCCAGCGCCGGGCGCGCCGGCGCGTCGGCGGCGAGCCGCTCCGCGATCACGTGTCGAGCCTCCGCGCGCCCACCGCCGAGACGGCGTCGCGGAAGACCCGGCCGCGGTGGCCGAAGTTGTCGAACATGTCGTAGCTGGCGCACGCCGGCGACAGCACGACCGCGTCGCCGGCGACGCACAGCGCGGTGGCCTGGCCGACGGCGTCGTGCATGTCGGCGGCGTCGAGCACCGGGTAGGTCACGCCGTGGGCGGCGGCGGCGGCGCGGATCAGCGGCGCGGCGGCGCCGATCAGCACCAGGCCCTTGCACACGCCGTCGAGGGCCTCGAGCATCGGCGCGTACGAGCCGCCCTTGTCGACGCCGCCGGCGATCAGCACCAGCGGCCGCGGGAAGCCGCGCACCGACGCCGCGACCGAGGCCACGTTGGTGCCCTTGGAGTCGTCGTAGTAGAGGACGTCGTCGCGATCGCCGACCCGCTCCATGCGGTGGGGCAGCGGCCGGTAGCTGCGGGCGCCGGCGCGGATCGCCTCGATCGACACGCCGACCGCGCGGGCCGCCATGTAGGCGGCCATCGCGTTCTCCATGTTGTGGTTGCCGACGATGACCAGGTCGTCGACCGGGTAGCGCTCCTCGGCGGCGGCGCCGGGGACGCCGCGCAGCACCAGCTCGCGGCGGTCGGCCGACAGCGCGGCGCCGCGGTCGGGCGTGGCGCCCGGCCGCGAGTCGAACCAGCACAGCGCGGCGCGGACGTCGCCGGCCTCGCGGACCACCCAGGGGTCGGCGGCGTTGGCGATGGCCACGTCGTCTGGCTGCTGCTGATCCCAGACGCGGCCCTTCATCTCGGCGTAGACCTCCATGGTCCCGAAGCGATCGAGATGATCCTCGGTGATGTTGGTGAGAACGCCAACTTTTGGACGGAAGGTCGAACAGTGCTCCAGCATGAACGCCGCCACCTCGGCGACGATCAGCCCGCCGGGCACGTTGGCCGGGTGGTCGACGGCGTCGATCAGCGGCATGTTGCCGAGGTTGCCGCCGCAGAAGCTGGGCCGGTCCGAGGCCGCGCACAGCGCTCCGGTCAGGGCGGTGGTCGTCGACTTGCCGTTGGTCCCGGTGATCGCGATCAGCTGGGCCGCGGGGTCCAGGAACCGGTAGGCCAGCTCGATCTCGGCGATCACCTCGACCCCGGCGGCGCGGGCGGCCCGCAGCTCGGGCAGCATCGGCACGCCCGGCGACAGGACGATCAGATCGGCCTCGGTGAACGACGCCAGGCGGTGGCCGCCCAGCTCCCAGGTGACGTCGACGCCGTCGAGCATCGCGACCCGGGCCGCCAGGGCCTCGGCCGGCTTGCCGTCGGTGACCGTGACCCGGGCTCCGCGCCGGGCCAGGAACCGCGCCAGCGCCACGCCGGTCAGCGCCAGGCCGACCACCACGACTCGCTTGCCCGACAGCTCCACGGCCGCTACCTCAGCTTGAGGGTGCCCAGCGCCATCAGCGCCAGCAGGATCGAGATCAGCCAGAACCGGACGATGATCTTGGGCTCTTCCCAGCCCTTGAGCTCGTAGTGGTGGTGGATCGGCGCCATGCGGAAGACCCGCTTGCCGCGGGTCTTGAACGAGCCGACCTGGATGATCACCGACAGCGCCTCGATCACGAACAGGCCGCCGACCAGGGCCAGCACGACCTCGTTCTTGGTCAGCACCGCGAGCATGCCGATCGCGCCGCCCAGCGACAGGGACCCGACGTCGCCCATGAAGACCTGCGCCGGGTAGGTGTTGTACCAGAGGAAGCCGACCCCGGCGCCGAACAGCCCGGCGCAGAAGATCGCCAGCTCGGCGGCGCCCGGGATGTGCGCGATGTGCAGGTACTGCGCGATCGTCAGCTCGTTGCCGCCGGCGACCAGGATCGTGGTCTCGACGCCGGCGAGGTAGGCGAAGACCAGGAACGTCGCGGCGTTGATGATCGACGGGCCGATCGCGAGGCCGTCGAGGCCGTCGGTGAGGTTGACCGCGTTGGCGGTGCCGACCACGATGAACGCGCCGAACGCGGCGTAGGCCCAGGCCGGCAGCACCAGCGTGCTGGTGTAGAAGTTGGTGAACGGCAGCTGCAGGTGGAGGCGGATGCTCGGCGGCAGGACGTCGCTGTAGAACAGGTACGCCATCGCGGCGCCGGCGATCGCGAACTCGATCAGCAGGCGCATCTTGCCGGACAGGCCCTTGGTGTTCTTCTTGGTGACCTTGGCGTAGTCGTCGGCGAAGCCGATCATGCCGAAGACGACGGTGACGAACAGCGCCAGCAGGACCAGCCGGTTGCGCAGGTCGCACCACAGCACCGTCGACACCACCAGGCAGAACAGGATCAGCGAGCCGCCCATCGTCGGGGTGCCCGCCTTCTTCTTGTGGGTCTGCGGGCCGTCGTCGCGGATCTGCTGGCCGATCTGGCCGCGCTTGAGGCGCTCGATGAACCAGGGCCCGATCAGGAACGACAACAGCAGCGCGGTGATCGCCGCCGCCAGGATGCGCGTCGTCGGGTAGCGGAAGACCCGCAGCCACGACAGGTGCGGCGACAGGACGTCGTAGAACAGCCAGAACAGCACTAGACCGCGACCTCCCGCATCGCGTCGACGACGCGCTCGAGGCGCATGCCGCGCGAGGCCTTGACGAGGATCCAGTCGCCGGGCTCGGTGGCGGCGAGGGCCTGGCGCGCCGCCGCCGCCGGGTCGTCGGTCGACCACGCCAGCGCGGGCTGCGCCGTGGCCTCGCAGACCACGTCCTTCCAGCGGCCGAGGGCGACCACCGGCACGTCCAGCGACGCGGCCAGGCGGCCGACCTCGCCGTGCGCGTCCTCGGCGTGGTCGCCGAGCTCGAGCATGTCGCCGACCACCGCCAGGCCGCGGGCGCCGGCCGCGAGCTCGGCCAGGGTCCGCAGCGCCGCCGCCATCGACGCCGGGTTGGCGTTGTAGCAGTCGACGATCACGTGGCGGCCGCCGATCTCGACGACCTCGCTGCGCATGTGCGGCGGCCGGGCCCGGGCCAGGCCGGCGAGCACGGCGTCGAGCGAGGCGCCGGCGGCGATCGCGGCGGCGATCGCGCAGGTGGCGTCGACGGCGTTGTGGCGACCGACCAGCGGCAGGTGCAGCGTGCGTAGCTCGCCGAGGGCGTCGATCGCCAGCTCGGCGCCGCCCGGGCCGGTGGCGCGGTAGGCGACCAGGCGGACGTCGGCGTCGGCGGCCTCGCCGAAGGTGAGCAAGCGGGCGGCGGGCGCGGCGGCGCGGGCGCGGGTCAGCAGGCGCGGGTCGTCGGCGGGCGCGACCGCCACCTTCGGGGCGCGGCGCCAGATCTCGGCCTTGGCGTCGGCGATCGCGTCGGTCGAGCCCAGCAGCTCGATGTGCGCGGTGCCGGCGTTGACGACGACGGCGACGTCGGGCTCGGCGAGGTCGACCAGGTACTCGATCTGGCCGGGGCCGCGCATGCCCATCTCGATCACCGCGAAGCGGTGGTGGGCGCGCAGGCCCAGCAGCGTCAGCGGCACGCCGGTCTCGTTGTTGAGCGAGCCGACCGCGGCGTGGGCGGCGGCGACGTGGCCGAGCGCGGCGCGGATCAGGTCCTTGGTGGTGGTCTTGCCGGCGGAGCCGGTGACCGCGACCAGGCGGCGCTCGGGATCCTCGGCGCCCCAGCGGCGGCGGTGGCCGCGGGCCAGCTCGCCGAGCGCGACCCGGGTGTCGTCGACGGCGATCACCGCGGTCGGCGGCGGCACCGCGGCGGCGTGGTCGCGCGCGACCATGACCGCGACCGCGCCGCGGCCGACGGCGTCGCCGGTGAAGGCGTGGCCGTCGAAGCGCTCGCCCTGGATCGCGACGTAGAGATCGCCGGGCGCGGCGATCCGGGTGTCGATCACGACCCGGCTGGCGCGGCCGGCGCCGCGCAGCGCGCCGCCGGTCTCGTCGGCGACCCAGCGGGCGTCGAACCGCGGCCGCAGCGCGGCGGCCGCGGCGGCCTCCTCGCGGTCGTCGAAGTGGATCTTGGTCTTGCCGATGATCTGGTAGTCCTCGTGGCCCTTGCCGGCGATCACGACGACGTCGCCGGGGACCGCCTCGGCGACCGCGGCGCGGATCGCGGTCCGGCGATCGGGATCGACGAAGAACGGCACCGGCACCGCGGGCAGGATCATGTCGATGATCGCGCGCGGGTCCTCGGTGCGCGGGTTGTCCGAGGTCACCACCGCGAGGTCGGCGAGGCCGGCGACCGCGGCGCCCATCTTGGGCCGCTTGGTCGGGTCGCGATCGCCGCCGCAGCCGAAGACGCAGATCAGCCGGCGTCGGGTCAGCGGCCGCAGCGCGGTCAGGACGTTCTCGAGGGCGTCGGGGGTGTGCGCGTAGTCGACCAGCAGGTCGAGGCCGGCGTCGTTGGCGACCCGCTCGACCCGGCCCGGCACGCCGGCGACGCCCGCGATGCCGCGCGCGATCGCCTCGTGGGGCAGCCCCAGGGCCTCGCCGATCGCGACCACCAGCGCGACGTTGGCGACGTTGTAGTGGCCGATCAGCGGCCGCGACGCGACCTCGAGCTCGCCGCGCGGGGTCGCGATGCGGGCGTGGATGCCGTCGATCGTCGACGACGACGCCACGACCCGGACCTCGGCGTCGGCGTCGGCGCGGGTCGACACCCGCAGGACCCGGTGGCCCGCGGCGGCGGCGACCGCGCCCATGCCGGCGCCCTCGGGATCGTCGACGTTGACGACCGCGACGCCGTCGGCGGCGAGGTGGCCGCTGAACAGCAGGCGCTTGGCGTCCCGGTAGGCCGCCATCGAGCCGTGGACGTCGAGGTGGTCCTGGGTGAGGTTGGTGAACGCGGCGACCGCGAAGCGGACCCCGGCGAGCCGGTCCATCGCCAGCGCCGCCGACGACACCTCCATCACCGCGTGGCTGCACCCCGCGGTCGCCATCGCGGCGAAGGTGTCGTGCAGGACCTCCGGCGTCGGCGTCGTGTACGGCGCGTCGTGGGTCTGGCCGCCCCATCGGTAGCTGACCGTGCCGATCACGCCGGTCGACAGCCCGGCGGCGGCGACCACCGCCTCGGCCAGGTACGACGACGTGGTCTTGCCGTTGGTGCCGGTGATGCCGATCAGGGTCAGGCGCTCGCCGGGCGAGCCCTTGAGCCGCGCGGTCAGCACGCCGAGCGCGGCGGCGCCGCGCGGCACGATCACCTGGGGCACGGCGAGGCCGGGCTGCTCGTGCTCGACGACGACCGCGGCGGCGCCGCGCGTCACCGCGGTGGCGACGAAGGCGTGGCCGTCGGCCGACATGCCGCGCACCGCGACGAACAGATCGCCGCGCTCGACCTGCCGCGAGTCGTCGCGCACGGCGCGGACCTCGACGGCGCCGTCGCCGACGAGGCGGGCGTTGGGCAGAGCTGCGAGGAGGGTGTTCAGCTGCATGGCGCCTGGTGAGAACGCGCAGACTCCCCGATTTCAATCCCGGGAGCAAGCTGGCGAGCGAGGACGATCACCGCGGTTTCTCAGGAGAAACGGGAGGTGGCGGCGCGGTGCCGGCGGCGAACGTCACTCGCACCACCGTGCCGGCCGGGGCCCGGCCCGGCGCCGGCTCCTGCGCGACCGCGCGACCCGAGCCGTCGACGTCGATGACCAGGCCGCTGGTGCGCGCAAGATCGAGCGCGCGAGCGATGCTGGCGCCGCGGAAGTCCGGGATGTCGACGTCGTCGACCGCCTCGCTGACCGGCGGCAGGTCGACGACCTCGGCGACGTCATCGTCGTCGTCGGCCTTGGCCCTCGCCTTGGCGTCGGCCTTGGCCCGGGCCTCGGCGCGGGCGTCGGCCCGGGCCTTGGCGGCGGCCAGCGCGGGATCGAGATCCTCGGCGGTGGGCGCCGACGGGTCGCCGGGGACGCCGAGGTAGCGCAGGGTCTGGCTGACCACGGTCGCGAACACCGGCGCCGACACCTTGCCGCCGAAGTAGTCCTTGCCCTGCGGCTCGTCGATGACGACGACGACCGCGATCCGCGGGTCGTCGATGGGCGCCAGGCCCGCGAACGACGCCAGGTAGGTGTGCTCGGCGTAGCGCTTGGTCACCGGATCGAGCTTGTGGGCGGTGCCGGTCTTGCCGCCGGCGCGGAAGCCCTCGACGACGACGTTGCCGGCGGTGCCGCCGTGCTTGCCGTGCTCGAAGACGCCGGCGAGGATCGGCAGCATCTGGGCCGCGGTCTTCGGCTCGTAGATCCGGCGCGACTCCAGCGTCGGCTGCCACACGGTCGCGCCGTCGGCGCCGACCACGCGATCGACCAGGTGCGGCGTGTGCCAGGTGCCGCCGTCGCCGAGCGCGGCCAGCGCCGACGCCACCTGCAGCGGCGTCACGGTCAGGCCGTGGCCGAAGGCGATCGTCGCCAGCTCGATGTCGCGCCAGCGCGAGCCGTCGCGCACGGTGCCGGTCTCCTCGTGGGGCAGCTCGATGCCGGTGCGGTGGCCGAACCCGAACCGGGTCAGCGCGGCGTAGAACCGGTCGCGGCCGAGCCGCTGCGCGATCTTGATCGCGCCGACGTTGGACGACCGCTTGATGATGCCGGCGGTGGTCAGCTCGGGATCGTGGTGGGTGTCGCGGAAGGTGTGGTTGCCGATCCGGTACGAGCCGTTCTCGACGTCCCACATCTCGTCGGGGCGGGTCACGCCGGCGTCGAGCGCGGCCGACACCGTGAAGATCTTCATGACCGAGCCGATCTCGAAGACGTCGGTGACGGCGCGGTTGCGGGCGCCGGCGGCGACCGCGTCGGCGGGCTCGTTGGGGTCGTAGGTCGGCCAGCTCGACATCGCGAGCACGGCGCCGGTGTGGACGTCGAGGACGACCGCGACGCCGGCCTTGGCGCCGTGGCTGGTCACGGCCTCGCCGAGCGCGGCGTCGGTGAGGTCCTGGATCGCGCGGTCGATCGTGAGGTGCACGGTCGCGCCCGGCACCGCGTCGACGACGCCGTCGGCGAGCGCGGTCTTGCCGCGGGCGTCGCGCAGGGCGTCGAAGCGGGCGCGCTGGCCGCGCAGCAGCTTGTCGAAGCGCAGCTCGAGGCCGTCGAGGCCGTCGCCGTCGATGCCGGCGAAGCCGAGCAGCGGCCCGCCCGAGGTCCGGCCCGGGTACCAGCGCCGCGGCTCGGTCGTGATCTCGACGCCGGGCAGCTTGGCGGCGCGGATCGCGGCGGCCTGCGCCGGCGTGACGTGGCGCGCGATCCACGCGAAGTGGCGGCGCGACGACAGCCGCGCCTCCATGGCGGCGGGGTCGAGGTCGAGCAGCGACGCCAGGCGATCGGCGGTGGTGACGACGTCGACGACCGCGCCGGGGTTGACGTAGATCGACTCGGCGTCGGCGGTGACCGCGAGCGGCCGGCCGCGGGCGTCGAGGATCGCGCCGCGCGGCGCCGGGATCTCGACGGTGTGGACGTGCTGGCGCAGCGCGCGCTCGCGGAAGGTCTCGGCGTCCTCGACCTGCAGGCCCCAGGCCCGGTAGCCGACGCCGGCGAGCAGCAGCGTCACCAGCGCGGTGGCGATCCACGCCCGCCACTTGACCGCCCGCGGCAGCCCCTGCATGCCGCGCGTCGCGCCGTCACTCGTGGCCATGATCGGGCTCCTCGGTCGCGGGCGGCGCCGGCGGCACCACGCGGATCTCGTCGGCGGGGGTCGGCACCATGCCGAGGCGGGTCGCCAGGCTGCGCAGCCGCTCGGGGTGGGTCAGCGTCGCCAGCTCGACCTCGAGCGCGCGGTTGCGCTCGCGCAGCTTGTGCAGCCGGTCGGTGGCGCGGGACAGGTCGTAGCCGAGGCGCAGCACGTCGTGGCGGCGCGACACCTGGGTCACCGCGAGCGAGGTCGCGAGCACGGCCAGCACGACCATCGTGATGATGACGTTGCCGACCCCGGGCGTCGGCGCCCACGCCGAGCGGAGCAGGTGGTAGGTGCGCGACAGGGCGCGGCGGTTGCCGTGGTCGTTCATGATGGGTGGGACGCGGTGCGCGAGGGCAGCACGGGAGCGGAGGTGCGCTGGCAGGCGCGCAGGCGGGCGGAGCGGGCGCGCGGGTTGTCGTCGCGCTCGGCGTCGGCGGCGAACACGGCCTTGCGGGTCACCGGCGTGCACACCGCCTCGACCCGCTCGCCGGCCTGGACCGCCAGCTTCGGCGGCAGCGACGAGGTCCACGCCAGGTCGCGGAAGCGCTGCTTGACCAGGCGATCCTCGAGCGAGTGGAAGCTGATCACGACGCAGCGGCCGCCGGGCGCCAGCAGCGCCGGGAACACCGCGAGGAAGCGTTCGAGCTCGTCGAGCTCGCCGTTGACCGCGATGCGCAGGGCCTGGAAGGTGCGGGTCGCGGGGTGGATCTTGGACTTGCGCTGCTCGGCCATCGGGATGCCGCCCGCGACCACGGCCGCGAGATCCAGCGTGGTGGCGAGGCGGTCGGCGCGGACCGCCTCCTTGATCAGCCGCGCGATCTTGCGGGCGTGGCGCTCCTCGCCGTAGTCGCGCAGGATCGTGGTGAGCTGGTCGAGGTCGACGTCGCGCAGCAGCTCGAGCGCGGTCCGACCGCTGGTCGGGTCCATGCGCATGTCGAGCGGGCCGGCCTTGGCGAACGAGAAGCCGCGATCGGCGTGGTCGAGCTGGGGCGACGACACGCCGAGGTCGAGCAGGAAGCCGTCGACGTGGCTGACCTGCAGGTCAGCGAGGATCCGGTCGACGTCGCCGAAGCGCCCGTGCACGGTGACCAGCCGGTCGCCGAAGGGCTCGAGCTCGGCGCGGGCCGCGGCCAGGGCGCCGGGGTCCCGATCGATTCCGATCAGCCGGCCATCGGGGGCCGAACTGGCCAGGATCTCACGGGAATGTCCGCCGCCGCCGAGGGTGCAGTCGCAGTACAGACCTCCGGCGTGCGGTTCGAGGTGGGCCAGGACCTCCGCAACGAGTACAGATCTGTGGACGAACCGAGTCACAACCGTCCCGAGCTCCACCTATTAGAAAGGTGCCGATCGGGGTGGCAACTTTCCGGCCACGGATCGGGCGCCTTGGATGGATTTTGAATGGTTACGACCACATGGGCCTGTTCCGATGTTCATGTGCGTCCGCATCGGTTCCTTGACGAGTGACATCGGACTGGCTAGTATTCGCGGGCTGTTCTCTGAGGGACAAACCATAGGAAGAACGCGTGCTTAGGTACAAGGAAACTGAAGACATCGATGCTCGCTACGCCGAAGTCGAGCGAGTCGTCCAGACGTGGCGCGCGCGTTCGACGGGGATCGCTGCGTCCCTGCGGAACGAGTTCGCGCTGAGACTTCGCATCTCGCTGATCCATCACGACGCCGCTCTCGAGGGCGAAGTCTTGAGCTACAGCGAGATCAAGGCGGCGATCGATCCGGGGATCATCAGCGACCCGTCGCTGATCCCGTCCTACGAGGAGATCAAGCGCTTCAACGACGCGTGCAACACCGCGTCCGAGCTGGCCGGCAACAAGAAGAAGCCGCTCAAGCTCGACACGATCCGCGACATCTACGGGATCCTGTGCCCGGACGAGAAGGCCAAGGGCCTGCCGTTCCGCAAGGAGAACCCGCTACACCGGCTCTACTACCACGACATCGCGCCGCCCGAGAAGATCCAGGCCCAGATGCGCAAGCTGGGCGAGTGGATCGACGAGCCGGGCACCAAGCAGATGCACGTGTTCGAGAAGGTGGCTCACCTCCACTTCAAGCTGATGCAGATCTTCCCGTGGGCCAAGGAGACCGGCCGGACCGCGCGGATCATCTGCAACATGCTGCTGGAGGAGGCCGGCTACCCGCTGGCCGTGATCCACTCCATCGATCGCCAGAAGTACTACGAGTCGCTGCGCGGCGATCACGTCGGGATCCTGTCGCTCTACCTCGAGGCCGTGGAGACCACCGCCGAGAGCGAGCTCAAGGTCTACGACGAGGCCGACAAGGCCGCGCCGCGGCGGCGTCGCCGGGCGTAGCACCTCATCGGTCATCGCCGATGACCGGGAGCGCCGGCGCGGGAGCGCCGGCGCTTTCGTGCGTCAGGGGCCGAAGCGCCAGGCGGCGATCGCGGATCGCCCCGGCGCCCGTTCGTCGACGTACAGCGCGCCGTCCGTGATCGCGAGGTCGACGGCGGCGTGGACGCGGCCGCCGTCGAGGTCGTGCCATCCGGATGCGTCGTGGAACCGCAGCGGCACCGGCACGCCGGCGGCGTCGCCCAGGGTGCCGACCACGACGCCGCGGTCGCAGGTGGCGACGCGGAACAGCGCCGTCGGCCGGGCGAACGGCGCGCCGAAGCCGGGGTCCGACCACGCGCCGTCGCGGTAGCGCGCGAAGCCGTCGACGGCGACCCCGTCGACGTCGTGGAAGTCGCCGGCCACCAGCACGGCGTCGCCGTCCCACGCCAGCTCGGCGACGGTGTCATCGAAGGCGCCGAGCGAGGTCAGCGTGGCGCCGTCCCAGCGCAGGACCTCGCCGCGGTCGACGTCGCGGCGGTTGGTCGCGACGATCAGGTCCGCGCCCGCGGTGGCGAGCACGCCGGTGACGAGGTCGGTGCCGGGCACCGGCTGCAGCGCGTCGAGGGGGCCGACCCACAGGCCGCGCTGGGTCGCGATCGCGTAGGTGCCGTCGGGGCGGATCGCGACGTCGATCACCTCGCGCAGCACGATCGCGGGATCGATCGCGAGCGCGTGCCAGCCGTCGGCGTCGAGGCGGGCGGCGGGCACGTCGCCGCCGAGCCCGGCGATCGCGAGGGGCCCGGTCGCGACCAACCCATCCGCGCCGGCGCCGATGGCGCCGACGAGGGGACCGTCGGCGCCGGTGACGCCGCGGGTGGGACGGGGTGACGGCAGCGGCGTGACCGCCTCGTCGGCCGCGATCCGCGCGACGTTCGCGGCGGCGACGTCGCCGGCGCTGGCGAACCGGCCGCCGACGATCAGGTCGTCGTCGGCGGCGAGCAGGGCGCGGACGCCGGCGCCGCAGAACGTCGGCTCCTGGTGGACGCCGCGGGTCGACGCCACCGCGTGCCAGCCGTCGCTGGCGCGCCAGCGGGCCAGGCCGGTGAGCTGGAGATCCGGCGGCGCGGCCGTGAACGTGCCGGCGACCACGACGTCGTCGCCGTCGACGTGGATCGCGTCGACCTCGCCGGGGCACTCGAACCAGCCGCGCAGCCCGCCGCCGAGCGGCTGCCAGGCGCCGTCGCCGTCGAGGTAGGCGATCATCTGCGGCACGTCGTTGCTGCCGTCGTCGAAGAACAGCGATCCGCCCGCGTACCAGGTGCCGTCGGGGCCCTGCGCGAGGGCGCGCAGGGTCCCGGGGAGCTGGTCACCGAGCGCGGTCCACGCCACGCCGTCCCAGCACGCGGCGCCGCCCGCCGCGACGCCGGCGATGGCGTCGAAGTTGCCGCCGACGCAGTAGCCGTCGCCGGTGACCGCGATCGCGCCGACGAAGACCGCGCCGTCGCCGCCGAGGTCGCCGGCCGCGCTCCAGGTCGCGCCGTCGAAGCGCGCCAGGCCGTGCGCCGCGACGCCGCCGATGCCGTCGAAGGCGCCGCCGGCGAGCAGGCCGCCGGGGACGACCGCGAGCGCGTCGATGCCGGCGGACGCGCCCGCGACCTCGGCGACCACGGTCCAGGTCGCGCCGTCCCAGCGCGCCAGGTACGGCGCGGTGCCGTCGTCGACGAGCGGGTGGCCGGCGGCCCACAGCACGCCGTCGCCGTCGACGACCAGCCGGGTGACCTCGCCGGGCAGGCCGTCGCCGAGCGGCGCCCAGTCGGCGCCGTCGTGCATCGCGACGTTGCGGACCGCGCGCCCGGCGGCGTCGGCGAAGACGCCGCCGGCGTAGAGCGCGCCGTCGCCGCCACGCGCCAGGGTGTCGACCTGCGAGCCCGCGCCGGTCAGCCCGGGCAGCGCGAACGCGGGATCCCAGGCGCCGGCCTCGAGGCCCGCGCACGACGGCGCCGGCCCCGGCGGGGCCAGCCCGGGAGCGTCGTCGCCGCAGGCCGCGCCCAGGACCCCGACCGCGAGCGTCGTCGTCGCCGCCAGGCGCCACCGCGGGAGCCACCACCGTGCGTCCACGAGCATGATCGTACTCGTGGCCACGCCACGCGGGATCCGTGATCGCCGATCCGCGGCGGCGGTCACGACGTGCCAACCTCGGTGGCACCACCGCGGCCCCGACGCGCGACGGCGCGCGGCTACGCCGGCGCCAGGATCTCGGCGAGGAAGTCGGTGACGGCGCGGACCCGGGCGCTGGTGCGCAGGTCCTTGTGGATCGTCTGCCAGATCACCCGCGGCCGCGGCGCGGTCTCGGTCGGCAGGTGGACCAGCGCCGGATCGTGATCGGCGACCGCGCGCGGCAGCAGGCCGATGCCGAGCCCGGCGGCGGTCGCGGCGTAGATCGAGCTGACGCTGTCGGACCGCATCGCGACCCGCGCGTCGACGGTGCGGGCGTCGAACCACTCGTTCTCGACCCGGAACGGCCGCGCCGACGCGAAGCCGACGACGGTGTGGCCGGCAAGGCCGCGCTCCGGATCGTCGGGGTGGCCGTGGCCCTCGAGGTAGCCGCGGCTGGCGTACAGCCCCAGCGCGATCTCGGCCAGCTCCTTGCTGATCACGTCGGGCTCGCGGGGCCGGGCCAGCCGCAGCGCGACGTCGGCGTCGCGTCGCGCCAGGTTGATCACCGCGTTGGTGCACGACACCTCGAGCGTGATGTCGGGGTAGGCGCGGGCGAACCGCGCCAGGTGCGGCGCGACGAAGCGGGTCACCAGCATCTCGGTGACCGTGATCCGCACCGGGCCGGCCAGCCGTTGATCGGCGCCGGCGAGCTCGCGCTCGACGCCCTGGACCTCGGCCTCGATGCGCTCGGCGCGCGGGAGGATGTCGCGCCCGGCCGGGCTCAGGACGAAGCCGTCGGGGGTGCGGTCGAACAGCCGGGTCTCGGCGCGCTCCTCGAGCGCGGCCAGCCGACGGCCCACCGTCGTCGGGTTGAGGCCGAGGCCGGCGGCGGCGCCGGCGAAGCTGCCGGTGCGGTGGATCGCGAGCAGGACCCGCAGGTCGTCCCATTCCAGCATCGTCCGAGAGTACGCGGCGACCGCGGCGGTGGCGCTGCGCGCGCGCACGCCCGGGCTGCGAAAACGCCGCGACCCCGCCGGCCGAGGTGGCGGCACGGTGGATCCAGAGGAGCTCCCATGGTCACCCAGCTACGTCCCCCGACCCGGTCCCTGCAGCTCGTCGCCGCCGACGGCACCGTCCTCGGTGCCACGGTGGTCGAGCCCCGTCGCCCGCGCGGCACCGTCGTGATCCACGGCGCCACCGCGGTGCCCCACGGCTACTACCAGGCCTTCGCCGAGTACCTCGGCGCGCGCGGCCTGCGCGTCCTCGCCTACGACTACCGCGGGGTCGGCGCGTCGCGGCCGCCCAGCCTGCGCGGCTTCGACGCCACGATGACCCAGTGGGCGCGCCTCGACGCCGCCGCCGCGCACGCCTGGGCCCGCGAGCTCGGCGACGACGTCGTGGTCGTCGGGCACAGCTTCGGCGGCCAGCTGATCGGCCTGCTCGACGACGTCCGCGACGCGCGCGGCGCGGTGCTGGTCGGCGCGCAGCTCGGCTGGTACCGGCACTGGCCGCGCGCCCAGGCGGTGCGCCACGCGCTCTTGTGGTACGGCGCGGTGCCGATCTTGACCGCGGCCACCGGTTACCTGCCGGGGCGCGCCGGCCTCGGCGTCGACCTGCCGGCCGGGGTCGCGCGCGAGTGGGCGCGCTGGTGCACCCAGCCCGGCTACCTGATCGGCAGCCACCCCGACGCCGCGGCGCGGTTCGCGCGCTGGGATCGCCCGACGCTGTTCTACAGCTTCACCGACGACGACTTCGCGCCGCCGGCCGCGGTCGACGCGCTGCTCGCGCGGCTCGTCGGCGCGCCGCTCGAGCACCGTCGGATCGCGCCGTACCAGCTGCACCTCGACGCCATCGGCCACTTCGGCTTCTTCCGGCCTCGCGCCGCCGGGCTGTGGACCGCGGCGGCGCGCCACCTCGAGGCCGCGCTGGCCGGCGACCTCGACGACGCGCGCCCGGCGGCGCCCGTCGCGGCGCCGTGGATCACCGACGCCGAGATCGCCGCGGATCTCGCGCACGGGCGCGGCTGAGCCGAGCGTCTGCGCGAGGCGGTCTCGGTGCAGGCGCGGCGAGCCCGTCTTCGGGCGAGCAAGCCGATCGGCAGAGCGCGTGAGGATGAGATCCTCACACGCCCTGAGCCGGGCGCCGGCGCGGCCGCGGCGGCCGCTACTCGTGGGCGCTGCCGCGGTGCTTCTTGATCGCGCCGCGGTGCTTCTTGGCGGTGATGCGGCGCTCCTTGGACGCGCGGCTGGGTCGGGTCGGTCGCCGCTTCTTGGGCCGCGCCAGCGCGGTGCGCAGCAGCGCGGCCAGCTTGTCGGCGGCGTCGGCGCGGTTGCGGATCTGATCGCGCGTGAGGGTCGAGATCACGATCAGCTCGCCGCCGGCGGTGAGCCGCGCCGCGATGCGCGCCAGCAGCCAGGTCCGGGTGCCCTCGTCGAGGCCGGCCACCGCCTTGCTCTCGCCCGGGGTCCACCGCAGCTCGACCTTGCTCTCGACCTTGTTGACGTTCTGGCCGCCGGGCCCGCCCGAGCGCGCGAACGCCCAGCTCAGCTCCGAGGCCGGGATGACCAGCCCGGGCGTGACGACGACGTCCTGTGCCTGCGGTGCCATCGGGGCCACGTCATAGGCCGCGACCCGAGCACGGTCAAGCACCCTTCGGTGGGCGGATGTACGTTCACCGCACGAGGCCACCTCCTCGTCGGGAGACCGAGGTTTGACAGGGGTAGGGGGGGGGCCTACCATCTCCCGAGACCCTCGATGAGCGACGGTGGAACCGGAGACGATGGCCGTGCCCAGCCCTCGGGGTCCAACCCCGCGGTCCCGCGCGCGGCCGCGCCGACGCCCGGCAAGCTGGTGGTCCGCACCGGCGAGGGCGCGTCGGACTCGCACGTCATGGGCGCCGCCGACACCGCGATGGCGATGGCGGTCAGCCACGACTCCGAGCCCGGTGATCCGGTGCACACCGATCCCGACGTCCGCACCACCGCCGGCGACGGTGACGAGGACTACCTCCTCAACACGACGCTGCTCGGCCGCTACCAGATCACCAAGAAGATCGGCCAGGGCGGCATGGGCGCGGTCTACGAGGCCACCCACACGCTGATCGGCAAGCGGGTCGCGGTCAAGGTCCTGCTCGACAAGTACATCAAGAAGGATCAGGTGGTCGCCCGCCTCGAGCAAGAGGCGCGGCTGGCGTCGTCGATCGGCCACGAGCACATCATCGACATCACCGACTTCGGCCAGACGTCCGACGGCCGGACGTTCGTGGTGATGGAGTTCCTCGAGGGCGAGTCGCTGGCCGAGTGCCTGGCGCGCGAGGGCTCGCTGCCGGAGCGGCGGATCCTGGAGATCACCGCGCAGATCGCGTCGGCGCTGAGCGCGGCGCACGCCAAGGGCATCGTCCACCGCGACATCAAGCCCGAGAACGTGTTCCTGCTGCAGCGCAAGGACAAGGACTTCGCCAAGGTCGTCGACTTCGGCATCTCCAAGAACCTGCGCTCGACCGGCGAGGGCGAGGACGCGTCGCCGCGCCTGACCCAGACCGGCATGGTCCTGGGCACGCCGCTGTACATGTCGCCGGAGCAGGCGCGCGGCGACGACGCGCTCGATCACCGCATCGACGTCTACGCCCTCGGCGTGATCATGTACGAGCTGGCTACCGGCCAGGTCCCGTTCAGCGGCACCAACTACCTCAGCGTCATCTCGCAGGTCCTCAACGACGATCCGGTGCCGCCGCGCCAGGTCCGCCCCGAGTTGTCCGAGGAGTTCGAGGCGGTCGTGCTGCGCGCGCTCGAGAAGGATCGCGAGCGCCGCTACCAGTCGACCGACGAGCTGCTCGCCGACGTCACCGCGCTGCTCGACGATCCGATGCGCTCGACCCAGCGGCCGCGCATCGTCGCGCCGCGCCGGACCCGCCGCGGCCGCGGCCTGCGCGTGCTGGCGTGGATCGCCGGGGTCTCGGTGGTGATCGCCGCGGTCGCGGTGACGGTGTCGTTCACGATGGGCGGCGGTGGCAAGCCCCGCGCCGCGGTCGCCGTCGACGCCGGCGTCGCCGCGATCGTCATCGACGCGGCGCCGCCGATCGACGCCCCGCCGGTGCCGCCGCAGCCCAAGGTCGAGGTCACGACGATCTGGATCGACACCGAGCCCACCGGCGCGATGCTGTACGAGGGCGATCGCGAGCTGGGCCGGGCGCCGCTCGCCTACGACGCCCAGCTCGACAGCGAGAAGATCGAGCTGATCGCGGTGCTCGACAAGTACGACGACGGCCGTGTCACGATCCGGCCGCTGGTCGATCGCAAGCACGACACCCAGGACAACCCGGTGAAGGTCAAGCTGACCAAGACCAAGGCCGGCGCGGTCAAGAAGGTCATCAAGCGCGGCGCCGGCGGCGCCGGCAGCGGGACCGGGACGGGCACCGGCAGCGGCAGCGGCACCGGCACCGGCACCAAGTCGAGCGGCGGCACCGGTGGCGGCGGCGATCTCGAAGGCAACCCGTACACCCGCAAGCAGTCACCATGACCCGGGGCGTCGCCGCGATCGTCGCGGTCGTGGTCGCGACCGCGGTCGCGATGCCTCCGGCGCTGGCCCAGCCGGCGGCCGCGCCGCCGCCCAGGGACGCGCCGTCGCTGCCCGCGCCGTCGCCCGACGCCGCCGCGCCGGCACCCGACGCCGCCGCGCCGCCGCCCAACGACGCGCCGTCGCCCGATGACGCCGCGTCGGCGCCCGACGACACGCCCGACGCGGCGGGCGGCCGCGACACCGGCTTCGTCGGCAAGCGCATCCTCACGCTCGAGATCGACGACTGCCCGGTGCCGCCCGCGGTGTCGCACGACCAGCTGATCCAGATCGCCGGCGAGCACTACGCCCGCGCCGAGGTCCTCTACAACGAGCGCGGCGACTACGACGGCGCGATCCGCGAGTTCGTGACCAGCTACTGCCTGGTGCCGATCTACTCGGTGCTCAAGGACATCGGCCAGACCTACGAGCGCCTGCTCGAGTTCGAGCACGCGGTCGCCTACCTCGAGCGCTACGTCCTCGAGGTCCCCGACGACGTCCCCGGCGCCGCCGAGAAGCGGCGCTCGGTGTCGGCGCGCGCCCAGGTGCTGCGTGGCCTGGCGGCGCGCCTGCAGGTCGCGACCAGCCCGCCGGGCGCGACGGTGTGGCTGACCGACGCCCTCGGGGTCCGGCGCAACGCCGGGCGCTCCGACGCCGGCTCCTTCGAGGTCACCGCCGGCAGCTACACGATGACCGTCGAGATGGCCGGCTACGAGCCGCTCGAGCGCCAGATCGACGTCGCGATCGGCAAGCCGTACAGCTTCTACTTCCCGCTGGCGCCGCGTCACGGCCACCTGCGCGTGACCACCGTGCCGGGCGACGCCCGCATCTTCGTCGACCAGAAGCTGGTCGGCATCGGCCGCTACGACGACGACCTGCCGCGCGGCGACTACCAGCTCACGATCGAGGCGCCCGGGCGCCTGCCCGAGACCCGCTCGCTCGAGATCGTGGCCGACCGCGAGGTCGACCTCGCGATCAAGCTGCCGCCGCGGCCGGCGTCGGGCCGGACCCAGCTGCTGGTCGCGTCGGGCATCGCCGGCGGCATCCTCGGCAGCGTCGCGTTCGGTGGCCTCGACCAGAACACCACCGCCCGCGGCGGCCTCGGCTTCGTCGGCGGCCTCGGCGTCGGCCTGGTCGGCGGCTACTACGGCATCCCCGAGGACATCGAGGTCGGCACCAGCTCGTACATCATCACCACCGGGCTGATCGGCGCCGGCGAGGCCGGCCTCGTCACCAGCCTGTTCTTCGAGGAGGGCTCGACCAACACCGAGAACACGATCGGCCCGCTGTCGGTGGGAGGCCTGGCGGTCGGCGCCACCTTCGGCGCGCTGACCGCGAGCCGCTGGCGCTACGACGCCGGCGATGCGGCGCTGCTCAACAGCGGCGCGCTGTGGGGCACGGTCGGTGGCTTCCTGTTCTCGGTGGTGTTCGAGAGCAAGCACCGGGTCAGCCAGGCGCTGGTGCTCGGCGGCCTCAACCTCGGCGTCGTCTCGGGCGCGCTGATCGGGCGCAGCGCCGAGGTGTCGCGCGGCCACGTCGCGCTGATCGATCTCGCCGGCCTCGCCGGCATGGGCATCTCGGTGTCAGTCCAGGCCGCGATCGACGACGCCATCAACAGCGACAGCAGCAGCGAGCGCACCGCGCACTTCGCGCTCGCCGGCATGACCGGCGGGCTGATCCTGGGCGCCTACTTCACGCGCAACATGGACGTCCCCAAGCTGGGCCGGTTCGCGCCGGTGATCGGCAAGCCGGCCGAGGGCCGCGGCATGGTCTTCGGCCTGGCCGGCGAGCTGTAGCCGGGCGCGGCGGCCGCGCCCCGACAGATCGACGGTCGCGCCACCGGCACAGTGGGCGGCGTCGCGGCGCGAGGGTATCTTGCCGCCATGGTCGCCCAGCTCTCGTCCAGCGCCTGTCCGCTCGACTGTCCCGACCTGTGCAGCCTCGAGGTCCGCACCGAGGACGGCCGCGTCGTCGAGGTCGACGGCGGCCACCGCTCGCCGCTCACCGACGGCTTCATCTGCGGCAAGGTCCGCAAGATCGCCGCGCACCTGTACGGGCCGGATCGCGTCCAGACGCCGCTGATCCGCGCCGGCGCCAAGGGCACGGGTGGATTCCGGGCCGCGACCTGGGACGAGGCCCTCGATCTCGTCGTCGGTCGCCTGCGCGAGATCGTCGGGCGCGCCGGCGGCGAGGCCGTGCTGCCGTACCACTACGGCGGCTCGAACGGCTGGCTCACCGAGGGCGCGCTGGCGTCGCGGTTCTTCCGCCGGCTCGGCGCCTCGAACCTCGACCGGACGTTCTGCGCCGCCGCGACCACCGCCGCGACGCGCGGCCTCTACGGCGTCATGCCCGGCGTCGCGCTCGAGGACTACGTCGACGCCCGGCTGATCGTCCTGTGGGGCGTCAACCCGTCGGCCACCGGCATCCACCTGGTGCCGGTGATCGAGCGGGCGCGCGCCGCCGGGGCCAGGCTCGTCGTCGTCGATCCGCGGCGGACCCCGCTGGCGCGCCGCGCCGACCTGCACCTCGCGGTCCGCCCCGGCGCCGACCTGCCGGTCGCGCTGGCGGTGATCCACGCGCTGTTCAGCCGCGGCCTCGCCGACGACGCGTTCCTCGCCGCCCACGCGGTCGAGGTCGACGAGCTGCGCCGGCGCGCCGCGCGCTGGACGATCGAGGCCGCCGCCGCCGAGGCCGGCCTCGCCGCCGCCGATCTCGACGCGTTCGTCACCCTCTACGCCGCGGCGTCGCCGGCGGTGATCCGCGTCGGCTGGGGCCTCGAGCGCAACCGCAACGGCGGCGGCGCCGCCGCGGCGGTGCTGGCCCTGCCCGCGGTGGCCGGCAAGCTGGGCGTCCGCGGCGGCGGCTACACGATGTCCAACGGCGACGCCCGCTGGGCCGTCGATCCCGAGGCCGCGATCGTCGCGCCGCCGGCGCCGACCCGGACGATCAACATGAGCCGCATCGGCCGCGCGCTGCGCGAGCTCGACGCGCCACGCCTCGAGGCGCTGGTGGTCTACAACTGCAACCCGGCGGCGACCGCGCCCGATCAGCTCGCGGTGCGCGCCGGGCTGTGCCGCGACGACGTCTTCGTCGTCGTCCACGACCAGGTCATGACCGACACCGCGCGCTGCGCCGACGTCGTCCTGCCGGCCACCGCGTTCCTCGAGCACCGCGACCTCCGCCGCGGCTACGGCGCGATGCGCCTGTACGACAGCCCGGCGGTGGCGACCCCGCCGGGGCAGGCGTGGAGCAACACGCGCCTGTTCGGCGAGCTCCTGCGGCGCATGGAGCTGACCCGGCCGGGTGACCCCATGACCGACGACGAGCTGACCGCCGCGATCTTCGCGTCGGCGCCCGAGGGCGCGGTGCTGCGCGCGCGGCTCGACGCCGACGGCGTCGCCGCGCTCCCCGGCGAGCCGCGGCCGGTGCCGTTCCGCGACGTGATGCCCACCACGACCGACGGCAAGATCCACCTGGTGCCGGCGGCGCTCGACGCCGAGGCGCCCGGCGGCCTGTACGCCTACCGCGGTGACCCCGGGACCGACGCCTATCCGCTGGCGCTGATCTCGCCGGCGCTGGCGACCCAGATCTCGTCGACCTTCGGCCAGCTGCGCCGCAAGGAGGTCGCGATCGAGCTGTCGGCCGAGGACGCGGCGGCGCGCGGCATCGTCGACGGCGACGAGGTCCGGGTCTGGAACGCGCTCGGCGAGGTCCGGTGCGCCGCCGCGGTCAGCGCCGACGTGCGCCCCGGCGTGGTCGTCCTGCCCAAGGGGCTGTGGCGGCACCACACCCGCAACGGCCACACCGCCAACGCGCTGATCCCCGACGCCGTCGCCGACCTCGGCGGCCAGGCGACCTACAACGACGCGCGCGTCCAGGTCGCCCGCGCTTGACGGCGGGCCGCCGCGTGACGATGCTCCGGCCGCCGTCTGGCAAGGAGTGATCACGATGCGTCACCTGATCTTCGCGACGATCTGCGCGGGCCTGGCCCTCGGCGCGTGCGGCAGCGACACCGCCTCGGGCGTGCCGGGCGACACCAAGCTCGCCGAGATGTCGACCAGCGAGGCCACCGACTTCTGCGAGTGGGGGATCGACGCCCAGGGCGGCGCCGGCGCCATGCACGTGTGCGGCGACGTCACCATCTACGTCCAGTCCGTCGCCGACTGCGTCAGCAGCTTCGGGACCTTCCCGTCGGACTGCGCCGCGACCGTCGCGCAGGGCGAGGCCTGCATCGACGCGCTGGCCGCGGATCCCTGCGACCTGCAGGCGGCGGCGTGCGCGCCGGTCTACGCCTGCCTGCCGCAGTAGCCGGCGCGCCGCGCGCTACTCGGCGACGCGCTCGTTGGCCAGCAGCTGGTCGACGGTCTCGCGGTCGCGGATGACCTGGTAGCCGTCGCCGCTGACCAGGACCTCGGCGGCCCGCGGCCGGGTGTTGTAGTTCGACGCCATCGAGAACCCGTACGCGCCGGCGGCGCCGATCGCGAGCAGGTCGCCGGGCTCGAGCGCCGGCAGGTCGCGGTCGCGGGCCAGGAAGTCGCCGGTCTCGCAGATCGGCCCGACGACGTCGGTGACCTGCGCCGCGCGGTCGGTGCGCCGCACCGGTCGCATCGGGTGGTACGCGCCGTACAGGCTGGGCCGCATCAGGTCGTTGAACGCGGCGTCGACGATCGTGAAGTGCTTGACGTCGTTGCGCTTGCGGTACAGCACGCGGGTCACGAGCGCGCCGGCGTTGCCGACGATGACGCGGCCGGGCTCGCACACCAGCCGGACGCCCAGCGACATCACCGGGGCCAGCGCGGCGCGGACCGCCGCGCCGTACTCGCCGGGCGACGGCGGCGGCGCGTCGCCGTCCTTGCCGTAGTCGATGCCGAGGCCGCCGCCGACGTCGAGCTCGCGCAGGCGGATGCCGCCGCGGTCGAGCTCGAGCACCAGCTCGGTGAGCCGCGCGATCGCGTCGGTGAACGGCGCGGTCTTGGTCAGCTGCGAGCCGATGTGGCAGTCGACGCCCATGACGTCGAGGCCGGGCAGATCGGCGGCGCGGTGGAAGGCGTCGCGCGCCGCGGTGGCGGCGATGCCGAACTTGTTCTGCTTGAGCCCGGTCGAGATGTACGGGTGGGTCTGGGCGTCGACGTCGGGGTTGACCCGCAGCGACACCGGCGCGCGCACGCCGAGGCCGCGCGCCACCCGGTCGAGGACGACCAGCTCCTCCTCGGACTCGACGTTGAACGCCAGGATGCCGGCCTCGAGCGCGGCGCGCATCTCGGCCTCGGTCTTGCCGACGCCGGAGAACACGACCTTGTCGGCGGCGCCGCCGGCGCGCAGCCAGCGGGTCAGCTCGCCGCCCGAGACGATGTCGGCGCCGGCGCCGAGCCGCGCCAGCACCGACAGGATGCCGAGCGACGAGTTGGCCTTCACCGAGAACGCGATCAGGTGATCGGTGCCGGCCAGCGCGGCGTCGAAGGCGCGGTACGCGCGCTCGAGCTCGCTCCGGCTGTAGACGTACACCGGCGTGCCGACCTCGGCGGCGATGCGCGCCAGCGGCACGGCCTCGCAGCACAGCTCGTCGTGGCCGTCGACCGGCCGGTACTCGAAGGGCGTCGGGGTGGAGCTCATCTAGACATCCTGGGTATCGCGCGCCTCTGACGACGCGGCGGCGGTGGCGGCGAGGTCGGCCTCGACCCGGGCGATCTCGGCGACGACGCGGCCGCGCGCCGGGCCGCCGACGACGTCGCGGCGATCCACCGCGCGCGCCGGATCGAGCCAGCCGTAGACGTCGTCGTCGAACAGCGGGTGGACCTCGCGCAGCTCCTCGAGCGACAGCCCGGCCAGCTCGACGCCGCGATCGAGGGCGCGCCGGACCAGCGCGCCGGCGACGTCGTGGGCGTCGCGGAACGGCAGGCCGCGCGCGACCAGGTAGTCGGCGAGCTCGGTGGCGACCAGGTGGCCCTCGCCGACGGCGACGCGCAGCCGCGCGACGTCGAGCTCGAGGGCGTCGACCATGCCGGCGCACACGCCGAGGCTGGCCTCCAGGGTCTCGACCGCGTCGTACAGCGGCTCCTGGGTCTCCTGCAGGTCCTTGTTGTAGGCCAGCGGCAGGCCCTTGACGACGGTCATCAGCGTGACCCAGTCGCCCATGACCCGGCCGGTCTTGCCGCGCACCAGCTCGGCGAGGTCGGGGTTCTTCTTCTGCGGCATCAGGCTCGAGCCCGAGCAGTAGGCGTCGGGCAGGCGCGCGAAGCGGAACTCCTGCGACAGCCACAGCACCAGCTCCTCGCCGAGCCGCGACAGGTGGACCTGGCACAGCGCGCACGCCGCGACCAGCTCGATCGCGAAGTCGCGATCGCCGACCGCGTCGAGGCTGTTGTGGGTGACGCCGGCGAAGCCGAGGTCGGCGGCGACGCCCTCGCGATCGATCGGGAACGTGGTCGCGGCCAGCGCGCCCGAGCCCAGCGGCGACTCGCCGGCGCGGCGGGCGGCGTCGACCAGGCGGCCGCGATCGCGCCCCAGCATGGCCTCGTAGGCGAGGAAGTGGTGGGCGGCCCGCACCGGCTGGGCCCGCTGCAGGTGGGTGTAGCCGGGCATCAGCGTGTCGACGTGGCGGCGGGCCTGGCCGACCAGCGCGGCGCGCAACCGATCGATCGCCGCGACCAGCCGCGCCGCCGCGGCGCGCGCGTACAGGCGCAGATCGGTCGCGACCTGGTCGTTGCGGCTGCGCCCGGTGTGGAGGCGGCGGCCGGCGTCGCCGACGTCGTCGATCAGCCGCGCCTCGACGTTCATGTGGACGTCCTCGAGCGCGGTGTCCCAGTCGACCTCGCCGCGCTCGAGCCGGCCCTGGACCGCGCGCAGGCCGGTGACGATCTGCTCGACGTCGTCGGTCGGGATGATGCCCTGCCGCCCCAGCATGCGGGCGTGCGCGATCGAGCCCTCGACGTCGTGCGGCAGCAGCCGCCAGTCGAACCCGACCGAGGCGTTGAGCTCGGCCGCGTCGGGCGCGAGCCCGCCCTCGAAACGTCGGCCTCGGGCGCCCTTGGTGCCGCTCATGGCGCGCAGTATAACGGGGCCGCCAAACCAGGGAGGATCCGATGACCGACAGAGTCTCGTTCAAGTCGAGCAGCGACCACACCGTCGAGGGCGCGCTCGCCACGCCCGCCGGCGACGGCAAGGCGCCCGGCGTCGTCCTGCTCCAGGAGTACTGGGGCATCAACGATCACGTGCGGTCGCTGGTCACCCGGATGGCCGCCGAGGGCTTCGTGACCCTGGCGCCCGACCTCTACCACGGCAAGGTCGCGACCACCGCCGCCGAGGCCGGCGCCATGATGGGCGCGCTCGACTGGCCCCACACGCTCGACGACATCGCCGCGGCGGTCGCGTACCTGCGGGCGCACCCGCGCTGCAACGGCAAGGTCGCGGTCACCGGCTTCTGCCTGGGCGGCGCGCTGTCGTTCGCGACCGCGTGCGCGGTGCCGGGCCTCGCCGCGGTGGTGCCGTTCTACGGCGTGCCGGCCCAGGCCGACTGGTCCAAGGTCGACGCGCCGATCCTGGCGCACTTCGCGCAGATCGACGAGTGGGCCAAGCCCGAGCTCGCCCGCGACATCCAGCAGACGCTGCAGGGCCAGGGCAAGTCGATGGAGCTGCACGTCTACGACGCCCAGCACGCGTTCTGCAACGACACCCGTCCCGAGGTCTACGCGCCCGAGGCCGCCAAGCTGGCGTGGCAGCGGACCGTCGACTTCATCCGCAGCCACACCGCGTAGCGGCCCGTCATGACGCGGGCGACGTGGGTCGGGGTCGTGCTGGTCGTCGCCGCCGCGACCGGGTGCGGGAACGAGGCGCGCCGCGCCGGGCCGTCGTGCGCCGAGCGCGCCGACCGGCTGGGCGCCGCGCTGCGCGGCCTGGCCGACCAGGTCCGGGTGTTCGGGCCCGGCGTGGCCGTGGCGCCGCCGGAGCTGCCGCACGGGCGCCCGCTGAGCCGCGCGGCGGCGGGGCCGGTGCAGCTCACGCTCGAGGTCGGCCGCGACGGCACCGTCACGATCCGCGGCACGTCGCTCGGCGCCGATCGCGACGCGCTCCGCGAGCGGCTGGCCGCCGAGGCCGCGCGCGCGGGCGTCGATCCCGACGCGCCGTCGACGCCGACGCTCTACGTGGTCGCCGACGCCGCGACCACGCTCGCCGCGCTCGACGACGTCGTCGCGGCCGTGCCCGAGGCCTTCGAGCTGCGGCTCGTCGGCGTCGGGCCGGAGCCGTCGCTGTCGCCGTACCTGACCGAGCTCCGCGACCTGCCGGCCGCGAAGAAGGTCCGCGACGACATCGAGCACGCCGATCCGTCGCTGCGCGCCACGCGCGTGGCCAGCCACATGCAGGACGTGGTCGGCTCGTGCGCGCCCCTGATCCGGATCTTCGGCGGCGTCGCCGCGACCGAGGAGGACAAGGCGACGTACATGGCGCGCGAGGTGCCCGGCGCCCTGCGCGCCTGCTCGTGCAAGGTCGGCGATCCCGACGTCGTCGAGTACCTCCTGCTCGAGGTCTTCGACGCCTACCAGCGGCCGCAGCGCTGGCTGCCGCTGGCGCGGGCCCACGCCGACGCCGCGGCCGGCGCCACGGTCGCGACCCTGGCCACCGGCGGCTGAGCCGGTCGCTACGGCGGCGGCGGCGGATGGGGGTCGCACCGGCGCCCCGCCCCCTCGACTCCACGCTCGGTGCTTCGCACCTCGCGTTCCGCTCGGGGTGAGCGAGCGCGGCGACGGACCGCTCCCCCCGAGCGGAGGCGGAGCGGCGAAGCCGCGACGACGGAGTCGAGGGGGCGTGGATCGGCGCGGCGGCGATCCGCGCCGGCGCCCGCGGCGCCTCCCGGCCGCTACGGGGTCGGGCAGCTGGCGCGCAGGCGCGCGGCCACCGCCTCGGTCTCGGCGTCGGCGCGGTGCGCGGGATCGACGCGATCGAGGGCGGCCTGGCCCGCGGTGCAGCCGCGGCGATCGCCGGCGTCGGCGCGGTCGAGCTGCTGGCCGGCGGCGCGCAGCCAGACGTCGCGGCCGCACAGGGTCTCGCCCTCGGCGAGCACGGCGTCGAGCTCGGGCGACGAGCCGGCCACCGACGAGCTGTCGCGGGTCGCCTGGACCACGCCGCAGCCGCGCGCCGGATCGGCGGTGCCGGCGCGCAGGCCGGCGACCGCCTCGCGCACCCGCTCGGCCGCGCCGCGCACCTGCAGCGGCAGGTTCGCCGTCGACGGATCCAGCGGCGCCGCGCCACCGCCGCCACCGCCGGCCGCCGGCGTGGTCGCCGCGGTCCCGGTCCCCGTCGCGGCCGGCTTGCCGTCGCCGCCCTGGCAGGCGGCGACCCCGAGCAGCAGGATCAGCAGCGGCGTACGCACGCGCGCATCGTACCGGATCAGGTCGTGTATCGTCCGCGGCGATGCCGCCCGAGCCGCCCGAGCCGCCCGAGCCGCCCGAGCCCGACGCGCCGGCGCTGCGCCCCGAGCCGCTGCCCGGCGAGGGCTTCGAGCGCGGCATGCGCCGGATCGGCCTCTACGCCGGCCCGATCGCCGCCGCCCTGGCCTACTGGGCGTCGCGCGGCGGCAAGGCGCCCGCCGAGCTGCCCGCGCTGATGGCGCTCGCGGTGGTCTGGTGGATGACCGAGGCCCTGCCCGCCGCGGTGGTGTCGCTGGTGGTGGCGTGCGGCACCGTCCTCACCGGCGTCGCCACCGCCAAGGTCGCGTTCGGCGCCTTCGGCTACCCGCTGCTGTTCCTGTTCGTCGGCTCGTTCTTCATCGCCGAGGCGATGAAGGCGCACGGCCTGGGCGAGCGCCTCGCCGCCACGATGACCTCGGTGGCGCGGACCCGGCGCGGCCTGCTCGCCGCGGTCGCGGTCGGCGCCTTCGCGCTGTCGCTGCTGATGTCCAACTCGGCGTCGACCGCGATCATCCTGCCGGTCGTCATCCCCATCGCCGTCGCCTCCGGCGACCGCCGCTTCGGCGCCGCGCTGATCCTCAGCGTCGCCTGGGGCGCCTCGGTCGGCGGCATCGGCACGCCGGTGGGCACGCCGCCCAACCTCATCGGCCTGGGCGAGCTGCGGCGCCGCGGCCTCGACCTCGACTTCCTGCACTGGATGGCGGTCGGCGTGCCGCTCGGCCTGATCATGCTGGCCGGCATGATCGCGGTGCTGTGGGCGCTGCTCGGCGTCCGCCAGGACAGCCTGCCCGAGGCCCCGGCGGCGCGCCGCCGGCCGTGGTCGACCGGCGAACGCTCGGTGGTCATCGCCGTCGCGCTGGCGATGATCGGCTGGCTGCTGCCGACGTTCCTCACCCTGCTCGCGCCCGACACCGCCGCCACCCACTGGGTCAAGGAGCACCTGCGCGAGGAGGTCGTCGCGGTGCTCGCCGGCTGCAGCCTGTTCGTCCTGCCCGGCGGCCGCGCCGGCGGCGCGCCGCGCCCGGCGCTGACCTGGCCCGAGGCGGTGCGCATCGACTGGGGCGTCATCATGCTGTTCGCCGGCGGCGTCCTGCTCGGCGATCTCGCCCGCACGACCGGGCTGTCGGCGCAGTGGGGCCGCGCCCTGGTCGACGCCACCGGCGCGTCGTCGACGTGGAGCGTGACCGCGCTGGTCACCGGCGTGTCGATCCTGCTGTCCGAGGCCACCAGCAACACCGCGACCGCGACCCTGATGGTGCCCATCGCCGCCGACCTGGCGATCGCCGCCCACGGCGCCCCGTTCCCCGCGGTCCTGGGCGCGACCCTGGGCTCGTCGTTCGGCTTCATGCTGCCGATCTCCACCGGCCCCAACGCGATGGCCTACTCGACCGGCCGGGTCACGGTCGGCCAGATGGTCAAGGCCGGCGTGGTCTTCGACGTCGTCGGCTTCGTCGTCATCGTCGGTGGCCTGCGCGTGCTCTGTCCGCTGCTCGGACTGGCGTGACGCGGCTTCGGTGATCGGGCAAGCTGAGCCATGGCTGGACCGATCGGCTTCGGCGTCGCGCGCGGGCTCAAGGCCGTGACCTGCCCGCACTGCGGCGCCCGCCAGGTCCGCGCCCGCGACGTCAAGCCGCCGCTCAAGTGCAAGAAGTGCAAGCGCGCCTTCGACCCGAGCGTGCCGCGGCCGCGGAAGAAGTGACCGCGCGCCGGCGCTGACGCACCCACAGAATGCGCCTTCAGCGGGCGTGCGCGCCCATTTCTCGGGCTCGAAAACGGGAGGAAACAAACCGAGGGCTACCGTTCGAGCCCATGAGGACCCGATCATTTCGCCCGCTTGCGGTGTTCGCGCTCGCGCTCGTGGCGCTCATGCTCCTGCCCAAGTCCGTGAGGGCCGAGGACGTCGCGGCCGTGGCCGACGCCGGTGACCCCACCAGCGACGTCGGCGGCGCCTTCCCGGTCAACTTCGTCTGGACCATCGTGGCCGCCATCCTGGTGTTCTGGATGCAGGCCGGGTTCGCGCTGGTGGAGGCGGGCCTCACCCGGGCCAAGAACACCGTCAACATCATGATGAAGAACCTGATGGACTTCGCCGTCGGGTCGCTCGCTTTCTGGGCGGTCGGGTTCGCGCTGATGTTCGGGGTGTCGAACGGCCTGTTCGGCAAGAGCGGGTTCTTCCTGTCCGGCATGGACCAGCCCTGGGACTACGCGTTCCTGCTGTTCCAGACCGTGTTCGCCGCCACCGCCGCGACGATCGTGTCGGGCGCGATGGCCGAGCGCACCAAGTTCTCGTCGTACCTCATCTACAGCTTCGTGATCTCGGCGTTCATCTACCCGGTCTTCGGGTCGTGGGCGTGGGGCGGCCTGTACCACGGCGGTGGCTGGCTCGAGGCCGGCGAGGGCAGCCTGCTGGCCAGCTGGCACCTGCCCGGCTTCATCGACTTCGCCGGCTCGACGGTGGTCCACTCGATCGGCGGCTGGGCCGCGCTGGCCGGCGCCCTGGTCCTGGGCCCGCGCCTCGGCAAGTACGACAAGCAGGGCCGGGCGCGGCCGCTGCGCGGCCACAACATGGCGTTCGCGACCCTGGGCGTGTTCATCCTGTGGATGGGCTGGTTCGGCTTCAACGCCGGCTCGACCACCGGCGCCACCGGCGGCGGCGACAGCCTCTACGGCGGCGCCGGCAAGGCCTTCGCGCTGATCGCGGTCAACACCAACCTGGCGGCCTGCGCCGGCGCGGTGGTCGCGATGTTCTTCATCTGGGTCCGCACCAAGAAGCCCGACATCGGCATGACCCTCAACGGCGTCCTCGCCGGCCTGGTCGCGATCACCTCGCCGTGCGCGACCGTGACCCCGCTGTCCGCCATCATGATCGGCGGCATCGCCGGCGGCCTGGTCATCGTCGCCTGCGCGTTCTTCGAGAAGGTCAAGGTCGACGATCCGGTCGGCGCGGTCAGCGTCCACGGCGTCTGTGGCGCCTGGGGCACCCTGTCGGCGGGCATCTTCAACGTCAACGGCTTCAGCTGGGCCCAGCTCGGCACCCAGGCCATCGGCGTCACCGCCGCCTTCGTGTGGAGCTTCGGCCTCTGCTACATCCTGTTCCGCGTCCTCAAGGCCACCATCGGCCTGCGGGTCAGCGCCGAGGAGGAGACCGAGGGCCTCGACCTCAGCGAGCACGGCTCGGAGTGCTACCCGGGTGACAACTCGGTGGCCGGCCACGCCGCCGCCGCCGAGGAGCTGCCCACCGCGGCGACCCACCACGCCGCCGCGCTCGAGCCCGCCGGCGCCGCCGGCTGAGCCCGTCCTCGATTCCGCCGCCCCCCTGCCGGGCGGAACGCGAGCGCGACCGGCTGTCCCGGTCGCGTTCGTCGTTTCGGCGCGGGCGCGGTGGCTCCGGCCGGCACCGCATCTGCGATGATGTGACGGAGCCAAGGAGGCAAGGCCCGTGGACGAACTGATCAAGGCCCTGACCGCGCTGGTCCGCCAGGATTCCCGCAAGCCCGAGACCGCCCGCAACATCACCGTGGAGCTCGGCGACGCTCCGCCGTGCGTGCGCGACCTCGCCGACGCGCTCGCGACCTCGATGTACTCGCTCGAGCTCGGCGCGTTCCACCTGATCCGGAGCACCGGGCCCGTCGGCACGCTCGAGGGTGCGTTCGAGATGGCCCAGGACGCCGTCGACGACCTGGACGCGTGCCTGGCCAGCGCCGGGCCCGGCGGCGAGCCGTTCGACGTCGCCAGGACGATGCAGCTCGGGCCCGATCGCGGCGGCATGAGCGCGCTCGGCGTCTACTGGGCCGACGGCGACGCGCACCTGGTGATCGTCGAGATGTCCGACCCCACCGAGGACAACCTGGTGACGTTGATGTCGTCGCCCGAGGACGTCTTCGCCGTGCTGGACCGCCAGGCCCGCAGCCTGGGCCGCAAGCACCTCGACGAGCTGCGGGCGACCCTGGCCGGCGCCTGAGCGCGGCCGGCGCGCTCCGGGGCGGCGTGGCGCAGGTCGCGCCGCGCGTGCTCGACGTGTCGCGGCGCCGCGCCGGGCGCGCCTGGAGCGCATCGCGCACGCTTCGCTCACGCCGAGCGGAGCCGCCCCCCTCGACCTCGGGGTCGCGGCGCCGCCGCTCCCCCTCCGCTCCTAACGAACAGCTGGGCCAAGCCGCTGATCTTGCGTGGCGCAGCGATCGGTTGACCGCGGGTTTGGGCCTGACAGCACTCACCCCGAGCGGAGGGGGAGGTGCGCAGCACCGACCCCGGAGTCGAGGGGGCGGGCACCGGTGCGCCGCCGAGACCGCACCGATCCACGCCTCGACTTCGCCCTCGCGGCTGCGCCGCTCGGGCTCCGCTCGAGGTGAGCGAACCATGTCGACCAGGCGACCAGACCCGGTTCGTCTTGCGGCAAATCTCCGACGGCCGTCGGTCGAGCGCTCGGGGTGAGCGAGGTCGTGAGATGCGCTCTAGCTAGCCGACTTCCTGGGCGTACGTCATCACCAGGTACATCACGGTCTCGGCCTTGCCCGGGTTGCGGTAGGCGTGCGGGACGTCGGCCTCGAACAGGATCGAGTCGCCGGCGCCGAGGCGGTGGACCTCGCCGGCGATCTCCATGTCGAGCGTGCCGCCGGTGACGACCAGGTTCTCGGTGGTGCCGGGGGCGTGGGCGTCGGCCTGCTCGACGCCGCCGGCGGCCAGGCGCAGCTCGTAGAACTCGACCCGGCGCGGCTTGTCGAACGGGAACAGCGCGCGCGAGCTGAACGAGCGGTCGTGGTTGGTGAGGATCTTGGCGTCGGTGGCGCGCAGCAGCTGCGGCCCCGACGAGCCCGACGAGCTCAGGAGCGCCGCGTACGGCACGTCGAGGGCGCGGGCGATCTTGTGCAGCACGGTGATCGTCGGCGCGCTCTGGCCCAGCTCGATCTGGCCGAGCATCGCGCGCGACACGCCGCTGCCCTGGGCCAGCTTCTCGAGCGACAGGCCGCGCCGGGTGCGCAGCCGGCGCAGGTTGCCGCCGACCACCGGCGCGAGATCGGCGCCGTCGTCGGTCGCGGCCGGCGCGTTGGACGCCTGCGCGGGGTCGGGGCCGGCGGCGGTCGCCGTGGCCGCGGCCTTGCCGGGCTTGCCGGCCGCGCCGCCCTTGCGGGCCTTGTCCGAGGGGCCGGCCTTGCCGGAGGTACCGGCCTTGCCGGCGCTGCGTCGCTTGTCGTTCGCCACGTCCAAACCGCGGCCAGTATACCCGGCCGCGTCCGTTTTGGCGGACGACCCGCAAACAAGACGGCGAGCCGTCGCCGGCCCGCCGACGGGGGCGGGGCGGGCCGCGGCGGCCCGCCCCGGCGCCAGGCGCTACGCCGCGCTGCCGGCCAGCGCCCCGTCGGGCTCGTCGTGCTCGTCCTCGACGTAGGCGACGTGGGTCGGCGACTCCAGGGTGGCGCCGACGCCCAGGGTGTAGCCGGTCTCGCCGTGCAGGACGCCGTCGAGGCCCTCCAGCTCGGTGTCGGGGTCGACGCGCAGGCCGATGACCTTGTCGATCACCTTGACCAGCACGAACGTCACCACCACCGAGTAGGCCAGCGCGGCGCCGACCCCGATCAGCTGGGTCACGAACACCGCGGTGTCGCCCGACAGCAGGCCGCCGCCGACGCCGTCGGGCGTCAGGTACGCCTTGGCGAACACGCCGGTGAGGATCGCGCCGGCCATGCCGCCGACGCCGTGGACGCCGAAGGCGTCGAGCGAGTCGTCGTACTTGAAGACGCCCTTGAGCAGGACGCCGCCGTAGCAGATCACGCCGGCGAGCAGGCCGATCGCGATCGCGCCGGTCGGCTCGACGAAGCCGGCCGCCGGGGTGATGCAGACCAGGCCGGCGACCAGGCCCGACGCGACGCCGAGCATCGTGACCTTCTTGATGCGCAGCTGCTCGACGAGCGCCCACGACAGCGCGCCGGCGCCGGCGGCGATGTGGGTGTTGGCGAACGCCAGCGCCGCGGTGCCGTTGGCGGCCAGCGCCGAGCCGGCGTTGAAGCCGAACCAGCCGAACCACAAGAGGCCCGCGCCCAGCACCGTCATGGTCAGGTTGTGCGGCGTGTGCGGGCGCTCGGGGTAGCCGCGGCGCTTGCCGATCACCAGCGCGACGATCAGCGCCGAGATGCCCGACGACAGGTGGACGACGGTGCCGCCGGCGAAGTCGAGCGCGCCGCGCTCGAACAGCCAGCCGCCGCTGGCCCACACCCAGTGCGCCAGCGGGTCGTAGACCAGCGTCGCCCACAGCAGCGTGAACACGCAGTAGGCCGAGAACTTCATGCGCTCGGCGAACGCGCCCGAGATCAGCGCCGGCGTGATGATCGCGAACATCCCCTGGAACATGATGAACGCCAGGCCCGGGGTGCCGCCGTCCTCGGCGCCGATCGCGCCGAGCAGCGGCCGCTCCAGGAACAGGTGGTCGAAGCCGCCGATCAGGCCGTGGTGGCTGTCGCCGAACGCCAGCGAGTAGCCGATCACGACCCACTGGATCGTGATGATGCCGAGGGCGAAGAAGCTGTGCATGAACGTCGACAGGACGTTCTTGCCCTTCACCATGCCGCCGTAGAACAGGGCCAGGCCCGGGATCATGAGCATGACCAGGGCGCTCGACAGCAGGAGCCACGCGGTGTCGCCGGAGCTGTAGTTCATCGCCGTCCTCTCCAGGAAATGACGCGACGAGTCTACGGGCCGAATGTTTCCAGCCGATGTCCCGCGGGTTACGCCGGAAACCTGAATCTCCGTCGAGAACGGGCCTCGGCGGCGGCGACGCGAGCCGGTAACACGCGCGCGCGCAGCGGGCCCGGGCCCGGCGCCGGGGTCGCGGCGGTGTCTAGCGTTCCCAGAGGTTGATCACGTACACGGTGGGCTCCATCGGGTGGGCCCAGCCCGGGTACGCGGGCACCGGCAGCGGGTTGCCGAAGCGCTGCCACATGATCACCGGCGCCAGGCCGAGCGCGCGCACCGCGTCGGCCAGGCCCTCCATCAGCTCGTTCTCGCGGTACCGGTACTGCGCCGGCCCGAGATCCTGCAGGCACGCGACGCAGTCGATCGCGAAGCCGTAGCCGCGCCGCGACCGGCCGTCGAGGTCGAGCTGCAGGGGCTCGACGCCGGGCTCGCCGCCACGGGTGAACGGCGCCGGCGGCCCGGGATCCTTGTGCGGCGGGAAGAACCAGACCCGGCGGCGGTCGAAGCGCGCGGCCAGCGCGCCGGTCACCGCCTCGCCGACGGCGTGGGAGCGGGCGTCGGGCGCGATCCAGCCGTCCTGGGTGACGCCGTAGCAGACGCGGACGTCGGGCAGGTGCAGCGTGAACGTGCGCTCGGCGTAGACGACGCGCTCGCCGCGGCCGTCCCAGCGCCCGGCCAGCAGCTGCGGCGGCGACTCCGACGCCGGCGGCGGCGTGCCGTCGAAGGCCTGGCGTGCGTAGTCGGCGAAGGTGTCGAAGTAGGCCGAGCCGTGGGGATCGTCGGGGTGCGGCACCGCCTCCCAGCCGGCGGTGAACTGCAGGCCGTGCTCGGTGGCGGGGCGGAACCGCGCCAGCGCGACGTCCTTGATCGGCACGTCGGCCTCGCGCAGCTCGTCGAGCAGCAGCTGCAGCAGCTCGATCGGGTACGGCAGATCGCCGACCCGCATCGTCACCGCGTAGTCGGCCAGCCAGTCGTCGCGCAGCGCGCCGCCGCCGGCGTGGGCGTCGGCGATCGTCCGCCACATCGCGACGATCTGCTGCATGCGCAGCGACTCGTCGTCGCGGACGTCGCGGCCGAAGCACACCGACACCCGCAGCTCGTCGTCGGCGCCGGCGCCGGCGAAGCCGCGGAACGCCAGGCCCTCGGCCGGCGTCACGTGCCAGGCCGTGGGCGGCGCGGTGACCGGGCGCCAGGTCACCTTCTTGACCGCGGCGCGGCCGCCGGCGAACGGCTCGACGACGTCGAGCTCGAGCGGCACGACGACCTTGCCGGACTTGTCGACGACGCCGGCGCGGGCGCCGTAGCGGACGGTGCACAGGCCCTCGTGGAAGTTGCCGGCGCGGTGCCAGTACGGCTCGTGGAGCTCCTTGCCGGTGGCGTCGACGAACGTCCACAGCTCGTCGCGCAGGACCGCGGCGAGGCCCTCGTGGAAGCCGAACGCGGAGGCGTAGCGCGCCGGCACCTTGACCGTGCCGTCGACGCCGAGGAAGCCGACGTCGCCGCCGGCCTCGACGAAGCGGGCCAGGCCGTCGGTCGGCGACATCGCGCGCTGATACGGGCCGTGCGTCGCGCCGCGGACGTCGAGGAAGAACCAGGCGTCGCCGCGCCGCACCGGCGCCAGGCCCTCGGCGTAGGGCGCGCCGTCGTCGAACCAGGCGTCGCCGAGCAGCTGGCCGTCGAGGCCGACGTACGCGATCTGGTCGCCGCGCACGACGCGGGCCATCCCGGCCATGAACGGCAGGATGTCGTCGTAGCCGTCGGACAGCACGTTGCCGTCGAGATCGATCACGTACCAGCGGCCGTCGATCTGGGCGCGGCCGCGCTGATCGCTGGTCGGCGCCAGCGCCTCGTAGGTCGCGGCCAGCCGCCAGTAGCCGCGGGTGTCGAGGTAGCCGGCCTTGCCGTCCTGGTAGACCACCGCGAGGTCGTCGTGCTGGAAGTCGTCGGCCTCGTCGAAGCTGGGCGGCATCACCGGCGCGCCGGTGTTGCGATCGAGGTAGCCCCAGCGGCCACCCTGGCGGAACGGGATCAGCCCCTGGCCGCAGCCGCCGACCGCCTCGAGCGACGGCGGCACGATGATGCGGCCGTCGCCGACGACGCCCCACCGGCCGCCGACGACCTCGCCGTCGCCGTCGACCTCGCCGCCGACGTTGTAGCCGCAGACGTCCTCGCGCCAGTCGCCGAACGCCGCCAGCTCGGGCGCCACGACCCACGAGCCGTCGACGTCGATGATGCCGAAGCGCCAGCTGCCGAACGGCTTGGCCAGCGCGAGCCCGCCGTGGAACGGGCGCGCGTCGCGCAGCCCGAGCGGGATGACGAGGCTACCGGTGCGGTCGATGTACCCGGACAGCAGCGAGGTCACGCCGCCCGACGGTAACACGGGCCACCGCGGCCGCCGCCGTCACTTGGTGCCGAACATCCGGTCGCCGGCGTCGCCGAGGCCGGGCAGGATGTACCCCTTCTCGTTGAGGCGCTCGTCGATCGCGGCGGTGTAGATCGGCACGTCCGGATGGGCGGCGTGGAACGCCTGGATGCCCTCGGGGCAGGTCAGCAGGCACACGAACTTGATCGAGCGCGGCCGGGTCGCCTTGAGCCGCGCCACCGCGGCCGCCGCCGAGTTGCCGGTGGCGAGCATCGGATCGACGACGATGCAGTCACGATCGGTCATCTCGGCCGGCACCTTGAAGTAGTACTCGACCGCGTCGAGCGTCTTGGGATCCCGGTACAGGCCGATGTGGCCGACCCGGGCGCTGGGCAGGATCTCCAGCATGCCCTCGAGGATGCCGCCGCCGGCGCGCAGGATCGACACCAGCACCGTCTTCTTGCCGTCGAGGATCGGCGCGTCCATCTTGGCCAGCGGCGTCTCGATCGGGGTCATCGTGACCGGCAGGTCGCGGCAGACCTCGTAGGCCAGCAGCATGCTGATCTCGCGCAGCAGGTTGCGGAAGCTCTTGGTGCTGGTCTCCTTGGAGCGCATCAGCGACAGCTTGTGCTGCACCAGCGGGTGACCGATGACGTGGACCTCACCTGACATCTTGATTCTCCGGATCCGGGGGGAGCTCGTGGGGCAGATCAGAACACGGTGCCGTCGGAGGTGATCTCGATCGGCGACGTCCGGGCGCGCCGGGTCGCCGCCAGGCGCCGGCCGGCCGCCGCGGTGCCGCCCTCGAGGACGCTCGCCAGCGGCAGCTCGGACGCCGACCGGCCGAGGCGGTCGCGGACGGCGTCGGCGACCCGGTCGAGCAGCGCGACGGTGAGCGCGCGCCACTCGACGACGGGCTCGGCGTCGACGGCGTGGGCCTCGCCGGTGACGCCGGCGTGGCGCGGCGTCAGCACGCCGGTGTCGACGAGCAGGCCGCCGTTGCGGGGCTCGGGCAGGCCGGTGAGCGCGCCCGGCGCGGTGATCGTGAGGCCGGCGGCCGCGAGCGGCTCGAACAGCGAGTAGGCGAGCCACTGCGACCGCGCGTGGAACGGGACCAGGCCGGCGCCGGGGCCGTCGCCGCCGGCGGCGGGGTGCCGGCCGACGTCGCCGAGCGGGACGCCGCCGAGCGCGATCGCGCCCGGCCAGACGTCGCCGAGGCCGTCGAGCAGCGCGCCGAGCAGCTCGGCGGCGGCGACCGCGCCGTCGCGGGACAGCGCGCCCAGCGAGTCGATCAACGAGCCGGGCCGCGCGCCCGGGAACCAGGTCGAGCCGCGCAGCGCCGAGCCGAGGCGGCGCAGCAGCTGGGCGCGGCCGGCGAGCCCGACCAGCGGGTTGTCGGGGCCGACCTGCAGCGCGGCCGCCAGATCGCCGTCGTCGAGCTCGACCAGGCGCCGGGCGTCGACCCGCCACGGCTCGCGCTTCTCGGCGGAGAACAGGCCGGCGGCGAACGCGTGCAGGGTCGCGACCGCCAGGCCCTCGGAGCCGGTGAGGGTCTGGCCGGTGGCGGCCTCGTGGTAGCGCCAGGCGTCGCCGGCGCGGGTGTCGAGGACGACGCTGATCAGCACCAGATCGACGAGCGCCCGGGCGCGCTCCATGCGCGGCAGGCCGGCCATCTGGGCGGCGAGGTCGGCGACGCGGTCGACATCGCCGGCGCCGAGCTGGTTCATCCGGCCGTGGCCGGGCACCTGCAGCGTCGGGTAGCGCTCGCGGGTGACCGCGGCGACCTCGGCGGCGGCCGCGGCGATCTGATCGAGGTCGACCGCGAAGTGGGTCAGGCCGCCGTCGAGGCCGCGGGCCAGGACGTTCTCGCAGCGCGCGCGCACCGCCAGCGGCGAGCGCAGGTAGGTGATCGCGGCGCGCTCGTCGTCGGTGGGCCCGGGGTGGCTCATGGCGTGACGCGCGCCGGACGTCAGCCCCGGCCCGCGATGGCGTCGTACTGCATGTTCGGCATCGACACCAGCCGGTGGACGCGCTGGATGGTCGCGGCCCGGGAGCGGCCCGCCGCGGCCGCGCTAGATGGCCGGAATCGTGGCGCTCTTGCCGACGATCGCGTCCTCGACGACGCCCTCGGCCCGGGCCTCGGCCCACACCACCGCGCGTCGCACGGTGGCGCCGTCGGCGACGGTGGCGCCGCGGCCGACGACCGCGTCGGGCCCGACCGTGGCGCCGGCGCCGATCGTGGCGCCCGGGCCGATCCGGACCGGCGCGACGATCCGCGCGTCCGCGGCGACACGCGCGGTCGGGTCGACGCCGGTGAGGACCCCGGGCGGGTGGCGCAGCGTGGTGCCGCCGAGCAGCGCGACGTTGCTGGCCAGATAGCGCGCCGGCGTCGAGTGCTCGGCGAAGTAGCCGCCGTCGTGGACGAACGCGGCGACCGGCTCGCCGGCGCGCAGCCACGGCAGGTAGCCCTGGCGGATCATGCAGGCCTTGCCCTCGGGCAGGCGCGCCACCACCGACGGCCGGGTGACGTGGACGCCGCAGAACATGTGCTCGCCGTCGCCGAGGACGTCGCGGACGCGCGGGTGGCCGGCGTCGTCGGGGCGGACCATGACGGCGCCCCAGGCGCGGGCGTCGGGGACCGCGCGCACCACCATCGTGCCGAGGACGCCGGGGTCGCGGCGGTAGGCGTCGAGCAGGGCGTGGAGGTCGAGGTCGAAGATCAGCTTGCCGTTCATCGACACGAACGGCTCGTCGCGGCCGTCGGGATCGAGCAGCGGCAGGGCGCGCTTGAGGCCGCCGCCGGTGTCGAGCAGGACGTCCTCGCGGCTGTACTGGATGCGCGCGCCCAGCGCCGCGCCGTCGCCGAGGTCGTCCTCGATGACGTCGCCGCGGTGGTGGAGGTTGATGACGATGTCGGTGATGCCGTGGCCGACCAGCAGCGCGATCCCGTAGCGGAGGATCGGCAGGTCGCACACCGGCAGCATCGGCTTGGGACGCTCGTCGGACAGCGCGCCCAGGCGGGTGCCCAGGCCGGCGCACAGCAGCATGGCGCGGGTCATGGTTGGCGGAGGTCTTTCGCGAGCACGATGAAGCGGCGCTCGCCGGCGATCCCGGCGGCCTTCTCATAGAACGCGCGCGGACCGATCCAGGCAACTTCGCAGACGTCGTGATGGGCGGCGACGTCGACCAGGCAGGCCGCGAGCAGCGCCTCGCCCAGGCCCTGGCCGCGGTGCGCCGGCCAGGTCCCGGCCGGGCCGAACCAGCCCAGGCCCTGGTTGTTGCCGTCGTGGGCGGCGAACGCGGCCAGCGTGCCGTCGGCGGCGATGGCGACGTGGACGCCGGGCGGCGAGAACGTGAGGGCGCGCGCGACCTCGAACGGCCAGGCGCCGCCGAAGCCGGCGGCGATGGCGTCGGTGAGGCCGGGCTCGTCGGCGCGGGCCCGGCGCAGCTGGTAGCCGCGCGCGGTGGCGGCGGCGGCGAGCGCGGCGGCGTGGTCGGCGCCGACCCGCCGGTTGGCGCGCAGGTCGATCAGCAGGTTCTCGTGGACCACCTTGCGGACGAAGCCGCGGCGCTCCAGCCAGCGCAGCGAGTCGACGTCGCGGGCATCGACGCCGGGCGCGAGGTAGTTGCCGGCGAGATCGAGCGTACGCAGGCGGACCTCGCCGCTGGCGCCGGCGTGGGCGCGGGCCTGCTCGAGCAGCCGGCCGCCGACGACGCCGCGGCCGCGCGCCTCGGGCGCGACCGCGAGCAGGCGCAGGCGATCGCCGGTGACCGCGGCGATCCCGACCATCGCGCCGCCGGCGCGGGCCGCCCAGGTCGCGGCGTCGCCGGCCGGCGCGGCGCCGAACAGCTTCTCGTCGGCGACCTCGGCGGCGCGATCGAACCGGCACGCCGCCGCCAGCAGCGCGCGCGCCTCGGCGAGATCGGCGCGCGCCAGCGGCTCGATGGTCATCGTGATCGTCGCGGCGGACGGGGCCACGCGCCCAGGGTAGCGCGTCGGACCTGGCCGTTGATCGCGATCCTCGCGGGGCCTACCCTGACCGCATGCAGCCCGAGGTCGCGTGCCCCAAGTGCCAGGCTCAGGTCACGCCGTCGCCGGTCGGCTTCACCTGGTGGGGCGGGGCGCTCGGCCCGCGCATGCTGCACCACGTCGAGTGCCCGGCGTGTCACGCGCGCTTCAACGGCCGCAGCGGCCTGCCCAACGATCGCGCCATCGCGATCTACGTCGTGGTGACCCTGGCCGTGTTCTCGCCGCTGATCTACTGGGTCCTGACCCGCTGAGCCCCTGAATCCGTGTCCGCCTCTGGTTCCGGACCCGTGCCCGTGCCCGTGCCCGTGCCCGTCTCTGGTTCTGAACCCGTGCCCGTGCCCGTGCCCGTGCCCGCCTCCGGTTCTGAACCCGTGCCCGTGCCCGTGCCCGTGCCCGACTCCGGTTCTGAACCCGCGCCCGTGCCCGTGCCCGTGCCCGACTCTGCTTCCGGTTCCGGCTCCGTCTCCGGCGCCACCTCCGGCGTCCCCAGCCTCACCAGGTACTCCACGTTCCCCGCCGGCCCGCGGATCGGCGACTCCACCGCCTCGCTCACCGCGAACCCGCGCGCCTCGGCCCACGCGCGCACCTTGTCGATCGCGCCCTGCCGCGCCGCCTCGTCGCGGACCACGCCGCCCTTGCCGACGAGCTCGCGCCCGACCTCGAACTGCGGCTTGATCAGCGCGACGATCGACTTGCCCGCCGGCGGCCCCATCAGCTCGACGATCCGCGGCAGCACCAGCGTCAGCGAGATGAACGACACGTCGATGACCGCGAGGTCAGCCGGCTCCGGGACCAGCGCCAGGTCCATCGCCCGCACGTTGTGCCGCTCCAGCACGACCACGCGCGGGTCCTGGCGCAGCGACCACGCCAGCTGGCCGTAGCCGACGTCGATGGCGTAGACCCGGGCAGCGCCGCGCCGCAGCAGCACGTCGGTGAAGCCGCCGGTCGACGCGCCGATGTCGAGCGCCACCATCCCGGCCGGATCGATCCCGAACGCGTCGAGGCCCTTCACCAGCTTGAGCGCGCCGCGCGACACGTACGGGTGATCGGGCTCGATCAGCTCGACCTCGACCGTGGTCGCGACCTGGGCGCCGGCCTTGTCGACTGACTGTCCGGCCACCCGGACCTTGCCGGCGAGGATCAACGCGCGCGCCCGCTCGCGGCTCGGCGCGAGGCCGCGATCCACCAGCAGCTTGTCGAGGCGCTCCTTGGCCACGGCCCACTGTACCTACATCCACCTCCGTCGTCGCCGGGGTGGCGACGCCCGCCTGCAACTCGGCGTGTGCAGCCGGTGGAGGGCCGAACCGATCGGTCAGTCGCGCAACCGGCGGGAAGTGTGTGAGCGGGTGCGTGGCATGGCCACTGCACTGGCCACCGTCCGTAACGCCGGGCTTTCAGTTCGCGAAGGAGATGTCCATGTCCCAGTGGAGGAGCGCATGGGCGGTCTCGATCGGTGCGCTCGTGTGCGCGTCGGCGGCCGCTTGTTCCGGAACCATCGTCGACGACGACGAGGCGCTCACGCCCGTCGTGGCGGTCGGCCTCGACGGCACGTTCGAGACCGTCTCGCACGACACCGGCGTCCCGACCGATGTCCTCAAGGTCGTCGGCTGGGTCGAGACCCGGTGGCAGATGATCACCGCCGACCCCGAGATCGAAGGCATGCCGCAGGCGATCGGCCTGATGGCGATCGGCGCCGACCAGCTCGACCACGCCGCCGCGCTCGCCGGCGTCGACGCCCAGGACATCGCGGAGGATCCCGAGGCCAACATCCGCGCCGCCGCGGCGCTGCTGCTCGAGGCCGCCGACACCGTCGGGCTCGACGCCGCACGCCGCGACGACCTGGGGGCGTGGGCCCCGGCGATCGCCGCCTACGGCCGCCTGCCCGACGCCGAGTCGGCCAGCGCGTTCATCTATGGCGACGTCTACGCCGCCCTCGAGGACGGCGCGGTCGCGATCGCCGAGAGCGGCGAGACCGTCGCCACCCTGCCGCCGCACCCGGGCGTCGAGCCCGACTTCGACTACGTCGGCACCGCGTACGCCGCCAGCACCGACTACGCCGGCGCGGTGTGGAAGCCGTCGCCCAACTACAGCAGTCGCCCGTCGGGGAACATCGGCAAGATCGCGATGGTCATCATCCACACCTGCGAGGGTGGCTACTCCGGGTGCGTGGGCTGGCTGCGCAACACCCAGGCCCAGGCCAGCGCCCACTACGTGGTCAAGGAGAACGGCGCCGAGATCTCGCAGCTGGTCCGCGAGGCCAAGCGCGCCTGGCACATCGCCGCCAGCTACAAGTGCAGCCTCAACGGCAACACCGACTGCTGGCGCGACGGCTACTCGAGCAACCACTTCACCGTCGGTATCGAGCACGCGGGCTACGGCTCGCAGGCGTCGTGGCCGGCCGGTCAGATCAACGCGTCGGCCAAGCTGGTCTGCGACATCACCAAGCGCAACGGCATCCCGCGCGACCGCAAGCACATCGTCGGCCACGGCCAGCTGCAGCCGTACAACCGCACCGATCCGGGACCCAACTGGCCGTGGAGCCACTACATCGATCTGATCCGCAGCGACTGCAACGACGGCGGCGGCGGCGGCGGTGGTGGCGGTGGCGGCGGCGGCGGCGCGACGATCATCGTCGACAGCAACAACGCCAACAACGACACCGCCAAGGCCAAGATCGAGCTGACCGGGACCTGGACCTCTTCGAACGCGACGTCGGGCTACTACGGCACCGGCTACTGGTGGGGCGCCACCGAGGCGACCTCGGCGCCGGCGACGTTCTGGTTCTACCTGCCGTCGGCCGGCAGCAAGACCATCGACGCCTGGTGGACCGCGGGCAGCAACCGCTCGACCGCCGCCACCTTCATCGCGCAGAACGCCAGCGGCACCGAGGTCGGTCGCGCCAGCAAGAACCAGACGACCAACGGTGGCCAGTGGGTCACCCTCGGCACCTGGAACTTCTCGGCCGGCTGGAACAAGGTGATGCTGTCGCGCTGGCAGGCCGCCGGCAAGGTCGTCATCGCCGACGCGATCCGGGTCCGCTGACCGCGCGGACGCCGAGGCGGCCGGCTAGGATCTCCGGGTGAGCCGCCTCAGCGTCGTCGCGGCCGCGGTCCTCGCGACCGCGGCCTGTGGGTCGAGCCGGCGCGCCGCGCCTCCCGGCGACGGCGGCGCCACGGCCGGAAACCCGCGGGACGGGGCGGCGGTGGCGCCCGCCGACGGTGGGACGGCGGTGGTCGCCTCGCCGTCCCGTCCCGCGCTCTCCGCCGACGAGGTCGCCGCGCTGCCCGGGCGGATCCTGGCGGCCGCCGGCCGCGAGGGCGCGTACCGGGTCATCGTCCTCGACCCCGCGCACCCGGGACCGGGACGCACGCTGACCCCGGCCGGCGGCAGCTGGTTCCCGGCGCCGACGCCGGTCGCCATGGCCCTGCACACGATCGACGCCGGCGACGTCCACACCGAGCAGCTGGTCCGGCTCGGCGCCGGCCCCGACGACGCCACCGCGCTGGGCGCCGCCAGCGCGCGGGTCCGCGCCCCCACCACCACCGCCGACGGCAAGGTCATCGTCGTCGAGAGCGACGCCCGCAGCTTCCGCGACCTCTACCGGATCGATCCGCGCACCGGCGCCGCGTCCCGGCTCACCGACGACCCGGCCGGCAACTTCGAGCCGTCGCTGTCGCCCGACGGCAAGCGGGTCGCGTTCACGTCGAGCCGCGACGGCGACGCCGAGATCTACGTCATGGATCTCGGCGGCGGCCACCTGCAGCGGCTGACCGCGTTCCACCGCGACGACTGGGGCGCGGCGTGGTCGCCCGACGGCGCGTGGATCGCGTTCGTCAGCGACCGCGAGGGCGGGCCGCGGATCTTCCTGGTCCACCCCGACGGCACCGGCGCGCGCCACCTCCACGACGGCGACGCCGCGGGCGAGGAGCTGGCGCCGACGTGGTCGCCCGACGGACGCCGCGTCGCCTACACGGTGTCGACCCGGGACGGTGCGTCCGAGGTGTGGATCGCCGACGTCGCCGCGGCGACCGCGACCCGGCTGTCGGCGCCGGGTGCGCGCGACGAGGCGCCGGCGTGGTCGCCCGACGGCGCCCACCTGGTCTACGCGTCGACCCGCGACCGCCGCATCGATCTGTGGATCGCGCGCGCCGACGGCACCGCCGAGAGCCGGCTGACCGACACGCCAGAGGAGGAGTGGATCCCGCGCTGGCTGACCGGCGCGCCGTGACGCGCCGCGCGGGCCGGGCTACAGCGCGAACGGCGCCGCCTGGTAGGCGGTCGCCGCGTCCTTGAGCTGATCGCCGTCGGTGGCGAGGTTGGTCTGGCCGCCGGCCCCGGTGCCGAACGTGGCCCCGGCGCCGCCGGCGTCGACCAGCTCGTCGACATGATCGAAGAAGTAGCGGACCCGGTTGTCGCGCCAGTGCTCGTCGCTGCCGCCGCCGGCGCCGCCGCAGGTCGCGGCCGGCACGCCCAGCGGGGTCTGCCACCAGATCGCGGGGCGCTGCAGCTCCTCGGTCAGGGCCCCGACCCAGCGCAGGTGCTGGGCGAAGTTGGGGAGCGCGACGTTGTCGGCGTCCCAGTACACCGGGCCGCGCGGCCCGCCGGTGGCCGAGCAGGTGCCGCCGCCGCCGCCGGTCTCCCAGAACCCGGCGTCGCGATCGAGGGTCTCGACCGCGACGAAGTCGGTGGCGTCGGCGCCGACCGAGCGCAGGAACCCGCCGACCGCGCGGCCGGAGGCCTCGACGTCGGCGCCCGGATCGGTGGCGTCGAACCAGGCGCCCCACTGCGACGCGTGGAACCCGATGCGCGCCTCGGGCGCCAGCGTGTGGCCGATCGCCAGGACGCAGCGCATCAGCCCGGCCGCGGTCTCGGGCAGGCCGGCGCACTCGGGGACGTCGGCGAACTGGGTCCGCGCCACCAGCTGGTCGGGCGGCGTGCCGGCGTCGGCGCGCTGCATCAGGTAGCCGAAGAAGTCGGGCTCGAGCGTGACCACCGCGGGCGCCCCGGTCTCGGCGATGCGCGTGAACAAGAGGCGCATGTCGGTCAGGTACTGGTGCATCCGGCCGCCGTCGGCGAGCGCGGCGTCGTTGCCGTTCTCGAGCTCGAGCGCGAGCTGGTAGTACGTGTACATCGGCGTGACGCCGTGCTGCGCCGCGGCCTGCGCGAAGTAGGTCGCGTACATGCCGTCGGCGTTCCAGGTCGGCCAGCCGCCGTCGTCGCCGTAGCCGACCAGGTAGGCGTAGTGCAGGTCGATCGGCACCGCGTGGTCGTAGGGGCCGCTGTTGTCGTTGCCGACGCCGATCATGAAGTGGCCGTCGCCGCGCAGGTGCTGGGCGAGGGCGCGGGCGCGATCGCGCACGGTGAAGCCGGCGGGCGCGTCGGGCGGCACCACCACGCTGGCGTCGGGGCCGCCGGTGTCGTCGTCGTCGCCGCCGCCGCCACCACCACCGCATCCGAGCAGCGCGAACGCGCCGGTCAGGCCGAGCGCCAGAGCCCGTGACGACAGCCCCGCACGAGAGGTCGACATCCCGCGATCATGCCCTCGCGCCGTCGAGGCGTGCGCGCAAACCGTCGTTGGTGGCAGCGCCCACGCTTCTTGCGGGCCGCGAAATGGCCGCAACTGGCCGTTCTGGCACGGCCTTTCAGGATCCGAGTCGCGCGGTTCTCGTGGCGCTTCGCCCCGCGACCGCGCGTCCGTGTCCCGGATCGGGGCGCGCGGTCGCCTCGCCGCGGGTCGCGTCGAACGGGCAATTGCGCGGAATCAGCGTGACCGCGCAGCCATCCGGTGCCTGGCACGCCTCGTGATAGCCCTCACGCCGACTCGGCTCGACCTTCGACGGAGAGGCTCATGCAGACCAGCTCGACCACTTCCTCCTCCGGCCGCGCGTGGCTCGCGGCCATGGCCCTGGGTTGCACGCTCCTCGCCCCGAAGCTCGCCGCCGCGGACGACCAGGCTGGACCCCGGGTGGTGGACTTCGTCGGCGACCTCGCGCCGGCCGACGGCCACCCGAGGTCCAGCTACATGGTCATCGACCAGCTCGGCCTCGAGGCCGCCCCCGGCGTCATGGAGCACGCCGCGCCGATCATCTTCTACATCAACAAGAACGGCGGCACCTACTCGCCCGGCAACGACGACGCCCGCACCAACCGGTCGAGCATCGTCAGCGGGCCGTCGACGATCGCGCCGTGGAACGTGTCGGCGTCGGGCTGGAGCACGGTCAAGAGCTGCATCGTCAGCATGTTCTCGCGGTGGAACGTCACGATCACCGACGTCGATCCCGGCAACGTCCCGCACTACGAGATCGTGATCGCGGGCCGGCCGCAGGACATCGGCATGCAGTCGGGCGTCGGCGGCGTGTCGCCGTTCACCAGCAACTGCAGCGTCATCCCCAACTCGATCGTCTACACGTTCGCGACCGTCTACGGCTCGGCGTACCAGGAGATCTGCGAGACCGCGGCGCAGGAGATCGCGCACTCGTTCGGCCTCGACCACGAGAACTACTGCAAGGATCCGATGACGTACCAGACCGGGTGCGGCAGCAAGACCTTCCAGGACTACAACGCGCCCTGCGGCGAGTACTCGAACCGCGCCTGCTACTGCAACGGCAACACCCAGAACTCGGTGTCGATGCTCAACACGCGGCTCGGCATCGTCAACGCGCCGCCGTCGATCAGCATCACCCAGCCGAGCAACGGCGCCAGCGTCACCCAGGGCTTCGCGATCGCGGCGACGGCGTCGGACAGCAACGGCTCGGTCGCCCGCGTCGAGCTGTGGATCGACGGCGCCCAGGTCGCGTCCGACACCACGGCGCCGTACACGTTCACCGCGCCGACCCTGTCCGCCGGCTCGCACACCGTCGAGGCCCGCGCCGTCGACAACGGCGACGCCATGACGGCGACCTCGATCACCGTGTCGCTGCAGGGCACCCCGACCCCGCCCGACGCCGGCGTCCCCGACGCCGGGACCTCGCCGACCCCCGACGCCAACCCCGGCACCGGTCCCCTCGATCCCGACGCCGGCGTCCAGGATCCCGGCGCCGGTGGCGACGACGACCCCGGCAACGGCAACGGCAACGGCGGCACCGACGGCTACGTCGCCGGTGGCTGCGCCGCCCAGGGCGGTGGCGCCGGCGCGACGCTGATCGGCCTGGCGCTGATCGGCTTGCTGCGCCGCCGCCGCTCGTAGCCACGCGGGCGCCACGGGCGCCGGCCGGTGGACCGGCGGGACGGCGGGTCGCCCGTGGCGCGCCGCGTTGCCCCCTGGCGTGCGCCGTCGCACGGTCCGGCCCGGGCCGGCGCTTCCTCTTGCCCCTCGGTGGATCTCGTGCACCATCGAGGCGTCAGGAGGGATCGATGAAGACAAGCGCGTCGCAGGGGCTGGGCAACCGCGCCCTCGGGTTCGTCGGGATCGCGATGGTGGTGGCGTTCTTCGCGCCGTGGATCGATCTGCTCGGCCACGTGAAGATGTCGGGCTTCGAGCTGGCTCGCACCGCGGAGCTGGGCTGGAAGCGGCACCTCCTGTGGCTCTATCCGGTGGGCGGCGCCGCGATGGCGTACGCCGCGTTCACCGGCGAGCGGGTCCGCGGCATCGCGCTGCTGGTCGGCGGCGCGGTGGTCGGCCTCGCCGCCTACGACGTCGTCAGCGGCATGTTCGACAGCCTGCGCTACGGCGCGTGGACCACGATCGTCGCCGCGGCCGGCGCGATCGCCATCGGCGCCGCGCGCGGTGACCGCGGCTGGGGCGCGATCGCCGGCGCGCTGGTGGTGGCCGGCTTCTTCCTGCCGTGGTTCGGCGGCGGTGGCGTCACCGTCTCCGGCTACGACCTGGCGCGGCTGCCGTCGCCGCCGCGCGGCCTGGGCCTGCCGTCGCCAGCGTGGCTGTTCGCGATCCCGGTGGCCGGCGGCGCGATCATGCTCGGCTCGATCGCGCGCCGCACCCGGGGCCTGCTGATCGGCGGCGGCGCGGTGGTGCTGCTGGTGCTGTCGTACCTGTACGTGCGCACGGCCAACCTGTTCGTCGGCTGGGGCGCCTGGCTGACCCTGGCGTGCGGCGGCGCGGCGCTGATCGGCGCCCTCGCGGCGCGCTCGGCGCGGCGGGCGTAGCCGCCCGTGCGCGTGCACCGGCTGCTGTTCCTGCTCGCCACCGCCGAGCTCGCGGCGTGCCACGGCCGGACGCCGGCGCGGTCGCCGACGGCGCCGGCGCCGATCCACAACGCCGTGGCGCGCCCCGCGCCGACGCCGCGTGGCTGGCGCGGGCCACCCAGGTCGAGCTCGCCGACGGCCGGCGCCTGGTCTTCGGCGGCGGCACGGACCGCGCGGTCCTGTGGGACGGCGACGCGGCGACCGAGCTGGCGCCGCTGCCCGCCGTCAGCGATCGCGCGACCGCGACGCTGCTCGAGGACGGCCGGGTCCTGATCGCGGGCGGCCTGGCGCCGCGCGCCGTCGACGATCCCGACGCCGACGCCGACGCCGACGGCCCCGACGACGCCACCGCGGCGGCGCTGCTGTGGAGCGAGGCCGACGGCTTCGTCGCGCTGCCGGCGATGACCGGCGCCCGGGTCGGCCACACCGCGACGCGGCTCGCCAGCGGCGACGTCCTGGTCACCGGCGGCGAGGACGCCGACGACGGCATGAGCCCGGTCGCCACCGCCGAGCTCTTCATCGTCGAACGCAGCGCGTGGCGCCCGGTCGGTGCGATGGAGGTGGCACGCTTCGGACACACCGCGACGCTCTTGCCCGACGGCCGGGTCGTGATCATCGGCGGCGAGGGCGGCGACCTCGGCACCACCGACGTCGTCGAGGTCTGGGACGCCGCCACCGGCGCGTTCACCGTCGCCGCGCACCTGCGGACCAGCCGCCTCGGCCACGCCGTCGAGGTCGAGTCCGCGCACCGGGTCGTCGTGCGCGGCGGCACGTCGATCGACCCGCCGGACGAGGGCCCGCCGGTCCACACCGAGCTCGCCGACGACGCCGAGACCGTCGAGCTGCCCTGATCGCGGGCGGCGGGCGGCGGCAGACGCCTCAGATCAGCGATCGCGCCCGGCGCACGAACGCCTGCTCGAAGGTCTCGATCACGACGTCGTCCCAGCACGCGCGCGGCCACACGAACGCCGACGCGAAGCTGTACCAGGGCTCGGGCCAGGGCCGGCCGCCGCACAGCGCGGTGCCGCCGTCGCCGCCGCGCAGCGCGTCGGGCTCGGCCACCAGCTCGACGTCGTAGGGATCGTCGAGCAGCGCCAGGCCCAGCGCGCTCGGTGTCAGGTGGCCGGTGAAGGTCGTCCGCTCGCCGTACGGGATGCCCGACGGCCAGGCGTCGCCCCACCGGAACAGCGACGTCGAGCCGGCGCGCACCGCGTGCTCCCACTCGTCGTTGCCGACCAGCCGGAAGCCCTCGGCGGTGATCGCGTTGCGGACCGCGCCCTCGACGTCGTCGACGTCCTCGAGCTCGGCGACCTCGTTGACGTCGCGGGGCTCGATCTCGAGGAGGAACGGAGCCAGCTCGACCTCGCGCGCCGGCGCGAGGTAGGGGCGCAGCATGCGCTCGAACGGTCCGCCGCCGGCGTCGGCCTCCCAGGCGCGGCGGGCGTCGCCGTCGAGCGCGACCTCGCCGCCGTCCCAGCCGAGGCGGGCGCGGCCGCCCGGGATCAGGACCATCGCGCAGCCGGCGACCTCGATCGTGGCCACCGCGAGCTCGCCGCCGGCGATGCCGACGACCCGGCCACCGGCGCGGCGCGCGGCGTCCTCGGCCAGCGCCGCGCGTTCGTCGTCGCTGATCACGCGCCAGCGCGCGAGATCGAGTCCCCGCAGGTCGAGTCCCATGGGCGACAGAGACCTACCCGACGCGAGTGTGACCGCCGTGGTGGCACGTGGCGGCGGGTGTCGCGCAAGCGCGCGAAACGCCAGCGGTCAACAATCGTCCGGGTACTGGTGGCCGAACGTGCCGCTGGCGAACGACCACTGCGACCCGGTCGCGGTCGGCAGGTACTCGATGCGCGCCGGGCGCCCCGGGTCGGCGCCGTCGTCGACGGCGCGCGCCCAGATGTCGACGAACGTGCACCGCGGCGGGCCGGGCACCCGCAGGTCGGTGCAGGCGTCGTTGGTCAGCTCGTACGCGCTGACGTCGCCGTCCTTGACGTGGATCATCCACAGGCAGCGGCCGAGCACCTTCAGGTCCGTCGACGCCGCGCGCTCACCCGAGAGGTACGAGTACGCGACGTAGGCGCCGCCGTCGAGATCCGCGGTGCCGTCGGGGCGGACCCCGACGGTGACGAGCGCGGCGAGCTGGGCGTCGGGCATCCAGGCCCGGGCCCGGGCGTCGAAGCCGGCGCGATCCGCGAGGACGTCGAAGCGCGCCTGGTGGCCGGAGGGGATCGGCGACGCCGGCGCGGCCGGCGGGGCGTGCGCGACCGGCGCCGGGCCGGCCGCGTCGGTGGGGGCGGGCGGCGTCTCGGTCGCGGCGGCAGCGGCGGCGTCGGGCGCAGGCGCGGGGGCGGTCGTGACCGCGGTCGCGGCATCGGCGGTGGCGCCGGCCGCCGGTCGCGGCGACGTCGCCGTGGCGCCGCCCCGGGCCAGCAGCGCCGCGGTGGCCGCGGTGGCCGCGATCGCGGCGCCGGCGGCCACCAGGACGCCGGTCCGACGGCGCGACGCCGACGGTGCGGCGGGCGCGGGCGCGGGCGCGACCACCGCGACGGCGTCGGGCGCGGCGCCGGTCGTGACCGCGGCGTCGACCGCGGCCAGCAGCGCGGCCACCGACGGGAAGCGGTCGGCCGGATCGCTGGCGAGGCCGCGCGCGATCACCGCCGCGAGCGCCGCCGGCACGTCGGTGTCGGCCGGCGGCGGGCGCATCCGGCCCGACAGCACCTCGGCGATCAGCGCCGCCAGCGTCGTGCCGCCGAACGGCCGCGCCCCGTAGACCGCCTCGTAGAACGTCGCCGCCAGCGCGAACTGATCGGCGGCCGGGCCGACGTGCTCGCCGAGGTGCTGCTCCGGGGCCATGTACGCCGGCGTGCCGACGATGCCGCCGGCGGTGGTCACCGCGCTGGTCGCGTCGGCGACGCCGGGCGCGCGCCGCGCCAGGCCGAAGTCGGTCACGACGACGCGGCCGTCGCGATCGCACAGCACGTTGTGCGGCTTGAAGTCGCGGTGCACCAGCCCGGCGGCGTGCGCCGCGGCCAGGCCGTCGCCGGCGGTGCGACAGCGCGCGACCGCGTCGCGCCACGGCGGCCGCCGCGCCAGCCACGCCGCCAGCGTCTCGCCGTCGACCAGCTCCATCGCGACGAAGACCTCGACGCCGCGCGCCGTGGTGACCTCGCCGGCGTCGTGGACCACGATGACCGCCGGGTGGCGGACCCGCGCCATCGCGCGCGCCTCGCGGACCAGCCGGCGCGCGCCGTCGGCACCGTCGCCACGGACCAGCTTGATCGCGACCTCGCGCTCGAGCTGCGGATCCCACGCCGCGACCACCACGCCCATGCCGCCCTCGCCGAGCCGTCGGCGCACCTGGTAGCGGCCGAGCTGCGCCGGGAGATCGCCGGGGCCGCCGGCGTCACGGGCGGCCGCGCCCGCGCCACGCCCCGGCCCGTCGTGCGCGGCCGCCGCGGCCGGCGCCGGCTCGCCGCTGTCGAGCGTCGGCGCGCTGCCGACGTCGCCCAGCGTGCTGCGCGCCTGCATCAGCCCCGAGATCGTGCGCCGGCACACCGCGCAGCGATCGATCAGGCGCTCGACCCGCGCCCGCTCGTCGGCGTCGACCGCGCCGGCGACGTACGCCGCCGCGACGTTGTCGTCGAGGCAGGCGTCCGGGGCGGCGGTGCCGGGACAGTCGTCGCGCACGGCTGCCGACTATACGCGCGCCGTCGCCGCGGGCCACCCGGAACCGCCGTCGCCGCCGACGCTATACTGGTCGCCATGCCGGAGACCGCGCGCACCGCCGCCCGGGTCGCGTGCTTCCTCGCCGCCGCGCCCGTCGACGCGCGCGCCGGCCTCGCCGCCGACGCCACGCTGGGCGCGCGCCTCGACGCCTGGATCGCCCGCGGCCGCGCCGCGTTCCCGACCCTCGCGGTCGACGACGACGCCCTCGCCGCCTGGCTCGGCGCCCGCGTCGGCGCCGCGTCGCCGCTGCCGCCCGACGATCGCGTCCCCGCCGAGGACCACTACCTCGCGTGCGCGTGCGCCGGCGGCGCCGACGCCGCGGTCGAACAGCTCGCGACCCGCCACCTGCCGCGCCTCGCGCCCGCGCTGCGCCACGCCGGCCTCGCCGACGCCGACCTCGCCGAGATCGAGCAGGCCCTCGTCACCCTGCTGTTCGTCGGCGACGGCGGCCCGCCGCACATCACCACCTACGCCGGTCGCGGCGACCTGCACGGCTGGCTCAAGGCCATCGCCGTGCGCCTCGCGCTGCGCCGCCGCGATCGCGATCGCCGCCACGTCGGCGACGACGCCCTCGCCGACGTCGCCGCCGGCGCCCCGGGCGCGGTCGATCCCCGCCTCGCCCACTGGCAGCGCACCGCCGCCGCCGAGCTCGGCGCCGCTGTCGCCGCCGCGATCGCGACCTTGCCCGTCGCCGATCGCACCCTGCTGCGCCAGCACCACCTCGACGGCGTCACCCTCGACCAGCTCGCCGCCCACGCCGGCGTCCACCGCGCCACCATCGCGCGCCGCCTCGCCGCCGCCCGCCGCACCGTCGCCGATCGCGCCCGCGACGACCTCGTCCGCCGCCTCGGCGTCGACCCCGACGAGGTCGACAGCGTCGTCCGCCTGGTCCAGAGCCAGCTCGACGTCAGCCTGCGCCGCCACCTGGCGTGACCGCCGTCGCGCCGGGCGCGTCCCTCGGCCGCCCGGCACCACGCCGGTCGCGCTCGCCGCTGGGGCCGAGGTCGATTTCGGTGCGACGGTCGCCGACCTCGCCGCACTGGGAGACATGAACGCTCGCCCGGCAGTCACGGCCCCACCGTCGCTCCCCCGTCACGCCGCTCGCGCCGCGCGCGCCGCTCGCGCCGCGGCCGTCGCCGCGCTCCTCGCCCTGTGCACCGTCCCCGCCGGCTGCGCGCCGCGCCTGCGCCCCGGGCCGGCGTGGGCCGCCACCTACGATCTGCAGTGGAGCGTGTCGCCGTGCCGGGCGCCCGGCGCCACACCCCAGGCCCAGCTCGTCATCGTCCAGATGTGCGGCGGGAGCGTCGACCTCGCCCGCCTCCTGCCGCCGCCCCTCGAGCCCGACCCCATCGAGGCCGCCGCCGTCATCGTCGCGTGCGCCACCCGCACCTGCGACCCCACGCTCGAGCCCGCCGATCGCCTGCCGCCGCTCACCGTCGCCTGGGACCTCGCCATGCGCGTCGCGCCCGACGCCGTCACCGCCGCCGTGGCCGCCACCTCGCTGCCCGCCCGCACCCGCCGCGACTACCTCGCCCGCTACCGCGCCGCCCGCGCCCGCGTCCTCGACCTCGTCACCGCCGAGGGCGACCACTTCCGCGACGTCTTCCTGCGCCCCGTCACCGACGCCCGCGCCACCCGGGCCGCCGCCGACGCCTCGCTCGCCGACGCCCGCGCCGCCGACGACGACCTCGCCGCCGACGTCGATCGCGCGATCCTCGCCGCCGCCGACACCAGCGACGACGCCGACGCGCCCGCGCCCGCGCTCGCCGACGTCACCGCGCGCGTCCGCCGCGCCCGCCGCGCCTACCTCGCAGCCTGCCGCCCCGTGCTCGGCGGCGTCGGCGCCTGCCTCGCCGACCGCCACGGCCGCGCCCTGACCCGCCTGCTCGCCCACCTCGCCGACGCCGCCGGCGACCCGATCCTCGCCGCCGTCGAGCACGCCGTCCTCGACCAGCTCCCCGACCTCGCCGACCCCCGCGCCGCCGAGTACGCCGCCGCCCGCGCCGCCTACGACGCCGAGGCCGCGCGCCTCGCCGAGTACACCACCATGCGCGCCCGCGTCACCGACCCCGCCGTGCTCGCCGAGCGCTGGCCCGACGCGCCCTACGACCTCGCCCGCGCCAAGATCCTGATCGCGCCCCGCACCGAGCCCGGCGCCGACCGCCTCGTCACCCCGTACGCCGCCGGCGCCGACACCGTCGTCGAGCAGCTCCGCAGCGTCCGCCGCCACGGCGACCGCGCCGTGCTGACCTGGCGGCGTCGCACCCAGCCCAACTCGATCGGCACCGGCTGCTACGAGACCAGCAAGGTCGTGGGCGTCGACAGCTACGGCAACGTCAACTACGAGACCCGCTGCACCGGCGAACGCCGCTGGACCGACGACGTCACCCTCGCCCCCGTCGAGGTGCCCTGGGACGACGCCGCCGACCTCGTCCCCGGCGAGATCGTCGCCGTCGTCGCCGCGCACCCGCCCCAGACCGACGGCAAGCCATCCCGCCGGCCGCGCCCCGGCCACGTCGTCTTCGCCGCGCGCAAACCCAAGGATCACGACGACCACTTCTCCGCCTACGCCCGCGACCTCGAGCAGACCCAGTGGCGCGCCTACCGCCTCGCCGCCCCGGCCGCGCCCGGCGCGCCGCGCAAGCGCCGCCGGACCCCGTGACCGGGCCCCGGGTCGGGACGCCCCCGGCCGGTCTCCCGACTGGCCCCCGGCCCCCGTTCTCCGCCGCACGGCCCACCTTGACAGCCCCGTTCGCCGCTGGTACTTGAATGCGCCTGCTGCCGGGACCGCCCGGCGTGACAACACGGGGCTGTAGCTCAGCTGGGAGAGCGCTAGAATCGCACTCTAGAGGTCTGGGGTTCGATCCCCCACAGCTCCACGAAATCGCTTCGTTTTTCAGGACCACCGTGCTTCGCTTTGGCGGTGGGCAACGAAACGGGCAATGAAACCCGTCGGGGTCACGACCGCCGCCACCTAGGCGGCGTGTTCGTCGTCCCCCCTGCCGCCCTGCAGCAGGGTGAGCGCCCGCTTCTGGCGGGCCCTCCCCAGCGCGCCGGGCTGCACGTAGCTGCGCGCCGTCGTCTGCTGGAACGACTCGTGTCCCAGGGCGTCGGCGACCGCCCGCGGCGTCACCCCGGCCTCGATCGACAGCGTGCCGTGCAGGCCTCGGTGGCCGTGCGCGGTCACCACCGGGACGCTGGCCTGCTCGCAGATGCGACGCACCCACGCGCGGGGCCAGGCCCGGTCGTGACGGCCGAAGAGCAGGTCGCTCGCCTGCTTGCCCTCGGCCAGCTGGAGCAAGAACCGTCGCAGGTCGTCCGGAACGACGAGCGTGCGGCGGCCCTTCGCCGTCTTCGAGTCTGGCGGATCCGGCGGCGGATCCTGTGGTGGAGCCGGGGGCGGATCCGGCGGCGGGGCCGGCGCGGGCTGACGCGAGGGCGGCCTGCGACCCGGCGGTCCCGACTCAGTTGCCGGGGCCGCCGGGTTCGCATCGCTGGCGAGCGTCGCGCGCCAAATCCTCTGGCAAGGCCGTGAAGTTACGCGGCGCTCGCAGATACTGCGAAACCTCAGCTCTGGCCGGTCGAAAGGACCTCCAGGCCGGAGCCCTCGATGTCCCAGCACCACGCATCCTCTGACCGCCTGCATCGGACCGAGCTCGCCCGCGGCGCCGATCGCCCACGAGACGCGCAGGACGACCGGCTGCCGGGACGAGGGTCGGCCCGACACTCCGCGGCAGGCTTGGACCCCGAGGCGGACCTTCGGCAGAACCTTGGCGAGGTTCTTCGAGCCGCTAACGTGCTGCGTGTCCAGCTGCAGCAACTGAGAGGCGCCGTCGATCCTTCCGGGCCCCGCGACATGCGCGATGCACGCTCACGCTCGAATCGCGCGGAGCGCTCGTTCGAGCTGCTGACCGGGGCAATGCGAGCGGCCCAGCAATGGGCGGTGATGGTGCCCGAGCGCGCGGACGAGGTGTCGGCGGCAGCCTCGCAAGTCGAAGTGCTACGCGCAGAGATCGTCGACCTGCGCTCGGCCATGCCAAACGACTACCGTGACATCAGAGCGCTGGAAGAAGTCGCGTGGCGCAACCCGTCCGGTCACGACGAGGTCTTCGCTGAAGAAGAGGGTCGCGCTCACTCCGAGTGGAACGCGGCGCTGGATGCCCGCGCAGACCGCGTCGACACGCAACCCGCGATGGATGGGCGACAGGATACTCACGACGCGACAGGACCTGGACGAGCCGAGCCCTCGCAAGGGGTGAACACCCCCAACGCCGCCGATCGTCGCGATTCCGATGCGGACGACGGCGAGCACCAACAGCTCCCTGCCGGCCTGCGCGGCAATCTGGAGGCCGCTGCCGGGACTTCCCTCAGCGACGTCCGAGTACACGCCGGCCCCGGCTCCGAGGACAGCGCGCGAGCGATGGGAGCCGCCGCCTACACGGTGGGGCAGGACATCTACTTCGCGCCCGGGCGATACGACCCCGACTCACGATCTGGCCAGGCGCTGATCGCTCACGAAGTCGCGCACACCATGCAGCAGCGCAGCGCGGGCACCGCCCCACAGCGCAAGGATGTGAGCCAGCTCGAGATCAACCAGGAGTCGGAGCCCGCCGAGCACGAAGCGAACGCGTTCGCGACGGCGTTCTCCAGCGGTCGCAAGGCCGCGGCGCCACAGCAGACATTCGCGAGCGTTCGCGTCTCGAGGTTTCTGGAGCGCGAGCACAAGGAGCTCGGTGACGCCGGATCCGGCGGCCTCGCGTACGAGATTGCCGGCTTGCAGCTGAGCCATGGCGACATCGTGATGCTCAGCGGCGACCACTTCACGGCGGAGCAGATCACCGAGCTGTGGCAGAAGAAGTCCGACAAGCCCGGACACCGTCCCGGCACGCAGGATGAGCTCCTCTGCGCCCTCCATCAGTACATCTCGACGGATCCACGCTTCCTGGAAGGCGGCGTCTGGCACGGTATCGAGTTCTCGGACGCCGTCGAGAAGGCCGTCGAGCAGAGGTACTACGCGCTCGCATCCAACAACGCGTCCCACTTCGCCGATCCCGGAGGTCCGGGCTTCGGCCGCGCCGGATTCTCCGCCGGCTCTGCTGGCGCCACGTATCGTGACCATCACGAGCGCGCGATCGCGAAGGCGTACCAGGCGGGTGTCAGCGGCGAGAGCGAAGGCGCAGCACTCATCCTCGAGGCCGCAGGGCAGCACCACCTGACCGACGCATTCGCCGCCGGTCACGTCAGCACCAAGCGCGTCGCCATCATGGACCACTGGAACTCGCGCTACCCGGACTTCGGCTTGCGCTTCATCGACAAGATGGTCCGAGACATGGCCGTCAAGCTGAACGACAGCGCGGAGGGCCTGTCGGGCGCGATCACCATCAGCATGTTCGAAGACGCGGTCCGAGACGAGATCAACAAGAAGCTCGACGGCAAGCCGCTCCCGACCGTGGGCGATATCGTCTCGCTGATGGTGCACCACTTCGACAACGAGAACGGCCTCGGCATGACGAACGACCTCGGCTGGCAGTGGACCGCCTACGGCGATGGTCACCTCGACATGGTCCCGGACGCCGGCGAAGCGAGCGTCCGCAGCAACAAGGACATCGCCACGATGGCGGTGCAGTTCGGGTGCGAAGATGTTCGCCTGGCCTACGATCTCGGTAAGAGCCAAGCCGCGAACCCCATGGACGTCGCGGAGGTTCACGACCAGATCCGTCAGCGAGTCCAGGCACCATGCACGCCGAGCGACAAGTTCGGCCCCGAGCAGTTCATGCCGCGGATCGACACCTCGTTCGATCAGGGAGAGAGTGGCTGGCAGGCCAAGGACCTCGAGACGCTCTGGGACGCCCGGGTGCGCAGCACCGAGGAGACCACCTTCGGTACGTACATCGTTGAGGACATGGCCGCCGATGGCACCATGGGGCACGAGCTCGAGGACATCAAGAACGGGCTGCCGGTGAAGGAGAACCCGTTCTCGCTATGGCACCATATCTTCATGCCCGTCGCGCTCGGCCACGGTCACGTGTTCCCGCGGCGAGCCTTCACCGAGGCCGTCTTGAAACAGGTCCGTAGCAAGCCACTGTGCAAGGCCTTCTTGCTCGATGTCGTCTCCTAGCGGACTTCGGATGCGAGCGGGCAGGTCGACCCTTGGCTTGTGGCTTCCGCTGCTTGCCGGAACGGTGTTGCTCGTCTCGTCGTGTCGCAACGGAGCGCCCGCACTCGAGACGCGAAGGTGGGACGTGCAGCTAGACCTCTCGATGGGTGAGAGCGTGGAAGAGTTCTCGTCGTTCGCCGCGAGCCCGGATGGTCGATGGGTCGTGGCCGCGAAGCGTGTCGGCGAGCGCGGACTTGCAGTCATCGACACGCAGGAACGAGTAGCCACGACTCGAGCGGATGCGATCCTCTTGACCGACCAGTGGCCGCTCATTCGTGACGCTGGATCCCACCGTGTCGAGGATCTCGCGTCAGGGGGCGTGTATGACCTCGGAGACCCGGACACCCGCGTCGACCGACTCACACGCTACACATTTCGTGCCGCGTCCTCGGGAGTGCTCGTGCGACTCGCGCGCGATGGGGGCGGCGGGTGGTCCTTCCTCGACGTCTTCACTCCTGGGCACACGGGTCCCGTGTGGCGCAAGGACCTCGCGCATCTGACCAGCGGGCTGGCGATTGCGAGCGACGGCAGCCTCGTGTTCGCCACGACCGAAACCGAGAGCGAGCGCTACGACACGCTTCTCGCCCTGCGCGCTACCGATGGCGAGGTCGTGTGGGCGCAGCCGCTCCATCTCGGCGTGAGCGGTCTGTCGAGAGGCGCGGCGCCGCTGCTGGTCTCGAGCGATGGCGCTCATGTTCTGGTTCGCGGCCAGCGCGGAGAGGGTGCGGCGTCCCGCAGCGTCGCGCAGGTCCGATCCGTCAAGGACGGCAGCCTGGAAGCCGAGATCCCCCTGCGAGGGAATTCCGCGACGGAGATGCTCGACACCCACTCCCACGCAGCCTTCGACAGCCGCCATCTCTGGTGGTTCTACTTCACCCGCAGCACCTCGGGCGGCGGGCATGTCGTGTTCCCGGTCGCAGGGGATGGCGGTGAGCACACCTACTGCACACTCCAGACGTACGACGTGGCCAGGAGCGCCCTCACACGTTCCGTGGAAGGTTCTGACGTCGCATCTCTCCTGGGTGGAAAGACGGGCAGTGACCCCTGCTCCGTGCGCGCGCTCCTGCCGCTCGCCGGCGGCGAGGTCCTCGCGGTGGTCGCTTCTGCCCTAGATCGGTTCGAGTTCCGCTTGCTGCAGCACGCACCCAGGTAGGCGCAGCTCCATAGGCCCGGCGAAGAGATCCCGTCCGAGAGTCCCCGCGTCCACCCGCTGGCCCAGTGGTAGCGTGGCTCTGCGGTGACGGGCATGAACGAAGACGAACTCTACGAGCGGATCGCGAGCATCCTGGAGACGGCGAGGACGCAGGTCGCCCGGACCGTCAACACGGCGATGGTCCACGCCTACTGGCGGATCGGCCGCGAGATCGTCCAGGTGGAGCAGGGCGGCGCCACCCGCGCCGGCTACGGCGAGCAGCTCATGGAGCAGCTCGCGCGGCGGCTCACGGCCCAGTACGGCCGAGGATTCGGGGTCGCCACCATCCGCCGGATCCGGCCATTTTGTCTTGCGTTTCCAGGCGGTTCCGCCATCCGTGAGATTCGATCAACAGTGCGGATCGAATCGGGCGAAAAGAGAGCCTGGTGCCCGCCGTCGCGGCGGTCATGGCGGATGAGGTGGCCGTCGCGCCGTCGCGCCACGGCGGACCACGTCGTTCCGCAACTGCCACCGTGGCGCCGACTCGCTGATCGTCGATTTGCGACCTCCGAGAGCAGTCGATTGAGGCGATCGGTGGCCTGCGGGTGGCGGGCGTGACGACGGTGCCATCAGAAGGCCGTGAGGCCGCCTATGAGGACTGTATCCGCAGCGCACCTGCGCTCGAGTCGACCCGCAAGGTGCTCGGTGCATTCGCCAAGCTGAGCCGCCCCGTGATGATGGTCGGGGACCTGTGGACGACGAGGGCGCTGCTTCCTGACTTGCTCGTGGACGCAAGCCTCGTCCTGCCAGTCGATTGCCGTCAGTCACGAGAGGGGCCGCTCAGCGAGGTGCTCGCGGACGCGCTGGGGGCTCGGCATCGCCACCGCGGGCCTGGCGTCGTCGCGCTCTTCGAGATCGATCGCCTCGGCCGTCAGGATCTTGACTACGTCGGGGCCCTCGCGCGCGATGCGAGGCTGGACGCCTACGGCACGCCATTCGGCGCCCGGCTCGTCTGTCATGCGAATTCCCACGGCGAGGATGCCGAGCTGGGGCTCGCCCGCGGCACGTTTCTCGACGTCGACGTGCCCGCGCTCGTCGAGCGACCCGATGACGCCCTGTACATGCTCGAAACGCTGGTGCGTCAGCTGCTACCCGGGCGGAGCTTCACCACCGATGCCCGCAACGCGATCCTCGGTCACCCGTGGTCTGGAGATGCGCCGGAGCTCGTCGCGCTCGTCGAGCGACTGGAGGCTCGAGCGAGCCTCGGGGAGCTGCCCGACGACATCTCGCCCGAGGTGCTCGGCCTGGCGCCCGTCGCGACGGTCCGTCAGCTCGCCCGCATGCGAGTCCCGAGCGGCCGCGAGCTGAGGGACCTCGTCGCCGAGTTCGAAGCGGAGGTCATTCGCGCGACGATGGAACGGCTCCAGGGGAACAAGTCGCAGGCCGCCAAGGCCCTCGGCATCAGCCGCAGCCATCTCATCAACAAGTGCCGCGAGTACGGCATAGACTAGTGAGGAAACGGGCAGAGCGTCGGCGTCCCCGCGTGGCAGGCTCGCGTTCCGGAACATGAATCCCCCGCGGCGGCGCGGTTCGAACGCGAGCGGAAGGCGTAGACCGCCTGCTGGACCAGCCGCGGGGACGTCCGCGGCCAGCTCCGGTGGAAGCGTCGCAGATCGATGGCGGCGGCGTGGTGGCGAAACCAGGCTGCCCGGGCGGCGTAGGTGCCGACGCCGCGCGGGCGTAGGGCGTCGATCACGCGGCCCACGTTGGCGTCGACGACCACGAGGTAGTTGCCATCGAGCCGCGGCCACCACGGCGTCAGGCCGGGCGCCAGCGCCGGCGTCGCCAGCGCCGACACGTACATGGTCGCGAGCTTGATGCCGATCCGGTACACGCGCGCGAGCGCCTCGACGACGTGGTCGGCGGCGGCGGCCGGGGTCGCGGTGGTCTCGGCGGCGGTCTGGAGGAGCTGGCGGAAGCCGCCGAGCTCGCGCAGGTGGAGCCACGCCAAGGTACCCAGCTTGCCCATGTCCCCCATCCGGCCGATCGCCAGGGTCGCGTCCTTCACGTGGCACGGGGTGCGGGGACGGACGTCGCACGTCGCGACGCCACGCCGGAGGTCACGCCGGACCGAGCAACCGCCGTCGAAGGTGTCCGGCCGCCGCGGCAGCGGACACTGCTGAGCGACAACTACATCTCCCCAGCGACGACAATTACGTCGCCCCATCCGGCCCGCACGTCCTGACAGGAACGTGGCCCCGCCGATCGCCCGTCCGACGATCGGGGGATGCGGCCAGTCAGCGACGCGCAAGTAAGGAAGCTGATGGAGGAGATGACCAAACACGGCAAGCTCGGCCAGGCCGCCATGAAGGCGGACATGGACCGCAAGACGGCGCGCAAGTACGTCGCCGCCGGCAAGCTGCCGTCGGAGATGCGGGCTCCGCGCGACTGGCGGACGCGGCCTGATCCGTTCGTCGAGCACTGGCCGGATGTGCAGGCGCGGCTCGAGGAGACGCCGGAGCTCGAGGCGAAGACGCTGTTCGAGGTGCTGCGCGAGGAGCACCCCGACCGGTACGCCGACGGACAGCTCCGCACGCTGCAGCGCCGGGTGAAAGCGTGGCGTGCGGCGCACGGGCCGGAGCGGGAGGTCGTGCTCGGCCAGCGGCACCGCGCCGGTGAGGCGGCGCAGACCGACTTCACGACGACGGCCGAGCTCGGCGTGACGATCGCCGGCCAGGCGTTCGTGCACCTGCTCTGCGTGCTCGTGCTGCCGTACTCGAACTGGCAGTGGGCGACGGTGTGCCTGTCGGAGTCGCTGGCGGCGCTGCGCCGGGGCGTGCAGCGTGCGCTGTTCCAGCTCGGCCGCGTGCCGCGCCACCACCAGACCGATAACTCGACGGCGGCGACGCACCGGATCCCCGACGGCGAGAAGGGCTTCGTCGCCGGCCACAAGCGACCGTTCAACGACGGCTACCTCGCGATGATGCGGCACTTCGGGATGACGCCGCGGACGACCGAAGTCGGAGCCAAGGAGCAGAACGGCGACGTCGAAGCGGGCCACCGCGCGCTCAAGCGGCGCCTCGAGCAGGCGCTACTGATCCGGGGCAGTCGCGACTTCGCCGACCGCGACGCGTGGCAGGCGTTCGTCGACGAGCAGCTGCGCAAGGCCAACCGGCGGCGAGGGCCGCGCGTCGGCGAGGAGCTCGCCGCAATGCGCCCGCTCGACGTCGGGCGGCTGCCCGAGTTCGTCGAGGACACCGCGGTCGTCAGCGAATGGAGCACGATCCGGATCTGCAAGAACGCGTACTCGGTGCCGTCGCGTCTGATCGGCGAGGCGCTGCGCGTCCATCTCTACGAGGACCGCATCGAGGCGTACTTCGGCGACCAGCTCGAGCTCGCGTGCGAGCGCCTGCGCGGCCGCAACGGGCACCGCATCGACTACCGCCACGTGATCTGGTCGCTCGTCCGCAAGCCCGGCGGGTTCGCGCGCTACGTCTACCGCGAGGAGATGTTCCCGTCGGTGGTGTTCCGCCGGGCGTACGACGCGATCCAGACGCCGCACCATGGCACCGCCGGCGACCTCGAGTACCTGCGGATCCTCTACCTCGCCGCGAGCACGATGCAGGTCGACGTCGAGGCCGCGCTCGTCGCGCTGTTCGACCAGGCCGAGCCGATCACCGCCGACCGGGTCAAGGAGCTGGTCGGGCGCGCCGCGACGCCAGCGATCCCCGACCTCGTCGCACCGACGGTCGATCTGCTCGCGTACGACCAGCTCCTGACGGAGGTGGCGGCATGACGACGATCACCGCCGACGCGCCCGTGGCGATGCTCCTGCGCGTCCTCAAGCTGCCCACCATCGCGCGTCACGCCGACGAGATCGCCGCGATCGCCGAGCGGGACGGCTGGACGTTCGGCCACTACCTCCGCCACCTGATCGTGCTCGAGCTCGAGGAGCGCAAGCGCCGGCGGATCGAGCGCAACCAGCGCGACTCCGACCTGCCCGGCGAGAAGACCCTGGCCACGCTCGATCGCAGGCGCCTCCCGCCCGCCGTGGCGAAGCTCCTGCCGACCCTGTGCGAGGGTGCGTTCCTCGACCGCGGCGACAACGTGCTCCTGTTCGGTCTGCCCGGCCGCGGCAAGACCCACGTCGTGTGCGCGATCGGCCACGAGCTGATCCGCCGCGGCCACCGCGTCCTGTTCACCCCGACCTACGCGCTCGTGCAGCGCCTCCTCGCCGCCAAGCGCGACCTCCGACTGGAGAAGGAGCTCGACACCATCGACCACTTCGACGCCGTGATCCTCGACGACATCGGCTACGTCCAGCAGAACCGCGACGAGATGGAGGTCCTGTTCACCTTCCTCGCCGCCCGCTACGAGCGTCGCAGCGTCCTCATCACCAGCAACCTCGTGTTCAGCGAGTGGAACCGGATCTTCAAGGACCCGATGACCACCGCCGCCGCGATCGACCGCCTCGTCCACCACGCCACGATCCTGGAGATGGCCGGACCCTCGATCCGCGCCGAGGCAGCCCGCAAGGAGGCCACCACCGCACTGACGACAACTACCCCGACGACAACTACCCCTGAGCCTCAACCCTCAACCATGGAGGTTGGGGAGATGTAGTTGTCGTCGCGGGGAGAATGTAGTTGACGCCATCCAGGACACCGGGTCTCGGCGATCAGGACCCGCAGCCGCCGGTGTGAGCTGACCGCGTTTGCCTGCGCTCGCGACATGCCGCGCTGGATCGCCATGATGTCGACGTCTCGCCGCGACTGGTACATCGCCAGGAGCACCAGCAGCCGGAACAGCGCGTCCTCGCGCCCTTGGGCGAGGCTCGCCGGCGGGATCGCGAACGCGCCGACGCGCGCCGGATCGCAGTAGAACGGCAGGTGCCGGCCGCCTTCCCAGCGCCCGTAGACGTGGTCGGCGTACCAGCCGACGATGCGCTCGAGTGCGTCGTGGGTTCGCAGGCGCCGACGATACGTCAGGCCGATCCCCGGGTCGATCTCTGCGCCCGCCGAGCCGCGCCATCACGCATCGTCAGCGGCCGTCGGCGCGGTCCGCCGCGGCGTCACCCGGCGTCCGAGGCCACCCGGTGCTCGACGCGCACCCGCGCCGCGATCTCGGTGGGCTCGACGACCCGGGCGTGCGGTGCCAGCACCGGGCGATTCAGCGATCGGCGAGCGCTCGCCGCGGCTCCTTCAGCTCCGCGCGTTCGGCGGCCGTGAGCTGCTCCAGTGAGCTTCTCGTACAGGCTCTCGACTCGTTCCACCACTGGCTGTCTGATCGCGCTCTCGACAGATGTGTAGCTCCCAGGCGTGCTGCCCGAGGTACTCGTGGCTTCCGGCGCACGATGTCATGGTGCACAATCTGATCCGATGACGCTACGCCACACTACTGCTGTCCTCTTGATTGCGGCGGCCGTGTTGCTCGCCATCGGTGCATTCTCGAGGACGTGGTGGACTTTCCCATCGGGGAAGAGCGGGGCAGGGTTGCTCGGGTTCCGCGACTGCCAGGTGGATGGAGATACGTGCGAGTCGCACTCGTATGCCGAATTTCAGACGGGCGACGGCCTGAATCGCGAGTCCTTGGAGGCGTTCATGTGGGCCGGTCGCATCACGTTCGGTGCCACGCTTCTGACCGCACTCGCATCGGGTGGCCTCTTGCTGATGGGGTTCCGTGGAGACTTGACGCTCCGGCCGCTTGTCACTGCAACCGCCGGGGCCACGGCGATCGCCGCGTTGGCGACGCTGGGCACGGCGCCTGACGTCTTCGGCCAGCTCGGGTTTGGTCTTGGATTCTATGTCGAGTGGCTCGGCCTGCTCCTCGCGTTTGTCGGCGCGACCGTGGCTGGTCCGGATCCCACGACCTCGCCAGATGGCGGGACCTCCGCTACGGCTCCCTCGGCCTCGCCGTCAGCACCGTTGGAACCGCTCGCCCCACCGCCGTCGAGCTCCCGTCTGGGGCCGCCCGGACCGTCTGGGGAGGCGGCTGCCAAGACACCGGTTCCGGGCTGCCCGACGTGCCGCGCGCCCACCGAGTGGGTGCAAGAGCACACGCGCTTCTACTGCCCACGGTGCAACGTCTACCTCTAACGCGAGTCCCAACCCAGGGGATCGTTCCCATCGAGCTGCCCGGCTGGTACAGCCTACGTCGACACCAGGCGCAGGATGTCCCTGCTGATCATCGGCCACGGTTGCGACAGGTCGACGGTCACGACCCGCACCGCATGTCCCGCCAGCTCGTAACGGAGATCGAAATGGTCACCGGCCGCCGCGTACACGAGGAGCCCCTCGGCGGATGGCAGGCCCGGATCGTCGAGAGCCTTCAGGTACGAGACGAGCTGGTAGAGGTGGCTGGAGCGCAGCTTCGGCTGGCTGGTGCGACCGTAGCGGGTGACAGGATGCTGGTAGAACTTGGCTTCGAGCACGACGCGCCGCTGGGCGCTCGACAGGAAGACGTCCGTGCGCATCTCCGGCAGCCATGCCAGATGGAGCGGATCCGCGGCGGAGGCGTTCCAGCCGATCTTGGTCCGGCTGACCTCGAGGACATCCTGTTCGCGGCGGAAGAAGTGGAACAGGAAGTCCTCGAACAGGCTGCCCATGGCCTGATCGCTGGCCGTGAACGCGTGGAACTTCTGCTCGCCGGTGCTGGGGTCGGGTACCAGCGACCGGAGCAGGAGCCTGCAGACATCGAGCAAGAACCCGTAGCGCGCGATGTTCCGGTGCAGCTGGACCGGCCGGAATGCGGCCGCGTCCAGTGCGACGTCGCTCACCCTTGCGAAGTACTCGAGCTGGCGCCGTAGGCGCGCACGCAGGATCAGGTCGACGGTAGCGAGCGAGGTGAGGCGGCGCATCGCGGCCTTGAGGACTCGATTGTGGGGCACATCCACGGTGAGCTCGTCGACCAGACATGCCGTCCTACCGGCGGGCAGCAGGCATTTCTTCACCGTGTCACCGACGAGGAGCTTGCCGCGCACGCCCGCGAGCTCGACCTCGTGCCCGACGTATCCATGGTCGAGACCTTGTCGTGCCAGGCGTTGCACCCCCTGGCATAGGACGTGGGCGACGAGATTCTCGGCGCGATCACCGAGCAAGTGCGCGGCATCCGTGGCGACCAGCTCGCGAGCTTCGAGATGATCCCATGCGTAGCACAGCAGGTAGTAGACGTTGCGAAGCGGGATCGCCACGACCGTTGTCAGTCTCCTCGCAACCAGGCGGCCTTCTCGGCCGCGTGGTCCTTGTCGTCGAACCAGTATTCCCGAAGCAGGGGCTCGATCTCGGTGTCGACAATACGGAGGAACCAGTCGCGGTCCGCCGCGGCTCCCTCGCCGGTGTGGCAGAAGTAGCTGTGTCCGATCGCGAAGCCCGGTCCGAGGTTTCGGTCGGCGCTGATCTCTTCGTTCAGCGTGCCGATACGGTGCCGGATCTCGCTGCGTAGATCCGCGCTGGCTCCCAGGTTGGCCAGGTGCTTGTCGAACGCGTCGCTGCTCGTCGCCGGCTCGATGTCGACGAACGCGAAGCGGCGCCGCAGCGCATAGTCGACCATGGCGAGCGAACGATCGGCCGTGTTCATCGTCCCGATCAGGTAGACGTTGGGCGGCACGAAGAAGTCAGGCTCGCCGTCGTGAGCGTAGGTGAGCCGCACCGCCCAGTCTCGGCTCCGCTTGTCGCCTTCGAGCAGCATGAGCAGCTCACCGAAGATCTTGCTGAGGTTGCCGCGGTTGATCTCGTCGATCAGGAACACGTAGGGCTGCTTGGGGTCCTGGTGCGCCTTGTCGCACAAGGTCCAGAACGGCCCGTCCGTGCGCACGAACCCGGTCCCGTTCGGTCGATAGCCCTGGATGAAGTCCTCGTAGCTGAACGAGGCGTGAAACTGGACCTTCCGCACCCGCTCCGGGTCCTTCTCCCCGAGCAGAAGATACGCGAGCCGCCGCGCCACGAAGGTCTTGCCGACGCCGGGAGGCCCTTGCAGCACCAGGTTGCGCTTGTAGCGCAACAGCTGCATCGCTCGCGAGATCCAGTGTTCGTCGACGAACAGGTCGTCGAGAGCGTCGGACATCGTGTAGATCGGGTTGGCGACTTCCTCGGCATCGTCTTCCACGGGATCGAAGTCGGCCTCGATGCCGAGCGCCCTACGGATCTCCGCGACGAGACCCGTGTACGTACCGATGTTCGTCAACGTCTTCATGACCAGCGGCTTCTCGCGAGGGACCCACTCGCCACGCTTGCGCCATTCGACGTCGCGGATGTTCGGGAACTTGCCGCCTGCGGGGTCGTGGCGATACGTCGACGTGACGATGCCGTAGCCAATGATGTGCTTGCGCCCGCGCTTGGCGAAGATCACGTCGCCGGGCTGCATCTCGCTGGCGAACTCCCAGCACGTCAGCGCCTGGTTCGACGGCGTCTTGTCGGTCTGGTACGTGCTCTGGATCGCGTCACGCAGCGCCGCCGCGCTGCCGTACTTCGACAGGTCACCGAGCGCGCCCCATCCGATGGCCGCGATTCCCGCCTTGGAGAAGGTTTCCCACTGCGACGCGTTGGGCCCCGGCGAATAGAGCCAGACCCGTGGCTCGTCGGAGAGCCCGCCCACCTCCGACTCACCTCCGACGACTGTGGTCGCCTCGGCGTCGTGATCGTCGAAGCGCGAATACACGTGTTCGAACGACCAGATGTCGATCTCGAGGGCATTCGCCAGTGCCCGGGTCAGCTCCGCGAACTCGACGTATCCGTCACCGTGCACCGGGCCACCGAGAAACAGTCCATCAGTGCGGTACGCCTTGCGTCCTGATTCGTAGAACGTCGGCCACCGTTCACGAGCCTGCATCGACCAGCAGGCGCTGATCAAGAACGGCGCACGGTTCGGTTGCAGCTCCGATGCGGAGGCTTCCCCGCGCTCGATGACCCCCATGAGGAAGGCCTGAAAGGCATCCAGTCGCAGTCTCGCTTCATCGTTGGTCGACGGTGCTACAAGCACTGCGCGCAGTGCCGCGGTCATCGCCTCCTGGTCGGCGACATGCTTGGCGAGCTTGTTCAGGAACATCGCGCCCGATAGCCCCTTCAGGCCAAAGACGTCCCACTCGTTGCGTGTCTTGCGATCGAACGTCTCGCGGAGTTCGGGGAGCCCGATGGCGGCGTCGACGAAGTCACGGAGGAGCTTGGCGATCTGTGGAGCCACGGTGCGCCGCTGGTCGTCCCGGATCCGGTCTTGCTCCATCGCCTCCCGGTCGACAGCGAGGCGCTTCCACCGCTGGCGCCACCGTTCGATCACGCTCGGAGGCAGGTGGTAGGCCGTCGGATCGGCACTCGCGACCCGATCCTTCCAGAGTTGCTCCAGCCTGCCTGCTACCGCGTCGTCGACCGCGATCCCTGACGCCTGAGGATCCCACTGCTGGTCGCGAAGGTCGGGCGCGTTCAGCTCGAGCCTTCTGACGATTGGCCAGCGTTGCAGTACATCGAAGCGCACGTGGATCTGCAACGACGACTCACCCTGGGCGCGCTTCTCAGCGTTCCAGTGCGGCGTGGGCGCCGGTCCGGTGATGATGGTTCCGGATCCAATGATGCCGCGCGGTTCGGAGCCTACACGGGTCAGGAAGAACCGACTTCCAGGCTCGATCTGCTTGGTCACACCCGAGCTCCACACGTCGTCCGCGTGGCCGCGCTCGCGCACGAGTCCGATCTGCTCGTCGAGGCTCTTCCAGTCGAAGTTCTCGGGATTCCAGGTCAGCAGGTACGTGGGCACGATGCGTCTAGCTCCTTGCCGCCAGTTCAGTCGTCATCCTGCTCATCCGACGCCGATGCACGTGATCGCACCTTCCAGTCGTCGGGATCGTTCCATCCGACCTCGTGCAGACGTTCGACGAGCGCCTCCTGGATCGTCGCCGCATCGGCGTCGCTGGAGCACTTCGCCCATTCGATGATCTGTCGCGGCACACGACTCTTGGTGGGCAGCGTGCTCACGTAAGACAGGTACTCGAAGAACGATTCCTCGAAGTCGCCGCGGGCGACAGGGTCGTCCCAGATCTCCGGCACCGCGACGTCGGTGAATGGACGGCAGAGGCGCTGGACGTAGCCCTCCTGTCCCAGCTTCTCGCGTAGCTGTTGGAGCCGCGTCATGAACCACTCGTGAGACGCGAACGGATCGGCTCGTAGTTCGGCAAGAACACTCGGGACACTCGGAAGGTCGGAGAACAGTCTCTTCGCGTCGTCGACGTACTCCGCGTACATCTTGCGGATAGGTGCGTCTGGAGTCTCCGCCAGCGCTGCCGCGATACGGCCGTAGCGAGCGCTCTTGGAAAGCTCGGCCTGGTCCAGATCGAGCTCGAGCGACGCGGTCAGCGACTGGGGCACCCAGTAGCCGTAGCAAGTCTCGACGGAGTACGGCTTGATGGACGCGCGGTGCTTGTCGTCTTCTTGTCGCGTGGCTGCGTCTTCTTCATCCTCGCCAAGCCCGATCGCTGCGACGAGATCGAATGGACCGACACCTGGCTTGGGCTCGGAGTTTCGCAGTCGGACGTTGGTGAGCCGTGCCCGGTCGGCTCGTGGCAGCCGTCGCAACAGCTCACCGAACGGGTTGATCGTCATCTGGAAGGCCGTCGACGCTTTGAAGAACAGGCGGCCGGTGCGGAAGAACTGCACCAGGTTTCTGATCCGCCCCACCTGCGTCGCGAGGGCGTGCGCCTCGTGCGTCCAGATGTGCTCGAAGTAGGCCTCAAGGCCTGCGACGGATCCTTCGAGCCGAAGCAGGATCTCGTCGTTGACTGACATCGCGGCCGTGGTGGCGTTGGCAGAACCGATCAGCGCCACGCGTGATCCGTGATTGCGGATCAGGTACAGCTTGGGATGGAAGATGCTCGTGGCGAACGCGAGGCGGATCTCCACGTCTTCGTAGAGACTCTGGAGATCGGTTTGCAGCGCGCCGAGCTCGTCACGCTGCATGTTGAGACGCGGGCCGGCGAGTCCGTTCACGACGATTCGAATCTGGTCCAGGTGGTCGCCTGGCTTCCCATCGGCGAGCAGCAGGTTGCGGAAGAACTCCACGTCGTAGTAGGCGGACGCGACTGACAGTCCGCGAGCGCCTGCGAGCGTACCTCGCAGCGAATCGATCGACAGTGGGGCGAATCCGGCGCCAGCATGACGCGACGACATCACTTGCTCGCGCCCGTCATCTGCGACGATCGGATCCGACCACTTC
>JACKDR010000019.1 GCA_020633495.1 Kofleriaceae bacterium | reverse complement strand
CTCGGCGGCGCTGTACGGCGCGGTGATGTCGGCGGCGATCATCCGGAACATGCCGCGGGCGTACCACGGCGGCGCCGCGACCAGCGCCGTGGCGTCGGGTCGCGCCTACAGCACGATGCGGTCGCCGGGATCCTCGCCGGGCGCGAGCTCGCCGGCGGCGATCACCGTGAGCGTGGCGTCGCGCAGCTCGGGGTCGGCGGACATCTGGACCGCGACCGGGGTCACGACCCGCTCCTCGATCACGCGGCGCAGCGGCCGCGCCCCCATGCGGGCGTCGAAGCCGGCCTCGGCGAGCACCGCGCACGCCGCCGGCGACACGGTCAGGGTCAGGCGCCGCTGCACCAGGCCGGCGCGGCGCCGCACCTTGTCGAGCTCGAGCTCGACGATGCGGGCGACGTCGGCGGGCGCCAGCGGCCGGAACGCGACGACGTGATCGATGCGGCCGAGCCACTCGGGCCGGAAGTGGCGACGCACCGCGCCGAGGTAGTCGGGCTGGCCGTCGCCGGCGAACCCGGTGGCGCGCGCCTCGCGGGCGCCCAGGTTCGAGGTCATGACGATCACGGTCATGCGGAAGTCGCAGGGCCGGCCCAGCGCGTCGGTGAGGCGGCCCTCGCCGAGGACGCCGAGCAGCAGATCGAAGACGTCGGGGTGGGCCTTCTCGATCTCGTCGAACAGCACCACCGACAGCGGCTGCGCCCGCACCTTCTCGGCCAGACTCGGCGCGCCGGCGCCGGCCTCGAGCAGGCGCTGCGCCGAGCCCGGCGCGGCGTACTCGCTCATGTCGACGCGGACCAGCCGCTCGGCGCTGCCGAACAGGTAGCGCGCCAGCTGCTTGGCCAGCTCGGTCTTGCCGACGCCGGTCGGGCCGATGAACAGCAGCGTCCCGACCGGGCGCTCGGGATCGTCGAGGCCGGCCTTGAGCCGGGCGACCACCCGCCCGCTGATCGCGCACGCGTGGTCCTGGCCGATCACGCCGCGCTGCAGCGCCGCGGCGACGTCGCGCGAGGTCGCGGGCTGCTCGTCGGCGATGATCTCGACCGGCATGCCCGACCACCGCGAGTACGCGGCGACGACGTCGCGCGGCAGCGCCGCGCCCGTCGGCCGCCCCGGGTCCTGGTACCACCAGTCGAGGAACGTGAACAGCTTGCCCGGGAAGCCGACGTCGCGGCGGAACGCGCCGAGCAGCGACACCAGGCGGCGCGCCGCCTGCGGCCCGATCTCGGGCGCGCCGTCCTTGCGCTGCTGGTACAGGCCGACCAGCGGCACCACCTGCGACGGCGCCAGCGCGTCGACCCGGATCACGGTCAGGGCGTCGACCAGCTCGGGGTTGCGGCGCCGGCACTTCTCGAGCTCGGCCTCGCTGGCCTCGGCGATGATCGCGATCTCGCCGGCGATGATCGCCGGCGCCAGCAGGTCGGCGATCGCCGCGCCGTCGCTCTGCGGCCGGATCAGATCGGTGAGGCGATCGACGTGGAGGAAGTCGCGCGACTGGCTGAGCGCCCGCGCGATCTCGAGGCAGCGCTCCTGCCACATGCCGAGGTAGACCATGCCGGCGACGATGCGATCGGCGGAGCTGGCCCACAGCCGGGCCTTGGCGCCCTTGCGACCGCGGCCGTGGTCGAGCAGGTAGCGGGCCAGGCGCCGGACCAGCGCGGTCTTGCCCGAGCCGGGCGGCCCGACCAGCAGCAGCGACGGCGGCCGCGGCCGCTGCAAGAGCGGCAGGATCAGCTCGAACGGCGCCGACGGCCCCACCACCGGCGCCAGCCGGCGCCGCTCCGCCTTCTCGACCCAGTCCTCGGCGATCTGCGGCAGCACGCCGTCGACGTCGCTGGCCGCCGGCTTGCGCCCTGCGCGGGTCAGCTGGTCGGCCAGCGGCGGCCGCCACTCGTCGACCCGCTCCTCGCCCTCGCGGCGCAGGTCGTAGATCCACGCCGACCGCGATCCCAGCAGCGCCGCGAACACGACCTGCCGGACGATCGTCGCCAGCTGGTCGAGGCTCTCGACCACCAGCGACCAGCCGACCCGGGGCAGGATCGCGCGGAACGCGCCGTCCTCGGTCTCGCACACCGCGACGCCGACCCGCAGCGGGATGTCGCGGACGCCGATCGCGCGCAGCCCGCCCACCGAGGTCTCGGGGTTGACCTCGACCTCGACGCGGCGGGCCTCGAAGGTCTCGGTCCACAGGTAGCGCTCGAGATCCTCGCCGGCGGCGCGCAGCACCAGCAGCTGGCGCTCGAGCTCGGCGGTGACCTCGTCGTCGGTCTCGCCCATCGCCGACGGCGGCGGGCTGTCGAGCAGCAGCTCCCAGCGGCGCAGGAGCGTGCCCGAGCGCTTGGGCGGCTCGTCGCCGACCGCGACCGCCTCGGTGCGCGCGTGCTCGATCCAGTAGATCCGGAACGACGGCTTGGTCACGGCGCGCCTCCCGCGGCCGGCGCGCCGCCGCCGCTGGACGTCGGCGCGCGCAGGCTCCACCGCAGCCACCACGCCTGGTGCATCGCCGCCGCCAGCGATCGCACGTCGAGCGCCGCCGACCAGCCGGTGGCGAAGTCCTCGAGCTCGACGTGCCACGGCTCGCCGGCGCGCAGCGGCGGCCGGTAGCCGAGCCGGCGCACCACCGGCAGCAGGCGCTCGGGGTTGGCGGGCAGCTCGCCGCCGCCGTCGACCGCGGCCTCGAAGGCGGCGACCCGCGCGCGGTGCTCGGCGATCCGCGCCACCGGATCGACGGCGCCGGCGATCACCTCGACGCGCAGGATCTCGGGCTCGCCGGCCAGGGACTGGAAGACGTGGCTGCCGTGCTCGCCGGCAAGCGCGGCGCGCACCGCGACGTCGCGCAGCACGACGACGACGTGGCTGACCGGCCGCGACAGGGCGTCGCTCCAGGTCAGCTCGCCCTTGCCGGGCTCGGCGGCGAAGCGGACGACGCTGCCGTCGAGCCGGCGCGCGGCGCCGACGTCGAGCCAGCCGCCGACGTCGTCCAGCCAGCCGGCGGCGGCGTAGGCCCCGGCCAGCCAGGCCAGCGAGCCCGGCGCGACGCCGTCGGCGAACGTGCCGCCGGCGTGGCCGACGCCGGTCAACGACAGCGTCACCGCGTGGGCGTCGGGGTCGGCGAGGTCGCCGAGGTGGGCCTGGATCAGCGCGCCCTCGGCCAGCGCGGCGAGCGCGTCGTCGCGATCGAGGGCGCGCCGGGTCGCGGCGCCGACCGCGCGCGGCCAGGCCCGCGCCGCGTCGGCCCAGTCGGCGGCGGTGGCGCCAGGCGCGCCGCCGAGGACGCCGGCGAGGTGGCGCAGGCGGACGCCGACGCGATCGACGACGTAGGTCAGCTCGCCGGCCTCAGGCCGGGCCCAGGCGGCGGCCGCGGCCTCGCGCAGCAACCGCGACTCGAGCGCGGCGCGCAGCGCCGCCGGCGGCGGCCGCGGCGTGGGGCTCGAGCGCCAGCGCCGGCAGCTCCATCAGCGGCGCCAGCGCGGCCTCGCCGGCGGCCAGCGGCGCCTCGGTCATGGGCTCGACGTGCAAGGCCGGCGCCCCGCCCTGCTCGATCAGCCGGATCACCCGCATCCGCGCGGTGCCGCCCGCGGCCAGCTCGTCGGCGAGCAGGCCGCCGACCCGATCCTCGAGCCAGCGCTTGACCGTGCGCGCGCCGTAGCGCGGATCGAAGGCCTCGGCGACCGCGCGCGCCTTGACCGCGGCGCCGGCGTAGACGAACACCGAGCGCTCGCGCAGGCCGCGGCGCGCCAGCAGCCGCTGCAGCTCCTTGTCGACGATCCGCGCCGCGGTCGCGCTCGACAGCGGCGCGAACGGCACGACCCGGTCGATCCGGTTCCACAGCTCGGGCGGGAAGAACTCGCGGACCGCGCGCGCGACCTCGGCGAGGATCACCGCCTCGTGATCGCCGAAGCCGATCGGCGCCTGCTGGCGGGCGCCCAGGTTCGAGGTCATGACCACGACCGCGTGGGCGAAGCTGGCGGCGTTGCCGGCGGCGTCGGTGAGGCGGCCCTCGTCGAACAGCTGCAGCAAGAGGCCCAGCACCGACGGGTGCGCCTTCTCGATCTCGTCGAGCAGGACGACGCTGAACGGCTGCTCGCGGATCCGCTGGGTCAACAGGCCCTCGGGCATGCCGCGATCGCCGATCAGCCGCGCCGGCGCGTCGGGCCCCGACAGCTCGCTCATGTCGAGGCGCAGCAGCCGGCTGACGTCGCCGTAGAGGTACTCGGCCAGCGCGGTGGCCAGCTCGGTCTTGCCGGTGCCGGTCGGCCCGGTGAACAGGTAGACGCCGAGCGGCCGCCCCGGATCGGCGACCCCGGCGCGCACCTTCATGACCATGTCGGTCGCCGCCGAGGTCGCGGCGCGCTGGCCCATGACCCGGCGCGCGAACGCGGCCTCGACGTCGGCGGGATCGAGCGGCTCCTCGGGCGACAGCAGCGCCTCGCCGAGGCCGGTGACCCGGGCCAGGTGGCGGACGACGTCGCGCGGCCCGACGTCGACCCGCGCCGCCCGGGCGCCGTCGGCGGGCGCGCAGCCCTCGGCGACCTTGCGGACCAGATCGATCGCGGCGCCGGGCAGCCCGGTCCACGGGAACAGCGCCGCGCCCAGCTCGAGCGCGGTGCGCGGCACGAACGGGTGCAGGTCGACCGGCAGCCGCTGCTCGAGCCGGCGGACCTCGGCCAGGAGCAGGTCCTGGGTCTCGACCGCGCCCGCCGGGTGCACCGGGATGCGGACCAGCAGCGACGCCAGCGCCGGGGCGTCGTCCTCGAGGCGGGCCAGCTGCTCCGCGGTCAGCGCCGCGACGATCGTCAGCTCGCCGCGCTGCACCGGGCCGCGGAAGAAGTCGGCGAGGCTGCGATCGCTCTGCCGCGACTGGCCGATGCGGCCGAACAGGTGCAGGTCCTCGAACCACAGGATCGCGCGGGTCCGGCGCGCCTCGTCGGCAAGGCTCAGGCACCGCTTCTCCCAGTCGCCGAGGTACGACATGCCGGCGATGATCCGCTTGCCCGACAGCTTCCAGACGTGGCGGATGCGATCGAGGTTGCGGTTGAGCGCGAAGCCGTCGTCGTCGAGCAGGTCGCCGATCCACCGGTGCAGCAGCGTGCGCTTGCCGACCCCGGGGCGCCCGACCAGCACCGTCGAGCGCAGCCGGGCCCCGGTGAGCAGGCGCTGCAGCTGGCCGCGGTACGGCTCACGCGGCACGCCCATCGCCAGCGTCTTGTTGACCGCCTGGGCCGTGAGGTCGACGCCGAGCCGGAACAGCACCTGCTCCTGGCTGCGCGACGCCCCGGCCCGCTGCTTGCCGCCCTTGTGGCGGAGGTCGTCGAGCAGCGACTTGGGATCGGCGGTGAACGACACCGTCGTCAGCCGATCCTTGCCCGCCGACTTCATCTCCTCGACGTCGTCGGCCTCGACGTCGGCCCACGCGATGCGCGCGAAGTGCGGCGCCAGGTCGGCGACCTCGGCGGCGTCGGTCGCGGCGAACCAGCGGGCGGGCAGCTTGGGGTGGAAGCAGATCAGCCGCTGGCCCTCGCCGTCGACCCAGCGCGGCACGCACACCAGCGGGAAGGTGCCGGCGATGCGGCGGGTCTGATCGCCGGCGCGGACCTGGACGTCGACGTGGACCCGCTCGAGCCGGGTGCCCGGGAACAGGTGGAAGCGCTCGTGCAGCGACGGGTGGGCGCGGGCCAGCTCCTTGCGCAGCCGGTCGACCATGTTCTCGCGCAGCCGGGTCTCGTTGGCGCCGGTGACGACGATCTCGTGGGGCGACGGGGTCAGCGCCAGCCACTCCTGGTCGCCGCCCTGGCGGGCCGCGTAGATGCCGACGGTGAAGCCGACCCTCACGACGCGCCCTCCCCGCCGGCCGACGCCGCCTCGACCAGCGCGTCGACCGAGCTGGCGTAGAGGTCGTCGAGCTCGAGGCCGTCCTCGCCGGCGTCGGCGAGCTGGCCCAGGATGTCGGCGAGCGCGATCTCCTCGAGGCGCGCGAAGTAGTCGGTCCAGCGGATCGCCAGGCGCTGCTTCTTGCCGCGGATCCACACGGCGCGATCGTCGTCGTGCTCGCGGCGGGCGGCGCCGCGCGGCGCCTGGGTCGGCCACGCCGCGGCCAGCGCGGTCGAGGTCCACGCGGCGTCGTCGAAGCTGGTCTTGCGCGCGATCAGCTCGACGACCGCGTGGCACGGATCGACCTGGGCCAGGCCGCGGAACCGGTGGGTGCCGGCCTCGAGCCCGTACAGCGCGGCGGCGCCGCTGCCGTCGATCCGCAGCAAGAGCGAGCGCGGGGTCTGGCCGCGATCGAGGTAGGCGTGGAACTGGTCGATCGTGCGCGGCTGGCCCCACGATCGGGTCGCCGGCCAGTCGGGCGCGATGCCCGCCGAGCTGCGCAGGTGGATCGCGACCCGCCAGCCGCGGCGGCGCGCGTCGGCGCACAGCGCCACCGCCCAGCGGATCACGCCGGCGTGGTGATCGACGCCGTGCGCGGCCAGCGTGACGCTGTCGCGCTGGGCCAGGCGCGCGGTGAACAGCCAGAAGAAGCGGCGCCGGAACTCGTCGGCCAGGTCGTCGGTGTCGCCGACCAGATCGCCGGCGTCGTCGCCGGTGGCCAGCGCCGCCAGCGCCAGCTCCTCGATGGCGCGGATCTCGGCGCGCGGCCCGTCGCAGGCGCTCCACTGGGCCTCGAGCCGGGCCAGCTCGGTCTGCATCGCCTGCAGCTGCGCCGACGACAGCTCGCCCTTGCCGACCTGGGCCAGCTGGCTGCGCAGCCAGCCCATGTGATCGCGGATCGCGACGATCTCGGGGCGGCGCATCAACAGGTCGACGGCGCGCCGGGTCTCGGCCACCGCGATGACGCCGGCGACGGCGCGCTTCGACGAGGTCCGCGCCCGCCGGTGCACCGACACGATCAGCCCGCGCTCGGCGCCGGGCGCGCCGGGCTGCTCCGCCGACGCCAGCTGGCCGCCGACCGGCAGCTCCGCCGGCAGCGCCTCGCCGGTGGCGCGGACGTGGGCCAGCACGCCCTTGGCGTCGCCGCCCAGGCGGCCGAGCTGGCGGGCCAGCGGCACCACGAGCTGCTCGTCGAGGTGGCGCCGCAGGGCGCGGACGCCCCACTCGGGCGAGTAGCCGCCGGCGGCCAGGCCGTCGAGCGCCGCCGGGGTGACGTCGAGGGCGACGCCGCCGCCGGCCAGGCCGCGGCGCGCCGCGATGCGATCGATCTGCAGCCGCGCCACCGCCGCGACCTCGTCGCGGGCGAGGCGGTGGAACGCGATCACGCGATCGATCCGGTTGACCAGCTCGGGGCGGAACGCGGTGGCGACGGCGCGGCGGTAGCGCTCGAGCTCGGCGGCGCGATCGCGCTCGGCGGGATCGCCAGCGGGCGCGATGCCCAGCGCGGCGCGCGCGCCGGTGGCGCCGAGGTTCGAGGTCATGACGATGATCGCGTTGTGGAAGTAGGCGGTGCGGCCGCGGGCGTCGGTGAGCCGGCCCTCGCCCAGCACCTGCAGGAGCAGGTCGAAGACCGCCGGGTGCGCCTTCTCGATCTCGTCGAGCAGGACCACGCAGAACGGCTGCTCGCGGACCTTGGCGGTGAGCAGGCCGTCGCGGCCGCCGACCTCGCCGCCGCGGATCAGCCGCTCGGCCGCCCACGCATCGCCGTACTCGCTCATGTCGAAGCGGACCAGCCGGTTCTCGGCGCCGAACAGGAAGTCGGCGAGGCTGCGCGCCAGCTCGGTCTTGCCGACGCCGGTGGGGCCGACGAACAGGAACGTCGCCAGCGGCTTGTCGCCGGGGCCGAGCTGGGCCTTGGCGACGCAGATGGTCTCGGCGACCCGCCGCACCGCCTCGTCCTGGCCGATCATGCGGCGGCGCAGCCGCGCGATGACCTCGGCGAGGTGGAGCTCGCGATCGTCGCGCAGCAGGAACGCCGGGATGCCGGTGACCATCGCGAAGGCGTCGTAGGCGTCGTCGAGGCCGAGCGCGGTCGGCTTGCCCGACGGATCGCGGACGGTCTCGCGGGTGGCGCGCAGCTCCTCGAGGAAGCGCACCGCCTTGCCCGGGAACGCGCGGTACGGCAGGTAGCGGCGCGCCAGCTCGACCACCGGCGCCAGCGCGTCGTCGGCGATCGTCGGCCGCCCCGGCTCGGCGCGCGCCCACTGGGCGGCGCGGCCGCGCAGCACCTCGAGGGTGGCGTCGGGCTCGAGCGGCTCGAGGCGCAGCCGGGTCATCGCGCCCAGCAGCGCGACGTCGCGGCGCTCGGCGCGCTCCAGCGCGACCGGCGTGATCTCGCCGACCACCCGGACCCGGTCGCCGGCGACGTAGCGGCGCAGCGCGGCGGCGACGTCGACGCCGCCCTCCTCGGGCTTGTCGGCGAACATCGCGCCGAAGTCGTCGAGGTAGAGGACGGCGTCGAGCAGCTCGGCGGCGTCCATGACCTTGGCGACCCGCTCCTGCCACTCGCCGAGGCCGCTGGCGCCGGCGACCAGCTGCGACACCGAGGTGATCCACGCGGCGCGCCGCGGGTGCTTGGCCGCCCACGCCTCGAGGACGGCGGTCTTGCCCACCGCCTCCTCGCCGACCAGCACGACGCTGAGCCGGTCGCGGCCGCCGAGCAGGGCCTCGAGCTCGCCGAGGGCGCGGTCGCGGCCGGTCAGCTGGACGCTGCCGCCGCGGGCCAGGCGGGCGTGCAGGCGCTCGCCGGCGTCGTCGAGGATCTCGGTGGCCTGGCGGCGGCGCTCGTCCTCGAGCGCCGCCTTGCGCGAGGTCGCCGCGGCCTCGGTGTCGGCGGCGACGAAGACGTCGAGCGGCACCAGCTGGGCCGCGCGCGGCGGCAACAGCGCCAGCAGGTCGGCCTCGCGGCCCTGCTCGCCCTCGCGGCCGCCCTCCATCGCCGTGACGACGCGCGCGATCTCCTGGCGCGCGATCGCGGTGAGATCCTCGCCGGCCCGCAGGTAGAAGGTGTGGCCGATGACCGGGACCATGACCCAGCGATCGCGGCCCTGCGGCACCAGCACGCAGGTGAACGCGATCGGCAGCGGCGTGCGCAGCCGCGGCGGCAGCTCGCGCCGGATGATCGGCACGGTGACGGTCGCGACCGAGGTGCCGGGCGGCAGCAGGTGGCGCGCGATGCGCGCCGGCCGCGACTCGCCGAGCACCAGCGCCAGCAGCAGGCGCAGCTCGCCCATCGCGTCGTCGACGTCGCCGTGGCAGACCAGCGCCGCCTCGGCGGCAGGCGCGACCGTGACGCGTCCCGACCACAGGTCGCGTCGCAGCACCAGGGTGTCGAGGCGCAGCTGACGGCGGCCGGCCACGCACCGACCATGCCATAGTGCCGTCGTGACCGCGCCGTCCTGGGGCGACTACTTGCCGTTCGACGCCCGGATCTCGGGGCCGCTGCGCGAGCTGCCGCGCGCCGCCGCCGAGGACCACTTCGCGCGCCTGATGGCGGCGCGGCACGAGCGCCGCGCCGCGCTCGCCGCGCTGGCCGCGCGCCACGGCGTCGCCGGCGTCATGGACCTCGACGACGCCGACGCGCCGGCCGCGCTCGGCGCCTGGCTCGGCGCTTCGCTCGCCGCCGCCGGCCGCGACGCCTTCACCGGCGCCGACGCCTGGCGGTGGACCGGCGTCGTCGCCGACGTCGCGCTGTGGCTCGGCGACCGCGTCGTCGCGCGGGCCCCGGCGGTGCGATGGGAGCTGTGCGCCAGCCACAAGAAGGCGACCGGCTACCAGCGCCCGGTGCTGGTCGGCTTCGGCAAGGTCGCGGACCGCTTCTACTACGTCGACGTCGCCCACATGGTCGCGTCGTGGGCCCAGCTCGCCGCGCGCGGCCGCCCCTACCGCGCCGACTTCCTCGCGACGATCGAGCAGGTCACGCTCGCCGACGCGTGACGCGGCGCGGGCGCCGCGGCGGCGGCCGCCGCCTTCGCCGCCGCCTCCGCCTCCGCCTCCGCTTCCGCCTCCGCCTCCGCCTCCGTTCCGCCTCCGCCTCTGCCTCCGCCTCCGCCTCTGCCTCCGCCTCCGCCTCCGCCTCCGCCTCTGCCTCTGCCTCCGCCTCCGCCTCCGCCTCTGCCTCTGCCTCCGCCTCCGCCTCTGCCTCTGCCTCCGCCTCCGCGGCCAGCGCGTGGCGCGAGGACGGGTGCTTTCCGCTCACCCCGAGCGCAGCCCGAGCGGCGAAGCCGCGAGGGCGAAGTCGAGGGGGCGTGGATCGGTCCGCCACCGCGCCGCGCGAGACGCCCGCCGCGCCTACGCTCGCTCGCGCAGCTCCTCGATCACCGCCACCACCGCCGCCGCCACCCGCGCGCAGCCGCCCGCGCTGCGCGTGACCGCGTGCGACGTCTCGAGCTCGATGCCCGCGTAGCCACCGCCCTCGCCCGCCAGCTCGCCGCGCAGCGACGTCACCAGCGCCGGCTCGGTGCCCTTGTACGGCTGGTTGGCGCGCACCGCCAGGCCGTGGGCGCGCAGCCCGAACTGCAGGCGCTCCGCCAGCGCCGCCTCGAACGGAGCCGCCGGGTCGTACAGCACGCCGCAGTCGAAGGCGCGCCGCTCGGGCTCGAGCTCGGGCGCGAACGTGTGCGACGACAGGTGCAGGCACCGCCCCGGATCGCGCAGCCGCGCCCGCACGTCGCGGCGCACCGCCTCCCAGTACGGCGCGTGCATCCGGGCCAGGCGCGCCGCCCGCGCCGCCGCCGACAGCCCGGCGTTGCCCGGCACCGGCGCGCCGTAGCTGACCGCCGGGATGACGTCGGGATGCTCCGGCGGCCGGTTGAGATCGACCAGCATCCGCGAGAACGCGCCGGCGTGCACCGGCAGCCCGAGGCCCTCGCCGACCCGCGCCGCGATCTCGTAGGCGCCGTGGTCCCAGCTGGCCTGGGACCGCAGCACCTCGGGGCTGACGCCCAGGTCCTCGCCGGGAGGCAGCGTCCACGACGCATGCTCGCAGGACAGCACGATGCCGATCACGGCCGGCGAGCGTAGCACCACCACCGGGCGCGCCCCTCAGCCGACGTGGCCGAGCTGGTAGCGCCGCGCGTAGCCGGCGGTCAGGTTGGCGATCTCCACCGCCACCGCGCCGCTGGGCTCGTAGGTGTAGGTCTCGGCGATCTCCTGATCGGCGAGCGCCGTGGTGCGCTCGACCGGCAGGCCGTCGAGGTCGCGCCCGACCAGCGCCGGGTCGTACGGGAACCGGACCTCGCCCCACGGCGTGAGGTCGCGCGCCGGCTGGCCGCCGTCGCCCAGGCCGCCGCACTCGAGGAACCGCAGGTGGCCGATCGTGTGGGTCGGCCGGTACACCCGCCGCACCACGATCGCGCCGTCGGGGCGCGCCCCGGCGCCCGCCACCGCGGCCGCGGCGCGGTCCTTGTCGAGGATCGGATCGAAGACCTGATCGCGGCCGGCGTAGGCCTCGCGCCACACCCCGAAGTGCCGGGTCACCGCCTCGCGCACCAGCAGGCCGGCGGCGGGATCCGCCGCCACCGCCAGGCCGACCGCGGTCGCCGCGTGCGGCTGCGGCGCCAGCTGGATCTTGCGGCCGAACCGGGCCCGCAGCGCCTGGGCCACCGGCGGGAACGCGACCGCGCCGCCGACCAGGTACAGGCCGCCGAGCTGGCGCGGATCGTCGGCGTCGATGCCGCGGGCGCCGAGCCGGCCGAACAGCTCCTCGGTCAGCGCCAGGCTGCGCTCGATCAGCGGCGCGCACCGCGCGTACACCGCCGCGGTCGGCACCGTCACCGTCGGCAGGCCGGCGCCGGCCAGGCCCAGATCGATCATCACCTTGCGCGAGGTCGGCCGCAGCCCCTCCTTGGCCACCCGCGCCTGCTCCTGGGCCGCCGCGATCACGCCGGGCGCCAGGTCGTCGCGCGCGACGCCGGCCTCCTCGAGCGCGACGTCGAGCAGGACGTCGTCGAAGTCGTCGCCGCCGAGGCGCGCGATGCCCTCGCTGGCGATCAGCTCGAAGCTCTTGCCCTCGAGCGACACCGCCGAGGTGTCGAAGGTGCCGCCGCCCAGATCGTAGACCACGACGTAGCGCTTGGGGCTGCGGCCGCCGACGGCGGTCAGGTGGTTGTGGGCGAACTCGATCGCGGCCGCGGTCGGCTCGTTGACCATGCCGAGCACGCCGAAGCCGGCGCGCGCGAACGCCTCGAGCGTCAGGTAGCGCTGCCGCGAGCTGGCGTTGGCCGGCACCGCGACCATCGCGTCGAGCGCGCCGTCGTCGAGCGCGAGCGTCGAGCGCTCGATCAGCTCGGCGCGCAGCGACGCCAGGAAGCCGGTGACCGCGTCCAGCGCCGACACCCCGAGCCCGGGGACGTCGTCGTCGGGGCCGAGCCCGCTGACCGTGCGCTTGAGCGAGCGCACCGCGGCGGTCGCGCCGCCCGCGATCAGGCGCGCCGCCGCCCAGCCGTGGTGGCGTGCGCCGCCGGCGTCCCGCGCCACCAGCCCCGGCACGTGGTCGCGGAACTCGCCGTCGTCGTCGAACGCCGCCAGCGGGTAGCGCCCGTCGAGCACGCTGGCGACCACCGTCCGCGTGGTGCCGAGATCGATGCCGAGCCGCATGCCTCCATTCTCTGCCCCCAGGCTGACGGGGCAAGAATCGAGGCGTCAGTGGCCCGACCACCGACGACGTCGCGTGACGCGGATCGACGCGCTGCGGCGCGACGCCGGGGGCGCAATCGGCGCGCCGCGGCTTGCGGCACCGCCGTCCGTCCGACACCCTCCGGCGGTCCCGAAGGCGCCCCTGCGCCCGATCACGGCCGTCGACCGGCCCCAGGAACCACCGTGGAACCCATCGTCATCACCGGAACCGGCCTGTACACGCCGGCGCAGTCGATCAGCAACGACGAGCTCGTCGCGTCCTTCAACGCCTACGTCGACGCCTACAACGCGTCCCACGCCGCCGCGATCGCCGCCGGCACCGTCGAGGCCCTGCAGGCGTCGTCGGCCGAGTTCATCGTCAAGGCCTCCGGCATCGAGCGCCGCCACGTCGTCGACAAGGCCGGCGTCCTCGATCCCGAGATCATGGCGCCGCGCCTGCGCGAGCGCCGCGACGACGAGCCATCGATCATGTGCGAGATGGCGGTCGCCGCCGCGACCGAGGCGCTGGCCGCCGCGCAGGTCGAGGCCAGCGACATCGACTGCGTCCTGGTCGGCTGCTCCAACATGGAGCGCGCCTACCCCGCGCTCGCGATCGAGGTCCAGGCGGCGCTCGGCGCCCGCGGCTACGGCTACGACCTCAACGTCGCCTGCTCGTCGGCGACCTTCGCGATCCAGGCCGCGGTCGGCGCGATCCGCTCCGGCTCGGCGACCCGCGTCCTGGTCGTGAACCCCGAGATCTGCTCGGGCCACCTCAACTTCCGCGACCGCGACAGCCACTTCATCTTCGGCGACGCCTGCACGGCGATCATCGTCGAGCCGGCGTCGACCGCGCGCCACGACCGCGGCTTCGAGATCGTCGGCATCAAGGTCGCGACCCAGTTCTCGAACAACATCCGGAACAACTTCGGCTACCTCAACCGCGCCCGCCCCGACAGCGTCGGCGCCGCCGACAAGCTGTTCGTCCAGGCCGGCCGCAAGGTGTTCAAGGAGGTGTGCCCGATGGTCGCCGACCTGATCCTCGCCCACCTCGACGAGCTGCACCTGCGCCCCGACGACCTGCGGCGCATGTTCCTGCACCAGGCCAACCTCGCGATGAACCGCCTGATCGGCAAGCGCGTCCTCGGCCGCGAGCCCAGCAACGAGGAGGCGCCGACGATCCTCGACGAGTACGCCAACACCAGCTCGGCCGGCTCGATCATCGCGTTCCACAAGCACCAGGCCGGCCTCGCCGCCGGCGACCTCGCGCTGATCTGCTCGTTCGGCGCCGGCTACTCGGTCGGCAACGTGGTCGTGCGCGCGCGCTGAGCGGCGCGCCGACGCGCCGACCCGGTCAGAACCGGCCCCACTTCGACGGGGTCGCGTCGGCGTCGGCGCCCGGCTCGCGGTACGCCGGCGCCCACCACCGCGTGTGCTGCATCTCGGACGTCGAGCCGTAGCCGGACTCGTTCCACACCACGAAGCCCTGGATGGCGGCGGCGGTGTCGTACAGCACCGCGACGTAGGCGGCGCCGCCGCCATCGACCGGGCGCGCGGTGAAGCGCCACTGCCACAGCGTGCGCGCGTGATCGATCGGAACCTCGGGGCGCCCCGGGATCAGCCGGTAGGTCCCCGGCGGCAGCGTCACCTGCTCGCCGCGCTCGACGCTCAGCTCGTAGACGACGTCGGTGCCCCACGCGTACGGCGCGACGTGCTCGCCCTCGGGCGCGTTCTGGATGCGCTCGAGATCGGCGCGATCGTCCTCCTCGTCGTAGTCGGCGGTGCCGCCGCCGCGATCGACGAGCCCGCCCCAGTTGGCGACGCGGCGCCGCGTGCCGTCGGGGCCGTCGAGATCCTGCAGGCCGCCGTGGGCCCAGGTCCCGTTGTCGAAGTTGACCTGCAGCGCGAAGAAGTTGAGCCCGACCGGCGCCACCCGATCGACCGCGACCTGGACCCGCGCCGCGACCATCCCCGCCGGCGCCTCGAACCAGACGTGGGTCAGCGGATCGTCCTCGCCGCCGCCGATGCCGAAGAGCGGCGGCGCCGCCGTCACCGCAGGCGCCTCCGCGCCCGCCCCCGGGTCGACCGCGCCCATCGCCGGGTGGGGCTGCGGCGCCGTGGCCGGGATGGGATCGCAGCCGACGAACAGCAGCAGCGCGAGCGCCGGCGCCAGAGTGTGCAGCTTCATGCCGCCCACTGTAGCGGGTCGCGCGTGCCGGCGCCGGCCATCGCTGGCGGGCGGGCGGCCACCGACAGCCCGCCGAGATGCGGTAGGTTGCTGCGCGACCGGTACGCGTACGGCCAGGACCGCCGACGCCACGCTCGCCGGGCAACCAACGATGAGCCACCACGCCTGGGTCAAGACCTACGCACGACTGACCCACCTCGAGCCCGCGACCTGCCCGCGTTGCGCGCGGCGCGACCTCGCGATGGTCGTCTACGGTGACGTCGTCACGCGACGAGGCTGGGGCGTCCTGTGGTGCCGCGCGTGCCTGCACGGGATCCGGCTGTCGCGGCTCGACCCGGTGCCCGCTTCCGTGCCGATCCGGCCACCGGAGTCTGCCGCGACGGAGATACCTGTCGACATCCGATACGTCGAGGATGACTAGGAGCGTGTAGCGGATACCCGCCTGGCGCGAGCGGTGGGGAGACCGCGGGCCGCCGGCCCGGGTCCTGCCGCGCGCGCGGGGGGGCGTCCTCCGGCTCAGACAGTCCTCGCGGTGACAAGACCGCGGGCGGTGGGGCTGCCGCGGGCGGTGACGCAGTCGCGTGGTGGCGCGGACCCGCTGCGGAACTCGCCGTCGGCCGCCCCCCACACGCTCGCGTCACCCGTGCCGGCGTGGCCTGGCACCACCGCGGTCGGGCACGAAGGGATCGACACCAGCGCGGCGAGCTGATCGAATGGCGGGGTGAAGGCCTACCGTCCGTACGCGCCGATGCAGTCGTTCCTGTTGCCGCCGTCGCCGCGTGAGTGGCTGCCGGCGTCGCACCTGGTGTACTTCGTCGAGGGGTTCGTCGCGCGGCTGAACCTGCGGGCGATCGAGGACCGGATCCAGGCCAAGGATCCACGCGGTCCCTTGCCGTACGCGCCGCGGATGATGGTGGCGCTGCTGCTGTACGGCTACGCGACCGGCGTGTACTCGTCGCGGGGCCTCGAACGCGCCACCGTCGAGGACGTCGCGGTTCGGGTGCTGGCGGCCGGGGCGCAACCTCACTTCACGACGATCAACCAGTTCCGGTCGACCCACCGTGAGGCGCTGGCGGGCCTGTTCGTGCAGGTGCTGGTGGCGTGTCAGTCAGCCGGGCTTGTGAAGCTCGGCCACGTGGCGATCGACGGAACGAAGATGAAGGCCAACGCGAGCAAGCACAAGGCGAAGAGCTACGACCGGATGGTCAAGGACCAGGCGCGGCTGCGCGCCGAAGTCGAGGGCTGGCTGGCGCGCGCCGAGGCCGAGGACGCGGCGGACGACGCCGAGCACGGTCCCTATGACCCACAGGCGGAGGTGCGGTTGCGCGAGGAGAAGATCGCGAAGATGAACGCCGCCCTCGAGGCGCTGACGAAGGAGACCGAGGCGGCCCGCGCCGCGCAGCTGCGCGGCCAGGCCGAGGCGCTGCGCGCCAAGGCGCAGGACCCGCGGCGCACGCCGGCCAAGCGCAAGGAGGCCGCCACGCTCGCGGGCAAGCGCGTCCAGCAGGCGCTCGCCCTCGATCCGCCCGCCGATCGCGACGACGACCGAGACCCGCCCGGCCCCGATGACGATCTGCCCCGCAACACGCCGCCCGCGACCCCGAGCGGCACCCCGAAGCCCTCGGCGCAGCGCAACTTCACCGACCCGCACAGCCGGATCATGGTGCGCGATGGCGCCTTCCTGCAGGCCTACAACGCGCAGATCGCCGTCGACGACGCGCACCAGATCATCGTGGCCGCGGCCCTCAGCAATCAGGCGCCCGACGCCCAGTACTTCGAGCCACTGCTGCGACGTGTCGTCCGCAACTGCGACGCGGTTCCGGCCTGCGTCACCGCCGACACCGGCTACTTCTCCGCCGCCAACGTCCAGTTTGCTGATCATCTCGGGACCGAGCCCCTCATCTCGGTCGGCAGGCTCCGCCGCGGCGGCACACCGGCGTCGCCGTCGCGTTCCCCTCGACCCAGCGCCGCCCACCTCGCCATGCGTACCGCCCTCGAACAGCCGCACGGCCGCGCCATCTACGCCCGCCGCAAGACCACCGTCGAGCCCGTCTTCGGACAGATCCGAACCCGCGGCTTCCGACAACTGTCCTTCCGCGGCCTCTTCAAGAACCGATGCGAATGGGCCTTCGTCGCCCTCGTTCACAACCTCCTGAAGCTATTCCGGGCGCAGTCGCCGCGCACCATGCCGGCGTAGGCCGCCCCGGGCCGCACGCGATACCCGACCGCGGACGATGCCGTCCTGGCCCGGGGGGCTATCGGCTACACGCTCCTAGCAGGGTCACGAGGCCGGCAGCCGGCTCCAGATCAGCGCCGCGTGGGCGAGGTGGAACCCCAGGAACCCCGCCACCGGCACCAGGTAGAACCACCACCGCCAGCGCGCGACGAGCCACGAGTCACGGCAGACCATCGCGATGCCCGCGAACCAGATCGCCGTGGACCAGCCCGGCGCCGTGAACCCCACCAGGCTGGTCGCCCAGGCCGAGGACGGCCAGGCCACCAGCAGCAGGTAGCTCGCGGCGTAGGCCACGACGCCCGCCCCGTAGACCACCCAGCCCGCGCGATGCGCCGGCGTCGACGCACCGAAGCACAGGACGATCGGCAGCGCGAACACGACGATGCGCGCCACGTTCTCGCACAGCCCCAGCCACGACGGCACCCCGTCCCAGAACACCGCGGGGCTGTAGGCGACGGGCAGCAGGCCCCACAGGCTCAGGCTCAGGACCAGCGGCGGAACGCCGAGCAGCGCGCCGTTGCGGACCACCGCGTGGAGCTTGGATCTTGTCATGCAGCAGGGCGAGTCATCGCGTGCCCACCGTGGGCGCGGCGTCGTCGACGTGCCCGCCAAACCGGTTCACTTCGGGTGGGGCATCACCGGAGTCGTGAGAGAGTTCCCGTAGGCCGAGAATGCTGGAACTGACGGCGCCGCGCCAAGCCCGGTCCACGATGGATGTGGCCGAACGCTGGCTTCTCCTCTGCGCAGCTCTCCACATCCCGAGTGCGGCGATCGAGATCAACGGCCAGCCGATCGACCACCGTCCACCCGGGGCGCTTCTGGGCGATCGCACGACGCTTCGGATCGAAGCGCCCACCGCCAGCCTGCATTTCGGACCGGTCGCCAAGTCGAACATCTCCGTCGCACGCGCGCGGTTCGCATCCGTGGATGAGGCCGACTGTGCTCGACTGATGGTCGCGTGGGGCCCCATGATCACCGGCCGTCTGTTCGTACCCGAGTACGACGACTGGCAGAACGCTGCGGACCCCCTGCTCTTCAAGAGCGCGGGCAAGGACATCGCAGAGCTGCCGATGCGCAGCAATGGACTGCCGTTCCCCCTCGATCAGATGATCGTAGACACCTCGCACAACCCAGGTCGTCGCATCCTGCGAAACGGCTTCATCGAAGCACTCGGCCACCGGATGTGGCTAGGTGCGGAGTTCTTTCGCCGCGTACCGGGTGCCGATCGTGCTGCGATCCTCGCAGCAGAGTGGCTGCGCCCCGTACAGCAGCCGGATGGAGTAGTCGAGATCACCGCCAGCGACGCCCCCTTCCACGACGACAGCAGCGCACAACTTCAGGAGCGACTGCGGTCGCTGCTCTTCCCGATGAGCGCCGGCTAGCAACCTCGACCACTCCACGAATGACCAAGCAGCAGTTGGCGGATTCTGCGCTCGCAGAACTCTGGAACCGATGCGTCCAGCAGCATCCCTCCCTCGACGGCGTGCGAACCCTTCTTGCGCCACGGGAACTGACGCCTGTTGCCCCGGGTGCAGGCGTTCTGGTCACCAGCGACGGGTTCTTCGTGACGCTCCCACCGAACCGGCAGCATCGAATGGTTCAGGCGGTCGGCGTATGCACGGATGCTGCCTACTTCAGCGCAAACGCAGGCGTACGGAGCGTCGTTTCCCCTTCACTCGCCCTTTCGGGCATCCCAATACGCGGAAGTGCGACCGATGTTCTGGCGAGCCTGAGAGCTGCGACGCTTGGGCGGATGGACCTCATGACCGACCACGAGGTGTTCACCATCATCTTGGGGAATGCGATCAAGCTCGAGTTTCTACCGAACCAGGAGTTCTCCGACGACCCAGACGACTCGAGACTCGCGGCGGTCACGTACAACTTCGGGCCCCAGTACCTGGGGCGAATCCTCCCCGAACTCTCTGTCCCGACGGATCGAAAGTGACGAGACCGTTCCGAGACCTCGATCCACTCCAATGGGCTCGCAGCAACCCGCAGCTGTTCTTCCGCGGCGGCGAGGTGGACGCCTACCAGCTCGTGTCCTGGGTGCTGGCAGATGTCCTTGTCTTCGGGCAAGGCGGCTGCTTCGTGGACCAGAAAGCGGACTGGTGGCTCGTCGCGAGCAACCGCGACTGGTTGCGGACGAAGGCACACACTGTCGAGGACCTGTTTCAGCGCGTGGTAGCGGAGCCGGGACACGGTGGGCACTCCATGCGCGCCGAGTTGCTGGTTGCGGCGTACTGTCGCGACATCTTCACGACCACACGAGCTGCGGAGCAGGCGATCAAGGGAAGCCGCCCGGCGGCGTCCCTCGTCGACTCGGTCTTCAACGACGCGTGGGTGGAACGAGCGCTGTTCTTTCGCCTGTAGGAACCGCGCGGCACGCCGCGCGTCGACCGAAGGAGCAGCTACAACGCCTCGCCATGGGCGTCCGGGCGTGGCGCTGGCCCGTCGCACCAGGAATCGCCGATCACCTCGCTCGGGTGATCTGATCGCACGCAACCGGCGCGCGGGCGTGGCGATAGCGCCGGCATCACCGTCGAGCACCACATCCCGCCGCGCGGCGTGCGCGACCGGCGCCCCGGCAGAAGCTGGCAAGCGATCGATCGCCGGCTGGATCGATCGGCGTTCAGGCTTGTCGACGGTGTCTGGCGTCTGGTAGTGGCAGGCCACTCGAACCCGCGAGGGTTCGTGCGGTCGCTGGTCGCGAGGAGAGAGTCCCGATGAAGGCAGTCCACCCGTCGGCGCACCGCGCCGGCCCGCAGCGCGGCGCCGGGGCGTGCGCGCAGCGCGGCGCCCGTCCGGGCGCGGCATAGATGCTGACGGTGGTCGCGGTGCTGACGACCGCCGTACCCGCGTGCTCGTTCGCGAGCATGCAGCCGGTCGGGCGCAGCTACCGCGTCGACTTCGCGCCGCGGTGCACGAGCTGAAAAGGCACGCCGATCGTCGACCTCGCGCAGCGCGAGCGCCGGCGCGAGAGATGGCAGCTTCATGGGATCCACTGTTGCGGTTCTCACACCGAGGGTCACAGCCGCGCGTCGACGACGGCAGCGACACCTCCCCTCCGGCGGCGACGCCGGGCAAGATGAGCGGGCCGCCGCGGCGACCGCACCTGGAAGACACCATGCCCGACCTCGCCACGCTGGATCTCGACGCGCTCCTCGCAGGCGCCCGCGCCGAGGTGACGACGGAACCCGACGGCGCCATCCCACACCTCGTCGAGCTCCATCGTCGCGGCAGCCGCGACATCTTCGAGCGCGCCGTGGTGGCGTGCGCCGCCACGTCCGCGGACGAGCGAGCGCTCGGAGCGCGGATCCTGCGCGAGCTCGGCGGCTCCCCACCTCGCTTCGCCGCCGACGCCGTCGCGGTGCTGGCCCCGATGCTGCGCACCGAGCCGTCGCCCAAGGTCCTGCGCTGGGTGATCTCGGCGATCGGCTACCAGCACGCCCCCGGCCACCTCCGGGCCGGCCTCGCCACCGCCCCGGCGGTGCTCGCCGCCACACTCGCGTGTGCCACGCACGCCGACGACGACGTCCGCTTCGCGGTCGCGGCCGCGCTACCGGCCCTCGTCGACCTCGCCGCCCCCGAGCCCGCCGCGATCCGCGTGCTGCTCGCGCTTGCCACCGATCCCTTGGCCGACACCCGCTACTACGCGCTCGCCGCCCTCACCGACGACCTCGGCCTCGTCGCGCACCCCGACGTCCGCGCCGCTCTCGCGAGCCGCCGCGCCGAGGACGCCGACGCGCAGATCCGCACCGCCGCCGGCCGCGTCCTGTCCGGCGGCACCTGGGCCGAGTAGGCGCGCGGATCGCGCCGCCACCGTGCGGCATCGGTGGCTCGCCCACACGCGCGAGACCGGGGCCGCGAGATTCTCCGCAACCGCGGTCGGCAGAGGTCGACAGCACCGGCATCTGCACTCGCTCCCACACGCCGGCGACCTGCCTCGCCCGGCAAGGACTGGCAACGCCGACTTCGACGCGCCCTCAGCGTTGCGCCGCGGACGGTCGTTCTGCTAGTGGCCAGGCACGTAGTACCGGTGTGGCAGCGAGTGGCAGGTGGGCGGGCGACATGAGTTGTCCCGTCGTCCCGAGCCGTGGCGCGTGCCGCGAGTGGAGTGTCGACAGATGATGTTCATGTCTCGATCGTACCGAGTCGTCGCTGTTGCGGCGCTCTCGCTCGCCGCCCTGGCGCCCAGTCGAGTCGCGCGGGCACAGGACGCCTGCTACTTCGCGTATCCGACCTGCGACACGCTCGGAGAGTGTCCACAGTGGTGCCCGGCTGGGGACTCGTGGGAGCTCTCTGGCTACGAGGCAAGCGACGATCAGATCGACCCGACCTACGCGCAGTCTCCGGTGGGCGGCCTCGTCAAGACACTGCTCGACACCCACCCGGAACAGGACCTCGAGATCGATACCCCGACGAGCACGCTCGTCGCCGACCCCTGGCAGGTCTACAACGAGGTGACGATCGACCTCGCGGCGTTCCAGTTGACGGCCGCGGCGGCCGCCGCCGGCGACGCTGCGGGGGCGTTCTACGGTGGGAACATCGGCGCCCCACCGTCACGGCCTGGGGTCAACGTGCCGACCGATCAAGGCACCGATCGAGCGGTCGATGTCGCCGACGCAGGACAGCGCCGCGGCCACCGCGCAGGCGCAGCCGCTGCTCAACACGAGCCTGGCGACCCGCTACTCCCTGACCGGCCGCGGCGCGTGGACCGGGCGGGATCGGGGCGGCGTGCACACCACGTACACCGTCGACCGCCGCGACGGCTACCAGCAGGTGGGGTCCAGCCCCTGGACCTACGACGCCGCCGGCGCCCTGGTCCAGGACGCGACCACCCAGTTCCGCTATGACGCCCTCGGCCAGCTCGCGAGCTCCTCCACCGCGACCGTGGGCCGCGCCTACCGCCGTGACGCGCTCGGCCGGATCATCGCCGAGACCGACACCAAGACCGGCGCCGTCACCCGGTACGCGTACGACGGCCTGCGGCGGACCTTCCGTCGCACCCCGGACGGCCAGGTCGACGTCACCATCGACGGCGCCGGCCTCGACGAGCACGTCGTCACCATCACCGCCAGCGGCCAGCGCCGCTACCTCCACCAGGATCGCCTGGGCTCGGTCCAGCTGATCACCAACGAGGTCGGCAACCCGCTCGAGTGGATCCGCTACACCGCGTTCGGCGAGCCGACCATCAAGAACTCCACCGGTAGCTACACCTTGCCGACCAGCGCCGTCGGCAACCGCTTCGGCTTCCACGACCATCCCCAGGACTGGGCCGCCGGCCTGGTCGACATGCGCGCCCGCGCCTACCGGCCCGCGTTCGGCCGCTTCCTCTCGCTCGACCCCATGGGCCTCGCCGCCGGCAGCCCCAACCTGTACGCGCTCGGCGACGGCGCCGCGCTGACCTTCGTGGATCCGCTGGGGCTACGCAAGGAGAATGACTCCTTCGAGGCCAGGCTAGATGCGGAGTTCGCCGGCGCACCCGCGAACGCCCAGCTGGCGTACGGGCTAGGAGCGTGTAGCCGATAGCCCCCCGGGCCAGGACGGCATCGTCCGCGGTCGGGTATCGCGTGCGGCCCGGGGCGGCCTACGCCGGCATGGTGCGCGGCGACTGCGCCCGGAATAGCTTCAGGAGGTTGTGAACGAGGGCGACGAAGGCCCATTCGCATCGGTTCTTGAAGAGGCCGCGGAAGGACAGTTGTCGGAAGCCGCGGGTTCGGATCTGTCCGAAGACGGGCTCGACGGTGGTCTTGCGGCGGGCGTAGATGGCGCGGCCGTGCGGCTGTTCGAGGGCGGTACGCATGGCGAGGTGGGCGGCGCTGGGTCGAGGGGAACGCGACGGCGACGCCGGTGTGCCGCCGCGGCGGAGCCTGCCGACCGAGATGAGGGGCTCGGTCCCGAGATGATCAGCAAACTGGACGTTGGCGGCGGAGAAGTAGCCGGTGTCGGCGGTGACGCAGGCCGGAACCGCGTCGCAGTTGCGGACGACACGTCGCAGCAGTGGCTCGAAGTACTGGGCGTCGGGCGCCTGATTGCTGAGGGCCGCGGCCACGATGATCTGGTGCGCGTCGTCGACGGCGATCTGCGCGTTGTAGGCCTGCAGGAAGGCGCCATCGCGCACCATGATCCGGCTGTGCGGGTCGGTGAAGTTGCGCTGCGCCGAGGGCTTCGGGGTGCCGCTCGGGGTCGCGGGCGGCGTGTTGCGGGGCAGATCGTCATCGGGGCCGGGCGGGTCTCGGTCGTCGTCGCGATCGGCGGGCGGATCGAGGGCGAGCGCCTGCTGGACGCGCTTGCCCGCGAGCGTGGCGGCCTCCTTGCGCTTGGCCGGCGTGCGCCGCGGGTCCTGCGCCTTGGCGCGCAGCGCCTCGGCCTGGCCGCGCAGCTGCGCGGCGCGGGCCGCCTCGGTCTCCTTCGTCAGCGCCTCGAGGGCGGCGTTCATCTTCGCGATCTTCTCCTCGCGCAACCGCACCTCCGCCTGTGGGTCATAGGGACCGTGCTCGGCGTCGTCCGCCGCGTCCTCGGCCTCGGCGCGCGCCAGCCAGCCCTCGACTTCGGCGCGCAGCCGCGCCTGGTCCTTGACCATCCGGTCGTAGCTCTTCGCCTTGTGCTTGCTCGCGTTGGCCTTCATCTTCGTTCCGTCGATCGCCACGTGGCCGAGCTTCACAAGCCCGGCTGACTGACACGCCACCAGCACCTGCACGAACAGGCCCGCCAGCGCCTCACGGTGGGTCGACCGGAACTGGTTGATCGTCGTGAAGTGAGGTTGCGCCCCGGCCGCCAGCACCCGAACCGCGACGTCCTCGACGGTGGCGCGTTCGAGGCCCCGCGACGAGTACACGCCGGTCGCGTAGCCGTACAGCAGCAGCGCCACCATCATCCGCGGCGCGTACGGCAAGGGACCGCGTGGATCCTTGGCCTGGATCCGGTCCTCGATCGCCCGCAGGTTCAGCCGCGCGACGAACCCCTCGACGAAGTACACCAGGTGCGACGCCGGCAGCCACTCACGCGGCGACGGCGGCAACAGGAACGACTGCATCGGCGCGTACGGACGGTAGGCCTTCACCCCGCCATTCGATCAGCTCGCCGCGCTGGTGTCGATCCCTTCGTGCCCGACCGCGGTGGTGCCAGGCCACGCCGGCACGGGTGACGCGAGCGTGTGGGGGGCGGCCGACGGCGAGTTCCGCAGCGGGCCCGCGCCACCATGCGACGGCGTCACCGCCCGCGGCAGCCCCACCGCCCGCGGTCTTGTCACCGCGAGGACTGTCTGAGCCGGAGGACGCCCCCCCGCGCTCGCGGCAGGACCCGGGCCGGCGGCCCGCGGTCTCCCCACCGCTCGCGCCAGGCGGGTATCCGCTACACGCTCCTAGCGAAGGCGCTGGGGCCCGAGCTTCGCATCCTGGCACCGCTCAAGGCGCTAGCGCCGATCGCGGACGGGTACATCGCATGGGACGCCGATCGGCGCGCAAGTCAGCCGCAGGTAGTGACGGACTTCGAGGACGGCTTCGCTGAGGGGTTCGCCAGCGCGGTGGTTTCTCCGATCGTGGCACCGGTGACGTGTGCGCTAGACGGTCCTGCGTGCCAACGAGGGATCGAGAAGACGGCGGTGGGCGTCTACAACTGGACCGAGCAGATCAAGACGGACCCCATCGGTGCCGCCGGGAAAGTGAAGATCACGGTCTGCGGGGACATCGGCGGAGGTAGCTGCGCCCGCGGCGCTGGACGACTGGCTGGAGGAGCGGCTGGCAGCGCCGCCACAGCCGTAGTTCTCGGTGGGGTCGGAACGCTCGCGGAGTCAGGCGCGGGAGAAGCGGCCACCGTCGGGGATGTCACCGCAGTTGCGAGCAAGACTGTGCCCGATGATGCGATCATCGTGCTCGGCTCCAACAACAAGCCCGGAAACTTCATCCTGCGGCCAGGGATCGACGACAGGGCCATAGGTGGGGTCACGGCGCCCGGGAAGTCCGCTACGATCGCAACCGACCTGACCTTGGAGACCGAGATTCGTGTCATGTTTGGTCGCGCTCCGACACGAGGAGACACGTTGTCCGCAGCGTTCGTTGCCGATGTCCGAGCCGCTGGCTTCGACGTAGTCTACGCACCGACGGAAGCCAACCCCCTCCATGTTCGAATCATCGCCGGCAAACGCGGGTTCGATCTTACTGGGCGAGAATGGCTCTCAGCCGCAATCGACCGCATCGCCCGAGCAAGAAAGTAGACATGTCGCATACGTTCCGATCGTTCGAGGATCTCATCGAGTTTCTCCGGAATTGGCGTTCATGGGGAGGCTCACCGGAGTATGACTTCGTTGGCATCACGCAACTGCTGGGCGCTTGCCTTTCAAGCATTCAAGAGAATGCACTAGACGCTGAGATCGAGGACCTCCCCGACCTTCTCGCCCCCAGCCACTTGAAGCTGCTGGTGCGACTCGGAACGCCGAGCACGCCGACGGTCGAGGAGTAGGTCCTCCGGACGCGGCGGGATCATTGGTCGCCCGATCTCGCCCCGCCGCGGATCCTCGAGCGTTCCGCGGCACCCGAGGTCGCGGAACTTCAGGAGCGACTGCAGTCACGGGCCTTCCCGATGAGCACGAGCTAGATCGCCCCACATGCCGTCGAGCCGCTGGGCCGGAGGCCCTTCTTGTCGGGCGAGCGGGGCGGCTTCGTGGCAAGTAGCGGTCCGTTCACAGACCTCGATCCCGTGCGATGGGCGCACAGCAACCCGCAGCTGTTCTTCCGCGGCGGCGAGGTCGATGCCTACCAGCTCCTATCGTGGGTGCTGGCCGATGTCCTTGTCTTCGGGCAAGGCGGCTGCTTCGTGGAACAAGAAGGGGATTGGTGGCTCGTCGCAAGCAACCGCGATTGGCTGCGGACGAAGGCACACTCCGTGGAGCAGCTGTTTCAGCGCGTGGTAGCGGAGCCGAGACACGGTGGGCACTCCATGCGCGCCGAGTTGCTGGTTGCGGCGTACTGTCGCGACATCTTCACGACCACACGAGCTGCGGAGCAGGCGATCAAGGGAAGCCGCCCGGCGGCGTCCCTCGTCGACTCGGTCTTCAACGACGCGTGGGTGGAACGAGCGCTGTTCTTTCGCCTGTAGGAACCGCGCGGCACGCCGCGCGTCGACCGAAGGAGCAGCTACAACGCCTCGCCATGGGCGTCCGGGCGTGGCGCTGGCCCGTCGCACCAGGAATCGCCGATCACCTCGCTCGGGTGATCTGATCGCACGCAACCGGCGCGCGGGCGTGGCGATAGCGCCGGCATCACCGTCGAGCACCACATCCCGCCGCGCGGCGTGCGCGACCGGCGCCCCGGCAGAAGCTGGCAAGCGATCGATCGCCGGCCGGATCGATCGGCGTTCAGGCTTGTCGACGGTGTCTGGCGTCTGGTAGTGGCAGGCCACTCGAACCCGCGAGGGTTCGTGCGGTCGCTGGTCGCGAGGAGAGAGTCCCGATGAAGGCAGTCCACCCGCCGGCGCACCGCGCCGACCCGAGCGCCGGGGCGTGCACGCAGCGCGGTGCCCGTCCGGGCGCGGCATCGACGCTGGCGCTGGTCGCAGTCCTGGCCGCCGCGGTGCCAGCGTGCTCGTTCGCGAGCATGCAGCCGGTCGGGCGCAGCTATCGCGTCGACGTCGCCCCGCGGTGCACGAGCTGGAAAGGCGCTCCGATCCTCGACCTCGCGATGACCGTCGTGACGGCCACCGAGACCGCAGTCTACGGGTACCAGACGCAGCATCCTGGGAAGACCTCCACCGGAGACGACACGGTCGTCGCGCTACAGGCCGGCGTGTACACGCTCCTCTTCGCCGCGTCGGCGTTCTACGGCGACCACGTCCAGCGCGACTGCCGCGCCGCGCTGGACGCGCATGGTCGGTGGCTGCGCTGGATGGCGGCGACGGCGCCGCGGGAGGCACAGCCGTGAGGCTCGCACGGCTCACACGCCGCGCCGCGCTGCTGGCCGCCACCGCCGTGGCCGTTCCGGCTGGCGCGTGCGGCGTCGTCACGACCGATCCGCTGCGCGCGTCCTACCACCCGAGCCAGACCCCGGACTGCTCGTCGAGCGCCGGGGCGCTGGCGCTCGACGTCGGCGGCGCCGCGAGCCTCGCGGCCGTCGAAGCGATCACGCTGCGCAACGCCGTCACCGACGACTACGCGCGCGGTCACGACGTGCGTGACACCGGGATCGAGCTCGCGGGCACGGTCGCGGTCGCCCTGGTCTCGACGTGGTGGTGGCTCCGTCAGCACGACCGCTGCGAGGCCGCGTACGCCGCGCACGACCGCTGGCTCGCCCAGCGCGCCTGGGCCGCGCGCGGCGAGGCGACGCCGCCCGATCTGTCGCGCGGCGGCACGCCGGCGAGCCCGGCCGCGGTCCCGCCCCTGCCCTCGCCCGCGGCGCCGGTGGCGCCATGACCCGCACCTCGGGAGTCCCGATGTCGAAGCCGCTGCGCCTGCTCACCGCCGTCCTGACCGGAGGCGCCCTCTGCGTCGCGACCGAGCCGGCATACGCCGACCTCGGCGCCGCCGGCACGGTCGCCATCGAGAGCGACCTACAGCTCGGCGCGCTGCACACCTCCGACGTGCGGGAGGGAACGACCCTCGACGCCGACACGATCATCCAGGCCCGGCTGCGCCCGCAGCTCTTCGTCGCCGACGACGTCTCGGTGGGCGCGCTGTTCCAGCTGGACGGCGACTGGGACGACGATGACGATCACCAGGTCACGATCGGCGCCGGCCCGGTGGTCGGCTATCACCGGGTGCTGGCGCCGCGAGTCCACCTGTGGCCTCGCGCGGCGGCCTCGTACGCCAAGGCGTACGTCCACAACAGCTTCTTCGGCGTCGACCTCACCGCGCGGACGGTGACCCTCGACGTCGCGGTGCCCGTGTTCTACGAGCCGTCGTCGCACTGGTACGTCGGGGTCGCGCCGCGGTACGCGCGCACGCTGTGGGGCGACGTCAGCGACGGCAGCCCCGCGTCCACGCAGAGCTACTACGGCCTGATCGCCATCCTCGGCGCGTACCTCGGTGGCTGAGAGGATCCCATGCACAAGCTCGTCCCCTCCCTCGTGACCGCCGTGGTCCTCACCGTCGCCGCCCGCGGCGTCGCGACCGCCGACGTCGGGGCCCGCGGCACGGTCGCCGTCGAGAGCAGCCTGGCGTTCGAGGCCAGCCGCGAGTCCTCGACCCGGGCCGACACCACCCGGAGCCGGACCACGCTCGGGCTCGCCGGCGCGGTGCACTACCTCGTGCTCGACCGGCTCTCCGTCGGTGGTCAGGCGTACGCCGCGATCACCTGGCACGACGACGACCACGACGACGCCACGTTCGCGGTCCCCACGGCCGGGTACGTGGTGCCGCTCGGCGCTCGCGCCCATCTCTGGCCGCGAGCCGGGCTCGCGTTCGTCCGCGAGCGCAAGGCGATCGGCGGCGTCCAGCACACGATCGCGATCGACCTGTCGGTGCCGCTCGTCGTCGAGCCGGCGCCGCACTGGTACGTCGGCCTGGCGCCCCGCTACACCCGGACCCTGCTCAACACCGACGATGGCGAGGACGACCCGACACACACGACGTACGGCGTGTTCGCGATCCTCGGCGTGTACCTCGATCCCTGAGCGACGGAGCGATCATGAAGCCCCTCGAGCCCACCAGCCGCGCCGCCCGCGTGATCGGCGGCGCCATCGGCATCGTCCTGCTGCTGTGCGTCCTGTGGCTGGCCCACGGCGGCGGCGTGACCGGCGAGCAGGCGCAGGCGGTCGAGACGATGTTCGTCTTCGCGGCCGCGGGCGCCGGCGTGGTGATCCTGTGGCGGCGCCGGCGCGACCGACGGCGGTGACGCGGCGGTGATGGCGAGCGGCGCGGTGCGCGTCCGCGCGGGCCGGGTGCGCACTGATCCACGCCCTCTCGACTACGCCCTCGCGGCTGCGCCGCTCGGGCTCCGCTCGAGGTGAGCGAACCACGTCGACCAGGCGACCTGACCCGGTTCGTCTTGCGGCAAATCTCCGACGGCCGTCGGTCGAGCGCTCGGGGTGAGCGAGGCGGCGACCCGCCCGCTCAGAACGCGGCGTCGTCGACGGACATCAGCGACAGCTCGCTGGCCTCGACGAGGCGGCGGGCCAGGCCGATGCCCGGCAGGATCTGGCCGCAGTAGAAGCGCGCGGCGGCGACCTTGCCGGCGTAGAAGGCGACGTCGTCGCCCTTGGCGTCGGCCTGCTTGCCCAGCGCGACCGCGGCGTTGACCACGAGGCGCCAGCCGATGACCAGCTCGGCGAGGGCGAACAGGATCCGGTTGCCCTGGACGCCGACGTGGTAGACGCCGTCGCCGCCCTTCATGACGTGGCCCATCATGGCCATCATGATCGCGCCGACCTCGTTGTGCGCCTTCTCGAGCGCGGCCTTCTCGGCGGCGAGCTCGGCGGGCAGCTCGGCGCAGGTGGCCATGATCTGGCCGAGCAGGCGCTGCAGGGTCTTGCCCTGGTCGCGCGCGATCTTGCGGAAGAACAGATCGAGCGCCTGGATGTGGGTCGTGCCCTCGTACAGCGAGTCGATCTTCTGGTCGCGGATGTACTGCTCGATCGGATAGTCCTGGCAGTAGCCGGAGCCGCCGAAGCACTGCAGCGACACCGACAGCAGCTCGTAGACCTTCTCCGACGAGTAGCCCTTGATCAGCGGCAGCAGCAGGTCGTTGAGGCGGTCCATGGCGTCGGCCTCGGCCTTGCCGTGGCCGCCGAGCAGGAACACCTGGTCCTGGATGTGCGCGGTCCACAGCACCAGCGCCCGCAGGCCCTCGGCGAACGCCTTCTGCAGCATCAGCATGCGGCGCACGTCGGGGTGGCGGATGATCTCGACCCGCGGCGCGGTCTTGTCCGACGCCCGCGCCAGGTCGGCGCCCTGCTTGCGCTCCTTGGTGTACGCCAGCGCGTTGAGGTACGCGGTCGACAGGGTCGCCATCGACTTGGTGCCAACGCCCATGCGCGCGTACTCGATGACGTGGAACATCTGGGCGATGCCGTCGTGGACGCCGCCCAGCAGCAGGCCGCGGCACGGGGTCTCGGCGCCGAGCGTCAGCTCGCAGGTCGCCGAGCCGTTGATGCCCATCTTGTGCTCGATGTTGGTGACGACCGCGCCGTTGCGCGCGCCCAGCGAGCCGTCGGCCTCGACCCAGAACTTGGGCACGATGAACATCGACAGGCCCTTGGTGCCGGGCTTGGCGCCCTCGGGGCGCGCCAGCACCATGTGGACGATGTTGGCCGGGTGATCGAAGTCGCCGTTGGTGATGAACCGCTTGACGCCCTCGAGCAGGTACTCGTCGCCCTCGACGTGGGTGGCGCGGGTCAGGCCGGCGCCGACGTCGGAGCCGGCGTCCGGCTCGGTCAGCACCATCGTGCCGCCCCAGTTGCCGTCGATCATGGCCTTGAGGTAGCGGGCCTTCTGGTCGTCGGTGCCGAGCTCGTCGACGACTTTGGCCATGAAGTTGCCGAGCAGGTAGAAGGTGATCGCCGGGTTGGCGCCGGCCATCAGCTCGAACGCGGCCCACGCCACGCTGGGCGGCGCGCCGTAGCCGCCGAGGTGCTCGGGCAGCTCGAGCTTGTTCCAGCCGCCGGCGTAGAACGCGTCGAGCGCGGCCTTGAAGCCGGTCGGCAGGGTGACGTTGCCCTTGCCGTCGAACTGCAGGCCCTCGCGATCGCCGGCGACGAAGCAGCTGGCGAAGCTCTGCTGGACGAACTCCTCGAGGCCGACGAGGATGTCGCCGGCGGTCTCGGCGTCGATCGCGCCGAACGGCGGCTTGCCCAGCGAGGTGCGCGCGATGTCGAGCACCTCGAACAGGTTGAACTGGATGTCGCGGAGGTTGCTGCGGTAGTGCCCGGTCGTCATCGCCGGGAAATCTACCGCACGAACCCGGCTCCGATCAGGGGACGCAGGCCGGGTTCCCGCTGTCCAGGGTCAGGTTCTGGGTCGGAAGCTGCGTCACGTGGTCGCCGGCCGGGACCCCGAACTGCGGCGACCGCGACCAGCAGGCGTCGGCGCCGACGAAGCCGGTGATGGTCATCGTGTACGACCCGGTGGCCAGGCCCGCGGTCGAGACCACCTGGTCCTCCGCGATGCACGCGTACGGCGCCGGCGTGGTGCAGTCGGTGGTGTACGTGCCCGCCGGCTCGACCGCGCCCGCGGCGATGTCGAAGGCCGCGGGCACGCAGCCGGCGCCGTCGCGCAGCTCGAGCTGGACGCCGGTGATGCCGGCGGTGGTGCAGGTCGGCATGCCACCGGCTGACAGCTTGAACGTGAAGCCGCCCTGGGCCGGGACGTCGAACGCGGCCTCGCCCAGCGCGGTGGTCTGGCTGGCGGCGACCTCGACGTCGAGGAACCGCACCGGCTCGCCGAGATCGCCGGCGGCCCCGGCCAGGGTCGCGGTGACGTCGTAGAGGCCGGGCGCGAGGTTGCCGACCTCGCCCATCCCGGGCCCGCAGGACAGGACGTCGGTGGTGCCGAACGGCTGATCGTTGGGGACGATGGTCAGCGTGACGGTCAGGGCGCCGACCTCGGCGCAGGTCTTGGCGACGGTGCCGTCGGCGATCGTCCAGGTCAGGCCGAGCCCGCCGCGCGGGATCTCGGCGTCGTAGCGGGCGGCGTCGAACGGGCTGGAGTTGTCGTTGCCGCAGCCGGCGACGCCGGCCAGGAGCCCGAGCGCACAGACGAGACCGGTGCCAGCCATGCGGTGCATGACCGACAGGATATCCCTAGGCCAGGGCCTTGGTCATCTTGATGAAGTGGCAGGGCCGCTTGGTGTCGCGGTGCTGGTACGGCGCGGTGCCGACCTCCTGGTAGCCCAGGCTGCGGTACCAGGGCCCCAGCTCCTCGCGCAGGTTGATGATCTGCAGGTCCATGCGGGTGCAGCCGCGGGCGGCGCACAGCGCCTCCGCGACCGCGACCAGCCGGCGGCCCAGGCCGAGGCCCTGCAGGTCGGGGTCGACCGAGAGCATGCCGAAGTAGCCACGCTCGCCGTCGACCCGCACGAACACGGCGGCGGCCAGGCCGTCGCCGCGGTCGAGGACCAGGAAGTGGCCGGCCGCGGCCATCGCCCGGATCTCCTCGTCGGTGGTGCGGTCGCCCTCGACGAAGAACGCCTCGATGGCGTAGGCCTGGTTGACCAGCTGGGTCAGGGCGTCGACGTCGTCGACGCCGGCGCGGCGCACGCTCGGCGACACGCCGTTGCGGCGCCAGGCCAGGTCGTCGCGGCCGTCGTCGACGCGACCGAGTAAGGCGGGCTCGGCGGCGGTGCTGGCAGATGTGTGCATGCGGTCGGTCCCTTCGCGTCCGTCCGTCCGATCCATTAACAGATCGGTCGGACAGTCGCGCGCCCGCCGCGCACTTCGTCGCGCTACGGGCAGCCCGGGACCGTGGTCCGGATCGACGCCGGCGACCCGATGCCCGGCGTCGTCAGGTACGGCCCGTAGCCGCCGAGGCCGCGCAGGTAGGTCTGCAGCCACGCCACCGTGACCCGGCGGGTGATCGTCAGCACCGTGGCGTCGTCGGTGGCGCCGGTGGCGCAGAACAGGCAGGCCAGGCCGCACGAGCTGCGGCTGTCGACCCAGTCGGTGTGGTCGGCGCCGGCGATCGTGACCTCGAGCGTCGCCGGCGCGTTGCACGCCGCGCCGAAGTACTGGGTGTAGTTGTCGTCGGCGGGCGCGCAGGCCTGGCCGCTGCCGCTGCCGTCGGTGGTCTCGCCGAGCACCGCGAACGGCACCGTCAGCTCGGCCATGCGCTCGGGCGCCACCGACGTCGAACCATCGTTGCCGAACGGCGGCAGGGCGTCGACCGGGTCCCAGCCGACGACGGCGCCGACGCGATCGTCCTCGATCGCGGTCAGGATGCTGACCTTGCCGCCCATCGAGTGGCCGGCGACGGCGATCTTGCCGGCGTCGATGCGGGCGGCGAGGCCGCTGCTGCCGCCCAGCGCCCAGTCGATCAGCTCCGACACCTCGGCCGCCTTCTCCTGGTGGTTGCCGGAGGTGTAGTCGTGCGAGATCGTCAGGTAGCCCCAGCTGGCGAGGTGGCGGCAGGTCGCGTCGTAGTTGGTGCGCCCGATCTGGAAGCCGGTCGACACCACGACCAGCGGCCACGGCCCGGCCGCCGGCGAGGTGCCGCCGTCCGACGACGGCGTGTAGATGGTCAGGCCGGCGGTGCCCAGCGACGTCGTCGCCGAGGCGGTGGCGACGTTGACGTCCCACTCGCCGGGCTCGCCGGTGTCGCGCGCCGGCGCCGCGTCGGGGCCGGGCGCGGCGTCGATCGACGGCGTGCCGTCGCCCGGAGGCTGGACGGTGGCATCGGCCGCGGGGGTGTCGTCGTCACCGGACGAGGGGGTGTCCTGGCCGCACCCGGCCAGGACCAGCATCAGGACGCTGATCGTCGACGCAAGGCTTCGCATTGTCAGTATCTCCGTCGAACAGCCGCGGGCTCCCCTCCGGGCTCGTCGACGGCCGCCAGGGCGGCCGCTATCGGAAACGTGGGCTCAGGCCTCGGCCTTGTCCGCCTTCTTGGGCGTGGCCGCGCTGATCTCGGCGACCGCCAGCTTGGCGCGCATCGCCACCACCATGCGCTCGCCGAGCGCGGTGGCCTCGCGGGCGACCTCGTCGAGCGACATCGCGGGCAGGCGGGCGCCGGCCAGGACCCGGCCCCGGAACATGTCGATCTCGAACCGGACCAGGGTCCGTACCGCCTCGACGTAGGGCGCCAGGATCTCCATGGGGAAGAGGTCGCCCATGCCGCGGCTGCGGGTCTCGTCGATGACCTCGAGCAGGTCGAGATCGTGGCCGGTGTAGATGGGATCGCCGCCGCGGGTGGCGGCGGGCTGGGCCAGGCCCAGCCGGTCGAGCAGCGCCAGGTCCTCGGCGCTGATCTGCAGCGAGGCCAGGACGTCGGTGCGGCTGCGCCGGCGCGCGGCGTCGCCGCGCTGGCGCCGGGCCTTGAGGCCGCCGGCGCGCACCGCGGGCGCCAGGGCGCCGAGCTGCCGGCGCTGCAGCTCGTCGAGATCGGCGCGGATCTGGGCCGACGGCGCCGGCTCGAGCAGATCGACGATGACCCGCAGCGGCAGGAACCGCTCCTGCTGCAGCTCCTTGATGACCCGGACGCGCTCGGCGAGCCGGGCGTCGTAGTAGGCCATGTTGCGGCTGGTGCGACGGTGGGGCCCGGGCAGCAGGCCCTCGCGCATGTAGTGCTTGATCGTCGGCGCCGGGACCCCGGACTGGCGCGCCAGATCCGAGATCTTCACCAGCTGGACGCCATCGGCGCCGGTGCGGCGCCGGGGGGTGCGTGCGGTTGACTCGCCGTCGGTCACGTCCGGCAGCTTACGGGGTCGGCGCCGGCTCGCAAAGTAGGAAGTGACACTTCCGGAAAAGCCGGATGCTCACTCCGGAGTGGCCGCCCCGCCCGCCCCCGGGAGGGGGACGGCGCGGTACGGCGCGGGGCTCAGTGATCGGCGAGCTGGAGGCGCTGGCGACGGTCCGCCATCGTGACGTGGACCAGCACGATGGCGGTCCCGATGGTGTAGTCGGCGAGGCGGCCAGCGACGCGGCTGATGAGGTCGAACATGGGATCGTTTCCTGGAGACGGAGGTCGGGACGGAACCGGGACGTTTACTACGTCCCAGCTTCCATGGCGGGAGTTTCGAGACGGTTTCGCGGGGGTGAAAGCTCCTCGACGTCGACGGACTCGGTGCCGGGGATCACGGTCGGCTGGCTCAGGGATGCCCGCGCGGCCTCGGCCGCCGGGCGCCACGCGCCGTTGCCGACGCGCCACCAGAACAGCGACGCGCCCAGGATGATTTCCGCGGCCAGCCCGAACCAGCCGCCGACCGCGCCGAGGCCGGCGTGGACGCCGAGCAGCCACGCCAGCGGCGGCGTCATCGCCCACGCCGTGATCACGCCGACCGCCGCCGGGTAGCGCACGTCGCCGGTGCCGCGCAGCACGCCGCGCGCGATGACGTTGGCGGCGTCCGCGACCAGGAACAGCAGCGAGACGTGGACCAGGCGCGCCGAGGTCGCGGCCAGCGCGGCGTCGTCGCCGGCCATGGCGCCGACGATGCGCCCGCCGAGCACCGCCAGCACCGCCATGCACAGCGACGCGTAGGCGAGGCCGACCGCGAGCGCGCGGCCGGCGATGCGGCGCACCAGGTCGAAGCGGCCGGCGCCGACCGCGACGCCGACCAGCACCGACGCCGCCTCGCCGACCGCGTGCGCGGGCAGGAACGACACGTTGACGATCTGCAGCACCATCTGGTGGGCGGCGCCGTCGACCGACGACATGCTCGCGATCGTGGCGGTGAGCAGCAGGAACGAGCCCACCTCCATGACGAACTGCAGCCCGGTGGGCGCGCCCTGCGCCCACACCGCGCGCGCGGCGTCGCGGTGCCACCGCAGCCGGCGCAGCCGCGCCCGCTCCGGCCACGCCAGCACCGCCAGCTGCGCGGTCTCGCCGACGATCGTCGCCACCGCGGCGCCAGTGACGCCGAGGCCGAGGCCGAAGATCAGCGTCGCGCCCACGCCGATGTTGAGCAGGTTGCCCAGCAGCGACGCCCGCATCGGGGTCCGGGCGTCGCCCTCGCCGTAGCGGGTCTCGCGCAGCGCGGCGTAGACCAGCAGCAGCGGCGCGGCGAGCACGCGCAGGCGCAGGTAGGTCGCGGCGTGGCGGCCGGCGGCCGGCGACGCGCACAGGTGCGCGGCCACCGGCGCCAGCACCTGGCCACCGAGCAGCGCCAGCGCGCCGAGCAGGACCGCGAAGCCGACGCCGGCGCCGAGGTAGTCGTCGACCCGCTCGGGGCGGCCGGCGCCCAGGGCCTGGGCGACCACGGTCTTGACGCCGCGGAGCATGCCGAACGCGAAGCAGATCAGCGCGAACGCGACGACGCCTCCGAGGCCGACGCCGGCGAGCTCGTCGCTGCCGACGCGCGCGACGAACAGGGTGCCGGCCAGCGTCATCGCGCTGTACGACAGGGTGGTGATGGTGATGGGCCAGGCCAGGCGGATCAGCTCGGCGGCCGGCCGGTGAGCCCAGGTAGCGACGCGATCTTCGAGCGGTCTGGAGACGAGCGCAGACATGACGACCCCGTGGGCGCGCGCGCGGGTGGCGCACGCCGGGATGAAGCGTTGCGGAGCGAGGGTGCCGGGCCCTGCCCCGTCGTCCGGCCGGCACCCTGCGGTGCCGTGACCCCGAAACGACGACGGGCCCCTCAGTCGAGGAGCCCGCGGTGGTTGCTTCCAGATCGGATCAGGTCGTCATGACCTGGAGCCGGGCCCACCGCGGGCGTGCGCAATCTCGACGACGTCCGGACGACACGAGGCCATGGCCTGCCAGGTCGGGAGGAGCGTGTTGCGCTGCTGACGGGTGGTGGTGGTCATTCGAGACGACTCCGGTTCCTCTTCTCTGTGCCACGCCCCCGACGACGAAGTCAACGTCGAGGACGCGAGCGGACAAAGAAGTGCGGGTCGCGACGAGTCCATACAGGTGTGCGACCGCGATCACCCGGGCCGGCAGCGCCGGCGTCGACACCCACATCGGCGCCGGCGCGACGACGTGAAATCTTCTCGGGGCCTCGTACGTCTGCGATAGACATGGTCACCCCGCGATCGGCCTGGCTGCCCCTGACGCGGCTCGGCGCCGCCGCGGGCGCCCCCGCGCGCGGCGACGCCGGCACCCCGTCCCCGACCCGGCTCGCCACCGCCGGGGCGCCCGCGGGTGCCCCGGCGGCGCACCCGCGGGCGGCGCCGCGACCGCCGGCCGCGGCGACCTCGCCGCCGGCGACGACCGCCCCGCCGACCCGGCGCCGGTCGAGCTCGGCGACGCCGCGGCCACCGGGACGATCGTCAGCGTCCGCGTCGTGTCGCGCGTCGGCGGCCTCGACGCCACCGGCACCGCCGACGCCACCGCCAAGCGGGTCCGCGCCGACCAGGGCGTCACCCTGTTCGCGGCGGTCGAGGTCGCGCCCGAGGGCGGCGGCAAGCACCGCTGGTACAGCGACGCCGGCACGATCAAGCTCGGCGGCAAGCCCGTGACGACCGCGCCGATCGCCGACGCGCCGGCGTTCACGATCCGGTGGTCCAAGATCGAGCCCACCGTCGCCGACATGTCCAACGAAGCCAGCGGCCAGTTCCGCTTCGAGGCCATCGACTACGCCGCCACCGCGTGGCGCGACGGCGTCGCCGCGGCGGCCGCCGACGTCCACCCGACGCTGACGCCGGATCACGGCGACGGCGTCGGCACGATGCGCTACCAGGTCGAGGTCACCCAGGGCGACCGTGTCGTCGCGTCGCCCGGCGTCGAGGCGCGCCGCGGCCGCGGCGCCGGCGGCCTCACCGACGCGGTGGCGCGGGTGTCGCTGCGCCGCGACGACACCTACCTGGGCTACCTCACCGAGATGTACGGCCAGCCGTACATCTGGGCGTCGGCGGGCTCGACCGACGCCACCCACCAGAGCGAGCGCCTCGAGGGCTCCGACTGCGCCGACTTCGTCGTCTACGGCGCCCGCCGCATGGGCAAGAAGATCCCGTACGTCTACACCGGCGCCCTGCCCCGCTACGCCCGCACCCTCGCCGCCGGCACGGTCGGCGACGACGGCATCTACCGCGACGCCGACGGCGACGAGGTCCCGTTCACCGGGGTCGGCGACCTGATCCTGTTCCCGCGCCACGTCGGCGTGCTGACCGAGGATCGCGGCACCCCCGGCGTGCTCGACGTCGACGACATCATGATGCACACGCTGTTCGACTCGCCCAAGGAGCAGCGCATCGGCGACTCCGGCTACGCCGAGACCGCGGTGCAGCTGCTGCGCTGGAAGAAGTAGCTCGACGGCGCGCCGCCGCGCCGCCGCGCCGCCGCGCCGCCGGCGCCGCTAGATCAGGTCGACGTCGCGCTCGACGAGGTGGACGACCAGGCCGCTGGCGAGCTTGGGATAGAAGTAGGTCGTCTTCTGCGGCATGACCTCGCCGGCGTCGGCGATCGCCTTGATCTTGTCGACCGGCACCGGGTTCATCAGGAACACCGCCTGGCAGCCGGGGGTCGCGGTCTGGGCCAGCGCGGTCGCGGTGTCCTTGACGTAGCGGACGTGCTCGCCCGCCTGCTGCTGCGCCGGGGTCAGCCCGAGCAGGCGCTCGAGGATCAGCGTGTGCAGCACGGTGACGTCGAGCTTGTTGACGGCGCGGCCGAGCGCGAGCTCGTTGACGTTGACCTGGGGCGCCAGGGTCAGGCGCCAGCCGTGGCCCTCGCCGGGGAACGCCACCAGCACCGCGGGCTGGTGCTGCGGGGTCTCGGCCAGCGCCGCCCGCACCGCCGCGGGATCGCCGCCGGCGCCGGCGACCTTCTCGACGATGAACTGCTCGCGGGCCCGGGTCAGGAAGTCGTCGGCGGTGAAGCCCTGCAGGCCGTGGACGACGCGGTGGGTCGGCAGCACGACCATGCCGTGCTGGTCCATCGGCGCCATGAACATCAGGCCGTACTGCGCCGACGCGTACTGCGCCAGCGCGCCGGCGGCGGCGAGCTGGTCGCGGTACGCCAGCATGGTCTCGTAGCGGTGGTGGCCGTCGGCGATGTACAGCTTCTTGGGCGCCATCAGGTGGCGCAGCTTGCCGATGACCTCGGCGTCGCGGGTCCGCCACACCCGGTGGATCGTGCCGTCGGCGGTGCGGGCGTCGATCACCGGGGCGTCGCGCTCGGTCTTCTTGAAGACGCGATCGATCTCGTTGCCGGCGTCGCGGTACAGCGTGAAGATCGGCGACAGGTGGGCCGCGGTCGCCTGCATCAGCTCGAGGCGATCGGCCTTGGGCGCCGCCATCGTCTGCTCGTGCGGCAGCACGACGCGCTCGGCGAAGTCGTGCAGGCGCACCGCCGCGATGAAGCCGACCCGCGTGATCTCGCGCGGGCCGAGGTCGGCGTGGCGGAAGATCTGGTGGTAGCGGTAGACGCTGCGGTAGGGGTCGCGCTGCAGCGTGCCGTCGGCGAGCCAGGCCTGCAGCGTCCGCGCCGCCGCGGCGTAGTCGGGGCCGCCGCCGCCGGCCGCGCCGTCACCGGCCTCGTCACCCGCCGGCGCGGCCGCGGCCGCGCCGGCCTCGGCCTCGGGCAGGATCAGCCGGACGCAGTTGTGGGGATCGAGCTCGGCCAGCCGCGCCCGCTCGGCGGCGTCGATGACGTCGTACGGCGGCGCGATGACCTTCGCGAGGTCGACCTTCGACGGGTCGTAGAGGACGCCGCGCAGCGGGGCGATGTCGGCCATGCGCCGAACGTACCGCAGCGAGGCCCGGGCATCAGCCGCGGCGGGCGCCGATGTCGCGCCGCAGCTGCATGCCGTCGAAGCGGATCCGCGCGACCGCGTCGTAGGCGCGCCGCCGCGCCGCCTCGACGCCGTCGCCCAGCGCGGTGACGCCGAGGACGCGACCGCCGGCGGTGACCAGGCGACCGTCGCGGCGCGCCGTGCCGGCGTGGAAGACGACGACGTCGTCGCCGGCCAGCGCCGGATCGTCGAGGCCGTCGATGGGGTCGCCGGTGCGCGGCGACGCCGGGTAGCCGGCGGCGGCGAGCACGACGCACACCGCGGCCCGCGGATCCCACGCCAGCGTGCCCTCGGGCATCGCGCCGGCGGCGGCGCCGGCGAGCAACGCGCCCAGATCGCCCTGCAGCCGGGCCAGCACCGGCTGGGTCTCGGGATCGCCGAAGCGGCAGTTGTACTCGAGGCACCACGGCGTGCCGTCGTCGCCCACCATCAGGCCGGCGTAGAGCACGCCGCGGTAGTCGATGCCCTCGGCGGCCAGGCCGCGCACGGTGGGCTCGAGGACCTCGCGGCGGATCCGCGCGACGACGTCGTCGGACACCCACGCCGGCGACACCGTGCCCATGCCGCCGGTGTTGGGGCCGCGGTCGCCGTCGAAGATGGTCTTGTGATCCTCGGCGGGCGCCAGCACCTCGAGCCGGACGCCGTCGGTGAGGGCCAGGATCGAGACCTCGCGGCCGGGCAGCTTGCGCTCGATGACGAGGCGATCGCCGCTGGCGCCGAAGCGGTGGGCCTCGAGCATGTCGCGGGCGGCGGCGCGAGCCTGGTCGGGGTCGCTGCACACGACCACGCCCTTGCCGGCGGCCAGGCCGTCGGCCTTGACCACGACGTCGCCGCCGAGCCGGGCGATCGCGGCGTCGGCCTCGGCGACGGTGGCGCAGACCTCGAACGCCGCGGTCGGGATGCCGTGGCGCGCGAACAGCTGCTTCGAGAACACCTTGCTGCCCTCGAGCCGGGCGCCCGACGCCGACGGCCCGAAGGTCGGCACCCCGGCGGCGCGCAGCCGGTCGGCGAGCCCGGCGACCAGCGGCGCCTCGGGCCCGACCACGACCAGGTCGACCGCCTCGGCGCTGGCCAGCGCGACCAGGCCGTCGAGATCGCCGACCGCGACCGGGTGGCACGGCGCCAGCGCCTCGATCCCGGGGTTGCCGGGCGCCGCGATCACGGCGTGGCCGTCGCGGGCCAGCCGCCACACCAGCGCGTGCTCGCGCCCGCCTCCGCCGATGACCAGGATCTTCATGGCGACCTCAGTGGCGGAAGTGGCGCATGCCGGTGACCACCATCGCCAGGCCGTGCTCGTCGGCGGCGGCGATGACCTCCTCGTCGCGGATCGAGCCGCCGGGCTGGATCACCGCGGTCGCGCCGGCCTCGGCGAGGACGTCGACGCCGTCGCGGAACGGGAAGAACGCGTCCGACGCCGCGACCGTGCCGGCCAGCGGCGACCGCGCCTTGAGCCCGGCGATGCGCGCCGAGTCGACCCGGCTCATCTGGCCGGCGCCGACGCCGACGGTCGCGCGGTCCTTGCAGAAGACGATCGCGTTCGACTTGACGTGCTTGCCGACCCGCCACGCGAAGTCGAGGTCGGCCAGCTCGGCGGCGGTCGGCGCCCGGCGGGTCACGACCTTGGCCGCGGCGGCGTCGATCATGCCGGTGTCGGCGGTCTGGATCAGGACGCCGCCCGACACCGTGCGCACGGTCCACGCGGTGTCGCCGGCGCGCGGCGTCCAGTCGCCGCCGGCCGCGACCAGGCGCAGGTTCTTCTTGGCGGCCAGGATGCCGCGCGCCGCCTCGCTGTAGCCGGGGGCGACGACGCACTCGAGGAAGGTCTCGACCAGCAGGCGCGCCAGGTCGTCGTCGACCTCGCGGTTGATCGCGACGATGCCGCCGAACGCGCTCACCGGATCGGCCTCGCGCGCCCGCACGTAGGTCGCGGCCAGGTCGTCGCCCGAGGCGACGCCGCAGGGGTTGTTGTGCTTGACCACGACCGCGGTCGGCGCCGCGAACTCCAGGCACAGCCCGAGCGCGGCGTCGAGATCGAGGATGTTGTTGTAGGACAGCTGCTTGCCGCCCAGGACCTCGGCGCCGGCGATCGTCGGCCGGTCGGCGGGCCAGCCGGGCAGCGGCGACCGGCCGTCGGCGTAGAACGCGGCCCGCTGGTGCGGGTTCTCGCCGTAGCGCAGGTCGTAGAGGCGGCGCCACTGCACGCCGACGACGTCGGACAGCTCGCGGCGGGCCGGCGCGGCGTCGCGCGCGTCGGCGGCGGCGTCCTCGATCGCGCCCAGGTAGGCGGCGATCGCGGCGTCGTACGCCGCGGTGTGGGCGAAGGCCTTGCGGGCCAGGGCCAGGCGGCGCGGCGCGGTCAGCGCGCCGCCGCCGGCGCGCAGCTCTTCGGCGATCGCGCCGTAGTCGTCGGGGTCGACCACGACCGCGACGCGCTCGTGGTTCTTGGCCGCCGAGCGCAGCATCGACGGCCCGCCGATGTCGATGTTCTCGATGGCGTCGGCCAGCGCGACGTCGGGCTTCGCGACCGTGGCCTCGAACGGGTACAGGTTGACCACCACGAGATCGATCGGGGCGATGTCGTGGGCGGCCATCTCGGCCTCGTGCGCGGGCGTGGGGCGCCCGAGCAGGCCGCCGTGGATCCGCGGGTGGAGCGTCTTGACCCGCCCCTCGAGGATCTCCGGCGCGCCGGTGTGCGCCGACACCTGCACGACCGGGAGGCCGGCGTCCGCCAGCGCCTTGGCGGTGCCACCGGTGGAGAGGATCTCGACGCCGAGATCGATCAGGACCCGGGCCAGATCGACCAGGCCGCGCTTGTCGGAGACGGACAGCAGGGCACGCCGGATCCCGGGGGTGCGCGAGTCTTGCGACATGGCCAGCTCCTCGTTCGAGTTGCGGGCCTGATAACAAGCGCGCCGCGCGGGGGTCAACCGCGGGGGGCCGGATCCGTCAGTTGAGGTCGTCGCGGCCGGTCGGGTTCAGCAGCGCGGCGCCGAGCTCGTCGGGGCTGGGCGACGCCATCTTGAGCTTGATCAGGCCCCGGACCTCGACCTGGCGGATACGCTCGCGGGTCAGGTTCATGATCTCGCCCACCTCCTCGAGGGTGATCCCGCCCCGCTCGGCCACGTCGAGCGCGCAGGTCTCGTGGAGGTCCCACGGCTCGAGATCCGGGAAGTTGATCTTGATCGACCCGGTCTCGGGGTTCACGTCGAGGTAGAGGTGGTGCTTGCAGGCGACCCACGGGCACGGCCCGGGCTCGCCGCGGCACTCGGCGCGCGACTGCGGCCGCGGCACGTCGACCGGCGGGTACATCAGCGCGCCGACGCGCAGCTCCTCGCGGGTCAGGCGCTTCATGGCGATCGTCTTGGACCGGGGCCGGGTGCGGCGGCGGCGGCGGCGGACCTTGCGGCTGACCTCGGGCGGCTCGTCGTCGCCGGCGGCGGTGGGCTCGGCGTCGTCGTCGCCGTCGTCGCCGTCGTCGTCATCGCGGTCGTCGTCGTCCGCGTCGGCGTCGGCGTCGGCGTCGGCGGCGGCGGCGACCGTGGCGGCCGCGGCCGGCTCGCCCTTGGCGCCGGTGGTCTCGGCGTCGGCGTCGGCCTCGGTCAGGATGTCCTCGTCGTCCTCGTCGTCAAGATGGCGCATGGGTCTCTCCGGTGGGCAGTGGCCTCGGGCGCGGCCAGCTACAGCAGGTCCTCGGCGCTCCCCGCGGCGCCGGTTCGACGGATGCGATCGGCCTCGGGGGCGGACACCCGCCGGGCCAGGTCTTCGAGCCGACGCATGACGTCGTCGGCTCCGCGGCGCACCTCGGCCAGGTCGCGGACCAGGGCGCGGCGGTCGCTGGCGTCCTCGCGCGACTCGAGGTCGCGCTCGAAGCGCACGAACAGCTCGGTGAGGCCGTCGGCGACGCCCTCGACCAGGTCGGTGTACTGGAGGAACCGGGCCTGGATCTCCTCGATCGTGTAGCCGTCGGTCATCAGCTGCTTGACCGCGTTGATGCGGCGCACGGTCTTGGCCGGGTACACGCCGAGCGAGCCGCGGTGCTTGCCCTTGCGGCCGACCCGCCGGCTGCGCGGCAAGAGGCCCTGCTGCACGTACTTGCGGAAGCTGGCCTCGGAGAACTTCACGCCGCGGTTCTGGAACACCTCGACCACCTGCACGGCGGTCATGCCCTGCGCGTACTGGGACTCGATCACCGACAGCTCGTCCTCGTTGAGCAGGCCCGTCGCGGCCGTCGTGTCGGTGGCCCCGCCCTCGCCGCCGCCACCGCGACGCCGGCGATGAGCGACCAGCGACCGCGCGACGTCACCGGCGCGACGGCCACGGGCGCGCCGTAGCTCGTCGTCGTCCTCGGAGGCGACGTCCGCGTCGGTCGACCGGTGGCGCGCGTGTCGCGGCCACAGGTCGATGACGCCGTCACCGTGCCGAGCGTCGCCTCGGAGTCGCGTGGTCAATGGATCCCCCCAGAAGAGCGCGTGCGAATCGATACAGGGCAGACGCGGCGTCGGACGCGGGGCCCCTCCGGGACGCGTCACCTCGCGTGACGTTCCCTGTTCCCCGTGTTGCGCGTCTCCATCTCTGCTGGCCGCCGAATGACGTTGCCACCGTCGATGTATTGCGACTGTATTCGCGCGAATGTAATCGGTCAAGAAGACCACCGGCGATAGAGTCAAGTTTTTGCCTGGGACTCTGTTCAGGTAGTCGACGCGTCCGCGATCGCCGCGCTACCGTCGGCGCATGCCGCTCGCGACGCCTCGACGACGCCTGCTCGGCGCCGCGCTCGCGGTCGTCGTCGTCGTCGGGATCGCGATGGCGTCACGCCACCGCGCGATCGCCGCGATCGAGGGCGGCACGTTCACGTCGACCGATCAGAACGTGCGCGTGACGCTGCCGCGCGGCTGGCGCGTCAGCGATCAGGCCGCGTACCCGCGCGTCATCCTCCGCATGTTCCGGACGCGACCGCGCGCCGCGATGATGCTCGCGGTCGATCCGCTGCCCGCGGCCAGCGCGCTCCCCGAGGACTGCGTCGCCGAGGCGACGCCACCGACGCAGCTGGCGTGCCTGCAGAAGCACCGCCTCGCCGCGCTCGGCTTCGAGGTCGGCGCGGTCCAGGGCGGCACCCGCCCGTGGTTCGACTTCGCGGACGGCCACCGGCAGTCACGGCAGGGCCTGGTCATCCTCGGCGATCAGGTCTTCACGCTGGTGCTGTCCGCCGACTCGGCGGCGGCGCGCGCCCAGTACGCGCGCTCGTTCGATCGCGCGCTGCGCAGCGTGCGCCGCAACGAGGGTGAAGGCGACGCGGCCGCCACCGGCGACGCCACGACCGCCACCGGCGACGCCGGCGTCGGTGACGGCGGCGTCGCGGACCCGACGCCGTGACCGCGGCGGCCCTGCCCGACTCGCCGGCGGCGTGGGCGGCGCGGCTGCACGAGGTCGGCTACGTCGCCGACCCGGCGCTGGCGACGACGGTGTTCCTGGCGTCGCGGCTGGCCAAGCCGATCCTCGCCGAGGGCCCCGCCGGCGTCGGCAAGACCGCGCTCGCGACCGCGCTGGCCCGGGCCGGCGGCGCGCGGCTGCTGCGCCTGCAGTGCTACGAGGGGCTCGACGAGGCCCGCACCCTGTACGAGTGGAAGTACGGCAAGCAGCTGCTGTACGTGCAGCTGCTGCGCGACGCGGTCGGCCGCGAGCTCGCGGGCGCGGCCAGCCTCGCCGACGCCGTGACCCGGCTGGGCGCCGCCGACGACGCGTTCTTCTCCGAGGCGTTCCTCGAGCCGCGGCCGCTGCTCGAGGCGGTGCGCGCCACCGATCCGGTGGTGCTGCTGATCGACGAGGTCGACCGCGCCGAGGACGAGCTCGAGGCGTTCTTCCTCGAGGTCCTCGCCGAGTACCAGGTCACCGTGCCCGAGCTCGGCACGTTCGTCGCCGCGCGGCCGCCGACCGTGGTGCTGACCTCGAACGCGACCCGCGAGCTGTCGGACGCGCTGCGCCGGCGCTGCCTGTTCCTGCCCATGGGCTACCCCGACGCCGCCCGCGAGGCCGCGATCGTGCACCACCACGTCCCCGACGTCGCGGCGCGGCTGGCGGGCCAGCTGGTCGGGTTCGTGGCCGGGCTGCGCCGCCTCGACCTGCGCAAGCAGCCCAGCATCGCCGAGACCCTCGACTGGGCCCGCGCCCTGGTCGTGCTCGGCGCCGACGACCTCGGCGAGGCGGTCGTGCACGACACCCTGACCCTGCTGGTCAAGTACGAGGGCGACCTCGAGGTCGCGCGCGCCGCGGTGCCGTCGCTGCTGGCCGCGCGCTGAGCCGAGACGCGGCGGCGACGCGGCGGCGACCAGATTCCAGATCGGGCACGGGCACGGCCACCGGCACGGGCACGGCCACGGCCACGGGCACGGCCACGGCCACGGCCACGGCCACGGCCACGGCCACGGCCACGGGTGCGATCAGCGCAGGACCGGCAGGCCGATCAGCGCCAGCATCGCCGGCACCGGCGCCATCACCGCCAGCTGCATCTCGGCGGGCAGCGCCGCCCACGCCATCATCGGATCGCGGGGCCCGATCATGTCGGGCAGGACCTGGCCGTAGTCGCGGCAGCCGAAGGCGCGATCGATCTCCGAGCACAGCACGCGCACGTGCATGTGATCGTCGTGCGGCGCCGAGTCGCCGGGCTGGGTCAGGATGAGCTCGGCGCGCGCGACCACGGCCTCGGGCTCGCCGATCGCGCGGGCGTGCTCGAGCAGCAGGTCGATCAGCGGCCGGAACAGGAAGATCCGCTGCACCGGGGTGCCCTGGTACTCGACCAGGGCCCGGACCAGCTGCCAGTTGCGCGGCACGTCGAAGACCAGGCGCTTGGCCTCGGGATCGAGCGCGCGCGCCTCCTTGTCATCGGACGTGTAGCCGTCGGCGCCGAAGTGCCGCATGTCCTCGGGGTCGACCCGCCGGCCGGCCTCGTCGGTGACGAAGAAGACCAGGTCGACGTCGCGGCCCGACTGGTGCGAGCGGTGCCACTGCGACGGGCCGCCGCGCCGCGGCGACAGGTCGGCGACCGTGACGGCGCCGCCCGGCGCCTCCAGCGCCAGCCGCCGCGACACGTGGATGATCATGTCGACCAGCTCGTCGGTGCCCCAGCGCAGGCCGCGCTCGCGCCAGCGCACCGGCACCCGGTAGCCCTCGCCGGCGTCGGGCAGGCGGGCCGGGGCGCGGATGCCGCCGTGGTTGGCCTTGCCCCACGACACGCTGCGGCCGTCCTCGACCACGCCCAGCGCGGCGCAGCCAGCGCCGCCGACCGCGACCGCCAGGGCCAGCGCGGCGACGAGCCTCGGCGCGGATGTCGAGCGGGCGCGCATCTGGTTCGATTCTGGGCGCACCGACCACGCGGCGGCAAAGAAAAAGACGTCGGGACCGCGCCGCGGTTGCGCGTCGCCGCCGCCGCGTCCCGAAAATGACGCGGGGCGCGCCCGCGAGAGCGCGCCCCGTGCCGGCCCGGCGGGCCGCGACCCCGGTGGGGCCTAGCCCTTGTCCTCGAACTCGGCGTCGATGACGTCGGACTCGCCGCCGCCACCCGCGTCCGCGCCGCCGTCGTCGGCCGGCGCCCCGTCCCCGCCCTCGCCCGGCGCCGCGGTCTTGTACAGCGACTCGGCCAGCTTGTGGGCGGTGCTCTGCAGCGACTCGAACGCGGCCTGCAGCACGGCGACGTCGCCGCCGTCGCGGTTGGCCTCGAGGGTCTGCTCGGCGCGCTTGCACTCCTCCTCCGCCATCAGCTTGTCGGCGTCGGACAGCTTGCCCTCGCTCTCGTGCACCAGCTTGCGGGTGTTGTAGAGCAGCGAGTCGAGCTGGTTGCGGATCTCCATCGCGTCCTTGCGCGCCTTGTCCTCGGCCTCGTGGGCCGCGGCCTCGTCGATCGCGCGCTTGATGTCGGAGTCCGACAGGCCGCTCGACGCGGTGATCGTGATGGAGCGCTCGGCGCCGGTCGCCTTGTCCTTGGCGCCGACGTGCAGGATGCCGTTGGCGTCGATGTCGAAGGTGACCTCGATCTGCGGCACGCCGCGGGGCGCGGGCGGGATGCCGGTGAGCTGGAACTTGCCCAGCGACCGGTTGTCCTTGGCCATCGGCCGCTCGCCCTGGACCACGCTGACCTCGACCGACGTCTGGTTGTCGGCCGCGGTCGAGAAGACCTCGGTCTTCTTGTGCGGGATCGTCGTGTTGCGCGGGATGAGCACCGTGGCGACGCCGCCGAGGGTCTCGATCGCCAGCGACAGCGGCGTGACGTCGAGCAGCAGGATGTCCTTGACGTCGCCCGACAGGACGCCGCCCTGGACCGCCGCGCCGAGACCGACGACCTCGTCGGGGTTGACCGTGCGGTTGGGCTCCTTGCCGAAGAACTCCTTGACCTTCTGCTGCACCATCGGGATGCGGGTCGAGCCGCCGACCAGGATGACCTCGTGGATGTCCGAGGGCTTCTTGTTGGCGTCGGCCAGGGCGCGCTTGCACGGCTCCATGGCGCGGGCGACGATGTCGCCGATCATCTGCTCGAACTTGCTGCGGGACAGCCGCTTGAGCAGGTGCTTGGGCCCGGTGGCGTCGGCGGTCAGGTACGGCAGGTTGACCTCGGTCTCCTGCACGCTCGACAGCTCGATCTTGGCCTTCTCGGACGCCTCCTTGAGGCGCTGCAGGACCATCTTGTCCTTCGAGACGTCGATCCCGGAGTCCTTCTTGAACTCCTCGATCAGCCAGTCCATCACCCGGTTGTCGATGTCGTCGCCGCCGAGGTGGGTGTCGCCGTTGGTCGACACGACCTCGACGACCTTGTCGCCGACCTCGAGCACCGAGATGTCGAAGGTGCCGCCGCCCATGTCGAAGACGGCGATCAGCTGCTCCTTGGTCTTGTCGAGCCCGTAGGCGAGCGCCGCCGCGGTCGGCTCGTTGATGATGCGCTTGACCTCGAGGCCGGCGATCTTGCCGGCGTCCTTGGTGGCCTGGCGCTGCGAGTCGTTGAAGTACGCCGGGACGGTGATGACCGCCTCGGTGACCGGCTCGCCCAGGTACTCCTCGGCGGCGCGCTTCAGCTTCATCAGGACGCGCGCCGAGATCTCCGGCGGCGAGTAGCGCTTGCCGCGGATCTCGATCGCGCAGTCGCCGTTGGGCGCCTGCACGACGTGGTACGGCACCCGCTTGATCTCGTCCTGGGTGGCCGGGTCGGTGAACTTGCGGCCGATCAGCCGCTTGGCCGAGAACACGGTGTTCTCGGGGTTGGTGATGGCCTGGCGGCGCGCGATCTGACCGACCAGGACCTCGCCGCGGTCGTCGAACGCGACCACCGACGGGGTCAGGCGGCCGCCCTCCTCGTTGGTGATGACCTTGGGCTCCTTGCCGTCCATGATGCAGACGACGGAGTTGGTGGTGCCCAGGTCGATGCCGATGATCTTGCCCATGACAGAAGAACCTCGTGTTGGAAGCAGGCGGGGTTTCGTGTGGTGGGCAACCTAAGCACCACCCAATGACGCGTCAAGACTGGGCCCGACGAGCGTCGGTCACGGGTCCTCGGTCGAGGCCGCGCTCGCGAGATCCTTGATGCCCTGGGGCGGATCGGTGAGCGCCAGCGCCAGCACCTCGTCCATGCGCTTGACCGAGAGGATCTCGATCTCCTTCTTCACCTCGTCCGGGACGTCGATGAGATCCTTGACGTTCCGGTGCGGGATGATGACGCGCTTGATGCCGGCCCGGTGGGCGGCGAGCAGCTTCTCCTTGAGGCCGCCGATCTGCAGCACGTTGCCGCGCAGCGTGATCTCGCCGGTCATCGCCACGTCCGGCCGCACCGGCACGCCGGTGAGCAGCGACACCAGGGCGGTGTACATCGTGACGCCGGCCGACGGGCCGTCCTTGGGCACCGCGCCGGCCGGCACGTGGACGTGCAGGTCGACGTTCTCGAGGAAGTTGCCGCCCTCGAGGCCGAGCTGGGACGCCCGGCTGCGCACGAACGACAGCGCCGCGGTCACCGACTCCTTCATGACGTCGCCGAGCTGGCCGGTCAGGGTCAGCTTGCCCTTGCCGGGCATCTTCGACGCCTCGATGAAGAGGATGTCGCCGCCGACCGCGGTCCACGCCAGCCCGGTGGCGACGCCGGGCTCGCTGGTGCGATCCGCGACCTCGCTGACGAACTTCTGGGGCCCGAGGTACTCCTCGACCTCCTTGGTGAGGATGGTCTCCTTCTCGGCGGCCTGGCCCTCGGCGACCTTGACCGCGACGCCGCGGCACAGGCTGCCGATCTCGCGCTCGAGGTTCCGGACGCCGGCCTCGCGGGTGTAGCTGTCGATCACCGCGAAGACGGCCTCGTCGGTGATGTCGCACTGCTCGGCCTTGAGGCCGTGCTCCTCGAGCTGCTTGGGCACCAGGAAGGCGCGCGCGATCTGCCGCTTCTCCTGGCGGGTGTAGCCGGGCAGCTCGATGATCTCGAGGCGATCGCGCAGCGCCCACGGGATCGGGTCGAGCTGGTTGGCGGTCGCGATGAACATGACCTTCGACAGATCGAAGGTCACCTCGAGGTAGTGGTCGCTGAACGTGTTGTTCTGCTCGGGGTCGAGGACCTCGAGCAGCGCCGACGCCGGGTCGCCGCGGAAGTCGTGGCCGAGCTTGTCGATCTCGTCGAGCACGAACACCGGGTTGTTGGTCCCGGCCTTCTTGATGCCCTGGATGATCCGGCCCGGCAGCGAGCCGACGTAGGTGCGGCGGTGGCCGCGGATCTCGGCCTCGTCGCGGACGCCGCCGAGGGAGACGCGCACGAACTTGCGGCCGATCGCGCGGGCCACCGAGCGGCCCAGCGAGGTCTTGCCGACGCCGGGCGGGCCCGCCAGGCACAGGATCGGGCCCTTCTTGTCGTCCTTGAGCTTGCGGACGGCCATGTACTCGACGATGCGCTTCTTGACCTTGTCGAGGTCGTAGTGATCCTCGTCGAGGCAGCGCCGCACCTCCTTGAGCTCGATGTGGTCCTCGGTCGAGATCGCCCAGGGCAGCTCGACCAGCCACTCGAGGTAGGTGCGGGTGACGGTGTACTCGGCGCTCGACGGCTGCATGCCCTTGAGGCGCTCGAGCTGCTTGCGGGCGGCCTTCTCGGCCTCCTCGGGCATCTTCGACTTGGTGATCTTCTCGCCGAACTCGTCGAGATCGCCGCCGCCGTCGTCGAGCTCGCCGAGCTCCTCCTTGATCGCCTTGAGCTGCTGGCGCAGCACGTACTCGCGCTGGTTGCGGCCCATCTCCTCCTGCACCTGGGTGTTGATCCGCTCGCGGACCTTGAGCACCTCCAGCTGCCGGGACAGGAACTGCAGGACCTTGCGGGTGCGGCCCTTGAGATCGAAGGTCTCGAGGACGTCCTGCTTCTCGGACACCTCGAGCTCGAGGTTCGACGTGATCAGGTCGGCGAGGTGACCGGCCTCGGTGACGCTGTCGACCAGGGCGCCGGCCTCCTTGGGCAGCTCGGGCATGAGCTTGACCACGCGCTTGGCGATGTCCTTGAGGTTCATCACCAGCGCGTCGAGCTCGACGTCCGACGACGTCGGGTCCGGCACCGCGCGCACGTGCGCGGCGAGGAACGGCTCGGCGCCCTCGAAGCCGGACACCTCGAAGCGGGTGACGCCCTGGAGGATCACCGAGAAGTTGTCCTTGGCCAGCTTGATCACCTTGAGGATCCGCGCGGCACACCCGACGGTGTAGAGGTCGCCGTTCGACGGATCCTCGGTGCGCGCGTCCTTCTGGGTGAGGATGCCGATGACCGGTCGCTCCTTCGCGATCGCGTCCTCGACGAGCCGCACCGACTTCCGGCGGCCGACGTCGATCGGGATGATCGAGCCGGGAAACAGCACCGAGTTGCGCAGCGGCAAGATGGGAAGAATGTCCGGGATCTCGACCGGCAGGTCGCTCCCCGGCTTGGCCTTGGTCATGGGCGAAACCTACTCACCGCCCTCTCGGGGCGTCAAGGCGACCTGCCTGCTCTGACAGGGAGTTGCGCGCCATTCCCACCGGGTCCGGGAGGGCACTTTCGCCCTTGCGATCGGCCTCGATCATGACTAGGATTGGTCTTACCAACTGGTAAGACCACCATGACCACCCCCGCCACCGACACCCCGCATCCTACCTCGTCGTCGCCGGCGATCGAGGCGGTCTTCGGCCGGATCCTCACCGAGATCGTGCGCGGCCACTACCCGACGGGCGCGCGGCTGCCCGCCGAGCGCGAGCTGTCGCGCCAGCTCGGCGCCAGCCGCCCGACGCTGCGCGAGGCGCTGCGCCGCCTCGGCGAGTGGAACCTCGTCGAGCCGCGCCGCGGCTCCGGCGTCGTCGTCCGGCCCATGCGCGAGTGGTCGATCGAGGTGCTGCCCGCCTACCTGCGCTGGGGTCGTCCGGGCCCCGGACAGGCGACGATCGCCCGGATGATGGTCGACCTGCTGGCGCTGCGCCGGGCGCTGATCGTCGAGGTCGTGCGGCTGGTGGCGCCGCGGATCACGCCGGGCTCGACCGCCGCGGCCCGCGCCGCGCTGGAGCGGGCGTGGCTCCTGCGCGACGCCGGCACCGCGTTCCAGGAGGAGGACTTCCAGGTCATGCGGGCGGTCGTCGACGGCGCCGGCTTCCTGCCCGCGGTGTGGATGCTCAACCGCATGTCGGGCGTCTACCTCGAGGTCGCGCGCACGCTGTCGGAGGCGTTCAAGCCGCCCGCCGACTACCACGAGTCGCACGTCAAGTTCCTCGACGCCCTCGACCGCGGCGACGGCGACGCCGCGTGCCGCCACATCGGCGACTACCTCGAGCGTCACGACTCGGCGCTGGTCAGCGCCCTGGAGGTGTTCGCATGAGTGGCTACCAGCACGCGCCCGCGACCCGCCGCGTCCTCGACAGCCTGGTGCCGGTGGTGTGCCCGCCCGAGGCCGTCGAGCTCGGCCTGGTCGCCGACATCGTCGACCACGTCGGCCTGACCATGGGCGCCCTGCCCGGCCGCTTCCGCGGCGGGCTGATCATGGGCCTGCGCACCTACGACCTCGGCGCGCTGATCTGGCCGCCCGGCCGGCTGCGCCCGGCCCACCGGCTGGCGCCGGCGCTGGCCGCCCGCTACTTCGACACCTGGCTGCACGGCCCGACGCCGATCCACAAGCAGCTCGCGCTCGGCATCCGCCAGCTGATCGCGCTGGCCCACTACGAGCAGCCGGTGATCCAGGAGCGCATGGGCTACCGGCCGGCGCAGTGGATCGAGCAGGTCAAGCGGCGGCGCCTCGAGCTCTACGCCGACGACATCGAGCGGCACGCCCGCAGCCTGATCGAGCCCGATCCGCTGCCGGGGATCGCGCCGCACCCCCGGGCCCGGACCCGCACCAAGGGAGTCGCGTGATGGTGGCCAACGCCCGCCCCGCCCTGCGCCAGGACAGCCGCCCCGACGGCGTCTACACCCGCGACGACCACCACGGCGACAGCGTCCTCGACGCCGACGTCGTGATCGTCGGCTCCGGCGCCGGCGGCGCCGCGCTCGCCGCCGAGCTCGCCGAGGGCGGCCTCGACGTCGTCGTCCTCGAGGAGGGCCGCTACTGGTCGACCCGCGACTTCACCGCCAACGCGTCGCAGATGATCCGCCAGATGTACCGCGACGGCGGCGCGACGATGGCGCTGGGCAGCCCGCCGGTGCTGTACCAGGAGGGCCGCGCGGTCGGCGGCTCGACGGTCGTCAACGGCGGCATGTCGTGGCGCACCCCCGAGAAGATCCTCGACCGGTGGTGGCGCGAGGCCGGCCTCGACGGCATCCGCGCCGCCGACATGGAGCCGTACTTCGAGCGAGTCGAGCGCCGGATCCACGTCCGGACCCAGGATCCCGAGTCGATCGGCCGCGACAACCAGCTGCTCAAGATCGGCGCCGACGCCAAGGGCTGGAAGGTCATCCCCAACCTGCGCAACCAGGTCCACTGCCCGGGCTCGAACAACTGCGCGTTCGGCTGCCCGACCGGCGCCAAGCAGTCGGCGCTGGTCAGCTACGTGCCGCGCGCGCTGCACTTCGGCGCCCGGCTCTACTCCGACGTCCGGGTCGAGCGCATCACCCGCAGCGGCAAGCGCGCCACCGGCGTCGTCGGCCACGTCGTCCGCGCCGACGGCGGCCGCGGCCACCGCCTCACCGTCCGCGCCAAGCTGGTGGTGTCGGCGTGCGGCGCGATCCACTCGCCGGCGCTGCTCGACCGCTCCGGCTTCCGGTCGCCGTCGGGCATGGTCGGCAAGAACCTCAGCCTGCACCCCAACGTCAAGCTGGTGGCGATCTTCGACGAGGACGTCCGCGGCTGGGAGGGCGTGCACCAGGCCTACCAGGTCCGCGAGTTCCAGGACGAGGGCCTGCTGTTCGCGGCGGTCAACATCCCGCCCAGCATCATCGCGATGACGACGTCGCACACCGGCCGCGAGCTCGGCGAGCTGATGGCCGACTACGACAAGATGGTGATCGCCGGGATGCTGTGCGAGGACACCAACACCGGCGCGGTGCGCACCGTCGCCGGCCAGCCGCAGGCGTTCTACCAGCTGTCCGACTTCGACGCCGACAAGCTCAAGCGCGGCTGCGCGCTGCTGGCCGAGATGATGTTCGAGGCCGGCGCCAAGCGGATCATGCTGCCGTTCGCGCTCGGCGACCACGCCGGCGAGCTGCGCGGCCCCGACGACGTCCGCCGGATCTTCGCCGACCCGGTGCCGAAGTCGTCGATGGAGGTCGTGACCGTGCACATGATGGGCACCGCCCGCATGGGCAGCGACCGGACCCGCGCCGTCACCGACGGCTTCGGCCTGGTCCACGACGTCGACCGCCTGATGGTGTGCGACGCCAGCCTGTTCCCGACCCCGATCGGGGTCAACCCGATGGAGACCATCCAGGCGCTGGCGACCCGCGCCGCCCACCACGTCCTGGAAAACCCCCGGAGGTTCTCGTGACGCCCGCCCCCGCCTCTGCGCCCCGCCCCACCGCCGCGCCGCCGCCGCCGCGCGCCGGCACGCCCAACCGCATCGGCGGCCGCGCCGCCGCGCTCGAGCAGCTGTCGCCGGCCGAGCTCGAGATCGTGTTCCGCCGCGGCGTGACGCCCGATCTCGACGCGCTGATCGGCTGGGAGTTCCGCGGCACCAACGCGCCGGCGTGGGCGCGGGTCCTCGGCATCAAGAAGTTCATCAAGGGCTTCTTCCGCGGCGACGGCGACGAGGTCTACGGCTACAACTGCCCGGTCGTGCAGAACCGGCTCGACGAGCCGTGGATCGCCAGGCCCGACGACGCCGCGCCGAAGCGGTTCGGCTTCTACCGGGTCGCGCCGGTGGATCCGACCGCGCGCGACAACCAGTACCTGCACGCGGTGCTGCTCGACTACGGGCGGGGTGGCAACAAGGCCACCGATCCGAGCCGCGGCCTGCGCGACTACCTGGTCCAGGTCGACGCCGGCGCCGACGATCTGTTCCTCGGCAAGGCGTACTACGCGATCGGCCCGGCGCGGGTGGCGACCAACTTCTTCATCCTCGAGCGGCACCGGCCGGGGATCCGGGAGATGGTGAGGCGGTAGCGCGCGGGCGGATCGGGTCGGATCCGCCGCCGCGGCGCCAGCGGCGACGAACGTCCCCACCCGCGGGCTCCCGGAGACACCGAAGAGGCGGCGGGGGTCGATCCGGAGGTGCGCGTTCCGCGGCGACGTGAGCCAGCGACCGGCTGCGCCAGCTCCGCAGCTCCGCAGCCCCGCACCGCCGCACCGCCGCAGCTCACGCCGCGGCCCACACGGCCCCTCGGCCGCCGCCCTCTCCAGAGCCTCCGGGTGCCGCCGCTACAGCTGGAACACGACCTTGGCGCCGTACGTGACCTGGATCCGCTGCAGCTCCTCGTAGTCGAGCGGCTCGTCCTGCTGCTCCTCGACCCACTGCCGCAGCACGATCACCTCGGCGCCGCGCGCCACCGCGATCAGGTTGACGCCGGCGCCGGCCCACCAGCAGCGCAGCGTGCCGAGCGCGCCCATGTCGCCGCCCTCCTCGGCCGAGCAGGTGCCGGTGAAGGTGTCGATGGGGAAGCTCTGCGACGCGCCGGTCTCGTCGGTGAGGCCGAGCCAGACCCGGGTCTTGGGCGGATCGGCGTCGGCCGCGGTGGCGAGCTGGGTGCCGAACGAGATGACCTCTTGCTTGGTCAGCGTCGAGCCGCCGCCGCCGGTGTCGGAGCCGGCGCCGGGGCCGGCGGTGGCGCCCTTGTCCTTGCCGCCGCAGGCGGCGGCCACGGTCATCAGCGCCACGGTCGTGGTCAGCGCGGAGATCGCGACGAGTCGCTTCATGGCCGTACGCTACCCCAGCGGGCGGACCCGCGGGAGTCGCCCTGGTAAGATCGCCGCATGCCCCTGGCCCGGCTGGTGGTGATCGAGGGTCCCGACCTCGGCGTCGAGTTCGAGATCCCGCTGCGCGGCGGCGGCATCGGCCGCGGCGAGGGCAACGTCGTCCAGCTGTCGGACCTGTCGGTGTCGCGCCAGCACTGCACGCTCGAGGTCCGCGACGGCGCGCTGTGCCTGGTCGACGAGGGCAGCCGCAACAAGTCGCTGGTCAACGGCCAGCCGGTCACGGTGCACCCGCTGCGCGACGGCGACGAGATCCTGGTCGGCAAGTCGCGCCTGGCGTTCCTGCCCGCCGACGGCGGCGTCGTGGTCGCGCGCCAGCACACGCCGGGGCGGGTCACGATGGAGGTCGGCTCGCGGGAGCTGATGTCGCTGGCGCTGGGCGGCCCCGACGAGCGCGCCCGCCGCCAGCTCGCCGCGATCGCCGGGCTCGGCGACCGCCTGCGCGCCGACGCCGGCGCCGGCCGCGACGCCGTGGCCCGGGTCGCCTGCGACACCGCGCTGGCCGCGCTGGCCGGCGCCCGCGCGATCCTGGTCGGCCGCGACGGTGGCCGGATGACCCCGATCGGCGCCGCGGTCGCCGCCGGCGAGGCCGCCTCCGGCGCCCAGCTGTCGCTGCCGCGCGAGGTCGTCGACAAGGTCCTGGCCGAGGCCAAGGCGATCACCGTCGACGCCTCGACCGGCGGCGTGACCCGCGCCGCGATCGCGGTGCCCGTCGCGGGGCCCAGCGGCGGCGCCGAGCTGGTGGGGCTCTTGTGGGTCGAGCGCACGCTGCCGTGGGACAAGCTCGATCTGATGGCGGCGCAGTGCGTGGCCCACCTGGTCGGCGCGGCGCTGGCCGGCGCCGACGCCCGCGACCAGCTCGCCCGCGGCAAGGCCGCCCTCGAGGAGCGGCTCGGCGATCCCGAGTTCGTCGGCCGGTCGCCGGCGGCGATCAAGCTGCTCGAGTTCATCGCCCGGGTCGGCCCCACCGACGCCACCGTGCTGCTCGGCGGCGAGTCGGGCTCGGGCAAGGAGATGGTGGCGCAGGCGATCCACCGGGCCAGCCGCCGCAAGGACGGCCCGTGCATCGCGGTCAACTGCGCGGCCCTGACCGAGACCCTGATCGAGTCGGAGCTGTTCGGCCACGAGAAGGGCGCGTTCACCGGCGCCACCGATCGCAAGCTCGGCCGCTTCGAGCTGGCCGACAAGGGCACGCTGTTCCTCGACGAGATCGGCGAGCTGCCGCTGCAGCTGCAGACCAAGTTCCTGCGCGTCCTCGAGGAGCAGCGCTTCGAGCGGGTCGGCGGCGGCCGCGCCATCACCGTCGACGTCCGCGTCGTCGCCGCGACCAACCGCGACCTCGGCGACATGGTCCGCCGCGGCACCTTCCGCGAGGACCTGTTCTACCGGCTCAGCGTCATCCACGCGGTGGTGCCGCCGCTGCGGGCCCGCCCCGAGGACATCCCGCTGCTCGCCGATCACTTCCTGGCCCGGATGCGCCGCCAGGTGTCGCGCAAGATCCGGGGCTTCGCGCCCGAGGCGCTGGCGCTGATGGCGCAGCACGCCTGGCCCGGCAACATCCGCGAGCTGCGCAACGCGGTCGAGCGCGCGGTCGTGCTCGGCGACGGCGAGTGGCTGCGCCCCGACGACCTGCCGCCGGGGCTGGGCAGCCGTCCGACGCCGCCGCCGACCCGGCGGACGTCGTCGCCGACGCCACCGCTGGGCTCGATGGCGCTGGGCGACCGCGGCCCGACGGCCGCGGTGCCGCCGGCTGCACCGCTGCCCACGATCGACGTGCCGCCGGCGCCTGCGCCAGCCGCGCGCCGCTGCGCCGGCCGCCGCCCTGCCCTCGGCGCCGGCGCCCGCGCCAGCGCGCTCGCTACGCGAGCTCGAGCGCGAGGGCATCATCGCGGCGCTCGCCGCCACCGGCGGCAACAAGGCCCAGGCCGCGGCGATCCTCGAGATCGATCGCTCGACGCTCTACAAGAAGCTCAAGGAGTATGACATCGGCTAGCCGCCGAGCTCGCTCACCCCGAGCGCTCGACCGACGGCCGTCGGAGATCTGCCGCAAGACGAACCGGGTCAGGTCGCCTGGTCGACATGGTTCGCTCACCTCGAGCGGAGCCCGAGCGGCGCAGCCGCGAGGGCGTAGTCGAGAGGGCGTGGATCGGTGCGGTCTCGGCGGCGCACCGGTGCCCGCCCCCTCGACTCCGGGGTCGGTGCTGCGCACCTCCCCCTCCGCTCGGGGTGAGTGCTGTCAGGCCCAGCTCCGCGGTCAGCCGATCGCTGCGCCGCGCAAGATCAGCGGCTGGCCCAGCTGTTCGTTAGGAGCGAAGGGTGAGCGGCGAAGCCGCGAACCCGAAGTCGAGGGGGCGACCACCGTGAAGGTTCGCAATCACCGACGGGGAGCTGCCGCTGCCCGCCGTCTCGACTTCGCCCTCGCGGCTTCGCCGCTCGGGCTCCGCTCGACGTGAGCGAAGCGCGTCGACGCGATGGCCGACGCCGCGGCGGCCGGGCCCTGAGCGGGCGCGAGCGCGGGCGCCGGACGACCGGCCTACAGCGGGTACTTGCGGGGCCGACCGCGCTTGCGGCGCGGAGCGTCGCCGGACGAACCGAAGTCGAGCTCCTCGGCGAAGCGCTCCTCGACCATGTCGTCGACGCTGGTGCTCAGGGAATCCAGCTTGCGAAGCTCATCCCGCTCGAACTCGGCAAACGAACGATAAATACGCGGAAATCCTGAAGACATTGGGTCCTCCCTGGGGACATGCGCCTACATGTCCTACATCTGGTCACCACCCTACGGGGCCCGTCTGGAGGAGTGAAGTTTTTCGTTCACCGCCGCTCGCGCGCCGCGGCTTTTGCCGAGGGTCACACGGGCGTGGTACCTGGGCTTCGCATGGCCCGAATCGTCGCAGTGGCGAACCAGAAGGGCGGCGTCGGCAAGACCACGACGGCGATCAACCTCGCCGCGTCCGTCGCCAGCCGGGGCCACCGGGTGCTGCTGGTCGACTTCGACCCGCAGGGCAACGCGTCGTCCGGCGTCGGCTACCCGCGCGATCGCGTCGAGCTCACCGTGTACGACGCCCTGCTCGGCGAGGTCGCGTTCGCCGACGTCATCCGGCCCACCGAGATCACGACGCTGTGGCTGGCGCCCGCCAACACCGATCTGGTCGGCGCCGAGATCGAGCTCATCTCCGTCGATCACCGCGAGCGCATCCTCGCCGACGCGCTGGCCCCCGTCCTCGACCAGTTCGACTACGTCGTCATCGACTGCCCGCCGTCGCTCGGCATGCTCACGCTCAACGCGCTGGTCGCCGCCGACGGCGTCGTCGTGCCGATGCAGGCCGAGTACTTCGCGCTCGAGGGCCTGTCGGCGCTGACCGCGACGATCGAGCGGGTCCGGGCGGCGTTCAACCCGCGGCTGACCATCGACGGCGTCCTGTTCACGATGTACGACACCCGCACCAACCTGTCCGGCCAGGTCCGCGGCGAGGTCAAGCAGTTCTTCGGCGACAAGGTCTTCGAGACCGCGGTGCCCCGCAACGTCCGGCTGTCGGAGGCGCCGTCGCACGGCAAGCCGGTGCTGCTCTACGACATCCGCTGCCCGGGCACCAAGAGCTACCTCGCGGTCGCCGACGAGTTCCTGGCGCGCCGACCCACGGTCGCCGCGGCGACCGCGACGCCGGCCGCGCCGACGCGCGAGGCGTCGTGATCGAGATGAGCGACGCCAAGAAGCCGCGGGGACTGGGGCGAGGGCTCGGCGCGCTGCTGCCGTCGCAGCCCGCCGCCGCGCCGGCCGCGGCGCCGGCGCCCGCCGCCGTCGAGCCGGCACGGCCGCGCACCTACTTCCACGCCCAGATCGAGGACGTCCACCCCAGCCCGGATCAGCCGCGGCGCCGCTTCGACGACGCCGAGCTCGACGAGCTGGCGACGTCGATCCGCGCCCACGGCGTGATCATGCCGCTGGTGGTGCGGCCGCGCCCCGGCGGCGGCTACCACCTCATCGCCGGCGAGCGGCGGTGGCGCGCGTCGCAGCGCGCCGGCCTGCACGAGGTCCCGGTGGTGGTGCAGGACGTCGACGATCGCGCCGCCTTCGAGCGCGCGCTGGTCGAGAACCTGCAGCGCGCCGACCTCAACGCGATCGAGGAGGCGTCGGCGTTCCACCGCCTGATCGACGAGTTCGGCCTGACCCAGGAGCAGGTCGCCGAGCGGGTCGGCAAGGACCGGTCGACGGTCGCCAACAGCGTGCGCCTGCTGCGGCTACCGCCGTCGGTCCGGCAGCTGGTCGAGGAGCGGCGGCTGAGCATGGGCCACGCCCGCGCCCTGCTCGGCCTGCCCGAGGGCGCCGACGTCGAGGTCGCGGCCCGCACCGTGATGGCCAAGGGCCTGTCGGTGCGCGCCACCGAGGCGCTGGTCCGCAAGCACGGCCAGCCGGCGGCGGCGCCGCGCCCGACCGCGACCCCGGCCAAGAGCGCGTCGGTGCGCGACCTCGAGGACCGCCTGACCCGCGCCCTCGGCGGGCCGGTGACGATCGACGAGGATCAGCCGGGCGCCGAGGGGCCGGGCGCCAAGCGCAGCGGAACCATCGAGATCCGCTACCACGATCTGGATCACCTCGACCGCCTGCTCGATCGCCTGCTGTGAGCCCGCGGTTCCGAGGCCCGGTCGCTGGGCGCGCCGCGCCCTTGATGTGATACTGGGCCGCCCTCGATGTCCGAACGCGAGCACCAGCGGATCCCGTACGCCGTCGAGGTCGAGTTCCGGACCGCGTCGTCGTTCCTGGTCGCCTACTCGGTGAACCTGTCGCGCGGCGGCCTGTTCCTCGAGACCGAGGACGTCCCCGACGTCGGCACCGAGATCGCGGTCAAGCTCGCGGTCCCCGGCTCGGGCTCGATCACCGTGCCCGGCGTGGTGGCGTGGCGCCGCGGCCGCGAGAGCACCGACGGCCCGCCCGGCCTCGGCGTCGAGTTCACCCAGCTGGCGCCGCAGCTCGGCGGCATCATCGACCGCCTGGTCGCCGCGTTCGAGGGCATCAGCGTGCTGCTGCTGGCGCCCGACCGCGTCGACCGGACGTCGCTGACCCGCGTCATCCGCTCGATCCTCGGCACCGCCGACGTGGTCTCGGCCGGCGACGCCCGGGTCGCCGAGACGCTGCTCACCGGCGACATCGACCTCGCGGTGATCGACGTCGACGCCGACCCCGAGGGCGCGCTGTCGACGCTGCGCCAGGCCAAGCAGGTCGCGCCGCCGGTGCCGTCGATCGCGCTGGCCTCGACCAAGAAGCTGCGCGAGCACGCCCGCGCCGCCGGCGCCGACGAGGTCGCGTCGAACCCGCCGGCGTTCAGCGAGCTGCAGGTGCTGCTGGTGCGCGCGCTGGGCCGTCCGATGTCGGTCCGGTAGCGGCGCCCCGGTCCCGATCCGGGTCCGATCCGTGCCCGTGCCCGTGCCCGATCCGGATCCGATCCGTGCCCGTGCCCGATCCGGGTCCGATCCGTGCCCGTGCCCGATCCGGGTCCGATCCGTGCCCGTGCCCGATCCGGGTCCGATCCGTGCCCGTGCCCGTGCCCGTGCCCGATCCGGGTCCGATCCGTGCCCGTGCCCGTGCCCGATCCGGGTCCGATCCGTGCCCGTGCCCGATCCGGGTCCGATCCGTGCCCGTGCCCGATCCGGCGCTACGCCGGATGGTGCAGCGCCGCCAGCTCGACCGTGTTGTCGAGCAGGCACGCGATCGTCATCGGTCCGACGCCGCCGGGCACCGGCGTGATCACCGACGCCCGCGCCGCCGCGGCCGCGTACTCGACGTCGCCGACCAGCTTGCCGTCGACGCGGTTCATGCCGACGTCGATGACCGCCGCCCCCGGCTTGATCCACGCGCCGCGCACCAGCTCGGGCCGACCGATCGCCGCGACCACGACGTCCGCGGCGGCGACCTGGGCCTCGAGATCGCGGGTCCGCGAGTGGCAGACCGTGACGGTGGCGTTGGCGTTGGTCAAGAGCAGCGCCATCGGCCGGCCGACCAGGATGCTGCGGCCGAGCACGACCGCGCGCGCGCCGGCGAGGTCGACGTTGCCCTCGGCGAGCAGCCGCATGCAGCCCTTGGGCGTGCACGCGACCACGCCGGGGCGGCCCTGCGCCAGCCGGCCCAGGTTCATCGGGTGCAGGCCGTCGGCGTCCTTGTCGGCGCGGATCGCGTTGACGATCGCGTCGGCGTCGATGTGGGCCGGCAGCGGCAGCTGGACCAGGATGCCGTCGACGGCGGCGTCCTCGTTGAGGCGCCCGACCAGGTCGAGCAGCTCGCGCTGGGTCGTGGTCGCCGGCAGCTTGTGATCGAAGACCTCGACGCCCGCGGCCTGGGCGGCGCGGGTCTTGGAGCGGACGTAGACCGCCGACGCCGGATCGTCGCCGACCAGCACGACGGCCAAGCCGGGCGCGACGCCGCGCGCGCGCCGCGCCGCGGCGCGGACCGCGACCTCGCCGCGCACGGTGGCGGCGAGGGCCTTGCCGTCGAGGACGCGCGCGGTCACGCCGCCCCGCCGACGACGCGCCGGAGGTCGAGCCGCCGCCCGAGCTGCCCGAGCTGCTCGCCGGCGGCGTCGAGCCGCCGCCGCTGGCCGCCGGCGTCGAGCCGCCGGAGTCGGAGCCGCCGCTCGACGGCTTGGAGCCGCCGTCGCCGGTCGACGCCTTGGCGGCGGCGCCGTCGCCGTCGCCGCCGCCCGGCTTGGGCGACGCGTAGAGGTCCTTGTACCAGCCGCCGCCCTTGAAGCTGAACGACGACCGCGAGATCAGTCGCTCCAGCGCGCCCTGACACTCCTCGCAGACGGTCTTGGGCGCGTCGGCCATCCGCTGCTGGTACTCGAAGACCTTCTGGCACTGCGTACAGCGATACTCGTAGACGGGCATGGGCGACTCCTGAGTCCTGGCGAGTAGCATGGGCGGCGCGCGGGCGACAAGCGCCGCGATCATCCCGGGGCCGGGGCCGGGGCCGGGGCCGGGGCCGGGGCCGGCGCGGCCGCGGCCACGGTGAGGACGCGGACGCCGAGCTCGCCGTCGACATCGACCAGCTCGCCGCGGCCGATCAGGCGATCACCGACCCGCAGCTCGACGTCGCCGCCGGGCGGACGACCGAGGGCCAGGACCTGGCCGGGCGCCAGCTCCAGCAGCGTCCGCACGCTCAGCCGCAGATCGCCGATCACGATCGTGAGGTCGGCGGTGGCGTCATCTCCGAGGTGCTCTTCCATGGGATCTCGCTGGTAGCCGGCCGCCACGGTAACGCGTCCATCCGACGGCGCAAGGGTCGCCGCGAAGCCGCCGCGACCCAGGCGCAGCCGGACCGCGCCGGCGCCGCCGACGCGGTCGACGACGATGACGTCGCGCGGCGCCAGCCCGGCCAGGGCCGCGGCGTCGAGGCGCGCGGTCGCGACCACGATGGCGAGCGCGGCGGCCGCGTCGTCGAGCCAGCCGCCCCGCGCCGCCCGCAGCGCCGCCAGCGGCGCCCGTCGCGGCGCCAGCGCCAGCTGCGGCGACGCCACCACCGCGACCCGGCTGGTGACGGCGCGGCGGCCGGCGCCGACGGCGCCGGTGACCACCACGTCGATCACCAGCGCCTCGCGCAGCCGCGCCGCCACCAGCGGCCCCGCCAGCTCGCTGGGCTCGACCTCGACGGCGGCGCCCAGGCGCTCGACCCAGGCCGCGACCGCGTACGCCAGCACCGCCTGCTCCGCCGGCGTCGCCGGGCGCGGCGCCGCCAGCTCGTCAGGGCCGCCGAGCAGCGCCTGGGCCAGGCGACGCACCAGCGCGCCCGGCGCGACGACGTGGGCGGTGCCGGCGGCGCCGCGCACCACCGCCACCGACGACGTCGGATCGGCGAGGCGCGCCGCCAGGGCGTCGCCGGCGACCAGCGCGGCGCCCTCGATGCGCGCGACCGTGCCGCCGAGCGCGTCGACCCGGCCGCCGTCGGCGACGCCGGCGGCGTCGGCCCAGCGCGCCACCGCCGCGAGCAGCGGTGGTGCCCGACCATCGACCTTGGGGAGCCAGCCCCAGCCCAGGCTGCGGATCACGCCTCCGAGTCTAACGATCTCGGGCATCTCGGATCGTGCCGCGGCCGAAAACAGGACATCCGAGGCCAGTTGGGTACGATGGTGTCCTACATCGCTCTACATGGCCAGGAGGGCCCCCATGCGCGATCGACGCCTCGGCTTCCGCATCCCGCTCGACCTCATCATGACCTCGTACGTCCGCGAGCGCCCGCTGCGCGCGCTGGTGTCCGATCTCAGCGACACCGGCCTGCGCGCCGACGTCGTGTCGGGCATGGCGCCGCCCCCCGGCACGCCGATCGCGCTCGAGCTGCAGCTGCCCGGCTCCGACGAGCCGATCTGGGCGCTCGGCGAGGTCTGCTACCAGCGCCCCGACGAGCTGGCGTCCGGCCTCGGCGTCCGCTTCGTCGCGATGGCGTCGGTGCACGCGCGCGAGGTCCGCGAGTTCTGCGTCGAGGCCCGGCGCGGTCAGCTCGGCGCCCTGCTCGCCCGCATCGCCGCGCCGGTGCGCGCGCGCCTGCCCGCGCCGCGGGCGATCGCGCCGGCGGCCCTGCGCCTCGGCGCGCTGTAGCGGCCCGGCCAGGTGCGGCGGGCCTCGTCGGGCTCGCCGCGTTATAGTCGCCGGGGATGCGTCGCCCCGCGCTGCTAGCCGCCCTCCTCCTGTCCACGCAGCTGGCGACCCAGCTGGCGCTGCCGTCGCGCCGCGCCGCCGCCCAGGCCGACGACGACGACTGGTCGGTCAAGCGCGACCCGTTCGACAAGGCCGTGATCGCCAAGTACAAGGCGATCCTCGCCCGCGACCCGCACGACGCCGGCGCGCTGGCCAAGCTGCTGTCGCTGTACCGGCGCTACCGCACCGTCGAGCTGCTCGAGAGCGAGTACCAGAAGGTCCTCGACAAGAAGCCCGGCGACTTCGCGACGCTGGTCGTCCTCGGCCACCTGCGCAAGACCCAGGGCGACCAGGCCGGCGCCCTCGCCCGCTACGAGGAGGCCGCCAAGGTCCAGCCCGACGACGCCGGCCTGCAGCTCGACCTCGGCGAGCTGTACCGCGGCGCCGGCAAGACCACCGAGGCGCGCGCCGCCTACGACAAGGCGCTCGCCGGCAGCAAGGCCAAGGCCACCAAGATGAAGGCGCTGCGCGCGCTCGCCGACCTGGCCCTCGCCGGCGGCGACATCGACGGCGCCAAGCAGTACTTCGAGGCGTACATCGCGCTCGACCCCAAGAACCTGCAGCTGCGGGTCGAGCTCGGCGACGCCCTCACCCAGGCCGGCAAGCACGACGACGCGATCGCCGCCTACCGCGACGCCGAGAAGAAGGCCGGCGGCGACGCCGCCCGCAAGATCGAGATCGTCGCGCGCATCGGCCAGGCCCTCGAGGCCAAGGGCGACGACGACGCCGCGGTCGTCGAGTACCGGCGCGCCATCAAGCTCGCGCCCAAGGGCTACTACGTCGAGGTCGAGCTGACCGCGCGGATCGTCGACATCTACCGGCGCAAGCAGGACCTCGCGACCCTGCTCGCCTACTACGAGAAGGAGTGGCCGGTGTCGCGCCGCGGCCACTTCGAGTGGTCGACGCTGGCGACGCTCTACGAGGAGACCGGCGATCAGGACAAGGCGATCACCGCCTACAAGAAGGCGGTCGCGAAGTCGCCGTGGGAGCTCGAGACCCAGCGCAAGCTGATCCAGCTGCTCACCAACGTCGGCCGCGAGGACGAGGCCATCAAGCAGTACGAGGCGGTGGTCCGGATCGCGCCGAGCGAGGCCAACTTCCAGCTCGAGCTGGCGCAGCGCTACGAGGCCAAGGGCGACCGCAAGAAGGCGCTGGCCGTGCTCAAGCGGCTGGAGTCGACCTTCCCCAGCGATCCCAGCGTGCAGGCGGCGCTCGCCGACCTGTACCAGCGCTGGGGCAAGGACGACCTGGCGCTGGCCGCCTACGAGCGGCTCGCCAAGCTCGAGCCCGACGACCCGGCCCACCTGGTCGTCCTCGGCGAGCAGTACTGGCAGAAGGGCGAGAAGGACAAGGCGCTGGCGACCTGGAAGCGGATCGTCAACGCCAAGACCGCGCGCTCGTACGCCAAGCTCGGCGACGTCCTGGCCGAGCACCAGATGCAGACCGACGGCCTGGCCAACTACGCCAAGGCCCTCAAGATGGACGGCAAGGATCCCGAGATCTACAAGGGCCGCGCCGCGATCTACGAGAGCATGCGGTCGTACGCCGAGGCGATGGCCGACTGGGAGAAGCTGATGTCGCTGCTCGGCGACAAGCCCCAGGATCGCACGGCGCGGCGCGAGGCCCGCCGCCACATCGTGTCGCTCTTGACCCGGTGGGGCGCCAAGGAGGCCGAGTACCGCAACAAGTGGGTGCGCGACTTCAAGAAGACGCCGCCGGATCTCGAGGCCGGCTACTTCCTGGTCGAGTACTTCGACCGCCGCCCGCAGTCGGGCGAGCCGCGCGGCACCCTCGAGAAGCTGCGCAAGCTGGCGCCGCAGGACCAGGACGTCATCAGCGATCTCGTCAAGGCGTACCGGGCGACCCGCGAGTTCGACAAGGCGGTCGCGCTGCTGCTCGAGCTCGAGCAGCTCGCGCCGCACCGCAAGCGCGAGATCTACTCGCAGATCGCCGAGATCAAGACCGACGCGCTGCAGGACGACGAGGCCATCGAGTGGGCCAAGAAGGCGGTCGAGCTGTCCAACAGCAAGGACCCGGTGGCGTGGGAGCGCCTGGCCGAGCGCTACGTCGACATGCACCGCAACGACGACGCGATCGCCGCCTACGAGAAGACGCTCGAGCTCGATCGCCGCAACTTCAAGGCCGCGTTCGCGCTCGCCGAGCTGTACGCGCCGATCCAGCCCATGAAGGCCGCCGAGCTGTACCGGCGGATCCTCAAGGACGCCACCGACGACGAGACCCTGGTCAAGGCCGGCCGCGAGGCGATGCAGATCGAGGAGGCCACCGGCACCCTCGGCGAGCTCGAGCGGGTGATCGCGCCGCTGGCGTTCCAGATGGCGCACAAGCCGGTGTACCGGCGCATCCTGGTCGACCTCGACTTCCGCCTGGTCCGCCGCCTGGTCGACGTCATGCGCCACGGCGACGCCGACGCCCGCGCCGGCGCCCGCGCCGAGCTCGATCGGCTGGGCCAGCACAGCCTCAAGCCCATGCTCGAGGCGCTCAACGACGATCGCGACGTCGTCCAGCAGCGCAACGCGGTCAAGGCGCTGGGCCACCTGGGCAACCCGGGCGCGGCGGCGCCGCTGATCCGCCTGGCCAAGACCGAGCCCAAGGGCGACGACGCCATCAAGAAGATCGGCACGCTGCAGCAGTCGCTCGACTGGGAGGTCCGGGTCGAGGCGCTGGTGTCGGCGGGCCGGCTGGGCAGCCCGACGGTGCTCGCCGACGTCCTGCCGCTGGCCGGCCACGCCGAGGTCGCGATGCGCGAGGCCGCGGTGTTCACGATCGGCCGCACCCACGACAAGCGCGCGGTGGCGCCGCTGATCGCCGCGCTCGACGATCGCCGCGAGTCGGTCCAGGTGCTGGCCTGCTTCGGGCTGGCGTCGCTCGACGAGGCCCGCGCCACCGCCGCCGCGATCGCGGTGGTCGCCGACGCCGATCGCCACGATCTCGCCCGCGCCGCCTGCGCCTGGGCGCTGGGCGTGCGCAAGACCGCCGCCGCGGTGCCGGCGCTGACCGCGGCGCTCGCCGACGAGCGCGGCGAGGCCCAGCGGCTGGCGGCCTGGGCGCTGGCGCGCATCGGCGACAAGCAGGCGCTGCCGGCGGTGATCCGCGCCTATTTCACCCGCTCCGACGACGCCCGGCCGCTGCTGGCGTGGGCCGCGGCGCGCCTGGCCGGGGTCGCCCCGGCGTCGGCCGAGGTCGGCGATCCCACCGAGTACCCGATGCGCAGCGGCAAGTTCCACGCCGCCACCGCGATCGCGCGCCTGCCCGGAGCCCGGCCCGAGATCGCGGCGAGCGCGGCGCTGGTGATCGGCAACGAGCGGGCGATCGCCGACGGCGTCCGCGCCGCGCTGGGCGAGCACCGCGATCGCGTCCTCGCCACGCTGCTCGATCTCGACGGCGCCGCCGCCGGCATCACGCTGGGCGCGCTGTCGCCGGCCGCCCCGGCCGCCGGCGACGCCGCCAAGCTGAACGCGTCGCTGGCGACGATCGGCAAGGACGTCGCCGCCGACGTCGCCGCCCACCTGCGCGACGACGACGCCAAGGTCCGGGCGGTCGCGCTGTCGGTCGCGGCCAAGCTCGACGCCGCCGGCCTCGACGACGCGATCCAGCGCGGCCTCGACGACGACGCCGCCCAGGTCCGGCAGGCCGCGATGACCGCGATCGCGACGGTGGCCCGGGTCCGCGGCGCCGCGCCGGCGGCGCTGGTCGCGACGCTGGTGTCCCGGCTCGGCGCCGGCGCCTGGCAGGACCGGCAGGTCGCCGCCACCGCGATGGGCGGCCTCGGCGCCCAGGCCGACGTCGACGCGCTGATCGCCGCGGTCGCCGACGACAACGGCTTCGTCCGCCAGGCCGCGGCGGAGGCGCTGGGCGTGCTCCGCGCCGGCCGCGCCGTCGACGCCCTGCTGACCGCCACCGAGGACGAGGGCTGGCAGGTCCGGGCCGCGGCCGCCGCGGCGCTGGTCGCGATCGGCGACGCCCGGGCGCGGTCCCGGCTCGCCGAGCTGGCCACGGACGATCCGCACCCCGAGGTCAAGGCGGCAGCGGCCGGTAAGTGACGGCCGGCGTGCGATCTACCTCCGCATTTTGACCTGCGATTTCGGGCCGAGGTACACTGCGAGCCGACATGGATGTCGGCCTGGTCTGCGACCAGTGCAGCGCCTTCAACAAGATGGGCGTGCAGCACTGCGTGCGGTGCGCTTCCCCGGTGTCGCTCGACGCGTTCGAGTTCGACGCCCGGACGGAGGTCGGCCCGGGGCCGTCGCGCGCGCCCGCGCCGCCGTCGGCGCCGCCGCAGACCAGCCCCGCGGCGGCGTCGATGGCGCCGACGCCGTCGGCGGTCCAGCCCGCCGCCGAGGCGCCCAACCCGTGCCCGGTGTGCGGCGAGCAGGTCACGCCCGGCCACCGCTTCTGCGGTAGCTGCGGCAGCCGCATGCCCGACGCCCAGTTCGGCGCCGGCCACGCCCACGCGCACGCCGGCCACACCGGTCGGCCCGGCACCCCGACCCCGACCCCGCCCGCCGGCGACAAGTCGGCGTCGCGCCGCACGATGTACTTCGGCGCGATCCAGGCGGCCAAGGCCAAGCTCACGCTCATCCGCGGCGACGGCATGGACGGCGTGTCGTTCAACCTCGCCGGCGAGGAGCACCTCGCCGGGCGCCTCGACTGCCCGCTCCTGTTCCCCGACGACCCGTTCCTGTCGCCGACCCACTGCAACTTCTTCTACCGCGACGGCAAGCTGATCGTCCGCGACGAAGGCTCGACCAACGGCGTCTACGTCCGGATCTCGGGCTCGCGGCAGATCGACTTCGGCGCCCTGGTCCTGGTCGGCGAGCAGCTGCTCGAGGTCGAGCGCGGCGACGGCACCGCCGACGACGCGATCGAGGACGGCACCTACTTCTTCGCCAGCCCGCGGCGGCCCTCGATGATCCGGGTGGTCCAGCGGCTGCGCGGCGGCGACACCGGGATGGCCTACCGGGCCACCTCGGAGGTCGTGACCATCGGGCGCGAGGGCAACGACCTCGACTTCCCCGACGATCCTTTCATCTCGGGTCGTCATGCCCGGGTCACCTGGGACGGTCAGCACCTGATCCTGACCGACCTGGGCTCGAAGAACGGCACGTTCCTGCGCATCGTGGGCGAGCACCCGCTCGGCCACGGCGACTACGTGTTCATGGGTCAGCAGCTGCTGCGCGTCGAGGTCGTGTGACCGCGCGTGCAGCCGAGCGTCAACGTCTGTATTCGGTGGGGGCTTCCCTATGATCGTCTGTAATCGGTGCGGCAAGGAGAACCAGGACCACTACAAGTTCTGCCTCGGTTGTGGCGCAGAGCTGACCGCACCGGCCAAGCCCGGCGGCGACATCGCCGTCATGAAGACGATGATGGCCGACGCCTCGACGCTCGGCCCGGGGGGCCCCGGCGGTCGACCGGGCGGCGCCACGCCGTCTCCGTTCGGCTCGCCGATGCCCGGCCCCGGTCCCGGCCCCGGCCCCATGCCCGGCCCGATGCCCGGCCCCGGCCCCATGGGCGGCATGCCCGGCCCCATGCCCGGCCCCGGCCCCATGTCGGGCGCCATGCCCGGCCAGCAGCCCATGGGCCCGCCCCCGGGCGTGCCCGGCGGCGGCTTCGGCGCGGCGCCGGTCGCGAGCGGCCCCAAGCGGTGCCCGCAGTGCGGCACCGACGTGCCGCCGAACTTCCGGTTCTGCGGCGCCTGCGGCCACCGCATGGACGACGCCTCGGCGCCGGTCTCGGCGCCGGTGGCGGTGCCGCCGTCGGCCCCGATGGTGGCGCCCAACCCGACGCTGACGCTGATCCGTCCCGACGGCAGCGAGGGCGGCACGGTCGAGCTGCAGCACGGCGACAACACGATCGGCCGGTCGCAGGGCGCGATGTTCGAGAACGACGGCTACCTGTCGCCGACCCACGCCGAGCTGTCGGTGCACGACGGCAAGGCCAACGTCCGCGACCTCGACAGCCTCAACGGCGTCTTCGTCAAGATCACCGAGGAGGAGGAGATCCAGCCCGGCCAGGTCTTCCGCATCGGCCAGGAGCTCTTGCGCTTCGATCTGGTCACGCCGCCGGAGCCGATGCCCGACGGCACCGAGGTCATGGGCAGCCCGAACCCCGGCTACTGGGGCAAGGTCACCGTGATCATCGGCAAGGAGGTCGACGGCTCGGCGTTCCCGCTGCTCGGCGAGATCGTGACCCTCGGCCGCGAGCGAGGCGAGATCAACTTCCCCGACGACGGCTACGTCTCGGGGCTACACGCCAAGCTGAGCACCCGCGAGGGCCGGGTCTTCCTCGCCGACATGGGCAGCTCCAACGGCACGTTCCTCAAGATCGCCGGCGAGCGCGCGATCGGCAACGACAGCTTCGTGCTGCTCGGCCAGCAGCTGTTCCGCCTGAATTACTGATCGGCTCGCGCGCCGCGCGCTCGCGCTCGCGCTCGCTCGCCGGCGGGGGGAGGGCTCTCCCCCGCGCCGCGCGTGCCCGCGTCCGTGCCCGCGTCCGTGCCCGATCCGGGAGCTGGCCCCGCCCCCCTCGTTCCCGTCTCGCGCGTCCCGCCGCCCCGTCCCGCCGTCGCCGCTACTTCTTGATGTCGAGGTCGTCGACGTTGGCGCGCGACTGCTCGACGTACGTGAACGCTTCCTTGAGCGTGATCTCGCCGCCGGGCTCGAAGATGATCAGCACGTCGACCTTCTGGCCGATGTCGCCGGCGGGCGCCTTGACGACCAGCTCCTTGTCGCCGCGGAAGCCCATGACCTCCGCCGGCCGGCCGCCGAAGAAGACGCGCGCGGTGCGGCTGCCGTCCTTGGTGAAGCGGTTGCCCTTGATGTTGACCCGGGTGCCGCCCTGGAAGTCGCCCGTGGTCGGATCGAGGCCGGTGACCTTCAGCTTCTTGTCCTCGCTGCAGCCGGTCATGACCAGGGCTGCAGCCAGGACGGCGACCACGACGGCGGCGGTGCGGGACCGGTTCCTCATGCGCCGAAAGCTACCCGACCGCGCGGCCGCGGGGCAAGCAAGAGGCCGCCGGGACGCCGTCCGGGGCGGCCGACGCCGGCGCGCGCCGGCCGCAGAGGCGGCGCGCCCGGGCGGCCTGGGCCCCGCGGTCACATCAGCTCGCGGCGGGCCAGCGCCCGGCGCATCTTGCCCAGCGCCTGCTCCTGGAGCTGGCGGATGCGCTCGCGCGACAGGTTGTACTTCTCGCCGATCTCCTTGAGCGTCAGCTCCTGGTCGTTGTCGAGGCCGAAGCGCCGGCGCAGGATGTCGGCCTCGATCGGCTTGAGCTCGTGCAGCAGGGCTCGCAGCTCGGCGATCAGCGACTCCATCTCGAGGTCGTCGGTGGGCGACGCCTCTTCGCGATCCGGATCCTCGAGGATCTCGCCCAGGACGCGACCGTCCTCGTCGCCGACCGGGCGATCGAGCGACACCGACTGGTCGAGGACCCAGGTCCGCATCTTCTCGATCTTGTCGAGCGGCATCTGGGTCGCCTCGGCCAGCTCCGGGCTGGTCGGCGACCGGCCCAGCTTGGCGGTGAGCTCGCGGCGCGCCTTGGCCAGGCGGTGCTGGGCGTCGATCATGTGGACCGGCAGGCGGATCTCGCGGCCCTTGTCGGCGAGCGCGCGGCTGATCGCGTGGCGGATCCACCAGCTCGCGTAGGTCGAGAACCGGAAGCCGCGGCGGTAGTCGTAGCGCTCGACCGCCTTCATCAGGCCCAGGTTGCCCTCCTGGATCAGATCGGCGAGCGACATGCGGCCGTGGTTGAAGCGGCGCGCGATGCTGACGACGAGGCGCAGGTTGGCCTTCACGAACGCGTTGCGGGCCTGGTGCGACGCGCGATCGGCGGCGCCGACCCGCCGCACCCAGTCGGCGAAGCCGCGCGCCTTGACCAGCGCGCGCGGCGGCGCGCCGCCGGGGCGGCCCAGCCCGCGCGCGGCGCGCTCGACCGCGGCGACGGCGGCGTCGGCCCACAGCTTGTCCTGATCGGCCTCGCGCAGGGTGACGGCGTGCTTCTTGGCGGCGCGCGCCAGCCGCGCCGCGCCGGCCTTGCCGCGGCCGGCGTCGACGACGAGGCGGCGCAGGTTGCGGATCGCCGGGTGGGTCGCGGCCGCCGCGCCCATCTCCTCCTCGACCGCGTCGAGGACGAGGCCGAGGCCAGGCCCGAAGCCGAGCACGGTCTCCCACTGCGCCAGCTCGAGCGCCTCGATCTCGCGGGCGGTCGTGAACTCCTCCTCGGGGCGGAGCACGTGCAGCGCGGCCATGTCGCGGAAGTACATCGACAGGTAGCCGGTGCCGTCGGTGCGCGAGCGACGCGGCGTGACCGCGCCCTCGGCCGCGACCTCGACGTCGGGATCGACGTCGGGATCGCCGCCGGGCTCGGCGGGGCGCGCCACGCTGCCCGCGCCGTGGCCCTTGGCCGCGAGGCGAGCGCGCCGGGACGCGACGATGGGCGCGCCACGACGGCGGGCGCTGATCGAGGAGGACGGTGCCTTGAGTGGAAGGGCCATGGCGTTGGGCTCGCGTGCTGCGGGTCACGCCGGCGGGTGCGCGGCGCTCGTTCTTTACTGACGCTCGGATCCCCGAAATGTTTTGGCCGGTGCGGTGGATCGCGGGCCGAGCCGACGGTGCTGCAGGAGGAGACTCGCGACGGGGCCCGCGTATTCCAGGACACCCCGCCGCCACCGTGGTTGCGCGCAGTTGCGCGGCGGGCCGGCGGGCCGGCGCGGCGGCGCCGCCGCGCGACCCACGCGGACCGACATCGTCGCCGCCCATCTGGCCAGGTCGGCGCGCGCCGCCGCCGCCGGAGATGCCGCGCGGCTCGCGCTCGGAAGGATCAGCAGGTCCGACGAGGCGCGTCGGACCTGCCCGCCCGCACGCGGGTCGGATCCCGACCGCTCAGGACTTGGTGGTCTCGTCCTTCGGGCGTCGCTCGGCGATCACCACGATCTGCCGCGACGTGCCACCGAAGAACCGGCCGCGGGTCACCATGCTCCCCGACACCTCGAGGACGCGGAACCCGGCGGCGTGCATGACCTTGCCGATCTCGTGCAGCGAGTACGCGCGCACCGAGATCTCCTGCTCGACCTGGCGGCCGTCGTCGAAGACCACCGAGCGGTTGCACTGGATCCGCGACGAGAAGTAGTTGAACTCGACCTCCTCGAGGACGACGCAGCCGTCGCCCTCCCACCACACGCGGGTCGGCAGGTCGGCGATCAGGTAGTCGCGGTTGAGGATGTCGAGCACGACCCGGGCGCCCGGCTTGAGGGCCCGCGCCAGGTGCGCCATCGTCTTCTTGTTGGTCTCGTCGTCGAAGAAGCCGAACGTCGAGAACAGGCAGTAGGCGCCGTCGAACTGCGAGTCGAAGTCGAGCTCGCGCATGTCGGCGTGGACGAAGTTGATCGTCAGCGACCGGCGCTGGGCCTCGTCGGCGCCGCGCAGCAAGAGCGGCAGCGACAGGTCGAGACCGACGACGTGCATGCCGCGCGCGGCGAGCTCCATGGCGTGGCGGCCGTAGCCGCAGCCGAGGTCGAGGACCTGGGCGCCGCTCTGCAGGCCGAGCGCGTCGATCACGAACTGGGCCTCGAACTGGGTCGCCTGCGGGGTCAGGAACGGCAGCGTCCGCAGGTAGTCGTCGTCGAAGATCTCCTCGAACCACGGCTTGGAGCGGCGCTTCTTGCCATCGACCTCGCCGCGGGCGGCGGCCGCGGCGGCCGCGGCGCGGGCCGCGGTGGCCTTCTTGGGCGGCGCGGGCGGCGGCTTGGTCGGCGCCGGCGGCGGCTTGGCCGGCGACGGCGGCGGCGTCACCGCGGCGGCCGCGGCGGCGTCGTCCGCGGGGGCGGCCTCGGCGGCGGGCGTGGCCTCGCGCAGCGGCACCGGCGGCGCGCTCTGGGCCTCGACCTCCTCGATGAGCTCGTCGGACAGGATCTCGCCGGAGTCCGACGGATCGGCGGGCTGGACGACCTCGTCCTGGAGATCGTCGTCGTCGAGCGCGATGTCCTCGCCCTCGGGCTCGGAGCCGGCCCGGGCGTCGACCTCGATCGAGACCTCGCCCGAGTCCGCCGCCTCGATGGGCTCGACGGCGTCGGCGTCGAGAACCTCGACCGGCGCCGACGGCGCGACCGGCGCCTGCTCGGTGACCTCGGCGTGGATCTCGGGGCCGCCGATCGCGTCGGCGCTGGACGCCGGCACGCCGTCGCCGCGGAAGCTCACGGTCGGCAGCGACGCCGACCGCGGCGCCGCGGTCGGCTTGACGTGCGGCCCCGAGCCGCCCTCCATCAGCTCCTCGAGATCGTCCTCGGACAGCGCCACGGTCGCGGCGCGCGACGCCACCGGCGCGGTCTCGGCGCGGGCGATCGCGGGCTCCGGCGCGGCCGGGGGCGCCGCCGGCGCCGCCGGCTCGTCGGCCATGCCCTCGGGGAGCTCGAGCCCGAGCGCCTCGAGCTGCATCGCCGGCATCTCGCGGGTCCGGCCGTCGGCGACGACGTCGCCGGTGGCCAGCGCGGCGACGTCCTCGACGGCGCGGACCGCGGCGGCGGCGGCGGTCGCGGGCACGCCGCGCTCCTCGAGGAACGACGCCGACACGTCGCCCGGCCGGGTCCCGCCCGCGATCGGGACGTCGGCGCGGGTCCGGTCCTCGAACGACTCGGCCTCGCCGTCGGGGTTGGCCTCGAGGCCGACGCTGGTCGGCATCGCGGGCGCCGCGGCCTCGACGCCGTCGCCGGGCACCGGCGGCGTCGCCATCGGCGCGGTGATCGGCCCCGCCGGCACGGCCACCGCGGGCGCGCTGGCGGCGGCGAGCGCGACGCCGCCCGACTCGTCGTCGTCGAGGAACGAGCCGTCGCTGGGCGGCCGGGGCACCGGCTGCGACGCGTCGTTGCCGAAGCTGTAGGCGATCGACACCGCGAGGTTGGGATCCTCGGGCACCGGCGCCACCACCGGGTGCTGCGACGACGCCCGCCGCGGCACGTTGTCCGACGGCACCCGCAGGCCGGCGCCGCGGCGACGGCGACGCCGCCGCTCCGCGGTGGTCATGCCCTCCTCGAGCTCCGGCGTCTCGTGATCCTCGGGGCGCTTGCTCACGACCGCCCCCCGGGCGCGCCGACCCGCGCCAGCGGCTGGCCGCACCGCAGCGTCGCGCCGGCGACCAGCTCGCCTTCCGCGTCCCCGGCGGCCGCCGGCCGCACCACGCCAGCCGGCGCCAGCAGCACCACCGTCGAGCCGAGCAGGAACGCGCCGAGCTCGTCGCCGCGCCGCACCGTCGGGCGCGGCGACAGCTCGATCCGGCGCAGCTCGCCGTCGGCGCGCCAGCCGCGGCTGTCGTCGCCGAGGTGCTCGAGCCACAGGTTGCCGACGCCGGTGGCGCCGACCATGACCACCGCGATCGGGCCGACCGCCGTCGCCAGGTGGATCACCGCGCGCTCGTTGCGCGCGAACAGGCCGTCGACGGCGCGCACGAACGGCCGGCTCACCGGCCACATCGCGCCGGGCACGTAGTCGTAGCCGACGACCTCGCCGTCGAGCGGCGCGTGGACCCGGTGGTAGTTGGCCGGCGACAGGTAGATCGTGCAGTACCAGCCGCCGGCGTAGGCCGCCGCCGCGGCGTCGTCGGCGAGCAGCTCGCCGACGGTGTAGTGCTTGCCCTTGGCCTGGACCAGGGTGGTGCCGTCCAGCGGCCCGGCCACCGCCAGGGCGCCGTCGGACGGGCACGCCAGGGCGTCGGCGGGCAGGTCGAAGCTGCGGGCGCCCGGCCGGAGCCGGCGCGCGAACATCTCGCCGAAGCTACGGAACTCGACCGGGTCGCGGTCGGCCTCGGCGAGATCGGCTCCGACGACCTGGGAGAACGCCCCGTACAGCGGCCGGCGCAGCGGCCGCGGGATGGCGCGGCGCGCCCCCCAGCCGACGAGCGACGCGTACCAGCCCACCGGAGCCCATGGCCAGGCCCTGGTCCCCACACCACGCCGGCTGGACACAGAGGCGGGCTCCGGATCGCCGGTCCTGGGGTCGCGGGTCGCCGTGGTGCTCACGCGCGTAGGAATGCCTTTCGTGTCGACAAGAGGCTCGTCCGGGAAGCCAGAGAACATGCGGCCCAGAGACCCGGTGCGAGGTTCCCCCTCGAATCCTTAGAAGTATAGGCAACCTACATTGGCGGGCACAAGTGCGGGAGCGCGCGCCGACGCCGCAAGCCCCCGAAAACGGGACGACCGCCCCTCGCGGAGCGGTCGTAACCAGGCGGTTCGGGCCGGTTGGGCCCGGATCGGCCGGGATCTAGCAGTCGTAGTACAGGTAGTACTCGGACGGGGTCGGCCGCAGGCGGACGTGGTCGACTTCGTTGTCGCGCTTGTACGAGATCCAGGCGTCGATGAGGTCGGTCGAGAAGACGTCGCCCTTGAGCAGGAACTCGTGGTCGGCGGCCAGCGCGTCGAGCGCGCGATCGAGCGAGCTCGGCGAGGTCGGGACCGACGCCAGCTCCTCGGGGGACAGCGAGTAGATGTCCTTGTCGAGCGGCTCGCCCGGGTTGATCCGGTGCTCGATGCCGTCGAGGCCGGCCATCATCATGGCCGAGAACGCCAGGTACGGGTTGCACGCCGCGTCCGGGGACCGCAGCTCGAGGCGCTTGGCCTTGGGCGACGGCGAGTACATCGGGATGCGGATCGACGCCGACCGGTTGCGGGCCGAGTACGCCAGGTTGACCGGCGCCTCGTAGCCCGGCACCAGGCGCCGGTAGCTGTTGGTGGTCGGGTTGGCGAACGCGCAGATCGCCGGCGCGTGCTTGAGCAGGCCGCCGATGTAGTGCAGCGCCATCTCCGACATGCCGGCGTAGGCGTCGCCCGCGAACAGCGGCTTGCCGCCCTTCCACAGCGACTGGTGCGTGTGCATGCCAGTGCCGTTGTCGCCGTAGAGCGGCTTGGGCATGAACGTCGCCGTCTTGCCCGCGTTCTTGGCGACGTTCTTGACGATGTGCTTGTACCACATCAGCTTGTCGGCCATCGCCAGCAGCGAATCGAACTTCATGTCGATCTCGCACTGGCCGGCGGTCGCGACCTCGTGGTGGTGGGTCTCGACCTCGATGCCGACCGCCTGCATGGTCAGCACCATCAGCGTCCGCAGATCGCTGAGCGTGTCGACCGGCGACGCCGGGAAGTAGCCGCCCTTGTGGCGCGGCTTGTAGCCGAGGTTGCCGCCGGCCTCGTCACGGCCGGTGTTCCAGGTGCCCTCGGCCGAGTCGACCAGGTACATCGCGGTCTGGGACTTCTCTTCGTAGCGCACGCTGTCGAAGACGAAGAACTCGGCCTCGGGGCCGAAGAACGCGGTGTCGGCGATGCCGGTCGACTGCAGGTACGCGGCGGCGCGGCGGGCCAGGCTGCGCGGGCAGCGGCCGTAGGGCTCACGCGTGATCGGATCGACGACGTCGCAGATCAGCGACAGCGTCGGGGTCTGCAGGAACGGGTCGAGGATCCCGGTCGTCGGATCGGGGACCATGACCATGTCCGAGGCGTTGATCGCCTTCCAGCCGCGGATCGACGAGCCGTCGAAGCCGAAGCCTTCCTCGAGGCCGTCTTCGAGGCGCTCGATCGGGTAGGTGATGTGCTGCCAGGCACCGAGAAAATCGACGAACTTGCAGTCGATCATCTTGATGCCGTGCTTGTCGGCGTACTTCTTCAGCTCGGCGGGCGTCATAGGGCGAGTTTCACCTCTTGGGTTTTTCAGGCGATATCACACGTTGGCGGGAACGCGGTGGCGTCGCGGCGTCAGATCGCGTCCTCGCCGGTCTCGCCGGTCCGGATGCGGATGACCTCGTCGACGGGGGTCACGAAGATCTTGCCGTCACCGATCCGACCGGTGCGCGCGGCCTCGGTGATCGACGCGACCACCTGGCGAACCGAGTCATCGGCGACGATGATCTCGAGCTTCACCTTGGGCACGAAGTCGACGACGTACGCCGACCCGCGGTAGACCTCCTTCTTGCCGCCGGTGCGGCCGAACCCCTTCACCTCGGTCACCGTCATGCCGTGCACGCCGATCTCGGCGAGCGCTTCCTTCACCTCGTCGAGCTTGAAGGGCTTGATGATCGCCTCGATCTTCTTCATGGCCCCGATCGCTACACGGGCCATGTTTCCGGCGCGTTTCCGAGGCGAAAAAACGTGCCTGGTGCGGCGTTTGGCGCCGCCGCGCGGGTCGGGATCCCGGTTTCGGGTTCACCGAAGTCGGCTCGTCGCGCCGCTACTTCTGGGCCCGCATCTGGCTGCGGAACCGGTCGAGCTTGCGGTCGAGCGCGGCCAGCTTGTCGGGTGACTTGCCGGCGTACTGGGCGAGGGTCGCCAGCTCGGTCCACTCGGCGTCGAGGCGGGCGCCGTAGGCCTGCTTGAAGGTCTTGTACTCGCGCGACACCGCCTTGAACTTGCCGAGCACCGCGTCGGCGTCGACGGTGGGCGCCGGCTTGTCGTCGCCGTGATCGACGCGGGCCTTGGCGGCGTGGTCGTCGCCCTTGCTCTTGGCGGTGCGGACCCTGGCCTTGCCGCCGTCGCGCGGCGGCGGGGACGGATCGCCCGGCGGCGGCTCGACGATCGGGTCGATCTCGATCGCGGGCTCGCCGGCGTCGGCGTCGGCGTCGGCGACGACGACGTCGGCCGGATCCAGCGCCGTCACGGTGGGCGCGCCGGCGTCGGCCGCGACGCCACCAGCACCGCCGCCGACCGCCGTCGAGCCGGCCGCGGGCGCCGGCGGCCGCGACCCGCCGCCGGCGGCCCACACCGCCAGCGCGACCGCGACGATGACCGCGACCGAGGTCGCGCCGATCACCGGCCACGACAGCCGGCGCCGGTCGCGCGGCTGGCCGCGCCGGGCGTCGAGCGGCAGCAGGTCGCGATCGCCGAGCTCGACGGTCGCGGTGCGGCCGGAGTCGGCGATCATCATGCCCGCGACCGCGGTGCTCTGCTGGTCGTGGCGCTGCGGCGCGGCGCGGACCGCGCGCGGCTCCTCGGTGGGCGCGACCAGCGGCATGTTGGCGAGCGCGAACGACACGGTCGCCACCGACTGCGTGGTCAGCTGGTCCTTGAACTGGTCGAGGTGGGTGTGCGCGATGCGCTCGACCATGTCGCGGTGCGCGGACATCTCGGCGGCGAAGGTGTCGCGCATGAACGAGCCCAGCTGGTCGGCGGAGATCGTCGGGTTGAGCTGGACCAGCTCGGTCTGGATCGCGTCGCGCAGCTCGGCGGCGGTCTGGTAGCGATCCTCGGCGCGCGGCTTGAGCGCGCGCCGCACCAGCTCGTCGAACGGCTCGAGCAGCGGGTCGAGGTCCGACGGCACCTTGTGCTCGCCGCGCGACACCGCGCGGGCCAGCGCCCGGTAGTCCGGCGCCTGGCCGTCGGGGCCGAGCTCGTAGAGCCGCTCGCCGGTGAGCAACTCGAACAGCACGACGCCGGCGGCGTAGATGTCGGTGCGGTGATCGACGACGCCGCCGCGGATCAGCTGCTCGGGCGCCATGTAGCCGAACTTGCCGAAGCCCATCTTGGGATCGGTGGCGGTCTCGCGCAGCGCGCTCTTGGCGATGCCGAAGTCGATGATCTTGGTCTCGCCCTCGAAGCTGACCAGGACGTTGGGCGGGGAGATGTCGCAGTGGACCAGCTCGAGCGACGCCCCGTCGACGCTGGTGCGGCGGTGGGCGTAGGCCAGGCCATTGGCCATCTCGCGGCCGATGTAGAGCGCCAGCTCGGGCGGGAAGCGGCGGCGGTGCTTGCCGAGGACGTGGAGGATGCGGCGCAGGTCGCGGCCCTCGACGTACTCGATCGACAGGAAGTACTCGTCGCCGACGCGCCCGACCTCGAAGACCTGGGCGACGTTGACGTGCTGCAGCTTGATCGCGACCTGGGCCTCGTCGACGAACCGCGAGATGAACTGCTGGTCCTCGGCCAGGTTGGGCAGGACCTTCTTGATCACGCAGAGCTTCTCGAAGCCCTGCAGGCCGTGCTTGGCGAGGAAGATCTCGCCCATGCCGCCGCGCGACAGCCGCTGCACCAGCAGGTAGCGGCCGAACACCTGGGGCAGGCTCGGATCGAGCCTGGGCACCGACCCGGTGGTGTTCACCGGCGGCGGGTCCCCGGAGCCGGGCGCACCCGCTCCCGCGCCGTGGAGCGCATTGTGGTCGACAGCTACGGTCATCGGCGCGTCGGGGGCCACCCCCCGGCCTAGTCTGCCAGAGCCGGCGCAGCAGGGGTACCGGATCCTGGGGCTGCGATCACGCAGCGTTGGGTTGTGGCCGACGAACCCGCGGTGGTAGCGTCGCGTGTCGTGGTCCGAAGATCGACCGCCACCGGGATGGCTGCGCGCACCGGCTCGCTCGCGACCGCCCTGGTCGCCGGGCTGGGGCTCGCCGCGGCCGTGCCGGGCTGCACCGCCGAGGGCTCGGTGTCGCTGCACTTCGACGTGCCTGACGACCCGGCGCTGCGCCCCGGGGGCGCCGCGTCGCTGACCCTGGTGACCCAGATCGACGCCGACGCGCCGCGGGCCACCACCACCCAGATCGGCGCCGACGGCCAGGTCGACCTCGGTGACCTGCCGGTCGCCGACGAGGTGTGGCTGTCGGCCGAGCTGCGCAGCGCGCAGGGCCAGCTGGTCGGCTACGGCCGGGCCTCGGCGCCGCTGGCGATCCTGGCCGACGCCGACGTCGAGGCGACGATCCCGGTGCGGCGCCCGTTCGCCTACATCGCGGGCGCCGGCAACCGGCTGGTGTCGGTCGACGCCTCGCTCGGCCGCAGCGCCGGCTACCAGACCCAGGTCGCCCTGCCCGGCTCCGCCGAGGTCGTGGCCGACGTCGCCGGCACCGACCTGGCGACGGTCAGCGCCCAGGGCGCGCTGGCCTACGTGTCGACCGCGACCCACGGCGCGTCGAGCCTGCCGGGCGCGCAGCTCGGGCCGAGCCCGACCGACGCGATCGCGACGCCGGACGGCGCCTACCTGCTGGTCGCCCACGCCGGCACCTCGCCGCAGGTGTCGGTGATCGAGGTCGCGACCGGGCAGGTCAAGGTCGCCCCGACGCCGATGGCCGCCGACCGGGTGGCCACGACCCGCGGCTCCGACGGCGGCTGGTGGGGCGTCGCCCTGCTCGGCCGCGCCACCGTCGACACCGGGTGCCCGGGCTCGAAGCTCGCGGTGTTCCGGCTCACCGACCCCGAGACCGCGACCGTGATCGACGCCGGCGCCGGCATCTCCGACGTCGGCGGCGACGCGCGCAGCGGCCTGATCGTGCTGGCCGACCGGTGCGGCAACCGCCTGCTCCGCTTCGATCCGGTGAGCCAGGCGATCGACCAGGCGGCGATCGTCGACGGCATCAAGGCGCCGACCGCGCTCGCCGTGCTCGACGGCCACGTCTGGGCGGTCGGTCACGACCGGCTGACCACGACCAGCCCCGAGATCCCCGACGGCGTCATCGACGCCTGGCTGGTGGTGGCCAGCGCCGACCTCGACGGCGATCCGTCCCAGGTGATGGAGCTGCCGCCCATCGTCGAGCGCGTCCTCGCCGAGAACGCCGACTACCCCGACCAGGATCTGGTCCAGGACCTCCACGCCAACTGGGTCGAGGCCGACGATCTCGCGATCTCGCCGAGCGGCGATCTGCTGGCGCTGACGCTGTCGACGATCCTGCACGGCGACGCCCTGGGCGACGACGGCTTCGGCGGCGTCCTGATCCCACGCGTCGACGTCACCACCCAGGAGTACTGGTTGTTCGATCCCTCGACCACCGTGACCAACCAGCGGATCCGCACGTCGTGCGTCGCCGACGAGGGCCCGTGCGGCGCGTTCTGCCTGGTGCCCGACTGGAGCTGCCTGCCCGACATCGACGCGTCGGTGTCCGGCACCTTCGCGCCGTCCGGCATCGCCGTCCTGTTCGGAGCCCGGTGATGGGCCGCGACGGGGCCGCGAGCCGCGCGATCGCCGCGACGATCGCCGCGCTGGTCGCGATCGCCGGCGTCCCGGCGGCGTGGGCCGACGGCGGCGGCAAGGGCAAGCCCGGCGCCGGCGCCGCCAGCCCCGACGACGCCGAGGCCCGCCGCAAGGTCGCCGTCCTCGAGTACCGCGCCGGCTCGACCGCGCTGCCCGGCCTCGATCGCCGGATCGCCGGGCTGCTCAAGCAGCAGACCTCGCTGACCGTGATCGACGCCGACGAGGCGCGCAAGGACTACGGCGCGCGCCTCGACGCCGCGGTCGTCGACTGCGGCGGCGAGCCGGCGTGCATCGCCAAGATCGGCGCCAAGGTCGGCGCCCGCGAGGTCGTGCTGGTCGGCGTCAGCGAGTTCGGCGACGTCATCCTGACGCTGCAGCGGATCGACGTCCGGCGCGGCAAGGTCGCGGTGCGGATCGCCGAGGCCCTGGCCGAGGACGCCAGCCCCGACGACGCCGCGCTGGTCGGCTACCTGCGCCGGGTCATGCCCGAGAACGACTTCCTGCGCTTCGGCACGATCAAGGTCACCGCCAACCTGGCGGGCGCCCAGGTGTTCCTGGGCAAGGACCCCAAGGGCAAGACGCCGATCGCGCCGCTGCGCGTGCACGCGCCGGCGACCTACCAGATCCGGCTCACCAAGGACGGGTACGTGCCGTTCACGGCGCGGGTCCAGGTGCCGCCGGACGGCGACATCGAGGTCGACGCGCGCCTGACCCGCGAGGGCGGCGGGGCGTGGTACACGCGGTGGTGGGTGGCGGCGATCGCCGGCGTCGTGATCGCGGGCGGCGTCGGGGCCGGGTACCTGCTGACGCGCGAGCCGCCGACGGCGGTGCCGGGGACCGGGACGATCGACTGAGCGCGGCGCGGAGTCGGATCAGAACGGGCCCGGGCACGGGCACGGGCACGGGCACGGGCACGGGCACGGGCCCGGGCCCGGGCACGGGCACGGGCGAGGATCAGCGCAGGGTCAGCGTCATGACCAGGGCGTCCTCGTCGTCCTCGGCGTAGTAGCGAGGACGGACGCCGACGCGGGCGAAGCCGGCGGCCTCGTACAGCGCGATCGCGGGGCGGTTGCTGGCGCGGACCTCGAGCGTGACCAGCGTGTAGTCGCCGCCGCGACCGAGCGCGATCACGTGATCGAGCAGGGCGCGGCCGACGCCGCGGCGGCGCCGGTCGGGGTGGGTCGCGATCGCCAGGATGTGGATCTCGTCCTTGACCAGCCAGTAGTCGGCGAAGGCGACGACGCGGCCGTCGTCGCGCGCGACGTCGACGCGCGCCCACTCGCGGGTCAGCTCCTCGGCGAACACCGAGGCCGCCCACGGGGTCTTGAACGAGTGCCGCTCGATCTCGTCGACAGCGTCGAGGTCGTCCGGGCGCATCGGCTCGATGACCAGCGCCGGCGCCGGGTCGGTCGCGATCACCCGCCGCTCCGGCGCGCCGGCACCGCCTTGCCGATCGCGCGCCACAGCTCCGACGCGCCGTCGCCGGTCTCGGCGGAGAACGCGATCGGCATGCGCGGCAGCGCGAGGTCGCGCTTGACCGCGACCAGCGCCGGCTCGCGCTTGTTCTTGGCCAGCTTGTCGATCTTGGTGACGACGACGATCGTCGCGACCTCGCGCTCGGCGAGCCACGCCACCAGGTCGCGCTCCTCGTCCTCGGCGCCGCGCCGGACGTCGACGATGACGACGACCGCGGCGAGCACCGGCCGCGCGCCCAGGTAGGCCTCGATCAGCCCCTGCCAGCCGACCTGCATCGCGACCGGCACCTTGGCGTAGCCGTAGCCGGGCAGATCGACGAACGCCAGCGTGCCGGTGCCGATCGGCCCCGGCGGCTCGACGTGGAACCAGTTGAGCAGCTGGGTCCGCCCGGGGGTCCGCGACGTCCGGGCCAGGCCGCCGACGCCGACCAGCCGGTTGAGCAGGCTCGACTTGCCGACGTTGGAGCGGCCGGCGAAGGCGATCTCGGGCAGCTCCTCGGCCGGGAAGTCGCCGGGCGCGGCCGCCGACTTGAGGAAGGTGGCGCTGCGCGCGCGCAGGGTCCGGACGTCCGTCATCAGTGCACCGCCTCGGGGCCGGTCGCCAGCGGCGGCGGCGCCAGCCGGGTCCCGACCCCATCGTGACAGCCGGCGCACGTCACCGCGCGCGCGGCCTCGGTCGACAGATCGCGCAGGCCGAGGGCGCGCGCCAGCGCGGGGTCGCGCATGACGTCGTCGGTCGCGTACTCGGCGCCAGCGCCGTGGCACGCCTCGCAGCCGACCTGCAGCTCGACCGCCGCGCCGGCGGGCGCGTCGCCGGTGCCGTGGCAGCCGAGGCAGCGACCGCGCGGCCGGGTGCCGAGATGATCGGCGGCGCGGGCGTGAACCGTCTTCTTCCACGCCGCCAGCTCGGCGGGGTGACACGCGCCGCACGCGTCGGTGCCGACCCACGCTCGCGCGCCGGCGTGCGCCCGCGACGCGGGCGTCGTGACGAGCGCGACGAGCGCGACGGCGACGACGAGCCTGGCGGCGGACGGCATGCCGGACAGCCTACTCCATCGCGCGTGGCTTCGTGGTACGCACGGGACGTGCCGACCGTCATCGGACTGACCGGGGGGATCGCCAGCGGCAAGAGCGCGGTGGCCGCGATGCTGCGCGAGCGCGGCGCCGCCGTGGTCGACGCCGACCTCGTCGCGCGCCAGGTCGTCGAGCCCGGCCAGCCCGCGCTCGACGACATCCGCGCCCGCTTCGGCGACGACGTCCTCGCCGCCGACGGCACCCTCGACCGCAAGAAGCTGGGCGAGCGCGTCTTCGCCGATCCGGCGGCGCGCGCCGACCTCAACGCGATCACCCACCCGCGGATCGCGCTGGCCAGCCAGTCCGAGATCGCGGCGTGGCAGGCGCGCGGCGCGCACGTCGTCTTCTACGAGGCCGCGCTGCTGGTCGAGAACGGCGCCCACCGCGGCCTCGACGCGCTGATCGTGGTGGCGGTGCCGCCCGACGTCCAGGTGGCGCGGCTGCGCGACCGCGACGGCCTCGACGAGGCGGCCGCGCGCGCCCGGCTGGCCAGCCAGCTGCCGCTCGACGCCAAGCTCAAGCACGCGACCTGGGTCATCGACAACGGCGGCGACCTCGCCGCGACCCGCCAGCAGGTCGCCCAGGTGTGCGCCGCGATCGAGGACCGCTTCGGCCCGGTCGCGGTGCCGGGCGCGGGCGGCCGGCGGTCGTCGGAGACCGGGCCGCTGCCGGTGCCCGAGGAGCGGGTGCTGGTCACCGGCTACCCGGCGTTCACCGCCCGCCGCATGATCGCGCGCGCGCTCGCCGCCGATCAGCGGGCCCGCGTGATCGTCCTGGCCCGCGCCAAGTTCGCCGCCGAGGCCGAGGCCTACGTCCGCGGCCTGCCCGGCGGCGATCGCGCCGAGGTCGTCGTCGGCGACGTCTGCGACATGGACCTCGGCCTGTCGGCCACCGAGTACCAGCAGCTGACCGCCAAGGTCACGACGATCCACCACCTCGCCGGCATCTACTACATGGGCGTCGACGCCGCGACGACCCGGCGGGTCAACGTCACCGGCACCCGCGGCGTCGTCGAGCTGGCGCGCGACTGCGGCCGCCTGCGCCGGCTGATCCACTGGTCGACGGCGCAGGTCTCGGGCCGGCGCAAGGGCGTCATCCTCGAGGAGGAGCTCGACGAGGGCCAGGGCTTCCACAACGTCTACGAGGAGACCAAGTTCGAGGCCGAGCAGGTCGCCCGCGAGGCGATGCGGCAGCTGCCGATCACGGTGCTGCGGCCCGGCGTCATCGTCGGCGACAGCCGCACCGGCGAGATCGACAAGTTCGACGGGCCGTACTACCTGATGGTGCTGATCGCGACCAACGCGACCCAGGTGCACCTGCCCCTGCCCGGCCGCGGCACCGCGCCGATGCACGTCGTGCCCATCGACTACGTCATCGACGCCGGCTGGGCGCTCGGCAACGACCCGCGCGCCGCCGGCCGCACCTTCCACCTCACCGACGCCCACCCGCTGCCGGCGCGCCGGGTCTACGAGCTGGTCGCGGAGCACTCGCAGACCGCGTCGCCGCGCGGCTACATCCCGGGCCGGCTCGTCAAGAACGTCCTGCGCACGCCCGGCATCGGCCGGCTGGCGCGCGGCCCGCTGTCGTTCCTCGACAGCTTCGATCACCAGGTCTTCTACAACGGCCGCGGCGCCCAGGAGCTGCTCGCCGGCACCAGCATCACGTGCCCCGCGTTCGACAGCTACGTCGAGCACCTGGTCCGCTACGTCCGCGAGGTCCACGCCCAGAAGAAGGGGCGCGGCCCCGACGACGACGTCTTCGATCCCTTCGAGTGAGCGCCGGTAGGTGCGCCGGCCACCTCGCGCCACGTCCCCGGGCTGGCGCGGTGGTTGCTCTGTCCTGGCCCCAGGACCTGCGCCCACCCACGATCGGTCACTTGCCCGGATCGCTGTGCAGCGCGCTGCACAACCCCTGGCAGGCACGTCAGCCCGGGCGCGCACACAAGGGGACGAACATGCGCACACGCACCCGCTCGCTGCTGTCGCTCGCTACCGCCGCTCTGCTCGCCGCCTGTGGCGGCACCCCGTCCGACGCCGACGACCCGGGGTCCGGCACCCGGACGCTGCGGGTCGAGGCGTCGATCACCGCGACCCCCGACGTCTCCAACGCCCAGACGTCCGCCGACTTCACGACCGAGTTCTCGATCCGGATCGACAAGGCGGGCACGCCGATCACCTCCGGCACCGTCACCGTGACCGGCAACGCCGGGCCGATCGCGCTGACCTGGAGCGATCCCAACGGCGGCCGCTGGCGCGGCTCGGCGCCCAGCTACGATCAGGTCTACCAGCTCGACGTCGTCGCCGGCGCCGACACCGTCGAGGGCGTCGTCCTCGCCGGCCCCGACGTCCACGTCTTCACCGCGCCGACCCCGGGCGCCACCGTCGACGCCACGCTGCCGCTCGACGTCGCCTGGGCCAGCCAGGACGTCGCGACCTCGACGTCGATCAAGACCCGCGAGATCGATCCGATCGGGATCGACGACACCGGCAGCTACCAGCTCGCGGTCGGCACGCTGCGCAGCAAGCCGACCGAGGTCGAGCAGGAGGAGCTGCGGCTGACCCGGTCGACCCGGATCGAGCCCGCCGGCGCGGTCGCCGGCTCGCAGCTGACGGTGTCGATCGACAACCGGATCGACCTGGTCGTCGCGCCCACCGGGCCGTGAGGCTGGCGATCAGGCGCCGTCGTCGGCGCCGTCGTCGGGGGCGTCGGCGGCGGGCTCGTCGCCGCGCGCCGCCGCCGGCGTCCGCAGGCCGACCCGCTCGAGCAGCCGGTAGAGGTACTTGCGCTCGAGCCCGGCCAGGCGCGCCGCCTGGGACAGGTTGCCGTCGGCGCGCCGCAGCAGGTCGGTGAGGTAGTCGCGCTCGAAGCGGTCGATCAGCTCGGCCTTGGCCTCGCCGAAAGGCCGGTCGGCGCGGACCGCGGGCGGCTCGTCGGCGGCGGCCATCGTCGGGCGCAGCAGGATCGGCAGCGCGCCGAAGTCGTCGTCAGGGCCGGCCAGCGCGACCGCGCGGGTGATGACGTTGCGCAGCTCGCGGACGTTGCCGGGCCAGTGGTAGCGCTCGAGGCGCTCGAGCGCGGGGCCGCCGACGCCGGCGGCCAGCGCCGGCGCGCCGGCGCGCTCGAGGAAGCGGGCGATCAGCCGCGGCAGGTCGCCGTGGCGCTGGCGCAGCGGCGGCAGGTGGACCTCGACGACCGCGAGCCGGTAGTAGAGGTCGCCGCGGAAGCCGCCGCGCGCGACCTCGGCGAAGACGTCGCGGTGGGTGGCGGCGACGACGCGGACGTCGAAGCGCTCGGGCTTGCGCGAGCCCAGCGGGATGACCTCGCCGGCCTCGAGCATGCGCAGGAGCTTGGGCTGCAGCCCGACCGGCAGGTCACCGATCTCGTCGAGGAACAGCGTGCCGCCGTGGGCGGCGGCGAACGCGCCCTGGCGATCGCCGGCGGCGCCGGTGAAGGCGCCGCGGACGTGGCCGAACAGGTCGCTCTCGATCAGCGTCTCGGTGGCGGCGCCGCAGTCGAAGGTGACGAACGGGCCGTCGCGGCGGGGCGAGGCGTCGTGGACGGCGCGGGCCGCGAGCTCCTTGCCGGTGCCGCTCTCGCCGAGGAACAGGATCGACGCGTCGGTGCGGGCGGCGCGCTCGAGCACCGCGAAGACCTGGCGCATCGCGACGCTCTCGCCGTACATCTCGCCGAAGTGGTCGGCGGCCGACGGCGGGATGTCGACGACGTCGTCGCCCGGCATCAGCTGCAGCAGCGTGTGGCCGAGCCGCAGCACCGCGCCCGGCGGCGCCGTGACCTTGGTGATCGCGACGCCGTCGATGACGGTGCCGTTCTTGGAGCCGAGGTCGGTGACGTCGAAGCCCGCGGCGGTGGGGCGGATCGTGCAGTGGCGCGCCGACACCGACGGATCGGCGAGGACGACGTCGCCGCCGGGGTCGGCGCCGATGACGACGCCGACCGGCGGGATGTCGACCTCGAGGCCGGCGTCGGCGCCGACCAGGATGCGCATACACGCGGTGCGGACGTGGGCGAGGACCCGGCCGGTGTTGGTGACGCGGGTGACGCGCACGGCGCGGCCTACCGGACCCCGAGGATGCCGCGCAGCAGCAGCATCGACAGGTGGCGGAACGCCTCCAGCCGCTGCATGCCGGCGACGTCGAGGATCTCCTCGAAGGTGATCGTGCCGTCGACCCGCGACAGCAGGAACGCGGCCCGGGTGTCGAGCCGCTGGTCCGACAGCTCGTGCATCGGGATCGCCAGGGTCGGGCACGCCTCGAGGTTGCCGACGAAGGCCTGGTAGACGTCGAGGATCGCCGGCTGGTGGCGGTGCAGCAGCTTCTGCGCGACCGCGCTGTCGGGGTCCTCGGCCAGCGCCAGGTCGAGCGCGACGATCGCGGTGGCGTGGTCGGCGGCCGCCGACGCCGCGACCGCGCGATCGATCAGCCAGGTCACGCGCAGGCGGGTCCGGTCGGCGGGGTTGTCGGCGGCGGCGCCGGCGGCCTGGACGCCGACCGCGAGGCCGGCGGCGAGGCCGTCGAACGCGCTGGCGGTCGGCGCCGCGGGCGGCGCCGGCGACGACGCCGCGGCGTTGGGCGACGGCCGGCGTGCCCGCACGGTCTCCGCCGCGAGGTCGTTGCCGTCGCTGGTCTCGGCGCGGTGCGCCGACGGCGCCGCCGGCTCGGCGAGGCCGGCGTCGTCGATGATGACCAGCGGCGGGTGGGTGCCCGACTGGTCGATCGAGCCGTCGAGCGGCGCCGGGATGCTGTAGCCGGGGCCGCGCTCGATCGTCGCCTCGCTCGAGGTGTCGAGGCGCAGCGACGACCGCTCGGTCGTGCGCTCGTCGTCGCCGAGGTCGCCGGGGCCGACGTCGGCGGGCATGTCGCCGGTGTCGTCGACGCTGCCGAGGTCGAGGCGCACCGGCGGGACCTCGCGGGTGCGATCGTCAGGACCGGCGTGACCGGCGCCGGTGCGGAGCTCGCCGAACGACGCCAGCGCGTCGGCCGACAGCCGGTTGGACACCGGATCGGCGTCGGTGTTGCCGACCAGGCGGCCGGGCCGGGTGCCGAGGCTGTCGTCGTCGGCGTCGCCGCCCAGCGGCCCCAGCGGCGCGACCCCGGGCAGCGGCACGCCCGGCGCCGGCACCGACGGCATCCGGGGCCGGACGAAGCCCTGCGGCGCCTGCATCTCGCGAGTCGGCACGATGCTGCGCTGGTCGCCGAAGTCGAGCTCGAGCGCGCCGTCGCCGGGCGGCGCGGGCTGCGGCGGCAAGGGCTCGGCCAGCCCCAGGTCGTCGAGCGCGCCCGGCGTGCTGCCGGCGCCGCCCAGCTCGAGGTCGATGCCGCCGTGGGCGCCGATGAAGAAGTCGCGGGTCTGCTCCTCGTCGAGCCCCGGGTCGTCGCCGGGCTCGGGCAGCTCGGCCTCGAGCTCGAGCGTGAAGCCGGCGTCGTCGTCCCGGCGCGGCTCCCGCGCGCCGTCGCCGTCGCCGAGCGTGCCGTCGCGCGCCGGCAGCGGCAGGCTGCGCGTCGGCCGCGGCGGCAGCGGCGCGGCCTCCTCGTCGAGGAACCAGCCCTCGTCGACCGACTCCAGGTACTGCTCGACCTGGGCGACCTTGGCGGCGCGCGTGACCTCGATCTCGTAGTCGTCGTCGCCCGGCACCGCGCCGAGATCGAACGGGACGTCTTCCTCGCCGGCGCGGCCGCCGTCGCGGGTCAGCATCGCGTAGTTGTCGCGGACGTACTCGAGGTAGGCGCCCGCGCGCATGTCGTCGGGATCGACGCCGAGTGCCTCCTGCCAGGCGGCCAGGGCGCCGTCGATGTCGCCCGCGCCGTACCGCTCGAGCCCGCGCTCGACCAGACGGTCCACCTCGCCCTGGTTGACGCCGTAGCTCATCGTCTCGAGATCGAGGTCGAGGGAGTCACCGGGGACACGCCGGCGCGCCCCCTCAGCCGCGGGTCTTGGACACCACCCCGCGGAACATGTTGAGGGTCCGGGTCAGGGCCTCGGTCGCCTCGGTCAGGCCAGGCAGATCGCGGGCCGCGATCGCGGCGCGCGCGCGCTCGACCACGCCGCGCGCCTTCTTGACCGCGTCCTGGCCGAAGTCCGAGCCGCTGATGATCTCGGAGACCTTGGGGAACAGCTGCTCGACCTCGTCGAGGACGCGCTCGGCGGCGTGCCGCGCCTTCTCGAACTCCTGGCCGGAGCGGACCTCGACCATGTAGTCCTTGTTGGCGTCGATCATCTTGCGGATCTCGTCCTCGGTGAGCCCGCTGGTCGCGGTCACCGTGATCGACTGCTCCTGGCCGGTCTCGAGATCGCGCGCCTTGACCGAGACGATGCCGTCAGCGCTGATGTGGAACGTCACCTCGATCTCGACCTCGCCGCGGGTGGCGCGGCGCAGGCCGGTGAGGACGAACTCGCCGAGCAGCTCGTTCTCCTCGGCGCGCTCGCTCTCGCCCTGCAGCACCAGGATCTTCACCGAGGTCTGGTTGTCCTTGACCGTGGTGAAGACGTGCGACTTGGAGGTCGGGACCGTGGTGTTCTGCTCGATGAGCTTGTGGAAGTAGCCCCCGACGATCATGATCCCCAGCGAGTGGGGGGTGACGTCGAGGAGCAGGATGTCCGACTTCTCGTCGACCAGCGCGGCGCCCTGGATCGCGGCGCCCAGCGCGACGACCTCGTCGGGATGGACGCCCTTGCACGGCTCGAGGCCGAAGAACTCGGCGACCGCCTGCTGGACCCGCGGCATCCGGGTCATGCCGCCGACCAGGATGACGTCCTCGATGTCGCCCTTGCCGAGCTCGGCCTCCTCGAGGGTCTTGGCGCAGATGTCGATCGTGCGATCGACCAGATCCGCGGTCAGCTCCTCGAGCTTGTCGCGGGTCAGCGTGGTCTGCAGGTGCAGCGCCTCGTTGCGGCCGGTCGAGATGATGAACGGCAGGTTGATCTCGGTCTCGCGGACGCTGGACAGCTCGCACTTGGCCTTCTCGGCCACGTCCTTGAGGCGCTGCAGCGCCATCTTGTCCTTGCGCAGGTCGATCTTGTTGTCGCGCTGGAAGTTGAAGACCAGCCAGTCGATGACGCGACGATCGAAGTCCTCGCCGCCGAGGAAGGTGTCGCCGGCGGTCGAGATGACCTCGAAGACGCCGTTGCCGATCTCGAGGATCGAGATGTCGAAGGTGCCGCCGCCGAGGTCGTAGACCGCGACCTTGCGCTCGACGTTGCGACCGAAGCCGTAGGCCAGCGCCGCCGCGGTGGGCTCGTTGATGATGCGGATGACGTCGAGGCCCGAGACCCGGCCGGCGTCCTTGGTCGCCTGGCGCTGGCCGTCGTTGAAGTAGGCGGGCACCGTGATGACCGCCTTCTGGACCTCCTCGCCGAGGTACTCCTCGGCGATCATCTTCATCTCCTGGAGGATGTACGCCGAGATCTCCGGGATCGAGAAGACCTGGTCGCGCAGGACGATGCGGACATCGTCGTGCGGCCCCTCGACGATGCGGAACGGCATCGTCTCGATCGAGGTCCGCACCGCGGCCGAGCCCCACTTGCGGCCGATCAGGCGCTTGGCCGCGAAGACCGTGTTCTCGGCGTTCGTGATGGCCTGGCGCTTGGCGATGTGACCGACGAGTCGCTTGCCGTTCTCGGCGATCGCGACCATCGACGGCGTGGTCTTGTAGCCGCCCCGGTTGGGGATGACTACCGGGGTCCCGTCCTCGACGATCGCCACGCACGAGTTCGTGGTCCCGAGGTCGATGCCGATCACCTTCTCGGTTGCCATCAGCGCCTATTCTCCACCGAAGTTCCGGGATTCTGCCAGTCTTGGCGCCAACTTCGGTACGCAGCAGATCGGCTGCGCCGGCGCGGACCGCGGGGGACCGTCACTGCCCTGCCCGTCGGCGCAGGTCGGCGAGGTCCGCCTGCAGCTCGTGCATCAGCTGATCGTTCTCGATCGGGATCATGACGGCCATGACGAGGACCTCCTCGGCCTGCTCGAGCTTGCCCGCGGCCTTGAATGCGGCCGCGAGGACCCGCGAGGTCGACGGGTCCGACGGCTCCAAGGTCGCGGCTTTTCTCGCGTATTCGAGGGCGAGGCCGGCCTCACCGGCGGCCATCGCGCAGCGTGACGCCCGCCGCAGGTAGCGCGCGGGGGCGTCGACCCTCAGGGCCGAGGCGAACAGGCGCAGCGCGCCCGCGAGGTCGCCGGAGACCTCGGCCTGGCACGCGCGATCGAACAGCTCGGCGGCGTAGTCGGCGGGGCTCGGCGGCCGGCTCGCGGCGTCGCTCGGCGTGGTGCCGCGGCGGCGCGGGGCGTCCTCGGTCAGCGTCGCGTACGCCTTGGCGAGGGCGTCGAACAGGTGGGCGAGCCGCAGCGCGAAGGTGCCCAGCCGCTTGCCGTAGTAGCGGTCGGGGTGGAACTCCTTGGACAGGACGAAGTAGGCGCGCTTGATCGCCTTCTTGTCGGAGGCGTCGGTGACGCCGAGCATCGCCAGCGGATCACCGGCGGCGACCCGGCGCTCCATCGCGAAGATGCGGCGCCGGTCGTCGACGTCGATCTCGACGTCCTCGGCGAGCGCGGCGCGCTCGTCGGCGTCGAGCGCGCCGTCGTCGAGGACCTGGACCGTGGCGCGCCCGCCGCGCGGCGGCGCCGGGTCGCGCTCGGTGGTCGGCGCGTCGTCGGACGCCGGCGCCGGCTTGCCGGCGGCGGGCCGGGCCGGCGCGCTGGCGGCCGCGGGCCGGGCCGGCGCGCTGGCGGCCGCGGGCCCGGCTGGCGCGCTGGCGACCGCGGGCCGGGCCGGCATCGCCGCGATCGCGGCGCGCGGTGGGGTCACCGCCGAGGCCTCGACGCGCGTGGTCGGCGCCGCGTCGGCGCCGCCGACCGAGCGGGCGCCCGCGCGCAGGTCCTGCGAGCTGATCCGCGTGGTGGGGATCTCGTCGAGGCCGGCTCGCGCCGCACCGGGCCCGTCGGCGGCCGGGCGTTCGCCGGCGCCGCCGCCGCCGCGCCGCCCTGGCGGAGGCGGGCCGCCACCGCGTCCGGCGCCTCGCCCGGCAGCAGCACCGCGCCGAGGCCGCGCAGCCGGCGCACGATGTCGACCGCCCGCGACGTGTCGAGCCCGGTCATCAGGATCAGGTCCTTGAGCGTGGTCGCGCCGTCGAACCGGGTCCACACGAAGTAGTCCTCGGGCCCGATGCCGGCGCTGACCGGATCGAACCGCGGGTTCTGCCGCAGGCGCTGCGACGTCGACCCGATATCCGGGAGCTCGCTCGGTACGGACATTCCCCCCGGCGAGATTACCACATCGTCCCGCGCCGCCGTCGGGGCACCCGCGGACCGCCGGGTCAGCCGACCAGGCGCTCGAGCAGCGCCTTCTGCACGTGCATCCGGTTCTCCGCCTGCTGCCACGCCGCCGACTGCGGGCCGTCGAGGACGTCGCCGCTGATCTCCTCGCCGCGGTGCGCCGGCAGGCAGTGCAGGACGATCGCGCCGGGGTCGGCGGCGGCCATGACCTCGGCGTCGACGCAGTAGCCGGCGAAGGCGCGCCGCCGCGCCTCGGCCTCCTCCTCCTGCCCCATCGACGCCCAGACGTCGGTCGACACCACGTCGGCGCCGGCGGCGGCGGCCCGCGGATCGTCGACGATCGTCACCGTGCCGCGGCCGAGCGCGCCCTGGCGGGCGCGGGCCTCGGCGACCAGCGCGGCGTCGGGCGTGAAGCCCTGGGGGCACGCCAGCGTGAGGTCGAGGCCGAACAGGCCGGCGGCCTCGATCCACGACGCCGCCATGTTGTTGCCGTCGCCGATCCAGGCGTAGCGCAGGCCGTCGATGCGGCCGTGGCGCTCGATCACGGTGAACAGGTCCGACGCCACCTGGCAGGGGTGATGCTCGTCGGTGAGGCCGTTGATGACCGGCACCGTCGCCCACTTGGCCAGGGTCGCGACCCGGGCCTGACCGAAGGTGCGCAGGACGATCGCGTGGCAGTAGCCCGACAGCACCCGCGCGGTGTCCTCGATCGGCTCGCCGCGCGCGATCTGGCTGCCCTGCGCCGACAGGACGACGGCGTGGCCGCCGAGATCGAAGACCCCGACCTCGAACGACACCCGGGTCCGGGTCGACGCCTTCTCGAAGATCAGCGCCACGCTCTTGCCGGCGAGCGGGGTGATGCGCTCGCCGCGCGCCCGCGCCGCCTTGAGCTCGCCGGCGCGGCGCCACAGCCCGGGCCAGGCGTCGGCGGGGACGTCGGCGAGGGTGAGGAAGTCGCGCTTGGCGGTCACTGGCCGATCCCCGCGGTGAGGGCCCGGTCGAGCGCGCCGACCGCCTCGTCGACCTCGGCGCGGCCGATCACGAACGGCGGCGCGAAGCGCAGGACGTCGGGGCCGGCGAGCGACAGCAGCACGCCCTCGTCGCGGCACCGCGCGTTGACCTGGCCGACGTTGCCGGCGAGGCGGACGCCGCGCAGCAGGCCCCGGCCGCGGGCCTCGAGGGCGACGCCCGGGTGGCGCGCGACCAGGTCGTCGAGGCGGGCGCCGAGGTGGGCGCCGACCTCGACGACGTTGTCGAGCAGGCCCTCGCTCTCGATGATGTCGAAGACCGCGCACGCCGCCGCGCACGCCAGCGGGTTGCCGCCGAACGTCGAGGCGTGGGGCACGGCGCCGCCGGCCTTGGCGGTGAGCCCGGCCGCGGCGCGCTCGGTCGCCGCGATCGCGCCGATCGGCACGCCGCCGCCGAGGCCCTTGGCCAGCGACATGACGTCGGGAGTGACGCCGTCGTGGTCGTGGCCGAACCAGCGGCCGGTGCGGCCGACGCCGGTCTGGACCTCGTCGAAGATCAACAGCGTGCCGGTGGCGTCGCACGCGGCGCGCAGCCCGGCGAGGTAGCCGGGCGGCGGCACGATGATGCCGCCCTCGGCCTGGATCGGCTCGACGATCATGCAGCACGCGGTCCGGCGCTCGAGCACCGCGGTGGCGGCGGCGAGGTCGCCGTACGGCACCAGCTCGACCGGCTCGACCAGCGGCCCGAGATCCTCGCGGTACTTGGCCTGGCCGGTGATCGCGACGGTGGCGAAGGTGCGGCCGTGGAAGCTGCCCTGGGTCGAGACGATCGTCGTGCGCTCGGGCGCGCCGGCGACCACCGCCTGGTAGCGGCGGGCCAGCTTGAGCGCGGCCTCGTTGGCCTCGGCGCCCGAGTTGCAGAAGAAGACCCGGTCGGCGAACGACCGCCGCACGATGTGCTCGGCGGCCAGGATGCCGGCGTCGTTGAAGAACAGGTTGGAGACGTGGACCAGCCGGCCCAGCTGCTCGGCGACCCGCGAGGTGAACGCCGGGTGGGCGTGGCCGAGGCCGCACACCGCGATGCCCGCGGTCATGTCGAGGTAGCGGCGCCCGGCCGCGTCCCACACCTCGGCGCCGTGGCCGCGGGTGAGGACGATCGGCGCCTGGCGGTAGTTCTTGATGAACACGCGGTCGGCGAGCGCGAGCAGATCGGCCTGGGACATCGTGGAGCGGGTCATGGGTACCTCCGGCGGGGCGCGGCGGGCGCGCGGCAACGGTCAGGCGGGGGGCGGCGGCGCGGTGGCGGCGACGACCTGGGTGCCGACGCCCTCGCGCGTGAAGATCTCGAGCAGCAGGGCGTGCTCGATGCGGCCGTCGATGATGTGGACCTTGTGGACGCCGGCGGCCAGCGCGGCCAGCGCGTTCTCGACCTTGGGGATCATGCCGCCGGTGATGACGCCGTCGGCGATCAGCGCGGCGGCGCCCTCGGCGTGGATCGTCGGGATCAGCTGGCCGTCGCGATCGAGGACGCCGGCGATGTCGGTCAGCAGGACCAGCTTCTCGGCGCCGATGGCCTGGGCCAGGCGGGCGGCGAAGACGTCGGCGTTGACGTTGAGCGGGGCGCCGTCGTCGCCGGTGGCCAGCGGCGCGATGATCGGGATGAAGTCGGAGATCAGGCGATCGACGACGGTGCGATCGACCGCGGTGATCTCGCCGACCAGGCCCAGCTCGGGCCGGGTCCGGGTGGCGCGGGCCAGGCCGCCGTCGCAGCCGGTGAGGCCGACCGCGGCGCCGCCGAGGTGGTTGATCAGCCGCACCAGCTCGCCGTTGAGCGAGCCGCCCAGCACCATCTCGACGACCTCGAGGGTGGGCGCGTCGGTGACCCGCATGCCGGCCTCGAAGCGGGCCTCGATGCCGACCTTGTCGAGCATGCGGGTGATCTGCTTGCCGCCGCCGTGGACGACGACGACGTTGATGCCGACCCAGTCCAGCAGGATCAGGTCCTCGGCGAACCGCTGACGCAGCGCCTCGTCCTCCTGGGCGGCGCCGCCGATCTTGACGACCACGGTGCGGCCCCGGAACTCCGAGATGTAGGGAAGCGCCTCGATGAGGACGCGGGCCTTGCCGATCAGCTCCTGCACGGCGGCGGCTACTAGACCACAAGTCGGCGGCGGGTGACACGGCCCACACCGGGGGCGATGGCGGTGAATACCGCTCCTGGCGCCGGCATCCAACCGCCGACCTGGCTGCCGCCTGCCCTTCCCCGGCGCACCGCCCGCCCTGTACATTGGGAGCTCCGTTGCCGACGACCCGACGCTACCTCACGCCCGCCGCCGCGCTGACCGCGGCCGGGATCCTGGCCGTCGGCGTCGCCGGCGCCAGCCGGCCGGTCGCCGCGCAGCCGACCGACCCGGCCGCCGAGGACGCGCCCGCGGGGTCGCGGTGGTCGCTGGCGCTGCTGGGCGGCGCGCTGGCGCCGGTGGGCGGCATGCGCGACGGCTACCAGGACGCGCTGGTCGCCGGGCTGCGGGCCAAGGTCGCGGCCCGCGTCGGCATCGGCGTGTCGCTCGCGGTCGACTACTCGCCGCTGCCGCGGCGCGCGACCGCGACCGAGACCTTCGACACCACCTACGGCACCGTCGCGGTGCTGCCGGGCTGGACCCTCGGCCACGGCACGGTGCGGCTGCAGCTCGGCGCCGGCGGCGGCGTCGCGCTCGAGCACACGTCGTCCACCGACATGCCGGACGCGACGACGTCGGCCTACGCGCCGGCGGCGCTGGCGCAGGTCGGCGTCGAGGTCCACATCACGCGCGGCGGCGGTCTCGTGGTCATGACCGGCGCGACCAAGACCTTCGGCGACCGCGACTACCAGTACGCCTGGGGCATGGGCGGGCTGACCCTCGACTTCTGAGCCGGCGGCCGACGCCGCGCGGCCCGTCCCGCGGCTCCGCGCGTCGTCGCGTGCGTCGGTCCGCCGCGGATCCACGATCGACGCGGCCCCGAGGCTCATCGTCGCGTCACCGGCCGCGTCGATCGCTCGGTCCGCTGCGCCAGCGACAGGTCCATGTGGGCCGCGTCCGCGCGGTCCACACGGGCCGCGGCCGTCGGCGGTTCGTCCCGGGTCCTCGGCGGCGCGCCGTACGGCCTGCCATCGGCGTGCGTGAAGACGACCTCTCCCGACGCCGACCGCGTGATCTTCAAGCGGCCCACATGGACCGCGTCGTGATGGCCGCCGCACAGCGAGATCAGGTTCGCCAGCGTGTGCCGACCGCCCTGCGCCCGCGGCTGCACGTGGTGGACCTCGACCCATCGCGCCGCCCGGCAGCCGGGAACCCGGCAGCGGCCGTGGTCTCGCGCGACCACCGCCGCGCGCACCGGCGCCGGGATGGTCTGCGTCGGCTTCGCGCCCAGGTGAACGTCGCCGTCGCCATCGACCCGGCCGAGCACGCGCGCGTCGCAGCGCGCGCGCGCGACGACGGTCGCCGGCACCTCGACGGCGCGGCCGCCGCCGTCCTGGGTCACGCGCTCGCAGTCGGGACACTGCATCGAGGCGATCTGGTACGCCGCGCGCCCACGCTTGCCGCGTTCGCTCGATGGAGCCGGCTTCTCCGCCAGCATCCCGAGGCACAGCACCCGCAGCAGCTCGTCGTCGGGCACGGCCTCGCCGCGCTCGAGCTCCAGCGCCAGCCTCGCGTCGCGCCACAGCGCGCACGTCTCCCGCGCTGACCTCGAACGACACCACGCGCCGGACCTCGGCCGGATCCACCGGGTCACCGGGCAGATCACCGGGCTTGCGGCCGGCGACCAGGGCCTCGATCTCGTGCACGGTCTTGCCGGCCGCCGCGTCGAGCCATGCCCGCTCGGTGTCCTGGCGGACGACCCGCGTCAGCTCGCGCACCGCCGAGTACGCCTGCTCGCCGCGGGCCAGCGCCGCCGCGGTCCGCGGCAGGACCTGCAGCGCACTGGCCACGCGCAGTCGCTCGCGCGCCGCGCGCGGCCCGTCGCCGAGCGTGCGCTCGAGGTACTCGTGCAGGCTGGCGTAGCCGAACCGGCGGTGCAGCTCGACCTGCTGCGCGAGCACCAGCCAGCGCGCCTCATCGGCGTCGAGCGCGGCGCGTCGTCGAGCGACGCCGCGCAGCTGGCGATCGAGCTGTCGCCAGTCAGGGGCCGCGTCGCGGTCTCCACCGAAGCCGGCACCGTCGAGCCCACTGGACACCACACCCTCGTCGTTCCCGCGATCGACCATCTCCACTCCTCCCTGCGCACGCGCGCATCCCTTCTCTACCACGACGATTTCGGACCTCCTGTCGTCGCGTTGGGGCCCCACGACCGCCGTCGACCCTTCGCGTCGTCGTCGCGAGCCACTTCGCGGCGCAGAAGGCAGCACGGCGCGTCTCGTCGATGATCGGCAGAGTAATCGCGGCGGCGTCTCGCCGTCGGCCGCGCACGCCGTCAAGCAGAATCGACCATGATCGTCCTCGGGCACGTCTTTCTTGTCCGGTTCTCGGACAGCGTGAACCGCGGCTCGCACGGCCGTCGCGATCCCGACGACCGGCTCCCGCCCGCAACGCTCGCGCCCCGCGCCGAGGCGCCGGGCCCCCGTCTTCGGGCCCGGCGCCGGTGGTGGTGTTCTGCACCCACGCCGGCGCCAGCACCACGCTCATCGGGGAGCCAGCGGCCTGCTGGGCCGGAGCCTCAGCCCACGCAGCCCACGGCCCGACCGCGCCGCACCCCACGGCCCCGCGTCCCCGCGTCCCCACGACCCCGCGTCCCCGCGTCCCCGCGTCCGGCCGGCCGGCCGCGCCGTGCACCATCCCGACCATCCCCCGCCGCCCTCTCCGGAGCCTCCGGGAGCCAGCATCGCCGCGACGTCCTTCGTCCACCACGTCCACCACGTGCACCACGTCCACCACGTCCACCACGTCCACCACGTCCCGCCGTCCGGCCCTCACGGCTCGACGGAGCGACAACTACCCTGGCACGGGAGCTCACGCGCCCTGTCGATCGGCTCGCTCGCCCGCAGACGGGCTCGCGCCTGCACGGAGGCCGCCTCGCGCAGACGTTCGGCTCAGCGCGACCCGACCGCGAGGTCGGCGATGCTGGTGACGGCGAGCGCGGCGACGCTGCCGGCGACCGCGACCAGCGGCTGCGGCGCGCCGGCCCAGCCCACGACGGTGGCGGGCTCGGCGCGGCGGTCGACGAGCAGCACCGCGGCCGCGACCAGGGCCTCGCCCAGGGTCGGGCCGATCGCGAAGGTCTCGGCGCCGCCGACGATCGCGATCGGCTCGAGGTCGGGGTGCGCCCACCGGCGCGGCTCGCCGGGCGCCGCGGTGAACGCGCCGGGCACGACGTCGAGGAAGTCGTCGCCGAGCTGATCGTGGAGGACGCGATCGGCGTCGCCGTCGGGCAGCTCGGCGAGCCGGAAGAAGACGACCGGGTGCGGGCCGTCGCCGACGCCGAGCGCGCCGAGGCCGGTCGCGGTCAGGCCGGTGCGGCCGGCGAGCTCGGCGAGGCAGGCGTCGGTGTCGTCGCGGCGGGTCACGGCGGCGCGCTCACGGTCACGGCGTCACAGGATGTAGCCCGCGAGGTCCTCGTCGGCGAGCAACGCGCCGAGCCGCTCCTCGACGTAGGCCGCGGTGATCGGGATGGTCTGGGCGCCGATGTCGGAGGCGTTGAACAGCAGGTCGTCGAGCAGCCGCTCGAGCACGGTGTGGAGGCGGCGGGCGCCGATGTCGTGGGTGCGCGCGTTGACGTGGGCGGCGATGCGCGCGACCTCGCGGACGGCGTCGTCGCTCCAGGTGATCGTCACGCCCTCGGTGGCGAGCAGCGCCGCGTACTGCTTGGTCAGCGCGTTCTGCGGCTCGGTCAGGATGCGGACGAAGTCCTCCGACGACAGCGGCCCGAGCTCGACCCGGATCGGGAACCGGCCCTGCAGCTCCGGGATCAGGTCCGACGGCTTGGCCATGTGGAACGCGCCGGCGGCGATGAACAGGATGTGATCGGTGCGGACCGAGCCGTACTTGGTGGTGACGCTGGAGCCCTCGACGATCGGCAGCAGGTCGCGCTGGACGCCCTCGCGCGACACGTCGGCGCCGTGGCGATCGCGCGCGGTCGCGATCTTGTCGATCTCGTCGAGGAAGACGATGCCGGCCTGCTCGGCGCGCTCGACCGCGGCGCGGGTCAGCTTGTCCTGATCGATCAGGCGCTCGACCTCCTGCTCGGTCAGCGCCGCCCACGCGGCCGGGATCTTGAGCTTGCGCTGCTTGGTCTTGCGGCCGAGGTTGCCGAGGACGTCCTTGAGGCCGCCCAGGCCCATCTCGTCGAAGCCGCCGCCGCCACCGCCGCCGCCGCCGAAGATCTGCAAGAACGGGGTCGCGTCCTCGGCGATCTCGACCTCGACCTCGCGGTCGTCGAGCTTGCCCTCGCGCAGCATGACCCGGAGCTTGTCGCGGGTCGCGGTGTCGGCCGGGGTCGCGCCGCCGTCGGGGCGGTCGGCGAAGCTGCGGGCCTGGGTCGGTCGCGGCAGCAGCAGGTCGAGCAGGCGCTCCTCGGCGGCCTCGCGGGCGCGCGGCCGGATCTTGATGGCCTCCTCGTCCTTGACCAGCTTGATCGAGACCTCCATCAGGTCGCGGACGATCGAGTCGACGTCGCGGCCGACGTAGCCGACCTCGGTGAACTTGGAGGCCTCGATCTTGAGGAACGGCGCGTGGGCGAGCCGGGCCAGGCGGCGCGCGATCTCGGTCTTGCCGACGCCGGTCGGGCCGATGAGGATGATGTTCTTGGGCGCGATCTCGTCCTTGAGGTCGCCCTCGACCTGCTGGCGGCGCCACCGGTTGCGCAGCGCCACCGCGACCGCGCGCTTGGCGTCGCGCTGGCCGACGATGTAGCGGTCGAGCTCCTCGACGATCGCCGCGGGGGTCAGGTAGGCGGTGTCGCGGCCGGTCACGTCAGCTCCTCGATCGTCAGCTGGTGGTTGGTGTAGACGCAGATGTCGGCGGCGATGCCCATCGCGGCCTCGGCGATGGCGCGGGCGCCCAGCTCGGTGTGGGCGGCCAGCGCGCGCGCCGCGGCCAGCGCGAACGGCCCGCCCGAGCCGATCGCGGCCAGGCCGTCGTCGGGCTCGATGACGTCGCCGGCGCCCGACAAGAGGTACGTGCTCTCGCGATCGGCGACGACGATCATCGCCTCGAGGCGGCGCAGCACCCGGTCGCTGCGCCAGTCCTTGGCCAGCTCGACCGCGGCGCGGCGCAGGTTGCCGCGGTGCTCGCGCAGCTTGCCGTCGAGCTTCTCGAACAGCGCCATGCCGTCGGCGGCGGAGCCGGCGAACCCGGCGATGGCCTGGCTGCCCTCGCCGAGGCGGCGGACCTTGCGGGCCCCGGCCTTGACGATGGTCTGGCCCAGCGAGACCTGGCCGTCGCCGGCGACGACGACGTGGTCGCCGCGGCGGACCGACAGGATCGTGGTGGAGCGGATGAGCGGCGCGGTCGGGCGTGAGGACATGGCGTGGGTCGCCGGCGCGGGCCGGCGAGACGTTGGTAGCACCTCGCCCGGGGGGCTGGCCAGCCCGGGGGCCAGCGGGCCGCTACTTGCCCTTGGCGCGGGGGTGCGCGCCGTCGTAGACGCTCATCAGGTGGTCGAGCGAGACCTTGGTGTAGACCTGGGTCGACGACAGCGAGGCGTGGCCGAGCAGCTCCTGGATCGCGCGCAGGTCGACGCCGCCGTCGAGCAGGTGGGTCGCGAACGAGTGGCGGAGGGCGTGCGGGGTCGCGGGCTGGTCGACGCCGCCGGCCACCGCCCAGCGCCGGACCAGGCGCTGCACCGAGCGGGTGGTCAGCCGGGTCCCGGCGGCGTTGACGAACAGCGCCGTGCGATCGCCGGGCTCGGCGGCGCGGCCGCCGCCGCCGGCGCCCCGAGCGCGCCGCGCGCCGCGCGCCACGCCGCCAGCGCCTCGGTCGCCTTGGCGCCCAGCGGCACGATGCGGCTCTTGTTGCCCTTGCCGCGGCGGACGTGGACCACCAGCGTGCCGTAGCGATCGGCGTCGAGATCGTCGAGGTCGAGGCCGACCGCCTCGGAGACGCGCAGCCCGGCGCCGTAGAGCACCTCGAGCAGGGCGCGGTCGCGCAGGCGCAGGGCGCCGGCGCGGGCCTCCTCGTCGGCGGACAGCCGACGGTGCGAGGTCCGCCCGGTGGTCGACGGCGCCTCGACCAGCGCGAACGCGCCGTCGACGTCGAGCGCGCGGGGCAGCGGGCGGCGCCGCTTGGGGCCGCGCACCGCGCGCGCCGGGTTGCCGGTGATCGCGCCGCGCTTCTCGAGGAAGCGGAAGAACGCGCGCAGGCTCGACAGCTTGCGCCCGATCGACGCCGCGTCGTTGCGGCCGAACAGGGTCGCGAGGTGGGCGCGGACGTCGAGGGCGTCGAGCCGGGTCGGCGCCCGCTCGCCGCCGCGGCCGGCGGCGATCGTGGCGCGGAACGCGGTGACGTCGCGGACGTAGGCGTCGACGGTGCGCGGCGACCGGGCCAGCTCGACCGTGAGATACGCCGTGAAGGCGTCGAGCGCGGCGTCCCAGTCCATCGGCGGATCGTAGGCCACCGGGCCGCGGCGAGCGAGTTTCCGCCCCGCAGGGGGACCCGGGCTCGGCGCGACGACGCCCTCAGTCGAAGACCGCCGCGATGCCGGAGGTCGGGCTGGGCGGCGGCAGCTTGCGGTGGACCAGCGCCAGGGTCGCGATCGGGATGACCAGCGTCATCGCCAGCCCGGCGAACAGGGCGTTGCCCATGGGGTTGATGCCGGCGCCGCGACCGAGGTTGTCGAGGTGCGAGATCATCGGCCAGGTCACGTACAGCGCGACCAGCGTCGCGGCCACGCCGTAGGCGGTCGCGACCCAGCGGTGCCGCTCGGTCATCATGACCAGCTCGACGCCGGCCCAGACCTGGAGGACCGCGACGCCGAGCTGCAGCCACGGGCCGCGCGTCGGGTCGCCCTGCTGGAACGCCACCATCTGGGTGAACTGGTTGCCGCGGCCGTCGCCGGCGGCGTCCGGCGACAGCAGCGCCGCCGGCAGCGCCGACGCCAGCGCCATGACGCCGAGCGCCAGCACCAGCCAGCCGATCGCGGTGCGGCCCTGGTCGGGCGCGCGCGCGAAGCCGACCTTGTCGTCGACGACCTGCTCGAGGCGGCGGGTCTGGACCAGGCGCTTGACCGCCATCGGCCACACCATCAGCATCATCGCGACGCCGATGATCATGGGCATCGCGGCGAAGCCGCTGCCGGGCTCGGACATGATGACCAGCATCAGCACGCCGGCGACCGCGAGGCCGCTGGCGGTGCCGAACGAGGCGTAGCGGTTGGCGCCGACCTCGACGCGCTCCGGGGTGGGGTCGGACAGCGCGGTGGCGCCGGCGTGGAGGTGGATCGCGGAGCGGACCACCAGCGCCGCCAGGGTCAGGAGGAACAGCTGGAACAGGCCGCCCTTGCCGCCGCCCGGCATGTCGAGGAACACCATCAACATCAGCGCGCCGAACAGGGTCCCGCACAGCCCGAGGATGACCATCAGGATCGCCAGGCCCTCGAAGCCGTGGTCCTCGGCGCGCGGCACGGTGCTGGTGCCGTAGGCGCCGGGGTCGAGGTGCAGCGACGGCTGCGCCAGCAGGATCACCAGCGCCGCCGGCCACGCCGCGAACAGGAGCGCCACCGGCAGCCAGCCGGCCAGCGGGGCGTCGAACTTGATCACCAGGAAGCCGACCCACAGCGCGACGTGGACGCCGGCGGCGACGACGTAGCGGCGGATCGCGCCCGCCGGATCGTTGCCGTACAGCAGCTCGACGCCGGCGGCGCGGTGCAGCAGCGCGCGCACGACGCCGGCGACCGTGAGCACCAGCATGCCGAGGACGATGCCGTCCTGCGACGGCGCGCCGTAGCTGCGCATCTTCGACAGGACCAGGATCTGGGTGAACCCCATCATCGCGGTCATCGCGGCGAACAGGCCGCCGCCGAGCTGCATGATCAGGCCGAGGCCGCCCATGCCGCGATCGTTGGGCAGGTGGGTGCCGTAGATCGCGGGCGGCGGCGGCGGCGGTGGGTAGGGCGCGTCCATCATCGGTGCGAGGGCTCCTGGCGGGGGTCGAGGCGACGGCTCGGGTGGTGACGCGGCGGGCTCACAGGACCCCGCCGGGCGGCATGACGACGACCTCGTCGACCGCCAGCGCCGGCCGGGCCAGCAGCGCGATCACGAAGCCGGCGACGTCGTCGGGTTGCAGCATGCGAGCGCGATCGAAGCCGGGCCGGCGGTCCCAGATCGGGGTGTCGGTGGCGCCGGCCAGGACCGCGGTGACGCGGACGTCGTAGGGCCGCGCCTCCTCGGCCAGCACCCGGGTCAGGCCGAGCTGCCCGGCCTTGGCCGCGGCGTACAGGGCGTTGTCGGCGAGCGGCCGCTGCGCCGCCACCGAGCCGATCGTGACGATGTGGCCGCGGCGCCGGGTCCGCATCTCGCGCAGGGCCTGGCGCGCGCACAGGAACGTGCCGACGACGTGGACGTCGAGCAGCGCGCGCAGGTCGGCGGCCTCCGCGGCGTGCAGCGGGCCGAACACGCCGGTGCCGGCGGCGCACACCAGGACGTCGAGGCCGGGCAGCTGGGCGAACCGCGCCGCGACCTGCGCCTCGTCGGTGACGTCGAGCGCGAGCTCGCGGCAGTGGCCGGGCGGCGGCGGCGCGCCCAGGGTCGTGGCCTCGAAGCGGCGCGCCAGCGACACCACGCGGGCGCCCTCGACCGCCAGCGCGCGGACGATCGCGCGGCCGATGCCGCTGGATCCCCCGGTGACGGCGGCGAGCTTGCCGTGCAGGCGCATCGAGCCGAGCGTACTACGCCCCGGCGCGGGCCTGCGGCGCGACGTGATGGCAGACCGAGGCAAGCCAGGGCCCGAGGTCGCCGCGGGCGCGCTCGACGTGGCGGCGCTTGCGCTCGGCCTTGTCGGGGCGGCGGCGGCCCGGCTCCTCGGGCAGCGGCGGCAGCAGGCCGAAGTTGACGTTGGTCGGGGCGTAGGGCGCGCCGGGCTCGCGGGCGCCGGCGACGTGCAGGTACAGGCCGCCCAGCATCGTGGTCGGCGGCGGCGGCGGCAGCGGCGCCCCGCCCCGCCGCGCCGCGACGAACCACGCGCACAGGAGGCCCATCGCGCACGACTCGATGTAGCCCTCGACCCCGGTGAGCAGGCCGGCGAAGCGCAGCCCGGGGCGGGTCCGCAGCTCCAGCTCGGGCCCGAGCAGGCGCGGCGCGTCGACGTAGGTGTTGCGGTGGATCGAGCCGTAGCGGAGGAACTCGGCGCCGGCCAGCGCCGGGATCATCGCGAAGATGCGCTGCTGCTCGGGGTAGGCCAGCCGGGTCTGGAAGCCGACCAGGTTGTAGGCGGTGAGGTAGCGGTTCTCGGGCCGCAGCTGGACCACCGCGTGCGGCCACCGGCCGGTGCGCGGATCGGTCAGCCCGACCGGGCGCATCGGCCCGTAGCGCAGGACGTCGAGGCCGCGGTCGGCCATGACCTCGATCGGCAGGCAGCTCTCGAAGTAGCGCGGCTCCTCGAAGTCGTGCGGCGTCACCTTGCGGCCGGCGCGCACCGCCTCGACGAACGCGACGTACTGGTCGCGATCGAGCGGGCAGTTGACGTAGTCGCCGTCGGGGGCCGCGGCCTCGCCGTCGCCGGCGGCGGCGGCGGCGCGCGCGTCGCCCGGCGCCACCGGATCGTGGGCGCTGGCCGGCGACTCCTTGTTCCACCGGCTGGCCCGCCACGACCGCTCGGGGTCGATCGTCTCGGCGGCGACGATCGGCGCGATCGCGTCGTAGAAGTACATGCGGTCGCCGCCGAGCTCGCGGCGGATGACCTCGCCGAGCGGGCCGCCGGTCAGCGGCCCGGTGGCGAGGATGACGTCGCCGGCGGGCAGCGCGTCGAGGCGGCGCCGCTCGAGCCGGACGTTGGGGTGCAGCGCCAGCCGGGTCGTGATCGCGCGGCCGAAGCCGAAGCGCTCGACCGCGAGCGCGCCGCCGGCGGGGACCCGGTGGGCGTCGGCGCACGCGATCACCATCGAGCCGCAGCGGCGCAGCTCGTCCTTGAGCAGGCCCGCCGGCGCGCCGACGTCGTCGGAGCGCAGCGAGTTCGAGCACACCAGCTCGCCGCACAGCGGGCTCTGGTGGGCCGGCGACAGCTCGGCCGGCTTCTGCTCGATCAGCGCGACCCGCAGGCCGCGCTCGGCCAGCTGCCACGCCGCCTCCGAGCCGGCCATGCCGCCGCCGACCACCGTGACTTCGGGCTGATCCCAGGTCATGGCGGGCGGCGGGCGCGGCCGATCAGGCCGCGCTCTCCTCCTCGTCGGCCCCCTGCTTCCAGTCGCAGTTGAGGCAGCGCAGCGTGACGCCGCGCTTGTTCTCCTTCTTGACCACGAACTTGGCCTGGCAGTCGGGGCACGCCTGCGGGATGGGCCGGTCCCAGACCACGAAGTCGCAGCCCTTCTTCTTCCAGTTCGAGCAGCCGTAGAACGGCTTGCCGCGCCGCGACCGCTTCTCGGCGATGAAGCCGCCGCAGCCCTCGCGCGGGCACTTGACGCCCAGCGAGATCGGCTTGGTGTTCTTGCACTCGGGGTACTTGGTGCAGGCCAGGAACGAGCCGAACCGGCCGCGCTTGATCGTCATCGGCGCGCCGCACACGTCGCAGACCTCGTCGGTGGTCTGCTCGGGGACGATGTCGAACGTGCCGTCGAGGTTGCGGACGATCTCCTTGGTGTTGCGGCACTCGGGGTAGCCCTGGCACGCCAGGAACGACCCGTTGCGGCCCCACTTGATCACCATCGGCTTGCCGCACTTCTCGCAGACGTGGTCGGTGGGGATCTCCTCGCGCTTGACGTCCCGCATCTCGGTCTTGGCCTTCTCGAGGTCGACCTTGAACGGGGTGTAGAAGTCGCCGAGGACCGTGCGCCAGTCCATCGAGCCTTCCTCGACCTGGTCGAGCTCGCCCTCCATGCGGGCGGTGAACTCGGCCGACACCACCTCGGGGAACGACACGACCAGCAGGCCGTTGACCAGGACGCCCAGCTCGGTGGGCCAGAACCGGGCCTCGCGCTTCTCGACGTAGCCGCGGTCGACGATCGTCGACATGATCTGGGCGTAGGTCGAGGGCCGGCCGATGCCGCGCTCCTCCAGCTCCTTGACCAGCGACGCCTCGGAGAACCTCGGCGGCGGCTGGGTGAAGTGCTGGGCGGGGCGGATGCTCTCGAGCGTGATCGCGTCGCCGACCGACAGCGGCGGCAGCAGCTTGTCGGCCTGCTCGGCGGCCTCGGCCTTGGCGTCGTCGGTCTCGGCGACCTCGTAGACCCGGGTGTAGCCGGCGAACTTCATGACCTGGCCGGTGGCGCGGAGCTGGGCGCGGCCGCGGTCGATGTCGACGGTGGTCTGGTCGTAGACCGCCGGCACCATCTGCGACGCGACGAAGCGCTGCCAGATCAGCGTGTACAGCTTGACCAGCTCGTTGCCCTCGGGGTGCTCGGCCAGGGCCTCCTTGAGCCGCTCCGGCGTCCACTCCATCGTGGTCGGGCGGATCGCCTCGTGGGCGTCCTGGGCCCGCTTGCCGGTCTTGTAGGCGTTGGGCTGCTCGGGCAGGAACTCGGGGCCGTAGGTGGCGCCGATGTGCTCGCGCACCGCGGTCAGCGCGTCGTCGGAGACGCGGGTCGAGTCGGTACGCATGTACGTGATGAGGCCGGTCGGGCCCTCGGCGCCGAGCTCGACGCCCTCGTACAGCCGCTGCGCCAGCGCCATCGTGCGCTTGGCCGAGAACCGCAGCTTGCGGGCCGCGTCCTGCTGCAGCTTGGAGGTGATGAACGGCGGCTGCGCCTTGCGGCGGCGCTCCTTCTTCTCGACCGACGACACCGCGGCGGGGCCGGCGGCCAGCTCGGCGGCGATCTCGGCGGCCTGGGCCTCGGTCTTGGGCTCGGCGCGCTCGCCGGCCCAGCGCCAGATGCGGGCCTCGAACGGCGGCGGCTCGGCGGCGCGGCAGGTGACGTCGACCGACCAGTACTCCTCGGGGACGAACGCCGCGATCTCGGTCTCGCGCTCGCAGACCAGGCGGACCGCGACCGACTGGACGCGGCCGGCCGACAGGCCGCGCATGACCTTGTTCCACAGGATCGGGCTGATCTCGTAGCCGACCAGGCGGTCGAGGATGCGCCGCGCCTGCTGGGCGTCGGTCTTGTGCAGGTCGAGCACGGTCGGCGCCGCCAGCGCGGCGCTGACGCCCTTCTTGGTGATCTCGTGGATCAGCACCCGGGCGACGTTGGTGTTGACGTCCTTGATCTCCTCGGCAATGTGCCAGGCGATGGCCTCACCCTCGCGATCGGGGTCGGACGCCAGATAGACCTTCTCGACCTCGCGCGCCGCCTTGCGGATCTCGGCGACGACCTTCTTCTTGCCGTCGATGACCTCGTAGATCGGCTCGAAGTGGTTCTCGATGTCGACGCCGATCTTGCTCTTGGGCAGGTCGCGGATGTGGCCGACCGACGCCTTCACGGTGAAGCCGGAGCCCAGGTACTTGCCGATCGTGCGGGCCTTGGCCGGCGACTCGACGACGACCAGCGCGCTGCCCGGCTTGACCTTGCGGGGCTTGGCCGGCTTGGCCTCGACCTCCTCGCCGTCGGCCTCGGCCTTGCCCTTGCCCTTGCGCGCCTTGGTCGGCGTGGTCGCCTTGGCGGCCTTGGGCGCCTTGGCCTTGGCCTTGGTGGCCTTCGCCTTGGGCTTGGCCTTGGCCTTGGCCTTGGCGGCCGGCTTGGCCTTGGCCTTGGCGGCCGGCTTGGCCTTGGCGGCCGGCGCCGCGTCCTGGCCGTTCCCCGACGGCTTGGCCGCCGCAGCCGACGCCTTGCGGGCCGGCTTGGTGTTGGTCTCGGTGGGGGTCGTCGTGTTCTCGGCCACGGTGTCCTCTAGGCTGCGGAGGCGGCGAGCGCGGATCGAAGGTAGGTCTGGCCCGGCTGCAGGCGCGCCAGGCCACGGAGCTCGAGATCGGTGACCGCGCGCCCGGTGGCGCGCAGCGACAGGCCGGTGCGCGCCGCCAGCTCCTCGACGTCGCGGGGCTGATCGGTGCGCAGCGCGGCCAGGACCCGGGCGGCGTCGGTGCCGGCGGCGGGCAGCGCGACGGCCCGGCGCGGCGGCCGGCCGGCCAGCACCTCGGTGAGCTCGGCGGGGCCCGCGACCGGCGCGGCGCCGTCGGCGATCAGCGCCTCGCAGCCGGGGCTGCCGGGCACCGCGGCGACCGCGCGGCCGAGGCGGCGCGCCGCGGCCACCGTGTGCAGGGCGCCGGGCGGGGCCGCGCCTCGACGACGACCACGGCGTCGGCCAGCGCGGCGATGACCGCGTTGCGGTGCACGAACTGCCAGGGCCGCGGCGGCGTGCCGCGCGGGAAGCACGACAGCAGCGCGCCGCCGCCGTCGACCACCGCGCCGAACAGCGCGGCGTGGCGGTCCGGATAGGCGACGTCGACGCCGGTGCCGAGCACCACCCAGGTCGTGCCGTGGCCGGCCAGCGCACCCCGGTGGGCGGCGCCATCGACGCCGAGCGCGCCGCCCGACACCACCAGGCCGCCGTCCGAGGCCACGGCGCGGGCCAGCGCCGCGGCCGTGTCGAGCGCGGCCCGCGTCGCCGCGCGAGCCCCGACGATCGCCACCGACGGCGAACGATCGACAAGGGTTCCGCGGACATCGAGCCGGGTCGGCAGCCCTGCGAGGTGCGCCGCCGCGGACCGCAACCGGGCCGGGAAGGCCGGGTGCCCGTCCTCGACCGTCCAGGTCGAGGGCGCAGGTCCAGGATGGCAGGGCGAACCGCTCACAAGGGGGAAGCCTTTAGCCAGCCGACGCCCCGCAGTCAAGTACGCCTCGCACCAAGCACGTAATTGCAGGCACTTACGCGCTCGATCTCGGCGGCGCCTCCTTATTAATGGCGCACGCCGCACGGCCGCACGGCCGGCGCGGGCGCGAGCGATCGCCTGCGGTGACCGCGGTGAGCCGCGGTCGCCCCGTCGCCCGCTACTCGGTCTTCTGCATCATCACGAGGTCGCCGATGCCCATCTCCTGCACCGACAGCGTGATCAGGCCGATCGACACGTTCTTGCCGACGTCGACGATCACGACCTCGCCGAGGGCGCGGGCCGGGAACCGGCGATCGTCCTGGCCGATCATGCTCGACGGCCCCATGACGTCCTCGTAGGCGTCGCCGCGGCGGACCACGTACATGCGGTTGCCGACCTCGAGCCCGGACTTCTCGCCGAGATCGATGAAGACGACCTCGCCGGAGCCGACCAGCTGATCGTTGGTCAGCATCGCGATGATCGTGCCCTGGGCGTCGACCTGGTTGCGCGCCGGCGGCACCGTGCGCATCTGCTTGACCAGCGGGCCGACCAGGGCGCCGCGCTCGATCTCGCGGTTGCTGTCGGTGATCAGCGCGCGGGCGCGCTTGCCCTGCTTGACCGAGGTGACCTGGAGCTCGCCGAGGATGCGGACGTAGTTGCCGACCTGCTTGCCGGAGCGCGGGTGATCGACCTCGTCGCCGGGCACGTAGATGCTGTAGCGCTCGCCGACCTTGGGCGGCTTGTCCTCGGGGTAGCTGAGATAGACGCTGTCGCCCTCGGCGAGCAGCTCCTTCTCGTCGACCGCGCCGTCGATCCGGATCGAGCGATCGAGCTCCTCCTGATCGACGAACGCGACCTGGCGCAGGCTGACCTGCAGCTTCTTGGCCGGCGCCGGCTCGAAGTCGCCGCCGGCGTCGCCGCCGCCCTCGACGTCGTCGGGCAGCGGCTGGGTCGGCCCGGCGATCATGCCGCGCGGGATCAGCCGGACCAGATCGCCGGGGTAGATCCAGTGCGGGTTCGAGATGCTGGGGTTGTACGACCAGATCTTGGGCCACTGCCACGGATCGTTGAAGTAGAACCAGCAGATGTCCCACAGCGTGTCGCCGCGGCGCACGACGTGGAGCTCGGGCACCGGGCCCTGATGGATCTCCACGGGCTCGTCGTAGCCGAACAGGCCGTCGACGTCGTCGCTGTGGTAGTAGCCGGTGTCGTCGCCGGCGTCGGGCGCCTCGACCGGCTTGCCGTCGGGCCCGATCGTGATGATCACCGGCGCGGTCGGCTTGGCCGGCGCCGCCGGCGCGGGCGTGGGCTCGGCGGCCGGCGCGCGGCCGCTGGGGTCGACGGTGGGCATGCGCTGGGCCGCCGCGGTGGCGCCGAGCGCCGGGACGGCCAGCGCGGCCGACAGCAGGATCGTGGAGAACGTTCGGGACACGGCGGGCCTCGCAGGGGGAGCGCGCCGGGCGCGCTCCGTCGATCGTGACGGACGGCGGGACGTGGCGCCAGCGTGACGATGGCGGCCGCTCACCGACCCAGCTCCTCGAGCTTGCGCGCCGCCAGCTGGGCCGGCTGCGAGCGTGGGTACACCGAGATGACCTGCTCGAGCGCGGCGCGGGCCTTGGTCGGCTGGCCGACCGCGGCGAAGCAGTAGCCGAGCTTGAGCATCGCGTCGGGCACCTTGTTGCCCTTGGGATAGCGCTCGATCACGGCGCGGAACTCGACGGTGGCGCGGGCCCAGTCCTTCTGATCGTAGTAGACCTCGCCGAGCCAGTACTGGGCGTTGTCGGCGAGATCGTGGCGCGGATAGGCGTCGAGGAACGCGCGCAGCGCGGTGATCGCGTCGGCGTGGGCCTTGGCCTGGACCAGCGCGACCGCGGCCTGGTAGGCGTCGGTGGCGTCGTCGGCGCGGGCGGGACGTGGCGCCGGCTCGGCGGCGGCGACCCGGGGCCGGGTCTTGGCGCGCCCGGGCCGGGCGTGGGCCTTGGGCCGGGGCGGCGGCGGCGCCGGCTCGGCGTGGACCTCGTCGTCGTCGTCGGGGGCGTACTCGAGATCGTCGGCGAACGCGAGGTCGAGATCGTCGGGCGCCTCGACGGCGTGGCCGGACGCGGCCTCGCCGACGTAGACGATCGCGGTGCCGTCGTCGGTGGTGGCGACGACGCGGGCGTCGTCGCCGTACTCGCCGGCGAGCGACGGATCGAGATCGGCCGCCGGCGGGGTCGCGCCGGGGCCGTCGTCGGGCGCGAGCACCTCGACCGGCAGCCGCGGCACGCCACGACGGTCGGCGGCGACCGCCGCGGTGTCGGCGCGATCGCGCAGCACCACGTTCTCGTTCTCGAGATCGTGGATGCGGCGTCGGTCTCGACGGAGCTCGGCGCGCGCCGAGCCGAGGTCGCCCTGCAGGCGCGCGTTGTCCTGCCGCAGGTTGGCGGCGGGACCGGCGCAGCCCGAGGTGGCGACGGCGAGGAACACGGCGAGGACCGCGAGGTGGCGCACGATGGGAAAATTGTAGGAGTCCCGATCGCGCGGGGGCAAGAAACCGCGCGTCGCCGGCCGGCGCCTATCGATGTGCTTCGGTAAGCGCGGGCCGCGACGGCGCGCCGCCGCCGCCCTGCCCGCGCGGCCGCGGCGCCGCCGCTACGGCCGGGTCGCGGTGCAGGCCGCGACGATCTCGGCGGCGCCCTGGGCCAGCAGCCGGTCGGCGGCGTCGACGCCGAGCGCGTCGGCGTCGTCCGGCGAACCGGACGCCTGGCTGCGCAGGACGCGGGTGCCGTCCGGGGTGCCGCACAGGGCGTCGATCACCAGGCGGTCGCCGGCGTAGGTGGCGTGGGCGGCCAGCGGGGTCTGGCAGCTGCCGCCCATGCGGGCCAGGAACGCCCGCTCGGCCACGATGCGCGGCGCCTCGCGGGCGTCGTGCATCGCGGCGCGGATGCGCTCGATCACCGGGGTGTCGCCGGCGCGGGTCTCGAGCCCGAGCACGCCCTGCGCGACCGCGGGCAGGCAGACGTCGGCGGGCAGCGCCTGGCTGATGCGGTCGGCGAAGCCGAGCCGGGTCAGGCCGGCGGCGGCGAGCACGACCGCGTCGTAGTCGCCGGCGTCGAGGCGCGCCAGCCGGGTCGGGACGTTGCCGCGCAGCATCAGGATCTGCAGGTCGGGGCGGCGCGCCAGCAGCTGGCACTGCCGGCGCAGGCTCGAGGTGCCGACCCGCGCGCCCGGCGGCAGGCCGTCGAGGTCGGTGCCGTCGCGGGTGCACAGCGCGTCCCACGGCACCTCGCGCGCCGAGATCGCGGCGAGCTCGAGGCCGGGCGCGAGCTCGGCGGGCACGTCCTTCATGCTGTGGACCGCGAGGTCGGCGGTGCGGTCGATCAGCGCCTGCTCGATCTCCTTGACGAACAGCGCCTTGCCGCCGACCTTCGACAGCGGCACGTCGAGGATCTTGTCGCCCGTCGTCTTGATGATCTGCAGCTCGACGGTGAGGCCGGGCTCGCGGGCGCGCAGCGCCGCCTTGACGTGCTCGGCCTGCCACAGGGCCAGCGCGCTGCCGCGGGTGGCGATGATCAGCGTGTCCATGTCAGCTCCCTCGCTTGCCGGCCTCGGCGACGATCGGCGCCGGCGGCGCGGTCGCCACCGGGGCGGTCGTGGCGTCGCCGGCCTCGGCGGTCGCCGCCAGCGCCTCGGCGTTCGCCTTGTCGATCCGATCGACCTTGACCGCCTCGGGCTGGAACGCGCTGGGGTCGAGGTCGAACAGCCGCACCGCCGACTCGACGAGGCGATCGGCGTCGCCCGCCCCGCTCTCGCGGAGCACGGTCTGCGGCCGGTGCAGCAGCTTGTTGACCACCAGCTGGGCCAGGCGCCGGACCGCGTCGTCGCGCTGCTCCGGCGTCATCGGCTTGTGGTGGAGGGCGTCGATCGTCTTCTGGGCCTCGGCCTCGGCGATCGCCGTGAAGTGCTCGCGCATCGCGCGGATCGTCGGCACCACCCGCTGGCCGTGCATCCACTGCTCGAAGTGGGTGGCCTCGACCTCGACGATCCGCGACGCGTCCTCGGCGGCGCGGGCCCGGTCGGCGAGGTTCTGGGCGACGACCTTCTCGAGGTCGTCGATGTCGAACAGGTAGACGCCGTCGAGGTCGCCGACCGCCGGCTCGGCGTCGCGCGGCACCGCGATGTCGACGATCATCATCGACCGCCAGCGCCGCGCCTTGGCGACCCGCTTGAGCAGCGGCCGGGTCAGGATCGGCTCGCGCGCGCCGGTCGAGCTGATGACGACGTCGGCGGTGGCGAGCAGCTCCTCGAGCCGGTCCCAGGGCCGGGCGACGCCGTCGATCTCGTCGGCGAGGCGCTCGGCGCGCTCCGGCGACCGGTTGGTGACCAGGATCTCCTCGACCCCGGCGCGGCGCAGGTGGCGCGCCGCCAGCGTCGACATCTTGCCGGCGCCGACCACCAGCACGGTGCGGCCGGTGAGATCGCCGAAGACGCGCGCCGCCAGCTCGACCGCCACCGACGACACGTTGGCGGCGCCGCGCGCGATCGTGGTCTCGGTGCGGACCCGCTTGGCGACGCCGAACGCGCGCTCGAGGCAGCGGCCGAGCAGCGGGCCGCTGGCGCCCTTGTGGGTCGCGACCCCGTAGGCGCCCTTGAGCTGGCCCAGGATCTGGGCCTCGCCGAGCACCAGCGAGTCGAGCGCCGAGGCGACCCGGAAGACGTGGCGGACCGCCTGGTCGCCGGCGTGGTGGTAGAGCGCGTCGGAGACCTCGCGGTCGTCGAGGCCGCGGCTCTGGACCAGCCGGTCGCGGACCTCGCCGATCGCGGCGTGCGGCTCGTCGCGGGCGACGCCGTAGACCTCGACCCGGTTGCAGGTCGAGATCAGCATGGCCTCGGCGACCTCGGCGCCGCCGCGCAGGGTGTCGAGCGCGCCCTCGATCTCGTCCTCGCGGAACGCCAGGCGCTCGCGGATCGCGACCGGCGCGGTGCGCCACGAGATGCCGACGACGAACAGCCGGCTCACCCGCCGAAGCTCCGACGCAGGAAGTAGATCACCAGCACCGTGACCGCGGCGGCGAAGCCGATCAGCGTCAGCCACGCCGAGCGGCGGCCGCGCCAGCCGTAGAGCACGCGGGTCACCAGCATCGCGCCGAACGCGCCCCACGACACCAGCGCGAACGGGTACTCGGGGCGCTCCATCGTCGAGCCGCGCTGCGACACCCAGACCATGCCGAGCACGACCGCGACCGTGAAGATCGGGAAGCCCGCCAGCACCAGCCGGTGCGACAGCGCGTCGAGGCCGTCGAGCGGCGCGCCGCCGCGCTTGAAGGTCAGCGCGTCGAACTTCTTGCCCTTGAGGCTGCGATCCTCGAGGACGTAGACGATCGCGATCACGGTGGCGACCGCGAACAGCGCGACGCCGACCACCGCCATGACGATGTGGACGCGGCCCAGCGAGGTCAGGCCGGCCTGGGCCTGGCCCGGCGGCGACAGCCGCGCCGCCGCCAGCACCGCGACGGTCAGCGGCGCCGCGACGATGCCGCCGAGGTCGGCGCGGTAGCGGACCGTGGTCGCGAGGTAGCCGCCGGCGGCGACCCAGGCGAGGAAGCCGAGGGCCTCGCGCACCGACGCGCCGGGGTGGACGCGCAGGACGCCGCGCCAGCCGATGTCGACGCCGTGGCACACGAACGCCAGCAGGAACAGCGCCCGGGCCGCGCGGCCGGCCGCCGGCTTGCCGGCGAGGAACGAGATCAGGAAGCCGGTCGCGGCGGCGCCGTACAGCAGCACCGCGGCCCAGAACGCCGGCGACGGCGGCACCGACAGCACCCGGGCGATCTCGGCGGGCGCCGCGGCGACCGCCTCGTCGAGCATCATCGACATCCCGGCCATCGCGATCACCCTGGCAGCGGATCGCCGAGGAAGCCGGGCTGGACCTCGTAGGCGGTGTCGACGTAGATCACCGAGGTCGCCATGTGATCGGCGCCCATGCCCGCGAGATCTTCCTCGGTCTTGACCAGGCCGACCAGCTCGTGCGGATCGGGATCACCGCCGGCGACCCGCAGGAAGCGCACCGCGGGCTGGATCCGGAACGTCCGCCCGAGCTCGGTGAGCTCCATGAGATCGCCGTCGATCGTGACCTTGTTGGCCGCCGACAGGGACTCGAGCTTGGTGCCCGAGATGAAGAGCCGCGCCATGGAGTGGCGATCCTAGCACCGTTGGCGGGCGTACCAGCACTCCGGGCAGGGGCTCTTGCCGGTCCGGGCGCCGGAGGTTACATAAGGGACGCGGCCCCGCCGCGGAGGCATCATGGCAAACGAGAACATCCTCGAGCTCACCGACCAGAACTTCGAGGCCGAGGTCATCAAGTCGGAGCTCCCCACCCTGGTCGACTTCTGGGCGGTCTGGTGCGGCCCGTGCCGTCAGATCGCGCCGATGGTCGACGCCCTGGCCGAGCAGTACAAGGGCAAGCTCCGGGTCGGCAAGATGGATGTGGATCACCACCAGGTGGTGCCCCAGAACTACGGGATCCGGTCGATCCCCACCCTCTTGATCTTCAAGGGCGGCAAGGTCGTCGGCCAGGTGGTCGGCGCGGTGCCGCGCAGCAAGCTGGAAGCCGAGCTGACCAAGCACATGTAGCCGGGCGCGCCGCGTCCCGCGGCGCCCGCGCTACCTCCGGCACGTCGGATCCAAGCTCCACCGGGGCCGCGGGTGTCCTACCCGCGTGCCCCCGCCGATCGACCCTGTTGCGGTACCATCGCGACCGGGTCGCCGCGCGGTGGTCGCCGCGAGGGTCGCATCAGGGGGATTCCGATGAGCCGAGGTTCGTTCGTGCTGGCGTGCGTGCTGCTGGTGGCCTGCAACAAGGCCGGCGGCGACGGCGCGACGGGTCAGGGCAAGGAGCGCGGCGCCTGCTACGGCAACGGCACCTGCGACGACGGCCTGCAGTGCATGTCCGAGGTGTGCGTGCGGCCGCCGCCCGCCGACTGCGCGCCGGTCGCCGAGAAGCTGGCGTCGTACCGGCTCGGCAACTACGCGCCGCGCGACGAGCGCGCCAAGGTGGTCGGCGAGCTGACCGCGCAGTGCCAGGCGGCGAAGCTCACCGTCGACGAGGGCGCGTGCATCGTCAAGGCGCAGAGCCGCTACGACGTCGCCAAGTGCCCGCGGCCGCTGCTCGAGGAGCTGGTCGCCGACGGCGACGGCTGCCAGGTCGCCGCCGCCACCGTGACCCGGGTCCTGCTCCAGGAGCTGGGCCAGGGCGGCGATCCGGCGCGCGTCGAGGCGTTGCGGCCCAAGCTCGAGGCCGCGCTCGCCGACTCGTGCGTCTCCGACCTGTGGCCCGAGGAGGCCAAGCGGTGCATCACCGGCGCGACCTCGAGCCGCGACATGTCGCGGTGCGAGAAGGTGTTCCCGCGCGACCTCGGCGATCGCATCGGCCAGCGCATCAAGCCGCTGCTCGAGGAGCTGACCCGGGCGATGATGTCACCACCGACGGCGCCGCCGCCGCCGCCGCCGCCACCGCCGCCGCAGACGCCCGAGGCGCCGCCGGGCGCGTCGACCGGGGCGTCGCTGTTCGAGCAGGCGTGCCAGAGCTACGCCCAGGCCATCGCGCGCTACGCCGCGTGCCCCGGCGTCCCGGCCGAGACCAAGCAGGCCCTGCAGGACGCCATGACCCAGATGCGCGCCGGCTTCGACCAGATGGGCGCGTCGTCGCCGGAGACGGTCCAGCAGGTCAAGAGCGCCTGCGACCAGGCCGAGAAGGCCCTCGGCCAGGCGATGGCGACGATGGGCTGCTGAGCGGCCCCGCGGGTCGCGACCCGGGCTTGCCCCTTGCGCGGGCCGCGGCGGCCTTGTAGCACTACCGCCATGCTGCGAAGGGTCCTGCTCCCCGCCCTGTTGCTCTGCGCCTGCAAGTCGTCGAGCGGCACCAAGAAGGCGCCCGCGCCGGCGGACGCCGCGCCCGGCGGCGGCTCCGCGGCCTCGACCGGCCCCGGCACCGGCACCGGCACCGCGACGCCGCCGGCCCCGGACCCGATGGTCCCGCCGGCGCCGCTGCCCAAGATCGCCGACGACGCCGACTGCGCGACCGTCGCCGACTACTACGGCCCCGGCTTCGCGCTGGTCGCCGACGGCTTCAAGGTGCCCGCCGACAAGCGCGAGGGCTTCCAGACCGCGGTCAAGGCCGCGTTCGGCGCCGCCTGCGCCAAGACCGACTGGCCCAAGGCGGTGCTCGACTGCATCGGCAAGCACCCGACCGAGAAGTTCACGTACGAGCGGTGCCTGGCGCGCCTGCCGGCGGCCGTGCGGCTGCCGTGGGACACCGAGCTGGCGGCGCTGGTCACCAAGTTCGGCGGCGAGATGGCGGCGCCGGCCAAGGTCGAGGCGCCCAGCGGCATGGTCTTCGAGGAGCTGTGCGGCGACTTCGTCGCCGAGATGGCGCGCTTCGACGAGTGCAGCCAGGCCGGCATGTACGTGCCCAAGCTCGAGCAGGTGTACGCGGCCCGGGCCCAGGTCGAGGTCGGCGGCGTGATCCCCGACGAGGCCCAGCCCGATCTGCTGGCGCTGTGCGAGGACCGCGCGCGGACGATCAAGCAGATCGTCGGCAACATGTGCAAGGGCAAGCTCGGCGGCGAGTCGACCCCGGCGTCGCCGTAGCCGCCGCCGCCCGCGCCCGCCTCGCCGCCCGCGCGCTCGTCACCGCGAGGACTGTCTGAGCCGGAGGTCGCCCCCCTCGCTCGCGGCAGCCCCGGGCCGGCGGCCCGCGGTCGCCCCACCGCTCGCGCCGGCGGGTCTCCGCGGCACGCTCCTAGTAGCCGTGCTTGCGCAGCGACACCGACGCCACCAGGCCCATCGCGACGAAGAACGTCAAGAGCGACGAGCCGCCGTAGCTGATGAACGGCAGCGTGACGCCGACCACCGGCGCCATGCCCAGCACCATCGCGACGTTGACGACGACGTGCCAGAACGTCATCGCGCCGACGCCGACGCAGATGACCGTGCCGGCGCGATCGCGGGCGCTCATCGCGACGTTGAGGATCCACACCAGCAGGAACGCGAACACCGCGAGCAGCGCGACCGAGCCGACGAAGCCCCACTCCTCGGCCCACACCGAGAACGGGAAGTCGGTCCAGTGCTCGGGCAGGAAGTCGAACTGGTTCTGGGTGCCGTGCATCCAGCCCTTGCCGGTGATCTTCCCCGAGCCGACCGCGAAGATCGACTGCCGGGTGTGCCAGCCGGCGCCGGTCGGATCGGCGCCGGGGTCGAGGAACGCCAGCACCCGCTGCTTCTGGTACCAGTGCATGTTCTCCCAGACGATCGGCACCGTCGCGAGCCCGGCCAGGGTCACGTAGACCATCGGCCACAGGTTGGGCATGCACAGGAAGCCCACCGACAGGATCAGCAGCACCAGCAGGATCGACGTGCCGAGGTCGGGCTGCATCGCGATCAGCAGCACCGGCACGACCAGCGCGATGCAGCGCAGCGCGACGTCCTGCCAGCGCAGGCGGTGGACCTCGGCGTCGTGGAACAGCCGGGCCAGCAGCAGGATCACCGCGATCTTGGCGACCTCCGACGGCTGGCCGCCGAGGGCGCCGAGGTTGAACCACCGGTAGCTGCCCTTGGCGTGGGCGGCCTCGCCGATCAGGCGCACCACCAGCAACAGCGTGATCGCGCCGCCGATCGCGATCCACGCCAGCCGGACCAGCGCGCGGTAGTCGATCAGCGTCGTGATCACGAAGGCGATCGAGCCGATCACGATCCACTGGACCTGCTGATCGAACTTGGCGTGGTGGCGGGTGCCGTGGGTGGCGCTGTAGAGGTTGAGCAGGCCGACGCCGCAGATGACCGCGATGATCATCACCAGCGGCACGTCGACGCTGGCGCGGAAGCGCTGCCAGCGGGTGACCCCGACCTGGCTGCGCGGCAGCTCGCCGAAGCCCTTCCACAGGCTCACGGCGCGTCGCCTCCGCCGGGGTTGTTGCGGATCTTGGTCCACCAGCCCTCGAGGATCTGGCGCGCCACCGGGCCGGCGACCCGGCCGCCCGGGCCGCCGTGCTCGATCAGCACGACGATCGCGATCTCGGGATCGGTGGCGGGCGCGTAGCCGGCGAACCAGGCGTGGCTGCGTGACGGGTGCCAGCCCTCGAGCTCGACCTTGGGCTTGTCCTTGTTCTTGCGGGTCCGGACCTCGGCGGTGCCGGTCTTGCCGGCGAACTCGACGACGTCGGAGTGGGCGTGGTCGAAGGCGGTGCCGCCGCGCTCGTTGACGACCTTCCACATGCCGCGGTGCAGGACGTCGAGGACCTCGGGCGGCGTGCCGATCTCGGCGGCGACCCGCGGCTCGTACTGGACGACGACGTGGCCGTCGGCGGCCTCGACGCGATCGACGACCTGCGGCACGTAGCGGGTGCCGCCGTTGGCCAGCGCCGCGTAGGCCATCGTCATCTGCAGCACCGTGACCTCGACGTCGCCCTGCCCGGTCGCGGCGTTGATCGTGTCGCCGATGCGGTGGCGGCCGTGCTGCTCGTACCAGGCCTTGGTCGGGACCCGGCCGCCGGAGTCGCCGTTGAGCCCGAGCTGGGTCGGCCGGCCGAAGCCGTAGGCCTCGGCGACCGCCGCCATGCGGTCCATGCCGATGCGCTGCGCCAGCTGCCAGAAGTAGACGTTGCACGAGTGCTGGATCGCCCCGATCATGTCGAGCTTGCCGTGGGCCGCGGTGCAGCGGAACCGGGTGCCCGAGACCTCGATCGCGCCCTTGCAGTCGATCTGCTCGTCCTCGGCGCCGAGCCCGTCCTCGAGCGCGGCGATCGCGGTGACGAACTTGTAGGTCGAGCCCGGCGGGTAGCGCGCGGCCAGCGTCTTGTCGGTGAACGGCTTGCGCGGGTCGCTGTTGAGCAGCGCCTCCTCGGCGCGGGTCAGGTGGCCGGTCATGACGTTGGGGTCGAACGACGGCTTCGACACCAGCGCCAGGATCCGCCCGGTCTTGACCTCGACGACCGCGACCGCGGCGGCGCGGTGCGGCGCGACCGCGCGCTCGGCGAGCCGCTGCAGCCGGGCGTCGATCGTCGAGACCACGTTGTAGCCGGCGACCGGCTCGATCAGCCGCTCGCCCTGGATCAGCCCGGCCGCGGCCTCGTCGTCGATGCGCTGGCCGCGGGCGTCGACCGCGAACCGCTCGATGCCCTTCTTGCCGCGCAGGTAGTTCTCGAACTCGTACTCGAGGCCGTAGCGGCCGATCAGCTCGCTGGCGTCGTAGCCCAGCGGCGCCAGCCGGTCGAGCTCGCGCTCGTTCATCTGGGTCATGTAGCCGACCAGGTGCGCGGCCAGCTCGCCCTGCGGGTAGTGGCGGTACGGCTCGTGGCGGACCTCGACGCCGGCGAGCCGGAACCGGGCCTGCTGGACCAGCGCCGCGCGATCCTCGCCCTGATCCTCGAGGACCATCACCGCCTGGCGCGGGTTGCGCTTCTGGCCGGCGGCGAGCCGCTCGGTGACCTTGGCCGACTCCTCCTCGGACAGGCCGAGCAGGCGATCGAGCTCGGCCTGGTGGTCGCCGAACTCCTTGGGCGTGACGTAGATGTTGAACGCGGGGCGGTTGTCGGCCAGCGGCACGCCGTTGCGGTCGACGATCTTGCCGCGGATCGACGGCAGGAACCGCTCGTGGACCACGTTGGACACGGTGCGCTCGTAGTAGCGATCGCCGCGCACGACCTGGAGCTGCCACAGCCGGCCGATCAGGCCGCAGAACGCCAGGATCATCGCCAGCGCGACCCAGCGCAGGCGCCGCCCCAGCTCGGGGATCGCGACCCCGCCCGACGGCCCGCCGCCGCCGCTGCCGCCGCTGCCGGTCGGCATCAGCATCAGGGCGCCAGCCCCTCGAGCGCGGCGTCGCGCTCGCGGTGGGTGCGGGCGAACGCGGCGTCGATGCGACGCAGCAGGCGCAGCACCAGCGGCCCGATCGCCGCGGTCGCCAGCCCCGAGGTGAGCATCCGCGCCAGCTCGGTGCCGACGCCGCCCAGGGGCTGCGCGAACAGCGCGCGCAGCATCACCGCCATCACCGCGGTGGCCAGGCCGACGAAGAACGAGAACCCGACGGTGACGCCCCAGCCGCGGACCAGGATGCGGCGGTGGACCAGGTGGCCGAGGATGCACACGACGCCGCTGATCAGCGCGTACAGCCCGACCGGCGCGCCGCCGATGAGATCCGACAGGTAGCCGACGACGATCGACGCGCCGACCGCGCCGGCGACGCTGCGCCGCGCGGTCAGCCCCAGGTACGCGGCGGCGATCGCGGCGACCTCGGGCTTCCACTCGACCAGGCCGCCGAAGATCCACGGCAGCCGGCCCAGGGTCATCCACAGGGAGCCCAGGACCAGGAGGATCGCGTACGCGACCAGGGCGCAGGTGGCGGTGCGCACGGCGTGGCCTAGAACGGCCTGACCCCGAACGCCGATTCCGACTTTCGCTTCTTTTCGGCGTCGGGATCCGGGGGCGGCGGTGGCGCGAGCAGCACGGTGACCCCGCGCAGCCGCGAGAAGTCCACGGCCGGCTCGACGTAGACCTCCTGGAACATGCCGTAGTCCTTGTCGACGACGCGCGACACGTGGCCGACCGTGATGCCGGCCGGGAACGCGGCGCCCAGGCCCGAGGTCTCGACGATGTCGCCGACCTCGACCGGCGCCTCGGCGTCGGGATCGCTGGACCGCTCGAGCCACTCGAGCTTGCACACGTAGCGGTCGGGCTGGCCGGTGCCGCTGAGCACGCCGCGGGCGCCGGAGCGGCGGATCACCACCGCGACCGCCGACTGGGCGTCGGTCGTGAGCATGACGTCGGCGTGGCCGCCGTAGATCTTCTCGACCCGGCCGACCAGGCCGGCCGAGGTGATGACCGGCATGCCGATCGCCACCTCCGGCGCGCCGCGGTCGATGCGGATGCGCACGACCCGGTAGTACGGGCTCATCGACGCCGCGATGACCCGGGCGCCGAGGGTGTCGGCCGGGGTCCGCTTCTTGAGCTCGACCATGTCCTCGAGCGCCTCGGCGTCGACCGCGCGCCGGGTCATCGCCGCCAGCTCCTTGCGCAGCCGCTCGTTGTCGTCGCGCAGCTCGCGGTTCTCGTCCTCGACGTCGACCAGCCAGACGTAGCGCGACCACAGCGAGCCGACGCCGTCGACGACCCAGCTGACGCCGGCCTGCAGCGGCGCCGACACCCGCAGCACCGCGGCGTCGAGGGTCGAGACCTTCTCCGGCGCGCGCAGGCTGGACCGCAGGACCAGCAGCGGCACCACCAGCAGCAGGGCGGCCAGGCCCCAGTCGACGACGCGCCGACGCAGCATCGACATCGACAAGGCGGCCACCGCGCGCTACTGGAGCGCGATCTCCCTGAGCAGGCCGAGCTCGTCCAGGACCCGGCCGGTGCCGAGGACGACCGCCAGCTGCGGGTTCTCGCACACCATCACGGGCAGCCCGGTCTCCTCGCGCAGCAGGACGTCGAGGTTCTTGAGCTGGCTGCCGCCGCCCGACAGGACGATGCCCTTGTCGACGATGTCGGCCGACAGCTCCGGCGGGGTGCGCTCGAGCACCGAGCGGACCGCGTCGACGATCGCGTTGACCGGCTCCTGCAGGGCCTCGCGGATCTCGTCGGAGTTGACCGCCAGGGTCTTGGGCACGCCGGCGACCAGGTCGCGGCCCTTGACCTCGACGGTGAGCGGCTCCTCCAGCGGGTAGGCGGAGCCGATCTCCTTCTTGATGATCTCGGCGGTGCGCTCGCCGATCAGCAGGTTGTACTTGCGCTTGATGTACTGGACGATCGCCTCGTCCATCTTGTCGCCGGCGACGCGGATCGACTTGGACAGGACGATGCCGGCCAGCGCGATCACCGCGACCTCGGTGGTGCCGCCGCCGATGTCGACGATCATGTTGCCGCACGGCTCGGTGATCGGCAGGCCGCCGCCGATCGCCGCCGCCATGGGCTCCTCGATCAGGTAGACCTCGCGCGCCGACGCCGCCAGCGCCGAGTCACGCACGGCGCGCTTCTCGACCTCGGTGATGCCCGACGGCACCGACACGATGACGCGGGGCCGGACCAGCGTGCGCCGCTGGTGCGCCTTCTGGATGAAGTAGCGGAGCATCGCCTCGGTGACCTCGAAGTCGGCGATGACGCCGTCCTTCATGGGCCGGATCGCGACGATGTTGCCGGGGGTGCGCCCCAGCATCTCCTTGGCTTCCTTGCCGACCGCGAGGACCTTCTTGGGGCCCTGGGTCTGCGCCTGCACCGCGACCACCGAGGGTTCGTTGGCGACGATGCCACGACCCTTGACGAACGCCAGCGTGGTGGCCGTCCCGAGGTCGATGGCCAGGTCGTTGGAAAACATTCCGTAGACCCAATCGAAGAGCATGGCGCGTTGTGCCCCTTTGGTTCGGGGCCCGACCGGCCTGAGACGCGGGCGGCGGGCAGCGTATCTGGCGATACAGACAGGCGGATTGGCTGGAGCCCGGCGGGATTAGCACGTGCGTCGAAGCCGGCGCAAGCACCTTGCAGACAACCGTACCGTCGGCTCCATCCGGACCGGGCGGGCGCTTGCACCCCCCCTACCCCGCCGCTAGGATGCCCCGCTCCTTGGAGCGGCACCCCCGCCGCGAGAACATCATGCTCGAAACTACACGTCGCCGCGGAGCGACCGTCGCCCTCTATCTCATCTTCGGCATCCTGATCGCGGTCTTCGTGATCAACTTCGGTCCCCAGTCGGGCGGTAGCCGCCAGGGGTGCACCGGAGGCGGAGCCCAGCTCACGGTGTCGATCGGCGACACCAGCTACGGCATGCCGACCTGGCGCTGGGCGTTCAACACGCGCGGCCAGGGCCGGACCGGCCAGCGCACGGTCGCCGCCCTCGACGGCCTGCTGCGCCGCGAGCTGCTGGCCCAGGAGGCCGACGCCCGCGGCCTGCGCGTCAACGACGCCCTGATCGACGAGAAGATCAAGGAGGGCGAGATCTGGATCCTGACCCAGAAGGTCGACGGCAAGCAGATCTACTTCGAGGACGGCGAGTTCTTCAACTACAAGATGCTCGAGCGCAACCTGGTCGGCCGCTTCGGCCTGACCATCGGCGGCTTCAAGCACGAGCAGCGCCGCGAGGTGCTGGCGGCGATGATGGGCGAGATCCTGCGCAGCGGCGGCCAGGCGTCGCGCGACGAGGCCCGCGCCCAGTACGACCACGCCCACGACACCGTCACGATCGACGCGGTGGCGTTCCCGGTCGAGGCCTACAAGGCCAAGGAGATCCTCACCGACGCCGACGTCGATCGGTGGCTGGCCGGCCACGAGGCCGAGGCCAAGGCCCGCTACGAGGCCGACAAGAGCACGGTCTACACCGGCACCCCCAAGAAGGTGCGGGTCCGCCGGGTGTTCGTGGCCCGGACCGTCGACGCGACGCCACCGCCGGCCACGCCCGCCGACGGCGCCGCCCCGCCCGCCGACGGCACCACCCCCGCCGACGGCGCCGCCGAGGCCCCGGCCGCCGACCAGCCAGCGCCGCCGCCAGCCAAGCCGGACCCGGCCCGCGCCAAGCTCGAGGCCGCGCGCGCCGACATCGTCGCCGGCAAGAAGTCGTTCGCCGACGTCGCCAAGGCGCTCGACGCCGACGCCGCGATCGCGGCGCGCGGCGGCGACCTCGGGTGGCTCTTGCCCGACGCCCCCGGCCTGGGCAGCCAGACCCTCGCCGACGCGCTCAAGCCGATCGTCGACACCCAGGGCACGCCGTCGCCGGTGGTCGAGACCGACAAGGGCTACTACCTGCTGGTGGTCGACGGCGTCCGCGAGGGCGACCTGACCTTCGACCAGGTGCGCGCCGAGCTGGGCGCGACCCTCGCGCTCGACGCCTACGCCGACGAGGCGGCCCGGCGGGCCGCGGTCGCGGCGCTCGACGAGGCGCGCGCCGGCACCGGCAAGAACCTGGCCGACATGTTCGAGCCGGCGACCGAGACCCCGGGCCCGGGGGTCAACCCGGAGCAGCAGCTCGACCTGCAGCAGCTGCTCGACGACCCCAACCTGGGCGAGGACGTCAAGGAGCAGATCCGCCAGATGATCCAGCAGCAGGGCCGCTCCGGCGCCCTGATCCGGGAGAGCGCGGACGTCCCGGCGTCGTGGCAGGCCCAGGCCGGCGGCGCGTCCGGCGCGCCGATGCCGGTCACCGAAGAGCCGGTCGCGGCCAAGCCCGCCGAGCCGGCGGCGCCGCCCCGCGATCTGATGAAGGCCAGCGACGAGGTGCTGCCGAAGTTCGAGGAGGTCGCCAAGCCGATGGTGTCGCGGCTGGGCCCGATGCCGCGCGACCGCAAGGACGTCACCGGCCTCGGCGAGTCGCCCGAGCTGATCGCGGCGCTGTTCGAGCTCGACGACGGCAACCTCGCCGACCGCATCTACCAGGTCAAGACCCGCACCGGCAGCGCCTACGTGGTCGCGCAGGTGATCAAGCGCGAGCGTCCCGACGACGCCGCGTTCGCGACCCAGGCCGACGATCTGGTCGCCCAGCTGGCCGAGGAGCGCGGCGAGGAGATCGTGACGGCGTGGCTGAAGAACCGGTGCGAGGTCCTGCGCGAGACCGGCAAGATCCGCATCCAGAAGGACCTGCTGCAGGAGCGCGACGACAAGGGGACCGTGCACCAGATCCCCTACGACCCGTGCGCCGGCATCCAGTAGCCGCGCCCGTCGCGCACCGGTAGCCGACGGCATCGAGGCCGCGCCCGCGCCCGCGGACGCGGCCTTCGTCGTTTCGGCGGACGACGCGGCCGACGACGTCGCCGACGACACCACCGACCGTCCCGGCGGCCGCTTCGCGCCGTCGCGTCCGTGCTAGTTTTGCCTCGGTGGCCACGCCCACGGGAACCGCAGCCTCGAGCGCGGCGCGCCTGCCCTTCCAGCTCAAGCAGGCCGGAGGGACCGGGCGGCTCGTGCTCGCCGATCAGACGGTGCTGGACTGGGTCCACCTCGATCGGCTCGAGCTCGAGATCCCCGACAGCGTCGAGGTCGACGGCGACGTCGAGCGCTACCAGCGACGCCGCACCCAGCTGGTGGTGGCGTCGCTGCGCGTCGATCAGCGCGCGGTCGAGGCGCGGGTCGGGCTCGCCGCCGCCGCCCTGGCGCTGCAGGGCGTGACCGCCCTGCACGTCCGGCTCACCGACGGCGCGGTGTCGGTCACCGCGCGGGTCGCCGACGGCCTGGCCGCCGCCGACGTGTCGTTCCGGGTCCTGCTGGCGCCGTCCGGCCTCGCGGTGCGCGCGCTGGCCGGGGACGTCCGCGTGCACGGCCACCTGCCCACCGCCGGCCCGGTGCTGGCCCACCGCATCCTCGCCACGCTGCTCGGCGCCAGCGACGAGCCGAGCGGCGCCGAGGTGCCCCGGATCCGGGGCCTGGCCGACGTCGAGCTGCAGCCGCTGCCGGCGCTGCTGTGGCGGCTGCTGCCGACGCGCGGCTGGCGGTTGCCGTCGACGAGCGGCGTCGAGCTGGTGACCGCGCGGATCACCCGCGGCGGCGTCGTCATCTCGTACGCGCCGGCCGGGCAGCGACCGGCGCCGCGCAGCGACGACGCCATCGCCGCCGCCGCCACCAGCCTGGTCATCGCCCACGATGCGATGCACTCCGCCGACGAGCTGCTGCGCCGCGGCCAGCTCGACGACGCGATGCGCGGCTACCGCGCGCTGCTGGCCGCCGGCGGCCCCGACCAGCCGGTGTTGCTGGCCCGCATCCTGGCGGTCGCCGCGGCGCGGCCCAGCTGGTTCGTCGACGGCGTCGAGCTGGCCCGGCAGGCCCTGAGCCGGTGGCCCGACTACGGCCCGGCGCTGGCGACGCTGGGCTCGATCGCGCTGGCCAAGGGCGACGCCCGCGAGGCCGCGCGCCAGTTCGGCCACCTGGCCGAGGTCTGCGGCGACGACGGCGACGACGAGGCCGCGACCCTGGCCGCGCTGACCGCGGCGCGCCTGCTGCGCGTCCTCGATCCGCCGGCGGCGACCCGGCTGTACGAGCTGGTGCTCACCCACCACCCCGGCCACGCCGAGGCGGTCGAGGCGCTCGGCGAGCGCTACGCCGAGGAGGGCCGCTGGCAGGAGCTGGCGCGGCTGTACCGGGCCCGCCTGGCCAGCACCGCCGACCGCAGCCGCGCCGCCCGCGATCACGTCCGGCTCGCCGAGGTCCTGGCGCGCCACCTCGGCGACCCGCGCGGCGCCCGCGCCGAGCTCGACCGCGCCCGCGACCTCGCGCCCGACGACGCCCGGGTCCACCAGGCGCTCGCCGAGCTGGCCGAGGCCGACGGCGATGCCGCCGCCGCCGCCGCCGCGCTGGGCGAGGTCGCGCGCCTGGCCCGCGACCGTCGCGACCGCGCCGGCGAGGCCCAGGCCTGGGCCCGGCGCGCCCAGCTGCTCGACCGCGCCGGCGATCTCGACGGCGCCGACGCCGCCTGGACCGAGGCCCTCACGATCGACGCCGGCGAGCTCGAGGTGATCCGCGGCGGCGCCCGGGCCCAGGCCCGCCGCGGCGACGCCGCCGGCGCGGCGGCGCTGTGGCGGCGCGCCCTGGCCCTGGCCGGCGCCACCACCGGCGACGCCGCCGCCGCCACCGACGCGCTGGAGCTCGGCCGCGCCCTCGCCGCGGCCGGCGACCTCGCCGGCGCCCGCGCCGCCCTCGGCGACGCCGGCCGCAGCCCCGCCGCCGTCGCCGCCGACGCCCACCAGCTGCTCGCCGAGCTCGCCGCGCGCGACGCCGACCGCGCCAGCGCCGCCGCCAGCTCGACGCCGCGATCCTGGCGCTGTGCGCGGCCGCCGACCGCGCCTGCCAGCCCGACGACGACGGCGGCGGTGACGTCGGCGGCGACGTCGACGCCGCCGATCGCCTCCGCGAGCGCGCCGCCGCGCTCGCGCTCGACCGCGCCCACCTCCTCGACGACGTCGGCGACGACGCCAGCGCCGTCGCCGACCTGCGGCGCGCCCACGACCTCGCCGCGCCCCGCGCCCCGGCGGTCGCCCGCGACGCCGCCCGCGCCCTGCTCGCCCGCGCCCGCGACGACGCCGGCGCCCAGCGCCGCTGGCTCGACGCCGTGCTCGCGACCCGGCCGCCCGAGCGCGAGCAGGCGCGCGCCTGCTGGTCCGGCGCGCCCGGCTGCGCCTCGACGAGGCCCCGCCCGACCCGACCGCGGCGCTGGCCGACGTCGGCGAGGCGCTGGCGCTGGCCGCCGCGGCCCCCGAGGCCCTCGACGACGCCACCCGCGCCGACGCGCTGCTGGTCCAGGCCACGATCCTGGCGCAGGCCGGCGATCCGCGGGGCCGGGCTCAGGCGCTGGCGGCGCGGCGCGCGCCTCGACGGCGAGCCGGGCGAGCGCGCCGCCGCCGAGATCGACGCCGCGGCCGCCTGGCTCGAGGCAGACGAGCCGGCGGCGGCGCTGCCGCACGCCAGCCGCGCCGCCCACGAGCTCGACGACGCCCTGGCCGCGCCGCTGCGCTGCTGCATCCTCGAGACCCTCGCCGAGGCGGCGTGGCGGCAGCGCGCCTGGGACGACGTCGCCCGCGCCACCGCCGCCCTGCTGGGCGACGTCGCCGGCACCCGCGCCGACGCGCCGACCCTGCGCTACCGCCTCGCGGTCGCGGCCGAAGCGCGGCGAGCCCGACCGCGCCCAGGCCGAGCTCGAGGCCCTGCTCGCCGACGACGCCACGCCGGCGGAGCTGCGCGGCCCCGGCCACCGCCTGCGCGCCGAGCTGTGCGAGCGCGCCGGCGACCTGGTCGCCGCCGCGACCTCGCTCGAGGCCTTCGCCGCCGATCCGGTCAGCGGCATGTCGGCCGCGGTCCGCGCCGACGCCTGGTACCGCGCCGCCGAGCTGTACCGGCGCGCCGGCGGCCGCGGCGACGACGCCCAGCGCTGCCTCGAGGGCGCGCTGCGCATGGTCGAGGATCACATCCCGGCGCTCGACGCCCTCGAGCTGGTCGAGCGCGCCGCCGGCAACCTCGATCGCGTCGCGGTCATCCTGGGCCGCAAGATCGCGGCGTCGGGGCGGCGCCCGGCGCAGCAGAAGGCGCTGCTGGCCCGGCTCGCCGCCACCCAGCTCGAGCTCGGCCGCCCCGACGTCGCCCTCGAGGCCTACCGGCGCGCCCTCGACCTCGATCCCGACTACCGGCCGGCGCTGCGCGCGGTCGCCGACGACGCCCACCACCACGGCGATCGCGAGGCCGCGGCCGCCGCCTACGAGCGGCTGGCCGGCGCCCTCGGCGGCGACGCCGACGACGACCCCCAGCAGGTCCTGCGCGGCCGCGCCGACGCCGCCGCCGCCGCGCTGGCGATGCTGATCGCCGGCGCCGCCGGCGACGCCGCGGCCCAGGCGTGGGCGTCGGCGTGGACGGCGCGGGCGCGGGCCGCGCTCGACGAGGTCCGCGCGCTGGTGCCCGGCGACGTCGAGCTGCGCGCCGCCACCGCGGCGCTCACCGGCGAGCCAGCGCGGGCGTCGTCGCCGACGTCGTCGCCGCCGCCGCCGCAGGCCCGGGCCAGCGCGCTGCAGCGCCAGGCCGGCGACGCCCGCCGCACCGGCCACCTCGACGTCGCCGCCGCCCACCTCACCGCGGCGCTCGAGCTCGAGCCCGGCGACGTCGAGCTGATGCGAGAGCTGGTCGACGTCCTCGCCGAGCACGGCGAGTTCGAGCCCTACGCCGACGCCCTGCAGCGGCTCGCCGACGCCACCACCGACGGCCGCGGCCCCGGCCCGCGGCGCGCCGAGATCCTGCTCGAGCTCGCCGACGTCTGCTACGACCGGCTCGACGACGTGCCGCGCGCGCGCGCGCCGCGATGCGCGCCGCCGCCGCCGCCCACGAGCCGGGCGCGCGCCGCGACGCGACGCTGCGCCTGCTCGCCGCCGAGACCTTCGCGCGCGGCGACTTCGCCGAGTCGCTCGACGCCTACGAGGCGATCGCGGCCGAGCGGCGCATCGCCACCGACCTGGTCGCGATGGCGACCGCGCACCACCGCCTGGGCCGCGACCGCGACGCGATCGCGCTGCTCGAGGAGGCGCGCGCCACCGGCCAGCTGTCCGACGACGGCGCGATGCTGCTGTTCGCGCTCCACACCGAGCGCGAGCGCAAGGCCGAGCTCGCCGCCGCGCTCGAGCACACCGCCGCGGCGGCGCCGCCCACCGAGGCCCGGGCCCGGCTCGCCGAGGCGCTGGCGCTGTATCGCGATCAGGTCGTCGACGCCGGCGCCGCGGCGCGGGTCGAGGCCCGGCTGCGCGCGCTCGAGGCCGAGGGCGCGCCAGGCGCGGCCGCCCGCCACCGGCGACCACGGCCCCGGCCGCCGCCGCCGCGCCGCCGCCGGCGAGCGCGGCGCGCGACGCGTCGCGCTCGGTCGACGCGGTCGCGGTCGCCGAGAGCAGCGCCGTCATGTTCGACGCCGCCGAGGCCGCCGCCGCCGCGACCCGCGCCATGGCCCGGGCCGACGCCGTCGACGGCGCCGCCGACGCCATCGACGGCGCCTGGGAGCTGCCCGCCGGCGCCGACCAGGCCGCCGCCGCCGCCGAGGCCCCAGGCGCTGGCCGCGGCCGCCACCGCGAGCGCGGCCGCCACCGCCGCCACCGCGCTCGGCCCCGCCGAGCGCGCCGCCGCCCCTCGAGGCCGAGGCCGAGCGGGTCGCCGCCGCCGGCGAGCACCGCGCCGCCGCCGAGCTGATCGGCGAGGCCCTCGCGACCCGCGCCGCCGGCGGCGCGACGCTGCCCGAGATCGCCGCCGCGGTGGCCCGGCTCGCCGCCGCCACCGAGCCCAACCCCGACGTCTTCGTCACCGCGCTGTTCGCGGCGGCGGCGCGCGCCCCCGGCGACGTCGCGGTCGCGCTGTACCGGGCCGCGGCCGGCGCCGCGCGCACCCACCTCGGCGACGACATCGCCGCCGACGCGCTGGTCCGGGCCCACGCCCTGGCCCCCGCCGATCCCGACCTGCTCGACGAGCTGACGGTCGCGCTCGAGCGCAGCGGCGACTTCGTCCGGCTCTCGGACGCGTGCGAGCGGACCGCGCGCAGCGCCACCGGCACGGTGGCGGCCCGGGCCTGGCTGCGGCTCGGCGTCCTGCACCGCGACGTCTTCAAGGACCCGCGGCGGTCGAGCGAGTGCTTCGCCGCCGCCCACGCCGCCGATCCCGATCTGGTCGAGGTCTGGCTGCCGCTGGCCAACGCGCTGGTCGTCGACGACGATCTGGCCGGCGCCCGCGCCCTGTACGAGCGCGCGCTGTCGACCACGACGCTGCCGGCGGGCGATCGCGGCTGGATCAAGAGCCGGCTCGACGCCCTCGGCCGCGACCCCGAGGTCGTGTCGGGGGAGATCGGCCGGGCCCGCGGCGCGACCGCGCCGCCCCACGCCGTGACCCAGCCGATGGCGGCGGTCGCGCCGCCGCCCGACACCACCCACGACGAGGTCATGGCGGCGGTGGCGCAGACCCTGACCGACATGATGGAGGCCGTCGCCACCGGGATCACCGAGGCGATCGTCAACGGCGCGCCGGGCGGGCTGTCGGTCGACGGCGCGCCCACCGACGCCGGCCTGCGCGACGGCGCGACCGCGCCCGCCGAGGCCGCCACCGGGGCGACCGGGGCCGAGGCCGGCGAGGCGGTGGTCGCCGACGCGGTCGCCGACGCCGTGGAGGCCGAGGCCGTGACCACCGAGGCCACGACCGCCGAGGCGCCCGCCGCGGTCGTCGCCGACGACGCCGCGCCCGACGAGGCCGCGTCCGAGGCCGAGGCCCCGGCCGCCGCCACCGCGCCGGCCGCCGCCGCCGTCGACCTCCCCGCGATCCCCGAGATCCCCGAGGTCGCCGCGCCCACCGGCGAGCACGCCCTCGACCGCGCCGGCGACGTCCGCCTCGCCGATCCCGAGGCGATCACCGGCGAGCACCCCATCGTCGAGGTCGCGGCACCGACCATCAAGCCGGTGCCGGTCCACGGCAAGGCCGACGCCGGCACCGCCGTGGTGACGCCGCGCCAGGCCGAGGCCACCGCCGCCGCGCCCGACGACGACGAGGCCGCGCTCGAGGCCCGCGGCGACTGGGACGGCCTGACCGAGCTGCTCGGCCGCCGCATCGTCGCCACCACCGACCGGATCGCGCGGGCCGCGCTGTGGCACCGCCGGGCCCGGCTGTACCGCGACACCCTGCACCGCGAGGCCGAGACCTACCGGTGCCTGCGCGAGGCCCACGCCTGCGCCCCCGACGACCCCGAGATCGCGCACGCGCTGCGCTCGGTGGCGATGGCGCGCGGCGAGTGGGCGCTGGCCGCGCAGCTGCTCTACCGCGAGATCGCGGCGACCTCGGCGCCGCGCGATCGCGGCGCGCTGCACCTCGAGCTGGCGCTGGTGTTCGCCGAGAAGCTGCTCGAGCCCGAGCAGGCCCGGGTCAACCTCGAGGAGGCGCTCCGCCTCGACCCCGACATCCCGGCGGCGCCCCGTCCGCTGGCGATGATCTACGAGCGCGACGGCCGCCTCGCCGACGCCGCCGTGCTGTTCGAGCGCGCCGCCGCGGTCGGCCGCCCCGAGGAGCGCGCCCGCCTCTTGCTGCGCGCCGCCGCCGCCGCCGATCGCGCGGGCGACGCCGCCGAGGCCCGGCGGCTGGCCGAGACCGCGTCGCTGGCCGCCGAGGCCGCCGGCGACGACGACGTCATGCGCGAGGCCCGCGCCGAGGCGACGCGGCTGGCCCCCGCCGACGAGCGCCCGGCGCGCGCCGCCGCCGGCGATCGCGACGAGCGGGTCGCGGCGTTCGAGGCCGCGCTGATCGACGCCCAGCGTCGCGACGACGGCGGCGCCGCCGACCGCCACGCCCAGCACCTGCTCGATCTCGACCCTGGCAGCGGCCTGGCGTTCCGCCACCTGGCGTCGCGGGCCGAGGCCGACCACGACTGGCCGATGCTGACGGCGCTGCTCACCGCCCACGCCATGGCGATCGCCGATCCCGCCGAGCGCGCGACGCTGTGGTTCGAGATCGGCCGGGTCCACCAGCTGCACCGCCACGACCTCGCCGCCGCCGGCGCCGCCTACGATCGCGCGCTCGACGCCGACCGCGACCACCCGGGCGCGCTCGAGGCCCGCGCCGCGCTGGCGTTCGACGCCAAGGACTGGCCGCGCGCCGACGCCCTGTACGCGCGGGTCCAGCCCCACCGGTCGTCGCTGCCGCGCGAGGCGCTGGCGATGCGCCGCGCCCAGATCGCCGAGGCCCAGGGCCGCGACGCCGAGGCCATCGCCCACGCCCGCCAGGCCATCGGCGACGCCGTCACCCGCGACGCCCTGGCCTCGGTGATCAAGCTCGGCGTCCGCACCGGCGACTACGCCGCCGCGGTGCTGGCGGCGCGCGCCGCGATCGAGCGGATCGCGCCCGACGACACCGCCGCGCTCACCGAGGCCCGCCTCGAGCTCGCCGACCTGCAGCGCATGGCCGGCGAGGCCGGCGCCGCCGCGCTCTGCTACGACCAGGTCGTCGCCGACGATCCGTACAACCAGCGCGCGCTCAGCGCGCTGGCCGAGCTGCACGGCGCGTCGGGCCAGACCGCCGCGGCGGCGCGCGCGCTGCGGGCGCTGGCCGCCCTCGCGGACGCCCCCGAGCGCAAGGCCGAGCTGGTGTGGCGGCTCGGCGAGCTGCACCTGCGCCAGGGCGACGTCGAGGCCGCCGACGACGAGTTCCTGCGCGCCTCGGATCTCGACCCCGGCCACGTCCCGACGCTGCGCCGGCTGATCGACGTCTACTGGCACGCCGACGAGCCGCCGCTGCTGCTCGACGTCGCGACCGACCTGGCCCAGCGCGGCGAGCTGCTCGGCGACGCCACCGACCCGGCGACGCTGGGCCGCGCGCTGATCGCGGCGAGCGCGTCGGGCGCGATGAACCTCGCCGCCAGCATCGCCGCGCACCTCGGCGACGGCGCCGCGGTCGCGGTCGCGGTCGCGCTCACCGAGATCGACGAGCGCCATCGCGAGCTGACCCTCGACGCCTGCGCCACCGCGCTGCGCGAGCTGGCCCGCAAGGGCCAGGGCCCCGGCGTCCTCGCCGTCATCGACGAGGTCGCCGAGCTCGTCGACGAGGAGCACGCCGACGCGATCGCGACGGCGCTCACCGGCGCTTGACGCCCGCGCGCGCCGGCCGGCATCATCCGGCCGTCCACGCAACCTTGGGGGGTTCCGATGCTCGCTCGCTTCCGTCACCGTGTCGCCGCCACGGCCGTCGCCCTCGGCGCCACGGTCACGCCGCTCGCCGCCGTCACGCTCGTCGCGCCGCTGGTGGCCGGGTGTCCGGCGACCAGCGGCAGCTCGGCGACCGGCATCCACCGCGCGTCGGTCGACGCCACCAGCCAGCAGCAGCACGACCAGCTGGTCGCCGAGGGCGACGCCGCCTGGGCCCAGCGCGGCGATCGCGCCCAGCTCGAGCTCGCGATCCAGAAGTGGGAGGCGGCGATCGCGCTGCGTGACGACGACTGGCAGACCTACGACAAGCTGTCCCACGGCTGCTACCTGCTCGCCGACGGCTGGCTGTTCTTCGAGAAGGACGCCAAGCTCGACGAGTTCCTGGCCACCCACAAGAAGGGCTTCGACTACGCGTCGCGCGGCCTGTCGGCGCTGTCGCCGGAGTTCGAGCAGCGCCTGGCCAGCGGCGTCGACATGAAGGACGCGGTCGCGCTGATCGATCGCCAGGGCGTCGGGCTGATGTACTGGTACGCGACCAACCTGGGCAAGTGGGGCAACGCCCAGGACATCACGGTCGTGCTCAAGTACAAGGACCGGATCGTGTCGATCATGAGCCGGGTCACCGACCTCGACCCGACCTACTTCTACGGCGCGCCGGACCGCTACTGGGGCGCGTTCTACGCGATCGCGCCGAGCTTCGCCGGCGGCGACCTCGACAAGAGCTGGGAGCACTTCCAGGCGTCGATCAAGACCGCGCCCGACTACCTGGCGACCTACAACCTGGTCGCCGAGAACTACGCGCCCAAGAAGCAGGACGGCGCGCTGTTCGACCGGATGGTCAAGACCGTCATGGACGCGCCGCTCGACATCATCCCCGAGCTGCAGCCCGAGACCGCGATCGAGAAGCGCAAGGCCGAGCTGCTGATCAAGCGACGCGAGGCCGGCGACTTCCCGTTCTGAGCGATCCGCTCGCCCGCAGACGGGCGAGCTCACGCGCGGGGGGAGCGCTGCTCCCCCCACACCCCCCATCTCTGGCGAGCGCCCGCGGCGGTGGGGCGCGACCCGCCGCGCTGACGCGCGGCTGATCGGTCGGAGCGTCCGGAGCGTCCGGGCCGCCTGGGCCGGCCGGAGCTGACCGACGTCTCCGAGACCACGGTCACCTGCGCTGGGGCGCGAACCCGCCGCGCTGACGCGCGGCTGATCGGTCGGAGCGTCCGGAGCGTCCGGGCCGCCCGGGCCGGCCGGAGCTGACCGACGTCTCCGAGACCACGGTCACCTGCCGGCCTGGAGCTGACCGACGTCTCCGAGACCGCGGTCAGCCACTCCGGACCGGCGTCTCCGAGACCACGGTCGTCCGGAGCGTCCGGGCTCACGGCCTGGTAACGTCCCCGCGAGATGGCGCTGAGCGCACGACGTCGTCAGCTGCTGGAGTCGGAGCGGTGGCGTGCGCTCGGGGCCTTCGTCGAGCGGTGGTATCTGCGCCCGCTCTCTGATGGCGACGGCAACACCGCGCACGAGCTCGCGCACGCCGTGGCTCGGCTGGCGAGACCGCTGCCGGGAGCGCTCGCGGAGTGGTACGAGCTGATCGGCCGGCGGCTCCGGCCCGGCCAGGACACCCCGCGCCTGCTCGCCGAGCTCTCGGTCGAGGCCGGGCGCATCCGCGTGTGGACCGAGAACCAGGGGTGCTGGCGCATCCTCACGCGGGTCGATGATAGCGATGACCCACGGTGCTTCGTCGACGACGCGTCCTACGCGTCGCCGGACGCGCCGCTGAGTCGCACGCTGCTCGGCATGCTCGTGAGCGACACCCTGGTCGGCGCGTGGGCTGGCGGCGCGGTGGGCGCGCACGCCGGCTCCATCGGGGACCTGTCCCCGGCGGTTCGCGGTGGCTACTGCGACCACGTCGAGGAGGCCCAGGCGGACCGCCTGCGCTCGGCCTACCCGCCGCTGGACCTGGTGTGCAATCCCTACTTCGACGAGCCCTGTCGCGGCGACGGCACGACGCTCGTGCGCATCAGCGCGGTCGCGATCGAGTGGATGACCGCGACCGACGACGCCTTCACCGCGCTCGACGACGTCGTGGGGCTGGCGCCCGCGGGCGGCGAGCACGTCGTCGTCGCCGCGTTCGACGGCCTGTCTGCGCCGCAGGCGCGCCACCTCACCGTCGCGCACCCGGGCACACGGCGCCTGCCCACCGTCGACACGATCCAGAGCCTGATCGACACGTTCCAGCGGCCGATCGACACGTTCCAGCGGCTGATCGGCGACACGGGCCACGTGCAGGGCGCGCGCGGCGGCTCCGACCCTCGGTTCGAGATCCGCACGCGGGCTCCCCAGCGCGTGCTGGCCCGGATCCTCGAGGCGCTCCCGCCCGATCTGCTCCCGCACCTCACCGTGGCGGCTCGCCCGGTGGCCATCAGCGTGTTCGAGTTCCTGGAGGGCAGGACCGCGTTCCCGGTCCCCTAGCCCCAATGCCGGTCAGATCGGCGACGGCAGACGATGCACCGCGCGGCTCACGGCTCGTGCGCCGCGCGAAGCGCGCGCCGTACCAGGTCCTCGAGCGGCTGCCCGATGTGGGAGGCGCACGCGGCCGCCGCCGCGCGTGCCTTCGCGGCCGAGAAGCCCAGACCGCGCAAGGCCTGTTCGACGTCCCCGAGCGGGCCATCCTGCGCTCCGGACCGTGGCGGAACGGCCGACGATCGTCCGGCCCGGTGTCGCGTCGGCTTCGTCGTCGGCATCCCGTCCGATCGCCCGTCGGCGTGGGTGAACGTCGGCTCCCCCGACGCGGCGCGCGCGATCCGCAGGCGACCCGTGTGGACCGCGTCGTGATGCCCACCCCAGAGCGAGATCAGGTTGGCCATCGTGTGGGGACCGCCCTGGGCCCGCGGTTGCACGTGGTGGACCTCGATGAACCGGGACGACCGGCAGCCCGGCACCCGGCACCGACCGTGGTCCCGCGCGATCACCGCGGTGGCCGACGCCATCACGTGGGGCGCGGGGATGGGCCTCTTGCCGCCGTTCCTGGGCGAGCCCGGCCGCGCGCAGGGCACGCTGGTGCGCCTGCACGACCCGCCGATCGCGACCCTGCCGGTGCACGCGCTCTACCACGCGTCGCAGCGCGACGACGTCCGCGTGCGCGTCCTCGTCGACGAGCTCGAGGCCCAGCTCCGTGCCACCGTATAGGTGTGCCGCCGACTTCTGGTTCCCGGATGGGGGCTCGGGGGAGCTGTCCTGGCTCCCCCAAAGGACAATGGCTCTGAAGTCTCCGGGTTCCGGACCAACGTCGGGGGAGCTGTCCCGGCTCCCCAAAAGGGCAATGGCTCTGAAGTCTCTGGGTTCCGGACCAACGTCGGGGGAGCTGTCCCGGCTCCCCCAAAAGGGCAATGGCTCTGGCGTCTCCGGCCGGCGGTGTTGGACGCGCGTGCGGCACAAGATCCCCGCTCCGCCGGCGCGGGCACGCTTGACCAGATCGTCAGCGTGATTACGTTCGGTCTCGCCATGCGCTACGACAACCTGACGGTCAAGGCCCAGGAAGGACTCGCGACTTCGCGCGATATCGCGATGACGCGACACCACGCCGAGGTCACTCCCGAGCACCTCCTCATCGCCCTCATCGAGCAGGAAGGTGGCCTGGTCCCCCGCGTCCTCGGCCGCCTCGGCGCCGATCCCCGCGTCGTGGTCGCCGATCTGACCAAGGCGCTCGACAAGGTGCCCAAGGTCCACGGCGCCGCCCTCGACATCGGCATCTCGCAGGCGCTCAAGCACCTGTGGGAGCAGGCCGCCAAGGAGGCGGAGAAGCTCAAGGACGAGTTCCTGTCCACCGAGCACTTCCTGCTCGCCCTGGCCGAGGCCAAGGGCGCGGCCGGCGACGCGCTGCGTGGCGGCGGCGCCACCCACGACGCCATCCTCGAGGCCCTGGTCGCGGTGCGTGGCAACCAGCGGGTCACCGACAAGGATCCCGAGGCCAAGTACGAGGCCCTCGACCGCTACACCCGCGACCTCACGCGGCTGGCCCAGCAGGGCAAGCTCGACCCCGTCATCGGCCGCGACGAGGAGATCCGCCGGACGATCCAGATCCTGGCCCGGCGCACCAAGAACAACCCGGTGCTGGTCGGCGAGGCCGGCGTCGGCAAGACCGCCGTCGTCGAGGGCATCGCCGGCCGCATCGCCGGCGGCGACGTCCCCGAGTCGCTGCGCGACAAGCGCGTGCTGTCGCTCGACCTCGGCGCGCTGGTCGCCGGCGCCAAGTACCGCGGCGAGTTCGAGGACCGCCTCAAGGCCGTCCTCAAGGAGATCGCCGCCAGCGACGGCAAGGTCATCCTCTTCATCGACGAGCTGCACACGCTGGTCGGCGCCGGCGCCGCCGAGGGCGCGCAGGACGCCGCCAACATGCTCAAGCCGGCGCTCGCCCGCGGCGAGCTGCGCTGCATCGGCGCGACGACGCTCGACGAGTACCGCAAGCACATCGAGAAGGACAAGGCGCTCGAGCGCCGGTTCCAGCCGGTCATGGTCGAGCAGCCCTCGGTCCTCGACACGATCGCGATCCTGCGCGGCCTCAAGGAGAAGTACGAGGTCCACCACGGCATCCGCATCCGCGACGCCGCGCTGGTCGCCGCCGCCAAGCTGTCGCACCGCTACATCCCGGCCCGGCAGCTGCCCGACAAGGCGATCGACCTCGTCGACGAGGCCGCGTCGCGGCTCAAGATGGAGATCGAGAGCGTGCCGACGCCGATCGACACCCTCGAGCGGCGCGCCACGACGCTCGAGATCGAGAAGGTCGCGCTCGAGCGCGAGGGCGACAAGCGGTCGCGCCAGCGCCTGCCCGAGGTCGAGCGCGAGATCGCCGAGCTGCGCGAGCAGATCACCTCGATGAAGACCCAGTGGCAGCGCGAGCGCGAGCTGATCCAGAAGCTGCGCGCCACCAAGGAGCAGCTCGAGCACGCCCGCACCGAGCTCGAGAAGCTGACCCGCGCCGGCGACTTCGCCCGCGCCTCGGAGCTGCGCTTCGGCACCGTGCCGACGATGGAGAAGCAGATCGCGGCCGAGTCGGCCGAGCTCGATCAGATCCAGGCCGCCGGCGGGTTCCTGCGCGAGGAGGTCACCGAGGACGACATCGCCGCGGTGGTCGCCAAGTGGACCGGCATCCCGGTCGAGCGCATGCTCGAGGGCGAGCTCGATCGCCTCGGCCACATGGAGGACCGGCTCAAGCTGCGCGTCGTCGGCCAGGACGCCGCGGTCACCGCGGTCGCCGCCGCGGTGCGGCGGGCCCGCGCCGGCCTGCAGGATCCCAACCGGCCGATCGGCTCGTTCCTGTTCCTCGGCCCGACCGGCGTCGGCAAGACCGAGCTGGCCCGCTCGCTCGCCGACTTCCTGTTCGACGACGAGCACGCGATGGTCCGCATCGACATGAGCGAGTACCAGGAGAAGCACACGGTGTCGCGCCTGGTCGGCGCCCCGCCCGGCTACGTCGGCTACGACGAGGGCGGCCAGCTGACCGAGGCGGTCCGCCGCCACCCGTACTCGGTGGTCCTGCTCGACGAGATCGAGAAGGCGCACCCCGACGTGTGGAGCGTGATGCTGCAGGTCCTCGACGACGGCCGCCTCACCGACGGCCAGGGCCGCACGGTCGACTTCCGCAACGCGGTCGTGATCATGACCTCGAACGTCGGCTCGCAGCACCTGGTCCGCATGGACCAGACCAACCGCGACGCCATGGAGGCCGCCGCGCTCGAGGAGCTGCGCGCGACCTTCCGGCCCGAGCTGCTCAACCGCATCGACGAGATCATCTTCTTCGAGCCGCTGGGCCGGGCCCAGCTCGACGGCATCGTCCGCATCCAGCTGGCCCGCTACGACCACCTGCTGGCCGAGCGCCAGCTCGAGCTCGAGCTGACCGATCGGGCGGTCGCGCTGGTCGCCGACCGGGGCTACGATCCGGTGTACGGCGCGCGGCCCCTCAAGCGCGCCATCCAGAAGCTCGTGATCGATCCCCTCGCCAACGAGATCCTCGCCGGCACGTTCGCCGCCGGCGACAAGATCCTCGCCGACGTCGCGCCGGGTGAGGACCGGCTCACCTTCAGCAAGGCCGCCGCGGGCGCCAGCGGAGCTGCCGCATGACGATCGACTTCGACCCCACCGTCGACCAGTACAAGGTCCTCGGGGTCGACGCCAAGGCCAGCGCCGCCGACATCAAGAAGGCGTACCGCAAGCTGGCCAAGCAGTACCACCCCGACTCGACCGGCGGCGACAAGGCCAAGGAGGCCCGCTTCAAGGAGATCAGCACGGCCTACGAGATCCTCTCGGACCCGGCCAAGCGCAACCAGTACGACCTGGTGCGCGCGCAGGTCGCCGCGGGCGGGTTCCGCGGCGGCGGCGTGCCGTTCGGCGCCGGCGCGCCGGGTGGGCACGGACCGCAGGTGTGGGACCTCTCCGACCTGTTCAGCCAGCTGTTCGCCAGCGCGCCCGGCGGCCGGCCCGGCGGCGGCGGCGTCCACGTCGAGGTCGACGACGACTGGGGGCCGTTCGCCGAGGCCCGCCGCCACCGCGGCGGCGGCCACGGCCACCGCGGCCCGCGCGGCGCGCCGCGCGTCACGCCGCGGCCGCGGCCGAGCCGACGCCCACCGAGACCAAGGTGCGCGCCGCCGACGGCACCTGGCTCACGATCCGCGGCCTCGACGTCCACTCCGAGCTGCGCCTGCCGTTCGCCGACGCCATCCTCGGCACGGTCCGCACGGTCGCGACGCTCACCGGCACCGCCAGCGTCAAGGTCCCGCCCGGGACGTCGAGCGGCAAGAAGCTGCGGCTGCGCGGCAAGGGCGTGGTCGGACCCACCGGAGACGGCGGCGATCACTACGTCACGATCCAGATCGACGTGCCCGGCGACCTCGACGACGAGGCGCGTCGCAAGCTCGTGGACCTGAGCCAGCACCTGGAGCGTCTCAAGAAGAAGGCCCGCTGACCGCCTGATCTGGGCGCGGTCCCTTTTCGACGTCACCTCCTCGTACTACGGTCCTCGAAGGTCCTGCCATGAGCCAGCACACCGCATCCCCTCCCTCCGGCCAGTACCCGGTCCTGCCCCTGCGGACCGAGGTCCAGCTGCCCGGTCACACCGCGCCGCTCGAGATCGGCCGCGAGGCCTCCGTGCGCGCGATCGAGGCCGCGTCGCGGGACGACAACCTGATCGTCGTCGTGCCGCAGATCAACCCGTCGATCCGCGAGCCGCAGCACCGCGACCTGCTCGAGGTCGGCGTGCTCGCCGAGCTGGTCCAGGTGGTCAAGCACTCGCCCGGGCGGTTCACCGCGGTCATGAAGTTCAAGGAGCGGGTCCGGGTCGACGCCGTCGTCGCCAGCGATCCGTTCCTGATCGCCACCGTGTCGCCGCTGGCCCGCGACACCAAGGCCCGGCCCGAGCAGCTGTCGGGCCTGATCCGCACCGCCCGCGAGTACCTCGCCGCGGTGGTCGCCGACGCCCAGGCCGCGCCCGAGGAGCGCGAGGGCGACAAGGACAAGAAGAAGGGTGGCGAGCGGCCCAAGGACGACAAGGCGCGGATGCGCGAGCAGGCGCCCAGCCCGGCCCAGCTCCGCGCGATGACCGACCCCGACGCGATCGTCGACGCCGCGGTGCCGTTCCTCGAGCTCGAGCGCGACGACCTGGTCCAGCTGCTGATCCAGGCCGACCCCGCCGATCGCCTCGAGCGCATCCTGCCGCAGCTCGAGCGCCGCGCCACCGTGCTCAAGCTGTCCGCCGACATCGGCGCCCAGCTCGAGGGCGAGAGCGCCCGCCACCACCGCGAGAAGGTGCTGCGCGATCGCATGCGCCAGATCCAGGAGGAGCTCGGCGAGGCCGACGAGAACGCCGAGCTCGACGAGCTCCGCGACAAGGTCGACGAGTCGAAGATGCCCGACGAGGTGCGCGCCGCGGCGCGCAAGCAGCTGAGCCGGATGAGCCAGATGCAGTCGGCGTCGCCCGAGTACACGATCGCGCGCACCTACGTCGAGAACCTCACCGAGATCCCGTGGGGCATCCAGACCGACGACACCCTCGACGTCGCCGCCGCGCGGGCGATCCTCGAGGCCGAGCACGCCGGCCTCGAGAAGGTCAAGAAGCGGATCCTCGAGTTCATCGCGGTGCGCAAGCTGGCGCCCGACAAGCACGGCCCGATCCTGCTGCTGGTCGGCCCGCCCGGCGTCGGCAAGACCTCGCTGGGCCGCTCGGTCGCGGCCGCGCTGGGCCGCAAGTACATCCGCGCCTCGCTCGGCGGCGTCCGCGACGAGGCCGAGATCCGCGGCCACCGCCGCACCTACATCGGCGCGCTGCCGGGCCGGATCATCTCCAGCCTCAAGAAGGCCGGCTCGATGAACCCGGTGTTCATCCTCGACGAGATCGACAAGCTGGCGTCGGACATGCGCGGCGATCCCGCGGCCGCGCTGCTCGAGGTCCTCGACCCCGAGCAGAACAGCGACTTCGTCGATCACTACGTCGAGGTGCCGGTCGACCTGTCGAAGGTGATGTTCATCGCCACCGCCAACCAGATCGACTCGATCCCGGGCCCGCTGTTCGACCGCATGGAGATGATCGAGATCCCGGGCTACACCGCCCGCGAGAAGCTGGCGATCGCCCGGCTCCACCTGCTGCCCAAGCAGCTCGCCGAGCACGGCATCGCCAAGGATCAGCTCGAGATCGACGACGAGATCATCACCGCGGTGATCCACGGCTGGACCCGCGAGGCCGGCGTCCGCAACCTCGAGCGCGAGCTGGCCGGCCTGTGCCGGTCGGCGGCGGTCGACATCGCCGAGCGCCACGGCACCGACCGCAGCGATCCGGTGCGGATCGACGCGGCGCGGCTCACCGAGATCCTGGGCCCGCAGAAGTTCGAGAGCGACGTCGCCGAGCGCCGGCCCCAGGTCGGCGTCGTCACCGGCCTGGCGTGGACGCCGACCGGCGGCGACGTCATGTTCATCGAGGTCCGGGTCCTGCCCAGCAACCGCGCCTCCGGCGACCTGCGCCTGACCGGCCAGCTCGGCGACGTCATGCGCGAGAGCGCGGCGGCGGCGATGACGTGGGTGCGGTCGAACGCGGCCCGCCTCGGCATCGACCACGATCGCATCCTGGGCTCGGACATCCACGTCCACCTGCCCCAGGGCGGGGTCAAGAAGGACGGCCCGTCGGCGGGCGTCGCGCTGACCTGCGCGATCGTCTCGGCCCTGACCGGCCGGCCGATCCGCAACGACGTCGCGATCACCGGCGAGACCGACCTGCGCGGCCGCGCCATGCCGGTCGGCGGCATCAAGGAGAAGGTGCTGGCCGCCCACCGCGCCGGCATCAAGGTGGTCTTCCTGCCGGAGCGCAACCGCAAGGACACGCTCGACATCCCGGCGGAGGTCAAGGAGGAGCTCGACCTGCGGTTCATGACCCGCATCGACGACGCCCTCGAGGTCGCGCTGGGCGAGCCGCCGCCCGCCGGCGAGTCGGTGCCGCCGATGCCGCCGCCGCCGACCGCGACCGCCGACCGCGCCGCCGACCGCCTGCCGAGCTGAGCTCGCGGTCGGGAGCGTGGACGAACACTCCAGGTCGAGCACCCGGTCACCGAGCGACCCGCTCGTCCTGCCCCGCGCCGGGCCCCCGGCGCGGCGGAGGGTGGCGCCGTCGCGCCCGGTCGCGGCTACCGCGGCGCCAGCTTCCAGATCGTGCCCGACAGCGACACCACGTAGATCTCGCCGTCGGCGTCGCGGCCGAACGACGACACCTGCGTGATCTGGGCGTCGGGATCGAGCGCCGGGCGCCAGTCCCAGTGCTGGCGGATACCGTCGGGGCGCCACCGGAAGCTGCGGATCCAGCCCATGCAGTAGTCGGCGTAGAAGTAGACGCCGGCCAGCGCGGGCAGCGCGGCGCCGCGGTAGACCACGCCGCCGGTGACCGAGCAGCCGTCGCCGTGCGGGTAGTCGGTGACCGGCGCGGTGAAGCCGGCGAGGTCGCAGCGGCGGGCGCCGTAGCAGTGTCGGCCCTCGGCGACGCTCCAGCCGAAGTTGCGGTCGTCGATCGTGCCCGCGGCGACCGCGTAGAGCTGCTCCCAGCGGTCCTGGCCGACGTCGCCGATGTAGAGGTCGCCGGTCGCGGGATCGAAGTCGAAGCGCCACGGGTTGCGCAGGCCCATCGCGACGATCTCGGCGGTCGGGGTCGCGGCGTCGACGTCGAAGCGCAGCAGCTTGGCCAGCCGGTTGTCGGGATCCTGGCCGGCCTTGCGAGGATCGCCGGCGGAGCCGCCGTCGCCGAGCCCGAGGTAGAGCTTGCCGTCGGGGCCGAACGCGAGGTTGCCGCCGTTGTGGTTGCTGTACGGCTGATCGATCTGGAACAGCTCGCGCCGGGTCGTGACGTCGACGCGGTCGGGGTCGTGGGCGTCGACCCGGTAGCCGTCGACGTGGGCGTCGCCCTGCTTGTCGGTGTAGTAGACGAACAGCCGGCCGGTGTCGGCGAACGCGGGATCGAAGGCGAGCCCGAGCAGGCCCTGCTCGTTGTCGCGCGACACCTGCTTGCGGACGTCGAGGAACGTGCCCGCGGCCAGCGCCCCGCCCTCGATCCAGCGGATGCGCCCGACCTGCTCGACCACGAACAGGCGGCGGCGCGCGTCGCCGGGCGCGAACGTGACGAGCACCGGGCGGGCCAGGCCGTCGGCGACCTCGGCGAGCTGGACGGCGGCCGCGACGTCGTCGGGCACCGCGCCGAGGGTCTCCGACGGCGCCGGCAGCTCGGGCTCGGCGGCCACCGGCGCGCCGTCGGTCGCGGCCCCTGGCGCCGCGGCGGCGCCGGCGTCCCCGGCCGGGGCCGCCACCGCGGCCTCGCGGTGCGGGGCCGCGGCGCGCGGCTGCGGGTCGCTGCGGCAGGCGCACAGCGCCGCGGCGAGCGCGACGGCGGGGATCAGGGAGCGGCCAGCGGGCGGGAGCGGCGAGGTCATCGACACCATCGTGAGGGAAAGCATGTCAGCAAGGACGGCGCACGCGACGACAACGCAGCAACGCGACGACCGGCGCACGGGAATCGATCGCCCACCGCGGTGTGCAACCTCGCCGGCGCCGCCGCCGACGCGATCCCCATGGCGCACGGGCCTGCCACCCGGCCGGCCACCCCAGCTGCCACCGTCGAGCTCGTGTTCACCCCGCGCCGCACCCAAGTGCGCGGAACGAGACAGCTCGGCCGATGGTACGGAAGCTGCTCTTGTCCGCCGCCATGGAGGCACTCTCGATGCAGGCGTCCCATCACAAGGCAGCCAACCACCGGGATATCAACCACTACTTCGAGTACTCGAGCTCGGGGATCGAGGTGGTGGAGGACGGCCTCGCCGAGCTGCCGTTCGGCGAGTACCTGGTCGAGCGCGGCGTCCTCGACCGCGTCCAGCTGCTCAAGTCGCTGCAGATGCAGGATCGCAACCCCGGCGTCCGGCTCGGCGAGTGCGCCGCCGCCCTCGGCTACGTGCCGATCCTGCTGGTCGAGCGCGCGTATCGCGAGTTCGTCAGCCTGTCGACCTGCCTGATCTGAGGCCGCCCGTGGCGGCGCGCCGGGGGGCGCGCCGGCGCTACGACGTGATCGCGCGGACGATCGCGTCGGCGTAGCCGGCGGTGTTGGTCTTGCCGCCGAGATCGCCGGTGCGGGTCTCGGGGTTGGCCAGCGCGGTGTGGATGCCGCGGCGCATCCGCGCCGCCGCCTCGTCCTGGCCGACGTGCTCGAGCAGCATCACCGCCGACAGCATCAGGCCGGTCGGGTTGGCGATGCCCTGGCCCGCGATGTCGGGCGCGGTGCCGTGCACGGCCTCGAAGATGGCGCAGCCGCCGTCGCCGATGTTGGCGGCCGGGGCGACGCCGAGGCCGCCGATCAGCCCGGCGGTCAGATCCGAGAGGATGTCGCCGAACAGGTTCATCGTGACGATGACGTCGAAGCGCTCGGGCGCGATCACCAGCTTCATCGCGGTGGCGTCGACGATCAGGTCGTCGAAGACGATCTCCGGGTAGCGCTGCGCGACCTCGCGGCCGACGTCGAGGAACAGGCCGTTGGTCATCTTGAGGATGTTGGCCTTGTGGACCAGCGTGACCTTCTTGCGGCCGTGGCGGCGCGCGTACTCGAACGCGTAGGTGATGACGCGCTCCGAGCCGAACCGCGTGATGATGCAGATCGACTCGGCGGCGTTGCGGCGCGGGTCGACGTAGTGCTCGACGCCCGCGTACAGATCCTCGGTGTTCTCGCGGACCATGACGATGTCGACGCCGGCGAACCGCGACGGCACGCCAGGGATGGTCAGCGCCGGGCGGACGTTGGCGTAGAGGTCGAAGGTCTGGCGCAGCGTGACGTTGACCGAGCGGAAGCCGCCGCCGATCGGCGTGCCGAGCGGCCCCTTGAGCGCCAGCTGGTTCTTCTTGATCGACTCGAGCGTCGCCGGCGGCAGCGGATCGTTGAGCTGCTCGGCGGCGGTCATGCCGGCGAGCACGGGCTCCCAGGCGATGCGGCCGCCGGCGGCCTCGACGACGCGGCGGGTGGCGGCGGAGATCTCGGGGCCGATGCCGTCACCCTCGATCAGGCTGACCGTGGGCGCGGCGGGGTACGGGATCGGGTTCACGGGCGGTTCCTTCCTTCGGGATCGGGATCGCGGGCGGGATCGGGGTCGGGGCCAGGCGCGGGGTCGAGGTCGGGGTCGGCGGGGTCGGGCTCGGAGCCGGGCACGGCCTTGCCGACGCGGGTGTCCTCGAGGTCGGCCTCGAGCTGAGCATACTGATCGAACGGGGTGCAGTTGCGGCGGGGCGTCGGATCGACCCAGACATCCTGCCCTTCGATGCGCACCGCGTACATCGCGAGGCACACCCCGGGCGACAGCTCGTGGATCCCGGTGTCGACCGCGAACCGCCACAGGTGCAGCGGGCACACCAGATAGCCGCGCGACACGAAGCCCTCGGCGAGGTCGAAGTCGGCGTGCGGGCAGCGGCGCTGGGCGCAGAACCAGCGGTCGCCGGCGCGGTACAGGATCGCCGGACGACCGTCGAGGTCGACCGGCACGACCCCGTCGCGCGGGACCGCGGCGACGTCGGCGACGCGCAGCCAGCGGGTGCTCATCCCTCGCCGCCTCCGCCGCGGCCGCCGCCGGCCGCGCCCTCGGCGCCGTGCCGGACCCCGAGCTCCTTGATCTTGTTGTAGATGCTGGCCCGGCTGATGCCGAGCAGCCGGGCCGCGCGCGCCGGCGACCCGCCCTCCTGTGCCAGCGCGTACTCGATCGCGGTGCGCTCGACCTCGCGGACCGCGCCGTCGACCACCGCCTTGAGGCCGCGGCCGTCGCCGAGCCCGCCGAGATCGAACCCGCCGGCCCGCGGCGGCGCGGCGCCGGCGGGATCCGGCGCGCCCGGCTGGGCGCCCGGCAGGCCGACGAGGTCGAGGTCGTCGGCGCGGATCTTCTCGCCGTCGCACAGGATCGCGGCGCGCGACAGCACGTTCTCGAGCTCGCGGATGTTGCCGGGCCAGTGGTAGCCGCACAGCCGGACCAGCGCGCCCGGCGTCACCGACGTCGGGTACCGGGCCTCGCCGCCGGCGAAGGTCTTGGCGGCGCCGCGGCGCCGGGCCAGGATGTGCGCGGCCAGCAGCGGGATGTCCTCCTTGCGCTCGCGCAGCGGCGGCACCTGGATGGGCACCACCGCGAGCCGCCAGTACAGGTCCTCGCGGAACTCGCCGCGCGCGACCAGCTGCTTGAGGTCCTTGTTGGTCGCGGCGATCACGCGGACGTCGATCTTGACGTGGCGGTCGGCGCCGACCGGCTTGATCTCGCGCTCCTGCAGCACGCGCAGCAGCTTGTTCTGCACCGGCGCCCCGATGTCGCCGATCTCGTCGAGGAAGATCGTGCCGCCGTGGGCCTCGCGGAACAGGCCGCGCCGGGCCCGGGCCGCGCCGGTGAAGGCGCCCTTCTCGTGGCCGAACAGCTCGGCCTCGAGCAGGCTCGGCGCCAGCGCCGAGCAGTCGAACGCGACCATCGGGGCGTCGGCGCGGGGCCCGATGCGGTGCAGCGTGCGCGCCAGCAGCTCCTTGCCGGTGCCGCTCTCGCCGACGATCAGCACGGTGGCGTCGGAGCTGGCGACCCGCTCGACCAGCGCCAGCAGCTGCTTCATCGGCGGCGACTCGCCGACGATCTCGCCGAGGCCGCGGGCCCGCTCGACCTCGCTGCGCAGGCGCCGGACCTCGCGGGCCAGGTTGCCGTGCTCGACGGCGCGGTTGATCGCGGCGCGCAGCTCGTCGGCGCCCGCGGTCTTGCGCAGGACGTCGAAGGCGCCGGCCCGCATCGCCGCCACCGTGGCCTGCACCGTCGGCTGCGACGTGAACACCAGCACCGCCAGCTCGGGGGCCTGCTTGCGCAGGCGGCGCAGCACCGCCAGCCCGGGGGCGTCGGCGTCGTCGGGCTCGCCGTCGTAGCCGCGCGGATCGATCTCGAGCAGGACGGCGTCGTAGGGGGTCGCGTGCAGGCGCTCGAACGCCGCCTCCGAGGTGCCGGCGCCGTCGACGTGGTAGCCGTCGCCGAGCAGCAGCGCCACCAGCCGCGGGATGTGGGGCTCGACGTCGACGACCAGCACCTGGCGCACCGGCCCGGGCGCCGGCGCGGTCATATGCCGCCCTCGGCGGTGATCAGCGGCAGCGTCACGGTCGCGGTCGTGCCCTCGCCCTCGGCGGAGGTGAAGCGCAGCGTGCCGCCGTGGCCCTCGACGATGCGCATGCAGATGCCGACGCCCAGGCCGGAGCCGCGATCGCCGCGGGTCGTGAAGAACGGCTCGCCGAGCCGGGCCAGGACCTCGGGCGGCATGCCGACGCCGCGATCGACGACGACCAGCCGGGCGCGATCGTCGTCGACGTCGATCCGCAGCGTCACCTCGTCGCCGGGCCGGGTCGCGAGCGCCGCGTTCGACACCAGGTTGACGACGACCTGCGAGAACTTGTCGTGGTCGAGCTCGACGATCGGCCGCGCCTGCCACTGCCGGACCAGGCGGCGGCGCCGGACGTCGCGGTCGTAGCCGATGATCGCCAGCGCCTCGTCGACGACCGCGGCCAGGTCCGAGGGCTGGCGCGACAGGCCGCGGCGATCGTCGCCGGCGGCGGCGAAGTCGCGGATCTCGTCGACCATCGCGGCCAGCCGCTTCTGGGCCCGGACGATCACGTCGGCGAGCTCGACCAGCTCGGGGTCGCGCGCGACCTTGCTCTTGAGCGCCTCGGCGTAGTTGATGAGCGCGAGCTGCTCGGTGAGCTCGTGGGCGATGCCGGTGACGACGCGGCCGACCGCGGCGAGCTGCTCGGCGTGGACCAGGCGCTCGGTGGCGGTGGCCAGCGAGCCATGGGTCGCCGCCAGCTCGGCGCTGGCGCGCTGCAGCTGGCTGCGCTCGGCGACCAGCGCCTGATCGCGGGTCGCGAGCTGGCCCTCGAGGTCCGCGATCTGGCGGCGCAGCCGGCGCCGCTCGGCCAGGGCGTGGACCCGCGGCGCCAGCTCGTCGGCCTCGACCGAGCGCAGGACGTGGCGCACCGGGCCGACCGCGGCCCGGGCCCGCTCGGAGCCGTCGACGTCCGCCGCCGACGTCGTGACCACCGCCTCGAGCAGCGGATCGGTCCGCTGCAGCGCCGCGATCAGCGCCAGGCCGTCGTCGACGCCGGGCCCCGCGACCCGCAGCCCGACCAGCGCGACCTCGGCCCCGGCGGCGCGCTCGACGGCCTCGGCCACCGAGGTCGCGCCCACGGTCTCGAACGCACCCTCGCCCCGCAGGAGATCCTGGATCCTCCGCACGGCGACCGGGTCGTCGTCGACCACCAGGACGCGGGGCATGGATCTCGTCTACACCCTGGAGCGCCGACCGTCCAGCCGCCTGGACAGCGTCTAGATGCCCGGATCCACGTCGATCCAGGGGTCGAAAACCCGAAAGTCCTGCGTCCAGAGTCGTGGACGATTTCCAGCGAGATGGACGGTCACGGCGGTCGCTGGACCCCTATATGACTGAAACCATTAGTCTTCGAACCTGGAATGGCGGTTGCGTAAGAAGGGGCCATCACCCACCGGAGGTCTCGATGCCCAACGCAGCTTCTGCGCATCTCGGTCACGATCTGAGCAGCCCCCAGATTCGCTCGTACGTGTTCTCGATCGCCATGAAGTACGTCAAGGACGAGGAGGCCGCCGCGGACGTCACCCAGGAGGCGTTGCTGCTGGCGCACCGCCATCGCGACTCGTTCCGCGGCGACGCCCAGTTCTCGACCTGGCTGTACCGGGTCGCCGCCACCACCTCGCTGATGTGGCTGCGGCGCCAGCGGCGCATCGGCCGCGAGGTGCCGTCCAGCCGCGCCCCCGACGACGACGGCGAGAGCCTGCTCGACAGCCGCCCCGATCCCCACGCCTCGCCCGAGGGCGTCACCGCCGGCGGCGAGCTGATCCAGCGGGTCGCCGCCGGGGTCGCCGCCCTGGGCACCAAGTACGTGTCGATCTTCTGGATGCGCTACCTCGAGGGCTACACCGAGACCGAGATCGCCGACCGGCTCGGCCTGAGCCTGGCGACGGTCAAGACCCGCGCCCACCGCGCCAAGCAGGCGGCGCGGGCCTCGCTGGTCGACGGCGCCGGCGCGTCCCTGGCGCGGGCCGCCTGACGCGCTGACGTGGGCCGGCGGCCACGCGGCCCGGGCCGCGCGGCCGCAACCCGGCGGGACTGTTCACCCGCGCAGCTGGCCCGGCGGTCGCAGTACCGGGGGCCATGCTGTCGCTCCCCCTGCCCTTCATCGTCACCCTCGTGCAGCTGCTGACCGCGCCGGACGCGCCCGTCGCGCCGGCGCACTCCGGGCCGCGGCTGGAGCTGACCGCGCGCGGCCTCGACGCCCGCGAGCTGGCCGCGGAGGTCGTGATCGACGCCGACGCGATCGCCGACGTGGTCGCGCTCGACGGCGGCGTCGTGCTCGAGCTCGAGCTGGCCGGCGAGCGCCACGAGCTGCGGCTCGAGACCGGCGCCGGCGGCCGCGTCGTCGGCGCCGCGCTGTGGTGGCTGGGGCCGACCGCGATCGCGGACGACGACGCCCCCGCCGCCGGCGGCGCCGACGCCTGGGACTTCGATCCGGCGATCGCCGCGCTGATGGAGGCCGGCACCCTCGACCGGCTGCAGGTGCGCGCCGGCGCGGTCGAGCTCGACGCCGCCGGCGTCGACTTCACGCTGGGCCCGGTCGAGGACCACGCCCACGAGGTCGACGACGGCTACGACGAGCCCGGCTGCTGACGGCGGCGCCATCGCGCCTGCGCTATGGTGCGCGCGATGCGCAAGAAGGTCGACCGGGCCGACGTCGCCGCCGAGCTGTGGCCGGGCGTGTCGATCGAGCTGCTCCAGGATCTGCACCTGCTGACCCGCGGCGGCGACCTCAACGCCGACAGCCGCCGCAAGGTGAAGCAGATCCGCCACCTGCTCGGCCTGCTGACGCCCGCCCTCGACGACGTCCTGGCCCGCCACCCCGAGCCGATCGTCGTCGACGCCGGCGCCGGCAAGAGCTACCTGGGGTTCCTGCTGCAGGAGACCGTGCTGGGGCCGGCCGGGCGCGGCGCGGTGTGGTCGATCGAGGCCCGCGCCGAGCTGGTCGCCGCCGCCGAGGATCGCGCGCGCCGGCTCGGCCACCCGACGATGCGCTTCGTCGCCGGCGACATCGCCACCGCGCCGGTGCCGGACCGGGTCCACCTGGTCACCGCGCTGCACGCGTGCGACACCGCCACCGACGACACGCTGCTGCTCGCGATCCGGCGCGGCGCCGATCACGTCGCGGTGGTGCCGTGCTGCCAGGCCGAGGTCGCGCGCCAGCTCGCCGCCCACCGCCCCGACGACGACGCCGCCGCGGCGCTGTGCGCGCACCCGTGGCACCGCCGCGAGCTCGGATCGCACCTGACCAACGTGATCCGCGCCCTCGCGCTCGAGGCCCGCGGCTACCAGGTCACGGTGACCGAGCTCGCCGGCTGGGAGCACTCGCTCAAGAACGAGCTGATCCTGGGCCGGCGGGTCGCGCGCTTCGACCGCGGCGCCCAGGCCCGCCTCGACGCGGTGCTGGCGCGCTTCGGCGTGCGGCCGGCGCTGATCCGCGGCCTCGACGAGCTCGGCGCCGCGGCGTAGCCGGCCGCGACGCCGCGCCCCGGCTACGGCTCGGCGCCCGGCGCCTGCGCGGTCAGCGTGCCGAGGTCGACGGTCTTGCCGTCCTCGACGTCGAGGTCCTGGCGCACCGCCGGCCCCTGCGGGCCCAGCACCAGCAGCGTGCGCGGCCCGGCCTTGGAGGTCACGACGAAGGCGCCGTCCGCGCCGGTCTGGGGCGGCGGCTCGTCGAGCGAGATCATCGTCTCACCCGGCGCCTGGCGCGGCGTGACGATCACCATCAGCCCGGCCATCGGCGCGCCGGCGGCGTCGACGACCTTGCCGGTGACCTTGCCGTCGGCGTGCAGCTCGATCGCGACGGTGGCCTCCTTGCCGGCCTCGATCGTGGCGGTCGCGGCGCCCGACGCCTCGCGCGCCTTGGCCTCGACCTGGTAGGTGCCGGGATCGAGCCCGCGCATCGTGAACGCGCCGTCGGCGGCGTGCACGGTCTGCTGCTTGCGGGTCGGCCCCTCGACGGTCACCGCGTAGTCGGCCACCGGCGCGCCGCCGAGCGTGACCGTGCCGCGCAGCACCGACAGCGTCACCAGCTTCACGGTGACGTCGCTGCCGGTCTCGACGTCGGCGACCGCGCCGCGGGCGCCGCCGCGCAGGCCCTCGGCGCCGACCCGGTAGTGGCCGTGGCGCAGGCCGCCGACCTCGAAGCGACCGTCGGCGCCGGTGAGGACCGGCGGGATCTCGCCGGCGCGGCTGCCGGCGCCGTCGTCGAGGACGACCTCGGCCACCATCACCCGGCGCGGCTCGCCGCCTGGACCGCCGCCGCCGGGGCCGTCGTCGTCGGGTCGTCGGGGCCGCCGGGCCGCCAGGGCCGCCGGGGCCGCCGGGCCAGGGCCGCCGCCGGCGGCGCCGCCACCAGGTCGGCAGCCGCCCGCCGGGCAGCCCGGGATGCCCAGCCCCGCGGCCTCGACCGTGACCCAGGCATCGGCGACCGGCTGGCCATCGGGCCCGACCACGACGCCGCGGATGACGCCGTCGTTGACCGCGACGGTGAGCGTGACGCCGTCCTTCGCCTGGCCGCCGGCGAGCTCGACGCGCTCGGGCGCGTCGGCGTCGCCGCCCTTGCCGCGATCGAACGCGACCGCGCCGCCACGGGCGTCGAGCACGCGCAGCTCCCAGGTGCCGGCGTCGAGGCCGGCGATCGCGAAGTAGCCGTCGTCGTCGCACGGCGCCCGGTCGGCGTCCATGTCGACGCCGTTGACCACCAGCGTCCGCGAGCTGCCGGCCGCGCGCTTGAGCGACACGACCGCGCCCGGCACCGGCGCGCCGGCGCGGCTGACGACGCGGCCGGCGATGCGGCCGCGGGCCTCGAGCGGGATGACGACGCCGTCCTTGCCGGTCGCGGCGACGTCGACGTCGAGCTCGCCGCGGCGGCCGTCGGCGGCGCGGGCGCCGAGCTCGACCTTGCCGGGCTCGAACGGCCCGAGCCGGAAGGTGCCGTCAGGCGCGGTCCGGGCCCGCGGCCCGCCCATCGCGAGGCGGAACATGCCGGCGCCGAGCGGCGACGGCGCGTCGTCGTCGTCCGGCGGCCGGACGAAGACCTCGGCCGGCCCCGCCGGATCGACGCGGCCGGTGACGAACGCGCCGCGGCGCACGGTCAGCGTGACGGCGTCGACCGGCCGGTCGACCAGCTCGACCGACGCCGGCTCGCCGGGCAGCGCGTCGTCGCTCGACGCCACCAGCGCGAACCGGCCCGGCTGCAGGCCGCGCGCGACGAACGCCCCGGCGGCGTCGGCCTCGATCATGCGGGCCTCGCCGCGCGCCTCGAGCGAGACCTCGGCGCCGGGCACCGGCGCGCCGGCGTCGTCGACGACGCGGCCGGCGATCGACAGCGCCGGGCCGACGAAGACGTCGACGCCGGTGGCGGTCTCGGCGACCCCGAGCAGGACCTCGGCCGGCTCGTCGCTGGCGCGATCGTCGTCGGTGGTGGCGGTCAGGACGATGCGGCCGGCGCCGAGGCCGGCGATCCGGAAGCCGCCGTCGGCGCCGGCGACGACCTCGCCGCGGCCGCGGGCCTCGGCCGCAGCGCCGCCATAGGGCCGGCGCGCACGACCTCGCGGCTGTAGCCGACCCAGGCGCCGGCGACCGGCGCGCCGCTGGCGCGGTCGCGCACGGTGCCCTCGACGACGCCGCCGGGGACCAGCGCGACGTCGACGGTGGCGCCGCCCGGCCCGATCTCGAGGCTGCGGACGTCGTCGACGTACTCGGGGTGCGACGCGGTGAGCCGGTAGCGCCCGGGCACGACGCCGACCGCGAACGCGCCGTCGGCGCCGGTGACCGCGGCGACGGCGCGGCGGCCGTCGGCGCGCAGGATGCCCTCCTCGGGCGCGAGCACGATCAGCGCGCCGTCGATCGTGCCGCCGGTGGCGTCGCTGACGGTGCCGCGCACGACCACGCCGCCGGGGCCGAGCCGGAGCTCGGCGTGGGCGCGCTCGCCGGCGCGGACCGCGACGCGGGCCTCGCCGGGGCGTGGCCCGCGGCCGCGGCGGTGAGCAGGTAGGCCCCGGCGGTGACCTCGAGCGCGAAGCGGCCGTCGGCGCCGGCGCGCGCCGGCGCCGGGACGTCGTCCTCGCCGCGGCGGCCGTCGCGCACCGCGCGCACGATGGCCCCCGCCACCGGCTTGCCGGCGACGTCGACGACGACCCCTTCGATCCCCGCCGCGGCGGATCGGTTGACATCGATCGACCTGCCGGCGCCGGCGTCGCGCGCCGCGGCCGGGCGATCGCCCGCGCCACCGCCGCCACGTCCGCGCGACCACAGGAAGAAACCCACGACCATGGCGAGCGCCACGGCCGCCCCGACTGCGAACCATCGCTTGTTCACGTTGCCTCCGGCCCGCAACCGTAGCCGACCGGCCGCTATTCCCGGCCACGCCGCGCCGCGATCGCGACGCCGTCCTTCACCCGCTCGCCGGGGTGGAGGATCAGGCGATCGCCCTCGGACAGGCCGGCGGTGACCGCGGCCTCGCCGGAGGCGCGCGCGCCGAGCTCGACGTGGCGCAGCCGGGCGCGGTCGCCGTCGGCGACGTAGGCGGCCCAGCCGGCCTCGCCGTCGCGGAACAGCGCGCCGATCGGCACGATCAGCGCGTCGGGGACCTCGGCGGTGACGATCCGGGCCTCGACCCGCCAGCCGTCGCCGAGCGCCGACCACGCCGCGGGCGGGTCGACGAGATCGACGATGACGTCGACCCGCTGCTCCTCGACGCCGAGCGCCGACACCCGGGTCGTCGCCGACGGCTCGACGGTGCGGACCTTGCCGGTCAGCGGCGCCCCGCCCCAGCGCTCGATCGTCGCCGGCGCGCCGGGCCGGATCGCGACGGCGTCGGCGGTCAGGACGTCGACGACGATCTCCAGGCGCGACGGATCGCCGAGCTCGAGCAGCGGCGTGCCCGGCCCGACGACGCCCTCGCTCTCGGTCAGCCGGCGCAGGACCCGGCCCGACACCGGCGCGCGCAGGTCGACGTCCTCGACGGCGCCCGTGGCGGCGCCGCCGGCCAGGCGCGCCGCCGCGGCCTCGGCGGTGGTCAGCTCGTGCGCGGCGACCGTGGCGGCGAACCGCGCCGACTCGACGTCGCGGGCGGCGACCTCGGCGGCGAGCTGGGCGCGCTCGAGCTCGACCGGCGAGATCGCGTCGTGCTGGACCAGGCCGCGGATGCGGGTGACCTCGCGCTCGGCGAACGCCGCCGCGGTCTCGGCGCGCGCGACGGTGGCGTCGGCCTGGCGGCGCTGGGCGCGGGCGACGCCGACCCGGCCGGTCAGCTCGACGCGGCTGCGGGCGTCGAGCAGCGGCGCCGGCAGCGGCGCGATCCGCGCGACGACGTCGCCGGCGGCGACGGCGTCGCCGGCGCGCAGCTCGATCCGCGCCAGCGTCCCGGCCAGCGGCGCGGTGACGACGTACCGGTCCTCGACCCGGGCCCGGCCGTCCTCGTCGACGGTGACCCGCAACAGGCCCCGCTTGACCGTCGTGACCTCGACCGGCACCGGTCGCGGCAGCATCGACCACACCAGGAGGACGGCGATGCCGACCAGCAGCAGGGCGAGCACGACGCGCTTCATCCACTTCATGGCGGCCTCCTCCTAGTCTCGGGCGTCCAGCGCCGCGATCAGGTCGATCCGGTCGAGCTTGCGGCGCACGACCAGCGCCGTGGCCAGCGCGGCGCCGGTGATCAGCAGCGTCGCGAAGCCGTACGTGGCCGGCGCGACGACGATCGCGAACCGGTAGTCCTCGGGGTTGGCGGTGCGCATCATCGCGTCGACCAGGACCCAGCCCAGGCCCAGGCCGAGCGGCGCCGCCACCGCGACCTGGGCCGCGAGCTGGCCGAGCAGCACGGTCGCGACCTCGCGCCGCGTGTAGCCGAGCACCCGCAGGGTCACCAGCGACCGCGCGCGCTCGCTCAGCGCCACCCGCGCGGTGTTGTAGATGACGCCGATCGCGATGATGCCGCCGAAGATGCTGACGATCAGCGTCATCATCGTCATGCTCTTGCCGCTCTGCGCCAGGAACGTGTCGCGCACCGCGGCGGTCTCGACGACGCCGACCACCGCGGGGACCCGGCCCAGCGCCGCGATCAGGCGGTCGCGCGCCGCCGGATCGACGGTGAGCAGCACCATCGACATCACCGGCTCCTCGCCGAGCAGCGCGGCCAGGGCGTCGAGGTCGACGTAGGCGTTGAGGCCGAGCCGGTCGTCGACCAGCGCGGTGACCTCGAGCGCGTGGACGCCGTGGTCGCCGTCGCGGCGCTCGATGCGCAGGACGTCGCCGACCCCGACCCCGAGGCGGTCGGCGAGCAGCGCGCTCAGCATGACGCCGCGCGGCGGCACCGCCACCGGGTGGCCGGCGCCGTCCAGGACCCGGCGCAGCCGCGCGCCCGCCGGGATGCCGGTCAGCGGCACGTCGCGGTGGCGGGCCCCGGCGACCAGGCGCGCCGGCACGACCCGCAGCGGCTCGGCGTCGAGCACGCCGGGCGCGTCGCGGAACCACGCCAGCTCGCCGCGCGGCACCGGCCGGGCCAGGGTCACGCCGACGTCGTAGCGGCTGGTGCCCATCATCTGGACGTCGAGCAGATCGTCGAGCGCGTCGGTCGAGAACCGGCCGACCACGATCACCGCGGCGGCGAACGCGATGCCCAGCACCGTGACGCCGGCGGCGATCGGCCGCCGCTCCAGCTCGCGGACCACCATGCGACCCAGCGGCCCGGCCAGGCGGGCCAGGCCGAGCCGGCTGAGGATGCCGCGCCGGTAGTGCGCCGGCGCCGGCGGCCGCATGGCCTCGGCCGGGAGCATCCGCGCCGCGCGCCACGCCGCGACCCCGGCGCCCACCGCGGTGGCGGCGGCGCACACCGCCAGCGCGGCGACCACCAGGTCGACCTGGAGCCGGAAGCGCAGCCCCGGGAACTGGAAGAACTCCCGGTACAGGGCGATCAGCGCGTCGCCCAGCCACGCCCCCAGCGCGACGCCGATCGCGCCGCCGCCGACGACGATCACCGCGGCGGTCGCCAGGATGTGGCGGCCGATCTCGCCGCGGGTGAAGCCCAGCGCCCGCAGCACCGCGATCTGCTCGCGCTGCAGCTGGACCATGCGGCCCAGCACGACGTAGAGCAGGAACGCCGCGACGGCGAGGAAGATCGCCGGCACCCGGCTGCCCATGACCTCGAGCCCGGCCAGCTCGCTCGACACCACGCGGTGCGACGGCTGCTGATCGCGATCGTGGGCGCCCAGGCCGCCCCACCGGGCCAGCTCGCGATCGATCGCCTCGATCACGGCGGCGGTCGAGGCGCCGGGGGCGAGCCGGAAGGTGGCGTCGTCGAACGCGCCGTGCTTGCCGGCGGCGGCGTCGAGCGCGGCGCGCGGCAGCCACATGACGCCGACCGCCGCGGGGCTGAACGAGCCGGCGGCGTCGACCGGGAACACCCACTCCGGCGACATCACGATCCCGGCGATGCGCAGCCGCAGCTGCTTGCCGGCGATCACGACGGTCAGGGTGTCGCCCGGCTCGAGGCCGTGCGCGTCGGCGAACCGGGCCAGCACCAGCGCGTCGTCGGTGCGCCCGGCCTCGGGCGGGCGGCCGCGCACCAGCACCAGCGTGTGCATCGACGGGTGATCGCCGCCGGGCAGCGAGATCGCCTGGCCCGAGGCCGGCCGCACCATGCCGGGGATCAGGAACGTCACCGGCTCGACCAGGCGGACGTCCACCGACGCGACCCCGGGGATCGCGGCCAGGCGCGACGCCACCGCGTCCGGCGCCCGCTCGAGGTGCACGAACAGGTCGGGGAAGTCGTTGGCGGCGTAGAACTCGTCGCGCGCGGCGCCCAGCGACCGGTAGGTCCCGGTGATCGAGATCAGCGCGGCGACCCCGACCGCCAGCACCAGCGCGATCGTCACGACCTGGCCGCGCATGTGCCACAGATCGCGGCGCAGCTTGCGGCCCAGCATCGTCACCAGTCGAGCTCCGCCGGCGGTCGCCGCCGCGCGTTGTGCCGGGTCTCGGCGATCCGGCCGTCCTTCATCTGCACGACGCGGTCGCCCATGTCGGCGATCACGGCGTTGTGGGTGATCACGGCGACGCTGGTGCCCAGCCGGCGGTTGACCTCGACCAGGGCCTCGAGGACGAGGCGCCCGGTCTTGGCGTCGAGCGCGCCGGTGGGCTCGTCGCACAGCAGCAGGTCGGGGCGCTTGGCGATCGCGCGCGCGATCGCGACCCGCTGCTGTTCGCCGCCCGACATCTGCGACGGGAAGTGGTCGAGCCGGCCGCCCAGCCCCACCATGCCGAGCGCCTCCTCGGGCGGCATCGGCTTGTCGACCAGGTCACCGACCAGCGCGACGTTCTCGCGCGCGGTCAGGCTCGGCACCAGGTTGTAGAACTGGAAGACGAAGCCGACGTGCTCGCGCCGGTACCGGGTCAGCGCGTCGTCGTCGTCGCGCGACAGGTCGTGGTCGAGGTAGCGGACGGTGCCCCCGGTCGGCGCGTCGAGGCCACCCAGGACGTTGAGCAGCGTCGACTTGCCCGACCCCGACGGGCCCAGCAGCACCAGGATCTCGCCGCGCTCGAGGTCGAAGTCGACGCCGTCGAGCGCGCGCACCGCGGTGGCACCCTCGCCGTAGACCTTCTCCAGCCCGCGAGCGGTGAGCACCGGCGCGCCCACGGCTCAACTCGGGGCGCGGACGGTCAGGACCGAGCACGGGCCGCGGCGGACGATCTTCTCGGCCACCGACCCGAGCAGCGCGTGGGCCAGGCCGCGGCGGCCGTGGGTGCCCATGATCAAGAGGTCGATCTGCCGCTCGCGCACGACCTGCTCGATGGCGTCGAACGCGTCGCCCTCGACCATGACGCTGTCGGCGCCAGTGGCGCCGAGCGCCTTGGCGCGATCGAGCTCCTGGTGGAGCGCCTGCGACGAGTGCGAGATGATCTCGGCGGTCTGCTCGGGGGTGGCGAGGATGACGCCCTCCGGCAGCGGGTACGCCGGGATGCCGTAGGCGTGCATGATCGTGAGGGGGACGTCGAGCCGCGACGACAGCTCGCAGGCGACGTCGAGGGCGGCGCGCGAGCACGCCGAGAAGTCCGTGGGGACCAGGATCCGGTTGATGTGCGCCATGTTGATGACACCTTGCACCCTCCGGGCCACGATGGCTCGCGGCGACGGCGACGCGCGGCGACACGCGGACACGCGCGCCACCCGGGGCGCCGGGCGGCGCGGGGCGGCGGCGGCCGCGCGCGACCCCGCAAGTTCTGCGGATCGCTGGGATGGGCGCGCGAGGCTCGCGTGACGGCGGGGGTCAGTCGCCGGTGACCGCGGTCGAAGATGTCGCACCAGGCGCGCCGCCGTGGCCCGGACCGTGCAATACAACCGGCCATGCAGATGCCCCTCCAGCTCACGTTCCGAGGCATGGACTCCAGCCCCGCTCTCGAGACGCGCATCCGGCAGCTCAGCGACAAGCTCGAGCACTTCCACGATCGCATCACCAAGTGCGAGGTCGTCGTCGAGCAGCCGGCGCACCACCACCGCCACGGCAGCCCGTGGCACGTCCGCATCACGATCAACATCCCCGGCCACGAGATCGTCGTGAGCCACGATCCCGGCGACGACGACGCCCACGCCGACGTCTACGTGTGCGTGCGCGACGCGTTCCTCGCGGCGCGGCGCCAGCTCGACGAGGCGGTCGCCAAGGACCGCGAGAAGGCCGCGCGCGCCGACGTCGGCTAGGCGATCGCGACGACCACGGGCGGCGCCGCGGGCACGCCGCCGCCGCCCAGCCGCGGCCTAGCCGCGGCTCTTGCGGAACGACTCGACCGACGACTCGGCCGGGTTGATGCGCAGGATGCCGACGTCGGCGTCGACGACGACCAGATCGCCGGGGCGGACCCAGGCGTAGAGGCCGTCGACCTGGGACACCACGGGGATCTCGCCGGCCCGCGCGATCGCTAGGCCGGGGCCGTCGTCGAGGCGGACGTCGGAGACCAGCGCCGAGGCGCCGCGCGCGACCGCGCACAGGGCGACGAACGCGCCGATCCGCTCGCCCAGCCAGACGCCGCCGTGCGGCAGCATGTTGGCGCGGGTCGCGCTGGCGTAGAGCAGCACGCACAGGTCCTCGATCTCGCGGGCGCGCTCCTCGAGCGCGGGCTCGATGGCGCCGCCCCGGACCGGGACCCGGTACGGGACGCGGGCGTAGTCGCGGGCGACGCCGCGCAGCGCGCCGAGCACGCCGCCCTGGCCGATCGACGAGGTCCCCGACAGCAGGCGCTCGCGGAACCGCTGATCGACCAGCGCCAGCTCGAGGTTGTCGAGGGCGCGGCGGACCTCGGCGTCCTGCTCGCCGCGCAGGCGGCGCGACGCGCGCTCGAGGTCGCCGCGCAGGCGATCGAGGGCGCCGCCGAGATCGATCGGGTCGACGCTCGACGACTCGGGCAGCCCGGTGAGGGTCGGGATCACGGCGACCCGGCCCATCGCGGTGCCGGGCACCATCGGCACGCCGGCGAGCCGGGCCGAGCGCCCCTTCTGGCGATCGGCGGTGCGGCGGCGGGCGCTCTCGATGGCCAGGACGATCGGCGCGCCGAGCGCGGTGGCCAGCGCGATCTCGCCGGCGTCGAACATCTCGACGCTGCGGCGCTGCAGGACCAGGACGCCGACGACGCGGCCGGTGCCGAGCAGCGGCACCGCGAGGAAGGACGGGAAGTGCTCCTCGCCGAGGCCGGGCACGTGCTTGTAGCTGGCGTCGGTCTCGGCGACGGCGACGGTGACCGGGCGCATGCACTCGGCGGTGAGGCCGGTGATGCCCTCGCCGACCCGCAGGCTGACGGTGCCGACCGCGCTGGCCGGGAAGCCGACGTTGCCGCGCATCACCAGGCAGTCGCCGGCCGGGCCGTGCTCGCGGACGTAGACCGAGACGATGTCGGCGCTGGCGATGGCGGCGACGTGCGGGCACATCTCGGCCAGCAGCTGGGCCAGCGGCCGCTCCTGCCCGGCCACCTCGATCAGGCGCAGGATGCCGTCGACGCTGCGGTCGCGGCCCACGCCGTGGACCAGGACGTCCATGGTGGGGGAAGGAAGGTCGACGGACATGCCGAACAGGGTGACCGAACCAGGTTTCGCCCAGGTTTCCGGGGCCGAAAATGCAGGCGCCCGGGCGGGCCCGGGCGCGATCTCGACGCGGCGCGCGCGGCGCCTGGGGTCAGCGCCGGCGGCGGCGCAGGCCGGCGGTAACCAGGCCGCCGATCAGCAGCAGGCCGCCGAGGGTGCCGCCGTCGCTGCCGGGCGCGGCGCAGCCGCAGCCCGCCGGCTGGCCGACCGGCTCCTCGGACTCGTCCTCGGGGAAGACCGGGTCGACCGGCACGCAGTCGCCGTCGGTGCACATCGCGCCCGGCTCGCACAGGTTGCCGACGTCGTCGCCCGACGCCTCGTCGACGACACCGTCGCAGTCGTTGTCGACGCCGTCGCACATCTCGTTGGACGGGCCGACCGAGCCCTCGCAGGCGCCCCAGGTGCCGTCGTCGCCGCAGGTCTGGACGCCGGGGCTGCACGCGCCCTCGGTCTCGGTCTCGCCGCAGCCGCGGGTCTCGCCGGTGATGCACTCGCAGCCGACGTCGGTGACGCCGTCGCAGTCGTTGTCGACGCCGTCGCAGGTGTCGGTGGCCGGCTGCGGCGCGTCGCAGCCCTGCCAGGCGCCGTCGACGCAGACCTCGGCGCCGGCGCCGCACGCGGTGGCGCAGGCGCGGGTCAGGCCCTCGTCGACCTCGCCGTCGCAGTCGTTGTCGAGGCCGTCGCAGGTCTCGACCGAGACGACGTCGGCGATGTCCATGAGCGCGGCGATCAGCTCGGCCTGGTCGTCGGCCTGGTAGTAGCAGGGGTCCGGATCGGTGGGCGCGTCGTTGGTCGGGTCGCAGCCGGCGCGGGCGGTGCCGGCCTCGACCGCCATCGCCGACAGCGCCGAGGCGTCGACCGCGCCGCCGAAACCGACGACGAAGGTCGTGATGCCGGCGGCGTTGAGGCGGCCGACCGAGTCGACGCCGTCGTAGCGGGTGCCGGGGTCGTAGGGGTCGCACCACTGCCAGCCGTCGGAGATGAGGACGACGTAGCGGGGCGCGTCGCCGGCGGCCAGGCTGGGGTCGGTCGCGGCGACGTCGAGGGTCTGCGACATCGGCGTGTAGTTGCCGGCGGTCGGCGGGTGGGTCGCGAGCGCGTCCATGATGGCGGTGCGGGTCGCGACCGCCGGGCTGACGTCGACGGTGCCCGGCCCGCACTGGTTGGGCTTGGGGAAGGTCATCAGGCCGACCTCGGCCTGGCCGTCGATCTGGGTGAGGACGGTGTCGAGGGCGGACACCGCGATGCTCCACTTGGTCGCGCCGTTGATCGTGCCGGTCTGCATGGAGCTCGACTTGTCGAGGACCATCATCATGCGCGGCGGGCTGCACTGGTCGGCGCGGGCCGGGCGAGCGGCGGCGGCGAGGCCGAGCAGCGGGAGACCAACGGTGAGCAGGCGGGCGGCGGTTCGCATGTGGGGGCCATTCAGCAACCTTGGTGCCACCCGCACCTACACCAGAGTTCGCGCACTTGGCGCCCCGCGCGGCCCCCGGGTGGCAGCTCGATCCGCCGCTTCGGTCCGGTCAACGGACACCGGCAACTGCGCTGGCCGCCGCCGCGCCCGCCACCCGACCGACGTCTCCGAGACCGCGGTCAGCGCCGCGCCCGCCACCCGACCGACGTCTCCGAGACCGCGGTCAGCGCAGGGCCGCCGCCACCTGACCGACGTCTCCGAGACCGCGGTCAGCGCCGCGCCCGCCACCTGACCGACGTCTCCGAGACCGCAATCAGCGCCGCGCCCGCCACCTGACCGACGTCTCCGAGACCGCGGTCAGCGCCGCGCCCGCCAGCTGACCGACGTCTCCGAGACCGCGGTCGGCGCCGCGCCCGCCACCTGACCGACGTCTCCGAGACCGCGGTCAGCGCCGCGCCGAAACCCGACCGACGTCTCCGAAAACCGCGGTCAGCGCAGGGCCGCGGCCTGGTCGCGGAAGCGGTGGCGGAGCCGGGCCTGGGCGGCGCGGACCAGGCGGCGGGCCTCGGCGGCGTCGGCGAGGTCGAGGCGGGTCGCGATGTCGGCGAAGTCCTCGTCCTCGAGCCACAGGCCGAGGGCGCCGCGCATGGGCTCGGGCAGCTCGGCGACCGCGGCCTCGACCTCGGCGTGCAGGCGCCGCACCGTCAGGTAGTCGGTGATCGGCGGCCGACCGGCGGGCTCGGGCACCGAGGACAGCCGGCTGGCGTCGGTGCCGACCGCGCGCTTGTTGCCGCCCTCGCGGCTCCAGCCCAGGCGCTCGCGGACGTGGTCGAGCGCGGCGTAGCCGACCAGCCTCAGCAGCCAGGCGCGCAGCGGCGTCCCGGTGCGCGCGTCGCGCCCCGCCACGGCCTCCCGCCCGTCGGCCGCGCCGCCGGCGGCCGCGTCGTCGGCGCCGTCGGCGTCGTCCGCCGCCTCCAGCGCCAGCCGGTCGAGGTGGGCCAGCGCCCGCAGCTGCTCGTCGTCCTCGGTGGCCTCGCGCGGCGGCAGCGACGCCACGAACCGGCGCAGGTTGTCGTGATCGTCGCGGCTGAGCCGGGTCAGCACCGCGACCAGGACGCTGCGGACGTCGTCCTCGCCGGCCAGCGACCAGCGCACCAGGTGCCGGTTGCGCGACGCCCAGCGCTCGACGTGAGGCCCGACCCCGACCAGCAGCCGCTTCCACGCCGCCAGCGCGCCCGGCCCGGCGGCGACGACCACGGTCACCTCGGCGACGAGCTCCGCCTCGAACGCGGCGTCCCAGGCTCGCATCGGCCTGCGACCGTAGCACGCGGTCTCCGTCTGAAGGGGGCGCCCGCGACCTCGTCTTGGTAGCGTCGGGACCCGACCGTGTCGCACCCCTCGATCGACGCCATCGCCGAACTGGCCACCACCTCCGATCCGGCGGTGCTGAGCCACGTGCGCGGCTGCGCGACCTGCCGGGCGCTGGCCAGCCTCGCCGGCATCGACGACGACGTCCTCACCGAGGCGCCCGACCCGACCGTCGCGACCGTCGCGCCCGCGACCGCCGACGCGCCCGACGCGCCCGACGCGCCCGACGCGGCGCCCCGCCCCGCCGCCACGCCGTACGCCGGCCTGGCCGAGATCTCCCGCGGCGGCATGGGGCGGGTCCTGGCCGCGCAGGACGCGCGGCTCGGCCGCGAGGTGCTGCTCAAGGCGATGTTGCCGGCGGACGCCTACCCCAGCGCCGGCCACCGCGCGCGCCTGCGCCGGCGCTTCGATCGCGAGGCCCGGCTGACCGCGCGGCTGCAGCACCCCGGCATCGTCCCGGTCTACGAGGCCGGCCGCTTCGCCGACGGCGAGCCGTACTACGCGATGCCGCGGATCGCGGGCCGCTCGCTGTCCGCCGAGATCGCGACCCGCCGCACCCTCGAGGCCCGGATCGCGCTGGTGCCCGCGGTGATCGCCGCCTGCGAGGCGGTCGCGTACGCCCACGATCGCGGGGTCGTGCACCGCGATCTCAAGCCCGACAACGTCCTGGTCGGCGCGTTCGGCGAGACCGTCGTGATCGACTGGGGCCTGGCCCGCGTCCTCGACGCCGCGGCGACCGCCGCGCCCGACCTCGCCGCCGACCCCGACGACGATCCCGACGACGATCCCGACGACGATCCCGACGCCGACCGCGACGCCGCCCCCGCGCCGGCGCCGCTCGACGACCTCGCCCCCGATCACGCCGACGGCCTGACCCGGCTCGGCGTCGGCACCGCGGCGTACATGCCGCCCGAGCAGATCCGCGGCGACGCGCCCGACCGCCGCCTCGACGTCTACGCCCTCGGCGCCACCCTGTTCCACGTGCTGTCCGGCGAGGCGCCCCACGCCGGGCGCGGCGCCACCCACATCCGCCAGGACAAGCTCGCCGGCCGCGCCGCGCTGGTGCTGGCCGACGACGTCCCCGCGGCGCTGCGCGCGATCGTCGCCCGCGCCACCGCGCCCGATCCGGCCGACCGGTTCCCGTCGGCGCTCGAGCTCGCCGAGGAGCTGCGCCGGTTCCAGACCGGGCAGCTCACGCTCAGCCACCGCTACACCGCCCGCGAGCTGCTCGGCCACTTCCTGCGCCGCCACCGCGCCGCGGTCCGCATCGCGGCGATCGCCGCGGTCGCGCTGATCGCGCTGGCCGGCTTCGGCACCTGGCGGATCACCCGCGAGCGCGACC
>JACKDR010000018.1 GCA_020633495.1 Kofleriaceae bacterium | reverse complement strand
GCGGGGTCGTAGCCCATGTACGTCGTGTCCCAGCCCAGCGCCGCGGCGCGGGCCTGGTGGCACGAGATCGCCTGGCGCAGCCAGTCACCGGTGAGGCCGGGCACGGTGCGGAACGTGATCCGCGCGCCGACCACGTGATCGCCGTCGAGCTCGGCGGCGACGTTGGCGATGTCCTCGCGGTGCGCGAACGGCGTGTGGGTCAGCTCCTCGGCGGGCATCTGCGCACACGACGCCGCCTCGGCGTCGAGCAGCTGGCGGGCGTGGGCGCGGTGCATCTCGGCGTCGAGGTGCAGCCGGTCGGCCTCGGCCTTGTGCCGGGTCACGGTGTCGCCCTCGGCGGTCCAGCACGGCGACACCTGGATCAGCCGCTCGCCGCCCGAGGTCACCTGGTCGGCCATGACGCGGTCGCCGCACAGCCGGGTGGTGTCGTTGCGGGCGCTGGCCTCGGCGGCCATCTCCTCGTGCCGCGCCGCCTCCTTGTCGCACTGCTCGGCCGCCATGAGGTGATCGGTGGCGCCCATCGGCCGTGCCGGCGGGGCTGGCGAGGCACCGCCACAGGCCGCCAGGGCCAGGAGCGCGAGAGCGAAGGTCCGCATGCCGACAGGGACTGCATACCCGGGGCCACCGTGACCGCGCGGCCCTGGCGCCGCGCCGGGCGCAAACGGTGCGTCACGCCGGGCGCGGCCCCGGCAGCGGCGCAGTCCTCGCGTGGGCGACGCTTTCTCGCCTCGACGGCCCCGGCAGCCTATCTTGTCCCGGTGATCCCGCGTACCGCTCTGCTCGCGGCCGTGGTCGCCCTGGCCGGCTGTGGCAAGCGCGCCAGCTCGGCGCCCGACGGCGACGCCGCCGTCGTGGCCGGCGACGACGACGCCCCCGCCGACGACGTCGCGAACGCCGACCTCGACGCCGCGGTCGCGCCGCCGGCGCCGGTCGAGCACGCGGTCTGGTCGTTCGGCCCCAACCGCCTGATGGCGCACCGGGTCGTCGACGGCGAGCTGGTGATCGACGCCGGCTCGGCCGGCTTCGCGCGCTACACCCGCTTCGGCCTGCCGGTCCGGCGCTGGAAGCTCGGCGTCGAGGTCGACGGCGAGCGCACCGCGGTGCCGGCGCGCGGCGCCTCGCTCGACCTGCCGCTCACCGGCGAGCAGGCCGCCGCGGCGCACACGCTGGTGATGCGGGTCCACGCCGGCAAGGCCGCGCGCCTCACCGTCAAGCTCAACGGTCGCAAGCTCGGCGAGCGCGGCCGGGTCGCGCTGGTCGAGGGCTGGCAGGTGATCAGCGTCGACGCCACCGGCCGCTGGGTCGAGGGCGAGAACCTGCTCGTGCTCGAGACCGACCGCGGCGACAACCTCGCGGTGCGCTGGCTGCGGGTGTCGGGCACCGCGCCCGCCGCCCACGTCCCCGACGACGCCACCGCCAGCCCGGTGTCGCCCGCGTTCGGCGATCCGCTGGCGGCGACCCGCTGGGACGGCGACGCCGGCGGCTTCGTGCTCACCGAGGACGCCGGCCTGGCCTGGTACGTCCAGGTGCCGCCGGCCGCGACCCTGGTCGCCGACGTCCTCGGCGCCTGCCAGGTCGAGGTCACCGCCCGCGCCGGCGACGCCCGCATGGTCGGCGGCCGGCTCGCCGGCGACGGCGCCCGCCTCGACCTGTCGCCGCTCGCCGATCAGGTCGTGCGCCTCGAGCTGCGCGGCCGCGACTGCCCCGGCGGCGTCGTGCGCGACGCCCGGATCACGCTGCCCGGGCCGCCGCCGCCGCCGCCGCCCGCCGGGCCGCCGCCGCGCTACGTCGTCTTCTGGGTCATGGACGCGCTGCGCGCCGATCGCATCCCGACCTACACGCCGGGCGCGCGCGCCGAGGTCCCCAACTTCGATCGCCTGGCCACCGACGGCGCGGTCTTCCGCCAGCACTACGTCGGCGGCAACGAGTCCCAGGCCTCGCACTCGTCGATGTTCACCTCGCTGTACCCGGTCAACCACAAGGTCCTGACCGCCGGGCCGCACCAGGCGTTCCGCATCCCGAAGTCGGCCCGCACCGTCGGCCAGGTCCTGCACGACGCCGGCTGGACCTCGCTCGGCGTCACCGCCAACGGCTTCGTCGGCGACTTCGGCGGCTACGCCCGGGGCTTCACCGAGTTCAAGAACCTCATGCAGGACAAGGGCGTCGTCAACGGCATCATCTACGGCGCCACGGTCGTCGACGCCGCGATCGCCCGGCTCACCGCCCACAAGGACGACGACCACGTCTTCCTCTTCCTCGGCACGATCGACACCCACTCGCCGTGGATCGCGCGCAAGCCGTGGATCGATCGCTACGATCCCGGCCCGTACGACGGGCCGTTCCAGCGCATGGGCACGCCGCGTGAGCTCGGCATCTACGTCGGCCAGATGGGCTGCCACAAGGTGCCGCCGGCGCGCGACATCCAGCGCCTGCGCGCGATCTACGACTCGGCGATCAGCTACCAGGACGCGCTGGTCGGCGACCTGCTGGTCGCGCTCGACAAGCTCGGCATCGCCGACCAGACGATGATCGTCCTCACCGCCGATCACGGCGAGGAGCTGTTCGAGGACGATCGCTGCGGCCACGGCGCGTCGCTGCGCAGCTCGCTGACCCGGGTGCCGTTCCTGGTCCACTACCCGCCGCGGGTGTCGCCCGCGGTCGTCGACGAGGGCAGCGAGGGCGTCGACTTCCTGCCGACGCTGCTCGACACGCTCGACCTGCCGCCGCTGGACCAGGCGCAGGGCGAGACGCTGCGGCCGCTGGTCGCCGGCGCCGGCCGCGGCTGGGCCCGGCCGTCGATCGCGTCGCAGTACGAGTACGCGTTCGCGATGCGCCTGGGACGCTGGAAGGCCAAGGTCGGGCGCACCGCGACGCCGGTGATCGTCGACATGGTCGCCGATCCCGACGAGCGCACCGACCTGGCCGCGACCCGGCCGCTCGAGCGCCGCTACCTGACGGATCACCTCGGGCTGTACGTCGCCAACCGGGCGGCGTGGCACAAGGCGCGCTGGGGCGTGGTCTCGAACATGACCGAGGCCGCGGCGCGCGAGCTCGACGGGGGCACGGCGCCGTGACGCCGCGCCTCACCGCGCTGGTCGCGGTGGCGGTCGCGGTGGGCGCGGCGGCGTGCCCGGCGCGGCGGCGCGCGGCCCCGGCGAGCCGGTCGCTGCGCGCGCTGCGGCGCCGGTCGACGCCGGCGTCGGCGAGCCGGTCGCGGCGCCCGCGGCGCCTGACGCCGCCGTCGTCGAGGACCTGCCGTGGCTGCGCGGCTCGACCCACGTCCACGCCGCGCCGTCGGGCGACAGCACCAAGCCGGTGCCCGAGGTCATCGCCTGGTACGCCGCCCACGGCTACGACTTCATCGCGCTGACCGACCACAACCGGGTCACCGACGTCGACGGCGACACCGCCGGCGCGGTCGCGGTCCACGTCGGCGACGACCTGATCGTCCTCGGCGGCGTCGAGCTGACCTACAACCCGGGCGTCTGCGATCCGCCGCCGCCCGAGCCCGACGGCAAGTGCCGCATCCACGCCAACCTGCTCGGCGTCACGGCGCGCCCCGAGGGCAAGCTCGAGTGGGCCGATCGCGACAGCCCGCGCCGCCTCGACAGCTACCAGGCCGCGATCGCCGAGGCCGGCGTGCTCGGCGGCATGGTCCAGATCAACCACCCGCAGTGGCACTGGGGGCTCACCGCCGACCTGCTCGAGGCGCTGGCGGCGCGCGGCGTCAAGCTGGTCGAGATCGCCAACGTCCAGTTCAGCCGGTGGAACGCCGGCGACGATCGCCACCCGTCGATGGAGGCGCTGTGGGACGCGGCGCTGACCGCGGGCGCCACGGTGTGGGGCGTCGCCTCCGACGACGCCCACGACTACGACGACGACGGCGGCGGCAGCTACCCGGCCGGCGGCGGCTGGGTGATGGTGCACGCGCGCCGCGAGCCCCAGGCGATCCTCGACGCGCTCGCCGCCGGCCGCTTCTACAGCTCGACCGGCGTGACGCTCGCGCGCGCCGAGGTCGACGGCGACGCCCTGGTGGTCGAGGTCGCGGCCGACGAGCCCGGCGACCACCGGATCACGTTCGTCGGCGACGGCCGCGTCCTCGGCGAGGTCGACGGTCGGTCGGCGCGCTGGCCGCTCGATCACGCGACCTCGTACGTCCGCGCGGTGGTGACCCGCGACGATGGCGCCCGCGCCTGGGTGCAGCCGGTCAGGTGACGCCGCCCACCGCCGGGCGCACACGGCGGGTTGCAGTGACCGCGGGGTTCTGCCCTGTGATCCCGCAAACCTACGGATCCTGGTGGGGATGGGACGGCACGCCGGTTGCTCCTTCTCTCCGGATGCCCCGGATCCCCGCCTGGCTGGCGCCCGCGGTCGTGGTCGCCGTCGCGATCACGGCGGTCGCGTGCGTCGCCGACCCCGACCCTGACCCCGCGCCGGCGGCCGGCCGCGCGGCGGCGGCGACGCCGACGGCGGTGACCCCGGCCCGCCTCGAGGCCGCGGCGCGCCTGCCCGGGCTGGCCTCGCTCGCCGGCGCCGTCGCGCTGGTGTGCGACGCCGCCGCGGTGGTCGGCGATCACGCCGGCGCCGCCGGCGACTGCGACGCCGTCCGCCTCGACGCCGACGGCGGCGCCTCCGCGCTCGGCCGTGGCGGCCTGCGCGCCGCCGCCCGGCTCGACGCCGCGCGCCTGCTGCTGCTCACCACCGCGCGCGACCTGGTCGTCCGCACCGGCGACGACGACGACGGCGCGGTCCGCGAGCGCGTGATCGCCCGCGACGTCGCCGACCCGCGCGTCGCCGCCGACGGTCGCCGCGTCGTCTTCACCCAGCTGCCGCCGGGGGCCGACGTCGCCGCCGACACCACCGGCACGCTGGTCCTGCTCGATCTCGATCGCGGCACCCGGCGCGTCGTCACCGCGCAGCCGCTCGACTCGTCGCCGTTCGTGGTGCCCGGCTCCGACGACGTCCTGTTCGTGTCGGGCCGCACCGGCCTGGCCTCGCTGTACCTGGCGCGCGCCGGCGCGCCGGCGCGCCAGCTCACCAACGTCGGCCGCCGCCGCGTCGACGCCGGCTTCGTGCCGGTGCCGGGCCGCGAGCTGGCGTTCGTGCCCGGCACCCGGATCGCGGTCTACGCCGCCCGCTACGGCGGCGCCTCGACGCTGTGGGCGCTGGACGTCGATCGCGGCGCCGCCGCCGCGCTCGGCGCCGGCCGGCTGCCCCAGGCCACGCCGGGCGGCGTCCTCGTCGTCGACGACGACGGCGTCGCGCGCCGGCTCGACGCCGCCGCCGTGCAGGCGGCGCTGGCCGCGGAGGTGCGCGATGAGCCGCGCCCGCCGGGTCGCCGCGGCCACGGTCGCCGCGGCCGCGATCGCCGCCGCCGTCGCGCTGGTCGCGCCGCGCCACGCCGCCGCCGAGCCCTACCGCTGGGCCCTGTCCGACGGCGATCGCAACGTCACCGCCTACTACGACCACGGCGGCGTCCTCGACTGGCAGTGCGGCAGCTGGACCTACGCCGGCCACAAGGGCACCGACACCGGCGTCGTCCGCTACACCCAGGTCTACGCCGCCGCCGGCGGCTGGGTGAAGCACCGCACCGACGGCTACGGCGACGGCTACGTCGGCAGCACCGACGGCGGCGGCTTCGGCAACGCGGTCGCGCTGTTCCACGGCGACGGCGACGAGACCATCTACGGCCACCTGTCGGCCGGCACCGGCATCCCCGCCGACGGCGCGACCCTGGCGTGCGGCGATCCGCTGGGCCAGAGCGGCACCTCCGGCAACTCCAGCGGGCCGCACCTGCACTTCGAGACCCGGGTCGGCGTCGACGAGGCCGGCTCGTACTACTCGGGCGCCGCCGACGATCCGTTCGCCGGCGACTGCGGCGGCCCGACCTCGTTCTGGGTCGATCAGGCCGTCGATCGCCCGACCACCACCTGCGGCGACGGCACCGTGCCGCTCGCCGACGACGCCGCCTACGTCGCCGACGTGACGATCCCCGACGGCACCGAGGTCGTCGCCGGCACGCCGTTCGTCAAGACCTGGCGCCTGCGCAACACCGGCACCACCACCTGGGGCGACGGCTACGCGCTGGTCCACGTCGACGGCCCCGACTTCGCGGGGGTGGCGGCGCCGGTCGCGGCGGCGCCGGGCGCCGAGGTCGTGGTGTCGGTGCCGCTGTCCGCCGCCGGCGACGGCCTGCAGCGGTCGAGCTGGCGGGTCGCCCACGACGGCGTCGCCTTCGGTGAGACCGTGTGGGTCGAGGTCACCGTGGTCGCGTCGCCCTCGGTCGACGCCGATGGCGACGGCTTCGGGCCCGGCCAGGACTGCGACGACGCCGATCCCACCGTCCACCCCGGCGCCGAGGAGCTGTGCGACGGGATCGACGGCGACTGCGACGGCCGCGCCGACGACGAGCTGGTCCGGACCTGCTGCGGCGACGGCGTCCAGGCCTGCGTGGGCGCCGCCTGGGGCGCCTGCGACGCCACCGCCGCGTGCGAGGCCGACGACGGCGGCGCCGTGGACGGTGGCTGCGCCGCGACCGGCGGTGGTGGCGCCGGCACCGTCGCCCTGCTGGGCTTTCTGGGCCTGGTGGGCGTCCTCACGCGGACCGGGCGTCGTCGCCGTTGAGCCGCCGCGGCGCGCGTTGTAGCTTCGGCGCCGATGATCCGCCGCGCCGTGCGCCGCTGGTACGCTGAGCCGCGCATCGCCGAGGCGGTGTTCGCGCTGGGCGCGCCGTTCGCGCCGCCGTGGCCGGCCGAGGTCTACGGCCGGCTGGCGTCGCGCTTCAAGGGCTTCGCGGCGCGCGAGGATCGCCTGGCGATCGACGCCCCGCTGGCCCGTCAGGGCGCGACGCCGTGCCCGCCCGCCGACGGCGCGCCCCACCGGGTCTGGCGCCTCAACCAGGAGGGTCACCGCGCGGTGCAGTGGGGCCCCGGCGTCGTCGCGTTCAACGTCCTGCCGCCGTACGGCCACTTCGAGGACCACGTCCCGATCTGGAGCAACCTGATCGAGGCGTTCCTGGCCGAGGAGCGCCCGGCCGCGATCGGCTGGGCCGAGCAGCGCTACGTCAACGAGTTCACGCTGGCGCGCGCCGAGCGCCCCGGCGATCTGTTCGTCTTCTACCCGACGCTGCCCGACGAGCGCGAGCGCCGGCACGTCATGTCGCGCGTCGATCTCGACGCCGGCGACTTCGAGGGCGGCGCGGTGCGGGTGCGCCTGCTGCGCACCGCCGCCGACGCCGAGGCGGTCCGCTACCAGCTGATCGTCATCGCCGAGTCACGGCGATCGCTGTCGGCGGACGGCGACGCGATCATGCGCTGGCACAACGTCGCCCACAACGCCATCAACGAGGCGTTCGAGCGGGTGATCACCGACGAGACGCGGCGGAGGATGCGTCAGGTGTGAACGGCAGCGCCGGGCCGTTCAGCGCCAGCCCGGTGCGCCGGCGCGGCGCGCGCTCGACCAGGTGCTGGGTGCGGTGGTAGCCGCGGGCGTCGGCGCCGCGCCGGATGTGGCGGTGCGCCGGGGTCGGGCACGGGCAGGGCGAGCCGCAGGGGCACGAGTAGTGGAGCATCGCGGGCCGGGCGCTAGCCCTGGCTCCCGAGCTCGACGAGGCCGTGCTGCAGCGCGAAGCGGGTCAGGTCCGAGTTGTTGCGCAGCCGCAGCTTCTTGAGGACGTGGCCGCGGTGGGTGTCGACGGTCTTGACGCTGATGCCGAGCTGCATCGCGATCTCGCGGTTGGTCATGCCGACCGCGAGGAAGCGCAGGGTCTCGAGCTCGCGCGGCGACAGCACGGCCACCGGATCGTCGTCACTGGCGGCGCTGGCGGGGACCCGCTCGCCGCTGTGGACCGCGCCGATCGCGGCGACCAGCTCGTCGGGCTGGGCGTCGAAGGCGACGAAGCCGGCGGCGCCGGCGGTGAGCACCGGGCCGGGCAGATCGTCGCGCCCGCAGCCGATCACGACGACCCGGGTGGCGGCGCCGGCGCCGGCGAGGCCGCGGGCCGCGGCGGCAGCGCCGTCGGGCGCGCCGAGCAGCAGCACGTCGGGCTGGTGCTGCGCGATCAGGTCGCCGGCCGCGGTCGCGGGGCCGGCGGCGACGACGTCGACGCGGTCGCGATCGCCGAGCAGGTGGACGAGGGCCTCCCGGAACAGCGTTCGGTCGTCGGCGACCGCGACGCGGATCTTGGAAGGCCAGGGGGTGATGGAAGCCGGCGACGAGAACATGGGATCACCGTAGTTGGGCACGTGGGGAGGACCGAGATAGCGCTGGGGTAACGGTCGGGACGGGGTCGGTGTGGCTCCGAACAAAACTTCCCGAGTCACCCTCCAGGTATGACTACAAGCAAGCACGGTACCAGCCGCGCCTCTCGTAAAATTGATGACTTGCGAGTTCTCTCGTCAGAGAAATGACGACGCCGCGTCATGCGATTGACGCTGACCTGGCGGTCGCGAACGGCGGCGCCGATCGGCCGGGGGTGCGGTACCATCCCCGACCTGCGCATGAACCCTCACCCGAGCCAGGGAACGGTGCCCGCTCGCCTGGGCGACTTCGCCATCGTGGGCACCCTCGGTGAGGGTGGCAGCGGCGTCGTGCTCGACGCCCGCTGGGGCCACCGCGAGGTCGCGCTCAAGGTGCTGCACCCGGCGCTGGTCGCGACCCCGAAGGAGCGGGAGCAGTTCCTCGCCGAGGCGCGGCTGCTGTCCGAGCTCCAGCACCCCGGCGTCGTCAAGGTGCTCGGCGTCGGCGAGACCCCCGACGGTCGGCCGTACCTGGCGATGGAGAAGCTGCACGGCGAGACCCTCGCGGCGCGGCTGGCGCGCGGGCCGCTGACCCTGGCGATCGCGCTCGAGCTCTTCGATCAGCTCGCCGACGCGGTCGCGGCGCTGCACGCGCGCGGCCTGATCCACCGCGACCTCAAGCCCGAGAACATCGTGCTGGTCGCCGGCGCCGACGGCCGGCAGCACGCGGTGCTCCTCGACTTCGGCATCGCCAAGGATCTGGCCGCGCCGGCGTCGACGACGACCCAGGACGGCGGCGTCCGCGGCACGCCCGCGTACATGGCGCCGGAGCGGTTCTTCGGCCAGGCGGCGTCGATCGCGACCGACGTCTACGAGCTCGCGGTGACGCTGTTCGCGATGCTCGCCGGGCGGCTGCCGTGGGACGACTGCGCCGATCCCGAGGTGCGGCTCAACCCGATCTCGCTCGCCACCGTCGCGCCCGGCCTGCCGGCGGCCCTCGACGTCGAGGTCCGGCGCGCGCTGTCGACCCGGGCCCAGAACCGCCCCGCCGGCGCGCGCGAGCTGCGCGACGCGGTCCTGGTCGCCGCCGGGCGGCTGGCGAGCGCCGTGGCCGCGCCGCGCACCACCGACGCGGTGCGCCCGGCGGCCCGCCCGACGACTCGCAGCCGGTGCGGCGCCCCGACGACTCGCAGCCGGTGACGGTGCCCGACGCGTTCCAGCCGACCGTCGAGCTGCGCGGCGGCGCGCGCCGTCGGCGCCGCGCCCGCGACCGCCACCAGGGCGCGTCGCCGCCACCCCGCGCGTACCGCCGCGCTGGTCGCCGGCGGCGTCGCGGTCCTGGTCGGCGTCGGCGTCGCCGCCAAGCTGCTGTCGTCGCCGGGCCCCGCGGTCGAGCACGCCGCGACCCGCGCCGCGCCCGCCGAGGCCGGCGCCGTGGCGCCGCCGCTCGACGAGCGGTCCGCGCCGCCGCCCGCGCCGGTGTCCAGCCTCCGCGCCGCCGACGTCGCGGTCGCCGCCGATCTCGGCACGTCGCGCGCCGCGATGGGCAAGGCCGTCGATCACCTGCCCGACGACACCCGGTTCGCGATGGGCGTCATGGTCGGCGAGGTCCGCGCCGACCGCGATCTGTCGGGCCTGATCGACGTCGCGCTCGACAGCCCGACCGGGCGCGCGCTGGTGTTCCAGACCGCGCTCGAGAGCTGCTCGCTGGACCTGCGTGGCCTCACCACCTGGGCCATCATGGCCGGCCCCGGCGACGACGGCGTCCTCGACGTGATCGTCTCCGGCCAGTGGAGCCGCGACGACGGCGAGGCCTGCCTGGTCGCGGCGCTCGAGGGCACCGGCGTCCGCCGCGACGGCGCGGTGTCGTCGATCGCCGGCCCGCACCCGCGCGCGATCGCCTGGCTCGACGACCACACGTTCTACCTGTCGTCGCGCAAGGAGGCCGACGCGGCCTGGATGGCGGCGCGGGTCGCCGACGTCACGACCCCGGCTGGCGCGCTGACCCCGCTGTTGCCCGAGGTCGATCTCACCGCCACCGCGTGGTTCGCCGGCGAGGACCTCGGCAAGAAGCTCGGCCTCGAGAGCGACGGCATGACCGGCCTGTGGGGCTCCGCCAGCGTCGGCGGCTCCAGCCTGTCGATGCTGGCCCGGGTCCACTACCTCGACGACAAGACCGCCCGCGCCGCCCAGGCCGACCTGCAGGCCCAGATCGACGGCCTCGACCTCAACGGCCTGGCCACGCTGTCGGTGACGATCGACCGCCCCGCGGTGCTGCGGGTCGACGCCAGCGTGCCCCGCTTCATCATCGGGATCGCCGTGAGCCAGCTCCAGGCCGGCGGCCTGCCGCAGTGACCCCGGCGGCTTGTCGGGCCGGGGTCCGGCGTGCGAAGACCGCGCCGTGACGACCACGTCTGACCGCCCCCTGGTCATCGGCATCGCCGGTGGCACCGGCTCGGGCAAGTCCACCGTCGCCCACAAGCTGGCGACCGCGACGCCGCAGGGGCGCTGCGCCGTGATCGATCACGACGCCTACTACCGCGATCAGAGCGCGCTGAGCCCGGCCGAGCGCGCGGTCCTCAACTACGACCACCCGTCGTCGCTCGAGAGCGCGCTCCTGGCCGAGCACCTGCGGGCGCTGCGCGACGGCCACGCCGTCGAGGTGCCGATCTACGACTTCGCGACCCACAGCCGGCGCCCGGAGACCCGCCGGGTGGCGCCGGCGCCGGTGATCATCGTCGAGGGTATCCTGGTGTTCGTCGAGGCCGCGGTCCGCGAGCAGATGGACGTCAAGATCTTCGTCGACACCGACGCCGACATCCGGCTGATGCGGCGGATCCGGCGCGATCTCGAGCAGCGCGGCCGGACCTTCACGTCGATCCGCGACCAGTACTACGCGACGGTGCGGCCGATGCACCTCGAGTACGTCGAGCCGTCCAAGCGGTGGGCCGACCTGATCGTGCCGGAGGGCGGCGACAACAAGGTCGCGCTCGACGTCCTGCTCGGCCGGCTGGGCCGCGTCGCGCTGGGGCGGTAGCCGGGCCGGTAGTAGGATGGCGGCGTGACCAGCACCAGCGCAGGGATCGTCGTCGTCACCGGCGGCGCCGGCTTCATCGGATCGCACGTGGTCGAGCGCCTGATCGGCCTCGGCCGCCGGGTCGTCGTGATCGACGACTTCCGCACCGGCAAGCGCGCCAACCTGGCGCCGTGGGCGGATCGCGCCCGCTTCGGCTTCGCCGGCACCGAGCCGGCGCTCGAGGTCCTCACCGTCGACGTCGCCGAGGGCATCTTCGCGGCGCTGGCGCCGGTGACGGCCCGGTTCGGCCCGGTCGAGCGCGTCATCCACCTGGCCGCGCAGGTCTCGGTGGTGGCGTCGGTCGAGAACCCGCTGGTCGACGTCCACGTCAACTACCGCGGCACCGTCCAGGTCCTCGAGTACGCCCGCGCCGCCGGCGTCCGCAAGGTCGCGTTCGCGTCGTCGTCGGCGGTCTACGGCGACGTCGACGAGCTGCCGGTGCGCGAGGCGACGCCGTGTCAGCCGCTGTCGCCGTACGGCATCGACAAGTACGCGTCGGAGAAGATGCTGCACTACTACTCGGCGGTGCACGGCGTGCCGACCACGGCGCTGCGGTTCTTCAACGTCTACGGGCCGCGCCAGGACCCGTCGAGCCCGTACTCCGGCGTCATCTCGATCTTCGCCGACCGCGGCCGCGACGGCCGCGACCTGACGATCTTCGGCGACGGCGAGCAGACCCGGGACTTCGTCTACGTCGGCGACGTCGCCCGCGCCGTGGTCGACGCCGCCCTCGGCGACGCCGGCGATCGCGCGGTGCTCAACGTCGGCACCAGCCGCGAGATCACGATCAACGAGCTCGCGACCACGATCGCCGGGCTGTGCGGCCGCGGCTCGCGCATCGTCCACGCGCCGGCGCGCTCCGGCGAGATCGTCCGCTCGGTGGCCGCGGTCGATCGGGCGCGCGAGGTCCTCGGCTTCACCGCGGCGACCTCGCTCACCGACGGCCTGCGCGAGACCCTGCGCTCGGTCGGCGCCATGGCCTGAGCAGCGCGGCGGCCGTCGTCCCGCCGGTCCGACCGCCGGCGCCCGCGCGCGGGGGCTTGTCCTCGCCGCGGACGGCGATAGAGTACGGCCCATGCGTCGCCTCGTCCCGATCGTCGTCGCCGCCGGCCTCGCCCTGGCCGGCGCGTGCTCCAAGGATCAACCCGCCGCCGGCGGCAGCGCCAAGGCGGTCGCCGCCGAGCAGGCCGCCGCCGAGCAGGCCGCCGCCGCCAAGGTCGGCGAGGTCAGCGTCGATCAGCTCGACCAGCTGATCGCCAAGGGCGAGTGCCAGGCCATCGACGCCAACAACGCGTCGACCCGGGCCCGCGCCGGCGTCATCCCTGGCGCCACGCTGCTGACCAGCTACAGCGACTACGATCTGTCGGTCCTGCCCACCGACAAGGGCAAGAAGCTGGTCTTCTACTGCGCCAACGAGATGTGCGGCGCCTCGCACGCCGCCGCCGAGCGCGCGGTGATCGCCGGCTACACCGACGTCGGCGTCATGCCCGCCGGCATCGCCGGCTGGGCCAAGGCCGGCAAGCCGGTCCGCACGCTGTAGCGGGCGCGCCGGCCCGGCTACGCCGGCGCCGGCGTCATCGCGGCCCGCAGCGCCGCCATCACCGTCGGCGTCGCGACCCGCACCCGCGGCGCCATCGCGGCCAGCTCGCGGCGGATCACCTCGGCCTCGGCCGCGCTGGCGCGCAGCAGCGGCCGCGGCGCGATCATCCGCAGCACCCGGTGCGCGACCGCGTCGGCGCGCGCCAGGTCGCGCGGCACGCCGTAGGCGCGCAGCCGGCCGTGCAGGTGGGCGAAGCGGGCGTCGTCGCCGGGCTCGCGCCAGGTGATCGTCGCGATCGGGTGGTCGAGGCCGGCGAGGTAGGTGGCGCAGCCGTCGACGTCGTCGAGCAGGACGCCGTCGAGCAGCAGCTCGACGCCGACGTGGGCGACCGCGCGGGTCGGGCCGCGGCCGACGTCGGCGGCGCGCAGCCGGGCCTCGACCTCGCGGGTCAGGCCGACGAACGCGGGCAGGCGGTGGAACGCGGCGTCGGTGGCGTGGTGCAGGTCGATCCCGGCGGCGACCTCGGCGTCGTCGACCGCGGCGACCCGGGCGCCGCTCATGGTCTGGAAGTCGGGCAGCATCGCGCCGAGGGCGCGCCCGCCGCCGGCGTCGTGCCACGACGCCACCACCGCGTGGCCGAAGAAGTTCACGCCCCAGCTTTGCACGGCGCCGCCGGGGGCGCAGACAATCAAGCATGCTGGTCGGGATCGACGTCGGCACCCAGAGCCTCAAGGCGGTGGTGACCACCGACGGGCTCGAGGTCCGCGGCGAGGCCGCGGTCGGCTACCCGGTGGCGCACCCCGCGCCTGGCCACGCCGAGCAGGATCCCGGCGCCTGGCTGGCCGCGCTGCGGCCCGCGATCGCCGGCGCGCTCGCCGCCGCCGGCGTCGACGCCGGCGCGGTCCGCGGCCTCGCCGTCGCCGGCCAGCTCGACGGCTGCGTCCGGTCGACGGCGCCGGCCGGGCGCGGGGCCCGGCGCTGATCTGGATGGACCGCCGCGCCGTCGCCGAGCTGCCCGCGCTCGAGCCTGCCGCCTTCGCCGCCGCCACCGGCCAGTCCTCGACGCCGGCCACCTCGCCGCCAAGGCCCGCTGCTGGCTGGCGCGCCACCGCCCCGGCGCCGCGCGCTACCAGCCGCCGGTCGGCTTCGTCGTCGAGGCGCTCACCGGCGCCGCGGTGATCGACCACGCGCTGGCGTCGACCAGCAACGTCTACGATCTCGCGGCGCGCGCCTGGTCGCCGGCGCTGCTCGCCGCGTTCGACCTCGACGCCGCGTGGCTGCCCCGCGTCGACGACGCCACCGCGATCGCGGGCGCGCTGCACGCCGCCGGCGCCGCGCTCACCGGGCTGCCGGCCGGGGTCCCGGTCGCGGTCGGCACCGGCGACGACTTCGCGACCCCGCTGGGCGGCGGGCTGATCGCGCCCGGTCGGATCGCGTGCGTCGTCGGCACCGCCGAGGTGGTCGGCGCGCTGGCCGCGACGCCTGTCCTCGACGATCGCGCGCCGCGCCTGGTCGAGACCCACGCCTACCCGGCGGGCGGCTGGCTGATCGAGAACCCGGGCTGGCTCGCCGGCGGCGCCGTCGCCTGGCTCGGCGCGCTGTGCGGCGTCGCCGACGCCGCCGCGCTCGACGCCCTGGTCGCGACGACGCCGCCCGGCGCCGACGGCGTGACCTTCGTGCCGGCGCTGACCGGCGCGATGACGCCGGAGTGGAACCCGTGGGCGCGCGGCGCGCTGACCGGGCTGACCCCGGGCCACGGCGCCGGCCACGTCGCCCGCGCCGTGCTCGAGGCCTGCGCCCACGCCATGCGCGACGTCGTCGAGCGGCTGGCCGCGCTCGGGGTCGCGGCGTCGTCGATCCTGCTGCTCGGCGGCGGCGCGCGCAGCGACGTGTGGGCGCAGATCCGCGCCGACGTCGCCGGCCGGCCTGCCGGTGGCGCGCGCCCTGGGCGGCGACGCGTGCGCTCGCGGCGCCGCGATGCTGGCCGCGGTCGCGACCGGGGCCGCCCGGATCTCGCCGCCGCGGCGGCCCGGCTGCCGGCCCCCGAGCCGGTCGCGACGCCGCGCGCCGCCCACCGCGCCGCGTGTGACGAGGCCTACGCCCGGTACCGCGAGGTCTACGCCTGCCTCCGCCCGACGTTCGCGGTCGGCGGCGCCGTCGGGTAGAGTGGCGGCGATGTCTCGCTCACGCGTCGCGGCGACCGCGACCTCGCCGGCCGCCGCGCTCGGCGTCGCGCTCGCCGCCGCGGTGACCGCCGCGTTGCTCGGCGGCTGCCCGGCCAAGCAGCTGGTCTGCGTCGACGTCGACCCGTCGTGCACGCCGCTGTACGAGCCGACCTACGACAACGTCTACGCGATCACGCTGTCGCAGAAGTGCGGCGTGTCCAACGCGTGCCACGCCGGGGCGCGGCCCCAGGCCGGCATGGACCTCTCCGATCACGACGGCGCCTTCGACGCGCTCCTCGATCCCGACCGCCACCGCGTCCTCCCCGGCGACCCGCGCTGCAGCGAGGTCGTCGAGCGCATCGAGAACGACGGCGACTTCCAGATGCCGCCCGGCGATCCGCTGGATCCGTCGGAGCGCTGCGCGATCGCCAAGTGGATCGCCGCCGGCGCGTCGAAGGTGCCGCCCGACGCGGGCGTCGCGGCCGACGCCGCGGTCGACGCCGGCGTCGCGCCCGCGCCCGCGCCCTGAGCAGGTCGCCGGGGCCTCCCTGACCGGCGGGTCGGCGGTGGCCAGACCGAAGCCCCGTCACGTGGCCCGCGGCACGACGTCGCGATGCCGCCACCTCGCGGCGTGGTCATCGCACGTCAGCGCCGTGCCCGCACCGGTCAGCGAAGGTGAGCGCACCGGGGCCACGCACCTCGTTGCGACCGGCGCCGCCGCGGGCGTATCCACGTGGGCCATGAAGTCTCGCACCCTCCTCGTGACCCTCGCGCTCGCGTCCCTGGCCACCTTCGGCGCGGCCTGCGAGGGCGGTGAGCCCACCGGCGCCACGTGCCCGGACGGCTCGACCCTGACCTACGCCAGCTTCGGCGAGCAGTTCATGGCCGACTACTGCGTCATGTGCCACAGCTCGACCGCCGAGGATCGCCACGGCGCGCCCAAGAGCGCCAACTTCGACACGATCGAGGAGATCCGCGCCAAGGCCGACGACATCGACTCGGCCGCGGGCAAGGGCCCGTCCGCCAGCAACGACTGGATGCCGGACTCGGCCAGCGTCGCGTTCCCGACCGCGACCGAGCGCGAGCAGCTCGCCGAGTGGCTCGCCTGCGGCGCGCCCTGAGAGGTTGTGAAACGACCCTGCTCCGGTGGGTGTCAAGGTCGTTGTCGCGGGCGGCGCCCGCGCGGCGCCCGCGCATCGTCGCGTCACCGGCCGGATCGATCGCTCGATCCGCTGCGCCTGCGACGTGCACGGTTGATGGCTGCCACTGCACGGATCCGACGGCCACATCGATCGCTCGATCCGCGGCGCCTGCGACAGGTCCATGGGGGCCGCGTCGGCGCGGCCCACGCGGGCCGCGACCGGTTCGTCCGGTTCGTCCCTGGTCCTCGGCGGCGCGCCGTACCGCCTGCCATCGGCGTGCACGAACACGACCTGTCCCGACGCCGACCGCGTGATCTTCAAGCGGCCCACATGGACCGCGTCGTGGTGGCCGCCGCAAAGCGAGATCAGGTTCGCCAGCGTGTGCCGACCGCCCTGCGCCCGCGGCTGCACGTGGTGGACCTCGACCCATCGTGACGCCCGGCAGCCCGGCACCCGGCAGCGGCCGTGATCTCGCGCGACCACCGCCGCGCGCACCGGCGCCGGGATGGTCTGGGTCGGCGTCGCGCCCAGGTGAACGTCGCGATCGACCCGGCCGAGCACGCGCGCGTCGCAGCGCGCGCGCTCGACGACGGTCGCCGGCACCTCGACGGCGCGGCCGCCGCCGTCCTGGGTCACGCGCTCGCAGTCGGGGCACTGCATCAAGGCGATCTGGTACGCCGCGCGCCCGCGCTTGCCGCTGCCGCCAGACGTTCCCGCCAGCATCCCGAGGCACAGCACCCGCAGCAGCTCGTCGTCGGGCACGGCCTCGCCGCGCTCGAGCTCCAGCGCCAGCCTCGCGTCGCGCCACAGCGCGTAGGTCTCGGCGCTGACCTCGACCGACACCACGCGCCAGACCTCGGCCGGATCCACCGGATCACCGGGCAGGTCACCCGGCTTGCGCCCCGCGACCAGGGTCTCGATCTCGTGCACCGTCTTGCCGGCCGCCGCGTCGAGCCACACCCGCTCGGTGTCCTCGCGAACGACCCGGGTCAGCTCGCGCACCGCCGAGTACGACTGCTCGCCGCGGGCCAGCGCCGCCGCGGTGCGCGGCAGGACCTGCAGGGCGCTCGCCACGCGCAGCCGCTCGCGCACCGCCCGCGGTCCGTAGCCCAGCGTGCGCTCGAGGTACTCGTGCAGACTCGCGTAGCCGAACCGGCGGTGCAGCTCGACCTGCTGCGCCAGCACCAGCCAGCGCGCCTCCTCGGCGTCGAGCGCGGCGCGCCGTCGGGCGACGCCGCGCAGCTGGCGATCGAGCTGGCGCCAGTCGGGGGCTGCGTCACGGTCTCCGAAGCCGACACCGTCGAGCCCACTGGACACCACACCCTCGTCGTTGTCGCGATCGAACATCTCCACTCCTCCCTGCGCACGCGCGCATTCCTTCTCTACCACGACGATTTCGGGCCTCCTGTCGTCGCCGTGGCGCCCCGCAACCGACCTCGACCCTTCGCGTCGTCGTCGCGGTCCGCTTCTCGGCGCAGCGGGCCGAGCTGCGCGCCTCGTCGACGATCAGCGGCGCCATCGCGCCGGCGTCTCGTCGTCGTCCGCGAACGCCGTCAAGAACAAACGACCACGATCGTCCCGGGCCGTGTCTTTCTTGTCCGGTTCCCGGACAGCGTCAATCACCGCTCGCACAGCCGTCGCGATCCCGATGCCCAGCCCGCGCACGCAACGCCCGGGCCCCGCGCCGAGGCGCCGGGCCCCCGTCTTCGGGCCCGGCGCCGGTGGTGGTGTTCTGCACCCACGCCGGCGCCAGCACCACGCTCATCGGGGAGCCAGCGACCGGCTGGGCCGGAGCCTCATCCCACGCAGCCCACGCCCCGACCGCGCCGCAGCCCACGCCCCGACCGCGCCGCACCCCGAGCCGCACCCCGCGTCCCCGCGCCCCGCGTCCCCGCGCCGCGTCGAACCGCCCCTGACCGCGCCGCAGCCCACGCCCCGACCGCGCCGCACCCCGAGCCGCACCCCGCGTCCCTGCGCCCCGCGTCCGCGCCCCCGCGTCCCGCCCCCCGCGTCCCCGCGCCGCGTCGAACCGCGCCGACCGCGCCGGCCGCGCCGGCCGCGCCGCGCCACGCCGCGCACCATCCTGACCATCCCCGCCGCCCTCTCCGGAGCCTCCGGGAGCCAGCACCGACGCGGCGTCCGTCCACCCCGTCCACCCCCCCACCCCCGCCCCCCCCCCCCCCCCCCGCCCCCCCCCCCCCCCCCCCCCCCCCCCCCCACCCCGTCCACCCCGTCCACCCCGTCCACCCCGTACCCCGTCCACCCCGTCCCCTCCGTCCGGCCCTCACTGCTCGACGGAGCGACAACGACCCTGCCACCGGGGGGGCCTGGGCAGGCAGGTCCGACGTTCCTCGTCGGACCCGCCGATCATGCAGGGAGCGAGAAGCGAAGGCTCCTCGCTCCCTGATCGCCGCAGCCCGGCCCGCCGGGTGTGAGCATGCGCCAGGTCACGGCGGGTTCGCCGCGGCCGGGGCATGCTAGACAGCCACGATGCGGTCCCGCTGGAAGTTGCTGCCCGTCGCCCTGGTCCTGCCGCTGCTGATGGGCCACGACACCGGCGGCTGCGGCGGTGGCGACGGCGTCGAGTTCGGCCCGCCCACCGGCTCGACCTGCCCGCCGGACTCGACGCTGACCTGGGACAGCTTCGGGCACGAGTTCATGGACAGCTACTGCACCCGCTGTCACGCCAGCACGCTGACCGGCGCCGACCGCCAGGGCGCGCCGCTGTACCACGACTTCGACACGGTCCAGGGCGTGCGCAACGTCGCCAACCATGTCGACTACATGGCGGCCGCCGGGCCCGACGCCATCAACACCCAGATGCCGATCGACGACGGCGCGACCCCGACGCTCGGCGAGCGCAAGCAGCTCGGCGAGTGGCTGGCGTGCGGCGCGCCGTGACCCCGCCGCCCGGCTGTGCGAGGATCGGGAGGATGCGTCCCCCGGCACCCCCGCGTGCGCTGCGCCTGCTCGTGGTCGCGGCGCTGGCCCTGGTGGCGGCCGCGACCGCCGCCGGCTGCGGCGACAGCCACGACTACTACTCGGTCGAGCAGCTGATGGACGCGACCAACTGCATGGAGTGCCACCCGCAGCACTACCAGGAGTGGTCGGGCAGCATGCACGCCTACGCCGCCGACGATCCGGTGTTCCTGGCCATGAACAAGCGCGGCCAGGAGGAGACCAACGGCGAGCTCGGCGACTTCTGCGTCAACTGCCACGCGCCCATGGCGGTCCGGCTCGGCCTCACCACCGACGGCCTCAACCTCGACGAGGTCCCGCAGTACGCCAAGGGCGTCACCTGCTACTTCTGCCACTCGGTCGAATCGGTCGGCGAGTCGCACAACAACGACATCACGCTGGCCACCGACGGCATCATGCGCGGCGGCCTGTCCAACCCGGTGGCCAGCCCCAAGCACGCGATGATGACCTCGCCGCTGGTCGACGCCGACAACCAGGCGTCGTCGGCGATGTGCGGCGCCTGCCACGACGTCGTCACGCCGGCGGGCGTCCACCTCGAGCGCACGTTCGAGGAGTGGAACGACTCGATCTTCGCCAGCACCGATCCGGCGACCCACCTGTCGTGCGGCCAGTGCCACATGAAGTCGCGCACCGACGTCGCGGCCGAGGTGCCGGGCCTCGACGTGCCGCTGCGCCAGAACGGCGTCCGCGATCACAAGTTCGCCGGCGTCGACGTCGCGCTGACGCCGTGGCCCGAGAAGGAGGCCCAGCTCGAGGCCATCCAGGGCGACCTCGATCCGTCGCTGCTGCCGCGCCTGTGCGTGGTGCCGCTCGAGGGCGGTCGCATCGACTACCGCCTCGACGACGTCGGGCCCGGCCACATGTGGCCGAGCGGCGCCGCCCACGACCGCCGCGCCTGGGCCGAGGTCATCGCCTACGACGCCGACGACAACGTCCTGATGCAGACCGGCGTCGTGCTCGACGGCGAGGATCCCGATCCGGTCGCCGATCCGTGGATCTGGGAGATGCGCGACTACGTCTACGACGCCGACGGCGCGCCGGTGAAGTACTTCTGGGAGGTCCGGCAGACCCTGACCGGCCTGCTGCCGCCGTCGGTGACCCGCGATCCCAGCGACCCGCGCTTCGATCACTCGGTGACCCGCAGCTGGCACGTCAACGAGGTCTTCCAGGACATCGCGCGCGTCACCGCGCGGGTCTTCATCCGACCGCTGCCGTTCGAGGTGCTCGACGACCTGATGGCGTCGGGCCACCTCACCGTCGACGTCCGCGATCAACTGCCGACCTTCGAGCTCGCCGGCACCGAGCTGGAGTGGCGGCCCGAGCTCGCCGACCTCGGCGGCTGCGTCCGCTAGCGTCGCGCGGCGCGCGTCAGCTCGGGATGCAGAAGCGGAAGACCACCTGATCGGTGTCCGCCGCGGCGCCGCCGGCGGGGGTCGCCTTGACCGTGATCTCCCACAGCCCGGGCATCCACATGTTGACGTTGTCGATCTCGTAGCGGCCGCTCACCGCCGGATCCGGCGACGCGACCGCGTCGATCGACCCGTTGTGGCCGTGGTCGGGCATGTACGTCGTGATCGAGACGTCGGCGCCGTCGAGCGCGGCGCCGGTCTGCTCGAGCTCGAGGACCCAGGCGTTGTCGCCGCGCGCCGGCGGCGTCGGATCCGACGACACCAGGCGGAACGTGATGCCCTTGTCGCCGACCTTCTCCATGCCCGCGGCGAACGCCTCGTCGCGCATCTCGATGGTGCAGTTGTAGCCGGCGTCGGGGTCGGCCGGGGTGTCGTCACCGCCGCCGCAGGCCGCCGCGCCGCCGGCCAGGCCGGTCAGGAGCGCGGAGGCGGCGAGCAGGCGGGGCAGGGAGTCGCGCATGCGTGCCATACGGGTACCTCGGGCGACAGGTTACGCCCGATGCGTGCCCCGAGTCCGTCAGCAGGCTCACAGCACCTCACATCGGCCGGGGTCAGGGCCGCGGCAAGGTGTCGTCAGTGCAGCTCGCGGCCCACCAGCAGCGCCACCTGCTTGTCCAGCCCGACCCCCTCCGGAACCCCCAGGTAGGTGATCCGGGTCAGGGCCAGGGGCTCCCCCGGGATGGCCCAGGCGCGGTCGAGGCGGGCGCGAGGCCGCAGATAGGCGGTCACCACGGTCCGGCCCCGGGTCGGCTCCGCCGGCCCGCAGGTCACCAGCGGTTCGACCACGAGCTGCAGCGCGAACTTGCGGATCGGCCGGCCGCCGGAGGGCAGCCGCAGGGCGCGGCGCTGGACCACCCGGGTGGTCAGCATCCAGGCGTCGGGGTCGACCTCCTCCATGGGGGTCAGCTCGGCTCGCAGGGCGGTCAGCCGGGCGTCGAGGTCCCGGGCCAGGTCGGCGCGGTCGCCCTCGTACCAGCTGCGCATCGCGACCATCCGGCCGGCGTGCTCGCCCCGGGTGCGCACCACGTGGATCAGCGGCAGGGCGCCGCCGACGTCCTCGCTGAGGTAGACCGCGCGCTCGCCGCGGTGCCAGCCCAGCAGCTCGAGGCGGTGGGCGCCGCCCAGCTCGGGCAGGAGGTCCGGCATGGTGGTGGAGGTCGTCGTGAGGTAGGCGATGGATGCGCGCATGGTGAGGATCGGCTCGGAGAGGTGGGTGCGGACGTGGTCGCGGACGCGCCGCTCCAGCCTGCAACGCACGAGACGTCGGAACGCTTCACCCTGTGTACGGTGGTGCTGCACGGCGGATACCTCGTCGCTTGGAAACGAACGAGATCGGCCGCGGTTGCTTTCACGTGCGCGGCGCCACGGCGTGGAATAACCGCGCCGCACCGTCGGTCTACCCGGGACGTCGCGCGCGTCTCGCGGCCGCGACGTGACCCACCCGACGTGACGGACGCGCGCCGGTCGCTACGGCGCGTAGGTCTCGGTGCGGACCACCGCGCCGCCCGCCGACCACGTCCACACCCCGGCGCGCCGGCCCGCGGCGTAGCGCCCGTCGACGACGACGGCGCCGCCGGCGTCGAGCTCCTGCCAGGCGCCGTCGAGGACGCCGGCGGCCCAGGTCGCGCGCACGCTGACCGAGCCGTCGGGGCGGTACGCGGTCCACACGCCGTCCTTGCGATCGGCGACGAACGCGCCCTCGAGCGCGGTCGCGCCGTCGGGGTAGCGCTCGACGAACGCGCCGTCGCGCGCGCCCGCGACGTAGGTCGCCTCGGTCTCGACCGAGCCGTCGCCGCGGGTGCGCCGCCAGGCGCCGTCGAGCGCGCCGTGATGGTAGCGGGCCTCGAGCCGCGCGCCGCCGGGGTCGCGCTCGCGCCAGCGGCCGTGGCGGCGGCCGCGGACGTAGTTGCCGTCGAGGACGACCGTGCCGCGCGGCGACCACGCGGTGTCCTTGCCGTGGCGCAGGCCGTCCTTGTAGTGGGTGGCGCGGGCCTGCTTGCCCGACGCGTACCACTCGAGCGCGACGCCGGTGCCGGCGGTCATCGCGTAGCGCCCGAGCTCGTCGCCGCGGGCGTCGTACTCGATGAAGTCGCCGTCGGCCTTGCCGGCGTGCCAGGTGCCGACCTGCACCGGCTTGCCGTCCTTCCACGACGTCCAGGTGCCGTCGCGCTCGCCGTCGACGTAGCTGCCCTCGCGCTCCTTCTCGGTCGAGCGCCCGTACCAGGTCCAGGTCCCGGTCGGGACGCCGTGGTGGTAGGCGCCGCGCTCGCGCGGCTTGCGCTTGTCGCGCCAGGTGACGTAGGCGCCGTGCAGTCGGCCGGCGCGATCGTAGTGCTCCTCGGTGACCGGCCGGCCGCGCCACGACACCGTGCGATCGCCGGTGCGCACGCCGGCGGCGCGGTGCTCGACGATCTGCATGGCCGCGTGGCTGCCGACGCTGCGGTCGCCGTCGAGCGCGCCCGCGACCCAGGTCTCGTCGAGCACCAGCGTGCCGTCGCGATCCCAGGCCCGGCTGCGCCCGTCGCGGACGCCGTCCTTCCAGGTCACCTCGCGCCGGCGCACCGGCGCCGCGCCCGCGGTCGCCGGCGGCCAGGCCTCGACCTCGGTGCCGGTGCCGGCGGCCATCTGGTAGCGCGCCAGCTCGGTGCCGTCGGCGGCGAGCTGGCGCCAGGTGCCGTCCTGCTTGCCGGCGACCCAGGCGCCCTCCTCGGCGAGCGCGCCGCCGGGGTGGTAGCGCCGCCAGGCGCCGTCGAGCAGGCCGGCGGCGAAGCGCCCGGTGGTGGCGATCGTGCCGTCGGGCCAGCGCTCGACGAACGGGCCGTCGAGGGTGCCGTCGGGCTGCGCGCACGTCGCACGTCGCGCCGGCGGCGGCGCGTGGACGATCGTCGCGCCGGCCGGGCAGTCGAGCTCGCGCGCCGGCGCGGCGTCCTGCGGCGCGGCCGCGACCGCGGCGTCGCCGGGGACGTCGTCGCGCGGCGGCGCCGACGCCGCGCCGGTGGCCGGCGCGTGCGGCGAGCTGCACGCGAACAGCGCGATCCCGATCGCGCCCACGCAGGCCGGCGGCGTTCTGCCCACGATCCAGTTGTAGCGAGGTGTACGGGCGCTGTCACGTCCGTGGTGGCGCGCGCGACCGTGGCGAGGCGCGGGTGTATCGTGGGCGCATGATCGCCCATCGAGTCACGCGTGGGATCGGGCGGCTGCTGCCGATCGTCGTCGTCGTCGCCGTCGCGCTCGCGGCCGCGTCGTCCGCCGAGGCGCGGCCGCGCCCGTCCCGTCACCAGTCCAACTTCGAGGCCAACAAGACCTTCGGCGTCGGCCTGATCCTGGGCCAGCCGACCGGCGTGTCCGGCAAGTACTTCCTCGGCCGCGACACCGCGCTCGACTTCGCGGTCGGCTTCCTGCCGCGGGTCCGCGATCGCAACGGCCTGCAGGTCCACGTCGACTACCTGTGGCACCCGGTCAGCCTGGTGTCGGCGGAGCCGTTCGAGCTGCCGCTGTACTTCGGGGTCGGCGGCCACTTCTTCGACTTCGGCGTCGACAACGTGCCCGGCGACAACCACGGCACCGGCCTCGGCGTCCGGGTCCCCGGCGGCATCGCCTTCGACTTCAACAACATCCCGCTCGACATCTTCGTGGAGCTGGCGTTCGTGTTCGACATCGTCGTCGACTACGGCGACAGCTACTGGACCGATCTCAACGGCGCCGCCGGTGTCCGCTACTACTTCAACTGAGGCCGCCGTGCGCGTCGAGTGTGTCCGCTTCCGTGGCGCCGGCGGCGTCGAGGTCATCGAGCCCGGCGAGGTCGAGGTTCGCGACCCCGGCTGGGGCGAGGTCCAGGTCGAGATCGCCGCCGCCGGCCTCAACCGCGCCGATCTGCTGCAGCGGCGCGGCCTGTACCCGGCGCCGGCGGGCGCGCCGCCCGACGTGCCCGGCCTCGAGCTCGCCGGTCGGGTCGTCGCCCGCGGGCCGGGCGCGACGCTGTGGGCCGACGGCGCCGCGGTCATGGCCGTCGTCGCCGGCGGCGCGATGGCCCGCCGCATCACCGTCCACGAGCGCGAGCTGATGCCGGTACCGGCCGGCGTCGCGCTGGTCGACGCCGCCGCGATCCCCGAGGTCTTCCTGACCGCGTGGGACGCCGTCACCCGCCAGGCCGGGCTGCGCGCCGGCGAGGTCGTGCTGATCCACGCCGCCGGCAGCGGCGTCGGCACCGCCGCGATCCAGCTGGCCCGCGCCGCCGGCGCCCGGCCGCTGGCGACGTCGCGCCGCGCCGCCAAGCTGACCGCGGCGCACGACCTCGGCCTCGCCGAGGCCGATGGCATCGTCGTCGACGACGGCCGGTTCGCGGCGGCGGTCGCCGAGCGCACCGGCGGCCGCGGCGCCGAGGTCGTGCTCGACGGCATCGGCGCCGCCTACTTCGAGGAGAACCTGCGCGCCGCGGCGGTGCGCGGCCGGGTCGTGCTGATCGGCACGCTCGGCGGCGGCGCCGCCGGCAAGACCCCGATCGGCATGATGCTGGGCAAGCGGCTGACCGTGATCGGCACGGTCCTGCGCGCCCGGCCGCTCGAGGAGAAGGCGGCGCTGGCCCGCGAGGCCGCGGCCCAGCTGGTGCCGATGTTCGAGCGCGGCCTGCTGCGCCCGGTGATCGACCAGGTCGTGCCGATGCGCGAGCTGGCGGCCGCGCACGCGCGCATGGAGGCCGACGACAACGTCGGCAAGCTGGTCCTGGCCTGGTAGCGCGGCGCCGCGCGTCGGCGCGCGGCTCAGGACGCGGCGTTGACCCGGCGGCGCGGCCCGGCGATCTCGTCGACCGCGCCGTCGCCGGCGATCCGGTTGTCGTCGTCGACCAGGATCACGGTCGGCTGCCAGGTCGCGGCCGCGGCGGCCTCGACCTCGGCGAAGGTCGCGATGATGACCTTGTCGCCGGGCGACGCCAGGTGGGCGGCGGCGCCGTTGATGCAGATGATCCGGCTGTCGACGTCGCCGCGCAGCGCGTAGGTCACCAGGCGGGTGCCGCGGGTGACGTTCCAGATGTGGACCTGCTCGTGCTCGAGGATCTGCGCGGCGTCCATGAGGTCGCCGCTGATGGTGACGCTGCCCTCGTAGTCGAGATCGGCGTGGGTGACGGTGGCGCGATGCAGCTTGGACTTGAACAGGTGCAGACGGTGAGACATCGGTCCTCCAGTCCCGGCCCCGGGTGGGGTCCAGGCCGTTGTGCCGGCCGGGCCGGCGTTGACCGGCGCAGGATGGCGCGCCGCGTCGCGACGGTCAACCACGCCGCGCGGCCGCCACACGGCGGCGCTACTGGGTCCCGCTCAGCTCGACGAACAGCGGCACCACCACCTGGGTGCCGCCGTCGACGACGATCTCGGTGCGCCGGACCTCGATCTGGCCGCGCCGCGCCACCTGGTAGAACGCCGACAGCATGTACGTGCCCGGCGGCAGGTCGTCGAAGCGGAAGCGCCCGGCGTCGTCGCTGACCCCGGTGAGGGCCTCGGTCAACACCGGCGAGGTCGCGGTCACGACCGCGGCGCCGACCCGCTCGCGGGTCACGATGTCGTTGATCGTGCCCTCGAGGACGCCGCGCCGGGGATCGGCGTCGGGCGGGGTGAACCGCAGGATCTGGTCGGAGGCGACCCGCTCGTAGGGCTGCGGCGGCAGCTCGACGTCGGCGGAGTCGACCGGGATGTCGAAGGCGGTGACGTGGCCGGCGGTCACCGGGATGCCGACCAGCTGCACCGAGGTGCCGGGCAGCTCGACCACCATGTCGTAGGTGCCGGGCGCCAGGCCGTCGATGCGGTAGGCGCCGTCGCCGGCGGTGTGGGCGCTGGCGACCACGAACGACTGCTGGTCGTGGGCGGTGAGGGTGGCGCGCACGGCCTCGCCGGTGACGTGGTCGACGACCAGGCCGCCGATCGAGCCGGTGGTCGGGGCCGCCGGGCCGCGCGGCGACGGGTGACAGCCGGTCATGGTGGCCGTGAGCCCCACGGCGGTGGCACAGATCGCGAGCAGCGAGCGCATCGGGACCACAGTGGACCACGTCCGGGGGCTCGCGCGTACTATGTACCTGATGACTGCTCTCCGGGTCCCCGCAGGTTCGATGCGCGCGGTCGCACTGGCGCTCGGGGCGGCCGTCGCGGCGGTCGGCGCCGCGGCCTGCGATCGCGGCGAGCGCGCCGGCACCCGGGTCGAGCCCGGAGCGCCCGCCGGCGACGTCCGCGAGGTCGCCGGGACCGTGACCGCGACCCGGGGCGGCCAGACCCGCACCCTCGCGGTCGGCGACGTGGTGTCCGGCGACGACGAGGATCGCCACTGGCGACGACGGCGACGTCGTGATCGAGCTGCGGCACAACGGCGTGACCTGGCGGCTCGGCCCCTGGCAGCGCCGGCAGGTCGCGGCGGCGGCGGCGTGGAACGCGCCGAAGCAGCAGCAGGGCGGCGGCGGCGGCACCGCCGAGCGCACCGCGGCGGCCGGTCGCGAGGGCGAGCGCGAGGGCGCCGACACCGCCGCCAGCGCGCTGCGCTCGGAGCTGTCGGCCGACCAGGAAGGCCACGCCGCCGACGACGGCGCCGAGAAGCCCGACCGCGACGGCAAGGCCTTCAAGGACGACCAGGCTGACAAGGACGGCGACGACGACCGCCACGACCCCGGCCCCGGCCCGCGAGGCGTCGACGACGACCACCGCCGCACCGGCACCGGCGGCCAGGGCGGCCACGACGACGACGGCCAGGACGACGAGCGCGACGAGGATCCCGGCCCCGGGGCGGGCGAGCCGATCGGCGGCCTCGGCCTCAACGGTGGCGGCGGACCGACCGGTGTCGGGATCGGCGGCGGCAAGAGCGGCGGCGGCGGCCTGGGCGCCGGCGACGGCGCCACGTCGGAGCGGGTGCAGCGCGGCGAGGTCACGATCGGCGACCCCGGCTCGCCGCGCCTGCAGCGGCGGCTCGCGATGGGCAAGAACGCCCTGCGCTACTGCTACGAGCGCGCGCTGCGCACCGACCCGACGGTGGCCGGCCGCTTCGACCTCACCCTGACGGTCGCCGCCGACGGCACCGTCTCCGACGTCCACAGCGGCGGCCTGAGCTCGACCAACCTCGAGCCGGTGGCCGCGTGCGCGGTGTCCCAGGTGCGCCGGATGAAGTTTCCCGAGGGCGAGGTCGAGACCGCCACCGTACCGATCGTCGTGGCGCTGCCGTAGGCGCGGGGTCGGCGGCGGGCGCGCGGCACGTCGGCGCGAGCGCGGCGGCGTCCGGCCGCGTACACTCGCGCTATGCGCTGGTTCCTTCGCCCCGCTCGTGCGTGCGTGGTCGCCGCCGCCCTGCTGGCAGGGGGCGCCGTCGCGGGCTGCGACAAGGGCGACGCGCCCCGGGTCGAGGTCGAGCCCGGCGTCGCGGCCGGCGACGTCCGCGAGGTCGCCGGCGCGGTCGCGGCGATCCGCGGCGACGCCCGGCGCATACTCGCGGTCGGCGACGAGGTGTCGGGCGACGACGTCATCGAGACCGGCGCCGACGGGCAGGTCGTGATCGAGCTGCGCCACAACGGCGCGCGGTGGAGCCTGGGCCCGTCGCAGTCGCGGCGGGTCGCCGAGTCGGCGGCGTGGAACGCGCCGCGCCAGGCCGGCGGGGCCGGCGGCGCCGGCGAGCGCACCGCCGCCGCCGGTCGCGAGGGCGAGCGCGGGCGCCGACACCGCGGCCAGCGCGGTCGCGCCCGCAGCCGCGCCGGTGCCGGTGGCCGCGGCCGCGGTCGAGCCGGGGGCGCCGGAGGCGCTGAAGCAGACGGAGACCGCCGAGCCGACGCCGGCCGAGGATCCTGCGACCCGGTCGCCCACGCCGCCGCCTCCTCCTCCGCCGCCGCCGGAGAAGAAGCCGGTCGACCACCGGCACAGCCGCGGCGGTAGCGGGACCGGCGACTCCGGCGGCGGCCCCGACGTCGAGGCCGACGACCGGGAGGGCTGCGACGAGGTCGCGTGCCTGCTCGACGACTCGGCGCCGTGCTGCCGCAAGATGCGGAAGAAGGCGCAGGCCGAGCGCTCGCCGGCGTCGTCGGACCTCCCCGACAGCCTCGATCCCGCCGCGGTCCGGGCCGGCATCGACCCGGTCAAGGCCGACGTGGCCGCCTGCGGCAAGGGCGCCCGCGGGCGCGTCAAGCTCTCCATCAAGGTGTCGCCCGCCGGCAAGGTCACCAGCGTCTCGGTGGTGGAGGCGCCCGACGGCGACGTCGGCGCGTGCGCGGCCAAGGCGGTCTCGACCGCGACGTTCGCGCGGACCCGGTCCGGCGGCAGCTTCGTGTTCCCGTTCCTGCTGTGACCGCGGCGCGGCCGCCATCGTCGCGCCGGTCGGTCAGGTGCGGCGCGGCAGGCCCAGCGACGCCGGGTCGAGGTCGACGATCTCGCACACCGCGTCGAGCGCCGGGCCGTCGGCGCCGCGCCACGCCAGGGTGTCGAGGCGGGCGTCGATGCGATCGCTGCGCGCGGCGTCGGTGGCGGCGTCGGTGCGCAGCGTCGCCAGCGTCCGGTACAGCAGGGCGTCGTCGCGCCGCTCGCGCAGCACCGCGGCCAGCGCGGCGCGGCCGCGCACGGTGACGTCCCACGCCGCCTCGTCGTCGGGGATGGCCTCGATCGTCCGCCACCGGGCCAGCACGGTCGCGGCCGAGCGCGCGCCCCACCGCGGCAGCCCGGGGATGCCGTCGGCGGTGTCGCCGACCAGCGCCAGGTAGTCGGGGATCGACGTCGGCGCGACGCCGAACTTGGCGATCACGCCGGCCTCGTCGAGCGTGCGATCGCGGATCCGGTCCCAGGTCACGACCCGGTCGCCGCGCACGCACTGGGTCAGGTCCTTGTCGGGCGACGCGATCACGACGCGCGCGACGTCCGGATCGCCGGACAGGACGTGCGCGGCGCTGGCCAGGCCGTCGTCGGCCTCGAGGTCGAGCATCGGCCACACCACGAGCCCGGCGGCGGCCGCGACCTGCTCGGCGAGCGGGAACTGGGCGAGCAGCGCCGGCTCGATGCCGTCGCCGGTCTTGTAGCCGGCGAACAGCTGGTTGCGGAACGACTCGATCACGTGGTCGAACGCGACGCCGACGTGGGTGACGTCGCCGCCGCGCAGCCACGCCGCCAGGCTGCGCAGCAGCGCCCGCGACGCGCCGATCTCGCGGCCGCGGTGGATCGACGACGGCGCCCCGAACCAGGTCCGGAACAGCTCGAAGGTGCCATCGACGAGGTGGACCGTGACCGCTGTCATGGCCGCAGGCTACCGCGCCAGGCGGTCGAGCAGGGCGCCCAGCTCGGCGGCCTCGGGCGCCGGCCGATCGCGGCGGTCGTACATCGCGACCAGCGCGCCCCGGCCGTCGTAGACGTAGACCGTCGGCACCTTGGGCGGCGCGCCCAGGGCCCGGAACAGGGCGTCGTCGGCGGGCACCACCCGCAGCCACGGCGCGCGGTCGCGGACGAACGCGCGCACCGCGTCGGAGTCGCCGCGGTCGTCGTACTCCTCGTGCTCGCGGTAGTTGACGCCGACGACGCGCAGGTCGGCGCGGGCGTCGAGCAGCGTGCCCAGCACCTCCATCTCGTGGCGGCAGTGCACGCACCACGACGCGAACACGACCGCGACGGTGGCGCGGCCGCCGGCGTCGCCGAGCGGCTGGCCGTCGAGATCGCGGGCGGTGATCAGCATCGGGTAGGCGTCGTGCGGATCGGTGATCGGCGCCGCCGCGGTCGGCGCGGTGGCGGGCGGCCGCGCCGCGTCGGGTCCGTCGGGCGGCGGCAACGGGGCGCAGCCGGCGATCAGGCCGGCAAGGAGTGGCACCACCGAAAGCGCGGCGAGACGGGGCTGCATCGGCACGCATCGAGTTACCATCTCGCCGTCGTGTCTGCACGCTTCTCGGGTCGCGTCGTCGTCGTCACCGGGGCCTCCGCGGGGATCGGGCTGGCCTGCGCCCACCGGTTCGCCGCCGAGGGGGCGCGGGTCGTGATGGTGGCGCGCGGCGAGGCCGCGCTGGCCGCCGCGGCCGCCGCGGTCGGCGGCGGCGCGGTCGCCCACGTCGCCGACGTCGCCGATCCCGTGGCCCAGGCGGCGCTGGTCGCGCGCGCGGTCGAGCTCGGCGGCCTCGACGTCCTGGTCAACAACGCCGGCTTCCACCCGCGCGGCGCGCTCGCCGACCAGACCGCCGACGATCTCGGCCGCGCCGTCGACGTCAACCTGCGCGCGCCGATCACGCTGACCCGGCTGGCGCTGCCGGTGATGCGCGCCGCCGGGCGCGGCGCGATCGTCAACGTCGCGTCGCTGGCCGGGCGGGTGCCGCTGCCCAACGCCGCCACCTACTCGGCGACCAAGTTCGGGCTGCGCGCGTTCTCGCTGGCGCTCGCCGACGAGCTCGTCGGCACCGGTGTCACCGTGTCGGTGGTGTCGCCGGGCCCGGTCGACACCGGCTTCATCATGGACGACCTCGACCACGTCCCCGACATCGTGCTGTCGCAGCCGATGTCGACCGCCGACGAGGTCGCCGCCGAGGTCGTCGCGTGCGCGGCCGACGGCGCGCCCGAGCGCGCGCTGCCGCGGGTGTCGGCGGCGTTGACCACGCTCGGCTACGTCCTGCCGCCGCTGCGGCGGGCGCTGCGGCCGCTGCTCGAGCGGCAAGGCCGGCGCAACAAGCGGCGCTACCGCGAGCGCGGCGATGGCGGCGGGGGCTCGCGGGCGTGACCGCGGCGCGCGCCACTGTAGTTTTCGACCACGGCGTCGGTTCCGGATCCGATTCGCCTTGCCCGCGGGAGCGGCCGGAACCATCTTGCAAGACGTCTTTTCGCGTCATTTCCGGCGCCTAGGAGGAGGGACCATGTTGCAGCTGTACTGGGGTGCCCTGGCCTTCGGCGGCACGCTCCTGCTCGTCTCGCTGCTGCTGGGCGCCAGCTCGCAGGACGTCGATCACGACGCCGGCGGCGGCGCCGACAGCGACGGCGACGCCGGCGGCGACAGCGACGCCGACGGCGGCGCCGAGCACGGCCACGACGGCGGCGGCGCCGGCCTCGACTGGCTGCCGGTGACGTCGCTGCGGTTCTGGACCTTCCTGCTGGCGTTCGGCGGCGCCACCGGCGTCGCGCTGACCTACGCCCACGCGATGTCGTGGCTGCCGGTGGCGGGCGCGTCGTTCGGCGTCGGCTGGCTGTCGGGCGTCGTCGTCGTCGGCGCGCTGCGCTCGCTGCGCGGCAGCTCGGCGTCGAGCGAGCTGTCCGGCAAGGACGTCCGTGGCGAGGCCGCCGAGGTGATCGTCGCGGTGACCCGCGGCGACCTCGGCAAGATCCGCCTGACCGCCAAGGGCCGCGTCGTCGATCTCATCGCCGAGACCGAGGACGAGGCGCCGCTGCCGGTCGGCACCAAGGTGATGATCCTCGGCGAGTCCGTGGACGGCCACGTCCAGGTCACGCGCGAGCTGGCGAGCTGAACGGTCTCGAGACGACCGCGAACAAGGAGACAGGGATGACCGAAGTCCTCAGGAGTGTGGCTGCGGCCGCCAACGACGTGCCGGAGCCGGTGATCATCGGCGTCGGGGCGGCGCTCGGCCTGTTGCTGGTGATCACCTTCGTGGTGAAGAACCTGCTCTACATCTGTCGCCCCAACGAGATCCTGATCTTCTCGGGGCGGCGCCAGACCACGCCCGACGGCCGGCAGGTCGGCTTCCGCGTCGTCTTCGGCGGCCGCGGCGTCCGCGTCCCGGTGGTCGAGAGCGTCGTCCGCATGGACGTCTCGAACATCTCGGTGAACATGCAGGTCACCGGTGCCTACTCCGACGGCGGCATCCCGCTGTCGGTGTCGGCGGTCGCCAACGTCAAGATCTCGACCGACACCCGGTTCGTCGGCAACGCGATCGAGCGCTTCCTGGGCGTCAACCGCAACGAGATCGGCCGGGTCGCCAAGGAGACCCTCGAGGGCCACCTGCGCGGCGTCCTCGCCACGATGACGCCCGAGGAGGTCAACGAGGACCGCCTCAAGTTCGCCAAGCACCTCAAGGACTCGGCCAACCCCGATCTCGAGAAGCTCGGCCTCGGCCTCGACACCCTCAAGATCCAGCACGTCGCCGACGATCGCCAGTACCTCGAGAGCCTGGGCCGCAAGCGGATCGCCGAGATCCTGCGCTCGGCCGAGGTCTCCGAGTCCGACGCGGTGCGCGCCGCCGAGGAGGCCGAGGCCGCGGCCCGCGCCCGCGGCCAGGTCGCCGTCACCGAGGCGCAGACCGCGGTGCAGCGCAAGCAGAACGAGCTGCGCCAGATCCGCGCCGAGCTCGACGGCGCGGCCCGCGCCGAGGAGGAGACCGCGCTGGCGGCCGGGCCCCAGGCCCGCGCCGAGGCCGAGCGCGAGCTGCAGCAGATGCGCGGCGAGCTCGAGCAGCTCCGCCTCGAGGCCGACGTCACGATCCCGGCCGAGATCGAGCGCCAGGTCCGCGAGCTCCACGCCGCCGGCCAGGCCGCGCCGATCGCCGCCGACGGCGAGGCCATGGCCGCGGCCCTGGCCGAGGTCGCCAACGCCTGGCGCGACAGCGGCGGCAAGGCGCTCGACATGTTCGTCCTGCAGAACCTCGACCCGATCTTCGCGGAGGTGGCGCGCGCCGCCAAGCGCCTCAAGGTCGGCGAGGTCAGCCTGGTCGACAGCGGCGACGGCCAGACCATCTCGGGCTACGCCGCGGCGTACCCGGCGACGGTCGCGCGCCTGCTCGACGAGGTCACCCGGACCCTGGGCATCGACATCGCCCAGGTGATCGGCGGCGGCGCGTCGAGCGGCGACGGCCACGCCGTCGCCCGTCCCGGCCTGCCGGTCGCCGCCGGCTCCACCACCCTGCCGCCGGGCCACCCCGGCTCGCCCGCCTGAGGAGGCCACCCATGCCTGCCACCATCGTCATCATCGGCGGCGTCCTGCTGCTCGCGGTCCTGGTCACCACGGTGATCGTGTCGCGCATGATCTACATCTGCCCGCCCAACGAGGTCCTGATCTTCTCGGGCGGTCACCGGCGCGTCTCCGACGGCGACAACCGGGTCGTCGGCTATCGCCTGGTCCAGGGCGGCCGCGGCATCCGCGTGCCGATGATGGAGATCGTCGACCGCATGAACCTGACCAACATGATCATCGAGCTGCGCGTCCACGGCGCGTACTCCAAGGGCGGCATCCCGCTCAACGTCCAGGGCGTCGCCAACGTCAAGGTGTCGAGCTCGACGAGCTCGCTGGCCAACGCGATCGAGCGGTTCCTGGGCCGGTCGCGCGAGGAGATCATGCAGGTCGCGCGCGAGACCCTCGAGGGCAACCTGCGCGGCGTCCTGGCCACGCTGACCCCCGAGGAGGTCAACCACGACCGCGAGAAGTTCGCGCGCGAGCTGGTCCACGAGGCCGACGCCGACCTGGCGCGGCTCGGGCTCGAGCTCGACACCCTCAAGATCCAGCACGTCTCCGACGACAAGGGCTACCTCGACTCGCTGGGTCGCAAGCAGTCGGCCGAGCTGATCATGCGGTCGCGGGTCGCCGAGGCCGAGAACCAGGCGCTGGCGGCGCAGAACTCGGCGCTCAACCAGCAGAACCAGGAGATCGCCCGGATCGAGGCCGACATCGCGACCGCGCGGGCCGAGGCGTCGCGGCGCATCGCCGAGGCGCGCACCCGCAAGGACGCGCTGATCGCCGAGCAGCGCGCCGAGGTCCAGGCCCTGCTGGCTCGCGCCAAGGCCGACCTCGAGGTCCAGAAGGCCCGCCTCGGCCAGGTCCGCTTCCAGCTGATCGCCGACAAGGTCAAGCCGGCGGAGGCGCGGCGCACCCAGCTGGTCGAGGCCGCGCGCGGTGCCTCGTCGCGCATCCGCGAGGAGGGCAAGGCCAGCGCCGACGCGATCCGCAGCCTGGCGCAGACCTGGCAGCAGGCCGGCGACAGCGCCCGGCAGATCTTCGTGGCCCAGAAGCTGACCAGCCTGGTCCAGACCCTGATGGGCACCGTCGGCGACGTCGCGATCGACAAGGTGACGTTCATCGATCACCGCCTGACCGCGGGCGGCGGCAACTTCGCGGTCAACGCCGCGGTGACCAACGAGCAGCTCAAGCAGACGATGGGGCTCGACCTCGCCGGCCTGGCCCGCGGCCTCAGCGAGGCAGGTCGCCGCGCCGGTGGCCGCGGCCGCGCCGCGCGCGCGCCAGCGCCCGGCCGGCGCCGCGCACCGCGCCGCCCGCGACCCGCGGCGCGCCGCCGACGACGCCGCCGCGGCCGCGCCGGCCCACCGAGCCGGGCGTCTAGCGTCGGCCGAGCCGCGATTCGCACGGGCACGGGCCGCCGGGAGGCGGCCCGTGCGGCGTTTCGGGCGGCTCAGCGCAGCCGGTAGCGCCGCAGCAGCCGCTCGAGGCTCTTGGGGTGGATCCCGGCGGCGGCGGCGGCGTGCGGGATCGAGCCCTGGTGCGCGGCGAGGACGTCGCGCAGGTACTCGCGGTCGTGCTGCTCGCGGGCCTGATCGAGCGGCAGCCGCGCGGTCAGCGTGCGGCCGAGGCTGGTCCGCAGCTCGACCAGGCGCGCCAGGTGATCGCCGGTGAGCTCGCGCGGATCGGTGAGCGCGGCGGCGCGCTCGACCACGTTGCGCAGCTCGCGGACGTTGCCCGGCCAGCGGTGGTGGCGCAGCGACCCGAACGCCTCGTCGAGGTGGGGCCCGAGCCAGGCCAGGTCGCGCCCGGCCGGGCCCTCCTTGCCGAGCAGGTCGCGGGCGAAGTGCGCCGCCAGCAGCGGCACGTCGTCGAGGCGATCGCGCAGCGGCGGCACCTCGAGCACGATCACCGCGAGCCGGTAGTAGAGGTCGGCGCGGAACGCCTCCTCCTCGATCTCGGCCGGCAGGTCGCGGTGGGTCGCGGCGATCACGCGCACGTCGATCGGCGTCGGCGTGGTCGCGCCGACCCGGGTCACGGCGCCGCTCTCGAGCGCGCGCAGCAGCTTGGGCTGCAGCGACGGCGCGAGCTCGCCGATCTCGTCGAGGAACAGCGTGCCGCCGTGGGCCCACTCGAAGACGCCGGGCCGATCGGTGTCGGCGCCGGTGTAGGCGCCGCGGACGTGGCCGAACAGCGCCGACTCGATCAGCGACGGCGCCACCGCGCCGCAGTCGAAGACCACGTACGGCCGCGCCGCCCGCGGCGAGGCGTCGTGGATCGCGCGCGCCAGGACGTCCTTGCCGGTGCCGGTCTCGCCCAGCAGCAGCACCGACGCCGACGACGCGGCCGCCCGCCGCGCCGCCGCGAACAGCCGGCGCATCGCGACGCTGCGCCCGACCGCGCCGCCGAAGCGCTCCTGCGCCGACAGCTCGATCTCGTCCTCGCCGGTGCCGAGCCGCGCGATCAGCGTCGTGTCGCCGAGGTCGAGCCGGGCGCCGTCGGCGAGGTAGACCTCGCGGGCCCGCAGCCCGGCGACGAAGGTGCCGTTGGCGCTGCCGCGGTCGACCAGGCGCAGGCCGTGATCGTCGGCGACGATCCGGCAGTGGAAGCGCGACACCTTGGGATCGGCGAGGACCAGCTGGTTCGACGGATCGCTGCCGATCGTCAGCGGCTCGGCGGTCTTGTCGGCGCGGGCGCCGGCGTCGGGGCCGTCGACCACCTCGAGCGTGAGGTGGCGGACCCGCATCGACACCGGCAGGCCGTCGACCGCGACGATCGTGGTGTGGGCGGGTGTCTGGGCGCGTGCGCTCACGCCGGCGATCCTACCGGCCCGCGGAGCCGATCGGTTCCGGCGGCGGAGCCGATCGGTTCCGCGGCGGTCGTTTCGTCGCCGCAAGCCGCCGAGATCCGGGGGGCCAAGGGTGGCGCGACGGTTGCTCCAGGAAGCCACGGCCCCGCCGTCCCGGGTCCCGGAGGTCCTACATGGTACGCACGCGCCTCGCCATCCTCACCCTCGCCAGCCTCGCCGGCGTCGCCGCCGCCACCAGCGCCGCGACCGACGCCGCCGCCGGCAAGGGCCGCAAGCTGCAGCAGGTGAAGTTCGTCGGCATCCACCCGATCCCGAAGGCGGAGGGCGGCGGCGTCTGCCACATCGAGGTGCCGCACGTCCACATCTACGCGCCCGCCGACGCCAAGGTGCAGTACCGGGTCCACGAAGGCGAGTACTTCTTCGTCGGCGATCCGGTGGCCTACGGCTGGGAGGGCCCCAAGTACGCGTACAACGGCCACCACCCGATCCACGTCGACGTCGTCGTCGACGACGACGATCCGCAGGTCGAGTACTGCTACCTCGACGGCCCGCACTACCACGCCTACGCGCCGCCCGAGGGCGCCTCGTTCGAGCTGCAGGGCGGCGCCTACTGGTTCGTCGGCGAGCCGCCGCAGGCCTACCTCGACGGTCGCGCCGAGCTCGATCCCATCGACGTCGTCTACCAGCCGATCAGCTACGAGCGGCCGACCGTCGTGGTCGAGGCGCCGCCGCCGGCGTGGATCGGGCTGCACGTCCACGCCGAGGTCCCGGCGGTGGTCGTCGAGGAGCCGGTGGTCCACGCCCGCGGCCACGTCCACGCCGGCGTCGAGGTCGTGGCGCCGTCGCTCACCGTCGAGGTCGGCGTGCCGGTGGTCGAGATCGGCATCGGCGGCCACGTCGGCGGCGCGGTGATCATCCACGACGAGCACCACCACCACGGCAAGTACAAGGTGAAGGGCAAGCGCAAGGGCCACGGCAAGCGCGGGCGCGGCCGCTGGTGACGTCCACCGTGACGACGCGCTCCCACCTGCGGATCGCGCTCGCCGCCGCGGCGCTGGCCGTGGCGGTCGGCGCCTGCGACGAGGACAAGCCGGCGTCGAAGGGCCGCGCCGGCGCCGGCGCGCCGGCCGGCGTCGACGCCGCGCTCGCCGGCTGGAAGGCCGCGGGCCTGACCGTGTCGGCGTTCGAGGTCGCCGACGGCAGCAGCTACGGCGGCGGCGACTGCAAGGCCGGCACGGTCAGCGGCGTCGACACCGTGGTGTGCGTGTACGCCACCGCCGAGCTGGCCAAGGCGGCGGAGCCGGCCGGGCTGACCGCGGTCGGGCAGGCCACCGGGGTGTCGATGGCGCAGGGCGAGCTGCTGCTGGTGATCGCGGATCGCCGCGCCGCCGACCCCCAGGGCCTGACCATCAACCGGATGACCAAGCTGTTCCGCGGCAAGCCGTAGCGCCGCGGCGGCTACCCCGACAGCCCGACCCGCCGGCGCGCGGTCAGGCAGTGCGCGCTGCCCAGCGTGAAGTCGCGGCAGGTCCGCGGCCGATCGTCGTAGATCGCGCACGCGTAGCGGGTCGTGGTGCGGGCGCCGTCGGCGCCGGTGACGACCTCGCCGCCGCCGAGCGCGGCGCAGCGGTCGCCGGCGCGCCGGATCTCGAGGTAGGTGCCGCGGTCGACGACGTAGTCGGGGCGCGCGCGCACCGCCGGATCGCGGCGCGACACCTCGACCGAGTGGTAGGCGGCGCGGCAGCAGGCGCCGCAGGTCTGGCAGTCGAGCGCCGGCTCCCACCGCTCGCAGCCGGGCCACGCCGGATCGACGCGGGCGTTGTCGGCCTGGCGGCAGCGCTCGGCGCGGCGGCCCGGGCCGCCCTCGAACCGCCACGCGCAGCCGCCGCAGCGGCGATCGTCGACGGCGGCCAGCGGCGACGCCGGCAGCCCGGTCGGGTGTGGCGGCGGCGGCGGGTCGAGCTGGTCCCACAGCGACGGCAGGCCGTCGACGGCGACGTGGGCGGCGCCGGGCGCGGGCGCGGCCGCGACCGCCGCGGCCAGCGCGGCGGTGCGCGCCAGCGCGTCCTCGACCGCGGGCGCCCACGGCGGGTGCGCGACCCGGCGCAGCCCGGCGATCGCGAGCTGCACCGACGGATCGCCGCGATCGGCGAGCGGATCGGCGGGCAGGTGATCCCAGAAGTCGCCGCGGTAGTCGGTGGTCGGCGCGAAGAAGCGGCGCAGGCCGTGGCGGCCGGCCAGCGTCGCCTGCAGGCGCAGGCAGCCGTGCTCGCGCCAGGCGTCGCGGTCGGTCTCGTTGTCGAGGCCCCAGTCGGGCACCCGCAGGTTGTCCTCGCCCTGCACCAGCGAGTGGCACAGCTCGTGGAAGATCATCTGGGCCAGCGAGTCGTCGGGATCGAGGCTGGCGTCGCCGCCGATCGTCAGCGTGCCGGCACCGTCGCTGCTGGCGTAGGCGTCGTCGGCGCGGACCACGCGCAGGCCGACCCGCGCGGCGGCGTCGAGCCAGATCTGCGCCAGCGGGTCGACGTAGCGGTGGTGGATCGCGCGGGTCACGCTGGGCGTCGCATACCACACCGCGGCGGTCGCGGCGCGGCCCGGCCGGGCCGGCCGCCGGCGGGCGGCGCCGCTACTTGCCCTTGAACACCGGCGGCCGCTTCTGCGCGAACGCCGCCACCGCCTCGCCGAGGTCCTCGGACGCCAGGAACGCCGAGTTCCAGGCCGCGACGTAGTCGAGGCCGTCGGCGACGCTCTTGCCGTCGCCGACCTCGAGGACGTGCTTGACCCCGCGCACCACCAGCGGCGGCGCCGCCGCGATGTCGCGGGCCAGGGCCAGGGCCGCGGCGTCGAGGGCGTCGCGGTCGGGCAGGACGTCGTTGACCAGGCCGATCTTTTCGGCGCGCGCGGCGTCGATGTCCTTGCCGGTGAACGCCAGCTCGCGGAGGTGCCCCGGCGACAGGATCCGGGGCAACCGCTGCAGGCTGCCCAGGTCGGCGACCATCGCGACCCGGGTCTCGCGCAGCGAGAACCGGGCGTCGGCGGCGCACAGGCGGATGTCGCAGGCCGAGATCAGGTCGAGGCCGCCGCCGATGCACCAGCCGTGGATCGCGGCGATCACCGGCGCCGGGCAGGCGGCGACCGCGTTGAAGCTGCGCTGCAGCTGCTTGACCAGCTGGAACGTGGCGGTCCGGCTCGCCGCCAGGCCGCCGCCCGACAGCTGGGGGCCCCAGGCGGCGAACGCCTGGGCCAGGTCGAGGCCGTAGCTGAAGGCCTTGCCGCCGCCGCGGACGACGACCGCGCGCAGCGCTGGATCGGCGGCGAGGTCGGTGAAGACCCGCTCGCAGGCCGCGAAGAACGGCGGCGGCATGGTCGGGGCGGTGAGGGTGACCACGGCCAGCGCGCCGTCGTCGACGCGCTCGACCCGCAGCGGCTCGGTGTCGGTGGAGGACATGGGCGCAGGATGCCACGCGACGTGGCAGCCACCCTGCATCCGCGATACCTTTCCGACGATGTCCTCGGGGGACGCCACCCTGGCGCGCCTCGGCCGACCCGGTCAGCTGATCGACGGCCGCTACCGCCTCGCCGAGATGCTCGGCGCGGGCGGGTTCGGCGAGGTATGGCGGGCCCGGCAGGAGGTCGAGGGCGCCGAGGTCCGGACGGTGGCCCTCAAGCTGCTGGTGCCCCCGGGCGACGGCGGCGGCACCCCGACCCTCGGCGGCGCGTCGCCGGGGTCGGGCCGGGGCCCGGGGCCGACCGGCAGCGGCGGCAGCGGCGGGCTCAGCCGCAGCGGCGGCCCCCACACCTGGCTCGACGAGGTCCGCGCGGTCCGCGAGGTCCGGTGCAGCTCGATCGTCACGATCTACGACGTCGGCATCGCCCGCGACCCCCGGGTCGCGTTCATCGCGATGGAGCTCCTGCAGGGCGAGACCCTGGGCGACCGGCTGCACCGCGGCGCGCTGTACTGGCGGCGGGCGCTGGCGGTGGCGCGGCCGGTGGCGGACGCGCTCGCGGTGTGCCACGCGGCCGGCGTCGCCCACTGCGACCTCAAGCCGGCCAACGTGTTCCTGTCGGCGTCGGGGGCGGTCCACGTCCTCGACTTCGGGGTCGCGTCGCTCGGCGGCCAGCGCCGCGACGTCGCCGCCGAGCTGGTCGACCTCGCGCCCGGCGGCGCCACCGGCGCGGTGTCGATGGACGAGATGCCCGACGTCGCCGCCGCCGCCGGCTCGACGGTGGTGGTCGGCACGCCCGGCTATATCCCGCCCGAGAGCTTCGACGGCCTGCCGCCGGCGCCGGCCGGCGACGTCTACGCCCTCGGCGTCATGCTGTACCGGGCGATCGCGGGCCGGCTGCCGTACCGGGTGCCCGACGACCTCGCCACCGGCAACACGCTGAGCCGGCTCGACGTCGAGCGCTGGCACGCCGCGCTCAACACCGCGACCGTGCGCGGCGAGGTCGTGCCGCTGACCGAGGCCGCGCCCGACGTGCCGCCCGCGGTCGCGACGCTGATCGACCGGATGCTGGCGCTGCGGCCCGAGGCCCGGCCCACCGGCGACCTGGTGGCGGCGCTCGACGAGGCCTGGCTGCGGCCGTGGGGCGTGCCGGATCCGCCGTACGTCGGCCTGGCCGCGTTCGACCACCGGCGCGCCGGTCACATCTTCGGTCGCGACGGCGACGTCGACGCGATCGCCGCGCTGCTGCAGGCGCGGCGCGCCCTGGTCCTGGCCGGGCCGTCGGGCTGCGGCAAGTCGTCCCTGGCGATCGCCGGCGTGGCGTCGCGGCTCGATCGCGATCTGATCGACGGCGTCGACGGCTGGCAGCTGGTCGCGGTGCGGCCGTCCGAGGGCGCGCGCGCCCTGGCGATCGCCGACGGCGCGGTCGCGCCGCCGTCGCGGCTCGGCCTGGCGGTCGTGATCGACCAGCTCGAGGAGCTGCTGCGGCTGCCCGCCGACGAGCGCGACCGCTTCGCCGACGCGATGGTCGCGATCGCCGAGGGCTCGGCGCCGGTCGCGGTGCGCGGCCAGGTGATCGCCGCGGGCGCGCCGGCGCGGCTGATCGCGACCGTGCGCGACGATCTGCTGGGCCCGGTCGCGGCGCTGCCCGCGCTCGATCGTCTGCCCGAGCGCAACCTGTTCACGGTCCGCGGCGTCGCGACCTCGGCGATCGGCGATCTGGTCGAGGCGCCGGCCCGGGCCGCGGGGTTCGCCCTCGAGGGCGTCGCCGAGGTCGTCGCCGAGGCCCGGCGCATCCTCGACAGCGATCCCGGCGCGCTGCCGCTGGTGCAGTTCGCGCTGACCCGGTGGTGGGAGGGCCGCGACCTCGATCGCAAGGTCCTGCCGCGCGCGGTGTGGGACGCGATCGGCGGCATCGAGGGCGCGCTCGCCGAGGCCGCGCAGGCGGTCTTCGAGCAGCTCGACGGCGCCGCCCGCGACGCGATGCGCTCGGTGCTGGTCCAGCTGTTCCGCCCCGACGGCACCCGGGTCCGGCTCGCCGAGGCCCAGCTGGCCAGCCACGACGGCGAGCGGCGGGTCCTGGCGCGCCTGGTCGAGCGCCGGCTGATCACCCGCGTCGTCGACGACGCCGGCGCCGCCTCGCTCGAGGTCGTCCACGAGGCGCTGGGCCGGCGCTGGCCGACGCTGCGGTCGTGGCTCGACGAGACCCGCGCCGAGCGCGAGCTGCTCGCCGACTGCGAGGACGACGCCGCGCAGTGGCAGCGCAGCGGCCGGCCGCCGGACCTGCTGTGGCGCGGCGCCCGGCTCGCCGCCGCGGTCGGCGTCCGCGCCAAGCTCGGCGCCGCCGCGCTCGAGTTCGTCGACGCTGCGGCGACCGCCGCCGGCCGGCAGCAGCGGTGGACCCGGCGCGCGGTCGGCGCCGCGTTGCTGATGCTGGCGGTCGCCGCCGCGGTGCTGATCGTCAGCTTCCGCGCCGCCCAGCGCGATCGCGCCCGCGCCGCCCACGCCCGCGAGCAGGCCGAGGTCGAGCGCGGCCACGCCGAGGCCGCGCGGGTCGACGCCGACAAGGCGCGGCTGCAGGCCGAGGCCGACGCCTCGGCCAGCCAGCTGGCCCGCCAGCGCGCCGAGATCGCCCAGGCCGAGGCCGAGCGCGAGCGCGACGCCGCGCGCGACACCTCGCGCGAGAACCAGCGGCTGCGCGACGAGGCGACCCGCGCCGCCGAGGCGGCCCGTGCCGCCGAGGCCCGCGCCATGGCCGAGCGCGCCGAGACCCTCAAGCAGGCCGAGCGGGTCCGCGAGGCCGTCGAGCGCGCCGAGACCGAGCGGCGGCGCGCCGAGAGCCAGCGCATCTACGCCGAGACCGCGCAGCAGCTGCACGAGCTGGCGAGCAAGCGGCTCGCCGAGGTCGAGGAGCGCGCCACCGCGCTCGAGGCCCAGGTCCAGGCGCTGCAGCGGCAGGTCGCGCAGTGCCGCGACGACGGGGGCACGCGATGACGCGGTCGCGCGCGCGCGCGCCGCGCTGGTCGCGATCGCGGTCGGGGCCGGGCTCGTCGCCGGCGGCCCGGCGGCGCGCGGCGACGGCGGCGCCGACGGCCCCGACGGCCCCGACGGCCCCGACGGCGGCGACGAGTCGCCGGCGCTCTTGACCACCGGCCCCAGCCAGCTGTGGATCGAGAAGCTGCACTACGACGAGACCTGGGACTACGAGAAGAACGTCGAGCTGCCGCCGCCGCCGGCGCCCGACGACGCCACCGTCGCGGCGCTGATCGATCAGGGCGACGACCTGCGGCGCTGGGACGCCGCGCTGCCGGCGCAGTGCCGGTCGCTGTGGGCGGCGGCCGGCGCCGACGACGCGCAGCGGACCAAGGTGGTGGCGTGGATGTCGGCGACGCTGGGCCGGATCGTCGACGCCCGCGACAACGTCATCTGGCAGCTCGAGCGCCGGTTCCCGACCACCGACCGGACCGCCGTGGTCGCCGACGCGCTGGTCGCGCTGTACCGGATCGAGCTCGAGCACTCCGCGACCTCGATGTGGCGCGACGCCCTGGTCGCCGACAGCCCGTGCGTGGCGCCGCCCCAGGTCGGCGCGCCGTACTACGCGTACGCGGCGGCGTCGGTGGCGCGCACGATGGTCCGCGAGTTCCCCGACGACCGCCGCCGCGACGGCCTGGTCCACGAGCTGCTCGGCCTCTACGAGCAGCTGAGCTGGGAGGACGCGCTGGTCGAGGGCCTGCGCGACCTCCTGTGCCCGGGCAAGGCCGACGACGCGCTCGAGCAGCAGTACGGCGACATCGACGACGCGCTCGGCCAGCGCGTCTACGGCGGCAGCACCGTCGACTACGGCAAGTGCCAGCCGGATCCGTCGTTCACCCCCGACGAGGCCGCCTCGGGGTGGCGCCGGGTCGCCCGCTTCGAGCGCGGCCAGATCGGCCGGCGCGCCGCCGCGCTCGCGGCCTACCGGCGCGCGACCTCGGTCGACGGCGCCCACCCCGACGCCGCGGCGTGGGCCGAGCTGGGCGAGACGCTGATCGAGGACGAGCAGCGGGTCGAGGCGCTGTCGGCGCTCGATCGCGCCGCCGAGCTGGGCGCCGCCGACGGCGCCACCGTCGAGGTCGCGCAGCAGGCGGTCGTCGAGATCGGCCAGACCCTGGCGGTCCTGTGGCGCGAGTCGTCGCTGCCGGATCCCGACGCCGCGCTCAAGCTGGCGCGCATCGTCTTCCACGCCGGGCGCCACAAGCAGCCCCACGTCCGCGGCGTCTACGAGGAGCTGGCCCACGCGCTGCGCGACCTCGGCGCCTCCGAGCAGGCGGCGACCGTGCAGCGCGAGGTGCTCGACGCCTGGCCGCTGCACCCGGCGGCGCCGCAGGCGGCGCTGGTGCTGATCGAGATCGAGCTCGAGCGCGGCGATCGCGACGCCGCCGACCAGGCGCGCGCCGACCTGATCGCGCGCTTCGGCGACGGCTCGGCGTGGGCCAAGGCCAACGGCGCCGAGGCCGCGCGGGTCGTCGTCGACGACACCCGGATCGCGCTGGCGCGATCACGGTTCGTGGCGTCGCGGGCGGCCAGCGAGCACCAGGCCGGCAAGGACGACGCGCGCCACGCCGCCGCGCGCGTGGCGCTCGAGGACGTCGTCGCGCGGTCGCAGGCGCCAGCGCAGGTGCTCGAGGCCCGCTACCTGCTCGCCCACGTCCTCGCCTACCAGGAGGCCTACGTCGAGGCCGCGGCGCAGCTGCGCGACGTCGTCGACGCGCTCGCCGACGACGACCACACCCGGCCGCTCGCGCTCGGCAAGCTGGTCGCCGCCTACGAGGAGGCGATCGGCCAGGCCATCAAGGCCGGCACGCTGACCCTGCCCAAGCCCGGCGATCCGGCGACCGCCGAGCCGCTCGACCTGCCGCCGCTGGTCGGCGAGCTGCGCGCCGCCTACGACCAGGTCCTGCCGACGCTCGACCGCGCCGAGGACGTCGCGTCGGTGCTGATGAGCAAGGCGTCGATCGACCTGTCGTTCGGGCGGGTCGAGGACGCCGAGGCCAGCCTGCGCCAGCTGCTGGCCGACGAGTGCTTCACGGCGCGGGCCCGCGCCGCCCGCGACCAGCTGGTGCCGCTGGTCAAGGCGCGCCAGGGCGACGCCGCCGCCCAGGCGATCGTCGACGACCTCGAGGCCCGGGGCTGCCTCGACAGCGCCCGCTCGGTGGCGGCGCGCGACAAGCAGCTCGAGAAGCAGCTGGCCCGCGCCGCCGCGCTCGGCGCCCGCGGCGATCACGCCGGCGCGGCGCGCCTGCTGTCGCGCGAGTACTACCAGGTGCCGGCGGGGTCGGCGCTGCTCGACGACGTCGTCGCGGCCACCGCGATCGCCTACGAGAAGGCGGGCGCGCTGGCCGACGCGGCCCGGATGTGGAGCGAGCTGGATCGCCGCGACGAGCTGGCGGCGTCGCCGATGTGGGTCGAGATGCTGCAGCACCGGGCCCAGGTCCTCGATCGGCAGCTCGACTGGCCGCAGGCGGCGACCGCGTACCTGCGGGTCGCCAGCGAGGCGGCGGCGCACCGCAAGAAGGGCCGCGCCGCCGAGGTCGATCGCCAGATCGAGGCGGCGACGGTGCGGGCGGCGCAGCTGCGCGCGCTCGACCACGTCTGGCTCGATCGCGGCGACGAGCTGGGCGCGATCACGCTGTGGCTGCGGGTGGCCCGCGCCGGCGGCGCCTCGGACCAGGCCCGCGCCGCGTGGATCGAGGCCGGCGACCTGGCCCGACGCGCCGGCAAGCGCGACGTGCTCGCGGCGATCCACGCCGAGTGGCGCAAGGGCCACAGCGATCGCGACGTCGCGATCGTGCTCGAGGCCTTCGAGGCCAAGGCCGCCGACGCCGCCGCCGATCACAAGGGCGCCGAGCTGCGCTTCAAGGAGGCGGTCCGGCTGGGCCGCGACGCCGCCGGGTCGCTGGGACCGCGCGCGGCCGACGCGCTGGCGGAGTGCCAGTTCTGGCTCGCCGACGACGACGCGCGCCACGACACGACGATCCGCACGTTCCGCTGGGGCAAGAGCCGCGACGAGGACCAGAAGCAGCTCGACCTGCTCGGCCGGCGCATGCAGGCCCTCGGCGCCGCGTTCTACGAGGCCTCGTACGCGTCGCAGGCGTGGGGCGTCGCCGCCGCGGTGCGCGCCGCCGACGTCACGCTGGCGACGATCGAGGCGCTGGTCAGCCAGCCGCCGCCGGAGTGGGTCATCACCGAGCTCAAGTTCGACCAGGGCGCCGCCGACTACGCCGAGCAGATGCGCAAGATCCTGCAGAGCGAGTACGGCAACGCCGCCTACCAGCTCAACGCGGTGCTACAGGGGCCGCGGTATCCGGGCACCGAGCGGTGGCTGCACGAGGCGCAGGAGCGACTGGCGCTGATCGCGCCGTACGTGCCGGTCAAGGGCGCGGTGCGCACCGAGGCGCCGGTGGAGGACGTGCGATGAGCCGGGCCGGACGCGGCGCGGCGATCGCGCTGGCGGGCGCGCTGGTGGGCGCGCTGGCCGCCGGCTGCGGCGGCGCGCGGCCCGACGCGGCCGGGCGCCAGGGGCGCGGTCGGCGCCGGGACCGGCGCGGTCGCGGCCACGACCGTCGACGCCGGCACGCCGGTGGTCGGCGACGGCGGCGGCGCGGGCGGGGTGCCCGCGGCCGGCGACGGCGGTAACGGCGGTGACGGCGGCGCGCCGGCGCGGATCACGCTCGACGAGATGGATCCGTCGCTGCTCGGCGACGATCGCCGCGACATCGGCATCGAGCCCGCGATCGAGCGCGCGACCACGGCGCTGGCGGCGGCGCAGTGGGACCGCGCCGTGACCGCGGCGCGCGCGGCCCTCGCGATCGACGCCGACGAGCCCGCCGCGCTCGCCGCGCTGGCCCGCGGCCTCGCCGGCAAGGGCTGGTTCGACGCCGCCCACGAGGCGCTGTCCCAGGCCACCGGCCAGGCCGGCAGCCGCGCCGAGGCCTCGGCGGACCTGTGGTACCTGCAGGGCTGGACCAGCCACCGCCTCGGCGAGACCGAGCGCGCGCTGGGCGAGCTCGACCACGCGGTCAAGCAGCGCAAGGACGACCCCGCGACCTGGAACCTGATCGGCGTCGTCCACCTCGACCGCGCCGAGGCCAGGGACGCGATCAAGGCGCTCGAGATCGCGCGCAGCCACGCCGCCGACTCGGTCGGCATCGCGATCAACCTGGGCAGCGCGTACCGGCGCGCCGCCGCCGAGGCGGTCGAGGCGTCCGAGGCCCAGGAGCTGTGGCGCAAGGCCGAGAAGAGCTACCGCGCCGCGCTCGCCGCCGGCCTCGGCCGCGGTCGCGGCTTCGCGGCGGCGTACCTCGGCCTCGGCCTGCTGTACCTCGACGCCGAGGGCTACCCCGACCTCGACGACGTCGAGCGCCTGCGCCGCGCCGTCGACAACCTCGAGGAGATCCAGGACATGGACGTGCCGGGCGTCGATCGCGCGACGGTGGCGACCTACCTGGGCGACGCCCGCCGCTTGCTCGACCGCGCTCGCCGCGCCAAAGACAAGGTCCAGGTCCAGGACAAGGCCAAGGCCAAGGCCCGGGCCACGGAGCGCGGCGCCGGCGCGCGTGCCGGCGACAAGCGCTAGCGCTGTCGCGAGCGCGTCGTGGCGCCGAACCGAGGTCGCGCGCCGAAAAGTTGCCGCGCGCCGGCGACGCGCCGAGGCTGGAACCATGCAGGGGGACATCTTCGTGGCCGGCTTCGTGATCACGGAGGCCGAATGGGACGCGCTCGACGAGCCGTCCCGGGCCCAGCTGCTCGCGGTGGCGAGCCGTCGCGACGGCCCGTGGGTGGCCGCGGCACCGCCGCCGCGGCGGTCGTCGCGTTCGCCCCGGGCGACGACCTCGAGCGACGAGGTCGACGTCTACGACGCCTACGAGCTCGTGCTCGGCGCCGCGTAGCGCGCGTCGCGTCGCGTCGCGTTCGCGCGTCGCGTCGTCGCGTTCGCGCGTCGCGTCGTCGCGTTCGCGCGTCGCGGCCGGCGCTCAGAAGCGGCCGACGACGCCGAGCCAGCCGCCGCCGGGGCTCACCGCCGCCACCGGCGCGGCGCCGTGCTCGTGGCCGCCGCGCAGCAAGAGCCACACGCCGACGCCGGTCGCGACCGCGCCGGCCGCGGTGACGCCGATCGCCGCGTTCGTGGTGTCGCGGTACTGCCGGACCTGACTGCCGTCCTGGACCGCTGACTCGTCGAGCGCGAACAGCGTGACGCCGCCCGCGAGCAGCGCGACGCCGCCGGCGGTGACCACCCACGGCAGCGGGCCGCGACCGCCGGCCTCGGCGCCGGGCCGGACCGGGCCGCGCGGCGGCGCCTGGTCGGCGGGCGTCAGCCGGACCTCGACGCTCATCGACTCGCCGTCGCCGACCACGACCTCGCGGGACTCGCCGCGGTAGCCGGGCAGCTCGAAGAAGACGTTGTGGACGCCGGCGTAGACCTCGACCTGGAGGTCGGCCTGGCCCGCGACCTTGCCGTCGACCTTGACCGTGGCGCCGGTGGGGATCGTGCGAACGTCGAGCAGGGTGGGGCGAGCGCGCTCGCGCGCCGCGACGATCAGCGCGTCGACCAGCTCCCGCACCGACGCTTCGAACGCGGGAGCCTCGCACTTCTGGCAGTAGCGCTTGTCGGTGACCAGCAGCTCGCCGGCGCGCCGGAACACCCAGCCGGTCACGACCTTGGTGGTGCCGCCCTTGCCCTCGGTCGAGATCCGCAGGATGACGCCGCGATCGACGTCGTGATCGTCGAGGTAGCCGGGGACGCAGTCGCCGCCGAGGCCGCTGCCGACGCAGGTCACCAGATCGGCGAGCGGGCCGTCGTCGAGCGGCGGCTCGATCACGGTCCACCCGGCCGACTCGATCGTGGCGCGCGCGGTCTTGGTGACGCCGGCGCGCTCGCTGGCCTTGACGCCGGCCACGAACAGCGCCGATCGCTCGGCGCGGGCGGCGCCGGGGACGGCACCGAGGACGCCGAGGGCGATCGCGCCCAGGGCGAGGAAGCGGAAGGATCGGTGGATCATGCGTCGCTCGAACCCGAAGTACCCGACCGCGGGATCGTCGCGGACCGGGACCCGGATTGCAAGGAACCGCCGGGCATGAACGTGGTGCGTGGCTTGGCTCACCCTTCCGCGCGCGTGCTATCACGCCCCCGAGATGCTGCACCCGCCCGTCGATCTCGCCGTCATCGGCGCCGGCACCGCCGGTGCCGCCGCCGCCGCCTTCCTCGCCGAGCGCGGGCTCAAGGTCGTCGTGCTCGAGCGGCGCACCCTGGCGGCGGCCGGGGCGCGCTGGGTCAACGGCGTGCCGCGCGGCGTGTTCCGCGCCGCCGGCGTCGCGGTGCCGACGGGGGACGAGGATCTGGGCGGGCCGCACCCGTTCCACATGATCGCGCCCGGCGGTCGGGTCCGCATCGATGACCACGACGTCATCGACGTCGACATGCGCGCGCTGGTGGCGCGGCTGCAGGCCCGGGCGATGGCGGCCGGGGTCACGTTCCTGCCCGGGGTCGCGGCGCTGGGCCGCGATCGCGACCTGCTGCGCACCAGCGGCGGCCCGATCCGCTGTCGCTGGATCGTCGACGCCTCCGGGCTCGGCGGCGCCGGCTTGCTGCCGGTGCCCGACGTCGCGCCGCACCACCTGTGCGCCGCCGCCCAGGAGATCCGCGAGGTCCGCGACGCCGCGGCGGCGCGGGCCTACTTCGACGCCCACGACGTCGGCCCCGGCGAGGCCCTGGTCGAGGTCGGCGTCGCCGGCGGCTTCTCGGTCCGCAACGTGCGCCTGTTCCACGGCGGCGCCACCGTCGGCATCCTGACCGGATCGATCCCGGCGCTCGGCCACCCGCCCGGCAAGGTCATCCTCGATCGCTTCGTCGCCGCGCAGCCGTGGATCGGCCGCCGCGTCTACGGCGGCGCCGGCGCCATCCCGCTGCGCCGGCCCCACGATCGGCTCGCCGACGATCAGGTCGCGCTGCTCGGCGACGCCGGCTGCCAGGTGTTCCCGGCCCACGGCTCGGGCATCGGCGCCGGCATGCTGGCGGCGCGCCTGCTGGCCGACGTCGTCGCCGACGGCGGCTCGCTGCGCGACTACGAGGTCGGCTGGCAGCGTCGCCACGGCGGCCTGCACGCGTCGTTCGACGTCGTGCGCCGGTGGAACCAGGGCACCGACGCCGCGACCCTGGGCCGGATCATGGCGCTGGGGTTGATCGACGCCGAGGTGCTGCGCGCCGGGCTCGACCAGGCGTTCCCGCGGATCGCGCCGCGGTCGCTGCCCGGCAAGGCGCGGGCGCTGATCGGCGCGCCGTCGCTGGCCCGCGGCATCGCGACGACGCTGGCGCGCGGCGCCGCGGTGCGGGCGCTGTACGCGCGCTACCCGGCGGCGGCGGCGCGGGTGCCGGCGTGGTCGCGGCGGGTCGACTGGGTGGTCGGGGCGTAGCGGGGGGATCTCTCGGAGGCTCCGGAGAGGGCGGCCGGGGATGGGCGGGATGGCGCGGCGCGCGGCCGGCCGGCCGGCCGGCGCGGTTGGACGCGTGGACCCGGTCGGGGCGTGGACGCGGCAGGACGCGGGGATCGGGGGATGCGTGCATGCGGGGCCGATCGTGGTGGGCCGCGTGGCCCGCGGCGGGGGCTGAGTGGGCTGCGGCTCCGGCGCAGCCGGTCGCTGGCTCCCCGACGAGCGTGGGTGCTCGCGCCGGCGTGGGTGCAGACCACCACCACCGGCGCCGGGCCCGAAGACGGGGGCCCGGCGCCTCGGCGCGGGGCGCGAGCGTTGCGGGCGCGCGCCGGTCGCCGGGATCGCGACGGCCGCGCGAGCCGCGCTTCACGATGTCCGGGAACCGGACAAGAAAGACACGGCCCGGGACGATTGCGGTCGATTGTCCTTGACGGCGCTGGCGGGCGACGACGAGACGCAGGCGCGATGCCGCGGCCGATCGTCGACGAGACGCGCAGCGCGGCCCGCTGCGCCGCGAAGCGGACCGCGACGACGACGCGGAGGGTCGAGGGCGGTCTTGGGGCGCCAAGGCGACGACAGGAGGTCCGAAATCGTCGTGGTAGAGAAGGCATGCGCGCGTGCGCAGGGAGGAGTGGAGATGTTCGATCGCGAGAACGAGAGTGTGGTCCCGAGCGAGCTCGATGGTGCGGCCTTCGGCCGCGGACGTGACGTAGCCCCCGACTGGCGACAGCTCGATCGCCAGCTGCGCGGCGTCGCCCGACGACGCGCCGCGCTCGACGCCGAGGAGGCGCGCTGGCTGGTGCTGGCGCAGCAGGTCGAGCTGCACCGCCGGCTCGGCTACGCGAGCCTGCACGAGTACCTCGAGCGCACGCTCGGCTACGGGCCGCGGGCGGCGCGCGAGCGGCTACGCGTGGCCAGCGCGCTGCAGGTCCTGCCGCGGACCGCGGCGGCGCTGGCCCGCGGCGAGCAGTCGTACTCGGCGGTGCGCGAGCTGACGCGGGTCGTTCGCCAGGACACCGAGCGGGTGTGGCTCGACGCGGCGGCCGGCAAGACGGTGCACGAGATCGAGACCCTGGTCGCGGGGCGCAAGCCGGGTGATCTACCGGGCGATCCGGTGGATCCGGCCGAGGTCCGGCGCGTGGTGTCGTTCGAGGTCAGCGCCGAGACGTACGCGCTGTGGCGCGACGCGAGGCTGGCGCTGGAGCTCGAGCGCGGCGAGGCCGTGCCCGACGACGAGCTGCTGCGGGCGCTGTGCCTCGGCCTGCTCGCGGGCGCGCCGGGCCCATCGAGCGGAGCCGGCAAGCGCGGCCGCGCCGCGTACCAGATCGCCTTGATGCAGTGCCCCGACTGCGAGCGCGTGACCCAGGACGGCGGCGGCCGCGCCGTCGAGGTGCCCGCGACCGTCGTCGAGCGCGCGCGCTGCGACGCCCGCGAGCTCGGCCGGGTCGACGGCGATGGTCTCGCGGTGGCGAAGCCGACCCAGACGATCCCGGCGCGGGTGCGCGCGGCGGTGGTCGCGCGAGACCACGGCCGCTGCCGGGTGCCCGGATGCCGGGCGTCGCGATGGGTCGAGGTCCACCACGTGCGGCCGCGCGCGCAGGGCGGTCCGCACACGATGGCGAACCTGGTCTCGCTGTGCGGCGGTCATCACGACGCGGTCCACGCGGGCCGCTTGAAGATCACGCGGTCGGCGTCGGGCGAGGTCGTGTTCACCCACGCCGATGGACGGCCGTACGGCGCGCCACCGAGAACCGGGGACGACCCGGTGACTGCCGCGGTCCGTGTGGACCGGGTGGACGCGGACCACGTGGACCTGTCGCCGGGGCAGCTGACCGAGCGATCGAGGCGGCCGGTGCCGCGACGATGAGCCGCTCGACCTCTCGCCCCTTCGCCTTGCGCCCGGCTCCACCGCGTCGGTCGAACGCTCGGGCCGGGCGCCGAGAGGCGTCCCTCGGAACGGGCGACTACCGGCGAGCGGCGCGGCGACGCAGCCAGGTCGCGGCCTCGGGCGGGTAGACCAGGCGCACGACCTCGCCCTGGCGCTGGTGCCAGTCGCAGGTCGCGGTCGGGGCGTGGCCGCGGGCCACGTACTCGTGCTTGTGCGGACAGTCGGGGCCGGCCCGCATGCCCGACACCGCGCAGACCTCGACCTCGTCGATGCCGTCGGGGCGATCGGGCAGGGTCAGCGGCGTGCCGTCGGACACCGCCAGCAGGGCGTCGCGCACCAGCGGCGCGGCGCCGTCCATCGCGACCACGCCCTGGGTCGGCACGCCGTCGAAGTTGCCACCCCAGGCGGCGACGATCACCTGCTCGGTGGCGGCGACGCTGACGGTGTCGGCGAAGCCGCGGGCGGTGCCGGTCTTGGCCGCGACCCGGAACGGCAGATCGAACGGCAGCTCCTGGCCGAAGCCGGCGCGCCGCGCCTCGGGGTCGGCGAGCATGTCCATGACCAGCCACGAGGTCTGCGGCGAGAACACGCGGGCGTCTGGGCGCGCCGCCGGCCGCCAGCGGGCGCCGGCGCCGTCGGGGCGGGCGTCGACCACGGCGCGGGCCGGGCGGACCCGGCCGGCCCGGACCAGGAAGCCGTAGCCGGCGGCGAGATCGAGCAGCCGCACCTTGGGCGCGCCCAGCGCCAGCCGCAGGCCGTAGTCGTCCGGCGCACCGGACAGCTCGGCGACGCCGGCCTGGCGCAGCGCGGTCATGACCCGGGTCACGCCGGTGCGCTCGAGCACCCACACCGCGGCGAAGTTGTACGAGCTGGCCAGGGCCTCGCGGTAGCGCACCGGGCCGTGCTCGTGGGTGGCGCCGGGCACGGTGTAGCCGGCGGTGGCGTCGACGACGTCCCACGCGATCGACGCCGGGTTGTCGCCGGCCTCGATCGCGGCGGCGTAGACGAACGGCTTCAGCGCGGAGCCCGGGTGGCGGCGCCGGGTCGTGATGTTGATCTGGCCGGCCTCGCCGTCCCAGTCGACCGAGCCGATCATCGCCAGGACGTCGCTGGTCTCGGTGTCGAGCACGACGACGCCGGCCTGCTCGAGGTTCTTGCCGGCGAAGCCGGCGACGTGCTCGCGCAGGCGGCGCTCGAGCCGGCGCTGCAGCGCCAGGTCGAGGGTGGTGCGGACGACGCCGCCGCGGGCGCGGACCTCGTCGGGCAGCTGGTCGACGACGTAGCGGACGAAGTGCGGCGCCGCGCTCGGCGGATCGTGGCGGGTCGCCGCCACCGGGGTCAGCCGGGCGACGTCGGCGTCGTGGCGCGACAGCACGCCGCGGCGCACCAGCAGCTCGAGGACGCGGTCGCGACGGGCCAGCGCGGCGTCGAGGTGGCGCAGCGGATCGTAGGCGCCGGGTGCGCGCGGCAGCACCGCCAGCAGGACGGCCTCGCCGGTGCTCAGCGCCCGCGCCGACTTGCCGAAGTACAGCCGGGCCGCGGCCTCGATGCCGTGGGCGCCGTTGCCGAAGTAGGCCCGGTTGAGCCACTGCTCGAGGATCGCCCGCTTGCCGAGCTCGCGCTCGATGCGCAGCGCCAGCAGCGTGTCGCCGAGCTTGTTGCGCAGCGTCCGCGCCGTGGTCGTGCCGCGCACCATGCGCGCGACCTGCATCGTGATCGTCGAGCCGCCGTAGCTGAGCTGGCGGCCGCGGACGTCGAGCCACACCGCCCGCGCCAGGCCCATCGCGTCGACGCCGCCGTGATCCCAGAACCGCTGGTCCTCGCTCTCGATCACCGCCGACACCACGACCGCCGGGATCTCGGCCAGCGGCACCCACGCGTCGCGGCCGGGCGCGCCGGTGGGCAGGCTGGCGATGACCTCGCCGTGGCGGTCGGTGATCACCAGCGTGCCGCCGGTGGCGTCGAGCCCGCCGGCCGGGATGGGGTAGGCGAAGGACGCGACCAGCGCGACCTGCACCAGCGCCACCGCCAGCCCGAGGGTCACCACCAGCGGCCACCGCGCCACCCGCCACGCGCCGCGCCCGACCCGCAGGGCGAGCCGGCCCGCCCTCGAGGTGCCCGCCATCATGACCTGCGGCGCCAGCATCACGGCCTCACTTCACGACCAGGGTGGTCGACGCGGTCCGCCCCATGACGTCGGGCTCGTACATGGCCTCGACGTGGGCCGGCGGCACCGCGAACGCGCCGTCGATCGTCGCCCGCGCCTTGTAGGTCATGACGTGGGTGCCGGCGGCGACGTAGTCGGCGAACCACTGCACCCGGTCGTCGCGGACCTCGGTCTGATCCCAGGTCGGCGGGTTCCACCACCGGTCGCCGCCGCTCGACGTCGTCATGCCGGCGCCGGGCTGCGAGGTCGCCAGCGCCGGGTTGACCGCCTCGAAGCCGGCGGGCATCGGATCGACCAGCGCGACCCAGCGCCGCGGGGCGTCGAGCTTCATGGTCAGGCGCACGGTCACCAGATCGCCGGCGGCGACCTGGGTCACCGCCCGACCCTTGGCGTCGAGGTACTCGCGGGTCAGCGTGAAGCCCTGCGACGCCGCCTGGCCGTCGTCGGTGCGGGCCTGGACCAGGCGCACCGCGTAGCGGACGCCGGGGTCGCCGTGGATCGTCAGCGTGTCGCCGGCGAGGGCGTCGAGCGCCTGCTTGACGACGTGGACGTCGGCGCCCGACAGCACCTTCTTCGACAGCGGCTTGCCGCCGGCGCTGATCGCGACCGTGGCCTTGCCCGGGGCGGTCAGCCGCGCGTAGTCGGCGAGCGCGACCAGCGACCACAGGTTCTCCTGGGTGTTGCCCCAGGCGCCGTCGGCCTTGCGCAGGGTGTCGAGGCCGGCGACCAGCTTGCCGATCATCGGATCGGTGGGCGCGGTCTCGACCAGGGCGTCGAGCACCATCGCGGTGGCCCGGGTGTCGGAGCTCATGTAGTACTCGTGGCCGTAGCCGCCGGCGTGGTCGTTCTCCTCGACGCGGGCGACCTCGCCGTCGACGACGATCGCCTTCAGGAGGTCGGTCTTGACGTCGTCGATCAGCGTCGCCGACGCCTTGGCCGCGACCAGCGCGCGCAAGAGGAACGCCTGGCCCCACCGCGGCAGGCCGGCGCGGGCCTCGTGCAGCCGGGCCAGCGCGCCGGCGTCGGCCTGGCCGTGCAGGGCCAGGACGTAGGCCGCCATCGCGGCGGCGGCGCCCTCGTTGCCGGGCGCGATCGTGTCGGGGCGGGCCAGCCAGCTGGCCAGCGCCGGCAGGCCGCTGGCGAAGGTGTCGTCGCGGACCTCGATGCCGGCCTTGCGGGCCTCGGTCAGGCCCCACAGCGCGTACGCCGTGAGGTGCGGGTAGGTCTGCGACTGCGGCCACAGCGAGAAGTGGCCGTCGCCCTGCTGGTGACGCTGCACCTTGGCGACGCCGGCGGCGATGAACGCGTCCATCTTGGTGCCGGCGAGGCTGGTGAAGCCGAGCGAGCGTGACAGGTCCTTGGCCTTGGCCAGCGGGATGAAGCGCGACATCGTCTGCTCGAGGCAGCCGTACGGGTACTCGACCAGGTAGCGCAGGCTGGGCTCGAGGTCGCCGAGGCCGGTGCGGTCGACCGAGACCACGACCTCGCTCTCGCGGCGCAGCGTCGCCGCCGCGATCGGCAGGGTCACGGTGACGTCCTTGCCGTCGCCGTCGATCTTGCCGCGCGCCACGGTCGTGGTGTCGATGACCCGCGGCCGCCGGATCGGCAGGGTCACGGTCAGGGCGTCGTGCTCGCCGTTCATCGTCACCGCCAGGGTCAGCTGGGCCGCGGCGTTCCGCGACGCCTTGGCGGCGAACCGGACCCGGGCCTGGCCGTCCTGGGCCACCGCGACCTCCTCGACGTCGTCGAACAGGGTGACGCCGTCGGCCTTGGCGGTGACCTTGGCGGTGCCGGCTTTGCCGGTGCGGTTGTGGATCAGCACGCCGACGCTGAGCGTGTCGTCGGCGCCGAGGAACCGCGGCAGCACCGGGGTCGCCATCAGCTTCTTGTTGACGGTCAGCCGGGTGTCGCCGGCGCCGAAGCGATCGCCGGCGTCGGCGCCCACCGCCATGACCCGGAACGCGGTGAGATTGTCGGGCGCGGTGAAGGCGAACGGCGCGACGCCCTCGGCGTCGGTGACCAGGCTGGGCGCCCAGTACGCCGACGACACGAACTTGCTGCGCACCTTGGGTCCGCTCGAGCTGGCCCAGTCACCGCCGGCGTCGGGATCGCCGGCCTCGGGGTCGGCGAGCCGGGCCAGGCGGTTCCAGTTGGTGCCGGCGTCGACGCCCAGCCCCCACGCCGCGTAGAAGGTCTTCATCGGGTCCGGCGTCTTGTAGGCGATCAGCTGCAGGACGCCCTCGTCGGCGACCGACAGCGACAGCTCGGCGCGCACCGGCTTGCCGGCGCTGGTGACGACGACGTGGCCCGACACCGGCGCGCCGGGGCGGACCTCGGCCTGGTCGAGGACGACCTGGACGTCGAGCCGCTTGTGCTCGCTCTCGACCTTGAGCTCGACGACGCCCATCTTGAGCTGCGGCCGGTTGCGGTCGCCGTCGCCGTGGCGGCCCGACACCAGCGCGACCCGGGCGTAGACGACGGGCGCCCAGCTGTCCTTGATCGTGAGCTCGACGCCCTCGGCGGCGGAGTCGAGGTGGCGGACCTCCGCCGACAGGATGCCGTCACGCTCGATCGTGATCAGCGCGGTCGGGCGGTGCAGCGACGCCTGGGCGACCAGGCGCGCGGTGTCGCCGGGCTGGTACTTGGCCTTCGACGCCACCAGGGTCATGCGCGCCGACTCGTCGCCGCTCCAGAACGCCTCGCCCTTGCCGATCACCCACAGCATCGAGCTGGTCACGACCGGGTTGCCGCGGCCGTCGGTGGTCTCGACCCGGACGACGTAGTCGCCGGGCGCCTTGGGGTAGATGCGCTCGGTGGCCTGGCCGGTGGCCGGGATCGCGACGTCGCGCTCGAGCGCGATCTCGTCGTGGCTCTGGCAGCTCCAGTAGCTGCGGGCGCCGTTCTGATCCCAGCTGCAGTCGCGGACCTTGCGGATGAACGACAGGTGGGCCTTGGCGGCGGTGCGGGCGCCGGCCGGCGTCATCGCGACGACGTTGACCGCGAACGGCATGCCGACCGCCTGGACGTACTCCTGGGTGTGCAGGCCGAGGTAGACGTCGGTCTGGTGGGCGGTGACCACGCGCGACGTCGAGATCGCCTGGTCGGCGGGATCGGTGACGGTGGCGCTGACGACGTAGTCGTGGGGCCCGGTCAGCGACGGATCGGGATCGCGGACCGTGAAGCCGAGGCGGCCGCGGTCGTCGGTGGTGCCGGTGCCGTCGGAGACGAACTCGCCGTAGCTGTCGCGGTCGTCGCCCCACCACCACCAGCGGTCGCCGTTGTCGGCGAAGGTGTAGTCGTCGTAGCCGGGGAAGCGGAGCCAGTGATCGCGGCGGCTGACGTTCCACTGCACGTCGGCGGCGGCGACCGGCGCGCCGAACAGGTAGCGGGCGTCGACGGTGAGGTCCATGCGCTCGCCGAGGCGCGGGTTCTTGTCGCCGCCCTCGAGCTTGACCTCGAAGCTGGCGGGCCGGAACTCCTCGACGCTGAAGCGCTCGCGGAACACCTGGCCCTCGATCTTGGCGGTGACGAACCAGTCGCCCAGCGGCGCCTCGGCGCCGACGTCGAGGTCGAACGCGAAGCCGCCGAACTTGCTCAGCGGCAGCTGCGTCGACATCACCGTGGCGCCGCGGCTGTCGGCGACGTCGACGGTGACCGGCTGGCGCGACGGCACGCGCGGCGCGCGGCCGGCGGCGATCTCGCGGGCGATGCCCTTGAAGTGGACGGTCTCGCCGGGCCGGTACAGGCCGCGGTCGGACTGGATGAAGCCGCGGATGCGGGTCACGCCGCCGGCGCGCTCCTCGGGGACGCCGAAGTTCCAGGTCTGGATGCCGTTGGCCCAGTTGCCGTCGACGACCGCGAGATCGTCGCCCTTCTCGACGACCGCGATCAGGCGCTGCGACCGGTAGCTGTCCCAGTCCTCCCAGTCGTCGCCGGCCTCCTCCATGGGCTCGCTGTCGTCGACCGAGGCCTGCGCGAGCAGCTTGGCGCTGCCGGGCAGCTTGACCAGGCCGTCCTTGTCGGTGAGGTCGACCCAGACCTGCTTGCCCTGCGGGTTGTAGACGATGACCCGGGCGCCGGCGACCGGCTCGCCGGTGGCCAGGCTGGTGACCCAGGCCAGGCCCGACGCCGGGCCGGCCTCGAGCAGGACGCCGAGATCGGTGACGTTGACCAGCACCCGGTTGGTGCGCGGCGACCACCACGGGCGGTCGGGGTCGTCGGCGATCGCGGCGCTGCCGACGTCGGCGAGGAAGACGCCGCGGGTGCCGGCCTTGCCGCCGCAGCGGGCGCCGAGGTCGAGGTTGTCGAGGTGCCACTTGTTCTTGGCGTCGGCGACCGACACCTTGGCGTCGACCTTGCGGGCGCCGAGCGCGTCCCAGTCGACGTCGTCGTCGCTGTCGTAGCCGCCCCACGGGTCGTAGTTCATCTGGGTGGTGAGCGTCTGGACCAGCTTGGCGCGCGGGATCTGCGCGCAGGTCAGGTCGTACTGGGGCACGTTGCGGGTCCACACCGGGTAGCCGGCGGCGCTGGCCTCGAGCGCGAACAGGCCGCGCTCCATCGAGATCCGCGGCTTGGCGTCGCCGGTGCGGAACGAGAACGACGCGGCGTCGCCCAGGCACTCGCCGTGGACGTCGACCAGATCGGCGGCGACCTGGAGCGTGAAGTCGGTCTCGGTGTCGAGGTCGGCGACGACCTGGTAGCGGGTGCCCGAGGCGTCGAGCGAGCCGGCGCCGATGCCGGGGATCGCCGGCGACGCGGTGACCGCGGCGCGGATCGCGTCGAGCGTCACCGGCGCCGACAGCTCGACGGTGATCGACACCTCGTCGGCGGCGACGTCCCAGCCGGTGGGGCCGAACGAGGTCACGCGCAGCGGCGGCCGTACGTGCAGCGCCAGCCGCGCGGTGGCGGCGATCGGCGCGTCGCCGGCGGCGCCGGTCAGGCCGTCGCAGGCGAGCAGGTAGTCGACGTCGCGCGCGAGGTCGCGGGCCGGGCGCAGCACGACGGTGGTGTCGGTGGCGCCGGGGTCGCGGGCGGCGAGAGCGACCGCGTCGTCGTCGCCGTGGCGCAGCGTGCAGCGCTCGGCGGCGGCGGCGGCGCTGACCGCCTGGTTGAAGGTCACGGCGAGGTCGCCGGACGGATCGATCGCGCGCGGATCGACGCCGAGGACGCCGTCGAGCTCGAGCGGGCGGTGGACGAAGTCGAAGCCGAAGCCGCCCGAGCGGGCGTGGAGGTCGCCGGCGAGGCGGACGTGGTAGCGGGTCGAGGCGCGCAGCGGCTCGAGCGGCTCGATGACCAGGGTCTGGCGATCCTGCCAGTGGCCGTGCCAGGTCACCGCGGGCTCGATCACGACCGCGGCGGTGTCGACCGCGCCGCCGACCGCGGCGTCGTCGACCACCGGCCGATCGAAGTGGACCTCGATCACCGAGTCGTCGGCGTCGCCCGCGGTGGGCGAGTAGCCGGTCACCGTGAGGTCGTGGCGCGCGGCCGAGCCGCACGACGCCAGCGCCGTGGCGGCGAGGGCGGCGGCGGTCCCACCGAGCAGGGTCCACAGGAGCAGCCGCCGGGCGGCGGCTGGGGGTCGGGTCATGGATCTTGGCTGCACCGTCTTCTCCCTGTTGCGGACGCACGGCTGCATCGGGGGTGCCACCCGCGGCGCCCAGGAGATCCGTTGCAGTGTCATGGGCTTGCGCGGCCGGGCCCGGAGGTGTCGCTGCACGGACACGCAGTGGCGTGGGTCTGGGGCGACGCCGCTTGCGCGGCCGGGCGGCGGCGGCGGCCGCGCACGGAGGTCGACCGCAGATCGAGCGGCGCCGCGGTGCGTGTAACCTCGAGTCGCCATGATGCGCCCGCTCGTCGCAGCGCTGGCCGCGTTGATCGCGCTCGCGATCGCGGCACCCGTGCGCGCGGCGTCGGAGCGGCAGGGCGCCGGAATGTTCGCGGCCGGCCGCGCGTTGCCCGAGGTCAAGGCCGAGGCGCACGTCGTCGTCCGCGGCGCGTTCGCCGACGCGACGATCACCCAGACCTTCCGCAACGACCTCGACCGCGCGGTCGAGGCCGTCTACGTGTTCCCGCTGCCGGCCGACGCCGCGGTGCGGTCGATGGTCATCCGGACCGGTGATCGCACGATCACGGCCCGGATCGAGGCCCGCGACCGGGCCCGCGAGCGCTACGAGACCGCGGTCGCCGCCGGGGTCGCGGCGGCGCTGACCGAGCAGGAGCGCGACGACATCTTCACCCAGCAGGTGACCGGCATCGAGCCCGGCGCCGAGGTCTCGGTCGAGCTGCGCTTCGACTTCGGGCTGGCGCGCTGGCGCCAGGGCTGGGAGCTGGCGCTGCCGCTGGTGGTGGCGCCGCGCCACGTGCCGGGCACCCCGACCGGCGCGCCGACCAGCGGCACCGGCACCGCCGCCGACACCGATCAGGCCGGCGACGCGTCGCGGATCACGCCGCCGGTGCGCAGCGGCGGCGGCAACCCGATCACCGTGACGATCGAGCTGCCGGGCGACGTCGACGCCGAGGCGGTCGAGGTGCCGAGCCACGACGCGACCGTGACCCGCAAGGGCGGCGTCACCCGCGCGGTCGTGCGCGACGCCAGCTCGGATCGCGATCTCGTGGTCCGCTGGCGCAGCGGCGACGACGGCGGCGCGCGGGCCTGGCTCGAGCGCCGCGGCGACGGCGCCGTGATCGCGCTCTCGATCGAGGCGCCGCGCCGGGCGGCGCGGCGCGACAAGCGCCGCTGGATCCTGGCGCTCGATCTGTCGGGCTCGATGGACGGCGACGCGCTGCTCGAGCTGCGCGGCGTGGCGCGCGCGCTGCTCGCCGGCATCGGCGACGAGGAGGTCGCGGTGCTGGGCCTGGGCGATCGCGACGTGCGCTGGCAGCACGGCAAGGCCGCGCTGCGCCGGCTGGGCAAGCGGATCGACGCCGCCGGCGCCGGCGGGGGCACCGAGCTGACCGAGCTGGTCGACGGCGCGATGTCGGCGGCCGCCGACGACGTCGCGGTGGTGCTGATCAGCGACGGCCTGGTCGCCGACGACGCCGCGGTGGCGGCGCGGGTCGACGGCGCGGCGGCGCGGCTCCACGTCATCGGGGTCGGCGCGGCGCCCAACCGCGCGCTGCTCGGCGAGCTGGCGCGGCGCGGTCACGGCGTCGAGATCGTCCTGGGCGCCGGCGACGACGTCGACGCCGCCGCGACCGAGCTGATCGCGGCGGTGGCGGCGCCGGCGGTGGTGCCGGTGATCGACTGGGGCGGCCTGGCGGTCGCGGACGTGTCGCCGGCGACGCTGCCGGCGCTGGCGCCGGGGCGCGCGGTGGTGGTGGCGGCGCGTCTGGCGACGGTGCCGGCCGACGCCACCACGGTGACCGCGACGGTGGGCAAGGCGCGGCTGGCGGCCCGGCTCGACGGCGCGACCACGGGCACCGACGGGCTGATCGGGCGGCGCTGGGCGCGGGCGCGGGTCGAGGACCTGGTGACGACGGGCGGCGACGCCGGCGCCGACGAGATCAGCCGGCTCGGCCTGGCGTTCGGGCTGGTGACGCCGTCGACCGCGCTGGTCGCGGTCGGGCAGCGGGTCGTCGTGCGCGGCGGGGTCAAGACCACCGTCACGATCCCGGTGGCGGCGCCGGCCGGCATGCGCTGGCAGGCGGTCTTCGGGCCGTCGGGTGACGTCGGCACCACCGGCGCCGAGTTCGCGGCCGACGTCGCGGCCGCTGACGGCGAGGCCGACGACGACTACGATCGCAACGCCAAGGTCAAGACCGGCGGCGCCGCGGGCACCGCGGCGGAGCCCGCGGCGCCGACGGTCGACGCCGGGGGCGTCGGCCACGCCACCAGCGGCTCGTTCGAGGCCGAGAGCGTCATGGTCTACGGGCGCGTCATCTCGGCGCGCTGGGTGCGGTCGCTGTCGGTCGGTGGCGGGCTGCACCTGCGCGGCGACGAGCGCGCCGCCGCGGTCGACGTCGAGGGCAGCGCCTACCGCGCGGTCAGCCAGCGGGTCGCGCTCGGGCTGTCGGCGAAGCTGCAGCTGGCGCCGGGCCTCGACGGCGGCTTCGACGCCGCGGCCTACGTCAGCTCGCGGACGCTGATCGGTCCGGCGTGGACGCCGCTGCTCGCGGTCGAGCTCGGGGTCGGGGCGTCGCTGGACACGCCCGGGCTGGCGTGGCGCGCGGCGCTGCGCCTCGGGCCGTGGCGGCTGGCCCCGGTGCTCCGCGTCGACCAGGTCTGGACGGTGAGCGGTGACGTCGCGGCGCGGACCAGCGTCGGCGGCGGCGTCGAGTGGTCGTTCTAGGCCGCGGCGGGCGCCCGGCCCCGGAGACCTCGGTCGTCCGGATACCGGACGTGCCCTCGCCGCCATCTCGGCGACGTCAGCCGTCCGGACACCGGACGCGGGGCGGCGCGCTCTCGGGCCGCCGGGCGCTCCGGGGTTGCTTCGCGGCGGACGCGGGGCGCTCCCGCGGGGCGCTCCGGGGTTGATTTTGACGCGGGGCGCTCCGGGGTTGATCTTCGGGGGCGCGGGGCGCTCCGGGGTTGGTCTGCGGCCGCGCGGGGCGCTCCGGGGTTGGGCGCGGGGCGCTCCGGGGTGGCGCGGGGCGCTCCGGGTTGATTTTCGGGGGCGCGGGGCGCTCCGGGGTTGATTTTGGGGCGCGGGGGCCCTCCGGGGTTGGTCTGCGGGGGCGCGGGGGCTCTCGGGGCGCGGGGCGCTCCGGGGTTGATTTTCGCGGGCGCGGGGCGCTCCGGGGTTGATTTTCGGGGGCGCGGGGGCCCTCCGGGGTTGGTCTGCGGGCGCGCGGGGGCTCTCGCGAGGCCCTCCGGGGTTGATTGCCGGCGGGCTGACCGTGGTCTCGGAGACGTCGGTTGTCCGGGAGCTGGACGGTCAGGAGGTGGCGAGCTCGACGGTGCCGGGCCGACAGCGGTCTCGGAGACGTCGGTCGTCCGGGGGCCGGACGGTCAGGGCGCGGCGAGCTCGTCGGTGCCGACCGACTCGTCGGTCGGCGCGGCGGTGGGCCCGGCGGCGGGCGTCGCGGGGGCGGGCGGCTCGTCGACGCCGTCGCCGGGGATGCCGGGGTCGGAGGGCGGGGTCGCGACGGCGTCGCGGGGCAGGACCTGGGCGCGCGCCAGGAACGGCGACGGGTCGATGAAGTGGACCTGCTCGGTGCTGCCGGCGTCGGGGATCTCGAGGGCGAAGTGGAGGTGGGGCAGGGACACCTTGATGCCGCTGCGCCCCAGCAGGCCGAGCGGGGTGCCGGGCTCGACCTCGTCGCCGACGTGGAGGTCCCGGGCCACGGCGTCGAGGTGGAAGTACGTGGTGTAGACGAAGTCGGGGTGCTCGATGCGGACGTAGCGGCCGCCGCGCCGGTTGGGATCGAGCTGGATGCGCGCCACGGTGCCCCACGCCACCGCCACCACCGGCTGGCCGCGGATGCCCTCGAGGTCGACGCCGCAGTGGCCGCGGCCGCACTCGGGGCGATCGACGCCGTCGCGCGGCGCGCCGAAGAAGCGCGACGCCTGGTGCGGCACGACCTCGCGGGTGCCGGGCACCGGGTGGACCCACTCGGCGAGGGTCGGGAACCAGTCGTCGAGGGGCTCGCCGTCGCGCTCGGGCAGGTTCGGCGCCGGCGCCTCGGGGCCCTTGAGCAGGTCGTCGTCGGGCGGCGCGTCGGCGGCGCGGTTGCCGAGCAGCGGCGCGCTGGCGGCCGCGCGGTCGTCGACGGCCGGCGGCGTGACCCGGGCCGCGGCGCGGCGGCTGCTGCCCGGACCGAGCATGGCGATCAGCGCCGCCGCGGTGCCGAGCCCGATCGCCGCGGTGATCACCGGGCGCCGTCGGCGGCGCGGCGCGGGCGCCGGCGGGTCGGCGGCGACCGCGACCGGAGCGCGCTCGCCGCGCGCGCGCACGGCGGGCACCACAGCTCGACCCGTCCGTCGGCGGTGACGCGCGGCTGCGCCCCGCTCAGCAGGACCGACGCGGCGCAGCCGGCGCACCGGGCGCCCGACCCCCCAGTCGGTTCCGCGAGGGATGAACCCACGGTCATCACGCTACCAGATCGCCGTCGACGATCCCGGGGATCGTGGCCGCGAAACGTCGTCGGTCGCGCGCGATCGATCCCCCGCTCCCGCTTCTGCTCCTCGACGGAATGTGGGCCACCAAGCACTTTGCGGAATGACCGGGTGGGCGCCGTCGGTTGCCGCGCTACCGCAGCCCACCGTGTGTGTCCAGGGAGGCGGTGTCGTGTATCGTCCACGACCGCACCGCCCCCCCAAAGGATTCGCATGTCGACACGCTCCCGCCTCCTCCGCAACCTCGGTCGCGACCACGCAGCCGCGCTGGCCGCGGTCCTCGCCCTCACCGCCTGCGGCCCGGCCCAGAAGGGGCCGGTCACGATGCCGCCTCCGGTCGACGTCCCCGCCGGCGGCGGCGCCGCGGTGGCCGACCCGGCGCCGCCGGCGCCCGCGGCGCCGGTCAAGGCCGAGAAGATCCGCGAGCTCAACGGCATCACCGAGTACCGCCTGCCCAACGGCCTGCAGGTGCTGCTGTACCCGGACGCGTCGCTGTCGACGGTGACGGTCAACATGACCTACTTCGTCGGCTCGCGGGTCGAGGGCTACGGCGAGACCGGCATGGCTCACCTGCTCGAGCACATGACGTTCAAGGGCACCGCCAAGTACGGCGAGCTGCTCGCCGAGCTGCGCAAGCGTGGCGCGCGCGTCAATGGCTCGACGTGGAACGATCGCACCAACTACTTCGAGACCCTGCCGGCGAGCTCGGACAACCTGGCGTTCGCGCTCGACGTCGAGGCCGAGCGCATGCGCAACTGCACGATGAAGGCCGAGGATCTGGCCAGCGAGTTCAGCGTCGTCCGCTCGGAGTTCGAGATGGGCGAGAACAACCCGCGCGCCATCCTCGACGAGCGCGTCACGGCGAGCGCCTACCTCTGGCACAACTACGGCAAGTCGACGATCGGGTCGCGCAGCGACATCGAGCGGGTGCCCATCGAGAACCTCAAGGCGTTCTACGACAAGTACTACCAGCCCGACGACGCGATGCTGGTGATCGCCGGTGAGTTCGATCCCGCCGAGACCCTGGCCCTGGTCGAGCAGATCTACGGCCCGATCCCGCGACCGACCCGGCAGCTCGGCGAGTCGTACACCGTCGAGCCGGTCCAGGACGGCGAGCGCGCGGTCACGCTGCGCCGCGCCGGCGACGTCCAGATCATGCTGGCCGCGTACCACACCGTCGCCGGCTCCGATCCCGATCACGCCGCGGTCGAGGCCGCCGCCGACATCCTGACCCGCGAGCCGTCGGGGCGCCTGTACGGGCCGCTGGTCAAGTCCAAGCTGGCGTCGTCGCTCTACGGCTACAGCTACCAGTTCAAGGATCCTGGCCTCGCGACCTTCGGCGTCGAGGTCCGCGATCCCAAGAACGCGGCCAAGGTGAAGCAGCTGCTGCTCGACGCGATCGAGGGTCTGGGCAAGTCGACGATCACCGACGCTGAGGTCGAGCGCTGGCGCAACGATACCCTCAAGAACCTCGAGCTGCACCTCGCCGACACCGCCGACGTCGCCGTCGAGCTCTCGGAGTGGGCGGCGATGGGCGACTGGCGCCTGCTGTTCGCGTATCGCGACCAGGTCAAGAAGGTCACCGCCGCCGACGTCAAGCGAGTCGCCGCGACCTGGTTCAAGTCGTCGAACCGGACCTTCGGCGAGTTCATCCCCACCAAGGACGCCGACCGTGCGCCGCTGCCGCCGCAGCCGGACGTCGCCGCGATCGCCGGCGCGGTCAAGGGCGAGTCCGTCGAGACCGGCGAGGACTTCGTCGCAAGCCTCGACAACCTCGAGGCCCGCACCACCTTCACCAAGCTGGCCGGCGGGCTCGACGCCGCGCTCTTGCCCAAGAAGACCCGCGGCGGCGCCGTCACCCTGGTGATGTCCCTGCGCCACGGCGACGTCAAGAGCCTCGCCAGGCGCAGCGAGCTGGGCGGTGCCACCGCGGCGCTGGTCCAGCGCGGCACCACCAAGCACACCTACCAGCAGCTCGAGGACGAGAAGGACAAGCTCAAGGCCCGGATCGACATCTGGGGCAGCGAGGGCGCGATCACGATCCGCATCGAGACCATCCGCGACTCGCTGTTGCCGGCGCTGGCGCTGGCCAGCGAGATGCTGACCTCGCCGAGCTTTCCCGCCGACGAGCTCGAGGTGGTGCGGCAGCAGACCCTGGCCCAGCTCGAGGAGCAGCGCGAGGACCCGTACGCCCGCGGCTTCGGCGAGCTCAGTCGCACGATCTCGCCGTACCCCGTCGATGATCCCCGCCACGACTTCACGATCGACGAGCAGATCGCGCGCTGGAAGAAGCTCAAGCTGTCCGAGATCAAGGCCTATCACAAGGACTTCTGGGGCGCGGGCAAGGGCGAGCTGGCCGTCATCGGCGACTTCGATCCCGACGCGCTCAAGACGGCGATCGAGGCCGATCTCGGTGGCTGGAAGACCAAGCACCCGTGGACCCGGATGGTGGGCAAGCGCTTCGCGGTCAAGGGTGCGGTCAAGCAGATCGATCTCAAGGACAAGGAGATGGCGCTGCTGGCCATCGGCCAGGATCTCGATCTGCGCCAGGACGACCCCGATTACCCGGCTGCGATGATGGTGGGCCAGGTCCTGGGCGGCTCGCCGTCGTCGCGGCTGTGGCTGCGGATGCGCGAGAAGGAGGGCTGGTCGTACGGGACCCAGGCGTGGCTCAGCGCGTCGCCGTTCGACCGGGTCGGCCAGCTCGGCATGATGGCGATCCTGGCGCCGCAGAACCTGGCCAAGGGCGAGGCCGCGATGCTCGAGGAGCTGCGCAAGCTGCACGACGACGGCGTCGGCGCCGACGAGCTCGAGACCATCCGCAACGGCTACCTCGAGCAGCGCATGACCTCGCTGGCCGACGACCGCTCGCTCGGCTTCACGCTGCTCGACCTGCTGTACCAGGGCAAGACGCTGGCCAAGATCCGCGCCGACCTGGACGCGGTCCGCAAGCTCGACGCCGCGGCGGTGTCGAAGGCGGCACGGACGTACCTCGACCCGTCGCGCCTGGTCGTCATCGAGGCCGCCGACTACGCCAAGGGCAAGGCCAACGCCGAGGCCGAGGCCGCCGCGGCCAAGGCCGGCGGCAAGTAGCCGGTCGCCGCGGCGCGCGGCCCGGCCCACGTGCCGGGCCGCCGCGCGCCGGGCCCTGCGCCGAACCGAGGCGCGCTCAGATCCGCCCCCGTCGAAAATGACACACGGAGGGCGGAGGGCCGCGTGATAGATGTCGGCCATGCGCCGCCCGTCCGCTGCCTCCCTCCCGCCCGCCTCCCCCGCGCGCCCGTCGCGCCGCCTCGCCGGCAACCTCGGTTGCGCCGCCGCCGTCGCCGCCGCGCTGCTCGTGCTCGCCGCCTGCGGCGCCGACGATCCGGTCGTCGACGATCCGCTGCCGCCGCCGGATCCGGCCGACGGCTTCCAGGTGTCGATGGAGGCCGACGTCCCCGCCGGCGCCGAGCTGTGGCAGTGCAAGGTGTCCGAGATCCCGACGGTCGAGTTCACGCCGGTGAACTACGTCGAGTCGGTGCAGACCGCCGGCGTCCACCACATGGACGTCATGGCCCTGGCGTTCGCCAACGTCGACCTCGCGCCGGGCACCTACGAGTGCGCCGACCTGTACCGCGACTACCCGCAGCTGATGGAGGACGGCCTGATCATCTACGCCGCCCAGCAGGCCGAGCAGCACATCAAGCTGCCCGAGGGCACGATCGCCAACCTGCCCGGGTCGCTCAAGATCATGCAGGAGCTGCACTACGTCAACGCCACCAACGTCGACGCCCACGCGTTCTCGAAGATCAACATCTACCGCTACACCGGCACCGCGGATCAGCAGATCTGGGGTGGCGCGGTGCGCGACACCAACCTGAACATTCCGCCCGGCGAGAGCACCGAGTGGACCCGCTGCGTCATGAGCGACGACGTCGACGTCCTGTTCCTGTCGAGCCACACCCACGCGCTCGGCGTCAACTTCGAGATCCGTGCCTTCGACGGCACCGACGTCGGCGAGCTGCTGTACAGCAACAGCGACTGGGCGACCCCGTCGCTGCTCTCCTTCGACGAGCAGCCGCTCCACGTCCCGGCCGGCCAGGGCTTCGAATTCTCCTGTCACTTCGACAACCTCACCGACCAGACCGTGCACTGGGGCTTCAGCGCCGCCGAGGAGATGTGCCAGATCGCTTACGTGTTCACGCCCGGGTTTGCCGACCACAAGTGCAACGTGGTCGAGACCAGCGACGGCGTGCTGCCGTAGCCGCCTGAAGTTCGCCCGCGCCGCGGCGCGGCCGCCGCGTATACTGGAAGCCTGAGGCTTCCATGGCAGACCGCGGTCGACGGTGGACGGTGCTGGTCACCGGGGCGAGCACCGGCCTCGGCCTCGCGCTCGCGCGGCGCCTCATCCACACCCGGCACCGCCTGATCCTCACCGCGCGCGCGTCGTCGCTGGCGCGCTTCGCCGACGCCGGCGTCTCGGACGACGGCGAGCACGTCCACCTGCGCGCGCTCGACGTCACCAGCGCCGCCCAGCGCCACGACGTGATCGAGGAGGCGGAGGCGCGCTGGGGCGGCGTCGACGCCCTGATCAACAACGCCGGCGTCATGTACCGCGCCGTGCTCGAGCACGTCGACGACGCCGAGCGCCTGGCCCAGATGGACATCAACTGCCTGGCGCCGCTCGACCTGATCCGCCTGGTGCTGCCCGGCATGCGGGCCCGCCGCGCCGGGCGGATCATCAACGTGTCGTCGGTCAGCGGCATGATGGCGATGCCGACGATGGCCGCGTACAGCGCGTCCAAGTTCGCGCTCGAGGGCGCGACCGAGGCGCTCTACTACGAGGTCCGGCCCTGGAACATCAAGGTCAGCCTGGTCCAGCCCGGCTTCATCCACTCCGAGTCGTACCGCAACGTCCGGCTCACCGACGCGTCGAGCCGCTCGCTCGACGACGTCGACGAGGCCTACCACGCCCACTACGAGCACATGCAGCCGTTCGTCGAGCGGCTCATGGACGCGTCGCGCTCGACCCCGGACCGGGTCGCGCGCACGATCGTGCGGACGCTGCAGCGACGGCGGCCGCCGCTGCGGGTGCCGGCGACCCTCGACGCCTGGGTGTTCGCGGCGCTGCGACGGCTGCTGCCGCGATCGATCTACCACTGGGTGCTGTACCGGAACCTGCCGGCGATCCGCACCTGGGGCCTGCCGCCCGGCGACCGGGAGCCGGCGCGGCCGGCGGCGTCGCCGGCCGGCGCCGTCGAGGTCGGCGCCGGCGAGGCCGAGCCGGAGCTGGCCACCGCCGCGCCGCTGGGGCTGGAGGTCGAGCGGTCCGGCGCGGCTACAGCCGCGGGCCCGCCGCCCGGACCTCGTCGGTGACGCCGGACTCGTACTTCTTGAAGTTGTCGCGGAACAGGGTCGCGACCCGGCGCGCCTTCTCGTCGTAGGCGGCCTGGTCCTTCCAGGTGTTGCGCGGCACCAGGATCTCCGACGGCACCTCGGGGCAGGTGGTCGGCACCGCGAGCCCGAAGATCGGGTCGACGACGGTCGGCGCGCTGGCCAGCGCGCCCGAGTGGATCGCGTCGACGATCGCCCGGGTGTAGCGCAGCTTGATCCGCGAGCCGACGCCGAACGGGCCGCCGGACCAGCCGGTGTTGAGCAGCCAGGTCTGGGCGCCGTGGCGGCGCAGCTTCTCGGCGAGCAGCTCGGCGTACTTGGCCGGGTGCCACACCAGGAACGGGCCGCCGAAGCACGGCGAGAACGTCGCCTCGGGATCCTTGACCCCGACCTCGGTGCCCGCGACCTTCGCGGTGTAGCCGCTGATGAAGTAGTACATCGCCTGCGCCGGGGTCAGCTTCGACACCGGCGGCAGCACGCCGAAGGCGTCGGCGGTGAGGAACAGGACGTTCGACGGGTGGCCGCCGATGCACGGGATCTTGGCGTTCGGGATGTCGTCGATCGGGTAGCTGCCGCGGGTGTTCTGGGTGATCGACACGTCGCGGTAGTCGACCAGGCGGCTCTGCTCCTCGTAGACGACGTTCTCGAGGACGGCGCCGAACTTGAGCGCGTTCCAGATGTCGGGCTCCTGCTCCTGCGACAGGTCGATGACCTTGGCGTAGCAGCCGCCCTCGATGTTGAAGACGCCCTCGTCGGTCCAGCAGTGCTCGTCGTCGCCGATCAGCAGGCGCTTGGGATCGGCCGACAGCGTGGTCTTGCCGGTGCCCGACAGCCCGAACAGCACCGACGTGTCCCCGGTGCCGGCGGTCGCGGAGCAGTGCATCGACAGCACGCCCTGCTTCGGCATCAGGTAGTTCATGATCGTGAACACGCCCTTCTTCATCTCGCCGGCGTACTCGGTGCCGAGGATGACGAACTCGCGGCGCGACAGGGACAGGTCGATCGACGTGTTCGACGTCATGCCCTGGGTGTGGCGGTTGGCCGGGAACTGGCCGGCGTTGTAGATGACGTAGTCGGGCTCACCGAAGTCGGCCAGCTGCTCGGCGGTGGGCCGGATCAGCATGTTGTGCATGAACAGCGCGTGGTAGGCGCGCGCGCAGATCACGCGGATCTTGAGCCGGTACTTGGGGTCCCAGCCGGCGTACGCGTCGACGCAGTACAGCCGCTCACGGGTGTTGAGGTAGTCGACCGCGCGCTCGCGGTTGATCACGAACACCGAGGGATCGAGCTTGATGTTGATCGGGCCCCACCAGATGTCGGACGTCGACTCGGGCTCGTCGACGATGCGCTTGTCGGTGGGGCTGCGGCCGGTCTTCTTGCCGGAGTAGGCGATCAGGGCGCCGGTCGACGAGATCGTCGAGCCCTTCTCGTGGCGCAGCGCGGCCTCGTAGAGGAAGGCGGGGGAGGCGTTGCGGATGATCTCCTTGACGGTGATCCCGTGCTTTTCCAGCGAGAAGACGTCGGACATGGGCGTGCTCCAGGGGGACGGTGGGATGCGGATCGTATACACCACCGCCACCGCGACGGCGAGGGGGCAGCGCGTGCGTCATGAACCCGCATCTCCGCGGGACCGCTATGGATCTCGATCCCGCGGTCGTGTTACTCGCCGAAATGATCGCGTCGGCGTCAATACGCGGCGGCGCGGTCGCCGCTGCGCTCGGCGGCGTCGCCGGCCTCGGCGCCCTCGCCGAGCTCCTCGTCGAGGATCTCGTCGACGAAGCCGAGGACCTCGCGGACCATGGTCTCGAAGTCGTCGTAGAACTGCTGATCGAGTCGGTTGTCGCGGACGTCGAACAGGAAGATCGGCGCCTCGCCGTCGCCGCGCGCGCAGCTGGTGTCGGCGACGTACCACTCGCCGACCTCGGCGCCGGCGGCGACGATCAGCAGGCCCTCGCCGAGCCGGTTCTCGACCCGCGCGTGCAGCGTCCGCTGCACGACGCTCTGGGCGTCGGCGTCACCGTCGCCGTCGCCGTGCGGGGTCGGCGTCAGGCCGACGAAGCCGAGCACGGTGCCGAGGCGCGGCGGCAGGCGCAGCGCGCCGACCTCGGCGAGGAAGGCGCGATACGAGGGCGGGAACGCGCAGCCGAGCGCGGCCTCGGCGGCGTCGATCGCGTCGGCGGGCGCCGCGCCGGCGACGGCGCACGGGCGGCCCGCGGCGTCGAGCCGGCGCCGCACGCGATCGATCAGCTCCAGGGTCTGGGACGTCACGCGCACGATTATGCACGAGGCCTCCGTCGTGACCACGGCTTTGTCGTCGCGCGACGCCGCGTCCGGAGCACGCGCACGTTCGCGGTTGACATCGCGCCGATCGGCGTTCTATCGGGTCGCGTCGACGCCCGGCGCGGCGGCGCGCCACGCCGCGTGGATCGCGTGGCAGAAGCGCTCGACGCCGCGCACCGCGACGTCGGAGCGCAGCGACGGGAAGATCTCGAAGGCGTGCTGCGCGCCGGGCAGCTCGACCCAGACGACCGGCGCCGACGACGCGCGCCGCAGGTGGTCGCGGAAGTCGCGCGCCGCGGGCGCCGGCGCCAGGCTGTCGCGATCGCCGTGCAGCAGCATGAACGGCGGCGGCGCGGCCGCGCCGGCGATCCGCCACCGCGGCGACGCCTTGTCGAACTCCTCGGGCGCGTCGTCGAAGCGGCGCTTCATGACGACGCGCTCGAGCAGCAGCCGGCGGAACGCGCCGTGGCGGTGGTGGCGGTCGCGATCGGCGAAGTCGTAGACGCCGTAGTAGCCGACGCAGCCCTGCACGGTGGTGTCGACCTCGGGGAAGTCGCGCTGGTACTCGAGCGCGTTGGGGGTCAGCGCCGCCAGCGAGGCGAGGTGGGCGCCGGCCGAGCCGCCGCCGATCACGACGAAGCGCGGATCGCCGCCGTGCGCGGCGACGTGCTCGCGGACCCAGCGCAGCGCGCGCTTGACGTCGTGGATGTGGTCCGGGAAGGTCGCGCGCGGCGACAGCCGGTAGTTGATCGACACGCACACCCAGCCGGCGGCGGCCAGGCGGTGGACGGTGAGCCGGCCCTGCTGGCCCTTGTTGCCGATCACCCACGCGCCGCCGTGGACGTAGACGAAGACCGGCGCGGCGGCGTCGGCGGGCAGGTCGCGGCGGCGGTAGACGTCGAGGCGCAGCGCCCGCTTGCCGACCCGGTGGTAGACGAGGTCGCGGATGCGCGCGACCCGGCGCGGCCGCAGCGGCACCACCAGCGCGACGTCGAGCGCGCGCCGCCACCGCGGCGGCGGCGCCAGCGCGGGCGCGCCGCCGTGGCCGGCGAGGTCGCCGTCGAGCGCGCGCTCGACCGCGGCCGGCGCGTGCCCGGCGAGGCGGACGTGGCGGAGCAGGCCCAGCGCGGCGGCGGCGGCGAGCCCGACGCCGACCCAGCCGGCCGGCGCGTCGAGGCCGCCGCCGGCGACGCCGACGATCGTCAGGGACGCGAGGACCGCGAGCTGGTGCAGCGGCAGCTCGCCGATCAGCCAGCCGACGAACCACCCGACCAGGGCCGCGGTGCCGAACCGACGCGGCGGCCACAGCGAGATCGCCACCGCGAGCGCGTAGCCGAGTCCGACGGCGAGCAGCAGGGTCGACACGTCGTCAAGGCATACCCGCGCCGCGGCGACGCCGGCAAGGCCAATCGCCGCGAGCGGCCTTCACGGGCGCGCGACGGTCAGGTCGGGCGCGGCACGGTGGTCGGGAAGTTCTGGGCGTCGGTCGACGCCAGATCCATGTCGGCGTCCGACAGCCCGAACGCGTGCTGCATCATCCCGACGAACGGCAGCACCCGCCAGCTCGACACCGTGCCCGGCGGCTCGGCGGCGATCGCGTAGACCACCATCCACCAGCGATCGACCGGATCCGGCAGGTGCGGCGCCAGCGCCGCGAGGTCGCCCATGACGTTGGCGCCGGCGGCGCGCGGCTTGCGGAACGCCTGGTAGAACGCGCCCTCGATGTCGTCCTGCGACAGCGCCAGGTCGGGGATCGCGACGAAGAAGTCGCGCAGCATGAAGCGGTGATCGTCGACGACGCGGCCCAGGGTCAGCGCGCGCAGCGTGAAGATCTCGACCGCGACCGGCACCAGCGTGCGGATGCGCAGCAGGCGGTCGTCGAGGTGGGGCCCGATGCGGCCCGCGCTGAGCGCGTGGAAGACCTCGTGGGCCTCGTGGGTGGCGACCCGCAGGGCCTGGCGCAGCCCCTCGAGGAACGCCATCTCGTCGTGCGACAGCTCCTGGTCGGCGGCGCTGATCTCGCACGCCATGGCGTAGGCGGCGATGCGGTGGATCCGCGACCACAGGCCCTTGGCGATCGCCGGCACCCGGGCCGACGCCGAGCCCGCGAACGACACCGCGTCGGTGGCGAGCTCGATCAGCGTGCGCGCCTGGGTCGGCGACACGCCGCCGAACAGCTCGTGCTGGGCCAGCTTGGTCTCGAGCACGCCGCGCTCGCGGTCGTCGACCGCGCCGTCGGCGTGCATCGCGCCGATCATGGCCTCGACCAGGAACCGGCGGGGATCGTTGGGCCTGAGGGCGCCGCCCATGACGTCGCGGACGCGCTTGTCCATGTCGCGCCGACTCTATCGCGGATCGCCGGGCAGGTCACGCCGGCGGCCCCGGCGGCGGTGGCCGCGCCGCTACGGCCCGAGCGCGTCGAGCGCCGCGACCAGCACCACCGCCAGCGACGCCACCGCCAGGGCGATCGCCAGCGGCCGCCCGGCCACCGCGGTCGGCGCCGCGCCGGGCCGCGACCACGCCATGCCGGCGCCCATATGGCCACCACCATCGCGGCCAGCAGCGCGGCGCCGAACGGCGGCTCGCGGTGGCGGCGCTCGAGGTCGCGACGGGCGCGGCGGATCGCGGCGTCGTCGAGCGGCTCGCCGGCGCGCGCGGCGGCGTCGACGCGCGCGGCCAGCTCGCGCGCGGTGGCGCGCTGCCCCTCGGTCTGCATGACGGCGTGGTAGGTGCGGTCGCGGCGCACCGCCAGCTCGCCGGCGGTGAGCGCGGCGTGGGCGCCGCCGCCCAGCGCGACCGCGACCGCGATCGCGATCAGCTGCCGCCGCGGCGTCGTCGTCGGCGTCAGCGCGCGCGCAGGCGCCGGCCCACGGCGCGGCCGCCGACCAGCGCCGCGGCGATCCCCGCCGCCGCCACCGGGCCGGCGAGCCCCAGCCGGTCGGCGCCGAGCGCCTGGTGCAGGCCCCAGCCGTCGCCGAAGCCGTGGTAGGTGCCCGCGGCCAGGTACCACGCGGCGTGGGTCGCCAGCGCCCACGCCGCGGCGGTCACCGCCAGCGCCGCGGTCGGGGCCGCGCGCAGGCGCGGCGACGCCGCCCACAGCGCGGCCAGGGCCGCCGCCAGCGTCAGCTCGACCCCGATGCCGCCGAGCTGGACCAGCCAGCCGGCGGCGCCGCGCAGCGGCGGCTCGGCGCGGTAGCCCAGCCAGCCGCCGCCGAACAGGTGCAGGCGCCAGCCGGTGACGTGGCCGCCGGCCAGGCGCGCGGTGACGCCATGGCCGACCAGCTCGTGCGCGATCAGCCCCAGGCGCGAGATGCCCAGCGCGATCGCCAGCACCAGCGCGGCGAGGCCGACCACGGTTCGCGCCATGGGCCACAGGGTACCCAAGATCGTTGCTCCCCTCGACCAGTCCGGTACCATCGGGGCGTGCGCCCGCTCGTCGCGATCCTCGCCGCGGTCGCCGCCGTCGCCGTCCTCGCGGCGGGTGCGGGGCGCGCCGACGCCGGTCGCAAGAAGGCCCGGCCCAAGCCACCCAAGGAGGTGCCGGTCCGGGTCGAGACCACCCCCGACGACGCCACCGTCTTCGTCGGGGACAAGGAGTCGGGGCCGGCCGGCCGGACCCCGCTCGACCTCGAGCTCGCGCCCGGCGAGTACGTGCTGATCATCGAGCACGAGGGCCGCGTGCCCCTGTTCGAGAGCGTCGAGGTCGAGGCCCGCTCGGTCAGCGAGCCCCAGGTGTTCTCGTTCTTCCTCGAGCCGTCGACCGGGACCCTGGTGGTCGAGGGCGACGATCTCCCCGAGGGCGCCCGCGTCCTGGTCGACGGCAACGAGGTCGGGACCGTGCCGGTGCGCGCGCCGGTCGAGGCCGGCCCGCACCAGGTCCAGGTCGTGGTCGACGGCCGCGACCCCTACGAGGAGTGGATCGAGGTCGCCGGCGGCGAGGAGCACGTGATGAGCGTCGCGGCGGCGTCGCTGCCCACGCCCGAGGTCGAGGTCGAGGCGCCGCGACCGCGGCCCGCGACCGGGGCGCCGCTGGGCGCCGCCCACGCGGCCCTGCAGGTGGGGTGGCGCCGCTTCACCTACGACGCGCCTCGCACCGCCAACCTGCGCGCCTTCTCCGGCAGCAACTCGGTGTGGCTGGGCATCGACGTCGAGCTGCACCCGTGGCGGCGCTACGTCCGCAACCGCTTCCTCGATCACCTGGCCGTGGTCGGCGCGGCCGGGCTGGCGCCCGCGATCACCGCGACCGATCCCATGGGCACCGCGGTCAACGCCTACTGGCGCAGCCAGGCCGCCGGCCTGCGCTTCCGCGCCGACGTCGTGCCGTCGCTGGCGTTCGACATCGACGCCGGCTGGGAGCACCTGCTGTACACGTTCCGCGACCAGAACGACGCGCTCGTCCTCGAGGTCCCCGACGTCGACTACCACATGGTCCGGCTCGGCGCGCGCGCGGTGGTCCGCGCCGGCCGCGCCGAGGCCTGGCTCGGCGCCGACAACCTGATCGTCGTGTCGGCGGGCGCGCTCGCCGACCGCTTCCGCGGCGCCAAGGTCGACGGCGTCGGCGGCCGCGCCGGCGTCTCGCTGTGGCTGTGGAAGCGCTACCTGCAGGCCCGGCTCGAGGGCTCGGTCTCGCACCTGGGCTGGACGTTCACGTCGGAGCCCGGCGACGCCTACGACGCCGACGGCGGCGTCGACGACTACTACGGCGTCCAGCTCGGCGTCGGCGGCAGCTACTGAGCGGCCGCGCGGTCAGCCGATCGCTGCGCCACGCACGTCCGGGCGGCGCCGAAACGACCGCGCGCCCGTGACCTCGACGATCACGGGCGCGGGGAGCGGGGACGGTGGCGCGGGCGCGCTACCAGATGCTGCAGGTCTGGGCCGGGCGCATCTTGCTGCCCTCGGCGCACTTGAACGCCTGGGCGAACTCCGGCGTGTTGCGCAGGGCGCCGTTGACGCGCCAGCGCGCCGGCGAGTGCGGGTCGGTGGTCAGGCGCGACAGCTGGGCGTCGTCGCGGATCTTCGAGCACCAGGCCTGGCCGACGCCGAGGAAGTACTGCTGGTCCTCGGTGAAGCCGTCGGCGACGTACTGCTGCTTGGCGCCGTCGCGCAGGCGGTGGTAGGCGTGGAAGCCGAGCTTGACGCCGCCGAGGTCGGCGATGTTCTCGCCCAGGGTCAGCTGGCCGTTGACGAACTTGCCGGGCAGGACCTCGAAGGTCGAGTACTGGTCGGCCAGGCACTTGCCGCGCTCGGTGAACGACTGGTAGTCGGCCTGCTGCCACCACATCGACATGTTGCCGCTGGCGTCGAACTGGGCGCCCTGGTCGTCGAAGCCGTGGGTCAGCTCGTGGCCGATGACCATGCCGATGCCGCCGGCGTTGGCGGCGACGCTGCGGTCGACGCCGAAGAACGGCGGCTGCAGGATGCCGGCGGGCAGCGCGGTGTTGTTGGCCAGCGGGTTGTAGTACGCGTTGACGATGTACGGCGGCATCAGCCACTCGTCGCGATCGACCGGGGTGCCGGCCTTGACGAACTGGCGGTGGGTCTCGAACCGGATGCCCGCCAGCGTGTTGGCCGCGAAGTTGGTCGGCGACACCGCGAAGTCGTAGACCCGCCAGGTGTCGGGGTAGCCGATCATCTTGGCGATCTTGGTCAGCTTGTCGTGGGCCTTGGCCTTGGTCTCGGCGCTCATCCAGTCGAGGGTGTCGACCTCGTCACCGAACGACGCGGCGATCGCGTCGACGATCGCGGCGGCGCCGTCCTTGGACGCGCCGGGGAACATCTTGGCGACGTACGGCTGGGCCAGGGCCTCGGGCAGGGCCTGGCCGACGGCGTCGATGCAGCGCTTGTAGCGGTCACGCTGGACCTCGACGCCGGTCAGCGCCTTGGCCAGCGCGAAGGCCTCGTCGTCGAAGCGCTTGGGCAGGGCGAACGCGTAGTCGTCGACGAGGTGCGAGGTCAGGTAGCTCTGCCACGCCGCCGGCGTGACCGAGCCGAACATCTCGCCCAGCTTGGTGAAGAACTCGGGCGTGGTGACGATCGTGCGCTCGATGCCGGCCTTGCCGCGGCCCGCGAAGTACGCCGGCCAGTCGAAGCCCGGGGTCTGGGTGGCGAGCGCGGGGACGTCGGTCGGGTTGTACGACTTGGCCGGATCGCGGCGCTCGACGTTGGTGCGGGTGGCGCCGGCCAGCGCGGTCTCGATCGCGAGGACGTCGGCGGTGGCGGCCTGGGCCTCGGCCGGGGTCTTGCCCAGCAGGCCGAACAGCCGCACCAGGTGCTGCTGGTAGGCGTCGAGCTTGTCGGCGAAGTCCTTGGACGAGTAGTAGTCGCGGTCGGGCAGGCCGAGGCCGCCCGAGTCGAGCCACATCGCGTTCTGGGTCGAGTCCTTGAAGTCGGCCTCGGCGCCGGCGTTGAAGACGACGCCGACCCCGGCGTCGTGCAGCGCGATGATCGCGGCCTCGAGGCTCTTGCCGTCCTTGACCGCGGCGATCGAGTCGAGCAGCGGCTGGATGCCGGTCATGCCGGCCTGCTCGATGCCGGCCTCGTCCATGCACGAGCCGTAGAAGGCGCCGAGCTTGTCGATGATGGGGTCGGCGCCCGGCGTCGCCTTGCGCGCGTCCTCGAGGATGTCGTGCAGCACGGCCTCGTTGCGGTCGTGGATGGCGTCGAACCCGGACCAGCGGGCGCGGTCGGCGGGGATCTCGTTGGACGCCATCCAGCCGCCGCAGGCGTACTGGTAGAAGTCGTCACAGGGGTCGGCCGTGGTGTCGAGTGACGCCTGGTCGAGGCCGACGTCGGCGAGCGAGACCTTGACGGTGTTGTCGGGCTGCTTGCCGGTGTTGCCACCGGGGCAGGCGGTGAGGCCGGCGAGGCCGAGGCCGAGGGCCGCGCCGAGGGCGACGCGGGCGCGGGTGCGACGGGGTGCGACGATCATGAAAGCTCCTCCAGAGGGGCGCCGACCCTAGCATGCAGGTCGGCGCAGGACGGTATCTGGCCGCCAACCGGGGCTGGCGCGGCCGAGATTCCTGCGTCTGGCACTTCCCGGCATCCCCGGGCGCTGACCGTCGCTGACCAGGCCCGGGGCGGAGCGAGGCGTCGCGGCTACTGACCGAGGCGCTGCCGCAGCGTCTTCTTGCTGCTGGCGTAGGTGAAGCCGTCGTAGATCAGGTAGGCGCGGTCGGGGTCGGTGAGCTGGGTGTAGAGCAGCGCCGCGACCTCGATGCGGGTGTCCTCGTAGGTGCACGCCTTCATCAGCGACACCACCTGGTCGGCGCTGAACAGGTTGCCGGTCGCCGCGGTCTTGATCAGGTCGAGCTGGTCGTCGGCGAACGACGCCGCGTCGACCCGCCGCCGCAGGGCCTGGAAGTCGGCGTCGCCCATGGCGTAGTAGCGCTGGCCGTCGCGCTCGTAGGCGTCGCCGTAGCCGCCGTAGCGGCCGCCGCCGTAGCGGTCGTCGCGGTCGTCGTCGCCGGTGACGCTCAGCTGCGCGCGGTCGCGGGCGTCGGCGACCAGCCGCTGCAGCTGCTTGCGGGCGCGGCGATCGCGGAGCCGGGCCGCGGCCGCGTCGATGCGGTCGAGCCCGCTGGTGAGCTCGTCGTACGCGGCCTGGTAGGCGCGCAGGTCGGCGCGCAGGCGCTGGTTCTCGGCGCGCAGGGCGGTGGCGCCCTCGGCGACGTAGCGGGGCTTGGCGGTGGCGACGCCCGGGGGCGCGATCCCCGAGACGGCGGCGGCGGTGGCGGCGGCGAGGACGGCGACGGCGAGGCGGGAACGCAGGATCTTCATGGAGCTCTCGGTGGGAGGGGACGGACTGGGGCTCGGACGCCCTCGGCTGTCAGGTATTCACCATCGGGACGATCGGGATCGTCGTCGGCGGTGCTATGACCGGGGCGTGGCCGTGGGTCGGACCTTTCGGCGCGTCGCAGGCGGGCTCGCGGGCCTGCTGGCGATCTACGTCCTGGCGTTGCTCGTCGTTGGCTGGGCGGCCCGTGGCTGCGCCCGCGAGCGGGCCCGTGACCGGCTGGCCAGGTCGCTGCAGGCCGAGGTCACGATCGGCGACCTCGACCTGGGGCTGGTGACCGGCGCCATCGCCGTCGGTCACCTGCACGTGCGCCGCGACGCTCGCGGCCACTTCCAGCTCGACGTCGATCGCGTCGACGTCGATCTGCTGCCGCTGGGCCTGGGCCTGATCCAGGACGGGGTCGGCGACGTCCGCCTGCGCGGCGTCCGCGTCGCGCTGTCGGCGCTCGGTGCGCTCGAGCTGCAGGGCGGCGGCGGCGCGCCGCTGCGGTTCGACAGCCTCGTGATCGACGACGCCCAGGTCCGGCTCGCGGTCACCAGCCTGTTGCCGGGCGTCGCCGAGGTCGACGTCGTCGTCGAGCACGTCGCCGCCGGGCCCACCGTGCTGCGCACGCCGCTGTCGTGGCTGTTCGCGCTGCGGCAGCTGCGGGCCCGGATCGAGCTGCCGATGGGCCTGACCGTCCACCTCGCCTACGATCGCGGCACGCTGCGGCTGTCGGGCAAGCTGTTCGGCGCCACCCCGATCGAGGTGCCGTTCGCGATCCCGGCGCTCGATCCGGCGCACGAGCTCGACCAGCTCGCCGACCTCGGCAAGCGCCTGGCCCGGCAGCTCGCCGGCCAGGGCCTCGATCGCTGGCTGCACGGCGCCGCCCAGCCGCTGCTCGACGCCGCGCCGTAGGCGTCGTCGCGGCCGTCGTCGTCGCGAGCGTGCCGGCGCATACGCGGTGGGGCGAGGTCGTGCGCTCCCGCGCTCACCTGGTAAGCCGGATCATGACCGACCACACCCGCACCGAAGCACCCGAGACGCCCGCGTCGTCGCACGAGGCGGGCAGGACCGATCCCGACGCCTGGGACCGCGTCGACGAGGCCGGCGACGAGACCTTCCCGGCCAGCGATCCGCCGGCGTGGAACGTGTCGCACGCGTCGACCGAGCCGCCCGAGCCGGTCGCGGACGCCGCCCAGGCCCGCCGGCCGTGGCCGCGCCGCGCCCGCGCCGTGGTCGAGCCGCGGCTGCGCGACGCGCATCGCCGGGTCCGCGCCTGGATCTCCGCGCACCTGCACTGATCCGCGCGACCGCGGCCCGCTACTTCACGATCTCGTGCTTGGGGTACAGCACGATCTCGATGCGCCGGTTCTTGGCTTTGCTGCGCGACGCCGGGCGGTGCTCGCCGAACGCCACCGCGGCGAGCAGCTTGGGATCGACGCCGGCCTCGTCCTGCAGGTAGTGCACGACGGTCAGCGCCCGCGCCGCCGACAGCTCCCAGTTCGACGCGAACCGCGGCGGCTGGCCCTTGGTGCCCTTGATCGGCGTGTCGTCGGTGTGGCCCTGCACCCAGATCTGCTTGTCGACCAGATCGCCGATGGCCTCGCCGACCTTGGCCAGCACCGCCTTGCCGCGCGGGGTCAGCTCGTCCTCGCCGACGCGGAACAGCACCTTGTCGACCAGCTGCAGCCGGATCTCGTCGCCGTCCTGGGTGATCTCGCCGGAGCCGCCGACCACCGCGGTCAGCTTCTGCTGCAGCAGCTCGGCCTCGGCGGCCTTCTTGGCCAGCACCGCGCGCTCGGCCTCGGCCTGCTTGGCCTCGGCGTCGCGGACCGCGAGCTCCTTGCGGGTGGTCTCGAGCTCGGCCTCGAGCTCGCCGATGCGGGCCTGGGCGACGCCGGTGGCGAGCTGCGCCGAGGTGACCTCGGCGGCGGCGCTGGTCCGCGGGTCGATGATGGCGCCGCCCGGCGACATCACGCGGTGGGCGGCGTAGGCGCCGCCGCCCATGATCACGATCGCGCCGGCGACCCACGGCAGCCAGCGCGGCAGGCGGCGCCGCAGGTTGAGGTCCGTACGCTCCGGAGCCCGGCCCCGGGCCTTGGTCTTGCCCCGGCTCTTGCCGCCGGGCAGCACGAGGATCCCACTCTCGTCGGTCGCGGTCTGGATCGCCATGCCCATGGCATCTAGCAAGCGCGGTTCCGACCGTAACCTGCCGGAACGACTGGCGTCGATCCCGCGCTGGCCGGGGGCCGGGGCCCCGGGGCGACGCGCTCCGCCTCAGCGACCGCCTCAGCCCCGGTAGGTGTCGTCCTGCTCGATCTTCGAGAGCACCCAGTCGAACTCGCCGTTGGTGACGTGGGCGCCGCAGTGCTCGCAGGCCCCGTTCATCCCGACCTGCGCCGGCGCGCCGCAGTTGCCGCACACCCGCTCGGCGCGGGCGGGGCCGCGGCGGGCCGCGCTGCGGATGACCGTCCAGTACTCGCTGTACGGCCGGTCGCGGGTCTTCGAGCCGCGGACCCGGTGGCCGTCGGCCTCGCGGATCACGTAGTCCTTGCCGGTGCCCCAGATCCGGATCGTCACCGCGTCGTACCAGCGATCGCGCGTGATCTTGGCCAGCGTCGAGTGGGTGATGCGCATGTCCTCGAGGCAGTTGCGCAGGCCCTGCTGCTTGTAGGCGAGGATCCAGTAGGTGAGGTAGTCGTGCAGGCCGTCGGACACGTACGGCCGCGACGTCGACAGATCGTTCTTCGCCCACGCCGCGTACAGCTCGGCGTAGATCATCGTGATGCGCGCCATCAGCGCGTTGTCGTCGAGCGCCGGGTCGTCGGCGATCAGCTGGTTCCAGCGGGCGTCGACGCCGTCCTGCCGGTAGGTCGGCAGGTTGGTGCCGCGCTCGGGGACGTCGTTGGTGAGGGTGGGCGGCTTGGTGACGCTGTGGACCAGCTGGACGTCGACGATCTGCCAGTCGAAGCGGCCGTTGTCGACGACCTCGCCGCAGTAGGCGCAGCGCTGGACGTCGTGGGTCTGGTCGGCCTGCCACGGCGCGCCGCAGTTGGGGCACGGGAAGCCGCGGGTCAGGTCCTTGGGCTTGGTCCGCGCCGCCGACGCGCGCGCCAGCTTCCACCGCTCGATCGCGTAGTAGGTGCGCGAGCCCTTCGCGGTCTGGACCGTGTAGTTGCTCTCGAACTCGAGGCCGATGATCAGGCGGCCGTTGGGATCGGCGGGATCGCTGGGGTAGGTGACGTAGATCGGCCGCATCGCGCCGACGATCACGGCGGTGACCGGGGCGCGCGGCTCGCGCGCGGCGAGCTGCTGGCGCGCGGCGTCGGCGACGTACGGCGCCAGCCCGGCGAGCACGGCGTCGTCGTGGCGGGCCTCGTGGCAGGTCGCGTACAGCCGGTAGGCGAAGTCCTCGAAGAGGATCGGCGAGAAGTCGGGATCCCACTTGCGGACCCGCTCGAGCGAGACCGCGCGCTGCAGCTGGACCCCGGGGCCCTCCTGCTTCCACTGCTCCTCGGCGGCGGCGCTGTCCCAGTCGAGCGAGCCCTTCTTGACCCGGTAGGCCCAGATGCCGACGACCGCCAGGCCGATCGTCAGCGGGATGCCGATCGCCGGGTAGTAGACGCACAGCCAGATCAGCCGGACCACCAGCTCGATCAGCACGATCCAGCCGCCGCCGTCGCCGCTGCCGCCGCTGCTGCCGCCGCCGCCGCCGCCGTGGCCGCCGCCGCCGGAGAAGGTGTCGCCGCCGCCGGGGCGGGCGTGGGCCAGGCCGGTCAGCGCGACGACGACGACCAGCGCGACCAGCGCGCTCAGCGCGACCGGGATCCAGGTGCGGCGGCGGGCGGGCGCGGCCCGGCGCCGCCGGGGAGCGCCGCTCACGCGGGCTCCTCTTCGTGGATGTCGTCGGGCAGCTCGTTGATGTCGTCGTCGCCGACCGGCAGGGCGGCGGCCAGCGCCGGGGCCAGCGCCGCGAACGCGCGCGCGGTCGCGGCGCCGCCGCGGGCGACCGCGCGATCGATCTCGTCGACCGCGCGCGCCCACTCGACCGCCGGGGTGGCGTCGTCGACGCCGTCGTCGATCACGACCTCGGCCATGCGCTCGACGATCGACACGTACAGGAGCAGGCCGGTGCGGGCCCGGGTCCGGCGCACGCCGCGCTCGTAGAACGCGGCGCGCGCGGCGGTGCGCACCGCCGCGCGGCGGGCCTTGCGCGGCGTCAGCCAGCGCTTGAGCGCGAGCACCTGGGTCGACAGCAGGCCGATCAGCCCGCCGACCACGACCGGATCGACCAGCGTCGCCGCGATCGAGAACGGGTGCTCGCTGTACAGCATGTACGCGAGCGCGGCGACGCCGGCGACCGCGCCGGTCGCGACGTGCGCGTGGGCCCACGACGCCGACTGCCGGCGCACCGCCACGACCGCCTCCGCCGACGAGCCGCCCTCGATCGTGCGGATCGCGTCCCGGAACGCGTTCCTCGCGGCGTCGTCCAGGAACCCGGCCGGCACGTCGCCGACTGTATCACGCCGGGGACGCGGCGCCGGCGCAGGCCCGGGCCGCGGCGCGGCGATCGATCTTGCCGGTCGGGCCGACCGGCAGGACGTCGACGCGGATCAGCCGGCGCGGGCGCAGGTGCGCGGGCAGCCGCGCCGCCAGCCAGCCGTCGAGGTGCGCGAGATCGAGGTCGGCGGCGCCGACCACCGCGCACGCCACGACCTGGCCCCAGCGCGGGTCGGCGATCCCGAACGCGCAGGCGGCGGCGACGCCGGGCGCGCCGGCGACCGCGGCCTCGACCTGCGCCGGGTGGACGTTCTCGCCGCCGGTGACGATGACGTCGTCGGCGCGGCCGACCACGTGCAGGCCGCCGTCGTCGTCGAGCCAGCCCAGGTCCGAGGTGGTCAGCGGCGCGCCGGCGTCGCGCGCCGGCTCGCCGAGCCAGCCGGTCAGGAGCGACGGGCCGGCGACGGTGATCGGCGCTGGCGCCGTCGCGGTGCCTGCGGTCATGGTGAAGCCGGGCAGGGCGCGCGGCGCGGCGTCGACGCGCCCGGCGGCGGACAGCGGCGCGGTCGCGACCTGGCCGAGCGACTCGGTCATGCCGTAGGTGACGACGAACGGCAGGCCGCGCGCCGCGGCGCGGGCCAGCAGCGCCGGCGCGGCGGCGGCGCCGCCGAGGAGGATCGCCCGCCACGGCGGCGGCGCGGCGCCGGCGTCGGCGACCGCGACCAGCGCGTCGAGCTGGGTCGGGACCAGCGAGGCCAGGGTGGCGCGCGCCGACGACGCCAGCGCGGCGACCGCGGCGGCGTCGAACGGGCCCTCGTGGAGGATCAGCGGGCGCCGCGCGATCAGGCAGCGCAGCACCACGGTCAGGCCGCCGGCGTGGGCCAGCGGCAGGCAGCACAGCCAGCGATCGTCGTCGCGCCAGCCCAGGTTGGCGGCGCTGGCGGCGGCGGCGGCGACCGCCGCGGCGCGCGAGATCACCGCGCCGCGCGGGCGCCCGGTCGAGCCCGAGGTGAAGATCGTGGCCAGCGTGCCGGCGGGGACGGCGTGGGCGGCGGCGGCGGCGCGCGCCCGGTCGAGGTCGTCGGGCGCGGCCCGCGGGTGCAGCAGGGCCAGCGGGCGCCGCGCCTCCAGCGACGCCAGGATCGCCAGCACCGTGCCTAGCGACGGGTGCGCGACCAGCGGCAGCAGCGCGGTGCCGTCGCCGCCGGGCCGCAGCGCCAGGCGCGCGACGTCGGCGAAGGTCAGCGTGCGCGACGCGGTGATCAGCGCCGGGCGATCCGGCGCCTCGCGCGCCGCCGCGGTGATCGACAGCGCGACGTCGACGTCGACGTCGGCGTCGGCGTCGGCGTCGGTGAGCGCGGGCGCGGTCACGTCGTGACCTCGTGGCGGCGCGCGCACGCCAGCGCGGCGTCGACGTCGAGCCCCAGGCCGACGCGCGGCGCGTCGACCAGGGCGCGCTCGCCCAGCGTCGGGATCGGCAGCGGCCACGCCGCCAGGCCAGGGTGGCGGTCGAGCCCGGCGGCGCGGCCGCGGTCGCCGCCCAGCGCCAGCGCGACCTCGATCGCGGCGGCGGTGCCGATCGCGCCCTCGAGCGCGTGGGTCACGACCGCGCCGACCCCGGCGGCGGCGGCGCGTGCGGTGACCGCGAGCAGGCGCGCCGGGCCCAGCACGGTGGGCTTGAGCACGACCGCGGCGACCGCGCCGGTGGCGAGCGCGTCGTCGAGCCAGCGCGGCGCGTCGGGCTCGGCCAGGCTCTCGTCGAGCGCGACCGGCACCGCGAGCCGCCCCAGCGCCGGCAGCGCCGCGCCCAGGCCGGCGGCCGGCTCCTCGACGTAGGCGACGTCGTGCGGGGCCAGCGCGGCGAGCAGCGCCGGCACGTCGCCGAGCCCGAAGGCGCGGTTGGCGTCGGCGCGGATCGCGACGTCGGGCCCGACGGCGGCTCGCACCGCGGCGACCGCGCCCGCCGCGGCGGCGACGTCCTGGCCGCCGGTGGCGGCGACGCCGAGCTTGAGCTTGACCGTGGTGACGCGCGCGCGCGACCGCGGCGCGGGCCGCCGCCGCGCCGTCGACCAGCGCGCCCAGAGGCACCCGCGGCGCCGCCGCGGCGGGCCCTGGCGGCCGCGGCCCACAGCGCCGCCGGCGTGGTCCGGCGCGCCCGCGCGACCGCGTCGAGCGCGGCGGAGGTCAGGGCCCACGCCGCCGCCGGCGCGCCTGGGCACGCGGCGCGCAGGATCGCGACCGCGTCGCGGGCGACCCGATCGTCGGCGACGTCGCCGAGGCCGGCGAGGCGCCGGCACCCGGGCAGCCCGGCGATCGCGGCGCGGACCCGGGGCAGGTCGTCGCGCGACATCCCGGGCAGCGGCGACGCCTCGCCGACGCCGAGCGCGCCCGCGATCTCGACCGCGACGACGACGCCGCGCCGCTCGGTCCAGCGCCCGGCGGCGCTGTGCCGCGCCGCCCTCGACCACGCGACCGGGATCGCGCCCGGCCGCGGCGCGCCGTCGGGCGCCCCGTCGGTCACGCCAGCGCCACCCCGAGCGCCAGCAGCGCCGCGTTGGCCAGCAGCAGCTTCGCGGTGGCGCCGAGCAGCGGGTTGAGCGCGGCGCCGTCGCGCCGCGCCACCTGGACGGTCAGCGCCGCCGCCACCGGCGCGGTCGCGCACGGCAAGAGCAGCCACGGCCCGCCGCCGCGCGCCCACAGGATCACCGGCACCGCGTGGGCGGCGACCACCAGCAGCGCGTACTCGGCGATCACCGCGCGCCGGCCCAGCCGCACCGCCAGCGTCCGCTTGCCGACGACGGCGTCGCCGGCGCGGTCGCGCAGGTTGTTGACCACCAGGATCGCGGTGGCGAGGGCGCCGACCGGCACCGCCAGCCACGCCGCCAGCGCCGGCACCTCGCCGAGCTGGACGAACGCGGTGCCGCACACCGCGACGAAGCCGAAGAACGCCATCACGAAGACGTCGCCGAGGCCGTGGTAGCCGAGCGGCCACGGCCCGCCGGTGTACGCGACGCCGGACAGCACCGACGCCACGCCGATCGCGATCACCGGCCAGCCCGCGACCGCGGTCAGGTAGACCCCGCACAGCGCGGCCAGCGCGAACGTCGCGATCATGCCGCGCCGCACCTGCGCCGCCGACAAGAGGCCGGTGGCGACCGCGCGGGTCGGGCCCAGCCGGTCGGGGCCGTCGGCGCCGGCCTCGGCGTCGAAGACGTCGTTGGCGAAGTTGGTGCCGATCTGGATCAGCGCCGCGCCGGCCAGCGCCGCCGCCGCGGGCCCGGCCGCGACGCCGCCGGCGGCGTGGGCGCACGCGGTGCCGACCACGACCGGCGCGGCGGCCGCGGTCAGGGTCGCCGGGCGCGCCGCCAGCAGCCAGGCGCGGGCCGGCGAGATCGGGGACGAGATCGGCGTCGCGGTCATCGCGGCCTCGCGGTCACGGGAAGCGCGGGAACTTGCCGAAGTCGGGCGGCCGCTTCTCGAGGAACGCCTCCTTGCCCTCGCGGCCCTCCTCGGTGAGGTAGTAGAGCAGCGTCGCCGAGCCGGCGAAGTCCATCATGCCGGCCTGGCCGTCGCAGTCGGCGTTCATCGCCGCCTTGAGGAAGCGCAGCGCGGTCGGCGACAGCGCCAGGATCTCGCGGCACCACTGCACGGTCGTGGCCTCGAGCTCGGCCAGCGGCACGACCGTGTTGACCAGGCCCATGTCGAGCGCCTGCTGGGCGTCGTACTGGCGGCACAGGAACCAGATCTCGCGCGCCTTCTTCTGGCCGACGATGCGGGCCAGGTACGAGCTGCCGAAGCCGGCGTCGAACGAGCCGACCTTGGGGCCGGTCTGGCCGAACCGCGCGTTGTCGGCGGCGATCGTCAGGTCGCAGACCAGGTGCAGGACGTGGCCGCCGCCGATCGCGTAGCCGGCGACCTGGGCGATCACCGGCTTGGGCAGGTAGCGGATGCGGCGCTGCAGGTCGAGGACGTTGAGCCGGGGCACGCCGTCGCTGCCGACGTAGCCGCCGGCGCCGCGGACGCGCTGGTCACCGCCGGCGCAGAACGCGTCGGGGCCCTCGCCGGTCAGCACGACGACGCCGATCTTGGGATCGTCGCGGGCGTCGTCGAACGCCGCGATCATCTCGGTCACGGTCTGGGGCCGGAACGCGTTGCGGACCTCGGGGCGGCAGATCGTGACGCGCGCGATGCCGTCGGCGGACTTCTCGTAGCGGACGTCCTCGTAGCCGCGCTGGGCGGTCCACACGACGTCGGGGGTGGGCGGGGTCATGGCGTTGCTCCTTTGCGGGGATCGTCGGGTTCGGCGGCGCTGGCCGGGGCGCGATCGGGAGCGCCCAGGGTGGCCGCGGCGGCGGTGAGGCGGGCGATCGCGGCGGCGCGCAGCTCGCGCGCCGACGACGGCGCCACCGGGACGTGCAGCACGGCGGTGCCGAGGCGGGGCGCGGCGGCGACGTGGGCGCGCAGCTCGTCCGGCGACCGGACCGCGCGCGCCGGCACGCCGAAGGCGCGGGCGACCGCGACCGGATCGAGGCCGGGCGGGGTCAGCCACAGCGCGTCGAAGCGATCGGCGGGGATCGCGTCGACCACCGGCAGCGACTCGAAGATGCGGCCGCCGCCGTTGTCGATCACGACGATCAGGATCGGCACCGCGCGGTGGCGCAAGAGCGCCAGGCTGCCGACGTCGTGGGCGAAGCTGACGTCGCCGACCAGCAGCACGACCGGCCGCCCGGCGGCGGCGGCGCCGACGGCGCCGGCGATCAGGCCGTCGATGCCGGCGGCGCCCCGCTGCGACAGCGCGCGCAGGGCGCGGCGCGGCCGCCACACCTGGTCGACCAGCCGCACCGGCAGGCTGTTGCCCAGGACGATCGTCGCGTCGCCGCAGGCGTCGAGCACGGCGCGCACCGCGGCGCCCTCGTGGGGCAGCGCGGCCGGCGCCGCCAGCAGATCGTCGACCACCGCCCACGCGGTCTCGTCGGCGAGCCGCACCGCCTCGCGCCAGGCGTCGTCGCCGGCCGGCGCCCGCAGCGGGATCGTCGCGGCGACGTGCTCGAGGGTCGCGACCACGTCGCCGATCACGACGCCGGCGGCGCTGGCGTCGGGGTCGGGCCACGCGTGCTCGGTGATCACCCAGCGCGGCACGTCGGGCAGCGACGCGATCACGCCCGGCCAGCTCGGCGCCACCGGCTCGGCGCCGAGCCGCACGATCAGATCGGGGCGCAGGCGGGCGCGCAGCTCGGGGGTGCCCATGACCAGCGCGAAGGCGTCGAGGCGGGCGACGTCGTCGTCGACGGCGCCGCGCAGCCCGCTGGCGGTCTCGGCCCACACCACGGCGCCGGCGCGGCGGGCCAGCCGCGACACCGCCGTCGCGGCGCCGCCGAGATCGCCGGGCCCGGCGACGATCACCGGGCGGCGGGCGCGCCCCAGCGCCGCGGCCAGCGCGGCGATCGCGTCGTCGGCGGCCTGGGCCGGGCACGGCGGCGGCGCCACCGGCGCCCGGGTCGCGATCGCCTCGGCGCGCGCCAGCAGCGCGACCTCGGCGTCGTCGATCGGGCGCGCCGGCTCGAGCGGCTTGCGCAGCGGCACGTTGAGGTGGACCGGGCCGCGGCGCGGCGACAGGCTGGCCAGCACGGTCTGGGCGACCCGCCGGCGCAGCGCGCGCAGCGCGATCTCGGTGCCGTGCGGCGGGCCGAGGTCGGCGAAGGCGCGGACGTGCTCGCCGAACAGCCGGGTCTGGTCGATCGTCTGCGGCGCGCCGCCGCCGTGCAGCTCGGGCGGTCGGTCGGCGCTGACCACCACCAGCGGCACGCCGGCCATCTCGGCCTCGATGACCGCGGGGTAGTAGTGCGCGGCGGCGGTGCCCGAGGTGCACACCAGCGCGACCGGGGCGCGGCGGGCGCGGCCGAGGCCGAGCGCGAAGAACCCGGCGGCGCGCTCGTCGACGACGACGTGCACCGCCAGCGCCTCCTGCGCCGCCAGCGCCGCGGTCAGCGGCGTCGACCGCGAGCCGGGGCTGACCACGACGGCCTCGACGCCGGCGTCGGCGAGCGCGCACACCAGCACGCGCGCCCACGCGGTCTGCACCAGCTCGGGCCGCGGCGTCATGCGGTGGCCCCCAGGGCGCCCAGCAGGGCGCGCAGCTTGACCCGGGTCTCGTCGAGCTCGGCGTCGGGATCCGAGGCCGCGACGATGCCGCCGCCGGCGTAGAGCAGGGCGTGGCGGCCGTCGAGGACGCCCGAGCGGATCGCGACCACCAGCTCGCCGTCGCCGTCGGCGTCGAACCAGCCGACCGGCGCCGCGTACCAGCCGCGGGCCTCGGGCTCGCGGGCGGCGATCCAGTCGAGCGCGACCCGGGTCGGCACGCCGGCCACCGCCGGCGTCGGGTGCAGCGCGGCCGCGACCTCGACGACGTGGCGCGGCGCCGCCAGCAGGCCGCGCACCGGGGTGTGCAGGTGGTGGATGTTGCGCAGCGTGCGCACCGCCGGGCGGTCCGGGACGTCGAGCCGCGCGCACAGCGGGCCCAGCCCGGCGGCGATGGCCTCGACGACGAGATCGTGCTCGCCGCGATCCTTGGCGCTGGCCTCGAGCGCGGCGCGCTCGTCGGCGTCGGCGTCGGGGCCGCCGCCGGCGCGGGCGATCGATCCGGCCAGCGCGTCGGTCGTGACCTCGAGGCCGGTGACCGCGACCAGGCGCTCCGGCGACGCGCCGAGGAAGACCCGGCCGCCGACCCGGATCGCGAACCGCGTGCACTCGGGGTGGCGCTCGCCGAGGCGGCGCAGCACCGCGGCGGGCTCGGCGGGGCCGGCCAGCTCGACCGCGCAGGCCCGGGCGGCGACGATCTTGGCGGCGGTGCCGGCGCTGATCGCGGCGCGGATCTCGGCGATGTGGCGGCGCCAGACCTCGGGATCCGCCTCGGCGATCGCCACCACCGGCGGCGGCTCGGCGGCGGCCGGCGCGGCCAGCGCGGCGCGGACCTCGGCGAGCTCGCCGTGCCAGACGTCGCGCGCCGCCGGGGTCCGGGCGTCGCCGTCGACGATCGCGGTCAGCCACGCGAGGTCGCCGCGGCGGGCGTAGGTCCAGCGCGGCAGCACGAAGCGGGCGTCGCCGAAGCCGCGCCACGCCGGGCCGTCGGCGGTGCCGGGCGCGAACGCCAGGCCGCCGACGAAGCGCGGCGCCGGCGCCGCGGGATCGCCGGCGCGGACCACGCGCGCCCACGCCGCGGCGGCGCGCGCGCGCCACCGTGGCGAAGCGATCGGGGTCGCCGTCGTCGGCGCGGGCCACCGCGGCGACCCTGGCGCAGGCCAGCGCCCAGCCGTCGCCGCGCGGCTCCCACACCGCGGCGTCGACGCGGGCCGGCGCCGCGGCCAGCAGCGCCACGGTCGGCGCCAGCGGCGCCGCGATCGCGATCGCCGTGAGCGCGCCGCCGCGGGTCGCGCCCAGGCCGGCGTCGAGCGCGGCGTGCAGGGCGTCGCCGTGCGGATCGATCGCGGCGGCCGGCGCCAGGGCGCGCTCGCCGATCACGACGCCACCTCGTCGCCGCCGGGGACGCGGCCGACGTAGAGGTGGCAGACCCCGAAGGTCAGGGCGCGGACCGCCTCGATCTCGAGCCCGGCGGCCGCCATCATCGCGGCGAACTCGTCGGGCGGCGGGAACGCGGCGATCGACTTCTGCAGGTAGCGGTACTCGCGCGCCCCCGACAGGAGCGCGCCGATCCGCGGCACGACGACGTGGACGTGGAAGCGGGCCAGCGGCGCCATGATGCCGCGGCGCGGCTCCGACAGCTCGAGCACGCAGACCCGGCCGCCGGGGCGCACGACCCGCGCCATCTCGGCGAGGCCGCGGGCCCGGTCGGGCACGTTGCGGATGCCGAACGCGATCGTCGCGCCGTCGAAGCTGGCGTCGGGGTAGGTCAGGGCCTGGGCGTCGCCCTCGTCGAGGGTGATCCGGTCGTCGAGGCCGCGGGCCGCGACCTTGGCGACGCCGCGGGCCAGCATCTTGACCGACGGATCGACGCCGACGACGTGGGCCGCCGGGTGGCGGCGCGCGATGTCGAGCGCCAGATCGCCGGTGCCGGTGGCGACGTCGAGGACCCGGCTCGGGCCGTCGGGCAGGCGCAGCGCCGCGACCGTCTTGCGGCGCCAGCGCTTGTCGATGCCCATGCTGAGGATCCGGTTGAGCCGGTCGTAGCGGTGGGCGATGGCGTCGAACATCGCGCCCGAGCCCGGGCGGACCTCGCCGGTGGGGACGAGCTCGTTCACGGCGTACCTCCCGGGTGGCCGGTGGCGTCGGCGTGGTCGTCGGCGCCGTCGGCGCCGTCGTCGAGGCGGCGCCGGTGCAGCCGCATGTGGCCGCGCTGGATGCCCTCGCCGGCCAGCGCCTTGAGCGCGGCCAGGTTCGACGCCAGCCCGACCGACGCCAGCACGACCGCCAGCTCGCGGGCCGACGCCACCGCGCACAGCTCGAGCGCGGCGCGCGCGCCCGGCGCGCGGGTGCCGCCGCCGACGGTGCCGACCGCGAGCGGCAGCTCGATCGCGCCGCGCACGCCGGTGGCGGTGCGGGTCCAGGTCGCCAGCGGCCGGTAGCGGCCGGTCTCGGCGGCCCAGGCGTGGGCGCCGGCCTCGATCGCGCGCCAGTCCTGGCCGAGCGCGACCGCGGCGGCGTCGATGCCGTTCATGACGCCCTTGTTGTGGGTCGCGGCGCGGGCGGCGTCGAGCTCGGCGAACCGGCTGGCGCGCACGATGCCGTCGGCGAGCGCGTCGCCGCCGAGCGCGTCGGCGGGGACCTCGCAGCTGGCGCGGGCGCGGCGTCGCCGCGACAGGTTGGTCAGGATGCGCAGCCCGATCCGGCCGCCGAGCAGCTCTTGGACCACCGGCGCCGCGGCCTCGGCGACGCTGTCGACCAGGTTGGCGCCCATGGCGTCGCCGACGTCGACGTGGACCTCGACGACGACCAGCCCGGTGGCGGCGTCGAGGACGCGGGCGCACGCCTCGCGGCAGCCGCCGCCGCGCGCGACCATGCGCGGGATCGCGGCGTCGCCGGCGGCGAGGACACGGGCGGCGCCGGCGGCGAGCCGGGCCGGGGCGGCGTCGGCGTCGGGGACGTCGTCGAGCTGGATCTGCGCGGTCATCACCGGCGGGTCGGCGTCACCGACGAAGCCGCCGCCGAGGCGGACCAGCCGCGCCGCGTTCGACGCCGCGGCCACCACCGACGGCTCCTCGACCGCCATCGCGACCAGGTGGTCGCGGCCGTTGACCCGCAGGTTGAGGGCCAGGCCCATCGGCAGCGCCGCGGTCGCGACCACGTTCTCGCTCATCCGGTCCGCGGTGGCGAGGTCGAGGCCGCCGCCGCGCTGCAGCCAGGTCCGCGACGCCTCGGACAGGTGGGCGCCGCCGGCGAGGTCGCACAGGGTCGCGACCCGCTCGGCGAGCGGGCGCTGGTAGAAGCCGGCGAGCCGGCTGGACGGCCGGGTCACCTCACTTCTCCCGCAGCGCGGTGGCCTCGGCCACGGTGATCAGCGCGGTCTTGGCCGACCCGTCCGGCAGGCCGGACAGCGCGTCGATGCCGGCGGCGATCCGCGCGGTCGCCAGGGCCCGGGCCTCGGCCAGCGCGCCGGTGCGGCGCAGCCCGGCGGCGACCTCGGCGCACCGCGCCGGCGACGCCGCGCCGTGCTCGGCGTCCTCGGCGAGCAGCGCGGTGACCGCGCCCTCGAGCGCCGGCTCGCGGTCGAGCGCGACCAGCAGCGGGTAGGTCAGCTTGCCCTCGCGCAGGTCCGCGAACAGCGCCTTGCCGGTCACCGTGAAGTCGCCCTCGAAGTCGAGGCAGTCATCGATGACCTGGAACGCGACGCCGAGCTCGTGGCCGAAGCGCTCGAGCGCGGCCTCGGCGTCGCCGCCGCAGCCGCCGGCGCGGGCGCCGGCCAGCATCGCCCACCGGAACAGCGCCGCGGTCTTGCCCTCGCAGACCCGGAAGTAGTCGGCGACGTCGCCGACGACCTGGCCGCGGCGCTCGAGCTGCAGCGACTCGGCGAGGATCATCTCCTCGATGATCGCCAGCATGCGATCGAGCAGGCGATCGTCGCCGGCCAGGCGGATCCGCCGCAGCGCCTCGACCAGCAGCCAGTCGCCGGCGAAGATCGACGCGGCGTTGCCCCACAGCGAGCGCGCCGCGGGCTGGCCGCGGCGGGTGTCGGCGACGTCGACGACGTCGTCGTGCAGCAGCGTCGCGGTGTGGACCAGCTCGACCGCGAGCGCGAGCTGGCGGGCCGCCGGCCCGAAGCCGTCGCCGAACTTGCTGGCCAGCACGACGCACATCGGCCGCAGGTGCTTGCCGCCGAGATCGAGCAGGTGGTGGGCGGCCTGCTGCACGGCGCGGGCGCCGCGCGGCACCGCCTCGAGCTCGCGCTCGAAGTCGACCAGCTCGGTGCGGACCCAGCCGTCGAGGTCGACGAGGCGGGCGCCCAGGTCGGCGAGGCCGCGGCCCTCGACCGCGCGGCCGAGCCGGCCGAGCAGCGGTGGTGGGCTGGTCACCGGGGTGACCGACGGACTGGGATTGCGGGGCAGGGCCTGGGCCATGGGGGACGCTCCTGGGGCGGCACAGAATCAGATGTTTCGCCTGCTTTCAAGGATTCATGAAACATCTGAAATCTCAACAGGCGTTTACTGACAGTGTCAACGACCGGAGATGAATCTGGTTTTCGCCGGTTCGCGCTATCATCCACGGCGGTGGGATACGACCGTCAGATGCGGGAGCCACGGCTGGTCACCCGCTGTCGGGTGGAGTTCGAGCGCATGGATCGGGTGGTCCGCGCCGAGTCCGAGGACCTGTCGAAGAACGGCGTCTTCGTCCGCACCGACGAGCTGCTGCCGATCGGCGCGATCACCGAGGTGACGCTGACCCTGCCCGACGGCGCCCGCTTCCGCGTCATCGCGCGGGTCGCCCACCTGCTGTCGCCGTCGGCGGCGCGGGCGCTGGGCCGCCACATCGGCATGGGCTTCCAGTTCCTCGAGACCGACTCGCACGGCCGCGAGGCGCTGGTCCAGTACCTCGACGATCTCATCGACGAGCTGACCCCGCCGCCGCAGCCGATCCCGGTCGGCGTGCGGATCGTGCTCGCCGAGCCCAGCACGCCCGCGCTCGAGCGCATCGTCGTGGCGCTGGAGCAGGCCGGCTACGTCGTCGACGCCTTCGTCGACGGCGCCGACGCCTACGCCGCGTGCATGAGCCAGCGCCCCGACGTCGTCATCACCGCCGCCGAGATGGCGATCATGGACGGCTGGACCCTGCTGCGGCAGCTCGGCGCCAACCCGCGCCTCGACGACGTCCCGGTGGTCTTCATCAGCGACGACCCCAGCGACATGACCCGCCTGCAGGCCTACCGGCTCGGCGTCCGCGACTACATCACCAAGCCCTTCATCGAGGAGGAGCTGGTGATCCGGATCGGCCGGATCATCGTGCGCGACGGTCGCGGCAGCGGCGAGGCCACGATGCTCAGCGGCAGCCTGTCGGAGATCTCGCTGCCGACGCTGCTGTCGCTGCTCGAGTTCGAGCGCAAGTCCGGGATCCTGCTGGTCCTGGCCTCGGTGGGGACCGCGCGCCTGTTCGTCGCCGAGGGGCGCATCGTCAAGGTCGAGTGTGGTGACCCCGCCCACTCGCCACGCGAGCGCCTGATGACCGTGCTCGACTGGGTCCACGGTCACTTCGAGTTCACCAGCTGCGAGGTGATCGGCTCCGACGAGATCGGCTCGGGGACCACGTCGCTGCTGCTCGAGCACGCCCGGATCCGCGACGAGTCCCGGCGCACCTGATCGCCTGCGCAGGCCCGGGCCGCCGGGTACGATGAAGGGGCGGAATGCAACGCCACCGCACCAGGTTGTGTCCGAGGTCAGCCACTCGGCGCGACCGCGGTCGTCCGCGACCGGCGCTCGTGGATCTCCCTGGACACCCCATGGTCTCGCCCTCCGTTCTCCGCTGCGCCGGGCCCAGCCTGGCGCTCCTCACCGCGCTGGTCGCGGTCGCCGCGCCCGCCCACGGCGCCGGCGACGTCCACACCCAGGCCAGCCGCCGCGTCGGCGACGTCACGATCGACGGCGTCCTCGACGACGCCGGCTGGCAGGCCGCCACCCCGACCCGGGGCTTCGTCCAGCGCTTCCCCGACGAGGGCAAGCCGCCGACCGAGGACACCGAGTTCCGGGTCGTCTACGACGACGAGGCCCTCTACGTCGGGGTCCGCGCGTTCGACGATCACCCGGATCAGATCCGGGGCCTCTTGACCCGCCGCGACCAGCAGTCGGCGTCCGACTGGATCCTGGTCGGCGTCGACTCGTATCACGATCGCCGCACCGCGTTCGTCTTTGGCCTCAACCCGGTCGGGGTCCAGCTCGATCGCCTGCTCTTCAACGATCACGAGGCCGACGACAGCTGGGACGCGGTGTGGTCGGGCGCGGCGTCCGTCGACGATCAGGGCTGGGTCGCCGAGCTGCGCATCCCGCTCAGCCAGCTGCGCTTCTCCGGCCACGAGCACCAGCAGTGGGGCCTGCAGCTGGTGCGCTCGGTCGCCCGCACCGGCGAGGAGTCGACGTGGTCGCCGTGGCCGCGGTCCGGCGATCAGATCGTCTCGGTGTTCGGCACGCTCGACGACGTCGACGACGTCACGCCGGGGCGCCGCGTCGAGATCCTGCCGTACATGACCGCGGGCGTCGCCGCGACGCCGGTCGACGAGGGCGACCCGTTCACCCACGACGTCGCGCCGCGGCTCGGCGCCGGCCTCGACGTCCGCTACGGCCTGACCTCGTCGTTGACCCTGACCGGGACCATCAACCCCGACTTCGGCCAGGTCGAGGCCGATCCGTCGCAGGTCAACCTCAGCGCCCAGGAGCTGTTCTTCGCCGAGAAGCGGCCGTTCTTCCTCGAGGGCACCGACATCTTCCGCTACGGCCTGGCGCAGGGCGGCGACGGTGGCGGTGAGGGCCTGTTCTACTCGCGGCGCATCGGCGCCGCGCCCCACGCCTACGGCTCCGACGTCGATCCCGACGCCGAGTGGGAGGCCAACCCGATCGGCACCACGATCTACGGCGCCGCCAAGGTCGGCGGCAAGGTCGGCCGGGGCTGGACCGTCGGCGCCCTCGAGGCGGTCACCGCCGAGGAGACCGCGCGGGTCCAGGACCCGGGCGGCGCCAAGCGCCGGGTCATCGTCGAGCCGCTGACCAACTACGCGGTGCTGCGCGCGCTCAAGGACCTGCGCGGCGGCAAGAGCCAGCTCAACGCGATCGTCACCGCCACCAACCGCCGCCTCGACGGCACCGATCTCGCGGGGCTGCTCCACGATCAGGGCTACGCCGCCGGCCTCGACGGCACCCACCGCTTCGGCCACGACCAGTGGTCGACCTCGTTCAAGGCCTACGGCAGCTACGTCCACGGCACCGCCGACGCGATCCTGGCCGACAAGCACGAGATCCGGCACCTGTTCCAGCGCCCCGACGCCACCCACCTGCACCTCGATCCCGGCGCGACGTCGATGTCGGGCGCGGGCCTCTTGTGGGACGTCGGGCGCTGGAACCACCCGCGGCTGCCGTTCGGCGTCGGCGGCGACGTCCGCTCGCCGGGGCTCGAGCTCAACGACCTCGGCTTCCAGCACGGCGGCGACACGATCAGCCAGTGGGTGTGGGCCGGCTACCGGGACAACCGCCCCGGCGACGTCCTGCTGGAGTGGTCGCTCGAGAGCAACGTCTGGGTCTTCTCCGACTTCGAGCCGCGGATCGGCGGCTACGGTGGCAACACCAACGTCAACGCCACCTTCGCGAACTACTGGCACGCGGGGGCGGGGATCAACGTCGACCTGGGGCGCTGGAACCCCGGGCTCCTGCGCGGCGGCCCGCGCTATCACGCCGAGGACGGCCGCAACGGCTGGATCAGCGTCGGCACCGACGGTCGCAAGGCGGTGTCGGCGAACCTCAACGTCAACTACGGCTGGCGGCCGATCAGCGACTCGTGGAACAGCAACGTCAACGCGTCGCTCGACATCCAGGCGCGCAGCAACGTCGACGTCAGCCTGGGCCCGAGCCTGTCGTACGGCTACGAGGACCACCAGTACGTCGACGAGCTGGCCGACGCCGCCGACCGCAGCCACTACGTGTTCGCCCGGCTGCACCAGGTCATCGCCGCGCTGACCCTGCGGACGTCGTGGACGTTCACGCCCGAGCTCAGCGTCCAGCTCTACGCCCAGCCCTTCATCGCCACCGGCGGCTACACCGAGTACAAGGAGGCCGCCGACACCTACGCCGACGCCTACGACGATCGCTGGCGGGTCTACGGCGCCGACCAGCTGATGACCGACGCCGACGGCAACATCTACGTCGACACCGACGGCGCCGCCGGCGCCGACATCGCCTTCGGCCGCCCCGACTTCGACTTCCGCGAGCTGCGCAGCACGCTGGTCGCGCGCTGGGAGTATCGCCCGGGCTCGACGGTCTTCTTCATCTGGAGCCACGGCCGCAGCTCCGACGACGACAGCGGCGACTTCCGGCTCGGCCACGACCTGCGCGCCCTCGCCGACGCCCGCGGTGAGAACCTGGTGATGGTGAAGGCCAACTTCTGGGTCGGCATCTGATCGCCCCGCTCCCGCTCCGTGCCCGTGCCCGAGCCCGATCTGAGTCCGTGCCCGTGCCCGTGCCCGTGCCCGATCTGAGTCCGTGCCCGTGCCCGTGCCCGTGCCCGCTCCGGGTCCGATCCGCGCCCGTGCCCGTGCCCGTGCCCGCTCCGGGTCCGATCCGCGCCCGTGCCCGCTCCGGGTCCGATCCGTGCCCGTGCCCGTGCCCGTGCCCGATCCGCCGCCGACTGCTAGCCTCCCGCCGTGTCCCGTCGCACCTGGATGGCCGTCACCGCCGCCGCCGCCGCGGTCTCCACCCTCGCCGCCGTCTGGCTCTGGCTCGACAACCGTGACCTCCGCCGTCGCGTGTCGCGCCTCGAGCCCGCCGCGGCCGCCGCCGCTGGGGCGGCGGCGCGCCCCGATCCGTGGGGCGCCGCGGCCGCCGCGCCGGCCCTCGGCGACGCCGACGACCCGCTGGCGCGCACCGGCCGGGGCCTCGGCCGCGATCTCGACCGCGGCGATCGCCCCACGCTGCCCGAGACGCCGCGGGAGTCCCGCCTCGAGCGCCGCCTGCGTCGCCAGCAGGAGATCGCCGGCCTGCTCGGCCGGCTCGAGGGCGAGACCGACGACGAGTACCGGGCCCGGGTCCTGCCCCTGGTCGACGCCGCGCTGAGCCGCCCCCGCGAGCAGCTCGCCGCGCAGCGCGCCGAGGCCGAGGCCGCCGCCGGGGTCACGCCCGAGCAGAGCGCGGCCCTCGACGCCGCCTTCGGGGACGTCTACCAGGAGCTGATCACCTACACCAACGGCGCCATCACCGACGGCCAGGTCACCCCGTACGAGCGCAACGTCGCGGGCCTGCTCGAGTACGCCGGCGGCCTCGGCCAGATCCTGTCGGGCGCCGAGGGCCGGGTCGGGGGCATCCTCAGCCCCGAGCAGCAGCAGGCGATCTACGACAGCGGCTTCGAGTGGGGCGAGTACCTGGGCGTCAGCGCGCCCTGGGATCAGCTCACGCCGCCGCCACCCCCGTCCGTGGGGACAGGGGGCTCGGGCGGCTGAGGGGCCGGCGGGACCCCGGAAGTGGCGATCCCGCGGCGTTCCGGTTTATAAAGGTCCAGAGGCGCGGCTCCTCCTCCCCGGTGACCTCCGAACGCAACAGCGGCACCCTGATCATCGCGCGACCGGTCGAGATGCCGAAGTCGCGCGAGCGGGGCGAGGCATGCCTGGTGCTCCTGCACCCGCCGGGCCCCGACATCGGCAAGCGCACGCCGCTGTCCAAGCGCACCTACGTGGTCGGTCGCGACGCCGAGGTCGACCTCGTCATCAGCCGCAGCTCGGTGTCGCGCCAGCACTCGCAGCTGAGCCAGGACGACGACGGCGAGTGGTGGGTCCAGGACATGGGCTCGACCAACGGCACCTTCGTCAACGAGGAGCGCATCACCCGCAAGCGCCTGCTCGACGGCGATCAGGTCCGCTTCGGCGACGCCATCTTCAAGTTCCTGTCGGGCGCCAACATCGAGAGCGCCTACCACGAAGAGATCTACCGGATGACCATCCTCGATGGCCTCACCGGGATCCACAACAAGCGCTACTTCCTCGAGTTCCTCGAGCGCGAGCTGGCGGGCGCCCACCGCCACCGCCACCCGCTGAGCCTGGTCATGTTCGACGTCGACCACTTCAAGAAGGTCAACGATCAGCGCGGCCACCTCTGCGGCGACGCCGTCCTCAAGGAGATCTCGGCGCGGGTCCGGCAGCGGGTCCGCCGCGAGGACCTGTTCGCGCGCTACGGCGGCGAGGAGTTCGCCTGCATCCTGGCCTCGACCACGCTCGAGGGCGGCGTCGTGTTCGCCGAGCACGTCCGCTCGATGATCAACGAGCGCCCGGTCATGTTCGAGGGCGAGCCGGTGCCGGTGACGGTCAGCCTGGGCGTGTCGTGCGTCTTCAACGAGCCCGGCGTCGACCTGCTGACGCTGATCAAGCGCGCCGACGAGAACCTGTACGCGGCCAAGCACGCCGGGCGCGACCAGGTCGTGCCGTCCCTGGCGACGGTCCGCGGCTACTGAGCGGGGCCGGCGGCGGCGCCCGCCTCGGGCGCACCCAGCGGTTGCCGAGGGCGGGAGCATGCCGCAGACTGCGGCCCCCGTGACCGCGATCGCCGCCACCACCCTCGCCGATCTGGGCTGGCCCCAGCTGGTCGAGCACTGGGCCGCCCGCTGCGCCTCCACCCGCGGCGCCGCCGCGGTGCGCGGCCACGTCTTCTACGACGACGCGGCCGAGGCGCGGACCCGCATCGCCGAGGTCGCCGAGGCCCGCGACCTGGCGGCCCGCGACGCCGCGCTGCCGCTGGGCGGCATCGAGGACGTCGCCGGCGCGATCGAGCGGGTCCGCAAGGCCGCGGCGCTCGACGCCCCCGAGCTGCTGGCGGTCGCCGGCACCGCGCGGGCGGTGACGCGGCTGCGCGCCCACCTGCGCCAGCACGCCGAGATCGCGCCGCGCCTGGCCGGCCTCGGCGCCGAGCTCGCCGACCTCGGGCACCTGTTCCACCCGATCCTCGAGGCCTTCGATCCCGACGGCCGCCTGGTCGATCACGCCTCCGACGCGCTCGGGCCGCTGCGCCGCGCCCTCGCCGGGATCCGCGGCCAGCTCGACAAGCGGATGGACACGCTGGTCGGTGACCCTCGGTTCGCGCCGTACCTGCAGGACTCGTTCTACACCCAGCGCGACGATCGCTACGTCCTGCCGGTGCGCCACGACGGCAAGGGCTTCGTCAAGGGCATCCTCCACGGCACCTCGGGCTCGGGCCAGACCCTGTTCATCGAGCCCGAGGAGATCGTCGACCTCAACAACCGGCTCAAGCTCGCCGAGTGCGACGTCCTCGACGAGGAGCGCCGCATCCTGGCCAAGTTCAGCGGCTGGGTCGCCGAGGAGGCCGACGCGATCGACGTCGGTGTCGTCGTCGCCGAGGTCCTCGACGTCATCGCGGCGTCGGCGCGGCTCGCCGACGACCTCGTCGCGTCGGCGCCGATCGTCGACGACGCGCCGCGGATCGGCCTGCTGCACGCGCGCCACCCGCTGATGCTGCTGTCGGACCGGCGCTGCGTCGCCAACGACATCACCGTGGCGGCGGCGACGACGCTGCTGGTGTCGGGTCCCAACGCCGGCGGCAAGACCGTCGCGCTCAAGACCAGCGGCCTGGCCGCGCTGATGGTGCGCGCCGGCCTCCACGTCCCCGCCGAGTCGGGCAGCGTCATGGGCTGGTTCGACGACGTCCGCACCGACATCGGCGACGCCCAGAGCCTCGAGCGCGATCTGTCGACGTTCACCGGCCACGTCCTGGCGCTGCGCACGTTCCTGACCGAGTGCGGCGCCGGCACGCTGCTGCTGATCGACGAGATCGCGGTCGGCACCGATCCGGATCAGGGCGCGGCGCTGGCGCAGGCGGTGCTCGAGGCGCTGGCGGCGCGCGGCGTCACCGCGATCGTCACGACCCACTACGAGCGGCTCAAGGCGATGGGCGCGGTCGATCCGCGGTTCGCCAACGCGTCGGTCGGCTACGACCTGCAGCGCATGGCGCCCACCTTCAAGCTGCACCTGGGCACGCCGGGCAGCTCGGGCGCGCTGACCGTGGCGCGCACGATGGGGCTGCCCGGGCCGATCGTCGAGCGCGCCCAGGGCCTGCTCGGCGAGGCCGGCGCCAACGTCGAGCTGCTGCTCGAGCGGGTCGCCGACCAGCGGCGCCGGCTCGAGGAGGAGCGGGCGCTGCAGCTCGACGAGCTCGAGGCGCTCGAGGCCGAGCGCATGGCGCTGCGCGCCGATCGCGACCGCCACCGCGCCCGCGCCGAGAAGCAGGCGGCGGCGGCGTACGGCGAGGCGATGACGTCGCTGCGCCAGGCCCGCGCCGAGGCCGAGCAGGTCCGCGCCGAGCTGCGCCGCAAGGCCGCCGAGGCCAAGGTCACCGCCGAGGACGTCCAGCAGGCGCGGCGCAAGCTGGCCGGCGTCGGCGCCGAGGTGGCGCGCCACCAGCCGGCGCGCGGCCTGCCGCCGGGCCGGGCGCCGCGCGACGGCGAGCTGGTGCCGGGCACGCCAGTGATCCTCACCGGCCTCGGCGGCCGCGGCGAGATCGTCGCGGCGCCGGCGCGCGGCCGCGTCGAGGTCCGCCTCGGCGCGATGCACACGACGGTGCCGCTCGACGAGGTGCTGCTCGACATCCACCGCAAGGCCGGCGCCGGGGCGGGCGGCGGCGGGCGCGGCGGCGAGGCGGCGCGCGATCGTGGCGCCGCGGCGATCCAGGTCGAGCCCGACGGCGGCGCGGCGGCCGGCGGCCCCGCGGTCGCGCTGGTCGAGGGCGCGACCGACGGCAAGGCCGGCGCGCGCACGCCCGACAGCACCCTGGACGTGCGGGGCCGGCGCGTCGACGAGGCCGTCGACGAGCTCGATCGCTTCCTCGACGAGAGCCTGCTGCTGTCGCGCGACGCGATCTTCGTCGTGCACGGCCACGGCACCGGCGCGCTGCGCACCGCGCTGCGGACCCACCTCAAGGGCCACGCCGCGGTCGCGCGCTGGCGCGCCGGTGAGGCCGGCGAGGGCGGTGACGGCGTGACCGTGGTCGTCCTCAAGGCGTAGCCGGGCGGCGCGCGCCGTCGCGGCCGCGCACGGGCGCGCCCGCGGCGCGCGTTACCACGCCCCACGCGGGGCGCCATGCCCCGCCACGCTGTACCGGTCGCCGCCACGATCGCGTGTTCCGGACGCGCCGCGAGCCACCTGGCGAGCGCGGTGGCCAGCGCACAAGTGGGCGTCGCGCCACGGCTTCTGTACCGGGCACCGCGATCACGCCGTCGACCATGGCGGCGGTGTCCCGGTGCCGGCGCGCGCGCGCGTCCGCGGCGCCGCGACGCCGGCGCCGCGCGGTCACTGCGACACCCGATCGCGACACCCTGCGACACCGCAGCGGTGTCGCACCCGAGCTCGCGCGCACGGCTTCTGGCCAGGGTTTGCCAGGTCGTCGCGGCGCGCGCGCGCCGTCGCCGCACGGCTGAAGCGTCGTCGCACGCGCAAGTGCGCGTCGCGCCGTCATCCGCACCGCACACACGTCGGGTGCGCGCGCCGATCGCGGTGAGGCCTCGCGGCCTCGCTCGGGTTGGCCCGCGAGTTGAATTAGTCCCCATCGTCCGCGGCAGTGAACGCCGCCATCTGCAAGGAGCGCCACCATGACCACCTCGACCACGACCGCCTCGACCAGCACCAGCCGCCTCGCCAACATCGTCAGCCGCGAGCGCAAGCACCGCATCTACGACATCGCCTTCGCGATCATGATCGCCAGCTTCCTGATCCTGTGCGTCCTGTCGCTCGGCGAGGCCGGCGCCCAGCCGCTGACCCACGCCCACGTCGGCGCGACCACGCTCGATCTCGGCGCGGTCCCCGGCCAGGTGGCGCACGCCGCCGCGTCGTGCCTGTCCGCCGTGTGCTGATCCCGCGCGCTCCTACTGTGGACGGGACAGCACGCGGGTCTGCGTGAAGTTCCGGTGACCGTCGCGCGAGCCGTGGAAGCCGTACCCGCTCTCGCGCGCCCCGACCCACGGCGTGCCCCGCGCGCCGTAGACGCCCTGGTTGATGCCGATCATGCCGGCGGTCAACCGGCGCGCCACCGCGGCGGTGCGATCGTCGTCGGCGCCGAACACCGACGCGCCCAGGCCGTAGCGGGTGTCGTTGGCGAGCGCGACCGCCTGGTCGTCGTCGTCGACGACCGTCACGCACGCGACGGGGCCGAAGGTCTCGTCGCGGGCGATCGGCATCTCGGGCGTGACGTCGACCAGCACGGTCGGGGTCACGAACAGGTCGCGGTGGTCGCCGCCGGCGACGATCCGCGCGCCGCGCGCCACCGCGTCGGCGACCTGGCGGACGACGTGATCGCGCTGGCGGGCGTTGACCATCGGGCCGACGCGGGTCGCGTCGGCGAGCCCGTCGCCGACCGTCATCCGGGCGGCCTCGGCGCACAGCCGGTCGACGAAGGCGTCGGCGACGGCGCGGTGGACGTAGATCCGCTCGGTGGCGACGCACATCTGGCCGGCGTTGCGGAAGCTGTTGCGCGCCGCGAACACCGCGGCGCGCGCGACGTCGGCGGTGTCGAGGACGATCAGCGGATCCTTGCCGCCGAGCTCGAGGATGACGCGCTTGAGGCCGGCGGCGGCGGCGGCCATGATCTGCTTGCCAGCGGCGCGCGAGCCGGTGAACGCGATCAGGTCGACGTCGGCGGCGACCAGCGCCTTGCCCTGGGCCTCGTCGCCGTGCACGACGGTCAGGACGTCGGCGGGCACGAGGCCGTCGAACAGCGCCGCGTAGGCGGCGCCGCACAGCGGCGTGTCCTCGCTGGGCTTGAGCACGACCGTGTTGCCCGCGGCGAGGGCGGGGAAGACCATCCAGTGCGGCATCGCGACCGGGAAGTTCCACGGCGTGATCGCCGCGCACACGCCGAACGGATCGTGGTGGATCGTCGAGCGGACCTTGCCGTCGTCGAGGACGTCGGGCGCGAGCGCGGCGGCGATCTCGGCCAGCTCGTGCGGCACGCCGTCGGCGATCGCGCGCAGCTCGCCCTGGGCCTCGCGGATCGGCTTGCCCATCTCGCGGCTGATCAGCCGCGCCAGCTCGTCGAGCCGGTCGGCGAGGCGCCCGGCCACCGGGGCCAGGCGCGCGGCGCGGCCGGCGACGCCGAGCGCGGCCCACGCCGGCTGGGCGGCGCGGGCGCGGGCGACGATCGCGTCGAGCTGGTCGAGGGGCGTCACCTCGACCTCGCCGAGGACGTCGCCGGTGGACGGGTTCACGGAGCGCAGCGTGGCCATGGCCGCAGCGTGCCCCGGGCCGTCGGCGCCGACAACCCGGACGACCCGCCTCTGCCCGACTCCGTCAGTGGCAGGTCAGGGCGGTGCTGCAGGCCGAGACCTGGGTCAGCACGGTCGACAGCTGGTCGATGTCGAAGCTGCTGCCGCCCAGGCACGGCACGCTGCGGATGCCGTCGAGGCAGCGCTGCGCCGCCTGCTGATCGTAGTCGCAGCGCCCGGCCTTGATCTGGTCGGCGTAGTAGTCGTCGAGCGAGAACGACGAGAACGTGTCGCAGAACTGGCTGATGTCGGACAGCCCGCACTGCGACAGGCGCTCGCACGCGGCCTTGAACATCTCGGTCTGGAACTGCTCGGGCGGCGGCACCGCGCCGCCGGGCAGCGGGGTCGGCGACGGCGGCGGCGGCGCCGTGCCCTGGGGGGCGCTGCCCGGATCCGCCCATGGATCCGAGGGGACGTCCGGATCGAGCGCTGGCGGCGGCGGCAGCGGCGAGGTCTCCATGCGATCCGGCGCGGGCACGGCGCGTCGCTTGACGCCGCCGGCCTTGCTCTCGTTGCTGTCGCTCAGGAGCAGCACGACGCACACGACGATCGCGGCGGCGGCGATCAGCGCGACCACCAGCGGCCAGCGCGAGCGGCGACCGTCGAGCGGCGGCAGGTCGACCAGGCGGGTCCCCGAGCCCAGCAGGTGGGGCGGGACCTGGGCGCCGGGCGCCACGGTCGTGCCGGCGATGGCGGCGGCGGCCGCGCCGGCGGAGCCTGCGGTCGCCGCGGTGGGCGCCGAGCCGGCGCCCAGGGCGGGCAGCGCGCCGGGCACGGCGGCCGGGCTGGCCCGCGAGGGCGGGCGGCGGCGTGGCGTCGGGGCGGGGCCCGAACGCGGCGGCGAGCACCGCGGCGGGGGCGGCCTCGGCGCGACCGTGGCTCGCGTGGCCGGGGTGCTGGGCGCGCAGCTTGACCAGATCGGTCTTGCAGTGCTTGCACTTGCCGGCGACGGGGTGGACCAGGCCGCCGCAGACGGGGCAGGCGACGCGCGGGTCCGGAGTCGGAGAGGCACCTCGCTGAGAACGCGCCGACAGGGCCATGGTCATGAAGATGCTGCCAGGTGGGAGGTGGGGGTGCAACGTGATTCCGGGCCGCTGGCCGGGCGGGGCGAGGTCCGGGGGGCGGCGCCGGATGGCGTCGCGTGGTCGGTGCGTGGTCGGTGCGTGGTGGAGACCGGCGCCGGTGGTGGGAGATTCCCGTGTCCGGCGGCCGGACAGAGATCGGATCGGGCACGGGCACGGGCACGGGCACGGGCACGGGACAGAGATCGGGAGACGGGCACGGGCACGGGCACGGGACAGAGATCGGGGGACGGTCGCGGGCACGGGCACGGGACAGAGATCGGGCACGGGCACGGGCACGGGACTGAGATCGGGCACGGGCACGGGCACGGGCACGGGACAGAGATCGGGGCGCGGCCACGGCGGGGCGCGTAGGTCGGTGCGCGGTGCGCAAGACGATTCGCCCGTTGCGGGCCCGGCCTCGCGGTCCCAGACTGCGGCCATGCCACCACCCCCGGTCGCGGCGGCGACCGACGTCCACATCCCCGGGCTCGATCCGCGCCACGACGGCCTGCGCATCGCCCACCTCTCCGACGTCCACGTCGGGCGGTTCACGCCGCGCGCGCACGTCCGCGCCGCGGTCGAGGTCGCCAACGCCGCGCGGCCCGACGTCGTCGTCATGACCGGCGACTACGTGTCGTGGTCGCGGCAGGAGATCCCCATGGCCGAGGAGCAGCTGGCTGGCCTGCGGGCCCGCCGGGTCCTCGCCGTCCTCGGCAACCACGACTACTTCACCTCCGGCCGCTTCGTCACCGCCGCGCTCGAGCGCAACGGCTACGAGGTCCTCAAGAACCGCCACAGCGTGGTCGACGTCGACGGCGCGCCGCTGTCGGTGATCGGCATCGACGATCCGATCACCCGCCACGACGACACCGACGCCGCGTTCGCCGGCGTCGGCCGCGCCGGCACCCGGGTCGTGCTCACCCACTATCCGTCCGACGCCGGCGAGCTCGCCGGCCGCGGCGCCGACCTGGTGCTGTCGGGGCACACCCACGGCGGCCAGATCAACGTGCCGCGCATCACCTACCGGATCATGGATCGCATCGGCCTGCGCTACCGGCGCGGCCTCTACGACGTCGGCGAGCGCGGCCGCCTCTACGTCACGCCCGGCGTCGGCTTCGTCGGCATGCGCCTGCGCGCCGGCCACGGCACCGCCGCCGAGGTCGCGATCCTCACGCTGCGCGCCGCGCCCGCCGCCGACGCCGCGGCGGCGTAGCGGTCAGCGTCGCCCCGGCGGCAACGCGGCTCGCTTGCGGCGCGCCACCGATCGCCTCGCGAGATCGGAGAAGCCCTCGCGGCCCTCCTCGAGCATCGCCGCGACCTCGGTGGCGCCGTCGCGGATCGCGCCGCGCAGGCCGAACGACACCGGCGAGATCATCCACGCCACCGCCAGCACCGCGAAGCGCGCCGCGGTCATGCCGACCCAGCCGCCGATCGCGAACGCCAGCATGGTCAGCCGCAGCAGCGTGCCCACCGGCTCGGGCACGCCGCCGAACATCCGGCGCACCGGCGCCGGCGGCCGCGCCGGGGTCACGGTCGCGAGCGCCTTGACCGGGGCCGGCGCGGGCGCGCTGGCCAGCAGCTTCATGACGTCGCGCGCGCGCTGCGGCCGCTGGTCCGGATCCGGCGCGGTCATCTGCTCGAGCACGGCGCGCAGCCCGGCGTCCATCGCGGGCAGGTGGCGAGCCAGGTCCATGCGCAGGCCCTTGCGCGGCACCTCCTCGGGCTCGACCCCGCCGGCGAGCGCGACCACGGTGGCGCCCAGCGCGTACAGATCGGTGGCGGCGGTGGCCTGGCCGTGCAGCTGCTCCGGCGCCATGTAGCCGAAGGTCCCGACGATGGTCGAGCCGCCGCGCTCGCGGGCGGCGTCGAGGACGCCGCCGAAGTCGACCAGCGAGATGCGGCCGTCGGGGGCGCGCACCAGGTTGGTCGGCTTGATGTCGCGGTGGACCACCGGCGGGGCCCGGCCGTGCAGGTAGTCGAGGATCTCGAGGGTGCGGATCAGGACGTCGCGCAGCTCGACCTCGGACAGGCGGCGGCGCTTCGCCACCTCGCGCAGGTTCTCGCCCGGCATGCGCTGCATGACCAGGTTGAAGGTGCCGGGCGGCTCCTCGAAGTGGCCGAGCTGGCGCGGCACCCCGGGGTGGCGCAGCTGGGCCAGCACCCGGGCCTCGCGCTCGAACAGATCGAACGTCTTCCAGCCGCCGCGCAGGACCAGCCGCTTGACCACGACCTCGCCGGGCTCGCCCTTGCCGGCCTGCTCGTCGCGGGCCAGGTAGGTCTCGGCCTGGGCGCCCTGGCCCAGCCGGGGGCCCAGGCGCCAGCGACCGCCGAGCAGGGGCCCCGTGAAGGACATGCCCCTGTGTATCAGGTCGGCTGCGGATCGGGAACGTCGCCGCCGGAGCCGATGCTAACGTCGAGGGGTGGACGGCGCGATCCAGTGCGATCCCTGCGAGCTGGCCCGGCTGGTCAAGGCCGGCGACGTCGCGTCGCTCGACCGGATGACCCGCTGCTACGGCGAGCGCCTGCTCGCGGTCGGGCGCCGCTACTGCGGCGATCCCGAGCGGGCGCGCGACGCCGTCCAGGACGCCATGCTCGCCGCTGGCGAGCACCTCGCCGACTTCCGCGGCGACGGCAGCCTCGAGGGCTGGCTGATCCGCATGGTCGCCAGCTTCTGTCGCCGCATGCAGCGCGGCCGCAAGCACGACGCCGCGCTCCACGAGGAGCTCGACGACGATCGCGCCGCCGACGACGGCGACGGGCCCGCCGACGACGCCGCGCGCGGCGAGCTGCTGCGCATCCTGGGCGACGCGCTCCTGACCCTGGATCCCCGCGACCGCGCCCTGGTCCTGCTCGCCGACGCCGAGGACTGGACCGCGCCCGAGATCGGCGCCCAGCTCGACATGACGCCGGAGGCGGTGCGAACCCGGCTGAGCCGGGCCCACCGGCGCCTGCGCGACGCGCTCGGCCCGGTCCACGACGCCCTGTAAGCGGGCGCGACGCCACCTCGTTCCCGACGGCTCCCCGCGGCACCCGGCGGCGCGGCGCGGTCCCGACACCACGGCTGTCACGGTTCGCGGCGCTGATGGCTCTACCCGGCAGCAAGGAGCCAGCAGATGAAGCCCGTCAACGTCACCGCCGCGACCTTCGAGCAGGAGGTCGTCCGTTCGTCCATCCCCGTCGTGATCGACTTCTGGGCGCCGTGGTGCGGCCCGTGCCGCGCGATCGCGCCCGTGCTCGAGGAGATGTCGAAGGCCTACGCCGGCCGCGTCAAGGTCGTGAAGGTCAACGTCGACGAGGAGCCCGCCCTGGGCGCCGCGTTCCGGGTCCGCGGCATCCCGACCCTGGCGGTCGTCGACCACGGCAAGATCCTGTCCACGACGCCCGGCTTCCGCGGCAAGCCCGCGCTGGTCGCGATGTTCGAGGAGCTGACCGAGACGCCGCCGGGCGCCGCGCGGCAGGTGAGGTAGGCTCGGCCATGCGCTTCGGAAGCCCCAGCTACACGATCACCCGGCAGCTCACCGGCGTCGACTTCGCCGGTGCGGTCGCCGCGACCCGCGCCGCCCTCGCCACCGAGGGTTTCGGCGTGCTCACCGAGATCGACGTCCAGGCGACGCTCAAGGCCAAGCTCGGCGCCGACCTCGCCCCCTACCTGATCCTGGGCGCGTGCAACCCGCCGCTGGCGCACCAGGCGATCACCGCCGAGCCGGGGATCGGCGCGCTGCTGCCGTGCAACGTCGTGGTCGCCCAGCAGGACGACGGCTCGATCGCGGTGTCCGCGATCGACCCCAAGGCGATGTTCGCGGTGGTCGACAACCCCGCGGTCGCGCCCATCGCGGACGGCGTCCGCGACCGGCTGACCCGGGCGCTCGAGGCCATCAAGGTCGGCTGACGCGGCGCGCCGCGGCCGGGCGCGGCCCGTGGGTGACGCTTGTCAAAGCGGTCACCCTGCAGGCACGATGAGGGCGTGTTGGCTGCGCGACCCCGGCCGGGAGTCGTCGGCGGGCTGGTCGTCGCCCTCGCGATCGGGCTGGCCGCGTGCCGCGGCGGCGACGCCGTCGAGCTGCGGCGCTGGTCGGTGGCCGGCGAGGTCGTCGACGCGCCCGGCGACGTCGTGCTGCCCGCCCACCTGGCGCTGGCCGGCCACCGCGGCACGTACACGCTGTCCACCCGCGTCGAGGTGCCGCCGGCGTGGCGCGGCCGGGCGCTGACCCTGGTCATCGCCGATCCGCAGGCGAGGGCGACGCTCGTCGTCGATGGCGCCGCCGCGCCCGCCACCGACGCCACCCGCGCCGAGCTGTACCGCGGCGTCGGCCCGGCCGGCTGGCGCGTGCCCGCGGACGCCACCGCCGATGGCGTGCTCGACCTCGAGCTGACGGTCGCGCACCGGTGGACGCAGAGCGCGTGGTGGAACACGGCGCCGCTGCTGGTGGCCGGCGACGACACCCCGGCCGCGGCGGTGCGCGTGCTGGTCTTCAACCACTACGTCGCGATCGCGGCGCTGATCGCGCTGGCCCAGCTCGGCCTCACCGGCTTCGGCATCTACCTGGTCGACCGGCGGCGGCGCGGCTACCTGTGGCTCGGCGTCCAGAGCGTCGCCGCCGCGTACTACCCGCTGTTCGTCCTCGGCTGGTCGCAGCCGCTGGTCGGCGTCTACGACGCGCCGGTGCTGGCGGGCGCGCTGGTCGTCGCGATCACGGCGTCGATCTGGTTCACCCACGCGATCTTCGAGCAGCGATCGCCGTCGCGGCTGTGGCTGCTGCTCGCGGCCGCCAGCGTCGCGGTCTTCGCCTGGTTCCACGATCCGTTCGTCGCCACCCAGATCAGCGGCCCGGTGACGATCGGCGTCGTCATCGTCCTCACCGGCTACCAGCTGGTGGTGTGCGCGCGCCTGGCCTGGACCCACCCGGACCGCCTGACCGCGCGCTTCCAGTTCGCGTCGTGGGTGGCGCTGGCGGTGTGCATGCCGCCGGACCTGCTGCACTGGCTCGGCCAGCCGGCGGCGCTCGACGGCGCGCGGCCGGCGTCGGCGGGCCTGCTGTCGTTCGCGCTGTGCCTGTCGCTGTTGCTGAGCCGGCGCCACATCCTCGCGCTCAAGGGCGAGGCCGAGCACCTCGACGCCGCCGAGCGCCAGCGCGCCCAGGTCGAGCAGCTCAACGTCGAGCTGCGCCGCCAGGTCGCCGAGCGGTCGACCCAGCTGTTCGCGGCGCTGGCGATCGCCGGCGGCAAGAGCGGCCAGGCGCCCGAGCTGCGCGCCGGCGAGCTGGTCCAGGGCCGCTACGAGGTGGTCCGCGAGCTGGGCCGCGGCGGCATGGGCATCGTCTACGAGGTCGAGCGGATCGCCGACCGCCGCCACTTCGCGCTCAAGCTGACCCACGAGCTGCACGGCACCGCGCTGGCGCGGCTGGCCCGCGAGGCGCTGATCGCGAGCAAGATCCACCACCCCAACGTGGTCGGCGTCGTCGACGTCGACGTGTCGGCGACCGGGTTCCTCTACGTCGTCATGGAGCTGGTCGACGGCACCTCGCTCAAGGCGCTGGCGCCGCGCCACGGCGACGCGGCGTGGGCGCTGCCGCTGCTGGCGCAGATCGCCGACGGCCTCGACGCGCTCCACCAGGCCGGCGTCGTCCACCGCGATCTCAAGCCGGCCAACCTGCTGGTCACCGGCGGTCGCGGCGACGCCGCGGTCAAGATCACCGACTTCGGCGTGTCGCGGCCGCTGCCCGGCGGGCCGGTCGACGACGAGGCCTCGGAGAGCGGCCGGCGCACCGCCGCCGCGGTCTTCGACGGCGAGATCACCGAGACGGTGCGGGGCGCGGCCGCGGCCGACGGCGACGCCGATCGCGGCAGCGAGGCGGCGCGGCTCGGCGCCGAGCCGGTGGGCTTCGGCCCCGAGCCCACCGCCGACACCGTCGGCCTCGGCGCGTTCGGCGTCGCGCCGCGGCCGCTGACCGCGGGGCTGACCCGGACCGGCTTCCTGGTCGGCACGCCCGCGTACATCGCGCCCGAGGCGATGGACGGCCAGGCCGGCCTGTCGCCGGCGGCCGACATGTTCGCGTTCGGCGTCATCGCGTGGGAGCTGATCACCGGCGGCCGGCCGTTCGAGCGGCCGCCGGTGCTGAGCCTGCTCGGCGGCGGCACGCCGCCCGAGCTGCCGTCGCTGGCGTCGCGGTGGGACGGCGCGGTCCCCGAGGTGGTCGCGCTCGTCGATCGGTGTCTGTCGTACGAGCCGGCGATCCGGCCGACCGCGGCGGCCGCGGCGATCGCGCTGGCGCCGTGGCGCGCGGCGCGGCGCCCGGCGCGGGCGTCGTAGCGGCGCGCGAGGCGGCGCGGGCGCGGTGCTACGCTGCCGCCATGGACAGCTGGTGGCAGCGGCGGCCGCTGGGCCGCACCGGGTTGATGGTGAGCCGGCTCGGCCTCGGCTCGAGCTACGGCGTCGCCGGCCGCGACGTCGACCGCGCCGTCGAGCGCGGCGTCAACTACCTGTACTGGGGGTCGCGTCGCGATCCCGACTTCGGCCGCGCCGTCACCCGCGCGGCGCGCCGCGATCGCGATGGCACCGTCGTCGTCGTGCAGAGCTACGCGCGCGCCGGCGTGGCGCTGCGGCCGTCGCTGGAGCTGGCGCTGCGCCGGCTCCGCATCGAGCACGCCGACGTCCTGCTGCTGGGCTGGTGGAACCAGCCGCCGCCCGATCGCATCGTCGACAAGGCCCTCGAGCTGCGCGAGGCCGGCAAGGTGCGCGCGCTGATGATCTCGTGCCACCACCGGCCGACGTTCCCGACCTTCGTGGCCGACCCGGTGTGGGGCGCGATCATGGTCCGCTACAACGCCGCCCACCGCGGCGCCGAGGGCGAGGTCTTCCCGTCGGTGGCGGCGGCGACCACCCCGCCCGGCGTCGTCGCGTACACCGCGACCCGGTGGGGCGGCCTGCTCGATCGCCGGCTGGTGCCGGCCGCCGAGCCGGTGCCGCGCGCGTCCGACTGCTACCGCTTCGCGCTGACCCGCCCCGAGGTCGACGTCGTCCTCGCCGGGCCGGCGAGCGGCGCCGAGCTCGACGAGGCGCTGGCCGCGCTCGATCGCGGGCCGCTGTCCGCGGACGAGCTGGCGTGGATGCGGCGGGTCGGCGACGGCGTCAAGCAGATCGGTGCGGTGCAGGCGGCGCGGTCCGGCAACGCCGGCGCGCTGTGGGAGCGCGTCGTCGATCGCGCGCGCCGGCTCGCCGGTCGGTGATCGGGCGCCCGTCGGCGGTGGCCGGGTGTCGCCGCCGTCACGGTCGCCGCGCCGTCGCGTGGTACGGCTGGCGCGGCGCTGATATCGTGCCCGGCCGCAATGGACACCCTCGGTCGCGCGCCCCGTCCTCTCGCCACCGTCCTGCTCCCCCTCGTCGCCGCGTCCGCGGCGCTCGGGCTCGCCGCGTGCTCGCGCGACGGCGCGACGCCCGCCGCCGATCGATCGGGATCGGCGGCGCCGTCGTCGTCTCCTGCGGCAGCGCCCCCGGCCACGGCCGCGCCGACCGACGATCCCGACGCCGAGATCGCGATCACCGTGCCGCCCGGGTTCGTCCAGGACGGCACCTGGTACGTCGCCAAGCAGGTCGAGAACCGCGGCGGCGGCGACGAGATCACGTCGGCGCTGGTCGCGGTGTTGCCGCCGCAGCCGCGCCAGGCCGACGCGGGCGCCGCGCTCGGTGAGCTGTGGCGGTCGTGGATGCCGCCGGAGCTGAAGGACGCGCTCAACCCGATGGCGTACCGGCGCTACGTCGGCGACGGCCTGGGCGCGAGCTTCACGTTCGGCGTCGCGCGCGAGCGCGATCACCAGGCCGACTCGCTGTTCGCGCTGTACCTGGTCGAGTGCGGCGCCCGCTGGCAGCCGATCGTCGTGGCTCAGACCTACGCCGAGCCCGGCAACCCCAACGCGTCGCTGGTCGCGATGTCGGGCCGGGTCTCGTTCCCGACCAGCGCGCGCCTGGCCGAGCCGTTCCTGGCGGCGCTGCGCTGCCCCGGCCACGCCGACGCGCCGCTGGTCGACCCGCGCCTGCTGCCCGGCCGCTACCGGTTCGGCACCAGCGGCTCGCAGGAGTGGGTCCAGCTCGGCACCGGCGCGACCTACATGACCGCGGTCAGCTACGGCGGCGAGCTCGACCTGGGCGACGACGGCGGCTTCACCTACCGCTTCGCCGGCGCGTCGGGCCGGGTCGGCAACATGGACGTCAGCACCGACGACGGCGCCGGGCGCTGGCGGGTCGAGCGCGACCTCCTGGTGCTCGCCTTCGACGACGGCCGGACCTCGCGCTACCGCATCGCCGGCGTCGCCGCGCTGTCCGACACCAGCAAGGCCGCGGTGTTCCTCTCCGATCTGTCGCGCCCGGTCGACCCGACGACGGTCACCGACGGCGGCGCGTTCTACGTCGCGCCGCGGTGACGGCCGCGCGCGCGGCCGCGCCGCCCCCGGCGGCTACGGGTACGGCGCGAACGTCGCTGCCGACCGGCGCCGCGCGTTGAACCGCGCGACCTCGTCGTCAGTGAACGCGTCGTCGCTGCCGCGCGGCAGCGTGACGTCGACGAAGCGGAGCAGGGCGGCGCGCGCGCGCACCGCCGCGGCCACGACCGCCTCCTCGCCGGTCTCGGCGCAGTCGTCCCACAGCTCGAAGATGGCCTCGCGGCGGGCGGCGGCGTCGAGGTCGTCGCGGCGCCACAGCTTCGTCAGGTGGGCGAGCATGTACTGGTCGGCGGCCTCGAGCTGGCGGGTCCGGTAGACCTGGCCGATCTGGACCCGCTCGTCGCGGGTGCGATCGAGGAACGCCAGCTTGCGCGAGCTGTACGGATCCTCGCCGTGGCTGCGCATCACCCAGTCGGTGACGTCGAAGCCGCCGCTGAGGACGCGGACGGTCTGGCCCTCGTCGAGCTTGCCGTCGTTGTCGTCGTCGGTGCCGTCGCGGTTGACCGACGCGTACTGGCCGACCGCGCCGCCGTACGGATCCTCGACCCAGTGGGCGAGGTGGTGCTTGACCTGCGACGGCGTCGGGATCGGCAGGTGGAACTTGTAGTTGAAGTTGGGCTTGTCGTCGAAGTGCACCGTGCCGTCGGGCTCGACCGCGGCGACGAACATCAGGTCGTCCTTGACGTAGCTGCCGTCGCGCTGCGCGATCAGCTCGCCGCTGGGCGCGACCCCGGGATCCGACGGCCGCTCGAGGATCTTGGCGATGACGTCGGAGTCGGCGGGCACGCCGAGCGCGACCGGCGGCGGGGCGCGGCGGGCCGGGGTCTCGGGGCGCACGGCGTCGCCGGCGCGCATGCCCAGGACGGTGGCGCCGCCGGCGGCGGGGTCGACCGGACCGGGCGCGGGCGCGGTCGTCGCGGTGGCGATCGCGGCGGGGCGACGATCGAGGGTCGGCGCCAGCGTGGGCGCCAGCGTGGGCGGCGGGGTCGGCGACGGGCCGAGGTCGTCCGGCGCGGCCGGCGGCGCGACCGTGAGCGTCAGCAGCGTCACCTCCATGGGCTCGGCGGCGGCGACGACGACCTCGACGTCGATGGGCGCCGCCGGCTCGACCTCGACCACCGGGGCCGGCGGCGGCAGCAAGGGCCGCCCGGTGGTCGCCGGCACGGCGACCAGCACGCCCGCGTGGGCGGCCGCAGACGCGGCGAGGATCGCGACCCAGCGCACGATGGTAGAGACTACCGCCGGCGCCCCAGGGTTGCCGCCGCATTCCGACGCCCCCTCACCCTTTTTCGCGCGGCCTGGTAGCCTGCGGCCTGCGTCCCCATGCAGCTGTCTGTATTCGACATTTTCAAGATCGGCATCGGCCCGTCGAGCTCCCACACCGTGGGCCCCATGCGGGCGGCCTTGCGCTTCGCCGAGCACGTCCGGTCCCACGCCCAGCTCGACCGGGTCGCCGCGGTCAAGGTCGAGCTGTTCGGCAGCCTGGGCTTCACCGGCAAGGGCCACGGCTCCGACCTGGCGGTCCTGCTCGGCCTCGAGGGCGAGGATCCCGAGACCGTCGACATCGAGTCGATCCCGCGGCGCGTCGCCGCGGTCAACGCCACCGGCCGGCTGGCGCTGCTGGGCGAGCGCGAGGTCGCCCTGGCGCCGGCGACCGCGATCGTCTTCCACCGCCGCGAGCGCCTGCCGCTGCACTCCAACGGCATGCGCTTCACCGCCTACGACGCTGCCGCCGAGGTCGTCGACCAGCGCGTCTACTACTCGGTCGGCGGCGGCTTCGTGGTCGGCGCCGACGGCGTCCCCGACGTCGGCGCGCCCGGCGGCGCCGAGCCGTACCCGTTCGGCAGCGGCGACGAGCTGCTGGCGCAGTGCCGGGAGCACGGCCTGTCGGTGTCGACGCTGATGCTCGCCAACGAGCAGGCGCTGCGCACCGAGGCCGACGTCCGCGACGGCCTGCTCGGCATCTGGCGCGCGATGGACGCGTGCATCAAGCGCGGCTGCGAGCGCGAGGGCATCCTGCCGGGCGGCCTCAAGGTGCGGCGGCGCGCCGCCTCGCTGCACCGCAAGCTGCGCGCCGACGCCCGCGCCGCCGATCCGCTGGTCGCGATGGACTGGGTCAACCTGTTCGCGCTCGCGGTCAACGAGGAGAACGCGGCCGGCGGGCGTGTCGTCACCGCGCCCACCAACGGCGCCGCCGGGATCATCCCGGCGGTGCTGATGTACTACCGGCGCTTCAACCCCAGCGCCGACGACGAGGGCACGATCCGGTTCCTGCTCGCGGCCGGCGCGATCGCGATCCTGTACAAGAAGAACGCGTCGATCAGCGGCGCCGAGGTCGGCTGCCAGGGCGAGGTCGGGGTCGCGTGCTCGATGGCGGCGGCGGCGCTGGTCGAGGCCCTGGGCGGCACCCCGGCGCAGGTCGAGAACGCCGCCGAGATCGGCATGGAGCACAACCTCGGCCTGACCTGCGACCCGATCGGCGGCCTGGTCCAGGTGCCGTGCATCGAGCGCAACGCGATGGGCGCGGTCAAGGCGATCAACGCGGCGCGGCTGGCGCTGCAGGGCGACGGCACCCACGCCGTCAGCCTCGACAAGGTCATCCGGACCATGCGGCAGACCGGCGCCGACATGTCGCGCAAGTACAAGGAGACCGCCCGCGGCGGCTTGGCGGTGAACATCATCGAGTGCTGATCGCGTCCGCGCCCCGCTGGGTAGGCTGATGTAGGCGCGAGATCGTCGCGACACCTCGGGCGTCCCAGCTGACATACGCCAGCGAGGACCCCTGCATGACCTTTCCCCTCGCCGGGCTCGTCGCCCGACTGTTCCGACGCCCACCCGACGGCGACCTCCGCGCCGCCGCCCGGGGGGACGCCGACGCCATCGGGCGCTTCTACGACCAGCACGTCGACGCGCTCTACGCCTTCGTCTTCTACCGGGTCGGGCGCGACAGCGCGCTCGCCGAGGACGTGGTCCAGGAGACCTTCGCCAGCGCGCTGGGCCGGGTCGCCGACTACGACCCGGCGCGCGGCTCGGTGGTCGCCTGGCTGTGCACGCTGTCGCGCAACGTCATCCGCGACCAGCTCAAGGCGCACCGCCGCTCCGACCAGCTGGCCGAGACCTGGGAGCGCCTCGACGCGTCGCTGGCCCAGGTGTTCGAGAGCCTGGAGCGGGCGCCGCTGCCCGGCGAGGCGCTCGAGCACGCCGAGGTCAAGCACCTGGTCAACGTCACGATCGCCCACCTGCCCGAGCCCTACCGCGTCGTGCTCGCGCGCAAGTACGTCGACGGCGACAGCCTCGAGACCCTGTCCCGCGAGCTCGGGCTGTCCGAGGACGCCGTCAAATCCCGCCTGGCCCGCGCCCGTCGCGCCTTCCGCGACACCTTCGCGACGCTCGGCCAGACCCTCTCGGAGGTCACGCCATGACCAGCCCGCGCACCCGTGATCGCGATCAGATGCTCGAGCAGAACGTCGAGTCGCTGCTCGGCTCCTCCTACGACCCGCCGCGCATCGCCCGCGACGCGCGCGTTCGCATCCGCGAGCAGCTGATCGCGCAGGCCGCCGCGACCGCGGCGCCGCCGCGCCGCCGCGTGTCGGGCCTGATGTTCGCCGGCGTCGGCCTGGTCGCGGCGTCGACCGCGGTGATGGTGGTCGCGCAGCTGCGCGGCGGCGGCGCCGCCGACGACGGCGCCGCGCCGGTGGTGGCGCGCGACGGCCGCCACGTCGACCTCGGCGACGGCACCCGGGTCGTCCTCGGCGACGGCGCCACCGTCGACGTCGTCGCGGCGCGCCGGGTCCGCGTCCACGGCCAGGCCTATCTCGACGTCGCGCCCGGGCAGGGCACGTTCGTCGTCGACACCGCCCAGGGCCGGGTCGAGGTCCTCGGCACCCGCTTCGTGGTCGACGCCGGCGACGACACCACGACCGCGGCGGTGCTGCGCGGCACCGTCAAGCTGGCGTCGGACGCCGGCGACGCGGTCCTGCACGCCGGCCAGCAGGGCACGATGGCGCGCGGCCAGGTCCCGACCCGGGGCCCGGCGCCGCGGCTGTCGCACCTGGTCGGCTGGGCCCAGCTGGCCCGGGTCCAGGCCGAGACCGCCGGGCCGCGGCGCCGCTCCGGCACCCTCTACGCCCGCAACCCGCAGTGGCAGCAGCAGGACTTCCCGCTGCCGATGCGCGAGCTCACCGTCGACGTCTTCGTCGAGAACCAGGTCGCGCGGGTCGCGCTCGATCAGACCTTCCACAACCCGCGGCCCGAGACCCTCGAGGGCGTCTACCGCTTCGCGGTGCCGCCCGACGCGGCGCTGTCGCGGCTGGCGATGTACGTCGACGGCACGCTGATGGAGTCCGCGGTGGTCGAGCGCATGGCCGGCCGGCGGATCTACGAGGACATCGTCTACCAGCGCCGCGATCCCGCGCTCGCCGAGTGGACCGGCGCCGGCAAGGTCGACCTGCGGATCTTCCCGCTGCCGCCGTCGCAGGACAAGCGGCTGCTGGTGACCTACGACCAGGCGCTGCCGCGGCTGTACGACGACTGGACCCTGACCGTGCCGCTGCCCGACCTCGACGATCCCGTCGACGACGTCGCGTTCAAGGTGCGGATCGCCGACTGCGGCACCTGCGAGGTCCACTCGCCGAGCCACGCCGTCGAGGTCGCCCACGACGGCGACGCCGCGGTCGTCACCTACCGGCGCGCCGGCGAGCCGGTCGGCGACTCGCTGGTCCTGACCGTGCGCGATCCCGATCGCGCCGACCGGGTCGCCGCCGCCCACGACGACGGCCACGACTACCTGCTGGTCCGGACCCGCCCCGACCTCACCGCCGGCCTCGCGGTCGCCGAGCACCGGCCGCGCCGCTGGGTCATCCTCGACGACGTCTCCGGCTCGCGCGACAGCCTCGAGCGCCGCGCCCAGGCCGAGCTGGTCGACCGCCTGATCGACACGATCGACGAGGACGACCAGGTCGCGATCGCGACGTTCGACGTCGGCGTCCGCCGCGTCGGCGACTTCCAGCGCGCCGCCGACATCGACCGCCGCGCCGTCCGCGCCGCGCTCAACCGCGAGCACGGCGGCGTCGGCGCCACCGACCTCGGCGCCGCGCTGGCCGAGGCGACCCGCCTGCTCGGCGACGTCGGCACCGACCCGCAGGACGCCTACGTCGTCTACCTCGGCGACGGCGTCGTCACCGGCGGCGACCGCGACCTCGCGCAGCTGCGCCGGCCGCTGCAGGGCCACGCCACCTTCGTCGGCTTCGCCGTCGGCGACGGCGCCGACGTCCCGACCCTGTCGGCCCTGGCCGACGCCACCGGCGGCATGGTCGTGCCGGTCGATCCCGCGGACGACCTGCCGTGGCGCGCGCTCGACGCGGTCGCCGCGCTGTACACGCCGCGCGTCGTCGGCCTGACCAGCCGCGTCCTCGACCCGGCCGGCCGCACCGTCGACGGCGCGATCGCCTACCTGCGCGGCCGCCAGATCGCCGACGGCGACGAGGTCGAGGTCGTGATCCGGACCCCGCGCGGCGCCGAGGTCGCGACCGTCGAGCTCGCCGGCCAGCGCGCCGGCGCGCCCTGGCAGCACCGCGTCGACCTCGGCCGCGCCGAGCGCGCCGGCGACGCCGGCTACCTGCCGCGGCTGTGGGCGCAGCGCCGGGTCACCGCGCTGATGGTCGAGCGCAACACCGCGCCGCCGCCGATGCCGTGCGCCGGCGAGCCGTGCCCGAGCTACGAGGACCAGCGCGTCGCGTTCCGCGAGACCCTGCGCAAGGAGATCGTCGCGCTCGGCACCCGGTACTTCCTGCTGTCGCCGCACACCTCGCTGCTCGTCCTCGAGAACGACGCGATGTACGCGCAGTACCACGTCGAGCGCGATCGCCACGTCGCGTGGGCGCCCTACCAGGTGCCGGCGACGATCGAGGTCAACACCGCGACGCCGCCGTCGCTGCTGGCCGCCGCCGCGGACGTCGCGCTGGTGCGGACCCCGACCGAGCCGTTCTACAGCTACGACGCCTACGGCTGGGGCTACCGCGACGGCCTCGACAACGGCGTCCTGGCGCTGAGCGCCAACCAGCAGAGCGTGTGGTTCGCCGGCGGCGTCGCCGACGGCACGACCCGCTTCGGCAGCGGCACCGGCAGCGGCTTCGGTCGCGCCGGCGCGCTCGGCGGCGGCGGCGCGGCGCCCGAGGGCTCGACGTCGCGGACCACCGCGACCGCCGCGGTCACCGAGGTCGCCAAGGCCTCCGACGACAAGCCGTCGGAGGACGTCGTCGACGTCCTCGACAGCACGGTGGCGCGGGAGCCGGCGCCCGACACCGCGGGGGCGGCGACCGGCCGGCCGGCCAGCGGGCCGGGCCTGCCGGTCGGTGGCGACCTCGACCTCGAGACCGTGTCGTCCGGCGAGCTGGCCGAGCGCACCAACAGCTGGGCGGTCGGCGCCAAGGGCGACCGCGCGCGCCGCAAGCAGGGCGCGGGCTGGGACGGCCACGCCGCCCACGCCCGCTACGGCGGCTACGGCGGCGCGCCGTACCCGGCGGCGTACAACTACGTCCAGGACTGGCGCCTCGACGATCTCACCGAGTTCGTGCCGGCCTTCTTCGCCGGCGCGCTCGACGGCGCGATCGCGGATCTGCGCGCGGTCGCCGGCGGCGCCCGCGGTCGCGTCGACGACGACGCGCGGCGCCTGCTCGCCGAGGCCCGGCGGCACCTCGCGGCCGGCGTCTACCGCTGGGGCGACAGCCCCGACATCACCGTCGACGCCAGCGGGCGCATGGCCTGGCGCGTCGTCCACGACAGCGGGCTCGAGGAGCTCGCGACCTTCGACGGCACCCGCCTGCGCCGCCGCTACCCCGAGCTGGGCCTCGATCTGGTCCGCGACCTCGGCGACGCCACCCCGGCGCTGGTGGTGACGACGCTGCCGCTGGTGCCCATGGATCCCGATCAGCTGGCGCGGTGGTACGTCGTGACCCGCAAGGACGACCACACGATCGCGCTGGCGCCGGCGGCGGCGCCCGACGCCCCGACCCTCGAGCTCGAGCTCGACGCCGACTACCACCTGGTCGCGGTGCGCAGCGCCGCCGGCCAGGCGCTGGTCACGATCCGCTGGGATCGTGGCGAGCCGGTCGGCGCCGCCGTGCTGGGCGAGGCGGTCGCGGTCACCCACGTCGCCTCCGCGGTCGCCGACGCGCCGGCGTCGCTGGCCGGCGCCACCGGCGGCGACGCCGTCGAGGTCGCGCTGCCGCTGCGGCCGCCGGCGTACTGGAAGAACCGCCTGGCCGAGACCGGCGAGGGCGGCGCCGAGTGGCGCCACCTGACCCGGCAGCTGATGGCGGCGCAGGCCGCGACCCACGATCCGGGCGGCGCGATCGCCGGCTACCAGGCGCTGGTCGCCCACGGCGGCGCCGAGCTCGGCGACCTGGTGCTGGCGTCGGGCGGCCGGCAGTGGGTCGAGGACAAGCGGCTGGTCGAGCTGCTGGCCGCGGCCGGCGAGCGCGGCCGCGCCGTCGGCAAGTACCTGGCGGCGAGCCGGGCCTACCAGAAGAAGCCGCGCACCGGCGTGTTCGCGCCCATCGCCGGCGACGGCCTGGTCGGCGCGCTGGCGCGCCACCGCGAGACCCTGGCGTTCGTCGAGGCCGACAAGCTCACCGGCGCGCTGGCGTCGCTGCGCGCCGGCCACGGCGCCTCGACGCTGCGGGTCATCGCCGCGGCGCGGATCGCGCAGCAGTGGAGCTGGCAGTCGCCGCGCGCCGCCGAGGCGTGGGACGCGGTCGCCGAGGGCGCGTGGCGCAACGTCGCCCGCTACGAGGCGGCCCGGGCGGTCTACCAGCGCGGCGACTACCGCGCCGCCGCCGACCGCTTCGCCGACCTGATGGCGGGCTGGGACCCGGCCGCGATGCCGGCGACGATCGACTGGACCGCCAAGAGCGCGATGCAGTCGAGCACGCGGGGGCAGGTCGGCTGGCAGCTGGCGTGGTCGGCGTACCGCAACCAGGCGCTCGCCAGCGACGACCTCGAGCAGGTGACCGCGCTGCTGGCGTCGGCCAGCCAGCTCGGCGAGGACGACATCGACCGCGCGCTCGGCCGCGCCGCCGACCTCGCCGCCGGCGACCCCGACGCGATGGCGTCGATCATCCAGCAGTCGCTGGCCTACGGCCAGATCGATCGCGCGGCGCCGCTGGTCGACGCCGCGCTGGCCACGGCGCGGACCCCGGCGCTGCTGCGCCTGGCGTCGGTGGTGGCCGAGCGCCAGGGTCGGGTCACCGACGCCGCCGACGAGCTCGAGGAGGCGCTGGCCGGCGACGGCGACGGCCCGGTGCCGCTGTCGCGGCTGCGCGAGGACATGACCCGGCTGCTGACCCTGCGCGGCCGGGTCGCGACGCTGACCACCGGCGCGGCGCGCGACGCCGCGGTCGACGCCGCGGTCGCGGTCGCCGATCGCTGGCGCGACGTCGACCCCGACAACGCCGCGATCGACCGACAGATCGGCGAGCTGCTGCTGGCGGCGGGGCGGCGCGACGAGGCGTGGCGGCAGCTGTCGACCGCGATCGAGCGCCACCCGATGGAGGGCGACGGCTGGGCCCTGGTCGCCGAGGTCATGGAGCGCGAGGGCCGGCTCGACGATGCCGTCGGCTACTGGCAGCAGGCGGTGGTCATCGACCAGACCAACCCGACATGGCGGATGCGCCGGGCCCAGACCCTGTTCGCGCTGGGCCGCGACGCCGAGGCCACCGCGCAGCTGAAGGAGATCCACGATCGCAAGTGGCACCAGCGATGGTGGAGCGTGGTCTACCAGGTCGACCAGATGCTGGCGCAGCAGGCGAAGGCGACCCGGTAGGCGCGGGCGGCGCGGACCGGGTGGCGCGGGCGGCGCGCCGCGCGGTCGGTCACGTCACCGCCGCCGCCGCACCGCACCCCCGTCGGCGCCTGCCAGCGCCGGCGGGTTGCGCGTTTCGGGCCGGCGCGGTGTGCTCGCCGCCATGTCCCGGCCTCGCGCGTCGTCGTCGCTGTCCACCCTCGGCGCCGTGGTCGTCGTCGCCGGCCTCACCGGCGCCGCGCACGCCCAGGCCTGGGACGACGCCACCGCGCGGACGATCGGCACCACCGCGCAGTGGACCAGCAAGGTCGAGCTCGCCGATCTCGACGGCGACGGCCACGTCGACCTCCTGTTCGCCAACGGCGGCAACTACGCCACCGCCGGGACCCCCGAGCCGCAGCGGCTGTTCCACAACACCGGCGACTTCGCCGGCCCGGGCCTGGCGTTCACCGAGATCACCGACGACGTCCTCGGCGCCGCCGCGGTCCGGCTGTCGCGCGTGATCGAGGCCCGCGACCTCGACGGCGACGGCGACGTCGACCTGTTCATCGGCGGCGCCCACGGCACCGCCAGCGCGCTGTTCCGCAACGACGGCGCCGCCGGCTGGGTCGACGTGTCGAGCCAGCTGCCGGCCGGCGCGCTGTCGCTGGGCGACGCCGAGGCCGGCGACGTCGACGGCGACGGCGACCTCGACCTGGTCCTGGCCGACTGGGGCGGCCCGCCCCAGCAGGTCGACGGCGGCCAGACCCGGCTGTGGCTCAACGACGGCGACGGCACCTTCACCGACGCCACCGCGGCGCGGCTGCCCGTCGACCTGGTCGGCATGTCGTGGGACCTCGAGCTGGTCGACGTCGACGACGACGCCGACCTCGACGTCCTGGTCAGCTGCAAGCTGTGCGACGGCGGCCGGCTCTACGTCAACGACGGCACCGGCACGTTCACCGACGACTCGGCGGCGCGGCTGCCCCAGCACGCCAACAACTACGAGTACGAGGCGATGGACGTCGACGGCGACGGCGACCTCGACCTGGTGACGATCAACGACGGCCCGCAGCTGCGCGAGACCATCCTGATCAACGACGGCACCGGCCACTTCGCCGACGACACCGCGGCGCGCCTGCCCGGCGCCGAGAACCGGGCCCAGAGCGACGACAACGTCGCGGTCTTCCTCGACGCCGACGCCGACGGCGACGCCGACGTGCTGATCGGCTCGCTGTCGGACGCCGACCGGCTGTGGGTCAACGACGGCACCGGCCACTTCACGACCGACGCCACGGTCATGACGCTGGCGTCGCCCGGCACCCTCGGCTTCGCGGTCGCCGATCTCGACGGCGACGGCCGCCTCGACGTCGTCGAGGGCCAGGGCGAGGTGGCGTCGCCCGACCACGTCCTGCTGGCGAACGCGGCGATCGCGATCGACACCGCGCCGCCGGTGATCGCCGTGGTGCGGCCGGCCGCGCCCGGCGCGCTCGAGGTGATCGCGCGCGTCCACGATCACAAGAGCCCCAGCGCCGCCCACGACTGGCGCGAGGTCGCGCTCGCGGTCACCCACGCCGGCGGCAGCGCCGAGCGGGTGGCGCTGACCTGGCGCGGCGAGTACGAGTGGGCCGGCACGCTGCCCGACGATCCCGACCTCGCCTACCAGGTGTGCGCCACCGACGCCGCCGGCAACGACGCCTGCGGCGACGTCTACACCCTGGCCGGGCCGGCGCCCGACGCCGGGCCCGACGCCGGCGGCGGCGGCGACGCCGCGTCGACCGACGACGGCGGCTGCGGCTGCGGCGCCGCGGGGCCAGGCGGCGCGGCGCCGCTGGCGCTGCTGGTGCTGCTGGCGCTCGCGCCGTGGCGCCAACGGCGGCCGCGGATGGCCGCCCGCGCGGGCTGAGCGCGGCGAGGCGCGTGGTACGGTGGCCGCCCGTGTCCGCGCCGTCCGCTGCTGATCTCGAGCTCGCCTTCGTCGACAAGTTCTTCTGGTCCCGGGGCCTCGAGCCCTATCCGGTCCAGGAGCAGGCGATCGGGCCGATCATCGCCGGCAAGAGCGTCCTGGTCACCGTGCCGACCGGCACCGGCAAGACCGTCATGGCCAAGGCGGCGATCTTCGCGGCGATGGCGCGCGGCGAGCGCGCGATCTACACGACGCCGCTGCGCGCGCTGACCGAGGAGAAGTACCGCGAGCTGTGCGACGACTTCGGCACCGGCAACGTCGGCATGGCGACCGGCGACTTCAAGATCAACCGCGAGGCCCCGATCCAGGTCGAGGTCGCCGAGATCCTGTGGAACCGGATCGTCAGCGAGAAGAACGTGGCGCCGGCCGAGGTCGTCGTCATGGACGAGGGCCACTACTTCAACGACAACGAGCGCGGCTACGTCTGGGAGGAGTCGATCATCGGCCTCGACCCGCGGTCGCAGCTGGTCGTGCTGTCGGCGACGGTCGGGCGCCCGGAGCGGTTCTGCCACTGGGTCGAGCTGACCCGGCGCCAGCCGATGCAGCTGATCGACTCGCGCGACCGCCGCATCCCGCTGGTCCACGAGTACCGCGAGGACACGCTGATCGAGACCGTCCGCGACCTCGCCCACACCGGCGACGTCCCCGCGATCGTCTTCGTCTTCGGTCGCGAGATGTGCTTCGAGGTCGCGCGCCTGCTCAAGAGCTGCCGCCGCTTCACCAGCGACGAGGAGCGGGCCAAGGTCGAGGTCATGTGCGAGGAGGCGCTCCTGCCCACCGGCGTGGCCAAGGAGCTCAAGCCGCTCTTGACCCACGGCATCGGCATCCACCACGCCGGGATCCTGCCCCGCTACAAGCAGCTGGTCGAGGAGCTGACGCTCGAGCGCCTGGTCAAGTTCGTGGTCTGCACCGAGACCATCGCCGCCGGCATCAACCTGCCGGCGCGCACGGTCGTGTTCCCGTCGCTGCGCAAGTACATCCAGAAGCAGCCGCGCCTGGTCACGCCCGCCGAGTACCACCAGATGTCGGGGCGGGCCGGGCGGCCCCAGTTCGACGACCGCGGCCTGGCGATCACGCTGGCGCCCGAGGACGTCGTCTCGGACCTCAAGAAGGAGCTCAAGGACGCCGGCAAGCGGCCGGGGCTCGACGAGGCCAAGATCCGCAAGACCGTCTACAACCGGCACCGCGGCGAGGCCCAGCGCAAGGGCGAGGTGATCTGGACCCCCGAGGTCCACGCCGAGCTGGTCGGCGGCGAGCCGGCGGAGCTGCGGTCGCGCACCAAGATCAGCGCCGAGCAGGTGCTGGCGCTGGGCCTGCCGGACCTCACGACCACGATCCTGCCCGGCGTCCAGCTCATCGATCCCAGCAAGCTGGCGGCGCCCGAGGACCGGGTCGTCGACGCGGTCGAGGCGTCGCTGCCGCCGTCGATGCGCCTCGACATCGTCACCGTGATCGACAACCTGCTGCTCGACGATCGCGACAAGCGCGGCCACCACAAGCTGCTGGCCCAGCTGGTCGCCAACATGCGCGCGCTCGGCGTCCTCGACGAGCACGGCCACCAGGTCGCCGGCCAGATGATCCGCGACCTGCAGGGCATCGACGGCCTGTTCGTCTACTACGTGCTGTTCAACGAGCAGCTCGACTACGTCGACGTCCGCGCGTTGCTCGAGTACCTGGTCGATCACGAGGTCATCCAGCGCCAGCTCGATCGCAAGGCCGACAACGTCAAGCGCGAGTGGTGCCGCAACCGGCTGCGCGAGCTGCGCATGGACAACCCGCAGGTCGCGTGGGACGACGTCGAGGCCGAGTGGGACAAGGCGCACCCGCGCGAGCTGTCGAAGATCGAGCTGGTCCACCAGCGCTTCGCCGCCGAGGTGCCGCACCCCGAGCTGCACGGCGGCAAGCGGCAGAAGAACGTGTGGGCGATGATGGAGGACCAGAACCTGGGCTTCCTCGAGCTGGTCGAGGCCGAGGGCCTGCAGCACGAGGAGGGCAGCCTGTTCTCCTACCTGATCCGGGTCATGAACTTCGCCCACAAGCTGGGCGAGGCGAGTCAGCTCGAGCAGTTCGAGGAGGTCGCGGAGCGGATCCGCAACGTCCTGGTCCAGGTCGACGTCCGCATGCGCAAGAAGTGACGGCGCCCGACGGTTCGAGTACGCTGCGGAGCACAGGAGTGTTCATGCGCGTGACGAGTCGAGTGTGTTCGATCGTGCTCGGAATCGGACTGGCCGCCGGCCTCGGCGCCTGCGGCGGCGGCGGCGGCGGCGGTGACGACGACGGCCCCGCCGACGCGTCGATCCCCGACGGGCCACCGGCCGACGCCGTGGTCGGCGACAACCCCGCGTTCGTGGCGCCGACCGTGGTCACCGGTGCCTACGACGGCGCCACCCGGACCGGCGACGCCGACTGGACCTGCCTGGGCACCGCCAGCGGCGACACGCCGACCACGGTCGCGGTGACGGTGGGCGGCGTCGTGTCGGATCTGCAGGACGCGTCCCGCGAGGTCCGCGACGCCACCGTCGCGATCTTCGGCGGCTCGGACCTCGACGCGATCGCCGCGACCTCGGCGGCGACCGGGGTCGACGGCGTCTACAGCGTGGTCGCGCCGGCCGGCCACGCTCGCTACGGCGTGCGCGTCGCGGCCACCGGCTACCAGGACACGCTGCGCTTTGGCATCGCGCTGGCGCCGAGCACGCCGAGCCAGACGCTCGCGCTGCGCATGGTCAGCACGCCCCTGGCCAACGCGCTCGAGGCCTTCGTCGGCCGCACCCACCAGGCCACCGAGGTCCAGATCTTCGGCGAGCTCCACGACTGCGCCGGCGCGTCGGTCGGCGGCGCGATCGCGACCGTCAGCGGCTCGCCGACCGCCGTCGAGCACTACGGCGCGATCGCGACCTACTACCTCGACGGCGTCACCGGCCAGCCGGTGCGCGGCAACCAGCTCGCCGCCACCGACGCCAGCGGCGGCTTCTTCGTCTTCGGCCTGCCGGCCACCGCCCAGGCCTACGTCCAGGTCTGGGGCTACCCGACCGCCGCCGACCTCGCCGCCGCGCAGCTGGTCCTGCTCGGCGTCCAGCGCATCGAGGCCACCGCCGACAGCTTCGTCATGACCTCGCTCGAGCCGCGCCGGGCGCCGTGAGCGCGGACGGCGACGCGACCTGACGTCGCGCCGTTCGCCGCCGTCAGGCGCGGAAGCGGCGGCTGTCGGCGACCTCCTGCTGGTAGGTCGCGACGTGGCGGGCGCGCTCGTCGTCGGACCAGCCGAGCAGGGTCTGCATGCGGCGGGCGACCTCGTCGCAGACGTCGAGGCCCTGGTCGCGGCCGACCAGCAGCAGCGGGGCGCGCCGCGCCAGGACGTCCTCGACGGTGCGGGCGAGGTCGTGCGCGACGGCGAAGTCGACCTCGGCCCACAGGTACGGCGCCTCGGGATCGAGGCGCCGGCCCAGGCTGCGATCGGCGGCGATGGCCTGGCCGATCAGCTCGGCGCGGACGCCGTAGACGCCGCACAGGTGGGTGGCGTCGTCGGCGTCGATGCCGTAGGTGTCCATCAGGCGCTGGCCGATGGCCGCGACCGCCTCGAGCGTCGGCTCCTCGAGGCCCTGGGCGCCGGGCAGGGGCCGCTGCTTGGTGCCGGCGCGGTCGAGCTCGCGCTCGGCGAAGCCGTCGTCGTGGCCGCGCAGCCACTTGACCGCGGCGCGCACCACCTCCTTGGCCATGCGGCGGTAGGTGGTCAGCTTGCCGCCGGCGATGATCAGCATGCCGTCGTCGCGGACGAAGACCTCGTGCTCGCGCGACACCTCGGACTCGTCCTCGCCCTCGTCGCCGCGGATCAGCGGGCGCAGCCCGGCCCAGGTCGCGATCACGTCGGCCGGGGTGATCTCGGCGCGCGGGAAGTACTCGTTGACGCTGCGGCACAGGTACGCGACGTCCTCGTCGTCGGCCCAGACCTCGTCGGCGGTGCCCTCGAAGTCGGTGTCGGTGGTGCCGACGACGGTGCGGCCGCGCCACGGGATCACGAACATGACGCGGCCGTCGACGTGCGAGATCAGCGTGATCGCGCGGCTCACCGGCAGGCGGTCGCGCGGCAGCACCAGGTGGACGCCCTTGGTGCGGCGGAGCAAGCGCCGGCCCAGCGGCAGCTCGAAGCGGTCGACCATCTCGTCGGTCCAGGCGCCGGCCGCGAGCACGACCGCGCGGCACGCGACGGTCTCCTCCTCGCCGGTGAGCAGGTCCTTGACGGTGACGCCGCGGATGCGGGTGCCGGGGCCGTCCTCGCGCTCGATGCGGACGACCTGGGTGTAGCTGCGGCACACCGCGCCCTGGGCGCGGGCGTCGAGGACGTTCTCCAGGACCAGGCGGGCGTCGTCGGTGGCGCAGTCGTAGTACTCGATGATGCCCTTGAGGCCGTCGCTCTTGATCTCGGGCTCGAGCTCGGTGGCGCGGGCGCCGCGGAAGGTCTTGTGCATGCGCGGCGCCCGGAACAGCGCCAGCGAGTCGTAGATCCACAGGCCCAGGTTCATCAGCTCGAGCCCGGGCTTCTGCGACTTGTAGATCGGGACCAGGAACGCCTGCGGCCGCACCAGGTGGGGCGCGACCCGGGTCTGGACCCGGCGCTCGCTCACCGACTCGAAGACCAGCCCGATCTCGCCGTGCTCGAGGTAGCGCAGGCCGCCGTGGATCAGCTTCGACGACTTCGACGACGTGCCCGAGCCGAAGTCGCCCTTCTCGAACACCGCGACCTTCATGCCGCGCAGCACGGCGTCGCGGGCGATGCCGGCGCCGGTGATGCCACCGCCGATGATCACGAGGTCGTAGGGCGAGTCATCGGTCAGCTGTCGAGACGTCGGGGCGGTCACGCGGCCAGCCTTTCGCACGCGCCGCGGGCCGTCAAGGGTGAGTCGGCTTGAGGCCGCGTCATCGCGCCGGCTCCTGGACGACGATCGCGGTGGTGACGCCGCCGGCGTGCATGGCGCCCAGCGCGTCGGCCAGGTAGCTGACCGTGGCGCCCGCCGGCAGGACCAGGACCGAGAGGTCGCGGTGGCCCTCGGCCTCGGCGAGCAGGCTCTGGATCTCGGTGGCGGCGTCGGCGCCGAGCCCGGTGGGCGCGATGCGCGGCACGCCCGCCGGCGCCGGGCCGGCGGCGAGGCTGACCGGGATCGCGCCCAGCGGCTCGGCCCAGGGCTCGGCGCCGCGGGTCTTGCGCGTCGCGGCCAGGAACTGCGGGCCGGGCAGGGCGGCCATGACCTCGAGGACCCGGGCCGCCGGCATCGCACGCGGCGCCAGCAGCACCGGCGACAGGTCGGCGTCGGCGCGGTGCTTCGAGCCGGTCAGCGCGCCGCGCAGATCGCCGAGCGCGGCCGCCGCCGATGGCAGCGGCACGTTGACTCCCGGGTAGGCGTCACCGGGCGCCGGCACCAGCGCCAGCTTGCCGTCGGTGACCTCGACCCACGGCAGCGCGCCGACGTGGAGCTCCGTCGCGGCGATCGTCACGCCGATCCGCGGCAGCCACGGCGCCAGGACGTCGGACTCGGGCAGCGCGACCGCGGTCGAGACCTGGCTGTACGGCGGCAGCGGGAACTCGAGCGCGGCGGCGTCGCGGCGCGCGGCCTGCGCGGCGGTGACGTCGGGGCTCCACAGCGCGCGCCCGACCTCGGCGAGCGCGAACCAGGTGCCGCGCGCGAACCGGATCGTGCGCGCGTCGGTGCCCATGACGTCGGGGCAGACCTCGGCGAGCTTGCGCCACGGCTGCGACGGCGCCTGGCCGGCGGCGGCGTCGCGCATCGGCCCGGCGATCTCCTCGCGGGCGCGGGTCGAGCACAGCGCGTCGCAGGCGTCGAGCACGGCGATCGCCCGGTCGGCCGGCGGCACGTCCGGACCGGGGCCGTCGTCGGGATCGATCCGCGACAGCGCCACCACCGGCTGCCACGACACGCCGCACACCTGGCAGCGGTCGAGCAGGGCGCCGAGCCCGCCATCGAGCGCGCCCGGCGGCGCCGGGGTCGCGAGGCCGTCGATGCACGCCGCGGTGGCGGCGCGGCGCGCCTGCGCCCGCTCGGCCTTGACGTCCGCGACCCGGACCACGCCGGTGTCGTCGGAGGCGTGCTTGTCCTTGCCCTTGCAGCCGCCCAGCGTCGTCAGGCCGGCGAGGGCGACGGCCGCGGCGACGGCGCTGGCGACGGGGAGGCTCGAGGCGGACGTCGGGGCGCGCACGTGCCCGATTGTGCCACGGCCACGGTGGCCGCGGCGGTCGCGGTCGTCTGGTCGGCCGTGTAGTTTCGGTGCATGGAACGTCGTCTCGTGCTCCTGGTGGTCGCGCTGGCACTCGCGGTCGGTTGCCGCGACAAGGCCGAGAAGTCCCCGCCGGCCAAGACCCCGGCGCACGCTCCGGTGGTCGCCGTGGCCGACGCCGCGACGGGGCCGGTGCTCCAGGCCCGCGTCGGCGCCGGCTCCGCCGACGAACCACCGCACCTGGCGTTCACGGTGACGGCGGTCCACGAGGGCGAGCAGCCGAGCGACGAGCCGCCGTGGCACGAGCCAGGCGGCGACTGGACCTTCCTCGACGCCGCCACCGCCGGCGGCGTGCCGTTCGTGGTCGGGTTGCACGAGGAGCGCCGCTTGCACGGCGACATCGACATGGTGCTGTTCGCGGCCAGGCTCGGCGTCCTCTCGCGTGAGGACGGCGCCCGGTTCGTCGGCGAGTACGCGCACGCCTTCGGGGTCGCGGTGCCACCGCCCGGCGTCCAGCGCCCGATCGGCGTGCTGACCGTGAGCTCGGTGGTGCTGGGCGAGCACGTCGGGCGCGGCGCCAACGGCTTCGCCGGCGCCGGCCCCTGGGTCGCCAGCAAGTGGACCAGCGAGCGTGGTGACGACTCCGCCGAGGTCTTCTTCAACTACGACCTCGACGGCAACGTTGGCGAGTTCAGCCAGAAGGACGCTGACTACGACGAGACGCTGGTCGCCCATCTCGCGGCGGCGCTGCGCGACGGGGCGCCGCCCACCGAGTGACGCGCGTCGCACCCACGCCCGCGTGAAGGCCAGGCTTGTGCCGCGACGTCCGGTAGCCGAAGCTGCAGGGATGCGCCCCCGCCCCCGCCTCGCGCTCGTGACCTGCGCCGCCCTGCTCACCGCGGCGACCGCCTGCGGCGGCGGCGGCGCAGGCGACGACGACGGTCCGGACGCGGCGACCTCGACGATCGACGCCGGGCCCGACGCCGACACCACCGACGTCTGGCACCCGCCGCCCGGGACGTCGTGGCAGTGGCAGCTGTCGGGCACGATCGACACCACGCTCGACGTCGTCATGTACGACGTCGACCTGTTCGACGCCCCCGACGCCGCGCTGGCCGCGCTGCGCGGGCGCGGCGTCAAGATCGTGTGCTACTTCAGCGCCGGCAGCCACGAGGACTGGCGCGACGACGCCGCCCAGTTCCCGGCCGCGGCGATCGGCGACGCCCTCGACGGCTGGCCCGGCGAGCGCTGGCTCGACGTCCGCTCCGCCGAGGTCCGCGCCCTGATGGAGGCGCGCCTCGACGTCGCCGTGACGCGCGGCTGCGACGGCGTCGAGCCCGACAACGTCGACGGCTACGCCAACACCACCGGCTTCCCGCTGACCGCCGCCGACCAGCTCGACTACGATCGCTTCCTCGCCACCGCGGCCCACGCGCGCGGCCTGTCGGTGGGCCTCAAGAACGACCTCGATCAGATCGACGACCTGGTCGGCGCCTTCGACTGGGCCCTCGACGAGGAGTGCTGGGCCTACGACGAGTGCGACCTGCTCGATCCGTTCGTCGCCGCCGGCAAGGCCGTGTTCCAGGTCGAGTACGGCGCCGCCGGCCTCGCCGACACCGTGTGTCCCCAGGCCAACGCCAAGGACTTCGACACGCTGATCAAGAACCTCGACCTCGACGACTGGCGCGTCGCCTGCCGGTAGCGGGGGGCGGCCGGCAAAGCGCGGCAGCGAGCCGCCGGCGTCGACAATCCTCGACACCTTCGCGGCGAGATCGCTATCGTGCTCTGGTGTCCGGGTTCGACACGCGCACTGGATCTCCTGACCTCCTCGGGCTGGACCCGAGCGAGACCGCGGCGCCGGCCGCGTGCGTGCGGTACCCGTTCCCGCGGCCGGCGTCCGACGAAGGGGCGCCGCCGATCGGCACCTGGGGCAACCCGATCGGTCGCGACGGGCCGGCGCCGCCCACCTTCGCCGATCGCATGGGCGCCAGGGACCGCGAGGCGGCGGCCACCGAGCTCGCCGGCAAGTTCACCGTGGTCGACGACGACGCGTCCGCTGACCGCGCGCCCAACGAGGTGACGGCGGCGGAGTACGCGGAGATCGTCCGCACCTACAGCGACATCCGCATGGGCTTCACCGACATCGAGATCGACGGCAGCGACACCGACGATCCGGCGGCGTTCCGCGCCGCGATGATGGACGACCTCGGCGACATCATGCAGACCACCAGCGGCCGCGAGATGATCGGGCAGCTGGCCCACAACGTCCGCGACGTCGACGGCGAGCAGGTGCACCGCAAGACCACGCTGTCGGCGAACCTGGATCCCGTCACGGGCGAGCCGAGCAGCCTGCGCGCCGGCGCCTCGGTCAACGTCGCGCCGAGGGTCGGGAGCCCTGACCCCGACAACGGCGCGCCGGGCGCCGGCGCGGACACGCTGGTCTCGATCATGCCGGATCAGGACGTCGGGGCCCCCGGCTTCATGGAGATCCGCAGCGACGTCGCGCTCTACCACGAGCTGGTCCACGCCCTGCACAACTCCCAGGGCACGCTGGCGACCGGCCACGTGACCGAGGCGGACGCACAGCCGATCGACGTGACCGCCGGCCTGCTGGGCATCGGGGCGCAGGCGGTCGAGATGGACGGCGTCCTGGACGACGCCCGCTCGACGACGTGGGCCGACGAGCACCAGGCGACCGGCCTCGGCCGGTTCGCCGGTGATCGCTACACCGAGAACGGCTACCGCGCGGAGCGCCACGGCGTCGCGCGATCCGGCAAGGGGCTCGAGGGCGACGCCACCATGGCGCAGCGCGATCGCTACACCCACTACACCGGCTCGTACCACCACGACGGCGCGGGGCGGTGAGCGTGCGTGTCGTCGCCGTCGTCGCCGTCGCGCTGGTCGCGTGCGGCCACGCTGCCTCGGAACCGTCGTCGCCGCGGTCGGTGCCCCAGGACGCCGGCATGGACGCAGTCGCCGTGGCGGTCGACGCCGCGGCGCCAGCCCCGGACGCCGCGCTGACGGCGGCCGCCGACGCGCCCGTGCTCGACTGGAGCCTGGCCGTCGACGGCGACCGCCTCCGGATCGACTACGTCGTCACCAACGGCACCGCGCGCCGGATCTACCTGCTGGACACGGTGCTGGTGCGCGGCGCCGTCGACGACGACGCGGTGGAGCTCGGCGGACACCTCGACGGCGACACCGTGACGATCCAGCGCGGCGTGATCTTCGGCGACGTCGTCCCGGCGCTGCCCGAGCTCCGGTCGCTCGATCCCGGCGCGCGCGTGTCGCGCACGGCGCACCTGCCGCTGCCGGCGGGCCCGCCGGCGCTCGGCTACCTCGACGGTGATCTCGCCGCGGCGACCCACGCGATCCTGCAGGTCCAGTACGTTCCGGATCCAGGCGCGCGCGGCATCAAGCCCGTGCACAACGACGACGGCAGCACCTGGTACTGGATCCACGGCGACGTCCGCTGGCTGGTCGGCGAGCGGCTGGCCTTGCCGGTGTCGCTGGCCGCGGCGGCCGGACGCTAGCCTCAGGCCCGGGCCGGTCACGCCTTCGCTGGACTGCACGCGGCACGGCGTCGCCTCGGCGGCGTCGCCGCGAGTCGACCCTGGCTCAGGGCTGGTGCGCCGCGCGGAGCGCGCGCCTGACCAGCTCCTCGAGCGGCTGCCCGACGTGGCCCGCGCAAGCGGCCGCCGCCGCGCGCGCCTCGGCGGCCGGGAAACCCATTTCGCGCAGGGCCTGCTCGACGTCACCGCGCGAGTCGTCGTGGGAGCCGGACCTCGACGCGTCGGCTGACGCCCGTCCTGCGCCGTGTCTCGTGCGCGTCGTCATCGGTGCCGGCGCCCCGTACGGTCGGCCGTCGGCGTGGGTGAACGTCGGCTCACCCGAGGCGGCCCGCGCGATCCGCAAGCGACCCGCGTGGACCGCGTCGTGATGACCGCCGCACAGCGAGATCAGGTTGTCCATCGTGTGGCGGCCGCCCTGGGCGCGCGGCTGCACGTGGTGGACCTCGACGAACCGCGACGACCGGCAGCCCGGTACTCGGCACCGACCGTGGTCCCGCGCGATCACGGCGCGACGGATCCGCGGCGGCACCGTCTGAGCGGCCCTGCCGACGTCGTCGCCGTCGACCCGGCCGAGCACCGTCGCGTCGCACCGCGCTCGCGCGCCGACCGCGGGCGGCACCTCGATCGCACGACCGCCGCCGTCCTGCGTGGTCCGGTCGCAGGATGGGCACACGGTCAGCGCGATCTGGTAGGCGGCGCGGCCGGCGGGCCGCGCGTCGCCAGCGGCAGCGGCGCGGCCACCACCGAGCAGCTCCCGGCACATCGTGGCGAGGAGCTCGTCGTCGGAGATCGCGCCGCCGCGCTCCAGTTCCAGGGCCAGCCGGGCGTCGCGCCACAGCGCCAGCGTCTCCGGGCCGATCTCGAGCGACAGCGACCTCCGGATCTCCGCCGGATCGACCTCGGCGCCCGGCAAGTCTCCGGGGCGTCGCCCGGCGACCATGGCCTCGATCTCGTGCACGGTCTTGCCGGCCGCGGCGGTCAGCCACGCGGCCTCGGTGTCGTCGCGACCCACGCGGGTCAGCTCGCGCACCGCGGAGTACGACTGGGCGCCGCGCGCCAGCGCGTCGGCGATCTTCGGCAGCGTCTGCAGCGCGGTCGCGACCCGCAGCCGCTCGCGCGCCGCGCGCGGCCCGTAGCCCAGGGTGCGCTCGAGGTACTCGGCCAGCGTCGCGTGGCCGAAGCGACGGTGCAGCGCGATCCGCTGCGCCGCGACCAGCCAGCGCGCCTCCTCGGCGTCGAGCGCGGCGCGCCGCTTCGCGATGCCACGCAGCGCGCGGTCGAGGCGCCGCCAGTCGTCCGTCGCCGGCGCGCGATCCGCGCTCGTGGATCCCACCCCACCGTCGAGGACGGACTCCAGCTCCACCCGCTCGTCGTCACGATCGAACATCGACACACCTCCCGCGCACACGCGCAGTCCTTCCGTACCACGGGAGATTTCGGCCTCCTGTCGTCGCCGCTGCGCCGCGAAGACGCCATCGACCCCGTCGAACGGGGCCGCGGTCGCTGCCGGCGGCCCAGCGTCCGCTCCGCGCCGCTCGTCGGCGATTCTCGGGCACCTCGCCCACGGCGACCGCGAAGCCGCTCGCGAGCCGTCAAGGAGAATCGACCGCACGCGTCGATTGATGTCCGGGGGCCGGACACAGATCTCGTCGCCGACGGTGCCCTCGGGCCCATCTGACCGGCATCGTGCGGGGCCGTTCGAGAAGCGCAGCGGGTGCGCCGGGACTGCGAGGCGCTCGACACGCCCCGATGGCGCGCGATACCGTGCCTGCGTGTTGGTGTTCCAGGGAGTTCCTGTGATCTGTGAGTCGGGATCGTCTTGGCAGGAGGACGCTCCAGGCGGCCAGACACCACTCGTGTCGCGCGGGGGCGCGTTCGCAGATGTCAGGCTCGATGCCGCCCTGATGCGGACCTTGCTGCCGTTGTTGTCCTTCCTCGGTGCCTGCGGCCACACCGCGCACGCCGTTGTCCCGCCTGCGCCGCGAGCTGCTGCGCCGGCCGCGCCCGACGCGCCCCCCGCCCGCGCGCTCGCGACCGAACCGTCGCTGCGCTGGGGGATGCGCGTCGAAGGCGGCACGCTCCGCGTCGACTACACGATCACCAACGAGACCGCGGCTCGCGTCTACCTGTTCGACGCGGTCATGACGCGCGGTACGATCGACGACGACGGCCTCCTGATCGGACCCGTGCTCGACGGCGACACGGTCACGCTGCGCCGCGGGATCGTCTTCGGGGACGCGCTGCCCGGGGTGCCGTCGCTGAGGTTCCTGGAACCTGGTGCGAGCGTGGCGCGCACCGCGCACCTGCCGCTGGCGACGCTCTCGGCGCTCGATCAGGTCACGCGCGCGATCCTGGCGGTCCAGTACGTCGTGGATCCCGGCGCCCACAGCATCCGCGCGATGAAGCAAGGCGATGGGACGACGACGTACTGGGTGGTCGGCGAGTATCAGTGGCTGGAAGGGGAGGTGCTGGTGGTGCCGGTGGCGGCCGCGGGTGACGAGTGATGGGCAGGCGGGCGAGTACCGGCGGCGCTGGTGAAGCGGGGTATTGACGCTGGACACTCGCTCGCTGACTCCAGTAGTGTGAGCGAGTGTCGGTGTTCGAGGACGTGTTCCGTGCCACGCAGTCAGTTGCGGCTCCGGCGAGTCCCGAAGTTGGCTCCGGTGCCTCACCGACCGTCGCGGCTGAGCGGCCCTCGGCCGGCGCGCTCGCGGCGGGAGCTCCCGCCGCTGCGACCGGGCCTGGCCTGACCCCGTTCTCGCAGCTGCTCGACCTGCCGGGCCGGATCGACCGTGCGCGCGCGGCGCAGGAGCTCGCGAGCAAGTTCTGCATCATCGACGACGACAAGCCGGGCGAGGGCCTGCCCAACGAGGTCACCGCCGCGGAGTACGAGCAGATCGTCCGGAACTACAGCGACATCCGCCTCGGGCGCACTGATCTGGTGATCGACGGCGGCACGAGCCAAGACCCGGACGCCTTCAAGGCTGACATGATGGACGATATTGGCGACATCATGCAGACCGAGAGCGGTCGCGAACTGGTCGGGGAACTGGCCCACAACACCAGGACCGTGGGCGGCAAGGAGATCCACCGTCAGGTTCGCCTGATGCCATCCATGCTGGATGGCGAGCCGGACACCACGGGCGCGATCACCGCAACGATGGCATATCCAGGACTCGGCGCTCCTGACGAACACGGCAAGCCAGGAACCGGAGAGGACACGTGGACGCAGATCACTCCGAATCACGACGTCGGCATGTCTGGGGGGCCGGTGATCCGCAGTGACGTCGCTCTCTATCACGAGATGGTGCATGCGCTCCACGACACGCACGGCACGCTGGATGCGGGGAGCGTCGAGGCGTCGGACGTTGGCCCCATCGACGCGACCCGTGGCTTGCTAGGAATCGTCGATCAACTCGCGGCGTACGACGGCGTGCTCGAGGACGCCAGCCTGGGCACGCGCGCCAAGGAGCATCAGGCGACCGGTCTCGGGCGGCATGCCGGCGATCGCTTCACGGAGAACGTCTACCGCGCGGAGCGCCGCCGGGTGGCACGCAGCGGCAAGGGCCTCCGCGGTGATGCGAGCATGGCGCAACGGGATCGATATACGAAGTTCATGGGCTCGTACCTCGACGGAATCGAGGATTGACGGATGCGTGCCGCGTGCGCACTTCTCTTGATTTCGTGTGGTCATGCCGCGAGCCCCGGTCGCGTCGATCCGTCTCCGGCGCCACACCATCTGGTTGATGCCGGCGAGCCCGTACGGCACGCGACGGTGCCGTCCCTTCGGTGGACCCTCCACGGCGAGGTGGATGGCCTGAGAGTCGACTACGTCGTCGTCAACGAGACCGACAAGCGCATCTACCTCTTCGATGCGACGTTCGACGCAGCCGGGCAGGTCGACGACGACGGGCTCCTCGTGCGGTCCACCGAGGAGGCGCAGACGATCGAGTTGCTGCGAGGTCTCGCGCTCGGCGACGCGCTCCCGGCCGTGCGAGACGTCCGGAGCATCGAGCCGGGCGCGAGCGCGACACGCACGGCATTCCTGGCTCTGCCGGCGCGAGCGCCGTACGTCGCAGCTCTGACGCATCCGATCGAGGCGGCGACGCAGGCCGTCCTGACGATCGAATACGTTGCGGATCCTGGTGCCGCCAACGTCATTTCCAAGACGCTTCCCGATGGCACGACATGGTGGTGGGTGAGCGGACGGTATCGGTGGCTGACGACGGATCCGCTGCCGCTGCCGGTTCCCTTGTCCGCCGTGACGGCGACGAGGTGACTCGAAGCCGTCGCTCCTGGAGAAACTCGCGAGTGCCCGGTGGCTCGTCGACGCGAGCGTGCCGCCCGCAACGGGCGAGGCATCGGGAGCGCGTGGGCTTCATCGCACCGTCGCGCTGGGCGCGCGGTCACCGCCGCGCAGCGGCGGGGGGGGGGGCGCGGCGGGAGGTCGCGGCGCCAGTCACGGCGCCGTCGTCGTGCGCGCGCGCGGGCGGATCAGGAAGCCGGCGGCGCGCTGCTCGAGGGTGTGCGCGACCCAGCCGGCGGTGCGGGCGACGGCGAAGATCGCGGCGGCGGCGCCGGGGCGGAGGTCGAGCGCGGCGGCGAGGGCGGCGAGGCCGATGTCGCAGGTGGGCGCGGCGCCGACGGCGTCGGTGCCGGCGGCGGCGAGGGCGAGCGCGGTGCGGACGCGGGGCGGCGCGCCGACGCGGCAGGCCAGCGCCAGCAGCGGCGCGGTGCGCGGGTCGCCGTCGGGGTACAGCGGGTGGGCGAAGCCGGGGACGGGTCGCCGCGCCGCAGGCGCTCGCGGATGGTGGCGCGGGCGCGGCGCGGCGTGCCGGCCTCGTCGATCAGCGCGGCGTAGCGCTCGGCGGCGCCGCGTGACGCGGCCCCGACACCGCGGCGAGGCCGGCGGCGAGGCACGCGTAGAGGTCGGCGCCGGTCGAGGCCGCGACCAGGTCGCGAAGGTCGAGGCGTTGAGCTCGTGGTCGGCGAGCAGGACCAGCGCGGTCTCGACGGCGGCGGCGGCCGCCGCCGCGGCGCTGGTGGCGCAGGCGCCGAGGGCGCGGGCCAGGACGGCGGCGACGGTGGGCGCCTGGGCCGCGGCGGCCGCCGCCGCGCCGTCGGGCAGGGCGCACGCCGCGGCCAGCGCCGGGACCAGCCGGCGCGCGGTGGCGCGGGTCGCGTCGTCGTCGGGGCGGTGGCGATCGGCGTCGCGCACCGCCAGGGCCGCGACGGTCAGCGGCAGGGCGTCGACCGGCGCTGCGCCCGCCGGCAGCAGCCGGGCCAGCGCCGGCCACGGCGGCGTCGCCGCGTCGGTCCAGGCGGGCGCGGCGCCGGCCGGCGCGGTCCCGGTCCACAGCAGCTCGGCGACCGCCTCGAAGCCGACGCCGCGCCCGGCCAGCTCGACCGCGGCGTGGCCGCGGTACATCGGGCCGCGCGCCGGATCGACCGCGCTGATCGCGGTGTCGAGCACCGGCTCGCCCCAGCGCAGCGCGTCCGCCGCCACCGCGCCGTGGCCGGCGCGGGCGCGGTGCCGGGTCACCAGCCGGTCGACGTCGTCGCGGGCGTAGCGGCGGGCCCGGCCGCGGTCGCCGGGCGCGCTGCGGATCAGCCCGCGCGACACGTACGCGTACAGGCTCTTGCGCGCGATGCCGAGGGCGGCGCACGCGTCGGCCGCCGACAGCCATGGTTGATTGTCGAATCCACGTTGATCAACCATGCCGTCAACCATACACCTGACGGCAAGGAGATCCCATGGACGCCACCTCGCCGACCCCGCCGCCGCTCGCCCCCGCGGGCGCCACCGCCGCCGCCACCGCCGCCGGCCTCGAGGGCGTGATCGCCGCCGACACCGCGCTGTCCGACGTCGACGGCGCCCGCGGCCGGCTGATCATCGCCGGCCGCGACGTCGAGACCCTCGCCGCCACCGCCGGCTTCGAGGACGGCCTCGCCGCGCTGTGGCGCGCCGCCGGGCTGCCGGCCGCCGACGTCGGCGCCGCCCTCGGCGCCGCGCGGTCGCGGCCGCGGCGCGCCTGGCCGCGACCGGCGACGCGCTCGACGCCCGCGACGGCATGGACGCGCTGCGCGCCGCCGTCGCCCACACCGGTGACCGGCGACCTCGCCGCCGACGCGGTCGCGGTCACCGGCGCGGTCGCAGTCGCCGCCGCGGCGTGGCTGCGGCGCCGCGCCGGCGCCGCGCCGCTCGCGCCCGACCCGATGGCCGGCCACGCCGCCGACTACCTGCGGCTGGCCACCGGCGCCGCCGACGCGGCGCGCGCCCGCGCGCTCGATGCCTACCTCGTCACGGTCGCCGATCACGGCATGAACGCCTCGACCTTCGCAGCCCGGGTGGTGGCGTCGACCGGCTCCGACGTGGTGTCGGCGGTGGTCGCGGCGATCGGCGCGCTCAAGGGGCCGCTGCACGGCGGCGCCCCCGGCCCGGTCCTCGACATGCTCGACGCCATCGGCGATCCGGCGCGCGCCGACGCCTGGCTGCGCGACGAGCTGGCGGCCGGCCGCCGCATCATGGGCATGGGCCACCGGGTCTACCGGGTCCGCGATCCGCGCGCCGCGGTGCTCGAGCGCGCGCTCGCCGCGCTCGAGGCCGCGGTGGTGACCGGCGGCGCGGCGCCGGCGACCGCGCGCCTCGCCCTGGCCCGCGCCGTCGAGCGCGCCGCCACCGCGCTCTTGCGCGCGCGGCGCCCGGACCGGCCGCTGTGCGCCAACGTCGAGTTCTACACCGCGGTGCTGCTCGACGCGGTCGGCCTGCCGCGCCAGGCCTTCACGCCGACGTTCGCGGTCGGCCGGGTCGCGGGCTGGACCGCGCACGTCGCCGAGCAGGTCCGCACCGGCCGCCTGATCCGGCCGGCGTCGCGCTACGTGGGGCCGGCGGTCGCGATCGGGTAGAGTCCGGCGGTGCCCCGGCCCCGCCTGCCGACGCTGCGCTCGTCGCTGACCCTGATCGTCCTGGCGATGCTGGCGGTCTACGTGCGCGCCGCGCTGGCGTCGCCGTGGCCGTTCGCGATCACGCTGCCGCCGGACGTCCTGATCGCGCACGGCGGCAACCTGCCGGCGGGCGACGGCGGCGCGTGGTGGCGGGCCGCCGTCGCGCTGGTCCTCAACGTCGGACCGGTCCACCTGCTCTTCGATCTGGCCACCGTCACCGTCGTGGTGACGCTGTTCGACGAGCTCTACGGCAAGGCGGTGACGCTGCTGGCGTTCGTCGGACTCGGCACGGTCGCGGCGCTGGCGTCGAGCCACCTCGGCATCCACGGCGTCGAGGTCGGGGCCTCGGCCGGCACGATGGCGCTGGTCACGATGGGCGCCGCCGCCGGCCACCGCGTCGCCCGGGTCGAGGGCGGCTGGGCCGGTCGCCGCGTCCGCGACGATCTGCTGCGCTTCGCGGTCCTGGTCCTCTTGTTCACGTTCGTCACCGGCGGCGACATCCGCGCCGCGCTGGCGGGCGGCGTGGTCGGCGCGCCGGTGGGCTGGCTGGTGCCGGCCTCGACGTTCACGTCGCGCCGGCCCCTGGCGATCGTCGTCGCGGTGCTCGGCGGCCTGGCGCTCGCCGCGATCACCGCGGCGGCGCTGATCCCGGCGACCCGCTGGGGCGGCTAGAACGCATCGACGCATCTCTCGACCTCGCTCACCCGGAGCGTTCGACCGACGGCCGTCGGAGATCTGCCGCAAGACGAACCGGGTCAGGTCGCCTGGTCGACGTGGTTCGCTCACCTCGAGCGGAGCCCGAGCGGCGCAGCCGCGAGGGCGTAGTCGAGAGGGCGTAGATCGGTGCGGTCTCGGCGGCGCACCGGTGCCCGCCCCCTCGACTCCGGGGTCGGTGCTGCGCACCTCCCCCTCCGCTCGGGGTGAGTGCGGTCAGGCCCAACCGCGCGGTCAGCCGATCGCTGCGCCACGCAAGATCAGCGGCTTGGCCCGGCAGTTCGTTAGGAGCGGAGGGTGAGCGGCTGCGCCGCTCGGCGTGAGCAGAGCGTGCGGCGCGACCCGGTCACGATACGCGCGCCGGTGCTCAGGTCTTCTCGACGACGATCAGGCAGTTGGAGTCGGGCAGCGGCACCGGCCGGTCGTGCTCGTCGGTGACCTCGACCCGCGTCGCCAGCGCCTCGACGTAGCCCGGCTGCAGGTAGCTGGCGTAGGCGGCCGGCAGCGGCAAGAGCCGCGGCGGGTGGGCGTCGTCGGCGAGCCAGCCCAGCAGCGCCTCGCCGTAGGCGGCGTAGGTCATCACGCCGTACTGCTCGCGGACCTCGTACGGGAAGCTCTCGGGGCCCCAGGTGTAGGTGTAGAGGAACTCCATCGCGTGGTGCGCCGGCAGCTCGACGCGGCCGTCGGGCAGATCGCGCGGCGTCATCGCGAAGCCCTCGAACTGGGCGCAGAACAGCGCGAACGCGGCGCGGCCGTCGTCGGCGAGCAGGCGCAGGCGCCGGATCCCCGGCGGCGGCGCGACGCCGTCGCGGATCACCAGCCGGCCGCCGGGCCGCAGCGTCCGCCACGCCGCGCGCACCAGGTCGCGCACGGCCTCGAGGCGGAACCGCCGCGGCGGGCCGCCGTCGTCGCCGGGATACTCGACGTAGCTGAAGATCTCGTGCAGGACGCTGCAGAAGATGACGGTGTCGACGGTGCCGGCGCCGACGTGATCGGGGAGCGCGAAGGCGTCGGCCTCGACCACCCGCCAGCGGCGGTGATCGCGGGCCCGCCGCGCCGCCAGCGCCGCCACGACCTCGCGCGACACGTCGATGCCGATGATCTCGGCGTCGCCGAAGCGGTCCTCGAGCAGGTCGAGCACGACGCCGCCGCCGGGGCCGACCTCGACGACGCGGCCGGGGCGCACGAAGTCGAGCATCCGGGCCTTGTCGGACCTCGCCGCGTTCATCGACGCCAGGTAGCTGGCCTCGTTGTGGAGCCGGTCGAGCTCGTCCTTGCGCAGGCCGTAGAGATCGCACAGCGCCTTGAGCGTGGCGTGGAACGCCGCCGACGACTTGGTCTCGTAGATCGCCAGCAGCGTCAGCAGCGCCGACGCCTCGTCGCTGTCGCGGAAGTCGACGACCACCGCGGCGTCGTCGCCGAGCCGGGTCTCGATCGCGCCCAGGACGTGGCCGACCTGGTCGTCCGGTCCACCGGACATCAGGTCGGCGACCGCGCGCGGCGCCAGCACCGCCTCGACCAGCCGGACCCGGTACCGGGTCACCGGGGCGTCGCCGCCGAGCCGCGCCACCAGCGGCAGCAGCTGGGCGTGCCACGGCCGCGCGACGTCGACGCCGGCGCGGCGGGCGGCGCCGCACGCCGCGGCCAGGACCCGCAGCTGGCCGCCCGGCGACAGCGCGCCGGTCGCGGCCTCGCAGTACCACAGCTGGCAGGCGGCGAGCGCGGCGGCCAGGGCCACGACGGTGGCGTCGTCGAGCGCGGCCAGCGCGGCCTCGACGTCGTCGCGGGGCTCGCCGGCGCGCTGGCGGCCGCCGCGCAGCCGCGCCAGCCGCTCGGTCAGCGCCAGCCGCTCGACCGGCGCGCGCGCGGCGCGGCCTCGGCGACCAGCCGGGCCTCGACCTCGGCGACCGGCGCGGCCGGGCCCTGGCACGCCGCGGTCAGCCAGTCGCGCACGCCCTCGAGGCCGGCGAGCAGGCGGTCGTCGACCAGGCCCTCGCGCACCGCCGCGGTGTCGACGACGTCGATCACGTGCAGGCACGCGCACGCCAGCGCCGCCGCGCTGGCCTCGTCGACGCCGAGCGTCACCGCCAGCTCGGCGCGCAGCGCCGCGATCCGCGCGATCCACCGCGCGAACGCCGGGCGCGGGGTCTCGCCGCGCAGGCTCTGGCCGGCCAGGCCGTGGCTCTCGACCAGCGCGACGATCAGCGCGCGGTGCGGGTGGGCCAGCGCGCCGCGCTCGACCAGCCGCGCCGCCGCCAGGTTGTGGATCGTGACGTCGACGCCGGCGGCCTGCCAGGCGCGCCGGGTCGCGGCGTCGCCGCCCTTGGCGACGTCGAGGTGGAGCAGCGCCAGCCGCACCGCGCCGAGCAGGCCGGCGCCGCGGACGTCGTCGAGCGTCGCCGCCGCCGCCGCGAACGCGGTCGCCGACAGGCCGCCGCCGGGCTGGAACCGGGCGGCGTCGCGCCGCTCGAGCCCGGCCAGCTTGCGATCGAGCGCGCGCACCGCGACGTGATCGAGCAGCGGCCGCGCCGTCACCCCCGCCGGCGGCGCCTCGTGCTCGACCGGCGGCGGCGCTGGCGTCGCCAGCGCCGCGACCAGCGGCAGCGCGCCGACGACGCGCCCGGTGACGTGCTCGTCGGGATCGCGCAGCGCCTCGAGCGCGGCCACCGCGAGCGCGGTGTCGGCGGCGATCGCGCCGACCAGCTCGGCGTCGTCGAGGCCGGCGAGCTCGTGCAGCAGGACGTCGCGCGCCGCCAGCACGGTGGCGGCGCCGGCGCCGTGGCGGGCGCGGGCCGCGGCCACGCCCTCGGGACCGACGTGGCGCAACCGGGCGACCACCGCGTCGACGTCGTCGAGCGCGTCGGCGTAGCGCGCGGCCAGCGCCAGGCGGGGCAGGGCGCCCGGCGGCGCGCCGGCGGCGACCAGCGCGTCGCTGGCCCGCCGCCACGCGGCCACCGCGTCGCCATCGACGTCCCCGACGAGCAGGCGCAGCAGATCTCGATCCACGGCCGGTGGTAACACGAAGCCGCGCGCCGCGGCGGCGGCTACTCGGTGCAGGCGCGGCGGCGCGCCGGCAGCACCTTGCCCGGGTTGAGCAGGTCGGCCGGATCCCACATCGCCTTCCACCGCCGCTGCCACTCCAGCACCCGCTCGTCCTGCTCGACGCCCATGTGGTCGCGCTTGGTGAGGCCGACGCCGTGCTCGCCGGTCAGCGTGCCGCGCAGCGCCACGGTCTCGGCGAACAGCCGGCCCACCGCGTCCGCGATCTGCGCCTTGACCGCGGGATCCGCGGGGTCGTCGTCGACCAGCAGGTTGACGTGCAGGTTGCCGTCGCCGGCGTGGCCGAACACCGCGACCGGCAGCCCGACCTCCGCCGACACCCGGTCGACCCGCGCCAGCATCTCGCCGATCGCGCCGCGCGGCACGCACAGGTCCTCGTTGATCTTGGTCCGGTGGGCCTCGCGCAGGCTCGGCGAGATCTGGCGGCGCGCCTCCCACAGCGCGCGCCGCTCGGTCGGCGACTGCGCGACCAGGACGTCGAGCGCGCCGTGGCGCTCGCAGTCCTGGCCGATGCGCAGGACCTGGGCGTCGAGCGCGTCGGGATCGCCGTCGACCTCGAGCAGGACGATCGCGCCGGCGCCGTCGGGGAAGCGGTAGCGCGAGCGCTTGCGCACGTGGTCGATCGACGCCCGGTCGGCGAGCTCGAGCACGCGCGGCCGGATGCCGCGGCCGAGCAGCGCGGCGATCGCGTCGCTGGCGGCGCGGACGTCGGCGAACACCGCCAGCAGCGTCGACACCCCCGGCGGCAGCGGCAACAGCTTCACGGTGAGCTGGGTCGTGACCCCGAACGTGCCCTCGCTGCCGACGAAGCCGGCGACCAGGTCGTAGCCGGTGACGCCCTTGGCGGTGCGGCGCCCGACCCGCAGCCGCTCGCCGCCCATCAGCGCGACGTCGAGACCGAGGATGTACTCGCGGGTGACGCCGTACTTGAAGGCGCGCGGGCCGCCGGCGTTGGTCGCGGCGTTGCCGCCGATCGAGCACATCGCCAGCGACGCCGGATCCGGCGGGTAGAACAGGCCCTGGGCCTCGACCGCCTCCTGCAGCTGCCCGGTGATCACGCCCGGCTCGACCACCGCGACCAGATCGTCGCTGGAGATCTCGAGGATGCGCTGCATCCGCTCGGTCGACAGCACGACGCCGCCGCGCACCGGCAGCGCGCCGCCGACCATGCCCGAGCCGGCGCCGCGCGGGGTCACCGGCACCGCGCGCTCGGCGCAGATCCGCAGCACCGCCGCGACCTCGTCGGCGTCCTCGCACAGCACCGCGCACGCCGGCGGGACCAGCCCCTCCGGCAGCATCGCCGGGGTGGTCTCGTCGCGGCCGTAGTCGGCCAGGCGATCGTCGCCGGCGCCGATCACGCGGCCGGCGCCGAGCTCGCGGCCGAGGATCTCGGCGATGTCAGCGGATCGGGTCGACACCCCCAAGGGTGTACCGCACCGCGCCGGTTGTCGCGATCACGTCGCGGGGCCGGGCCCCGCGTCGCTCACACCGCGAAGCTGGAGCCGCAGCCGCAGGTCGACTTGACGTTGGGGTTGTTGAACTTGAACCCCGCGCCCTGCAGGCCCTCGACGTAGTCGATCTCGGTCCCGATCATGTACATCAGCGACATCTCGTCGACGACGACCTGGACCCCGTTGACCGCGAACTGCCGGTCCACCTCGGTGGGGGCGTCGAAGTACAGATCGTAGGAGAACCCGGCGCAGCCGCCGCCGACGACCCGCAGGCGCAGGCCCATCTCGGCCTCGATCGCCTCGGCCTCGCGGATCTCGTTGACCTTGCTGGCGGCCAGCGTGGTGATCTGGATCAGGGCCTCGTCGCCCATGGGGGCATCGGCAGAGGCAGGCGCGGTGGCAGTGGCGGTGGCGGGCTCGCTCATGTGGCTCTCCTTACAAACGACGATCGCGACCTTACCCGTACGTTAGGGTCATGGCAAGGTGTACGGGTCATCCGTCATTGCGGATGAAATGTACTATCCTGCGGAGCACCCATGCCGAGCTATCAGTCGTTTCTCAGCGCCGTCAAGGCGGAGGTCAAGGAGACCGACGTCCAGGCGGTCAAGCCGCTCCTCGACGATCCGGGGCGCACCGTCCTCGTCGACATCCGCGAGCGTGACGAGTGGACCCAGGGCTACATCCCCGGCGCCCTGTGGATCTCGCGCGGCTTCCTCGAGTCGAAGATCGAGGACGCCGTGCCCGATCGCGACACCCCGGTGGTCCTCTACTGCGCCGGCGGCAACCGCTCGGCGTTCGCCGCCAAGGCGCTGCAGCAGATGGGCTACACCGACGTCGCGTCGATGGCCGGCGGCTTCACCGCCTGGAAGCGCTCCGGGCTGCCGTGGAAGATGCCGACGGTGCTGACCCCCGAGCAGAGCCAGCGCTACTCGCGCCACACCCTGCTGCCCGAGATCGGCGAGGCCGGCCAGATCAAGCTGATGGAGTCGAGCGCGCTGTGCATCGGCGCCGGCGGCCTGGGCTCGCCGTCGAGCCTGTACCTGGCCGCGGCCGGCGTCGGCACGATCGGCATGATCGACGACGACGTCGTCGACGCCTCGAACCTGCAGCGGCAGATCCTCCACAACCTCGACCGGGTCGGGATGGCCAAGGTCGACAGCGCCGAGAAGACGCTGCGCGGCCTCAACCCCGACCTCCAGGTCAAGAAGTTCCAGGACCGCCTGACCTCGGACAACGTCATGGAGGTGCTCGCGCCCTTCGACGTCATCGTCGACGGCGCCGACAACTTCCAGACCCGCTACCTGGTCAACGACGCGGCGCTCAAGCTCGGCAAGCCGGTGGTCCACGCGTCGATCTTCCGGTTCGAGGGCCAGATCACCGTGTTCCCCGCCGAGGGCGGCCCCTGCTACCGGTGCCTGTACCCCGAGCCGCCGCCCCCCGAGGAGGCGCCGTCGTGCTCCGAGGCCGGCGTGCTCGGCGTCCTGCCCGGCATCATGGGCGTCCTGCAGGCCACCGAGACCGTCAAGCTGATGCTGGGCCTGGGCCAGACCCTGGCCGGGCGGCTGCTGGTCTACGACGCCCTCAAGACCAAGTTCCGCGAGCTCAAGCTGCGCCGCGATCCGAAGTGCCCGACCTGCGGCGAGGGCGTCGATCGCTCTAAGATCGAGCTGATCGACTACGTCCAGTTCTGCGCCGGCGGCTGAGCCTCGCCGGCCGACGTCGACGCCGGGTCCCCGTGCTTGACCCGGTCAGTGCGGCGGGCAACACTTTCGGTTCCAGGTGTCCGTCGCCGAAGGCCAGACGATCGGGAACTACCGCATCCTGTCGCGCATCGGCGTCGGCGGCATGGGGGCGGTGTACCTGGCCGAGCACCCGCTGATCGGCAAGCGGGTCGCGCTCAAGGTCATCCACAAGGAGCTGGCCTCGAACCGCGAGGTGGTCGGCCGCTTCTTCAACGAGGCGCGCTCGGTCAACCGCATCGGCAACGAGCACATCGTCGAGGTCCACGATCTCGGCCAGAGCCCGGACGGCCACTACTTCTTCATCATGGAGTACCTCGAGGGCCGGACCCTGGCCCAGGAGCTGGGCCAGCAGGGCGTCCTCGCGGTGCCGCGGGTCCAGCACATCGGGGCCCAGATCGCCGACGCGCTCGGCGCCGCCCACAGCGCCGGGATCATCCACCGCGACCTCAAGCCCGACAACGTCATGCTGATGCCGCGGCACGGCGATCCCGACTTCGTCAAGATCCTCGATTTCGGCCTCGCCAAGATGTTCATGGACGGCATGGCGTCGAACCTCACCGCGCAGGGCGTGGTGCTGGGGACGCCGCAGTACATGTCGCCGGAGGCGTGCGAGTCCAAGCGCGACATCGACCACCGCACCGACATCTACGCGCTCGGCATCCTGCTGTTCCAGATGCTGTGCGGCCAGGTCCCGTTCGACGGCGAGTCGATGGGCTCGGTGCTGGTCAAGCAGGTCACCCAGGCGCCGCCGGCGCCGCGCGCGCTCAACCCGCACATCCCGCCGTCGGTCGAGCAGATCATCCTGCGCTGCCTGACCAAGTCGCCGGACGCGCGGTTCCCCACGATGATCGCGCTGCGCGACGCGCTGCTCGATCCGGATCGCTACCTGGCCAGCTCGCCGCCGGTGGTGCCGGCCGCGCTGACCCGGTCGAGCCCGGCGGCGCGGACGCTGTTCGTCGACGACGCCGGCCCGGTGGTGCCGTCGCAGCCGGTGCACGGCCGCGGCGCGCCCGGCGACGTCGGCTACCTGCCGACCGCGGCGCAGGTGATCGCGCCGGGGCCCGCGCCCGGGCGCTCGACCGGCCCGCAGATGGCGCTGCCGGCGCCGCCGCCGTCGATGATCTCGGCCGCGCCGGGGCAGGCCCAGACGATGTTCATGGAGGGCGGTGGGGCGGCGCCGCCGGGCGCGGTCGCGCAGGGCGCCACGATGATGCAGCCCGGCGGCGGACCGTCGGCGGGCATGCCGGCGATGGCGGGCGCGGCGGCGGCGATGCCGCGGCGGAGCACGGTCCTGCCCAGCATGCCGGCGGAGAACCGCACGATGGTGATCGCGACGCCGCCCGGCTACAAGGCGCGGCCGCCGCGGCGGGTCCTGCCGATCGTCCTGCTGATCATCCTGCTCGCCGCCGCGGCCGGCGGCGGCGTGGCGCTTCGCGCTGGTGCTGCGCGCGGCGGCGGCGGCGGCGGCGGCGGCGCCACCGGGCCCCGGCCGCCGCGGGCTCCGCCGCCGACGGCGCCGCCGGCGGCAGCGGCGGCGGCAGCAGCGACGGCAGCGGCGCCGCGACGGGCAGCGGCGCCGATCCGCAGGCGGCAGCGGCGCGGCCGCCATCGCCGATCCGGCGGCGGCGCCGCGCCCACGACCGGCGCCGACGCGGGCGCCGGCGCCGCCACCGGCGACGACGCCGGCGCGCCGGGCCCCGGCGTCACCGCGATCCGGGTCGCGGTCCGGGTCGAGACCGATCCGCCGGGCGCCCAGACCTGGGTCGACGGCGTCGCCGGCGGCACCACGCCGACGACGCTCGAGGTGTCGCCCGACGGCGGCGATCACGAGATCCTCCTGCGCCGCGACGGCTGCGAGGACAAGCGCAAGGTCATCCGGGTCGCCGACGCCCAGACCCTGCGCCTCGAGCTCGAGTGCAGCGCGCCGGCCGGCGCCGGCGCCGGCTCCAGCCGCGGCACCCACAAGACCGGCAAGGGCAAGGGCGGCAAGCGGGACGGCGCCGGCAGCGGCACCGGCAAGGGCACCGGCAAGGGCACCGGGGCCGACGACCTGATGAAGCCGCCGTGGGCGAAGTGATCGTCGCACTCTGGTAGAGTTCCTCGCTCCATGCTCGTCGCGGCCTGCATCCTCGTCGCCGTCGTCGCCTGCGCCGTCACCGCGCTGGCGCTGCGCCGCGCGGCCGTGCGCCAGGCCAGCGCCGTCGTCGACGACGCCCGCGCCGAGGTCGCCGCCCAGCGCCGGTCCGCCGAGCTGCAGGCCGCCGCCGATCGCCGCGCCGCCGAGACCGCGGCCCGCGCCGAGACCCTCGAGCTGCGCGCCGAGGTCGACGCCGAGGCCGACGCCGCCGCCGAGCAGCTGGCGCGCGCCACCGCCCGCATCGCCGGCCGCGAGGCCGAGCTGCGCGGCCAGCTCGCCGAGCTCGAGCGCCGCGCCGACGAGCTCGACGACACCCAGCGCGACCAGCAGTCCAAGCGCGACCGGGCCAGCGGCCTCGAGCGCGACGTCGAGCGCCGCCTCGCCGAGGCCCGGGCCGCGCTCGAGGACCGGGCCGGCGTCACCGCCGAGGCGCTGCGCGAGCAGCTGGTCGCCGGCTGGATCGAGGAGGCGCGGGCCGAGGCCGCGGCGCTGGTCCGCAACGCCGACCAGAGCGCCGCCGATCCCGCCCACGACCGCGAGGCGCGCCGCGCCATGGAGATCGCGGCCGGCCGCTACCAGAACCACTTCCTCACCGAGCGCAACATCTCCAACATCCGCATCGAGCCCGCGGTCGCCGAGGTGCTGGTCGCCGACGACGGCTCGGTCCACCACGCGATCGAGCAGGTCGCCAACGTCCAGCTCCTGCTGGCCGAGGATCACGGCGCGGTCCGCCTCGACGGCCTCGACGGCGTCGGCCGCGAGGTGGCCAGGCGCGCCCTGGCCAAGCTGGCCAAGAAGCCGCAGGCCGCGGCCGAGGCCCGCAACCAGCCCCAGGAGTTCGCGACCAAGATCCGGACCCAGCTCGAGCAGGAGATCCGGACGCTCGGCAAGAAGGCGTTCCAGGTGCTCGAGGTGCCGCGCGCGCACCCCGAGATCGTCGAGCTGGTCGGTGCGCTCAACTACCGCACCAGCTACACCCAGAACCAGTGGCTGCACGCGGTCGAGGCCTCGTTCCTCGCCGGCATGATGGCCGCCGAGCTCGGCCTCGACGAGAAGCTGGCCCGCCGCGCCACCCTGATGCACGACATCGGCAAGGCGCTGACCCACAAGATCGAGGGCTCGCACGCGGTCATCGGCGCCGACATCGCGCGCCGCCTCGGCGAGCCCGAGCTGGTCGCCAACGCGATCGGCGCCCACCACGCCGACGAGCCGCCCAACTCGGTCTACGCCTACCTGGTCGCCGCCGCCGACGCGATGAGCGGTGCCCGCCCCGGCGCCCGCCGCGAGGCCACCGAAGGCTTCTCGACCAAGGTCGAGGATCTCGAGCGCATCGGCCGCAGCTACCGCGGCGTGCTCGACGCCCACGCCGTCCACGGCGGCCGCGAGCTGCGGGTCTACGTCCGGGAGCGCGACGTCGACGACGTCCGCGTGGTCGAGCTGTCGTCCGAGATCGCCGAGCGGGTCAGCGAGGAGCTGACCTTCCCCGGCCAGATCAAGGTGACGGTCATCCGGGCCTACGAGGCCATCGCCACCGCGAGCTGAGCGCCGCCGCCGCGAGATCTCGCGGGGTTGGGGCAGGGCTATCGAAGTGCTTGGCGAAGCGCCGCCATGGGGGCGCGCCGCCCCGGCCGCGGTCCGATCCCAGAACCTCACGCGTGGGTGAGCCTTGGCTTGACAGGCCCGGGCTAACCACCCATAGTCCCGTTGTTCACGTCAAACCCTCACGTGAACGTTAGAGTTCGAGATGTCGACCGCCGAAGACCCCAAGACCCCCAAGCTGATGCGCGTGGGGGAGCTCGCCAAGATGGCCGGCAAGACCGTCCGGGCGATGCACCTCTACGAGGAGCTGGGCCTGCTCGAGCCGGCCGCGCGGTCGGACGGCGGCTTTCGCCTCTACGGCGAGGACGCGGTCGACCGCATCCACTGGATCGTCAAGCTTCAGGCCATCGGCTTCACGCTGTCGGAGATCCAGGGCTTCATCCGCGACTTCCAGGAGGCCAGCACCGGCCGCGACGCCACCACCCGGGCGCGCGCGGTGTTCGCCGAGAAGCTCCGCCAGATCCGCGACCAGGTCGCGCAGCTGCAGGTCATCGAGAACGACCTGCTCGAGGCGGTCGCCTACCTCGACTCCTGCGACACCTGCACCCCGGTCTACACGCCGCACGCGTGCGGCACCTGCGACCACCACGGGCACCACCGCGATCAGACCCCGCAGCTGTTCGCCGGGCTGTCCCGCAAGCCCGATCCCGAGCCGGCCCGTGACTTCGACGTCCCGGTCGGGGTCCTCACCTCGCGCGACCCAGGAACCAACTGACATGGCCGTCCAGCTCCCCATCTTCATGGACAACCACTCGACGACGCCGGTCGATCCGCGCGTGGTCGAGACCATGGTGCCGTACTTCACGACGATGTTCGGCAACGCCGCCAGCCGCAACCACGTCTTCGGCTGGACCGCCGAGGCCGCGGTCGAGGCGGCGCGCGGCCAGATCGCCGCGCTGATCGGCGGCGAGGCCAAGGAGATCGTCCTGACCTCCGGCGCCACCGAGGCCGACAACCTCGCGATCAAGGGCGTCGCGTCCTTCTATCGCAAGCAGGGCAACCACATCGTCACGCTCGAGACCGAGCACAAGGCGATCCTCGACTCCTGCAAGCGCATGCAGCGCGAGGGCTACGAGGTCACCTACCTCAAGCCCGGCAAGGACGGCCTGGTCACGCCCGAGCAGGTCGCCGAGGCGGTCGGCCCCAAGACGCTGCTGGTCAGCATCATGCTGGCCAACAACGAGATCGGCGTGGTCCAGGACCTCGCCGCGATCGGCGCCGCGATCAAGGCCAAGAACCCCAAGACGTTGTTCCACTCCGACGCCGTCCAGGGCGCCGGCAAGGTCCCCATCGACGTCCACGAGATGAAGCTCGATCTGGTGTCGCTGTCGGCGCACAAGATGTACGGGCCCAAGGGCGTCGGTGCGCTGTGGGTGCGCCGCAAGCCGCGGGTCCGGCTCGATCCGATGATCGACGGCGGCGGCCACGAGCGCGGCATGCGCTCGGGCACCCTCGCGGTGCCGCTGATCGTCGGCTTCGGCAAGGCCTGCGAGCTGGCCGCGGCCGAGATGGAGACCGAGGCGCTGCGCATGCGCGCGCTGCGCGACCGCCTCTACCGCGGCATCACCTCGCAGCTGACCGAGACCTACGTCAACGGCTCGATGGAGCGCCGGCTGCCCGGCAACCTCAACATCTCGTTCGCGTTCGTCGAGGGCGAGTCGCTGCTGATGGCGCTCAAGGACGTCGCGGTGTCGTCGGGCTCGGCGTGCACGTCGGCGTCGCTCGAGCCGTCGTACGTGCTGCGCGCGCTCGGCGTCGGCGACGAGCTGGCCCACACCTCGATCCGCTTCGGCCTGGGCCGCTTCAACACCGAGGACGAGGTCGACTACGTCGTCGACCTGGTCGTGAAGTCGGTCAACCGGCTGCGCGAGCTGTCCCCGCTGTGGGAGATGCACCAGGACGGCATCGACATCGCGTCGATCCAGTGGACCCCGCATTGATCGCACGTGGGGGGAGCTAGCTCCCCCACCCCCCATCCGAGATGGGGCCTCTCGCTTCCCTTCCGAACCAGCCACTGCCACCCGGCAGCACGACCCGAACTTCTGGAGAACGACCATGGCGTACAGCGACAAGGTCATCGAGCACTACGAGAACCCCCGCAACGTCGGCACCTTCGACAAGGGTGACGAGGAGATCGGGACCGGCCTGGTCGGCGCGCCCGCGTGCGGCGACGTCATGCGGCTGCAGATCAAGGTCAAGGACGGCGTCATCACCGACGCCAAGTTCAAGACCTTCGGCTGCGGCTCGGCGATCGCGTCGTCGTCCCTGGCTACCGAGATGATCAAGGGCATGACCCTCGAGCAGGCCGAGACGATCAAGAACACGCAGATCGTCGAGGAGCTCAACTTGCCCCCGGTCAAGATCCACTGCTCGGTGCTCGCCGAGGATGCGATCAAGGCCGCCATCGATGACTACAAGAAGCGCCATGCACGCTAGCGCCATGACCACGACGCCCTCCGCCACGCCGGCCGCGCCGGCTCCGTCCGCGACCCCGGCCTCGACGCCCGGCAAGAGCATCGAGATCACCGAGGCCGCGGCCCAGGAGATCGCCAAGCAGCGCGACAAGCGCGGCACCGCCGACGCGGCGATCCGCGTCGGCATCCGCGGCGGCGGCTGCACCGGGTTCTCGTACGTCTTCGAGTGGGCCGATCAGCTGCGCCCCAGCGATCGCGTCTTCGAGGCGTTCGGCGTCAAGGTCGTCGTCGACCCCAAGAGCCTGGTCTACCTCGGCGGCATGCAGCTCGACTTCGTGCGCGGCATGATGGGCCACGGGTTCAAGTTCAACAACCCGAACGTCAAGGGCTCCTGCGGCTGCGGCGAGTCGGTCCAGTTCTAGGCGGCGGGCGGCGCCGCGTCGGCGGCCACGCCCGCGGCGAGACCCCAGCGAGACGACATGAGCGGTAGTTACTTCGAGCTGCTCGGCCTGCCCGAGCGCTTCGACCTGGCCCGGCCCGCGATCGAGGCCGCGTACCTCGACCGGACCCGCGAGGTCCACCCGGACCGGTTCGCCACCGCGGCGGCCAGCGAGCGGGTGGCCGCGCTGCAGCGGTCGATGCAGCTCAACGACGCCTACCAGACGCTGCGCCAGCCGGTGCGGCGCGCCGAGTACCTGCTCAACCGCCACGGCGTCTTCATCGGCGACAACGAGCGCCTCGACGACGCCGCGTTCCTGATGGAGATCCTCGAGCTGCGCGAGGAGCTGGCCGAGGCGCGGGTCGCCGGCAAGCTCGACGAGGTCGCGCGCCTGCAAGCCGAGATGCGCCGGCGCCACCGCGGCCTGCTCGACGCCCTGATCCCGCTGTTCGCCGCGGTCGAGGGCGACGACGCCGCCGGCCGCGCCGACGCGCTGCCGCGGGTCAAGCGCACGCTGATCGAGCTGCGCTACCTGGCCCGCTACCTCGAGGAGTGTGACGCCGCCCTCGACGACGAGGAGGCCTGAGATGCTGATGCAGATCGCCGAGCCCGGCGAGTCCCAGATCAAGGAGGCGTGCCGCAAGCGGGTGGTCGGGATCGACCTGGGCACGACCAACAGCCTGGTCGCGCACGTCGTCGACGGCACGCCGACGGTGATCACCGGCGGCGACGCGACCGCCGGCGACGACGCCGCGCTGGTGCCGTCGATCGTCCACTACGGCGCCGACGGCGTCGTCGTCGGCCACCGCGCCGCCGAGCTCGCCGCCGAGCACCCGCGCGACACGATCGTCTCGGTCAAGCGGTTCGTCGGGCGCGGCCTGCGCGACCTGGCCAGCCAGCGCGCGCTGTTGCCCTACGAGCTCGCCCCCGACGACGGCCGCATGGTCCGCTTCGTGGTCGGCGCCGGCGACGCCCGCCGCGAGATCACCCCGGTCGAGGTCTCGGCCGACATCCTGCGCGCGGTCGCGGCCCGCGCCACCGCCGCGGTCGGCGGCGCCATCGAGGGCGTCGTCATCACCGTGCCGGCGTACTTCGACGACGCCCAGCGCCAGGCCACCCGCGACGCCGGCCGCCTGGCCGGCCTCGAGGTCCTGCGCCTGCTCGCCGAGCCCACCGCGGCGGCGCTGGCCTACGGCCTCGACCGCGGCTCCCGCGGCCTGTACGCGGTCTACGATCTCGGCGGCGGCACCTTCGACGTCTCGATCCTCAAGCTGGTCGACGGCGTCTTCGAGGTCCGCGCCACCGGCGGCGACTCGGCGCTCGGCGGCGACGATCTCGACCGCGCGATCGCGGCCCACCTGCTGGCCGAGGCCGGCGTGACGATCGACCTGGCCGCCGACACCGAGGCCGGCGCCGCCGCCGGCGCGGCGCTGGCGCAGCGGCGCCTGGCCCGCCGCGCGGTCACCGCCGCGCGCGCGGTCAAGGAGCGCCTGACCGACGCCGACGAGGCCCTGTTCACGCTGTCCCTGGCCGACGGTCGCGCGATCGAGCGCCGGGTCACCCGCGCCGAGCTGGCCGCGCTGGCCCGGCCGCTGCTCGACCGCACCGGCCGCGCCTGCCGCCGCGTCCTCAAGGACGCCGAGCTCGACGCCGGCGAGCTCGACGGCGTCATCCTGGTCGGCGGCTCGACCCGGTCGCCGGTGGTCCGCGCCTACGTCGCCGAGCTGTTCGGCCGCGAGCCGCTGTGCGACCTCGATCCCGACCAGGTCGTCGCGCTGGGCGCCGCGGTCCAGGCCGAGGTGCTGGGCGGCGGCGAGCAGCAGGTCGTGCTGCTCGACGTCATCCCGCTGTCGCTCGGCATCGAGATGATGGGCGGCGTGGTCGAGAAGCTGATCCACCGCAACTCGACGATCCCGTGCGGCGCCAGCCAGACCTTCACGACCTACGCCGACAACCAGACCGGCTTCGACATCCACGTGCTCCAGGGCGAGCGCGAGACCGTCGAGGGCTGCCGGTCGCTGGCGCGCTTCGTCCTGCGCGGCATCCCGCCCGCGGTCGCCGGCATGGCCCGCGCCGAGATCACGTTCATGATCGACGCCGACGGCATCCTGCGGGTCACCGCCCGCGAGCAGGTGTCCGGGGTCGAGGCGTCGATCGAGGTCAAGCCGTCGTACGGCCTCACCGACGAGGAGATCGAGCAGATGCTGCTCGACTCGTTCGACCACGCCGAGGACGACCTGCAGCGCCGCAACCTGCAGATCGAGCGGGTCGAGGCCGAGCGCATCCTGGCCGCCACCCGCGCCGCGATCGACGGCGACGACGGCCTGCTCACCGACGACGTCCGCGCCGCCACCGAGGCCGCGATCGTCGAGCTGCGCCGGCTCGCCGCGGGTGACGATCACCTGGCGATCCGCGCCGGCGTCGAGGCCCTCGACCTGGCGTCCAAGCCGTTCGCCCAGGCCCGCATGAACCGGGTCATCGAGGCGGCGATGCGCGGTCGCACCGTCGACGACGTCGACCACAGCCTCGCCCACGTTCACCCGGGCGACCACGACCACGACCACGACCCCGACCACGATCACGCCCACGAGCCGCCGGACGGACGCTGACCCATGCCCCGCATCACCTTCCTCAACCCGCAGGGGATCGCCGACCAGCCGCTGACCGTCGAGGTCACGCCCGGCACGACCATCCTCGACGCCGCCGAGCACTGCGGCGCCCGGGTCGGCCACGCCTGCGGCGGCAACCTGGCGTGCTCGACCTGCCACGTCTGGGTCCAGCAGGGCATCGACTCCCTGCCCGAGGTCGCGGACAAGGAGGACGACATCATGGACAAGGCCTTCGACGTCCGGCCCGAGTCGCGGCTGGGCTGCCAGGCCTGCGTCGCCGACGAGGATCTGGTCGTCGAGATCACCGAGGAGAGCCTCCAGGCCTGGCTCGACGAGAACCCCGACGTCCGCAAGCGCGGCGCCGGCTGATTCGAGCACGCGCGCGGCGAGGGCGTCTCACCGGCCGCGCGCCGCCCGGCTTTCGTGGTCTAGTCGGCGCGATGGCGTTCGTCTTCACCACCCCGGTGCGCTTCTCCGACGTCGACCACGCGGGCATCGTCTACTACCCGCGGTTCTTCCACCTGTTCCACCTCGCGTTCGAGGAGCTGTTCCGGCAGCGCCTCGGCGCCCGCGCCTACGTCGACGTCCTCGACCGTGATCGCATCGGCTTCCCCGCGGTCCACGCCGAGGCCGACTACCAGCACCCGCTGCGGTTCGGCGACACCGTCGAGATCGAGGTGACGGTGGCGCGCCTGGGCGCGAGGTCGCTGACGTTTCGCTACCGGGTGTGGCGGGCCGCCGAGCCGGCCACCGCCGAGCGCGCCGCGGTGAGCCGGGTCCAGGCCGCCGAGGGCAAGGTGGTGTGTGCGGTGACCGATCTGGCGCGGTTCGTCAGCGTCGAGGTCCCGGCGTCGATCCGCGACCTGATCGCCGACCTCGTGGAACCGCAGCCGGGTTAGGGCCTTTACCCCGGCCCGATCGGGGGGTATGTAGGCCCCACATGTCCGACCGCGACGCCGACAAGCTCGCCCGCATCCAGGCGGTGGTGACCGCGCTGCTCGAGCACCGCGTCGCGGCCTCGCTGGTCGAGGTCGAGCAGGCGCTGGCCTCGTGGCGGCGCGACGAGATCGGGCCGCTCGACGTCCACGGCGCGCTGCTCAAGCACGCGGCGCGGTGCGAGCGCGTGGTCGAGCGCGTGACCCGGGCCGCCGGCGCGCGGCCGTCGGCGATCCTCCGCGACGCCCTCGACGCCGGCCTCATCGACCACGCCGAGTTCGTCGACCTCGCCGGCGGCGAGCCCGACGGCGTCGAGCCCGCCGGCACGCTGATCGACGCCGAGACCCCGGCGTCGCCCGACAAGCGGACCTCGGTCGAGCAGCTGCTCGAGCGCGGCGCGGTGCTGCTGCACATCGACGCCCGGCGCGACGACATCACGATCCCGGCCCGGCTGATGGGCGACCCCAAGCTGGTGCTGCGCTTCGGCTACGGCCTGACCCCGGCGATCGTCGACCTGCTGGTCGACGAGGCCGGCATCTCGGGCACGCTGACCTTCGGCGGCGTGCCGTTCCACTGCGCGGTCACCTGGGCCGCGGTCTATGCCGCGGTCGTCGAGGGCGAGCAGCGCGGCATGGTGTGGCCCGAGGACGTCCCCGAGGTCCTGCTGGTGCCGCCGCCGCGGCCGCGCCCGGCCTCGGTCGAGCTGCGCACCGACGGCGCCGGCGGCACCGGGGTCGGCCCGGTGCCCGGCGAGGGCAACGGCGCCGGCGATGACGGCGGCGACAAGCCGCCGCGGTCGCGCCGGCCGTCGCACCTCAAGCTGGTCGAGTAGCCGGCGGCGCGCCGCGCGCGGCCGCGTCCCGACGCTACCGGCGGTCGCGCGCCGGCAGGTGCAGGCGCACGCCCGACGCCGCCGGCACGCCGGGGCAGGGCGGCGACAGCTTCTCGAGCACGACCGTCACCGCGACCCGCGGGTAGTGCTCCTGGATGGCGCGGCCGATCTCGCCGGCCAGGCGCTCGAGCAGGCGGAACGTCGAGCCGGTGCCGATCGACACCGCGAGCTCGGAGACCTTGAAGTAGTCGACGGTGTCGGCGATGCGGTCCGACTGCGACGCCGCGGTCAGGGGCAGCTCCATGACCAGCTCGACGCGGAACCGGCGGGTCGACCGCCGCTCGGCCGCGGTGTAGCCGTGGTTGCCCTCGAACTCGATGCCGCGCACGAACACGGCGTCGGGGCCGGGCGGCGTCATCGCGCCAGGATCGGTGCTGGGCACGCTAGCCGTCGGCGGCGCGGGCCGCGGCCTTCTGCAGCTTGCGCTTGATCATCTGGCGCTTGAGCGGCCCGACGAAGTCGACCAGCAGCTTGCCGGTGAGGTGATCCAGCTCGTGGAGCAGGCAGCGCGCCAGGAGGCCCTCGCCCTCGATCTCGAAGATGTTGCCGTCGAGATCCATCGCGCGCATCCGGGCCCGCATCGGCCGCTCGACCTCGACGTAGATGTCGGGGAACGACAGGCAGCCCTCGTCGGACAGCTGGGTCTCCTCCGACGCCCACAGGACCTCGGGGTTGATGAACGCCACCGGCAGATCGTTCTCGTCGCGGCCCGCCAGCTTGGGCTCGACCAGGAACATCTTGGTGGGGTCTCCGATCTGGATGGCGGCGATCCCCAGCCCGTTCTCCGCGTACATGGTGTCGCAGAGGTCGCGATAGAGCGCGCGGACCCGATCGTCGACCTGGTCGACGACCTGGGTTTCCTGGCGCAGCCGGGGGTCCGGCCACACGACGACTTCGCGGACGGCCATGGACGAAACATAGGCGCGGCCCCGAGGGCTGTCAACGCGCTGTTTTCGCTGGCTTGTCGCCAGGATGCGAGGCGCGCTCGCCGCGACGCGTCGCTTGACGCCGACCCCCCCAGGGGCCATAGATTCGCCCATCCGATGTCCCTGCCTCTGTCCCGGTACGCCGACGCCCGCCTGCCCACCCCGCACGGCGAGTTCCGCCTGGCGGTGTACCGGACCGGCGAGGCCGCGGGACCCGGTGGCAGCATCGTCAGCGGCGGCGCCGCCGAGGAGCACGTCGCGATGGTGATGGGCGACGTCACCGGCGACGACGTCCTCACCCGCGTCCACTCGTCGTGCTTCACCGGCGAGGTGCTCGGCAGCAAGCGGTGCGACTGCCGCGCCCAGCTCGACGCCGCCCTCGAGCGCATCGCCGCCGAGGGCCGCGGCGTGCTGGTGTACCTGGTCCAGGAGGGCCGCGGCATCGGCCTCGGCAACAAGATCCGCGCCTACGCCCTCCAGGACGAGGGCCACGACACCGTCGACGCCAACCTGCAGCTCGGCTTCGACGCCGACCTGCGCAGCTACGACATCGCGGCCGGCATCCTCCAGGATCTCGGCGTGGCGTCGGTGCGGCTGATGACCAACAACCCGGGCAAGATCGCCGGCCTCGAGCAGGCCGGCGTCCGGGTCTCCGCCCAGGAGCCGCACTGGGTCGAGGTCACCGCCGAGAACGCCGAGTACCTGGCGGCCAAGAAGACCCGCATGGGCCACCTGGCGTGAGCCGGTCGCCCGACGAGGAGTGAACTGATGACCAAGCTCGACGAGGCACGCGTCCGTGACGTGCTGTCCTCGGTGATCGATCCCGCGCTCGAGCACGACATCGTGTCCTGGCGCATCTTCAAGGCCTGCGAGATCTCGCCGTCCGGCGACGAGGTCCTGGTCAAGATCGCGATCCCGACCCACGCCTACCCGCAGGCGCAGCGCCGCGAGCTCGCGACCCGGATCGAGACCGCGCTCGAGGGCGCCGGCGCCAAGCAGGTCACGGTGATCCCCGAGGTCGAGACCGCGTACCTGCCGGCGCCCAGCGACAAGGCGACGCTGGTCGGGCCCAAGAACGTCATCGCGGTCGCCGCCGGCAAGGGCGGCGTCGGCAAGTCGACGGTCGCGGTCAACCTGGCGCTGGCGCTGGCCCGTCACGGCGCCAAGGTCGGCCTGCTCGACGCCGACGTCTTCGGACCGTCGATCCCGACGATGCTGGGCGCGCCCGAGCGGCCGCCGGGGACGACGCCGGAGCAGAAGATCATCCCGGCGCTGCACCACGGCATCAAGGTCATCTCGGTCGGGTTCTTCGTCGAGAAGGGCGAGGCGGTGGTGTGGCGCGGCCCGATGGTCCACCGCCTGCTGCAGCAGTTCCTCGCCGACGTGGTGTGGGGCGACCTCGACTACCTGATCTGCGACCTGCCGCCGGGCACCGGCGACGTCCAGCTGTCGCTGTCGCAGCTGATCCCGATCGCCGGCTCGGTGATGGTGACGACGCCCCAGGAGGTGTCGATCGTCGACGTCGTCAAGGGCATCGCGATGTTCGAGAAGGTCGAGATCCCGGTGCTCGGCATCATCGAGAACATGAGCTTCTACAAGTGCCCGGCCTGCGGGCACCACGACGAGATCTTCAGCCACGGCGGCGGCAAGCGCCTGGCCCAGGAGGTCGGCGCGCCGTTCTTCGGTGAGATCCCGATCGACACCCGGATCCGCTACGGCGGCGACGCCGGCGTGCCGGTGACGATCGCGGCGCCGGACTCGGAGAACGCGCAGCGGTTCATGGACATCGCGACCCGCACCGCGCTGGGCGTCGCCGCCGGGGTGCTGTCGAAGCCCAAGCGGTCGCCGCGGCTCGCGGTCATCCGCTAGCCAGGCCGGTCCCGCCGCAGGTCGACCCGGCGACGCGTCCCGGTTCGTCTTGCGGCAGCTCTCCGACGGCTGTCGGTCGAGCGCTCGAGGTGCGCCTCGCCCCGGGCGGCGTGACGCCGCGGCGGCGCCGAAACGCCGGACAGGCTGCTTGTTCAGCAGCCTGCGAGGGGGCGCCCGCGTCGGGCGCCGGGACGTGGCGGGGCTGGCCGTGGCCAGCCGCGGGTCACTTGGTGGTGGGCGCGGCGACCGGCGCGGGCTTGCCCGGCTCGCCGCACGCGGCGAACAGCTCGGCGGCGGTCAGGGTCGAGCGGCGGCTGAGCGCCGCCTTGCGGCGACGGCCCATGTTGCGGTGGTTGCGCTTGCGCTTGGTTTCGCTGATCTTGGTAAACGAGGCCATGGTCCGGCTCCTTCGCGAGAGCCGCGATCTCTAACCGGAGCAGCGCCTGCTGTCAACCTCGCGACCGCACTCGGGAATCGACCCGGTGGCGATGTTGCAAATCCGTCCGGATATCCTTACGATTCGCGCAATTGCAAGGGACGCCCGCCTCATGAAGCGCTGCCCCAAGTGCGGAAAAAACTTCGCTGATGACGCCAACTTCTGCCCCGTGGACGCGGGGCGGCTGGTGGCAGCCGACGAGCCGGCTTCTCCGGCCACCGACGGCCTGATCGGCGGTCGCTTCGAGCTCGGCCCCCAGATCGGTGGCAGCACCACGGGGCCCGTGCACCGCGCGGTCGACCGCAAGGACGGCGCCGCGGTGGCGATCAAGCTGGTGTCCGCGGAGGTCATGGCGATCCCCGCGGTCGCGCAGCGCATCGAGCGCGAGCTCAAGCAGCTCGAGCGGGTCCAGCACCCGGCGGTCGTGCGCGTGCTGGGCTCGGGCCGCACCGGCGAGCAGCTGTTCATCGCGACCGAGCTGGTCGAGGGCGCCCGCGATCTGGGCGAGCTCATCGGCGCCAGCGGCCCGGTCGACGCCCAGCGCGCCAGCGAGCTGGTGGTCGCGATCGGCGAGGGCCTCATCGAGGCCGCCAAGGTCGGCGTCGTCCACCGCGACCTGTCGCCCAAGAACATCCTGGTCACCCAGGCCAACATCAAGCTGATCAACTTCTGCGTGCCGACGCCGGGGGCCCGCGCCGCCGGCGTCGCCGAGTACGTCGCCCCCGAGGCCATCGAGGGCAAGCCGGTCGATCAGCGCGGCAACATCTACTCGCTGGGCGCGATCTACTACTTCCTGCTCACCGGCCGGCCGCCGCACGTCGGCGCCGTCGACGAGGTCCTGCAGGCGCACCTGGCCGGGCAGGTCGATCCGCCGTCGAAGCACGCCGCGCTCGGCGCCGACGTCGACGGCGTGGTCGGCAAGTCGCTCGAGCGCAACGCCGCGCGGCGCTACCTGACGCTGCGCCAGTTCATCGACGAGATCGAGCGGGTCGCGCGCGGGCCCGAGGGCGGCGTCGGCTCGACCGCGCCGTTCGGCAAGGCCGGCAAGCCCAAGGAGCTGGCGCAGACGCTGATGGGCTTCGGCGGCTTCGGCGCCGGGGCGTCGGGGCCGGCCAACGAGGCCCGCACCAAGCAGATGGACGTCGCGATCCCGGCCGAGGCGCTGCGTGACGCCGCGGCGCTCGATCACGCGGTCGCGACCGCGTCGATCGCCCACGACATGACGATGCCGCAGACGGGCTCGCCGCTGCCGGCGGAGCCGTCGGCGCCGGTCGCTGCACCCGCGCCGGTCGCTGCGCTCGCGTCGGCGCCGGTCGCCGCGCCTGCGCCTGCGCCTGCACCGGTCGCCGCGCCCGCGCCCGCGCAGCCGGCGTCGCCCTGGGCCGCGCCCGCCGCGGCGATGCGCGAGGCCGCGGCGCCGATGGGCGCGGCGGCGGCGCAGGCGGCTCCGGCCGCGCCCGCGGCGCCCAGCGTCGCGGCGCCCAAGGTCGGCGGTGGCGCCGCCGGCAAGAAGAAGGCGGACGAGGCCAAGAAGGACAAGAAGAAGGACGCCAAGGGCAAGTTCCGCGAGACGATGTGGTTCAAGAAGGGCGAGCTCGACGCCGCCGCGGCCGAGGAGGCCGCCAGCGACGTCAACGCGGTCGACAAGGCCGACACGCTGCCCATCGACGATCGCTACACCGACGACGGGACGATCAGCGGCAGCGACGCCGAGAAGTACAGCCTGCGGACCGGCTCGACGTCGATGATGAACGCGATCCGCGACGATCAGGTCAGCCCGGCCGCGTCGGTGTCCGAGCGCGAGCTGGTCGGCGAGATGAAGGGCGGCCGCAACGTCATCTTCATCGTGATCGGCGTCGGCGTGCTGATCGCGATCGGCGTCGTCCTCGCGTTCGTGCTGTAGGCGGCGCCGGGCCGGCCGGTCGGCGTCAGCGCAGGTCGACCACCAGCGCGGTCGGCGCGGTGGTCGTCGCCCGCGCGTCGACCGCCGCGGCCAGGCCGTCGAGCGTCACCACCGCGGCCGCGCCGGCGACGTCGAGCTCGCCGCGGACCGCCAGCGCCACCAGCTCGGGCAGCAGATCCGGGTGGCAGCCGGCGACCCCGACCACCGCGACCTCGTCGGCCAGCGCGGTCGCGAGGTCGAGCGCTGGCGGCGCCCGGCGGCGCCGCCAGGGTCAGGGTCGCGCGCGGACCGGCCAGCGCGACCGCGCGGCGCGCGCGCCGCCGCGCCGCCGCTGGTCTCGAACAGGCGCGCCGGTCGCGCGCCGTGGCCGCGCGCCGCCAGCAGCGCGGCGAGCCGCGTCGGCAGCGACGCGTCCGGCGCCGGCGCCAGGGCGGCGCCGCCGCGGGCCTCGGCGTGACCGGCCAGCGCCGCGTCGTCGGTGATGACGACCGGGGGGCGCGCTCTTGGCGGCGAGCACGTCGACCAGCAGGCGCGCGGTCGCGTCGTCGCCGACGACGACGGTGGGCTCGCGCGGCCCGACGCCGGCCCGCGCGTACAGCGCGTACGCCAGCGCGGCGTCGTGGCCGAGCACCACCGCGGCGGCGGCGCCGGGCACCGCGAGCTCGCCGTCGAGCGCGACCAGCCAGCGCGCCGGCACGACGACGCGCTCGGCCAGGCCGCCCTGGTCGACGCCGAGGGCGCGGCGCTGCGGGCACACCGCGGCGCCGCCGCGGCGGCACACGTCGCACTCGCCGCACGGGTGGTGGGTCCCGACCAGCACGCGCCGGCCGTCGACGTGGCGGCCGCCCGGGCCGGCCTCGACGACCTGGCCGACCACCGCCAGGCCGGGGCAGGCGGCGTCGCGCGCCCACGGTAGCGGCCCGAGGCTGACCGCCTCGACCTCGATGACGGCGAGGTCGTCACTCGCCGGCGACGGCGCCGGGCACGGCGCCGCGTCGACGATCCGAGCCTGACCGGGCGAGCCGGCGAGGCGCCAGCGGCGGCTCACCGGCGGTCGTCGTCGCCGACCACGGTCGCGTCCTCGGGAGCCGGCAGCTCCTCGATGACGTCGTCGCCGCCGTCGAGCGTGTCGTAGCCGGGCGGCGCCGGCGGCGGGGGGGTCGGCGGCATGTTGGCGTAGTCGTCGTCGGGATCCGCGGCCGCGACGGCGTCGGCGTAGCCCGCGACGGGCTCGGGATCGCCGGGCTCGCCGTAGGCCGGGTCGACCCAGCCAGGCTGGCCCTCGGCCGGGTAGGCCGCCTCCGCCTCGGGCGCGGCGGCGTAGGGGTCGGGGGCGGCGCCGTAGGGGTCGGGGGCGGCGTGGCCGTCCGGCGCGGCGGCGTAGGGGTCGGGGGCGGCGGCGTAGGGGTCGGGGGCGGCGTAGCCGTCCGGCGCGGCGGCGTAGGGCGCGGGCATCGCGCCGATCGAGGTCGCCTCGTCGGGCGCCGCGACGCCGGCGTCGCCGTAGGCGTCGGGTGCGGATCCGCCGATCTGACCGGCCACGGCGCCGACCGGGTTGCCGGCGAAGCTCATCGCGAAGTCGTCGCCCTCGTCGGCGTACAGATCGGCGTCGTCGACGACGTCGGCGTCGCCCAGCGACACCACGTCACCGTCGGTGCCGGGTCGCGGCATCGTCGCAGCGGCCGCGGCGACCGGCAGGGGTGCCATCTCCCGCGCCGCCGAGGCCGGGACCTCGACGGTGGCCAGCGGCAGGCCGTTGCGGGTGCGCCAGCGGTCCAGCGCGGCGGACAGCTCCTCGAAGGCGATCATGACGCGACCGTACCACGGCGCGGGGAACGCCAGGGAGGGGGCGGCGGCGCCGACGCGGCGGCCGCGCGGGCCGCCGCCGACGCCCCGGGGTGTACCCGGATCGGGGACCGGCGCCAAGCTAGCGCAGCGCGCTCATCAGGACCGCCATCTCGTCGTTGATCGCGCCGGGGATGATGAAGCCGTCGGTGCTCATGATCGACTTCATGTGATCGCGGACGTCCTCGAGCGACGGCCGCTCGCCCTTGCCGGCGACCCAGCCCTGGCACAGGCCGATGAAGATGCGCGCGTAGCGACCGCCGCCCACCGAGAAGACCTCGTGGGTCAGGTTGCACTCGTCGGAGACCAGGTAGCAGGCCAGCGGCATGACCTGCTCGGGGTCGAGCAGCTCGGCCAGCGGGCCCAGCAGCTGCTCGGTCATCCGGGTCCGCGCGATCGGCGCGATCACGTTGGACTTGATGTTGCCGCGCGCGCCCTCGACGGCGAGCACGTTGGACAGCCCGACCAGGCCCATCTTGGCGGCGCCGTAGTTGCTCTGGCCGAAGTTGCCGAAGATGCCGGCGCCCGACGACGTGAACAGGAAGCGACCGTAGCCGCGATCCTTCATGACCCGGAACGCCGGCTGCGACACGTGGAACGCGCCGCGCAGGTGGACGTCGAGCACCGCGTCGAGATCCGCGGGCGCCAGCTTGGCGAAGGTGCGGTCGCGCAGGATCCCGGCGTTGTTGATGACGATGTCGACGCCGTCGAACTCGCGCACCGCGGTCTCGACGATGGCGGCGCCGCCCGCCGGGGTCGCGACCGAGTCGTGGCTGGCCACCGCCTGGCCGCCGGCGGCGCGGATCTCGTCGACGACCCGATCGGCGGCGGTGGTCGAGCTGCCGCTGCCGTCGGTGGCGCCGCCGAGGTCGTTGACGACGACGCGGGCGCCGCGGCGCGCCAGCTCCAGGGCGTAGGTCCTGCCCAGGCCGCCGCCGGCCCCGGTGATGATCGCGACGCGGTTGTCGAAGCGGATCTCGGACACGCTGGCCTCCTCGGCCGCGGCTGGCGGCCGAGGTCACCATACACCCCGATCGGCGCGGTGGCCGGGAGTGGCCCGCGCGGCCCATCCGGTGTAACGAGGAGCATGGCGGACGACATCCGCATCTATCGATCTCCGGTGATCCCGGACGGCTTCCTGCACGGCTTCCCCGAGCGCACCGGCGGGGTGTCGACCGGGCCGCGGGCCTCGCTCAACCTCGGCATGCGCTGGGGTGATGATCCCGAGACCGTCGATCGCAACCGGCGCATCCTCGCCGCCCACGTCGGCTACGACCCGGACCAGCTCCAGGTCACCAAGCACGTCCACGGCACCGAGGTGTGGCGGGTCGGCGAGCCGCTGCCCGACCCACCCGAGTTCGACGGCCTGGTCTGCGATCACCCCGGGCCGGTGCTGGGCGCGTTCGCCGCCGACTGCATCCCGATGGTGTTCGCCGACCCGGTGGCGCGGGTGTGCGGCGCCTGCCACGCCGGCTGGCGCGGCACCGTCGGCGGCGTCGCCGCCAACGTCGTGGCCCGCATGGTCGAGCTCGGCGCCCGCCCCGGGGACATCCGGGTCGCGCTCGGTCCGTCGATCGGGCCGTGCTGCTTCGAGGTCGGCCCCGAGGTCGTCGCCGAGTTCCGCGCCGCGTTCGGCGAGCTGCCGGGGCTCGTCGTGGCCGGGCCGCGCAAGGATCACCTCGATCTGCGGGTCGCGACCCTGGCGGTGCTGGCCCGCGCCGGCGTCGACGCCGCGCACGTCGACGCGGCGCCGCCGTGCACGCGGTGCGAGCCGGCGCGCTTCTTCAGCTACCGCCGCGACGGCAAGGCCGGCGGCGTCCACATGGGCTACATCGGGCTCGCGCCGACCGCCGCGGCGTCGGCGGGCTGAGCGGCTGCGCGGCGAGCCGGCGGTCGTCGCGCGCCGGTGGCAACGACGAAGCGGTCTCGCGCGGGCGCGGGGATGACGCAGCCCGTGCGCGCCGCGCAGTCGCTGCGCGCGCCCGATGCGCGTCCGAGGCCGATCCGGGGCTCCCAGGGGCGGTCTGGCCGCCTGGCGGATGGCACGGCCGATGCTGTGACTCCCGGCCATGACGTCCCCATCGCTCCACCGAACTCTTCTCAGGCTGGGCCTCGTGGCGGGCGGTGTCGGCGGGTTGTGCCTGGCGAGCCCGGGCGTGGCCGGCGCCGAGCCCGACGACGCCGGCTCCGATGGCCCCGCCGGCCTGGCCGTGTCGGTCGGCGGCGGCGTCGAGGGCTTCGCCGGCGCCCAGATGCGCGACTCCGGCGGCGTCGCCGGCAGCTGGGACGTCCGCGCCGAGGCCGGGACCCGCTCGTACATCGGCTTCGAGGCCGGCTACGTCGGCACGGTGTCGTCGATGGCCACCTCGGACCCGACCGACGACGCGACCCTGGTCAGCAACGGCCTCGAGATCCTGGTCCGCGCCAACTTCATCACGCCGCGCCCGGTCACCCCGTTCGTGTTCGTCGGCGCCGGCTGGCGCCGCTACGACGTCACCGGTACCAGCGCCATGGGGGCCAACGTCAAGGACCACGACGATCTGGTCCAGCTGCCGGTCGGCCTCGGCGCCGCGTACCGGTTCGGCCGCTACGTCGTCGACGCGCGGCTGACCTTCCGCATGACCAGCGCCGAGGACCTGGTGCTGACGACCACCGCGCTCGGCGAGGTCGTCGCGCCGATGAACACCTGGGGCGTCGGGCTGCACCTCGGCCGCGACCTCTGACCGACCGCGTCGCCTCGCTCAGATCAAGGTGTCGGCGCTCATGCCGCGCGCGGTGACGCCGCGGACCGCCAGGCGCGTGACCCGGTCGATCCACGCCGGCAGCTGGTCGCGGCGGACCCTGACCCGCTTCATCAGCACCAGGCTGGCGAGGCCGTGGACCACCGCCCAGAACGCGACCAGCGCGTCGGTGACGTCGTCGTCGCCCGGATCGCCGGCGGCGCGCGCGATCGCGGCGCGGATCTCGGCCTCGAGCAGGGCGTAGGCCTCGGCGATCGGCGCCTCGAGCGGCTGATCGGCGGCCTCGTTGAGGCGCGGCCCGAACATGACGCGGAAGTGGGCGGGGTGCTGGTCGGCGAACGCGACGTAGGCGCGCGCCATCGCGAGCAGGCGCTCCTCGGGGTCGCTGGCGCCGGCGGCGGCGATCTCGGCGCGGGTGCCCGCGATCAGCGCCGCGAAGCCCTGCTCGGCGACCGCCGCCAGCAGCGACGACTTGTCGGCGAAGTGGCGGTACGCGGCGCGGTGGTTGACGCCGAGCCGGCGCGCCGCCTCGCGCAGCGTGAACGCCTCGGCGCCGCGATCGGCGATGATCACGACCGCGGCGTCGACCAGCGCGCGCCGCAGATCGCCGTGGTGGTAGGTGGCGCGGCCGAGCTTGCGGGTCTTGCGGGGGCGCGCCGGGGTCGCGCGCGCCGTGGCGGCGCGCTTGGGCGCCCGCGGCTTGGACGCCCGCGGCTTGCGGCCGGCGGTCGCCTTGGTCGCCGTCTTGGCGCGCGCCATCGAGCTCGCTCAGTCCTTGTGCGGCGGCAGCGAGCGCAGCGGATGGAGCGCCAGGTGGATCTCGCCGGCGGTGACCTCGGTGGTGCTCGGCGCCGGCGACATGACGATCGCGGCCTCGACCGCCGAGCCGCCGCCCTCGGACAGCGCGATCACCCGCTTGATCGTGGCGTGGCGGGCCAGCACGGTCTGCAGATCGTCGAGCAGGGTCGGGCAGACCTCGCAGAAGCCCGAGTCGCGCAGCTCGATGCCGCCGGCGTCGCCGGCGACGCCGATGAAGTCGAGGAAGGCCTGGTTGGCGACCCGGACCTTGCCGAGGCCGTCGACGCAGGCCAGCGGCAGCGGCACCCACTGGAAGATCTCGCCGGCGGCCTTGGCCTTGTGGTCGACGTCGCGGCGATCGCGGCCGCCGTCGGCGGTGGGGCCGGGGCGGCGCCGCCCGATCTCCATGCCGAGCATGTTCATCAGCGTGCGCAGCTCGTACATCAGCGCGGCGACGTCGGGGTGGCGGTCGGCGGGGTCGCGCGCGGTGGCGCGCGCGACGATCTCGTCGGCGCGCTCGTCGATGGGCTCGTCGACCTGCTTGGACGGCGCCGGCACGGTGTCGCGCAGGTGCTGCTTGAAGACCTCGTCGAGCTCGCCGGTGAACGGCAGCTTGCCGGTCAAGAGCTCGAACAGGACGATGCCGAGCGCGTAGATGTCGGACGCCGGGCTGGCCGGGGCGCCCTTGATGCGCTCGGGCGCCAGGTACTCGGGCGTGCCGTCGACCGAGCCGGTGCCCTTGCCGAGATCGGGGCGGGCCAGGCCGAAGTCGAGCAGCTTGACGGTGCGCCGGCTCGACGCGCCGCGGACCAGGAAGATGTTCTCGGTCTTGATGTCGCCGTGCAGGATCGCGCGGCTGTGGATGTAGCGGACCGCCTCGCAGACCTGCCACATGATGTCGCACGCGACCTTGGGCGCGAAGCGGCCGCCGGTGCGCAGCCGCGAGTGCGCGGTCTGGCCGTCGAGCAGCTCCATGACCATGAACAGGCCGAAGTCGGCGTCCTGGCCGAAGTCGACGATCGAGCAGATGTTGTCGTGGGTCAGCGCCGAGGCCAGCCGGGCCTCGCGGTAGAACATCTCGCGGATGCGCGGGTCGGTCGCGATCGGCGCCTTGATCAGCTTGAGCGCGAAGGCCTTGCCGAGGACCTGGTGGCGGACCCGCAGCACCCGGCCCATGCCGCCGCGGCCGAGCTGGCCCTCGACGACGTAGCGGCTGCCGATCAGATCGCCGGCGCGGGCGCCGCGGGGCCGGCTGCCCGACTCCTCGACGATGATCGGGATGCCGCTGGCGGCCGTCGTGCTGGGCGTGCCGGGCGTGCCGGTCGGGGGCAGCGACATCGGCGGCTGCGACAGGCTCGCGGGCAGCGGCGTCAGCTGCTCGGCGAGGCCGACGCCGCCGAGCACGCTGAGGTGAAGCGACGGCAGCAACGTCTCGTGGACGTCGCGCTCGGGCGCAGGCTCTTCGTTTTCTTCGTCGGACGACATGACCGATGACCGGCGATGGTCGCCATCCGGGCGACTGGTGGATAGTAGCGGATTTCGGTGGTAAGAGGCGTCCAGGAGCCCCCGATGAGCAACCAGGCCGAGATGGACGAGAAGCAGTTCGACGATCAGGCGCGGGCCGAGCTGCGCTTCCTCGAGGACCAGCTGTCCGACGTCGACCCCGACGACATCGAGATCGGGACCAGCGACGGCATCCTGCGCCTCGATCTGCGCGACGGCACCCGGGTGGTCATCAACAGCCACCGCGCCGCCCGCCAGATCTGGATGGCGGCGGTGTCGACCGCCTGGCACTTCGATCCGCAGGACGACGGCCGCTGGCGCGCGTCCCGCACCGGCGACGAGCTGCGGGCGACGGTGGCGCGGGTGGTCAAGGAGCGGATCGGCCTCGACGTCGCGCTGTAGCCGCCGCGCGGCCGGGCCGGCCCGGCCGGGTCGGCCCCTGGACGGCGCCGGCGAAGCCTCGTACCGTAGGGCATGTCCGAATCCCCGTTCCTGAGCGTGATCCGCGTCTGGGCGGCGATGGTCTGGGCCGATGGCGTGGTCGCCCCGGCCGAGGCCAAGGCGCTGCGTCGGCTGATCGACGCCGCCGAGCTCACCGACGACGAGCGGGGCACCGCCCACAAGTTCCTCGAGCAGCGCGTCGACCTCGACACCGTCGGCGTCGCCGACCTGTCCGAGGACGCCCGCCGCGGCATCTACCGCGCCGCGTGCCGGATCGCCGCCGTCGACCGCGAGGTCGCCGGCTCCGAGCGCGAGCTGCTCGACCGCCTGCGCGGTCACCTGGGCATCGCGCTCGAGGTCGCCAAGGACATCGAGGCGGGGATCCCGGGGCTGTAGCGGCGCCGGCGGACCCGTGCGGCAGAAGTCCCACCATCCCCGGCACCTGCTGTGGCGCGGCGTGATCGCCGCGCTGTCCGACGCCGCGATGGCGACCGGCATCTACCCGCTGGTGCCGCACGCCGCGATGGCGGCGTCGCGGCGCCGCAAGGACCGCGACGGGCCGCCGCGGCAGCTGCGCGCGGCGCTGCGCGAGTGGGGCGTCGCGGTCGCGCTGTCGGCGGCGCGCCCGACCGGGTTCCTCGGGCTGCCCGGCAAGCACGGCCACGGGCCGCGGCCGATCATCGTCGTCCACGGCTACGCGATGAACCGCGCCAACTTCCTGCCGCTGGCGCTGCGGCTGCGCCGCGCCGGGCTCGGGCCGGTGCTCGGGTTCGAGTACTGGACCCTGGGCAAGACCGCCAGCGCGGCGCGCGGCCTGGCCCGCTACGTCGACGCGGTGCGCGCCGCCACCGGGGCCGCGCAGGTCGACGTCATCGGCCACAGCATGGGCGGCGTGGTCGGGCGCTACTTCGTCCAGCTCGGCGGCGGCGACGGCGTGGTCGCCAACCTGATCACGATCGGCGCGCCGCACGCCGGCACCGACGTCTCCGCGATCGGCCTGGGGCGGCCCACCAAGGAGCTGTTCTTCGGCTCGACGCTGCTGGCGCGGCTGCGGGCGGCGCCGCTGCCGACCCGGACCCGGTGGACCGTGATCTGGTCGCGCTCGGACGCGCTGGTGCCGGGGGCGCGCCAGGCCCGGGTCGCCGGCGTCGAGGAGATCGTCTACGACGATCTCGGGCACCTGAGCCTGCTGGCGAGCCGACGGGTCGCGGACGAGGTCATCGCGCGGCTGCGACAGTGATAGGCTCCCCGCCATGTCGGAGCCCGCGTCGACGCCGCCGCCCGAAGATCGCCTGACCGAGGTGGTCAAGCGCAACCGCAAGTCACAGCTGCTGCTGGGCCTGATCGGCATCGGCGTCGGGACCGCCGGGATCGCGTTCGGCCTGGTGCCGCCGCTGGACTACATCCTCGGCGGCGTCCTGATCGCCGTCGGCGTGCTGACGCTGTTCCGTCGCTAGCGCCCGTCGCTAGCCGAGGCGGCCGAACAGCGTCGCCATGGTGGCGCGCTCGATCTCGACGTCGACGAGGGCGCCGGGCCGGGCCAGCGCCGCGGGCAGGTCGGCGGGCAGGATGACGGTCTTGAAGCCGTCGGTCCGGCCCATCATCTGGGCCGCCGAGCGCCGCGACGGGCCGACCACCAGGACGCGCTCGCGGCGTCCGACCTGGGCGGCGAAGGCCTCGGCCGAGATCCGCTCCTGCAGCGCGATGATCTCGGCGAGGCGGCGGCGCTTGTCCGCCGCCGGTACGTCGTCCGGCAGCTTCCTGGCCGCGAACGTGAGGTCGCGCTCGGAGTAGGTGAACATGAACGCGCTGTCGAAGCGGACCTCGTCCATCAGCGCCAGCGTGGCGCGGTGATCGGCCTCGGTCTCGCCCGAGAACCCCGACAGGATGTCGGTCGACAGCGCGATCGTCGGGGCCGCGGCGCGCAGCCGCGCGACGATGGCGCGGTAGTCGGCGACGGTGTAGCCGCGGCGCATCCGGGTCAGGACGTCGTCGGAGCCGGACTGGACCGGCAGGTGGACGTACTTGCAGACCTTGGGCTCCTCGGCGATCGCGGCGACGACGTCGTCGGTGAAGTCGACCGGGTACGGCGAGGTGAAGCGGACGCGCTCGATGCCGTCGACGCGGGCCACCGCGCGCAGCAGCTCGGCGAAGGTGGCGTCCTCCCACCGGTACGAGTTGACGGTCTGGCCGAGGAGGACGACCTCCTTGTAGCCGCGGTCGGCGAGCTCGCGGACCTGGCGCAGGACCTCGCGCGGCGGCGTGCCGCGCTCGCGGCCGCGGGTGAACGGCACCACGCAGAACGTGCAGAACTTGTCGCAGCCGCGCTGGATCGTGACGAAGCCCGACACGCCGTCGCCGCCGTCGGCGCCCGACAGGCCCTCGTAGGTCTCGGCCTTGTCGAGGCGGACGTCGACCGCGTGGAACGGGGTCGCGGCGTCGGGCGACAGCCGCGCCGCGCGCGCCGCGGCCAGCAGCTCGGGCATGCGGCGGTAGCTGTCGGGGCCGGCGACGACGTCGACCCACGGCGCGCGCTCGACCAGCGACTCCTTGAGGTGCTCGGCCATGCAGCCGGCGATGCCGATGACCAGCTCGGGGCGCCGGCGCTGCAGCGCGGCCAGCTCGGCGGCGCGGGCCAGGACCCGGTCCTCGGCCTTCTCGCGCACCGCGCAGGTGTTGATCAGCACGACGTCGGCGTCGTCGGCGGAGCGGGCGCGGCCCCAGCCGGTGCGGCCGAGCAGCCCGACCAGCATGTCGGAGTCCGCGACGTTCATCTGGCAGCCGTAGGTCTCGATCAGGACCCGCGGCGCGTCCGAGGCCACGTCCGGCGCCGCCGCGTCGCCGTCGGCCGGCGCGGCGGGCGTCGCCACGTCGCCGGGCCCGGAGGCCGGCGCGGGGCGCTTGCCGATCTGGTGCAGGCCCGAGGACACGGCCGCCGTGGTTACCACGGGCCTGCCCCGGGCGCTATCCTGGAGGCGTGTGGCGCCGCCTCCTCCACGCTGTCGCGGTCGCCGCGGTCCTGGCGGCCGTCGCGGTGGCGCTGCAGAGCACGACCCGGCTGCCCCTGCCGGCCGCGGCCGGCGGCGTGTGGCTGCTGTGGTACGCGCTGGGCTCGATCCTGATGCCGCGGCTGGCCCACGCCGCGTTCCGCGCCGGCGACACCGGCAAGGCGCGGCGGCGCTACCGCGTGCTCGGCGTCCTCAGCCCGGGCGCCCGCGACGCCGCCCGGGTCTCGGTCGCCGGGTCGTGGCTGCTCGATCGCGACTGGCCGCGGGCGCGGCGCGCCCTGGCCGCGATCGACGGCGACGCCCTGGCCGCGCCGTTGCGCGCGGCCTGGCTCAACAACCGCGCCTACGGCCTGGCCCGCGGCGGCGCCGCGGCGGAGGCGGGCGTGGACGACGGCGCGGGACCTGACGGCGGTGCGGCCGCGGCGGCGGCGGCCGCGGGCCGCGAGGCGCTGGCGTTGATCGACGAGGCCCTGGCGACCCGGCCCGAGGTGCCGGCGTTCCTCCACACCCGCGGCCTCGCGCTGCTCGCCGCCGGCCGCCTCGACGAGGCGATCCGCGCCTTCGAGGCGGTCTGGGACACCGGCGAGCTCGATCCCGGGCTCGAGGCCGAGCGCTGCCACGACCTCGCGGTCGCCTGGGAGCGCAAGGGCCACGCCGACTACGCCGCCGACTACCGCCGTCGCGCCGCCCAGGCGATGCCGACGTCGCCGTGGGCGCAGGCGGTGCGGGTCGCCGATCCCGCCACGGTCGGCCAGCTCGAGGAGCTGATCGCGGGCTGATCCCCCGGGCGAGGCCGGGCGCGTCGCGTCAGCCGCGCCAGCCGTCGCCGAGCTCGGCGTCGAGGACGTCGGCGCACAGCGCCACGCAGCCGTCGCAGATCGCCACCGCGCCGTTGCCGAGCAGCTTCTTGACCTCGGCGCCGGCCTTGCCGCACCAGCTGCAGGTGTCGGCCGACGGCGGCGGCGGCGCGGGCTCGGGGACGGCGCTCGCGACCATCGGGACGGCGAACTCGGCGGTGGTCCGCACCGGCCCGAGGGCGCGGCGATGGCAGGCGCCACACACCGGGACCGCGTCCGGGCCGAGCTCGCCGGCGCACAGGGGGCAGCGCGGGGTCATCGGCGCGCAGTCTATCAGGCCTGGGTGCGCGGCAACGTGACCACGAACATCGTGCCCTGGCCAGGCTCGCTGGCGACCTCGATCGTGCCGCCGTGCTCGGTGACGACGTTGTGGCAGGTCGCCAGGCCCAGGCCGGTGCCGCGCTTCTTGGTGGTGAAGAACGGGTCGAACACCCGCGCCAGCTTGTCGGGCGCGATGCCGGGGCCGTCGTCGGCGACCTCGAGGATCGCGGCGTCCCGGGTCGCGCGCACCGAGACGTGGACGTGGCTGCCGCCGGTGGCCGCGGCGTCGCTGGCGTTGCGGACCAGGTTCCACACCACCTGGCGCAGCTTGGCGGCGTCGGCGACCACCTCGACCGCTTCGGCCGGGCGCGCCAGCGCGACCTCGACGGCGAGGGCGCCGCGGTCCTGCCGCGCCACCTGCAGGGTCTCCTCGACGAGGTGCGCGAAGTCGAACGGCACCGACTCGCGGGGCCGGGGGTTGGCATAGTCGAGCAGGTCGTTGATGAGCGCGTTGAGGCGGTCGATCTCGCGGATGACGATCGCCATCAGCGCGCGATCGTCGTCCGACGCGCCGGGCAGCTGCTGGAGCAGCTCGATCGAGCCCGACATCGACGCCAGCGGGTTGCGGATCTCGTGGGCGATGCCGGCGGCGAGCTGGCCGACCGTCGCCATCCGCTCGGCGTGCTTGACCTGGCGCTCCATCCGGCGCAGCTCGGTGAGGTCGGTGAAGTTGATGACCCGGCCGACGACGCGATCGTGGACGTCGCGCAGCGGCGACACCGAGATGCCGAGCGCGAGTGGGCCGTCGGCGCGGTCGATCACCAGGTCGGCGCGGCGCAGCGCGTCGAGCGGCGCCAGCTCGTCGAGGCGGGCGCGCAGCCCGGGGAGGATGGCCTCGACGTCGCCGCCGGTGCCGGGCGAGGCGGCGCCGAGCAGCTCCGACGCCGCCTCGTTGATCGTGAGGACGTGGCCGTCGAGGTCGACGGTGACCAGCCCCGAGGTCAGCGACCGGACGATGTCCTCGTGCAGCGTGACCAGGTCGGCGACGACCCGGCGCTCGCTGGCCAGCGACGCCTCGGTGCGCTGCAGCTCGCCGGCCAGCAGGTAGCCGAGGACGCCGACCCCGACCTGGGTGGCGAGGTTGAGGCCCAGCGACCGCAGGAACAGCGGCGTGGTCTGGGCGCTGGGCGTGACCGGCGGCAGCGACGGCAGCGGCACCACCGCCTGCCACGCCGACAGCGCGACCAGGCTGAACAGCGCCATCGAGGTCAGCGTCACCGCGACGGTGGCGCCGCGCGATCGCACCGCCGCGGCGCCGACGATCGTCAGCGCGAAGAAGAACGTGTAGGCGCTCTGGGCGCCACCGGTGACGTGGACCAGCAGCGAGGTCACCGCGAGGTCGCCGACGATCTCGGGCCACACCAGGCGCTCGGCGGCGACCCCGGCCCGCAAGAGCAGCGAGTAGACCAGCGTCATGACGTAGGTCGTCGCGACGATGCCGACCAGGGTCAGCGACGCCGCGCCCGACGGATCGACCTCGTTGATCCACGACACCCACAGCGCCAGGCCCAGGACGATGCTGATCACGCCGGTGCGCAGCACGATCAGCCAGGTCAGCCGGCGCCGCAGATCGTGGCCGGGCCAGGCGGGGGGACGTGCGGCGGTCAGCGACTCGGCGGGAGAGGGCGGTTCCATCGGGGGCGGCGGCCCCGGGCCGGCGAGCCGGGCCCGGCGCGAGGCGGGCGGCTCAGCTGCCGGCGTCGATCTGGCCGGCGAGCTCGAAGATCGGCATGTACATCGCGATCAGCAGGCCGCCGACGACGACGCCCAGGAACGCCATCATGATCGGCTCGATCATCGCGGTCAGGTTGCCGACCGCGACGTCGACCTCTTCTTCGTAGAAGTCGGCGACCTTGTTGAGCATCTGGTCCATCGCGCCGGTCTGCTCACCGACGCCGATCATCTGGACGACCATCGACGGGAAGACGCCGGTCTCGGTCAGCGGCCCGGCGAGGTCCTGGCCCTCGGAGATCTTGGCGCGCGCGTGCATGATGCCGCGCTGGACGACCCGGTTGCCGGAGGTCTTGGCGCAGATCTCGAGCGAGTCGAGGATCGGCACGCCCGACGACAGCAGCGTGCCCAGCGTCCGGGTGAAGCGGGCGACGACGATCTTGCGGATGACCGGCCCGATCACCGGCATGCGCAGCAGCGCGGCGTCGAGGATATCCCTGCCGCGCTCGGTGCGCAGCGCGGCGCCGACCACCGTGACGAACGCGATGATCGACCCGAGGATGTAGTACCAGGCGTTGATGAAGCCGTGCGAGAGGTCGATCACGACCTTGGTCGGCTTGGGCAGCTTGGCGCCGGGGAAGTCCTTGTACATCGACTCGAACTGCGGGATGACCTTGAGCATCATCACGGCGATGACGCCGGCGGCGACGAACAAGATCGCCGTCGGATAGACCATCGCGCTCTTGAGCTGCCGGCGCAGCTTGACCGCCTTCTCGATGTAGGTCGCGAGCCGGTTGAGGATCGCGTCCATGATGCCGCCGACCTCGCCGGCCGCGATCAGGTTCGTGAACAGCTCGTCGAAGACCTTGGGGTGCTTGCGCAGCGCGTCCGAGAAGGTCGCGCCCTGCTCGACCGACGACTTGACGCTGTAGAGGATCTTGGCGAAGGCCGGGTTCTGGTTCTGGGTCGCGAGGATGTCGAGGGCCTGCACCAGCGGCAGGCCGGCGTCGATCATGACGGCGAGCTGCCGGGTGAACAGCTTGAGGTCGTCGGGGGTGACGCCGGTGCCGATCGTGATGACGATGTCGGTGCGCGACTTCTTGACCCGGCGCGGCGTGATCTGGTCGGCGCGCAGGCGGTTCTGCACCGCGGCCTCGTCCGCCGCCTCCATCGTGCCGCGGCGGGTCTCGCCGTTGCGGGTCGTGCCCTCCCAGGAGAACTTGGCCATCGTCGGTCTACTCCTGGCGCCGGCGCGTCATGGCCGGGCCGCTGGGGGCGCCGCTCTGGGCGCTCGCGATCAACGTCTTGAGCTCGTCGACGTCGCTCGAGCGCATCATCGCCTCCTCGAGCGAGATCGTCCGGCGCAGGAACAGCTCGCAGAGCGACTGGTTGAACGTCTGCATGCCGTACTTGGACTGGCCGATCTGCATCTGCGAGTAGACCTGGTGCAGCTTGTCCTCGCGGATGAGGTTGCGGATGGCGGCGTTGGGCACCATGACCTCGGCGGCCAGGACCCGCCCCGAGCCGCTGGCCTTGGGCAGCAACGACTGGCAGACCACGCCCTCGAGCACGAACGACAGCACCTGGCGGATCTGGGTCTGCTGGTGCGGCGGGAAGACGTCGACGATGCGGTTGATCGTCTGCACCGCGCTGTTGGTGTGCAGCGTCGCGAACGCGAGGTGGCCGGTCTCGGCGATCACCAGCGCGGCCTCGATGGTCTCGAGGTCGCGCATCTCGCCGACCAGGACGATGTCGGGATCCTGGCGCAGGATGTACTTGAGGGCCTTCTTGAACGACTGGGTGTCTGACCCGACCTCGCGCTGGTTGACCAGGCAGCTCTTGTGCGGGTGCAGGTACTCGATCGGGTCCTCGATCGTGATGATGTGCGAGCGGTGGCGCTGGTTGATGCGATCGATGATCGACGCCAGCGTCGTCGACTTCCCCGAGCCGGTCGGCCCGGTCACCAGGATCAGCCCGCGCGGTCGCTCGCACAGCTCGGTCACCACCGGCGGCAGGCCGAGGTCCTCGAGCGGGATCAGGTTGAACGGCACCAGCCGGAACGCGCCCGCGACCGCGCCGCGCTGCATGAAGATGTTGGCGCGGAAGCGCGCCAGGTTCTTCACGCCGAACGACAGGTCGAGCTCCTGGTCCTCCTCGAAGCGCAGCTTCTGGGCGTCGGTGAGGATCGAGTAGCAGAGCTGCTTGGTGTCGACCGGGGTCATCGCCTCGGTGCGCAGCGGCACCAGGTCACCGTCGATGCGCAGCTGCGGCGGCGAGCCCGTGGTGACGTGGAGATCGGACGCGCCCTTGTCGAGCATGACCTTCAGCAGCTGATGCAGCGACGGTGGCGCCACTCAGTCCTCCACGGTGGTGCGCAGGATCTCTTCGGGCGTGGTCACGCCCTCCATGATCTTCGCGATCCCGGACATGCGCAAAGTCTTGATGCCCTGGCGGATCATCTCGGCCTTGATCTCGGTGGCCGACGCGCCCTGCAGCACTAGCTCCTTGAGCGGATCGGTGAACGGCATGACCTCGTAGAGCGCGATCCGCCCCTTGTAGCCGGTGCCGTTGCAGGTCGCGCAGCCGACGCCGTGCATGATCTTGGCCTGGGTGATCTGCTCGGGCGAGAAGCCCATGCGGGTGAGGGCCTCGGGGTGCTTCTCGGCGGGCTGCTTGCAGTCGGCGCAGATCTTCCGGGCCAGGCGCTGCGCCAGCACCAGGTTGACCGACGCCGTGACCAGGAACGGCTCGACGCCCATGTTGAGCAGGCGCGACACCGTCGACGGCGCGTCGTTGGTGTGCAGCGTCGACAGCACGAGGTGGCCGGTGAGCGCGGCCTTGACGCCGATCTCGGCGGTCTCGAAGTCGCGGATCTCGCCGACCATGATGATGTTGGGGTCCTGGCGCAGGAACGCGCGCAGGGCGGTCGCGAAGTTGAGGCCGATGTCCTCGTGCATCTGCACCTGGTTGATGCCGGGCAGGTTGAACTCGACCGGATCCTCCGCGGTGGAGATGTTGCGCTCGACCGTGTTGAGCTCCGACAGCGCCGAGTACAGCGTCGTGGTCTTGCCCGACCCGGTGGGGCCGGTGACCAGGACCATGCCGTAGGGCAGCTTGATGGCCTCCTTGAAGTCCTCGAGCGGCTTCTGTTCGAAGCCCAGCTTGGTCATGTCGAGCTGCAGGTTCGACTTGTCGAGGAGCCGCATGACGATCTTCTCGCCGAACAGCGTCGGCAGGACCGAGACGCGGAAGTCCATCTCGCGGTTGGCGCCGATCTTGAGCTTGATGCGGCCGTCCTGGGGCAGGCGGCGCTCGGCGATGTCGAGCGACGCCATGATCTTGAGGCGGGAGATGATCGCGTTGCGCAGCTTGAGCGGCGGGCGCATCTCCTCCTGGAGGATGCCGTCGAGGCGGAACCGGACCCGGAAGGTCTTCTCGTAGGGCTCGACGTGGATGTCCGAGGCCCGCTTCTTGATCGCCGACAGCAGGATCGCGTTGCACAGCTTGACGACGGGCGCCTCGCCGGCCTGGTTCTCGAGGTCGACGACGTTGACGCTGTCGTCGTCCATCGACGTGAAGTCGACCGAGTCGACGTCGAACTCGCCGATCATCGCGTCGAGATCGGGGCCCTTGTCGTAGTAGCGGGCGTGGGCGTCCTCGATCTGCTGATCGGACGCGACCACCGGCTCGATGTTGTACTGGGTGAGGAACTTGAGCTCGTCGATCGCGTAGATGTTGGACGGGTCCGCCATCGCGACGATCAGCGTGGCGCCCTTGCGCTGCACCGGGATGACCTGGTGCTTGGTGCAGATCTCCTTGGGGATCAGCTTGAGGATGGCCGGGTCGATGTCGATCTCGGCCAGGTTGATGGCCGGCAGCGAGTACTGCTGCGCGACGATCTGGGTCAGCTCCTGGTCCTTCAGGTAGCCGAGCCGGGTCAAGGCTGCGCCCAGGCGCTTGCCCGTGCGCTTGGCCTCCTCTTGGGCCTGGGCCAGCTGCTGAGGCGAGACTTTTTTCTCCCGGAGAAGCAGGTCTCCGATACGGCTCATTCGCCGAGCTCCCCTTTGAAATCGAGCGGTTCGGCATACGGTAGCCCGCGGACCGGCAGCGAGTCAAACTCGCGATGGCACGGACCTTTCCGGTCCACATGTAGGCACGACGTGACGGAGACCCTGCGCATCGAAACCTACGGTGTGGTCGCGCGTCTCAAAAGTTGCCGCCAACCGACCGTCGTCCGAGGTTGGAACCTGAAGGAGGTCCGCATGAGCTACCAGGAAGCCAAGGAGCTGGCCGAGCTGAGGCACACGCTCAGACAGCGCCTGATGACCCAGGACGTCGCCGGCGCGCGCGACGCGCTGGCCCGGCTGCGCGTGATCGCCGGCGCGGACGTCGAGCTCCGCGCGGAATACGAGCGCTGGTCGTTTCGCTTCGAGCTGCTCGCGGCGCAGCCGGCCGGCGCCCTATGGGCAGCCTGAGACGTCGCAGGTCTTGATGTCGATCTGGTAGTTGTTGCGGACCCCGGCGGGGGCCGCCACCTGCACGAAGTAGGTGCCGACGGCGAGGTTGTTGACGACGACGACGATGTGCTCGCTGTCGGTCGAGGTGCCGTTGGCGATCGTGAGGCCCTGGTTGTTGAGGACCTGCAGCAGCAGCTGCCCCTGGGCGATCTCGGTGGTCACCGTGGCGCGCATGTTCTTGCCGTTGCTGTCGACCCGGAACCGGAACAGGTCCTTGTCGGTGTCGGGGCAGATCGCCAGGCTCACCAGCGTCACGGTCTCGGCGAAGTCGGGGATCGGCGTGGTCCACGCCGTGTTGATGTCGTCGTTGGGCTCGACCGACGAGTCGTCGTTGCAGGTCAGGCCCGAGCCGTCGATGCGGGCGTCGGGCGACGAGGTGTCGGCGCCGCGCTCGCACAGCTGCAGGGTGTCCGAGTACACCATGCACTCGTAGCCGTCCGGGCACTTCGGATCGCTGGTGCCGCAGCGGAACGGGCTGTCGCCGAGGTCGGGGTCGTAGGGGTTGCAGGCGCCGAGCGCGGCGAGCGTGGCGACGGCGGCCAGGCCGGCGAGGCGGGTGACGAGGCTGGAGCGGGGGGAGGCGAGCATGTGCGGTGCCTTTGCGTCGGCGCGGTCAGAATCGGAGGGCGGCGGCGCCGCCGACGAGGCCCTCGCCGGCGAGGGGGGCGACGATCAGGGAGCGCAGGCCGGTGGCCGTGGCCAGGCCCTTCTCGGCCTTCTTGCGCGCCTTGATCTCCTTGTACCAGTACCAGCCGGCGACCGCGCCCGCGGCCACGCCGAGGGTGAAGGTCACCTTGCTGATGGTCTCGCCGCGCTTGCCCGAGGCCTCGAGGTCCTTGGCCGCGCTGTCGTAGACGTCGCACGGCGGGCCGCCGGCGCAGTTGCCCTGCGACGACGTGATCGCCCGGCCCTCGAGCGAGGACGACGCGTTCGAGGCCGTGAGGTAGAACGTCATCGACAGCGCCAGCATGCCGATGGCGCCGCCGGTGGCGCCCCACTTGACGTAGCCGAACTTCTTGGAGCCGACGTCGGTGAAGCCGGGGCCGGTGGGCGCCAGCCTGACGGCGCCACCGCCGCCGATGGGGTTCTCGTCGTCGGGGCCGGCGCCGCGGCGGGGGCCGGCGTCGACGGCGCCGCCCGCGGTGGTCTCGTCGAGATCCGGGTAGTAGCGGGGCCGCGCCGAGGTGTCGATGTAGACGACGTTGGGGCTGGTCGACTTGCCGATGCGGGTCAGCACCTCGCCCTTGTCGTCGTGGAGCTCGAGGTAGTACTGGACCGCGGTGCCGCCCATCTTGGCGGCGGGGATGCGCCCGACGAGCTCGTTGTAGCGCTCGCGCATGGGCACGCCGGTGAACTTGCTGTCGCCGGAGCCGCGGTAGTACAGGGTCACGCCCCAGCCCGAGTCCTCGGGGACGTAGGCGGTCAGATCGAGCGGCTTGCCGGGCGGCGCCTCCTCGATGATCTTGTGCTCGAAGTCGTCGACCGACGCCGCGGTGCGCTTGGGCTTGCGGCCCGGCGGCTTGCCGCCGTCGGCCTTGCCACCGTCACCGTCGACCTTGCCACCGTCAGCCTTGCCGCCGTCACCGTCGGCCTTGCCGCCGTCGGCCTTGCCGCCGTCACCGTCGGTGGCCGGCGCGCCCTTGTCGAGCTTCTTGACGCTGGCCTCGGCGGCGGGGCGCTGGCTGTCGGCGGCCGGCGCGTCCGAGAGGTACTTCTTGTAGTAGAAGAGCGCGAGGTCGTTCTGGCCCAGCTCCTCGAAGGTGAACGCGATGTTGTAGAGGAGCACCGGGTTGCGCGACAGCCGGAACGACTCCTTGAACTTCTCGACCGCGCCCGCGAGGTCGCCCTTGTCGTGGAGCGCGCGGCCGTCGAGGAACGCCTGCTTGGCCTGCGCCAGCTGCTCGGCGGTGGGTGCGTCCTGCGCGGCGGCGAGGCGCGGCGCGACCGCGCCGAGGGCGACCGCCAGCGCGGCGATCACGAGGGCGCGAGCGACGAGGCTCGCGCGATGGGAGAGTCGAGGCGAGGTCACGGTTCCTCCGCGGTGCAGCGACGGTCTTTAACACACGCGGCGTGGCGATCCAACGCGGCCCCCGCGGCCCCGGCGCGCCCGGTACGAAGCGTGCGCCGCGTGCGTCGAGTCACGAGAACGGATCGACGATGCCGCCCGCGTCCTTCTTCTTGGTCTTGGGCGCGGCCTTCTTGGGCGCGGGCGCGGGCGCCGGCGCGCCGAACGGATCGACGATGCCGCCCGACGGCTTGGTCGCCTTCTTGGTGGTCGTCTTGGCCTTGGTCGGCGCCGCGGCCGGGGCGCTGGCCTTGGGCGCGGCCTTGGCGGTGACGGCGGGCGCCGGCGGGGTGACGACCGGCTCGGGCTGGGCCGCG
>JACKDR010000017.1 GCA_020633495.1 Kofleriaceae bacterium | reverse complement strand
CGCTTCTCGGCGGTGTCGCGCAGGTCGCGGACCTGCTGCGGCGAGCCCATCACGACCAGGACCATGCCGTCGCCGAGCCGGACCTCGGGGCCGGGGTTGTAGATCCAGGCCTCGCCTGCGCCCGGGCGCACCGCCAGCACCGACATGCCGAAGCGGCCGCGGACGTCGGCGTCGCGCAGGGTCTTGCCGGCCAGCGACGACGCCTCGGCGACCGTGACCTCCTCGATCCGGTAGTTGTTCTTCTTGTCGCGCATCATCTCGTCGAGGAAGCGCACCACCGACGGCCGCACCATCTCCGAGACCATGCGCATGCCGCCGATGAAGTTGGGCGACACGACGCCGTCGGCGCCGGCGCGCTTGAGCTTCTCGATGTGGGTGATCTCGGCGCAGCGCCCGATGATCCGGACCCGGGCGTTCATCTGCCGCGCCGACACCACGACGTAGAGGTTGTCCTTGTCGCCGGACAGCGCCGCGACCAGGCCGCGGGCCTCGCCGAGGTTGACCTGGGCGAGGACGTCGTCGTCGGTGGCGTCGCCGACGACGTAGGCGAACGCGGCGCGCGGGTGCTTCTGCTGGATCTCCTTGAGCTCGTCCTCGTTGGTGTCGATCGCGACGACCGGCGTCAGCGTCGCGATCAGCTCCTCGATGATGTGCCGGCCGGTCGAGCCGGCGCCGCAGACGATGACGTGGTCCTTCATCTTCTTGATCCGCTTGCGCAGGCGCCCCGAGGTCAGCACCCGCTTGAGGTCGCCTTCCACGATGAACGCCGTGATGGTCGAGGCGAAGTAGACCAGGACCCCGGTGCCGAACACCAGCTGCACGATCGTGAACAGCCGGGCGTAGGGCACCGAGTCCATGTCGGGCAGGACCTCGCCGTACCCGACCGTGGTCACGGTGATGACGGTCATGTACAGGCAGTCGCCCCACGGCCAGCGGCCGTCGCCGATGACGTAGTAGCCGATCGTCCCGCCCGCGATGACCGCCAGCATGGCGAGGAATCCGGCGATCAGCCGGTTGCGGATGCTCGACTCCATGCAGGCTCGCCGATGGTAACCGCGCCGGCCGGCCTGTAGTAAGGTGCGCGCGCGATGAAGGTCCTGTCCAGCTACCTGTGCGGCGCCTGGGTCACCGGGTCGACCGCCGCCGGCCTGCTCGTCAACCCCGCCACCGAGGAGCCGCTCGCCGAGATCTGGGGCGGCGTGGATCTCGGCGCGGCGATGGCGTTCGCGCGCGAGCGCGGCGGCCCGGCGCTGCGCGCGATGTCGTTCGCCGATCGCGGCCAGCTGCTGGCCCGGCTCGCCAAGGTCGTGCACGGCAACCGCGAGGAGCTGCTGGCGCTGGCCGTCGCCAACGGCGGCAACACCCGCGGCGACGCCAAGTTCGACGTCGACGGCGCCGCCGGCACCCTCGCCCACTACGCCGCGCTCGGCGAGCAGCTCGGCGACCGCCGCGTCCTCGGCGACGGCGATCCGATCCAGGTCGGCCGCACCGCCCGCATGGCCGGCCAGCACGTCTGGGTGCCGCGGCCCGGCGTCGCGGTCTTCGTCAACGCGTTCAACTTCCCGGCCTGGGGCATCGCCGAGAAGGCGGCGTGCGCGCTGCTCGCCGGCATGCCGGTCGTGGTCAAGCCGGCGTCGGCGACCGCGCTGGTGGCGCAGCGCCTGGTCGAGCTGTGGGCCGCCGACGGCGACCTGCCCGAGGGCGCGCTGCAGCTCTTGTGCGGACCGGCCGGCGACCTGCTCGATCACCTGCGCGGCCCCGACGTCCTGGCCTTCACCGGCTCGTCGGCGACCGCGGCGACGCTGCGCCAGCACCCCGCGGTGATCGCGCACTCGGTGCGGGTCAACGTCGAGGCCGACAGCCTCAACGCCGCGGTGCTGGCGCCCGACGTCGAGCTGTCGAGCGAGACCGGCCAGCTGTTCCTGGTCGACGTCGTCCGCGACATCACCCAGAAGACCGGGCAGAAGTGCACGGCGATCCGCCGGGTCCTGGTGCCGGCGGCCCGCGCCGACGAGGTCTGCGACGCCCTGCGCGAGCGCCTCGCCGGCATCGTCGTCGGCGATCCGGCGCGCGACGACGTCCGCATGGGGCCGCTGGCGACCGCGGCGCAGCGCCGCGACGTCGCCGAGGGCGTGGCCCGCCTCGCCGAGGCGACCACCGAGGTCTTCGGCGGCACCGGCGCGGTCACCCCGGTCGGCGTGCCCGACGGCAAGGGCTTCTTCCTCGGTCCGGTGGTGCGCCGCACCGACGACGCCGCCGGCTGCCACGCCATGCACGACCGCGAGGTCTTCGGCCCGGTCGCGACCGTCGCCGCGTACCGCGGCGATCCCATCGAGGCCGCGTACCTGGTGGCGCGCGGCGGCGGCGGCCTGGTGTGCTCGGCCTACACCGACGACCGCGACTGGGTGACCCGGTTCGTGCCCGAGGCCGCCGGCCACAACGGCCGGCTGTACCTGGGCTCGGCCAAGATGGCGGCGCAATCGCCCGGCCCCGGCACCGCCCTGCCCCACCTGCTGCACGGCGGCCCCGGCCGCGCCGGCGGCGGCGAGGAGCTCGGTGGCCTGCGCGGCGTCGAGCGCTACCTGCAGCGCTGCGCCCTCGAGGGCGACGCGTCGGTGCTCAAGGCCCTGATCGACGCCTGAGCCGCGCCGGAGCCGCGCCTGAGCCGCGCCGGAGCCGCGCCGGATCGACGCCAGCGCGAGACCCGATCACCGCCACGACGCGGCCGAGTTGAGGCGCCCGCGCGACGCCGTCAAGGCCGCTCGCGCCGGCGCCGGCGATCACCTCGGCCGCGACATGTGACCACGCTTGCGCCCCGTCGCCCGGGGTGCACGTTGTAGGCACCGTGGCTCGGCTCTCAGGATGGGCGCCGCCGGACGCCTTCGACGACTTCCAGCTGGTGAGGCAGCTCGGCGCGGGGGGCATGGGCGCGGTCTACCTGGCCCACGACCGCGCCCTCGATCGACTGGTCGCGGTCAAGTTCATCGTCGGTGACTTCGTCGACCGGGTCGCCCGCGAGCGCTTCGCCATCGAGGCCCGCGCGATCGCCCGCCTGCACCACCCCAACGTCGTCGCGGTCTATCGCATCGGTCAGGTCGACGGCCACCCGTACCTGGCCTACGAGTTCATCAGCGGCCAGCGCCTCGACGCCCTGCGCCTGCCGCTGCCGTGGCCCGAGGTCCTGCGCATCGCGGTCGGCCTGGCCCGCGGCCTCGCCGCGGTCCACGCCCGCGGCGTCCTGCACCGCGACGTCAAGCCGGCCAACGTCATGCTCGACGAGCAGGGCCGGGTCAAGCTGCTCGACTTCGGCCTGGCCCGGATGATGGCGGACGGCACGCCGGCGCCGAACGACGTCACCGAGCTGCTGGCGACGCCCCACGACAGCGGCCGGATCACCGCGGTCACCGGCGAGATCGGGCCGCGGGTCGACGACCTGGTGCTGACCCCGGCCAACAGCCTGGTCGGCACGCCGATGTTCATCGCGCCCGAGCTGTGGGCCGGCATGCCGGCGACGCCGCGCTCCGACCTCTACTCGATGGGCCTCATCCTGTACGCGATGCTGGCCGGGGCGCTGCCCCACGTCGAGCTGCGCGGCATCGAGCTGGCCCACGCCCGCCGCAACACCGATCTGCCGTCGCTGGTCGAGCTCGTGCCCGCGGCGCCGCGCCCGCTCACCGAGCTGGTCGATCGCATGGTCCGCCGTCACCCCGAGGACCGCCCGGTCGGGCTCGACGACATCCGCGACAAGCTCGAGGACCTCGCCGCGCTGTACCGCCCCGCCTTCGCCGATCACGAGGAGCGCGACGCCCAGCGGGTGCGCGCGTCGCGCGAGCGGGTCGCCGAGGTCAACGGCCGCCTCGCGGCCCGCTTCTTCGAGCTGTGGCTCGCCGGCGATCCCCAGGTCGCCGAGCTCTTGCCGGCGGATCCGGGGATCCAGCGCCACATCGTCGAGATGTCGCTACGCCTCGCGGTCGAGCACCTCGGCCACGCCGACCAGGTCGTGCCGGTCCTCGAGGATCTGGGCCGCCGCCACCTCGGCCGCGGCCTCGACGCCCGCCACCTCGGCACGATGGGGCGGGCCCTGCTGGCCGCGCTCGGCGAGCTCGATCCCCACTGGGAGCCCGAGACCGCGCGCGCGTGGTCGGTCGCGTTCGGACGCATGGCGATGGTGGTGCAGCGCGGCCTCGACGACGCCGCCGCCGGGATGAAGGGCCGGCCGGCGCCGCGCGGGCGCTGGGAGGTGCCGCTGGCGCCGCCGCGGACCCGCTGGGCCACCCACGACGGCGCCGATCTCGGCTACCAGGTGGTCGGCAGCGGCGTCATCGACATCGTCGTGTTCGGCGACTGGGTCACCCACGTCGAGCGGATGTGGCAGCACCCGGCGCCGGCCAGCTTCTTCCGGCACCTGGCGTCGCTGGGCCGGGTCGTGCTGTTCGACCGCCGCGGCATCGGCATGTCGGATCGCGGCCGCCTGCCCACCCTCGAGCAGCAGGTCGACGACGCGGTCGCGGTCCTCGACGCCGTCCGCTCGGACCGCGCCGTGCTCCTGGCCCTGGGCGACGGCCTGGCCGCCGCCGCGACCCTCGCCGCGACCCGCCCCGGCCGGGTCCGGGCGCTGGTCGCGATCGGCGCGTCGCTGGCCGCCGACGACGCGACCCTGGCGGCGCGGCGCCGGGTCGCCGCCGATCAGGCCGCCGTGGTCCGGCGCCGCTGGGGCAGCGCGCTGGCGCTCGACGTCCTGGCGCCGACGCTGCGCCGCGACCCCGGCTACCGCCAGTGGTGGGCAGGGATGCTGCGCAACGGGGCCAGCCGCCAGGCGGCGGCGACGATCCTGCAGACCGACGCCGCGATCGATCTGCGGCCGCTCCTGCCCGGCATCAAGGCGCCGACGCTGATCATCCACCGCAGCGCCGACCGCCACCGCACGGTCGTCGGCGCCCGCCACCTCGCCGCCGACATCCGCAACGCGCAGCTCGTCGAGCTGCCCGGCGCCGACCACGTGCCGTGGGCCGGCGACACCGAGGCCGTGCTCGATCGCATCCACGACTTCCTCGGCGGCCTCGCCACCGAGGCGTGGTCGACGGCGCTGACCGCGACGGTGGTCGCGGTCAGCGCGCGCAGCCCGCTGCCCGCCGATCAGGCCCGGACGCTGGTCGGCATGATCGCGCGCGAGACCGCGCGCCACCGCGGCGCCCCCGCCGACCCGGTCCCCGGGCTGCTCGCGCTCGACCTGTTCGACGGCCCGGTGCGCGCCGTGCGCTGCGCCCAGGCGATCGTCAGCGGCGCGGCGCGGCTCGGCGTCGCGCTCAGCTGCGGCCTCGACGCCGGCGAGCTGTCGACCGGGGGCGCGCCCGACGGCCCGGCGCTGGTCCGCGCCACCGCGCTCGCCCACGCCGGCTTGCCCGGCGAGGTCCGGATCAGCGCCGCGGTCCAGGCCCTGGTCGCCGACGCCGGCCTGACCCTACGGCCGCGCCCGTCGGTGACGGTGGGGCCGCAGCGGATCGCGACCTACGGCGCCGGCCCCGGGCCCGGCGGCGGCCCGCCCGACGACGGCGGTCACGGCGCCGGCGGCGAGGGCGTGGGCATCGGCCGTCCCGCCCTCGCGAACAGCGCGGCGTAGACCGCGCGCACCGGCGCGAGGTCGAGGCTGCGCAGGTTGGCCGGGTTGGCCCACATGACCTCCATCAGCGGGTGGCGGCGCCCGGCGCGCTCGTAGCACCACAGCTTGTGCAGCATCTGCAGCTTGTCGGCGGCCTTGACCAGGCGGGCCTCGACGGTCTCGCCGGCCTCGGCGACCTGCCACGCCTCGACCAGCGCCGGCGTCAACAGCTCCGCCGCGAGCCGCGCCTCGGCGACCCCGAGCGCGGCGTCGAGCGCCGGGGTCTTGACCGGCATGGGCACGTCGCCGAGGCGGGCCTCGGGCGCGTCGTGGACCAGCGCCATGCGCAGCGCCAGCTCGCCGTCGACGCCGAGCCCGGCGTCGCGGCAGGCGTCGCACAGCATCGCGGTGAGCAGCGCGACCGCGAGGCTGTGCGCGGCGATCGACTCGCACGGGTTGATGCCGCGCAGCAGCCAGCCGGTGCGCGGCAGATCGCCCAGGGGGTCGAGGCCGTCGAGGGTGGCGAGGATGCGCTCGGGGGTGGTCGGAGACGTCGTGGGAGTCATGGCGAGTGCTGGTACAGTACGGCCCGTGGGCGGCTGTACCAACTGCACCTCCAAGTCCGGCTGCGACGACCGCAAGGGCTCGATGCTCGGGGCCGTCGACCAGGCCCTGGCCCGGCTGTACCCGACCGCGACCTGGGGCGAGCCCGACGACGACGCCCGCGCCGGGGTCGGCGAGGACGAGGGCGCGGCGCTGGCCGAGGAGCTCGCCGCCGAGCTCGACGCCGCCGCGTTCTTCCGGCCCGGCGCCGACGACGACGGCTGCGACTGGATCTACGTGCTGTGCCTGGGGCGCCCGCCGTGCATCGTCCAGGTCCGCGACCACGGCGTCGCGCCCCCCGCCGAGTGGGCGGCGACCGCGGCCGCCGGCGGCCGGATCGAGGAGCGCTACCTGCGGGTGTGCCTGTCGTCGCTGGCCCGGGTCGCGGCGGTCCAGGAGGTCGCGATCGACGCCACGCCGCTGGCCGGCGACGCCGACGCCGGCGGCGCCGGCCCCGGCTGGATGATCCGCGAGCGGCCGCGCGCCGGCGTCTACGACGCGCCGCTGCTGCGTCGCATGCAGCGGCTGGTCGCGATCCTGCCCGCCTACGACCTGCTGCACCTCGACTTCGGCGAGATCACCGCGGCGCCGGCCGGCTTCGCGCCGGGGGCGTGGCCGGCGCTGTACGGCGGCGACGCGCCCTGCACCGCGAACTACCTGTTCTATCCCCAGCCGACCACGACGGTGGTCACCCAGCTGATCGGGACGGAGGCGTAGTGCTCGACGACGAGGTCCGCGACATCCTCCGCGAGCTGCTCGCCTCGACCGGCGCCACCGCCGCGACGATCGCGACGATCGCGCCGCCCGACGGCGACGACGGTGACGGCGGCGACGGCGACGACGACGGCGGGACCCACACCGCGCCGCTGGGCGGCGGCAGCGAGCTGCGCCTCGCGCTCGGCGCCGAGCCGGCCGACGGCGACACCGGCGCCGCGGCGACGGCCACCGCCCCCGGCGACACGGTCGCGATCGCGATCGAGCACGCGGTGCGGGCGCTGCGGGCGGCGGCGCGCCGCTGGGACGCCGAGCTGCCGGTGCTGTCGATCGGCGACACGCCGGCCAACGCCGCCGAGAAGGCGGCCGACCGCATCCACGCCTACCTCGGCGCCCTCGCCGCGGTGCAGGGCGCGCGCAACGCGTGCCTGGTGGTGGACCACCGGGTGCTGGCGTGGGCCCACACCCCGGAGGCGCTCGACGAGGCGCGCTGGCCGCTGCTCGAGCGCCGGGCCAGCGCGTCGGCGCCGGCGGGGACCAGCTCGCACGGCGAGGTCGTCGATCACGACGCCTACGCGGTGACGTTCTGGTACGGCGCCGCGCTGATCGTCTACTTCGGCGCGCCCTACGGCGTCGACTTCGTGCGCCACCGCGTCCGCCTGGTGACCCGCGAGCTGGCGCTGCTGCTGCCGATGCTCGATCCCGGGCCGGGGTCGCCGGCGCAGCGGCTGCCGCGGCCGTGACCGCGCTCGCTACGGCGCGCGGACCGCGTCGCGGACCCAGCCCAGGTAGGCGAGGTGGCCGTCCTGCACCGGCAACGCCAGGATCTCCGGCACCGACGCCGGGTGCAGCGCGAGCAGGCGCGCGCGCAGCTCCTCGAAGCGATCGATCGTGGTCTTGAGGATCGCGAGCTGCTCGGCGTCGTCCTGGAGCTGGCCCTCCCAGCTGTAGATCGAGCGCACGCCCGGGACCAGGTTGACGCACGCCGCGAGCCGCTCCTCGACCACCGCGCGGGCGATGTCCGCGGCGGCGTCGCCGGCCGGCAGGGTGCAGAGGACCACCAGGACGTCGGTTGCCATGCCCGATCCTTACACCCCGGCGCCGGCGCCGGCACGCGCGCGCGCCGCCGGCGCCGTCGACGACGCGCGCCGGCGACGCCACCACGCGCGTCACGCGCGGCGATGGCGCGTGACGCGGCTTCGGCGCCGCGTCGCGGCGGCGGGCGAGTTGTCGTTTACGGCCGCCACGCCGATCGGTATCCTCCGCCGCGCATGCTGATCGTCCAGAAGTACGGCGGCACCTCGGTCGGGACCATCGACCGGATCCAGAACGTCGCGCGGCGCTGCCTCGAGACCCAGCGCCAGGGTCACCAGGTCGCGGTCGTCGTGTCGGCGATGTCCGGCGAGACCAACCGGCTGCTCAAGCTGGCGGCGCAGATCCAGGAGGATCCCAACGACCGCGAGGTCGACGTCATCGTCTCGACCGGCGAGCAGGTCTCGGTCGGCCTGCTGGCGCTCGCGATCCGCGCGCTCGGCGGCAAGGCGCGCTCGTTCCTCGGCCACCAGGTCAAGATCCAGACCGACAGCACGTTCGCGCGCGCCCGCATCCGCTCGATCGAGGCCGATCCGGTGCGCGCCGCGTTCGCCGCCGGCGAGGTCGCGGTGATCGCCGGCTTCCAGGGCGTCGACGAGGCCGGCAACATCACGACGCTGGGCCGCGGCGGCTCCGACACCACCGGCGTCGCGATCGCCGCCGCGCTCGCCGCCGACGCGTGCGAGATCTACACCGACGTCGACGGCGTCTACACCACCGACCCCAACATCGTCGCCGACGCCCGCAAGATCGATCGCATCTCGTACGAGGAGATGCTCGAGCTGGCGTCGCTCGGCGCCAAGGTCCTGCAGATCCGCTCGGTCGAGCTGGGCATGAAGTACGGCGTGCCGATCCACGTCCGGTCGAGCTTTTCGGACGCGCCCGGCACCTGGGTCGTCCCCGAGGAGAAGGAAATGGAGCACGTCGTCGTGTCCGGCGTCACCGTCGCCAAGGACGAGGCCAAGATCACCGTCGAGGATCTGCCCGACATCCCGGGCGTCGCCGCCAAGCTCTTGGCGCCGCTGGCCGACGCCAGCATCGTCGTCGACGTCATCCTGCAGAACCAGAGCTGGGACGGCACCACCGACATGACCTTCACGGTGCCGCTGGCCGACCGCCGGCGCGCCGTCGACATCCTGCGCAGCACGATCCCGGACCTGGTCGGCAACGAGGCCGAGCGGGTCAGCTGGGACGACGACGTCTGCAAGGTCTCGGTGGTCGGCGTCGGCATGCGCTCCCACGCCGGCGTCGCCAAGCGGATGTTCACGCTGCTGGCGTCGGAGAGCATCAACATCCAGCTGATCACGACCAGCGAGATCAAGATCTCGGTCGTCGTCGCCAAGAAGTACGCCGAGCTGGCGCTGCGGACGCTGCACGCCGGCTTCGGCCTGCACCTGCCGCCGACCGAGCGCGGCGCGCTGTAGCGGCGCCCGCCGCTACCGGGCCAGGCGGCGCCGCTGCTGGCGGCGCCACCGGCGGCGCTCGCCGCGCCACAGGCCGGCGTGGTAGGTCGCGCGCGGCCGGCGCAGCACGCGCGTGGCGATCGCCGCGGCCCGCGCGCTGGGCGCGACGCCGAGATCGTCGAGGATCTCCATCGCGACCGCGAGGCCGGTCTCGGCGCCGCCCTCCATGTAGCCCTGGAAGTCCTCGGAGGTGTGCTCGCCGCAGAAGTGGAGATCGCCGGCGCGCTGGCCCTCGAGGCCGAAGAACGCCCACTGCCCGGGGCGGTAGCAGGCGTAGCTGCCGCGGGTGAACGGGTGGGTCGGCCAGTGCATGCGGACCGCGCTGTCGGCGGTGTAGGCCGCGGCCGCGCCCGGGAAGACCGTGTCGACCCACGGCACGACGATCGCCGCCTGGCTCTCGGCGCTGCCGTCGCCGATCGACAGGCCGCGGGCGCCGCCGACGAAGTTGGTCAGGATGCCGCGGGCCCCGGCCTGGCCGCGGGTCGAGTCCCAGGTCGACTGCAGCTCGCCGACGTCGGTGTACGAGCCGCCGGCCGCGCCCGAGCCGGTGGCCCAGGCGCGGGTGTCGAAGCCGAGCATGAGCTTGGCGTTGGTGCCGTAGCCGAGCTCGTCGATGATCGTCCGCTTGTCGGCGGGCAGGCCGCTGTCGACCAGATCGACCTCGCGCAGCTTGGTGAACGGCAGCGCGAAGACGACGTGGGTGGCGGCGACCGCGACGTCGCCGCCGCCGGTGCGGAAGCTCAGGTCGTAGCCGTCGCCGGTCGCGACCACCCGGACGAGCGCGTGGTCGAGCCGGATGACGCCGTCGGGCAGCGCCGCGGCCAGCGCCGCGGGCACGGCGTCGTTGCCCTCGTGGACGTGGAAGCGCTCGTCGGAGTCGCCGAAGATGTGGAACGGATCCGGGGTGTCGTAGTCGATCAGGTACAGCAGGTTGAAGATCGACTGCTCGTCGGCCTCGAGGCCGTACTCGCCGGTGTAGGTGATCTCGAGGATCTTGCGCAGCTGCGAGCCGGCGGCCAGCCCGGCCTCACCCTCGAGCCACGCCGGGATCGACATCGCGTCGACGCGCGCGAACTCGGCGTCGTCGGCCTCGGCCGCGGCGACGGTCGCCGCCATCGTCGCGGCCAGCGGCGTGAACGCGTCGGCGAGGTCCTGCTCGTCGAGGACGCCGCCGTCGAAGTGGAAGGTGTCGGCGCGCAGCCCGGCGGTCTCGGCGGGCAGATCGTCGAGGGTCAGCCCCAGCTCGCCGCACAGGATCTGGATGACCTCGTGGTCGGTGTCGACCAACTCGCCGCCGAGCTCGCACAGCTGGCCCTCGGGGAACGCGTCGCGCGCGGTGTACATGCGGCCGCCGGTGCGATCGGAGGCCTCGAACAGGACGACGTCGACGCCGGCCTCGGCGAGCCGGTAGGCGCAGTGCAGCCCGGCGATGCCGCCGCCGACCACCGCGACGGTGGCGCGGACGTCGTAGCCGGAGGCGTTGTCGCCGCAGCCGACCAGCGGCAGCAGCGCCGCGGCGCCGGCGGCCTGGCCGAGGAACGCCCGCCGGCTCGGGCCGTCGCGCCGCGCGGGCCGTCTCGCCGCGGCGGCGGCGAGGACGTCGGCGGGGCGCTGGCCGGTGCGGCGGGCGACGTGGGCGGCGGCGAGGAGGCGGCGGAGGCGGTCGAGGACGCCGGTGCGCGACATGTGCCGCGAGCATATGCCAGGCCGCGACGCGCCGGTGGCGGCCGCGCGCCGGCCGCGCGCCGCCGCGCGCCGGCCGCGCGCCGGGCGACGCCCGTCAGTCGTCGATCATCCGGCCGACGCCGAACTGGATGACGACGCCGCCGAGGTCGTCGCCGGTGCCGGGGACGATGGCGCCGAGGTAGCCGACGCTGGCCCGGTAGAACCACCAGCGCGACGCCTTGCCCATGACGCCGACCTCGGCGCCGATGCCGAGCGTCGTGCCGCGCGCGGTCATCGGCTGGCGGCCGACCTCGTGGGTGGTGACGTGCAGGACGTGCAGGCCGAGCGCCGCGTAGGGCGCGACCCGCGCGGCGTCCTCGGGCTTCATCCCGACCGAGAAGTGGGCGTCGAGGACGTCGCGGCGCTGGTCGGTGCCCTGCTGGCCGAACGCGGCGAACGCGCCGAAGCTGCCGGTCATCAGCTCGTGGTCGTCGAAGAAGCGCAGCTCGCCGCCGACCCCGGCGGCGCCGGCGTGGACGCCGGTCTCGGGCGCGATGAACGTGGCGTCGACCACCAGCGCGGTCTCCTCGTGGTCGGCGCGGGCGAGGCCCGGGGCGATCAGCGCGGCGGTCGCGACGATCAGGGCGGCGGTGACGTGGCGGGTGCGGTGGCTCATGGCGTGCTCCTCGGGGCTCGCGGTCAATCCATGGTGATGCCGAGCGCGAGGTCGGCGGTGACGAGGCCCGCGCCCGCGCCCAGGAAGCCGACGCCGGAGCGCCAGTACACCTTGTCGGACAGGAAGCCGTGCAGGCCGAGCGCCGCGGTCGGGCCCAGGCCGAAGCCCCAGCTCGACGTCTCGCCGGTGACCAGCTTGCCGTCGAGCGGCTGGCCCTCGACGCGGCTGGCGCCGGCGACCAGGCCGATCGCGACGTACGGCACCGCGAGGCGGCGCCCGATCTTGGCCGAGCCGATGACGCGGACCGACAGGTCGTAGACCGCGCCGCCGTCGCCGCGGACCATCGTCGCCGCGACGTCGCAGCCGCTGGGGAAGTGGCCGTCACGCTGCAGGAAGCCGAAGCCGAGCGAGGCGCCGCGGCCGAAGCGGTCGAGGCCGTCGCGCTGCGACAGCCAGCCCTGGGCGGCGCCGGCGAACAGCAGCGTCGACTCCCGCTGGTAGTCGTCGCGGCGCGAGGTCGGCAGCGCCGGCGGATCGTCGTAGGGCTCCGGCGGATCGGCGATGGGCTGGGGCGGTGGGACCATGTAGGCGGTCTCGACCGGCTCGGCGATCACCGCGTCCGGTGGCGGCGGCGCCTCGGCGTCGCCCGCGATCACCAGGCCCTGGGTCACGTCGTCGAGGGGGTCCACGTCGTCCAGCGGCACGTGCACGGGCTTGGCCGCCGCGGTGGCGAGCCCGGCGAGCGAGGCCAGGGCGGCGGCGGCGACGGCGGCGTGGGTGGTTGGCTTCATCGGTGCGTGGACCTCCGGCTCCCGGCACCGCCGGGCGCGAGTGTCGTTGACGCACGACACCGGGCATCCGGTCTGGTTGCGGGGGCGATCGGCGTGTCGCCGGGTTCGGGACGTCAACGCCGCCCGGCGGCGGGGCTTACGCCTTCGCGACACCCGGGCGCGCCCCGGCGCCCGGCCAGGCGCCCCCTGCCCGGCTCGCCCGGCCCGCCCGGCGCTACCGGTTGACCAGCACCAGCATCGCGGTCTCGAACACGTCCTCGGCCCAGCGCCGCTTGTACTCCATCTCCTGGCCGAGGTCGTAGCGACGGGTCCCCTCCTCGGCGAGCTCGGCGATCTGGGTCAGCTGGCACAGCCCGCCCAGCGAGAAGCGGGCGTAGTCGGCGTCGAAGCTGAACTGCAGGCCGCGGTACTCGCCGTCGAAGACGGCGCCCAGGCAGTAGGCGACGTCGCGATCGCCGTGGCGCGCGAACACGGTGCGCTGGCGGCCGTGCGCGGCCAGGCGCGGCAGCATCGCCGCGTAGAACTGGTTCATCGGGCCCTGGTGGATGCCGACGCCGTCGCGCCCCTTCCAGCTGCGGACCTCGACCGCGAGGATCCGCTGGTACAGCGCGGCGGCGCCGGCCGCGTCGGCGACGCGCGCGTGCTCGAAGGTGATGCCGGCGGCGGCGGCGTCGCGCTGCGAGGCCCGCATCGCCTTGCGGAAGTTGCGGCTGCGGCGACCGAGGAAGCCGTCGACGCCGCCGTCGAGGCTGGCGACGTGGCGCACCGTGCTCTGGCCGAAGCGGCGCTCGAGCCGCGGCGGCAGCGCCCGCAGCAGCGCCGGCAGCATGACGCCGTCGGGCGCCAGCCCCGGGACCAGCATGACGTTCCAGTCGCGGCGCGCCGCCACCAGGCCGGCGACCTCGTCGGCGAGGGCGACCGGATCGGGGCCGATCAGCGGGCACGCCATCCCCCACGCCAGCTCGAGCGGCTCGAGGTAGGCGATGCCGCTGGCGTGGTGGCCGCGCATCGCCGCGATCCAGCCGGCGTCGCCGCGGTGGATCCACGACCCCCGCGCCGGCATCAGCGCGCGCGCCGCCGGGATCACCCAGGCCGCCGACGAGCAGAACCGGTCGATCGCCGGCGTGCGCATGACGTCGCCGTCGAGCTCGTCGCTCAGCGCCTCGAGCTGGTCGAGGGAGAGGGCGCGCATCGGCGGGAGCATGGTAGCAGGCCGCGCCGCCGGGCGCTGCCCGGTGCGCCGGATCACGCGCGTTGCCGCCGCCCCACCGACGCGCCTATCCTGGAGCCATGAAGCTCGTCGCGCGGAACCTGGTCGCGATCGTCTCGGCCGCGATCCTGGCCGGTGGCTGTCTGGCCCCGACCTACACGATCCCGAAGCGCGAGCTCGCGCGCCTGGTCCAGACGCCGCCCGAGCAGCGCGGCGACGCCGTGCACGTGGTCCAGGAGCTGGGCTCGGGCACCGAGCCGCCGCCGGCGACCCCGGTCAACGGCGAGACCCACGTCTACGTCGGGGTCGGCGTCAGCGGCGGCGGCCACAGCGGCGGCGGCCACGGCGGCGGCGGCCACGGCGGCAAGCTGCCGTCCGGCACCGCCGCCGGCAAGTCCGAGGACGCGTGGGCGCTGTTCATCGTCGCCGCCGCGATCGGCGTGACCCTCGCCTTCACCGAGGGCGCCCGCTACGACGGCTTCGTCAAGCTGCACCCGATGCACCCGGTCCACCTCTACGGGCCCGGCGGCTACCTGGTGCTGCCCCTGGCGCAGATCGACCCCGACACCGCGGCGTGGGCCGACAAGGCGGTGATCCGCGACTCCGAGGGGCCGTGGCAGCCGCGCGGTCGCGCGCCACTCGATCGCACCGGCTTCACCTACCAGGTGCTGGTCGGCGGCGGCCAGCTGCGCAGCGGCGACGGCTCGCTGGAGTTCGGCACCGCGGGCCACGTCGCGCTCGGCTTCCACGCCAACCAGCAGCTCGGCTTCCAGATCGACTGGGGCTTCTCGTTCCGCAACAACAGCGTGGCCGACCGGGTCTTCGACTCGCGGTGGAGCCTCGACCTCGAGTTCCTGCCGCTCGACGCCGGCGCCATCCACGCCGGCGTCTTCGGCCAGGCCGGCATCGGCTCGCGCTACGAAGACGGCTACTTCGGCGGCCGCGACGACTACCTGATGCTGTCGGGCGGCGCGGTCGGCCAGCTCGAGCTGACCACCCGGCTGGCGCTGACCGCGCGCCTGGGCATCGCGGCGGACACGCGCGAGATCGTCGCCGGCGTCTCGATCTATTAGGAGACAGAGGCCGAGCGAACCGGCGGTGGCCTCGCAGCTTGCCCCCGCTCACCTCGAGCGCTCGACCGACGGCCGTCGGAGATCTGCCGCAAGACGAACCGGGTCAGGTCGCCTGGTCGACATGGTTCGCTCACCTCGAGCGGAGCCCGAGCGGCGCAGCCGCGAGGGCGTAGTCGAGAGGGCGTGGATCGGTGCGGTCTCGGCGGCGCACCGGTGCCCGCCCCCTCGACTCCGGGGTCGGTGCTGCGCACCTCCCCCTCCGCTCGGGGTGAGTGCTGTCAGGCCCAAACCCGCGGTCAACCGATCGCTGCGCCACGCAAGATCAGCGGCTTGGCCCAGCTGTTCGTTAGGAGCGGAGCCCGAGCGGCGCAGCCGCGAGGGTGGAGTCGAGAGGGCGTGGATCGATGCGTACCCGGCCCGCGCGGCTGCGCACCGGCGCCCGCCCCCTCGACAAGCTCGGGGTGAGTGGTGTGAGGCAACCCCCCCGCGGCGCACGAGCGCGGGCGCGGAGCGCGCCGCTACTTCTGGTACTTCGCCTTCCACTCGTCGTAGGGCATGCCGTAGATCAGCTCGCGGGCCTGGGCGTCGGGCAGCGGGATGCCGCGCTCCTCGGCGGCGGCGCGGTACCACTTGGCCAGGCAGTTGCGACAGAAGCCGGCCAGGTTCATGACGTCGAGGTTCTGGACGTCGGTGCGCTCGCGCAGGTGCTGGACCAGGCGCCGGAACGCCGCCGCCTCCAGCTCGGTCCGGGTCGGCTCGTCGAGGTCGATGGGGGTCGCGCTCATGGGCAACGTTCTACCGCGGACGTGCTATGCACGGGCGAATGGACGCTGCCGCCGAAACAGTCCCGGTCCTGACCGACGGAACCACCCGGTTCCACCTGGTCGGGACCGCGCACGTCTCCGAGCGCAGCGTCGAGCAGGTCCGCGAGATCATCCACCGGGTCCGCCCCGAGGTGGTGTGCGTCGAGCTGTGCAAGGGCCGGCTCGACGCCCTCACCAAGGACAGCGCGTTCCGCGATCTCGACGTCTTCAAGGTCGTGCGCGAGGGCAAGACCCTGTACCTGCTGGCCCACCTGGCCCTGGCCAGCTACCAGCGCCGCATGGGCGACGCCCTGGGCGTCAAGCCCGGCGCCGAGCTGCTGGCCGCGGTCGAGGCCGCACGCGAGGTCGGCGCCCGGGTCGAGCTGGTCGACCGGGACATCCAGATCACGCTCAAGCGCACCTGGGCCAACCTCGGCCTGTGGAAGAAGTCGACGCTGCTGGCGTCGCTCATGGTCGGGTTCGAGGACGACGACGAGGCCGCCAAGAAGGAGGTCACCGCCGCCGACATCGAGAAGCTCAAGGAGCCCAAGGCGCTGTCCGAGCTGATGAGCGAGCTCGCCCGCGCCCTGCCCGAGGTCAAGGAGCCGCTGATCGACGAGCGCGATCAGTTCCTGATCGCGGGCACCGAGGCCGCGGCCCAGGGCGCCAAGGACGTGGTCGCCGTCGTCGGCGCCGCCCACGTCCCGGGCATGACCGCGTGGTTCGGCAAGCCGGTCGATCGCGAGCGCCTGGGCAAGCCGCCGTCGCCGGGCATCTTCTGGACGCTCCTCAAGTGGCTGATCCCGGTGCTGCTGGTCGCCGGCATCGTGTGGGGCTCGTTCCACTCCGACCGCTCGCTGGGCTCGATGGTCCTGGCCTGGGCCCTGCCCGTCTCGATCTGCGCCGCCGCGTTCACCGCGCTGGGCGGCGCGCGCCTGCCGACGATCGTGTCGGGCTTCCTGGTGGCGCCGCTGGCCGCGCTGCACCCGCTGATCGGCACCGGCATGATCACCGGCGTCGTCGAGGCCTGGCTGCGCAAGCCGACCGTCAAGGACTGCGAGCGCCTGCCCGAGGACATCCAGAGCCTGCGCGGGTTCTGGCGCAACCCGGTCACCCGCATCCTGCTGGTCGCGACCCTGTCCGGCCTGGGCACGATGCTGGGCATGTGGCTGGGCGTCTACTGGGTCGTGAAGATGGTGTGACACGGCGCGCCAGGGGCCGGTGCTGCGGCACGAAAGCCCCTACGCCGGCTGGTCGGACCGATGTAGAGTCTCCGACCATGATCAAGCGACGTGACGCGCTCAAGCGGATGGGGGCGCTCGCCGGAGCGCCCCTGATGGGGAAGTTCCTGTCGGCGTGCGGCGGCGACGACGGCGGCGACGACGGCCCGGTCGGCATCACGACGATGGTCGTGCTGATGATGGAGAACCGGTCGTACGATCACTGGTTCGGCGCCCGCAGCATGCTCGACGGCAAGCCCGGCGACGGCCTGGTCTCGACCATGTCCAACCCCGACCGGCTCGGCAGCCCCGCCGGCCTGTGGACGCCGCCGATCAGCGATCAGGAGTGCGTCATCGATCCGCCGCACGGCTGGGACGCGTCGCACGCCGCGTTCAACGGCGGCGCCAACGACGGCTTCGTCGTCGAGCACCAGAACTCGCACGACACCGACACCGACATCGGGCCGATGCAGTACCTGACCCGGGAGCACATCCCGGCGTCGTGGGCCATCGCCGACAAGTACGTGTCGTGCGACCGCTACTTCTGCTCGGTCATGGGCCCGACCTGGCCCAACCGGATGTACTGGCACGCCGCGTCGTCCAACGGCATCAAGACCAACGACCTGCCGACCAACGGCTTCGACTGGCCGTCGATCTACCACCGCCTCCACGACAAGGGCGTGCCCTACGCCTACTACTACGGCGACGTCCCGGTGATCGCGGTGCTCGACGACCTGCCCGGGCTCACCGAGAGCATCTACCGGATGGAGGAGTTCTTCCAGCACGCCGCCGCCGGCACGCTGGCGCCGGTGGTCTACATCGATCCCGCGTTCTCGATGAACGACGACCACCCGCCGCACCACCCGATCCTCGGCCAGCAGCTGATCGCCAGCATCTACACCGCGCTGGCGGCGTCGCCGCAGTGGAAGAACTGCATGTTCGTCGTCACCTACGACGAGCACGGCGGCTTCTTCGATCACGTCGCGCCGCCCACCACCGTCGACGACCTCGCCGCCGACGGCTTCGACCAGATGGGCTTCCGGGTGCCGACGATGATCGCCGGCCCCTACATCAAGAAGGGCGAGGTCATCTCGACCCAGTACGAGCACTGCTCGGTGCTGCGGCACATCGAGAACATGTTCGACCTCGAGCCGCTCAACCAGCGCACGATGGCGTCGAACGATCTGACCGACTGCATCGACATGGAGCGCCTGGCCGCCGGCGCCTGGGAGCCGGCCGCCGAGATCCCGGCGATCGAGGTCGACGAGTCGATCATCACCGACGCCTGCCAGTTCATGAACAAGGTCTCGCACCCGATGCTCGACCTCGCCGACCAGCGGCGCGACGTCCTGGCCCGGTGGGACCGCCGCGGCAAGCTGCAGGACTACATCTACACGATCGGGGACTTCCTCGAGATGCACAACGCCGGGCGCATCCGGCGCGGCAAGTAGCCGCCGCGGGCCGGCCCCGGCCGGCCCGCCCCGCCCGCCCCGGCCCACCGATGGCGGCTGGTCAACCCGCGCGACCGGTGCCACACTGTCCGGCACCACCAGCAACCCCGAGGAAGCCCATGCTCAAGAAGATCGCCCTCACCGTCGGCATGTTCGGCGCCCTGGCCGTGGCCGCCCCGACCGTCTTCGCCTGCCCCAACATGGACAAGGAGCGCAACGAGGCGCCCAAGACCGCGGAGAAGGACAAGCAGAAGGACACCGAGAAGACGGCGCCCAAGAAGGACGACAAGAAGAAGGACGCCGACAAGACCAAGGACGGCGACAAGGTCTCGATGAAGTGACCGCCGGCTCCTGATCCGGAGCCGAGCACGCCACCGGGCCGCCGATCTCGCCGAGATCGACGGCCCGCGGTCGTTTCGGGCGACGGCGGCGCGCCGCTACGCCGCGCGGTTCGGGATCGCGGTCATCGCGCGCTCGGCCATCGCGGTGATCGTCAGCGACGGGTTGACGCCCGGGTTGGCCGACACCGCGGCGCCGTCGATGACGTAGAGGCCCGGGTAGCCGAAGACCTGGTGGTCGGCGCCGATGACGCCCTGGTCGGGGCCGGCGCCCATGCACGCGCCGCCCAGGATGTGCGCGGTCGACGGCACGCCCAGCAGGGTCTCGGTCAGCAGCGTCATCGCGACGCCGCCGACCTTGGCGGCGAAGCGCTCGGCGAGATCGGTGGCCTCCTCCATGAACGCGCTGGGCGCCGCCGAGCCCTCGGGCAGCTCGGTGACCAGCGCCTTGCGGAACGCGGTCCACGGGCTGCGCCCGCGGGTCAGGGTCAGCGTGCTCTCGAGGGTGCGCATGTACAGCAGCACCTGGCTGTGGGCGGCGAAGTCGCGCACGGTCAGCGCCTTGGCCCAGCGCAGGGGCTGGCGCGCGAACCCGGTGGCGACCTGGCCGAGCCGGCCGAGCAGGCTGGCGCCGCTGGTGTGCGGCAGCGTCATCGTGCGGAAGAACCCGGAGCCCGAGCCGTAGCGCACCGGCTCGAGGTGGCTGTGCTCGTCGGTGTGGAGGATCGAGGTGATCGCGACGCCGTGCGACAGGTCCTGCTCGCCGGGCGCGATCACGCCGATCAGCGCCTCGTTGTTGGTGCGGACGTCGTGGCCGAGCCGCGCCGACAGCCCGGGCAGGCCCTCGGGGTCGGCCTGCATCTCGAGCAGCAGCGGGATCGTGCCGAGCACGCCGCCCGACAGGATGACGCGATCCGCGGTGACGACGTCGCGGCCGCGGCGGCTGAGGCTGTCGCGCGTCACCACCGCGTAGCCGCCGGCGGGCCGGGGCCGGATCGCGGTGACCTCGGTCTCGGCCTGGACGATCACGCCGAGCTGCTCGGCCAGGTAGAGGTAGTTGCGGTCGAGGGTGTTCTTCGCGCCGACCTTGCAGCCGGTCATGCACGCGCCGCAGAAGGTGCAGCCGACCCGCTCGGGGCCCTTGCCGTCGAAGTACGGATCCGGCACCCGCTGGCCCGGCTTGCCGAAGAAGACGCCGACCTCGGTGGGGTGGTGGTGCTCGGCGCGGCCGATGTCGTGCGCGATCTCGGCGAGCACCTTGTCGCCGCGGGTCCAGGTCGGGTTCTCGGCGGCGCCCAGCATGCGCTTGGCGGTCCGGTAGTGCGGCGCCAGCTCGGCCTGCCAGTCGGCGAGGTGCGCCCACGACGGCGACTTGAAGAACTTCTCGGTCGGCGTCGGCAGCGTGTTGGCGTAGACCAGCGAGCCGCCGCCGACCCCGACGCCGTGCAGGATCGAGACGTGCTCGAAGAACGACATCTGGAAGAAGCCGCGCAGGCCGGCCTGCGGCATCCACATCCAGCGGCGCAGGTCCCAGTTGGTGTCCGGGAAGTCGTCGAGGCCGAAGCGGCGGCCCTTCTCGACCACCAGGACCCGGTAGCCCTTCTCGGCGAGGCGCAGCGCCGAGACGCTGCCGCCGAAGCCCGAGCCGACGATGATCCAGTCGTAGTGGGTGGACATGGGCGGATTCTCCTCGGGAGCGACGCGGCCGCGAGGGCGCGCGCGGCGCGACCGCGCGGCGGTCTAGACCAAGATGTCGAGCAGCTGGACCCGGGTCAAGTAGCCCTCGAGGATCGCGACGTACTCGTCGATGAGCAGGTCGAGCTCGATCGTGAGCCGCCGATCGTGGGCGCGGATGACCTTGCCGGACACCGGGATCTCGGCGCCGCCGAGCTCGGCGACGCCCGACACCCAGTCGCCGGCGGCGGGCACCGGCGCGCCCTCGGGCCAGGTCGCGGACACGTGGGTGCGCGACCACTCGAGCACCGGCGCGTGGCCGCCCTCGACCCGCAGCCGCGACGCCAGCGCCGGCGGCGGCTCGACCCGGTAGTTGACCCGGCGGTTGTGGACGATCAGCGCGTCGAGCGCGTCGTGGACCGGCGCCGACACCGGGGTCTCGGGCGAGTCGAGGACCAGCTCGCGGAGCCGCTTGAGCTCCTTCTGGGTGCGGACCAGGTTGCCGCGCATGTCCTCGAGTCGGCGCTGATCGCGGTGGATCTTGTCGGCGACGACCTCGAGCAGGTTGACCAGGAACCGGACCCCGAGCTCCTGGTTCTGGGCGAAGAACTGCTGCACGGTCTTGGACTCGAGCAGCCAGACCTCGGCGTCGGCCGAGGCCACGGCGCGGCAGTTGCGGCCCAGCCCGGCGAGGCCGCCGAGCTCGCCGATCAGCGCCGGCGGCCGCAGCCGGTAGACGTCGTCGCCGGGGCGATCGAGCGTGACCTCGCCGGCCGACAGCAGGAAGAAGCCGCGGGCCGGCTCGTCGACGGCGAACAGCTCGCCGCCGTCGCGCGGCTCGGCGCGGCTGAACAGGGCCGCGATCTCCGCCCGCTCGTCGTCGGCGAAGCCTCGGAACAGCGGGATGGTGCGCAGATCGTCGGGGCTCGGACCGGACATGGCGGGGACTGTACACCGCAGGCGTCGGCCCGTCGCCCCGTCGGGGTATGGTTGGCACATGCGCGTCGTCCTGGCCGTCGTGGTCGCTGCGGTCGCTGCCATCGTCGCGGCGTGCTCGTCCGACCGGCCGTCACGCCCCGCCGCCGCGGCGGGCGACGACGCCACCGCCGCCGCGCCCGTCGCCGGTGACGCCGCCGCGGCGCTGCCGCGGTGGTCGACCGCGCCCGACCTCGGCGCCGCGATCGCGCGGATCGTCACCGACGACGTCCGCGCCGTCGGCTTCGGCGAGCTCCACGCCCGCACCGACCGCGCCGCCGGCGTCCGCTCGGCGCTGAGCCGCTTCACCGACGACGTCCTGCCGGTGCTCGGCGACCGGCTCAGCGATCTGGTGCTCGAGACCTGGCTGTTCGATCGCGACTGCGGCGAGCAGGCCGCGACCGCGACGACCCGGGTCGAGGCCACGATGCGGCGCCCGGCCAGCACCAAGAGCGAGCTCGGCGTGCTGGTCGAGCGCGCCCGCGCCGCCGGCGTCCAGCCCCACGTCATGCGGCTGTCGTGCGACGACTGGACCCGGATCGCGCCGCCGCCGCCGCCCGGCGCCACCACCGCGCCCGACGTCGACTACGAGGTCCTGCTCGGGGTCATCACGCGCGAGCTGGGCCGCATCGCCGCCGAGGCCATCGCCTACCGCGACGGCCACGGCGCGACCCGCCGCCTGGTCGCGACCTACGGCGGCGCGCTCCACAACGACCTGTACCCGATCGAGGGCATCGCCGACTGGAGCTTCGCCGCCGGGCTCGACGCCGCCGCCGGCGGCCACTACCTCGAGGTCGATCTCTACGTCCCCGAGTACGCCGAGGTCGACGACCTCACCCGCGGCGAGGCGTGGTTCCCGCTGCTCGCCGAGGCCGGCGCCGATCACGTCCTGGTGATCGAGCGCGGCCCGCGGTCGTACGTGATCGTGCTGCCGCGGTCGCGGCCGTAGGCGAGCGGCCGGTCACCGCCGAGGCGCGGAACGCGGCCCGCCGCCTCGACTCCGCCCTCGCGGCTTCGCCGCTCGGGCTGCGCTCGGCGTGAGCGGAGTCCCCGGTCCGGGTTCTGTCCCGTGCCCGTGCCCGTGCCCGATCTGACGCCGGGCGCCGCCCTCCGCCCCGCCCTACCCCTCGCTCGCGTACGCCTCCATCGGCGGGCACGTGCACACCAGGTGGCGGTCGCCGTAGGCGTTGTCGATGCGCGCCACCGCCGGCCAGAACTTGTGCTCCTTGCACCACGGCGCCGGGAACGCGGCCTCGTCGCGCGAGTACGGCCGGTCCCACGCCGCCGCGGTCACCGCCGCGGCGGTGTGGGGCGCGCGCTTGAGCGCGTTGTCGGCGCGGTCGGCGCGGCCCTCCTCGATCGCGCGGATCTCGCCGCGGATCGCGATCAGCGCGTCGCACAGGCGATCGAGCTCGCCCTGGGCCTCGCTCTCGGTCGGCTCGATCATCAGCGTGCCCGGCACCGGGAACGACATCGTCGGGGCGTGGAAGCCGTAGTCCATCAGCCGCTTGGCGATGTCCTCGACCTCGATCCCGGCGCTCTTCTTGAAGGGCCGGCAGTCGACGATCAGCTCGTGCGCGACCCGGCCGTTGCGCCCGGTGTAGAGCACCGGGTAGTGGCCGGTCATGCGGTGCGCGATGTAGTTGGCGGCCAGGATCGCGACCTGGGTGGCGCGGGTCAGGCCCTCGGCGCCCATCATCGCGATGTACGCGAACGAGATGGGCAGGATGCTCGCCGAGCCCCACGGCGCCGCCGACACCGGGCCCACCGCCTGGGTGCCGGGCGCGGCCAGCGGGTGCCCGGGCAGGAACGGCGCGAGGTGCGCGGCCACCGCGATCGGGCCCATGCCGGGGCCGCCGCCGCCGTGCGGGATGCAGAACGTCTTGTGCAGGTTGAGGTGGCAGACGTCGGCGCCGAAGTCGCCGGGCCGGCACAGCCCGACCTGCGCGTTCATGTTGGCGCCGTCCATGTAGACCTGGCCGCCGTGGGCGTGGATCGTCTCGCAGATCGCGACGATGCCGTCCTCGAAGACGCCGTGGGTCGACGGGTAGGTGACCATCAGCGCGCCCAGCCGGTCGGCGTGCTGCGCGGCCTTGGCCCGCAGGTCGGCGAGATCGATCGAGCCGTCGGCGGCGGTCGCGACCGCGACCACCTGGAAGCCGGCCATGACCGCGCTCGCCGGGTTGGTGCCGTGCGCCGACGCCGGGATCAGGCACACGTCGCGGTGGCCCTGCTCGCGCGACGCGTGCCAGCCGCGGATCGCCAGCAGGCCGGCGTACTCGCCCTGGGCGCCCGAGTTGGGCTGCAGCGACACCGCCGCGAAGCCGGTGATCTCGGCGAGCCACGCCTCGAGCTGCTCGAACAGGGCGCGGTAGCCGCCGGTCTGGTCGGCGGGCGCGAACGGGTGCAGCCGGCCGAACTCGGGCCACGTCACCGGGATCATCTCGGTGGTGGCGTTGAGCTTCATCGTGCACGACCCCAGCGGGATCATCGACGTCGTCAGCGACAGGTCGCGGGCCTGCAGCCGGTTGAGGTAGCGCAGCAGCTCGTGCTCGGCGTGGTAGCGGTGGAAGGTCTCGTGGGTGAGGAACGCGCTCTGCCGGGTCAGCGCCGCCGGCAGCTCGGGCACCGCGGTCGCCTCGGCCAGCTCGGCGACCGACAGGGTCAGGTCGTCGCCCTGCCCGGCCGCGGTGCCGAACGCCTCCAGCAGATCGTGGACGTCGGCCTCGCGGGTGGTCTCGTCGCAGGCGATGCCGACGCCGCCGTCGTCGTAGCGACGCAGGTTGAGGCCGCGCTGCACCGCCGCCGCCATGACCGCGGCCTGGCGGTGGGCGTCGAGGTCGACGCGCAGGGTGTCGAAGAAGGCGCCGTCGCGGACGGCGTAGCCGAGCCGGGCCAGGCCGGCCGCGATCACCGCGGTCCAGCCGCGGACCCGGCGCGCGATCGCGGTGAGGCCGTCGGGGCCGTGGTAGACGGCGTAGGTCGACGCCATGACCGCGAGCAGGACCTGCGCGGTGCAGATGTTGCTGGTCGCGCGCTCGCGGCGGATGTGCTGCTCGCGGGTCTGCAGGGCCAGGCGGAACGCGGGTCGACCGGTGGCGTCGCGGGTGACGCCGATGATCCGGCCCGGCATCTGGCGGCGGAACTCGTCGCGCGCCGCCAGGAACGCGGCGTGGGGGCCGCCGAAGCCCATCGGCACGCCGAAGCGCTGCGCCGAGCCGATCGCGATGTCGGCGCCGACGTCGCCGGGCGCGGCGATCAGCGTCAGCGCCAGCAGGTCGGCGGCGACCACCAGGCGGGCGCCGGCGTCGTGGACGCGGGCGGCGAGCGGCCGGACGTCGACGAGCCGGCCGTCGGTGCCGGGCTGCTGGACCAGGACGCCGGCGATCTGCGCGGCGTCGGCGCCGGCGAGCGCGTCGGCGATGGCGTCGTGATCGCCGACCCGCAGGTCGATGCCCATGGGCGTGGCCCGGGTGTGCATGACCGCGAGGGTCTGGGGGTGGCAGTCGGCGGCGGCCCAGAACACGGTGCGCGCCCGGTTCGACGCCTCGACCGTCATGCTCATGGCCTCGGCGGCGGCGGTGGCCTCGTCGAGCAGCGACGCGTTGGCCAGCGGCAGCGCGGTGAGGTCGCTGATCAGGGTCTGGAAGTTGAGCAGGGCCTCGAGCCGGCCCTGCGAGATCTCGGCCTGGTACGGCGTGTACTGCGTGTACCAGCCCGGGTTCTCGAGCACGTTGCGCAGGATCACCGGCGGCGTGATGCAGTCGTGGTAGCCCATGCCGATGAACGACCGCAGCACCTGGTTGTCGGCGGCCAGGTTGTGCAGCTCCTCGAGCAGCTCGTGCTCGCCGAGCGGCTCGCCCAGCTCGAGCGGCCGGCGCAGCCGGATCGCCTCGGGGACGGTGGCGTCGACGAGGGCGTCGAGCGAGGCGTAGCCGAGGGCCGCCAGCATCGCCTCGAGCTCGCGATCGGACGGGCCGATGTGGCGACGGGCGAAGGTGTCGGACGGGCGGAGGTGCGCGGGCAGACCGGCGCGAGCGCGCGGCGTGGACGGGCGATCGAGGGTGGTCACGGCGCGCGCAACGTAGCGCGGCGGCCCGACGATGTCGACGGCGCCCGCGGCCCGCGGCGGCGACACGTCACCGCACCCGGCGGCCGCGATCGCCGCCGCCGGCGTGCCGCGCTGCGCCAGCCGGCCGGCCGGCACGGCGGGCCCCGGCGCCCGGGCCCGGGGACGCGCGCGATCGGGGCGGCTACCCGACCAGGAACGTGAAGTACTTCTCCGGCACCTCGTACAGCACCATCGACTCGCCGCACTCCGGGCACGGCATCGCCGGCGCCTCCATCCGGCGCATCGCGTCACCGTGGGTCGCGACGTCGAGCAGCGCCGGCGCGTCGTGGCCGCACGCCGTGCACTGGTACGGCGCGTGGAACGACCGCACGGTCGCCGAGCCCCGGGCGTCCAGGATCATGTTGATCTGCTCGATGATCGGCTCGGCGCAGCGATCGAGGTAGACGGTGGCGCCGCGGTCGGCGAGGCCGCGCAGGAGGCGCATCCACTCGCGGACCCCGATCGAGTTGAGGAACACCACGCCGGCGGTGTCGATCGTCACCTCGGCCGCGGCCCAGGCCTCGACGCGCTCGGACAGCCGCGACGACTCGTCGATCCGGCCGCGCACGGTCAGCTGTCGGCGGGTGGCGTCGCCGTCGACGACGATCACGGCGCGCCCCAGGGTCTCCTCGGTCACGTTGCTGCTCCTGCGGTGGGGGGCCCGGCCGCGACGGCCGGGCGCGGCGAGGTGAAGACGTGGAACGACGGCGCCCGGCCCAGCTCGACCGGACGGTGGCCGACGTCGATCAGCGCGATCGCCTGCGACCGCCGGCCGGGCTCGATGGCCAGCACCAGCTGGTGGCAGCAGGCGTAGGCCAGCGCCAGGCCCATGCCGGCCTCCGACGCGCCCGCGGCGCGCCGCGACGCCCGGGCGATGGCCGGGCCGGGGACGCCGGGCGCCAGCGAGCCCCAGGCGTCGGTGACCTCGACGGCGAGGAAGCGGGCGTCGCTGCCCCAGCGCAGCTGGACCTGCTCGCGGGCCGCCAGGGGACGGCTGTCGAAGCGGGCGTCGGCGCGATCGCGGCGGGTGCCGCCGCCGCCGGCGGGCGCGCCGAACAGCGCGTTGGCCAGCAGCTCGTCGACGATGACGCTGGCCAGCGACGCGACCCGCTCCGACATCCCGGCGCGCCCCGCGCCCTCGACCAGCCGCGCCACCACCGCCGGCCGATCGCCGGCGTCCTCGAGCGTCGTCGCCTCGATCGTCGCGCCCCAGCCGAGGTGCTTGTCGATCCCGAACGGGTCGCCGCGCAGCAGCTTCTGCACCGCGATCAGCAGCTCGGCGCCGGCCAGGGCGATGGGCGCGCCGATGACGTGGCGCCAGCCCGCCGCCATCAGCTCGGCGACGACCTCGGGGCGGGCCGGCTGGACGTCGTCACACGGCACGGCGATCCAGGCCAGGCCCGGGCCCGCGACCAGCTCCGGCCGGGTCCGGGCCAGCGGCTGATCGATGACGATCACGGTCGGGACCGCGGGGTCGTCAGCGGCGACGGCCACCGCGGCGTCGAGCTCGACGATCTCGACCGGGCACAGCGTGCTGGACAGGACCCGGTGCAGCGCCCGCTGCGCCTTGCGATCGGGGTGGACCACCAGGATCCGCCCGGGCTGTACGTCGAACGCGGTCCGCACTCGCGGACCATCCTACCAGGACCGCGGGCCCCGGCGCGGGGCGCCGCCTCAGTAGGCGACGCCCAGGGTCGCGGCCGCGCCGATGTAGCGGTCCATCGCGCCGCCGACGTCCTGGGTGGTGAGGTCGCCGTCGCGGCCGTTGCTGAGCATGCCGTTGCCGATGAAGTCGAAGCCGACCTGGGTCCACGACCCCGACAGCTGCACCACCGCCGACTTCGTGACCTTGACCTCGACGCCGCCGCCGGCCTCGAAGCCGGTGATCTTGGCGCCGCCGTACTCGGTGTCCTTCTGGATCGCCCCGGCCTGCTTGAACAGCAGGCCCTTGCCCTCGACCTCGAGCGCCATGCTCTTGCCCAGCGGCAGCCGCACGGTCAGGCCGGGGTCGACGAAGCGGTAGTCGACGTCGGGGAAGTCGATGCGGGCGCCGTCGGGCAAGGCGCTGCGGTCGACGATGAAGGCGCGGCGGCCGTAGCCGGCGCCGACCGTCACGGTCGGGCTGGTCGGCTTGTCGCCGAGGAGGATCCGGTAGCGGACCCCGACCGACCACGACCGCTGCGCGGTCGGGAACTTCTGGTCCGGCGCGTCGCTGGTCTGGGTGCTGAGGGTCAGGGTCTGATCGAACTCGAAGCCGACGCCGAGGTTGGCGGCGGCGTCGCGGCCGCCCTTGAGCGCCATCGGGTACACCTCGCCGCTGACCCGGGCGCCGGGCACCATCGTCGTGGTGTCGCCGTTGGGCGCGAGGTCGGGGTCGAGATCGGGGCGGACCGAGAACGCCAGGCTGCGCGCCTTGGCCGACGGGCCGACCGCGATCTTGATGGCGGGGCGGCGCGGATCGCGGGGCCGGCGCCGCTCGCCGTCGTCACGGGCCTCGAGCTCGTCGTCGTCGTCATCGTCGTCGGCCACCGCGACCCGGTCGCCGTCACCGTCGTCGTCGTCGTCGTCCGCGTCGGCGTCGGCGTCGGAATCCTCGTCGTCGTCGTGCCGCTTCGACCGCGATGCCTTCTTGCCCTTGCGCGGGCGATCCTCGTCGGCGGCGAGATCGCGCGCGGCCTTGCGCACCTTCTTGCGCTTGCGGCCGCCATCGTCGTCCGCGTCGTCGTCGTCGTCGTCGTCGCGGCCGTCGTCGTCGCCGACCACGCCGAGCACCTTGTCGATGCCGTCGAGGATCCCGGTGCCGAGGCGGCGCTTGGCCTTCGAGCTCAGGCGCGCCTTGGCGAGGTCGACCGTGATCTTCTTGACGGTCTTGCCGTTCTGAGCGCGGATGCGGACGATCAGCGTGAAGCCCTCGTCCTCGCGCGACAGCACGCCCTCGACCACGGCGTCGGCGTGCAGCTTCTTGGCGATCTTGCCGATGCCCTTGGCGTCGAGATCGTCGAGCCCGGCGCGGCGCGCGGTGCGCTCGAACTCGCCGGAGGTGACCAGCTCGTGGCGGTCCTCGACGATCGACACCAGGCCGTCCTCCAGCTCGCCCTCGGGGTCACCCTGGACGCTGAGGACCGCGACCTTGCCGGCGGCGGCGGGGGGCGGCGCGACCGCGATCCCGAACAGGAGGGCTCCCGCGAGGGCGGCGAGCCGGACGAGCGTTCGAGGCAAATGGATCGTGCGAGTCATGAGGGTCTCCCTGGCGGCAACCTGGGTTCTGCAAGGCGAGATCCAGCCCGACCGGTGGCTCATCCCACTGGAAATGCTGACGTTGTGACCTGGGGCGCGTGGTGACCGCCCTCCCCGGCCGCCCCCCGGTCTCCCCTGCCCGGGTCGATCTCCCGGTCGCAGCCGCACCGGCCGGGGGCGGGCAGAATCACGCCGGCGCGCCGCCGTCCAACCCGGTGCGCCCCGATCGCCGCCCCCGCGGCGGGCGCCACCTCCCATGTCCAGCCCTCACCTGCCCACCGGCGCCCTCGTCGGCCTGCGCTACCGCGTCCTCGGCGTGCTCGGTCACGGCGGCATGGGCGTGGTCTACCGGGCCCACCACCTGGGCCTGGGCGTCGAGGTGGCGCTGAAGATCGTCCCGCCCGGGGTCGGCGACCGCGCCGCCACGATCCGGTTCGAGCGCGAGGCCCGCAACGCGGCGCGGCTCGATCACCCCGGCTGCGTCCGGGTCTTCGACGTCGGCGTCACCCCCGACGGCCACCGCTACCTGGCGATGGACCTGCTCGAGGGCCCGACCCTGCGCGACGAGGCGACCCGGTTCGGCCGCCTCGCGCCCGCGGTGGTCGCCCACCTCGGCGTCCAGCTGCTCGACGCCCTCGGCCACGCCCACGTCCGCGGCGTCGTCCACCGCGACGTCAAGCCGGAGAACGTGATCATGACCCGCGGCGACGACGGCGTCCGCGCCGTGCTGATCGACTTCGGCCTGTCGTGGGCGCTCGGCGACGAGCGGGTGACCCGGCGCGGCACCACGGTGGGCTCGCCGTCGTACCTGGCGCCGGAGCGGGCGCTCGGCCGCGCCGGCGACGCCCGGGTCGACGTCTACGCCGTCGGCGTCATCCTCTACGAGCTGCTCGCTGGGGCCCGGCCGTTCCACGCCGCCACCGCGGTCGAGCTGGCGTGGATGCAGGCGCACCGGCGCGCGCCGGCGCTGATCGGCGCGGCGCCCGGGGTGCCGCTCGGCCTGGCGGCGATGATCCACCGGGCGCTCGAGAAGGATCCCGAGGCGCGGTGGCCCGACGCGCGCGCCATGCGCGACGCCCTGGCGCCGCTCGCGGCGGCGCCGGCGGCGCCGGCCGTGGTCACGGCGGCCCCGGCTCCGGTCGCGGCCCCGGCCGCCGCCCCCACCGACGACGACCACACCACCGACGTCCGCCTCGCCACCCGTTCGCGCGCCCGCGACCTGCTGGGCCGGATCCGCCACGGCCGCTGGCGCTGGCGCCTGGTGGCCGGCTGACCGCGGCCTACGCGCCTACGCGCCTACGCGCCGGCGTCGTCGCCGTCGCCGTCGCCGTCCTCGTGCGACGACGCCCACGCCGAGATCAGCTCGAAGTCGTCGACGATCCGCGAGTGGTAGTGGCCCCACACGTTCGAGACCATGACCACCGAGCCCTGCGACAGCTGCGGCGTCAGGTACAGCGCGTAGTAGCTGGCCCCCGAGCCATCCTCGACGTCGCCGACCAGATCGAGCGGCTGCTTCGACACCGGGCAGAACAGCTCGCACCGGGTGCCGCCGGGGATGTCGGTCATCCCCTCCTTGCGGTCGTCGCCGTGGATCGGCGACAGGTGGACCAGGCCCTCGCGGCCGTCGGCGCGCACGCCGACGGTCACCGCGGGGTGGCCGTCGAAGCGGACGTCGGAGATGCCGACCAGGTTGTCGCCGCGCGGGCCGTACGCCTGGGTCACGACGATCACGACGTCCTCGTCGCCGTGGATCGCGACGCTCGGGTCGGAGACGGCCTCGTGCTTGCCGGTGATGCGGAGGTTTCGACGGTCGACGCGATCGCTCATGGTGCCCCTCGCCGCGCGCGCGGCCTGGGAAGGTGGCCACACGCGGCGCGGACGCGCAAGGGGGCGGGCGCCGGTTGCGCCGACGGCGCGGCGCGGCGCGACGCGGCTACTCGACGAGCTTGCCCATCCGCTCCCACCGGATCCCGACCTCCGCCGGATCCGCCTGGGAGTACCAGATGAACATCGCCTTGCCCTTGATGTTGTCGAGCGGCACCGGGCCCCACACGCGCGAGTCGCTGGAGTTCTGCCGGTTGTCGCCCATGACGAAGACGTTGCCGGGCGGCACGACGTAGTGGACCTGCGGCGCGCACGGCGTCTCCGGCGGCTGCCCGACCGGCAGATCGGCGCGGCGCTCGATGCGGCCCAGCGCCAGCTCGCCCTGGGCGTGGCGGTAGTCGCGCGAGCCGCAGCTGGGCACCTGCGGCGGGTGCAGCCGCTCCTGGCCGGGCTCGGCCAGCTCGGGGAAGTCGTGGCCGTCGCGCCACTGGTAGTAGCTGCCGCGATCACCCTCGGCGAGCCGCTCGCGATCCTCGTCGGGGCGCTCGGTGCCGTGCAGGGTGTGGAACGTGCGGCCGCCGAGCTGCTCCTCGTACTTCGAGCACACCCGCTGCGACCACTCGCCGGTCATCTCGTCGTAGTCCCAGTACTGGCAGCCGGCGCGGGTCGAGGTCGGCCGCTCGAGGACGACCTTGCTCTTCACCGGCTGGTCGTTGACGTAGAGGATGTTGCAGCGGACCTCGACGGTGTCGCCGGCGACGCCGACCACGCGCTTGATGAAGTCCTTCTCGGGCGTGCACGGGTTCATGAAGACGATGACCTCGCCGCGGTGGGGCTTGCGCCACTCGGCGAACTTGATCGTCGTGTACGGGATGCGGATGCCGTAGAGGAACTTGTTGACGAAGATGTGGTCGCCGATCTCCAGCGACGGGATCATCGAGCTCGACGGGATCTTGAAGGCCTCGATCACGAAGGCGCGCAAGAGCAGCGCGATCAGGATCGCGATGCCGATCGAGTCGGCGTACTCGCGGACGGTCGACTTGCGGGCGGCCGGCAGGTGCTCGTCGAGCAGCGCGTCGAGCTCGACGATGCGGTCGCGGACCTCGCCGAGGCGGCCGGCGACGATCGCGGCGTCGACCGCGGCCACGGTGTGCTCGACCTCGGCCTTCCACGGCGGCGCCTCGCGCAGCTTGAGCAGGCCGAAGCGGGCCTCGCGGATCAACGCGGTGGCCTCCTTCTTGACCCGCTTGTCGAGCTTCGCCGCCGCCTGCACTACTCGTCCACCTTGAGGATCGTCAAGAAGGCCTCCTGCGGCAGCTCGACCGAACCGACCGCCTTCATCCGCCGCTTGCCCTTCTTCTGCTTCTCGAGCAGCTTGCGCTTGCGGCTGATGTCGCCGCCGTAGCACTTGGCGGTGACGTCCTTGCGCATCGCCTTGACCGTCGAGCGCGAGATGATCTTGCTGCCGATCGCCGCCTGGATCGCGACGTCGAACATCTGCCGCGGCACGACGTCCTTCATCCGGCTGCACAGCTCGACGCCGCGGTGGTAGGCGCTGTCGCGGTGCGAGACGATCGACAGCGCGTCGACCCGCTCGCCGTTGACCAGGACGTCGAGCCGCACCAGGTCGGCCTCGCGGTAGCCGGCGGGCTCGTAGTCGAGGGAGGCGTAGCCGCGCGACAAGGTCTTGAGCCGATCGTAGAAGCCGAAGACGACCTCGGCCAGGGGGATCTCGTAGACCACCCGGACGCGACCGCCTGGATCGTAGTGCAGGGTCTGCTGGATGCCCCGCCGCTCCTGGCACAACTGCATCACCGGGCCGACGTATTCCTGGGGCACGTGGACGGTCGCGGTGATCGCGGGCTCCTCGATCGAGTCGAAGCGGCCGCCGTCGGGGATGCGCGCCGGGTTGTCGACGACGACGACCTCGCCGTCGGGCATCTTGACCCGGTACTCGACGCTGGGCGCGGTCGTGATGAGGTCGAGGTTGAACTCGCGCTCGAGCCGCTCCTGGATGATCTCCATGTGGAGCAGGCCGAGGAAGCCGCAGCGGAACCCGAAGCCGAGCGCCGCCGAGGTCTCGGGCTCGAACGTCACCGCGGCGTCGTTGAGGGTGAGCTTGCCGAGCGCGTCCTTGAGGTCCTGGTAGTCGGCGGCGTCGACCGGGAACAGGCCGGCGAAGACCATCGGCTTGACTTGCTTGAAGCCGGGCAGCGGCGCCGCGCACGGCCGGTCGGCGTCGGTGACCGTGTCGCCGACGCGGGCGTCGGCGATGTCCTTGATCGACCCGGCCAGGATGCCGACCTCGCCGGCGTCGAGGCCGTCGACCTCGACGGCGCCGGGGCTGCGCACCGCGACCATCGTGCACTCGTAGGTCTTGTCGGTGGCCCAGAAGCGCAGCTTGGTGCCCTTCTTGAGCGAGCCGTCGAAGACCCGGACCAGCACGACGACGCCGCGGAAGGCGTCGTACCAGCTGTCGAAGATCAGCGCGCGCAGCGGCGCGTCGCGGTCGCCCTTGGGCGGCGGGATGCGCTTGACCAGCGCCTCGAGCATCTCGGGCACGCCGAGGCCGGACTTGGCCGACACCAGGCAGGCGTCGGAGGCGTCGAGGCCGATCGTGTCCTCGATCTGCTGGCGGATCTCGTCGGGCCGCGCCACCGGCAGGTCGATCTTGTTGAGGACCGGGACGATCTCGAGGTTGGCGTCGAGCGCGACGTAGACGTTGGCCAGGGTCTGGGCCTCGACGCCCTGGGCGGCGTCGACCACCAGCAGCGCGCCCTCGCACGCGGCCAGGCTGCGCGACACCTCGTAGTGGAAGTCGACGTGGCCCGGGGTGTCGATCAGGTTGAGCTGGTAGATCAGGCCGTCGTTGGCCTTGTACAGCAGCCGGACCGCCTGGGCCTTGATCGTGATCCCGCGCTCGCGCTCGAGGTCCATCGAGTCGAGGTACTGGGCCTGCTTCTCGCGCTCGGTGATCGCGTGACAGGTGTCGAGGATGCGATCGGCCAGGGTCGTCTTGCCGTGGTCGATGTGCGCGATGATCGAGAAGTTGCGGATGCGTTCCGCGGGGAAGGACATCGGAAGGGTCCCTGTGTAGCGTCAGGGGCCCCGCCGCGTCCAGCGGATCGGCACCGCGCGGCGCTTATTCGCCGTCGCCCACCGCGGGCGCGCCGAACAGATCGACCTGGCCCGGCAGGTGTTCCTTGTACTTGTCGAGCACGAGGTCGATGCCCTGGCGGATGTACTCGGCCACCGGGACCTTGGTCCGCGCGTGCAGGACCTTGAGCTGGGCGTCCTGCTCCGGCGTGATGTAGACCGTCGTCGAGATCTTCTTGCGCGACACCCCGCGGCTCCTGCCGATCACCATACGTGCCGGGATCCTCACGGTCAATTTCCGCCCCGACGACGCCTCGCCGGCGCCGCTTGCGCCGGAGACCGCGCCCGGCTACCGTTGCAATCATGTGGAACATCACGGGATTCCGTGGGATGCATCACGGCACGTCGGTCCGCACGCTCGGGCTCGGCCTCGGCGCCGTGCTGCTGCTCGCCGCGCCCGGCTGCAAGAAGAACAAGGGCGACACCACGAACCCGTCGAACCAGGGCGGTGATACCACCGCGGGCGTGCCCAAGGTCGACCCGACGCTGTGCGACACCGCGGGCAAGAACGTCGTCACGTACGACCTCAACCGCGACAACCGCCCCGACGTGTGGCGGCTGTTCAAGACCGAGGACGAGGCCGGCACCCGCGTCGACGTCCTGACCTGCAAGCAGGTCGATTTCGATCACGACGGCCGCAAGGACTGGGTCGTCGGCTACGACCGCAAGGGCGCGGTCGTCTTCGAGAAGGCCGACTTCGACTACGACGGCCGCTTCGACATGTCGGCGATCTACGACGTCAAGACCACCAAGGTGGTCGAGGTCGAGCGCGACAGCGACTTCGACGGCAAGTACGACCTCACCGAACTCTACGACACCGCCGGCATGCTGACCTCGGTGCGCCGGGATCGCGACGGCAACGGCGATCCCGACGTCTGGGAGCAGTACAAGGACGGCCAGCTGATCGCGATCCTCTACGACGACGACGGCGACTCCAAGGTCGATCGCCGCGAGGAGGTCCCGGGCACCCGCACCAAGGTCGAGATGCCCGGCACGATCACCAACGACACCGCCAAGGGCGACATCCCGCCCGACACCCAGCCCTCGCCCGGCAAGTAGCGATGCCGGATCCCGCGATCGTCCCCAAGCCCTGGGGCCACGAGCTGATCTGGGCCCGCACCGAGCGCTACGTCGGCAAGCTGCTGCACATCAAGGCCGGCGAGGCGCTGTCGCTGCAGTACCACCGGGTCAAGGACGAGACCCTGATGGTGCTGCGCGGCCGCATGCAGCTGGTCTACTACGGCGACGGCGAGGAGCCGCGGTCGCGCGTGCTCGAGCCGCAGCAGCCGTTCCACGTCACGCCCGGGCTGCGCCACCGCATGATCGCTCTCGACGACACCGACGTGCTCGAGGTCTCGACGCCCGAGCTCGACGACGTGGTCCGCCTCGAGGACCGCTACGGCCGCCAGGGCACCAGCGCGCCGTAGGCGGCGGGCACGGGCACGGGCACGGGCACGGGCACGGGCACGGGCACGGGATGAAGCTGCGAAGCGCGCGTGCTTCTTCGGCCCGCTAGTACGGGTGGTGGTGCCCGTTGGGTCCGGCGAGGTGCGGGTGCGGGTGCGGGTGGTGGTGGTGATCGCCGGCCTTGTGCGGGTGCGGGCCGTGCGGGTGCTCGTGCTTGGCGTGCCTGGGCGCGCTCCCCGACGACGCCTTCACCGGCTTCTTCGAGTGGGTCACCTTGACGTGCCCCTTCTTCTTCTTGGCCGCGCTGTGCGAGCTGGACGAGCAGCCGCCGAGCGCGGCGGCGACCACGACGACCAGGGCGAACAGCAGGGGACGGCGCACGATCACTTCTTCCTGGGAGTCTGCGCCATCTTGCGCTTCAGCGCAGCCAGCTCGTCCTCGACCGTCGATTTCGGGGCGCGCGCGGCCTTGCCGGACCGGCCCGCCGGGCCGCCGGGCGTGCGCCGTGGCACGCCGTCACTACCGCCAGGGCCGCCGGGGCCGCCCGGCGCGGCGTCGCCCTGGCGCTTGAGGCGCTCCAGCATCTCGTCGACGCTCTCGCGCGGCGGGGTCGGCGTGGCCCCGAGATCTTCGTAGGCGGCGTCGGCGGCCTGGGCCTGCTGCTGGGCGGCGCGCGCCGCCGCCGCGGCCGCCGCCGCGCGCCCCGGGTCGCGGCGTCGACCGCGCGCGCCAGCTCGGCCAGCTCGGCCTCGATCTGGCCCAGCTCGCCGAGCAGCGAGTGCATGCGGGCCCGCTCGGCGTCGGCCTTGCGCTCGGCATCGCGGGCGTCGTCGCCCTTGCCGGCGCCGCGCGCCGAGTCGGCCAGGCGGGTCCAGTTCTCGGCCGCCGAGCGCGCGCTCATCATGGCGCGCTCGAGCTCCTGCTTGCGAGCCTGGGTCTCGGCCTGCAGCCGGCCCAGCTCCGACGGGTCCGGGGCGTCGACGTCGGCGGTGAAGCTGACGCCGCCCGACAGGTCCTCGAGGTCGCCGGGCGCGGCGGTGGCGCGCGCCGCCGCCTGCGCCGCCGTGGTCGCGGCCCGCACCTTCTCGCGGGTCTCGGCGCGGGCGCTGGCGCGGCGCTCCTCGACGACGGCGCGCTTGTCGCCGGCGACCACCCACGCGACGTCGGCGACCCGGTCGGCGCCGTCGGGCAGCGGCGTCAGCGCGGCGCCGCGGGCGACCGCCTCGATCGCCGACGACACCAGCAGCGGGCTGCGCGCGGTGACGCCGGTGCCGCGGCCCTCGACCGCGGCGGCGGTGCGGGCGGCGCCGGCGACGGTGTCGTCGAGCAGCGCGACCAGCCGGGCGCCGACCAGCGCGGCCTTGGCGACGCCGTCGTCGCGCGGCACCGCGACGACGATGTCGGCGGCGCGCCACAGGAGCGGCGCGTCGGCGGTGGCGCCGAACAGCTTGGCGCGCAGGCCCAGCGCCGGGACCTGGCGGCGCAGCGCCGCGGCGGCGTCGACGTCGTCGCCGGCGTCGAACAGGAACGTCATGCGCTCGGCGACGCTGGCCAGCGACAGCTGCATCGCCAGCTGGGTCGCCTTCTCGGCGCCGAGGCCGGCGACCTCGACCAGCGCGACGCTGCCACCGAGCTTGAACCGGGTGCGCAGCGCGCCGCGATCCTCGCGGCCGGCGTCGGCGAAGGCGCGCGGGCCGAACGCGCCGACCACCAGGACCCGCTCGCCCTCGACGCCGTGATCGGCGAGCCCGACCGCGGCCGGATCGTCGACGGCGCAGTAGCGATCGGCGCCGCTCTCGCCCCACTCCTTGACCGGATCGAGGTCACCGACCACCGCGATCACCGGGGTCGGCGCCGTCGCCTGATCGCGCGCGACGGTCAGGGCCTGGGTGGCGTGGGGATCGAACGCGATCGCGACGTCGGGCGGGTTGGACTCGAGCTCGCGGCGCAGCCGGCGCTCCGCGGACTCGCCGAGCAGGGCCCGGCGCAGGCGATCGCCGACGCTGGCGCCGCCGCCGCCGGCGGCGCCGACGTCGATGGCGCGGACCCGCATGCCCGCGGCCTCGAGCGCGGCCAGCACCGGCACGACGACCGCGGCGTGGGCCCCGGCGCTGGTCACGACCAGCACCTCCGGGGTGGGCGGCTCGGCGCCGGTCACCGCGACGCCTCGGGCGCGGGCTGCGCCGCCGGCAGCAGCGGCGCCCCCGGGAAGCGACGGTGCGGCCACACCTCGGGGTTCACCAGGTTGGGCGGCGCCTCCCCGGCGAGCACCGAGCGCACCGCGCTGGCACAGAGCTCGACCATGCGTGTCCGAGCCCTAGTCGTAGCCGATCCGATGTGCGGCGCCAAGACGGCGCGGTCGCTCGCGATCAGCGCGGGGTCGATCGCGGGCTCGGCGGCGAAGACGTCGAGCCCGGCGCCGCCGAGGCGGCCGGCGGCGAGCGCCGCGGCCAGCGCCGGCTCGTCGATCAGCGCGCCGCGCGCGGTGTTGACCAGGATCGCGCCGGGCCGGACCCGGGCGAGGCGGCGGGCGTCGACCAGACCGCGGGTCGACGGGGTCAGCGGGCAGTGCAGGCTGATCACGTCGGCGCGCGCGAACAGCTCGTCGAGCTCGACCCGGGTCGCGCCCAGCTCGGCGGCGTGCGGCGACGGTCGCGGCGCCGCGTACAGGATCGGCATCGCGAAGCCGCGGGCGCGGCGCCCGACCGCGGCGCCGATGCGGCCCAGCCCGACCAGGCCGAGGGTGCGGCCGAAGACGTCGGCGCCGAGCAGCTGGTCGGGCGCCCACCCGGTCCAGGCGCCGGCGCGGACCAGGCGCTCGCCCTCGCCGAGGCGGCGCGCCGCCGCCAAGAGCAGCGCGAACGCCAGGTCGGCGGTGGCCTCGGTGAGGACGTCGGGGGTGTTGGCGACGCAGACGCCGCGGGCGGTGGCGGCGGCGACGTCGACGTTGTCGTGGCCGACGGCGTAGTTGGCGACCACGCGCAGGCGCGGCGCGGCGTCGAGGACCGCGGCGTCGACCCGCTCGGTCAAGAGCGGCACCAGGGCGTCGGCGTCGCCGAGCGCGGCGGCCAGCGCCGGCGACGCCAGCGTCGCGGTGCCGCGCGCCGGCGCGACCACGGCGACGTCGACGTCGTCGGTCCCGGCCACCAGGGCGCGCAGGTCGGCCGGCAGCGCCGCGGTGGCGACCAGCCGGATGCGGGGGCGGTCGGCGCGCATCGCGCCGGACGGTAGCACGCCGTGTTACGATGGGAGGGATGCGTCGGAGCGCCGGGATCGTGACCGCGTGGGCAGCGCTCGTCGCGATCGTCGCCACCGGCGGCGCGGTCGCCTGGGGCAAGAAGGCCGACGGCGTCGTGACCGCCAAGGCCCGCCACGGCCGCGACCGCGGCAAGGCGATGACGCCACGGCTGGCGGCGCGCACCGCCGGGACCCGCACCGCCGACGCCGCCGAGGCCCGCGCCCTCGCCGCCGACCCGGTGCTCGGCGGCGCCCGCACGATCCGCGGCGGCGAGGCCCCGGGCATGGTGGCGTTCACCTTCGACGACGGCCCGCGCGCCGGCACCACCGACAAGGTCATCGACGCCCTGCTCGCCTACGACGTGCCGGCGACGTTCTTCGTGGTCGGGCACCGGATCACCGGCAAGCGCGCCGACGACGCCCGCGCCCTGGTCGCGCGCATGGTCGAGCACGGCTTCCTGGTCGGCAACCACACCTGGAGCCACCCCCACCTGCGCGCGCTCGGCGACCGCCGGGTCGCCGCCGAGATCGACGGCACGACCGCCGCGATCCACGGCCTCACCGGCGCCGCGGTCGGCCTGTTCCGACCGCCCTACGGCGCCCACGGCAAGCGGTCGGCGGCGCACGCGACGCACCGCCAGCTGACCTCGGTGCTGTGGAGCATCGACAGCAGCGACTGGCGCAAGCCGCGCGCCGCCCGCATGCGCAAGGCGATCGTCGAGGCGATCTTCGCCGACGACGGCGGCGTCGTGCTGATGCACGACACCAAGCCGCTGACCGCGCAGACCATCGCCGGCATCCTCGACGATCTCGAGGCCGGCAACTGCGCCCGGCTCGCCGCCGGCGACGCGCCGGTGGTGCCGGTGTCGCTGCACTACTTCCTGCGCGACGCCGACGGCCCGCGCCCGGTCCCCGCCGAGGTCGCGGCGCGCACCCAGCGCTACGTCGACGGCCTGCCGGCGCGGTGCACCGCCCGCTCGAAGGGTGAGCGCGAGAACCGTTGAGTCAGGCGGAGATCGGCACACATTCTCCGGTTGACAACTACATCCCCTGACACTAGGTTCCGCCCCCGCTCGGTCTGGGGTGTCATGTGAGCCGGGCAGCGAGGACCCATGTCCATTCCGTCAGCCCGATCTCCTCAGGGACTCCGCCACGATGCGCCGCAGGGCCCGTGGTATCCTGCGACCGTGCAGGTCACCCGTGACGGTGACGGTCCCGCCTCCGGGGGAGGGGCGGCCACCGGCGATCACCGGCCGTCCATCACCGAGCCGGTGCCGACGTTCGACACCGGAGAGCTGTTTGGTGACGGCGGCTTCGGCGACGGCGAGCGCACGATCGTCGCCGCCCTGCCCTTCGAGCTGAAGCCCCGGTTCACCGGCCGGCGCACGCTGGTCGACCGCCTGAGCCGCCAGTTCGAGACCACGCTGACCACCAGCGAGCTGTCGTTCGCGGTCATCATCGGCGAGCCCGGCATGGGCAAGAGCCGCCTGGTGGCGGAGCTGGGCCGCGCCGCGCTGACCCAGGATCCGACCACCCAGGTGCTCATCGGCGCCCCGGACGAGGTCGGCACCCCGCACGCCACGATGGCGCGGATCCTGGCCGCGCGCTTCGGCGTCCAGGTCGGCGAGAGCCCGGCCGAGACCCGCGAGAAGATCATCGCCGGCGTCGCCGACGCCCTGCCCGCCGCGCGCGTCACCGAGGTCGCCCACCTGCTGGCGCACCTGATGCGGGTCGGCTTCGAGGGCTCGCCGGTGGTCGGCCCGCTGGTCGAGTCGCCGCAGGCGCTCGAGAGCCGTGCCTTCATCGCGCTGCGCCGGCTGCTCGCCGCCGACGCCGAGCAGCACCCGCTGATCCTGTGCTTCGACAACCTCGAGCTCGCCGGGCCCGAGACCGTCAACCTGCTGTCGTACCTGGCCGCCGGCCTGCGCGGCTCGCGGGTCTTCCTGGTCGCCACCGCGACCTCGGCGCTGGCCGAGCGCCACCCGTCGTTCGGCGAGGGCGACATCGCGCCCGAGCGCATCGAGCTCGACAAGCTCGGCCCCGACGAGGCCGAGGGGCTGCTGCGCGAGCTGTGCCGCTCGCTCGAGCAGGTGCCGGCGCGGCTGGTGGTCCACGCCCGCACCATGGGCGGCTCGCCGCGCGCGCTGCACGAGCTGGTCCGGCTGCTGCTCGAGAGCGACTGCCTGGTCCGCGGCCCGGGCGCGATGTGGCTGGTCGACGCGGTCAAGCTGGCGGCCACCGAGCTGCCCCGCACCTACGACGAGATCGTCGCGGCGCGGCTGCGGGTCATGGACCCGACCGAGCGCCGCGTCCTCGAGATGTGCGCGGTCATCGGCGAGACCTGCTGGCTCGACGCCGTCGTCGCGCTCGACCGCGCCGAGAACCTGACCTCCGCCGATCCCGACGGCCCGACGCTGGCGCAGATCGCCGCGTCCGGCGATCAGTCGCGCGCCACCGTGACCACCGCGCTCGGCCACCTCGTCGAGCGCGAGTGGCTGGTCGAGCAGCGCGAGTCGAGCGTGCCCGGCGAGCGCGAGCTGCGCTTCGCCTACCCCAACCTGTGGTCGCTGGTGTACCGCGCCAGCGACGACGCCCGGCGCCGCCAGTGCCACCTCACCTGCGCCCGCTGGCTGGAGCTACGGCCCGAGGGCCGGGGCCCGATCGCGCAGGAGGACGTCGCCCGCCACCTCGAGCTGGCCGGCGAGACCCACGAGGCCGCCGCCCGCTACCGCCGCGCCGCCGAGGCCGCCCGCGCCGCCTACCAGAACGAGCGCGCGATCGGCCTGTACGACCGCGCCCTCGCCTGCATCGGCGACGAGGACGTCGCCGCCCGCATCCACCTGTGGCACGACCTCGGCTCGGTCTACGAGCTGATCGGCGACAGCGAGGCCGCGCTCGGCGCGTTCGAGCGCATGCTGCGGCTGTCGTGGGTGGTGGCGTCCAAGACCAAGGCCGCGGTCGCGTTCAACAAGATGGGCCGGGTGTGGCGCCGCAAGGGCGACCTCAAGCTCGCGCTCGAGTACCTCGAGCGCGGCCACGAGCTGTTCCGCAACGCCGCCGACGCCCGCGGCATCGCCGGCTCGCTCGACGACATCGGCAAGGTCCTGCACCTGCTCGGCCGCACCGACGAGGCGTTCGCCAAGATCACCGAGGCGCTGGCCCGCCGCGGCAAGCGTGGCGACAAGCGCTCGATCGCGGCGTCGCTGTCGAACCTGGGCAACGTCCAGCACGACCGCGGCCAGTTCGACGCCGCGCTCAACTGCCACCGCGAGGCCCTGACCCTGCGCGGCGAGGCCGGCGATCGCCTCGGCGTGATCGTCTCGCAGAACAACCTCGCGGTCCTGATGTACGAGACCGGCGAGCTGGCCGAGGCCCGCGCCGGCTGGACCTCGGCGCTGTCCCAGGCCGAGGAGATCGGCGCGCTGCCGACCTCGGCGATGATCCTGTGCAACCTCGGCGAGCTGGCGCTGGCCGAGAACAAGCTCGAGGAGGCGCGCAGCCGCCTCGAGGACGCGCTCGAGATCATCGAGGACATCGAGGACCGCCAGCTCGAGAGCGAATGCTGCCGCAACCTGGCGCTGCTCGAGGGCCAGCTCGGCAACGTCGAGCACGGCCGCGAGCTGGCGCACCGCGCCCACGCGGTCGCCGAGAAGGCCGGCCTGCGCGAGAAGGAGGGCCTGGCGCTGCTGGCCATCGGCCAGGTCATGGCGACCAGCCTGTTCGACGCCGACCAGACCCAGGTCGACGGCCTCTTGCCCGACAGCCTGCCCGCCGAGCCGTACTTCGAGCGCGGCCTGGCGCTGCTCAAGAGCATCGGCAACGACGCCGAGCACGCCAAGGGCCTCGAGGCCTACGGCCGGTTCAAGATCGAGAACGGCAAGATCCTCGAGGGCAAGGACATGCTGCGCGAGGCGCTGGCGGTGTTCGCGCGCCTCGGCCTCAAGCGCGCCGACGAGGTCGAGAAGATCCTCGCGGCGGTCTGAGCGCGCCCCGGCCACGGCGCCGCCACGACGCCCGGCCTCGCCGCCACGACGCCGCGCCCGGCGACGGCGCGGCGCGACGCCGCGCCCCGGCCCACGAGCCCTGCGAAGCGGCGCTCGCGCGCTTGCCACCGCGATCGGGGGACGGCATCCTGCCGAGAGCCCCGTGGGACCCTCCGCCGCATGATCTGGTTCTGGATCGGCTTCTTCGCGCTGGTCGCGCTCCTGCTCTTCCTGGACCTGGGGGTCTTCCACCGGAAGTCCCACACCATGTCGTTCCGGGAGGCCGGGGCGTGGACCGTGGGCTGGGTGATCCTCGGGCTGTCGTTCGGCGGCGTCGTCTACCTGATCTACGGCAACCACTGGTTCGACGTCCGCATGGTCGACGACCGCGGCCGGGTCGCCAGCGGGTTCGGCGCGGCGTCGACCTACTGGGCCGGCTACCTGCTCGAGCAGGCGCTGTCCGTCGACAACATCTTCGTCATCTCGCTGGTCTTCAAGCAGTTCCGCGTCCCGACCGCGTACCAGCACCGCATCCTGTTCTGGGGGATCATCGGCGCGATCTTCTTCCGCGTGTCGATGCTCGCCGGCGGCGTCTGGCTCGCCCGCACCTTCGACTGGATCTTCTACATCTTCGGCGGCTACCTGGCGTGGCAGGGGCTCAAGCTGCTGCGCAGCGAGGAGGACGAGGACGGCGTCCCGGCCGAGGGCTTCGCGGTCAAGATCCTGCGCCGCATGGTGCGCATCGTCGACGGCCACCACGACGGCAAGCTGGTGGTCCGCGACCACCGCGGCCGCCGCGCGCTGACCACGCTGGCGGTGTGCCTGGTGGTGGTCGAGCTGACCGACATCGTCTTCGCGCTCGACTCGATCCCGGCGGTGCTGTCGGTGAGCCAGGAGTCGTTCATCGTGATCACGTCGAACATCTTCGCGATCATGGGCCTGCGCTCGCTGTACTTCGTCCTCGCCGGGGCGATGGACAAGTTCCACTACCTCAAGCTGTCGCTGGCGGTGCTGCTGGTCATGATCGGCGCCAAGATGGTGCTGCACAACCACGTGCACTTCTCGCACGAGCTGTCGCTGGGGCTGATCGCGGGCATCCTCGCGGTCGGCGTGGTGGCGTCGATCCTGTCGAAGCCCAAGCACGCCGACGGTGACGCCGACGCCGCAGCCGACGGTGACGACGGCGACGGCGACGGCGACGGCGACGGCGACGGCGACGGCGACGCCGCGCCCGGCGACGACGGCGACGCCGCGGCTCAGCCGCCTTCGGATCCGAAGGCTTCCTGAGCGATCTGCTGCTGCCGCCGCTCGAGGGCGCGGCGCAGCCCGGCGTGCTCGGGGCGCGCCAGCGCCGGGTCGTCGTCGAGCAGCCGGTCGGCCTCGGCGCGGGCCTCGAGCAGCAGCTCGGTGTGGCTGCGCAGGTCGCCGAAGCGCAGCCGCGGCAGGCCGGCCTGGCGCGCGCCCATCAGCTCGCCGGGGCCGCGCAGCTGCAGGTCCTCCTCGGCGATGCGGAAGCCGTCGTGGGTCGCGGCCATGACCTCGAGCCGGCGCCGGCCGTCGTCGGTCTTGCTGCCGCGCGCCAGCAGCAGGCACCACGACGCGCCACCGCCGCGGCCGACCCGGCCGCGCAGCTGGTGCAGCTGGGCCAGGCCGAAGTGGTCGGCGTCCTCGATCACCATGACGGTCGCGGCCGGGACGTCGACGCCGACCTCGATCACCGTGGTCGCGACGAGGACGTCGAGGTCGCCGGCGACCAGCGCCGCCATCTGGGCGTCGCGCTCGGCCGCGCCGATGCGGCCGTGGATCAGCCCGACCCGGGCCGGCGCCAGGGTCTGCGCCAGCTCCGCGGCGGTGGTCGTGGCGTCGGCCCAGCCGGCGCGGACCTCGTCGCCGGGGTCGGCCGGCTCGACCAGCGGGCACACCACGAACGCGCGCTCGCCGGCGGCGACCCGCTTGGCGACCAGCTCGTAGGCCTTGGCCCGGCCGCGCGCCCCGGCGACCACCTTGGTGACCGCGGGCGTGCGCCCCGGCGGCAGCTCGTCGATCAGCGTGACGTCGAGATCGCCGTACGCGGTGAGCGCCAGGGTCCGCGGGATCGGCGTCGCGGTCATGACCAGCAGGTGAGGCGCGCCGTCGTCGCCCTTGCCACGCAGCGCGACCCGCTGGGCGACGCCGAAACGGTGCTGCTCGTCGACGATGGCCAGCCCGAGCCGGGCGAACCCGACGCTCTCGGCGAGCAGCGAGTGGGTGCCGATCAGCAGATCGATCTCGCCGGCGGCGACCAGCGCCAGCAGCGACTGCCGCACCCCGCGCGGCGTCGACGCGGTGAGCAGCGCGGTGCGGACGCCGGCGCGCTCGCCCCAGCGCGACAGCGTCGCGTGGTGCTGCTCGGCGAGGATCTCGGTGGGCGCCATCAGCGCGCTCTGGCGCCCGGCGGCCGCGACCTGCAGCGCGGCGGCGAACGCGACCGCGGTCTTGCCGGAGCCGACGTCGCCCTGCAGCAGGCGGTTGGCGGGGACCGCGGCGGCGAGGTCGGCGCGCAGCTCGGCGATGGCGCGCCGCTGCGCGCCGGTGGGCGCGAACGGCAGCGCCGCGGCGAGCCGGGCGTCGAGGTCGGGCGCCGGCGGGCACGGCACGGCGACGTCGGTGCGGCGGGCCCGGCGCCGGGCCGCCACCGCGACGCCGAGGCTGAACAGCTCGCCCCACGCCAGGCGGCGCTGCCACCGCGAGGTCCCGGCGTCGAGGGCGTCGACGTCGGCGTCCTCGAGCTCGGCGGGTGGCGCGTGCAGCGTGCGCACGGCGTCGGCGAGGGCGCCGAGGTCGCGGCGGGCCAGCACCGACGCCGGCACGCCGTCGTCGAGGTAGGCGGCGGCGCGCTCGAGCGCGGCCAGGCACGCGCCACGGACCTTGGCGGGCGGCACCCCGGGCACGTCGGGGTAGCGCGGCAGGATGCGCGCCGCGGGATCGGCGCCGGGCGCGGCGGCGCCGCCGGCGGGCGCGCCGGCGATCGACAGGACGTCGGGGTTGGCCATCTCGAGCGCGCCGCCGCGCAGGCGCGCGACCCCCGACAGCACGACCTCGACGCCGAGCGGGTAGCGCTTCTCGAAGCCGCCCCAGACGTTGAACCAGCGGACGACCAGGGTCGGCCGCGTGATCATCGGATCGGGGTCGGCGAACCGGACCTCGCCCCAGCCGCGGCCGCGTGCCCGGATCATCCGCGCCGACACCACGCGCCCGCGCAGCGCGACCCGCTCGTTGGGCACCGCGGTCGCCAGCGCCGCGGCCAGCGGGGCGATGCGCCGGGCGTCGTCGTAGCGCCGCGGCAGGTGCCACAGCAGATCCTCGACCGTGAGGATGCCGCGCTCGGCGAAGCGATCGGCCATCGACGGCCCGATGCCCTTGAGCGTGCCGATGGGCGCCGCGAGCGGATCGAGGACCGAGGCGACGGGCGCCTTGGCCGGCTTGCCGGCGCCGCGCGCGGCGGTCGTGCCGGCTTCCGCGCTGGCGCTCGCGCTGGATCGCGCGCCCGTGCCCGTGCCCGTGCCCGTGCCCGTGCCCGTGCCCGATCCGGATCTGGTTCTGCCTCTGGTCCCCGTGCCCGTGCCCGTGCCCGTGCCCGTGCCCGATCCGCCTCCGCCTCCGCCTCCGCCTCCGCCTCCGCCTCCGCCTCCGGCCCCGCCTCCGCCTCCGCCTCCGCCTCCGCCTCCGCCTCCGGAAACCGTGACCGCGTCCGTGGCCGTGGCCGTGGCCGTGACCGCGTCCGTGGCCGTGGCCGTGGCCGTGACCGCGTCCGTGGCCGTGGCCGCTGCCGTGGCCGTGACCGCGTCCGTGGCCGTGGCCGTGGCCGCTGCCGTGGCCGCTTCCGTAACCGCTTCCGTATGCGCATCGACCGGCAGGGCGCGGGGCGGCGGCGGCGCGTTGCCCGCCAGCCCGCGCACCAGGCGCAGCCCGCGCGCGACCTCGACCGCCTGCTGGTCGCGGGTCAGCCGCTCCCAGCCGCCCAGGGTCTGCCGCCACCGCGCCAGCGGCTGGCCGTCCTGGCGGGGCGCCACCTCCAGGACCCGATCACACGCGGCGCGCAAGGCGTGGCCGATTCCGGCCACGCGATCCAGTCCGGCGAAGCCGTCGGCCGCCGCCAGCACCAGCGGCCGGCGGAGCGCGTCGAGGTGTCGCGCCAGCTCGCGCATCGACCGCGGTTGTACCGCACCGGTCCGTCACCGGCGCGCGTCGCGGGGCGCCCTACTCGGTCCGGTACGTGAACCGGATCTCGTAGTCGCACATGTGGAAGACGTCGCCCTCGTCGATGCGCTTGTTGTCGATGCGCATCCCCTTGTAGTCGATGCCGTTGGTCGACCCGAGATCCTTGATGTAGAAGGTCCCGTTGCGACGGATCACCGCGGCGTGCTTGCGCGAGATGTTGCCGTCCTTGATCGCCAGGTCCGACGTCTTCGAGCCGCGCCCGATGATGAACTGGTCCTTGTTCACCGGGTACCGCTGGCCGTTGTAGATCAGGTACAGCGTCGGGTTGCCGGCGACCGGCACCGGCGCGGCGACCGGGGCCGGCTGGGCGTAGGCCGGGGCCGCCGGCTGCGCGTACGCGCCCTGCGCGACGTAGCCGCCAGGACCGCCTGGGGTCGGCGCGTGCGACCGCATGCTCTCGGCGGCGCCGCCGACGGCGCGGGCCGGCGACCCGGCACCTGCGGCGGCGACGTGGTCGGCGCCGGCCGGCGGGGCGGTGGCTGGCTCGCCGGCGCGCCCGCGGGCGGCGGCATGCCGACGCCCGACGTGCTCATCGACGGCGACTGGTAGTTCTTCGAGCGCGCGTAGTACCGCATCGCCTCGTTGATGAGGTAGTCGATGGAGCAGTCGAAGTCGTTCGCCATCTGCTCGAACGTCTCCCAGAGGACGTCGCGGCAGTAGAAGTGGCGCATCGTCTTCTTACTCTGGTCCATCCTCGAAAAGCTCCTGGGATGCTGCCTGCGTACGCGAGCGGAGTGCCGGGGGTCGACGGATCTGCGTCAGGCTAGCCCACCACCGGCGCCGACTCCAACGGCGCGGGGTGCCTTTCACCGATCGCGACTATACACCCAATGTCTCAGGGTTCCCAAGTCGTGGCCGGTCACGGCGCGCCGCGCAGGGCGGCCGCGACCTCGGCCGCGCGCTGCCCCAGGGTCGGGTCGGCCTTGCGGTCCTTCTTGTCCAGCCCGGACTGATCGCCCCAGTACCCGACCAGGCGGGCCTTGTCCTTGCCCAGCGCGGCCAGTCGGTCGGCGTCCTCCTTGGTGCCGACCTTGCCGAGCACCTCGACGCCGACCCACCGGGCGACCCAGCTGCGAGAATCCAGGAGCTTGCGGGCCTCGGCCTGGACCTTGTCCTTGGCCGACATCCGGGCGATCTCCCCGACCACCCCGCCCTCGAGCTCCTCGTGCCAGAACTGCCCCGAGGCCGGCAGCGCCTCGGCCACCGCGACGATCGATCCCGGGCCGCCGCAGCGCAGGGCGTTGTTCGCGCCGACCCACATGAACATGGGGTCGTCGTGCGGCTGCGCGACCAGCGCCACCAGCGGCTCGATGCACGCCGGCGGACCGGCGGCGCGGATCAGCGCGACCGCGTCGTTGACCATGCGCGGCGACGAGTCGTGATCCTTGGCGATGCGCTCGAGCACGTCGACCTGCGGCACCAGCGCGGCGCCGTCGGCGACCGGGAACAGCTGGCTCGGCGGCTCGACGTACGCCAGGTACAGCGCCGACACCGCGCGCTCGGGCAGGCTCTTGTCGCCGCGATCGGTCATGCCCGCGATGTCGAGGACGTACTTGACGGCGTCGGGGTGGCCGGTCACCGCGAGCCCGAGCATCAGCTCGTCGCCGATCTTGATGCGGCGGCCGTCCTTGGCCGGCGCGCCGACCACCGCGTTGGCCGCGGCGATCATCTTCTCGCCGGCGGCGGCGCCGATCGCGCGCATGACCTGGGCGCCGCTCCAGCGACCGCGCCCGGCGCGGCCCTCGTAGTAGCCGCCGGTGAACCACTCGATCAGGTAGCCGTCGATCTCGGCGTGGGTGGCGTCCTTGGCGAGGTCGCGCAGATCGAAGAGCGCGTCCTTGGCGGTGATCTGCAGGCCGTTGGGCTCGGTCAGCTCGCCCTCGATGCGCGCCAGCTTCCACAGCCGCGGCGCCAGCTTGGCCAGGACCTTGGCGCGGCGATCGTCGCCGAGCTTGCGCAGGACCTCGAGGACCTCGTCCTCCTCGTTGAGGCGCAGCAGGTTCTCGGCGGCGTGCGCCGACAGATCGGGATCGATCGATCCGTCGGCGAGCGCCTTGCGGATCTTGTCCGGCCCCTTGGCCGTGTTCATCCACTTGTCGAGGTTGCCGTGATCGACCTTCTCGCAGCCACCGAGGGCGGCGACCGCGACCAGGACCACGACGCAGGCACGGGCGAGGCTTCGCTGGAGTGACACGGGCCGCATGGTAACAGCGCCGCGCCGCGCAGGCAGCCGCCCGCGTGCTACCGTGCGTCGGTCCGTGCGGTCCGTCCGACTCCCTCGCCTCGCCGCCGCCGCCGCGCTGGTCGCCGCCGCCGCCGCGCTCGGCGGCGCCGGACCCGACGCCGCCGCCTCGCCGCTCGGCGATCCGGTCCTCGACCGGGCGGTCTTCCTCGGCGCCACCTCGGGCCAGCCCGCGGCGCTGCGCATCAACCCGGCGGCGATGACCCTGGGCCCGGAGGGCACCCACGTCTTCGTCCTGGGCACCGGCGCGCTCGACACGCTCCGCGTCGATCGTCGCACCGTCGACCCCGACACCGGCGCGCTGGTCGGTGGCCCGTCGGTCAGCACCACGATCTTCGATCCGATGACGTCGCTCGGCGGCGCGATCGGGATCTACCGGGTCGGCCAGAAGTTCGCCGCCGGGGTCCAGTGCGCGCTGCCCGGCGGCGACGTCTTCCCCGCCGAGGAGGGCGACCTGGCCTACCACTCGCTCGGCGGCTCGCACCGCGAGCTGGCGCTGTGCGCGCTGGGCGGCTCGTACCGACCCAGCCGCGCCATCGCGATCGGCGCCAGCTACCAGCTGGTCCAGACCCGCCTGCACCTGCGGTTCGCCCGCGACACCGCGCTCGAGGCCGGCCGCGATCCCGACCGCGGCATCACCAGCGACTGCGCCGGCGCGCCGTGCGGCTTCGAGAACCCGGCGGCCACCGAGACCTACACGATCGACGCCACCACCGCGACGCTGCCGTCGTTCGAGTCGAGCGAGTTCATCGTCGGGGGCATCGTCCGGGTCGCCGACGGCTGGTGGCTCGGCGTCGCCTACCAGCTGCCGCTGGGGCTGTTCCTCGATCCGGTCCAGCTCACCGGCACCGTCGACGTCACCCGCGCGCCGCGCGACGGCGGCGACACGATCAGCGGCGAGGTCACGGTCAAGTTCCTCTACCCGGACCGCCTGCGCGCCGGCATCCGCGGCCGCGTCACCGATAACCTCGAGGTCGTCGGCGAGGCGCGGTGGGAGAACCTGTCCCGGATGTCGGGCTACGACCTGCGCATGTACGGGCTCGAGCTCACCGACGCCGGCGTGCCCGAGTGGTACGTGCGACCGCGCGGTCTCCACGATCGCTTCGTCGTCCAGGCCGGCGTCGAGCAGGTCGACCTCGGCCAGCGCGTCACCCTCGGCGGCCGGCTCGGCGTCCAGCGCGGCGTCACCAGCGACGAGCGGGTGTCGCCGCTGACCGCGTACCCGCTGGAGGTGACCTTCGACGCCGGCGCCCAGCTGCGCCTCGGCCACGCCTGGGTCCTGCAGGCCGGCTACGGCCTGGGCCTGGCGCCGTCGGTCGACACCGGCCGCGGCGCCTACGATCCGCTCGATCGCCTGGCCTGCATCGACAGCGGCTACGACTTCGACACCGACGCCTGCGCCGCGGTCCGCGCCGGCTACGCGCTGCCCACCGCCAGCGGCGTCTACGCCCGCACCTCGCACGCGTTCTGGATGGGCGTGCGCTACGACCTGTAGCGCGCCGCCGGTGGTACGGTCCGCGCGATGCGCATCGTCGTCTACGGCGGCTCCGGCACCACCGGTCGGCTGATCGCCCGCGAGCTGCGGCGGCGCGGCGCCGACGTCGTCCTCGCCGGGCGCGACGCCGCGCGCCTCGAGGCCGCGGCCGACGCGCTCGACGACGCCCGGATCGCGGTCGCGCCGGTCGACGATCCGATCGCGCTGGCGACGGTGTGCGAGGGCGCGTCGGTGATCGTCGGCAGCGCCGGGCCGTTCGGCCCGGTCGGCGAGCCGCTGCTCGAGGCCGCGATCGCCAGCGGCGCCCACTACCTCGACATCGCCGGCGAACAGGCGTTCCTGCGCGCGATGTACGAGCGCCACGAGGCCGAGGCCCGCCACGCCGGCGTGTGCGCGATCAGCGGCCTGGGCTTCGAGGTCACGCTCGGCGATCTCGCCGCCGGCTGGGCCGCGGCGGCGTTGGCCGGCGCCGCCGGCGGCGACCGCGACCGCGCCGACGGCGGCGACGACGCGGCCGATCCGGTCCGCGCCACCGACGCGCCGACGATCGCCGTCGACGATCCGCTCGACGAGGTCGCGGTGACCTACGCCCTCGACGACTTCGTCCCGACGCCCGGCACCCAGCTGTCGACGATCGCGTCGCTGGCCGAGGACGGCGTGGTGTGGCAGCGCGAGCGCTGGGATCCGGTGCCGCCGGCGGCCGAGCAGCGCCGGATCAACGCCGGCCCGGCGCGCGGCGGCGAGCGCGACGCGGTGTCGTTCCCGTCGGGCGAGGTCATCACGGTGCCGCGCCACGTCGCGGCGCGCCGGATCCAGACCTACGTGTCGCCGAGCCGGTCGGGGTGGGCGGCGCGCGCCGCCCGCCTGGCCGCGCCGATCCTGCCGCTGGTCGGCCGCACCGGGGTCGCCGCGTGGCTGGCCCGGCAGATCGATCCCCGGCCGCCCGACGACGACGCCCGGGCCCGCGCCGGCTTCACGGTGATCGCCCAGGCCCGGCGCCGGTTCGACCAGACCCAGGTCGCGGTGTCGGGCCACGACGTCTACCGGGTGACCGCGACGATCGTCGGCTGGGCGGCGCTGGCGCTGGCGCGCCGCGACCGCGGGCCGGTCGGGGTGCTGGCGCCCTCCGAAGCGTTCGCGCCCCGCGCCGCGCTGCGCGCGCTCGCCGCCGAGGCCGACCTCGCGGTGACGACCAGCTTCGGCACGCGGTGGCCGTGACGGTGGCGCGCGCGGCGCCCGTGGTACAACCGCAGGCCATGTCGTCGTCGTGGACGCTGGAGACCGAAGCGCCGCTGGGCCGCGGGCTACAGGTGCGCCGCTGGCGCGCCCCGTCGGGCCTCGCCCTGCTGTGCGCGGTCGATCGCGCGGCGCCGGTGGTGTCGTTCCAGACCTGGTTCCGGGTCGGGTCGCGCCACGAGCAGCCGGGCCGGACCGGCATGGCGCACCTGTTCGAGCACCTGATGTTCAACCAGACCGAGACCCTGCCGCCGGGCGAGATCGATCGCGTCATCGAGCGCACCGGCGGCGAGAGCAACGCGGCGACCTGGGTCGACTGGACCTACTACCGGCTCAGCCTGCCGGCGCGCGATCTCGAGCTGGCGGTGCGGCTCGAGGCCGAGCGGATGACCCGGCTGGTCCTCGACGAGGGCCCGGTCGAGGCCGAGCGCGACGTCGTCACCAACGAGCGCCGCGAGCGGGTCGAGGACGACGTCGACGGCTGGCTCGACGAGCAGCTGATGGCGACCGCGTTCACCGTGCACCCGTACCGGTGGCCGACGATCGGCTGGATGGAGGACATCCGGGCCCTGCCGCTGCCCGACATCCACGCCTTCTACCGGACCTGGTACGCGCCCAACAACGCGACGCTGGTCGTCGTCGGCGACGTCGACGAGCCGCGCCTGCTCGAGCTGGTCGAGGCCGCGTACGGCGCCATCCCGGCGGCGACGCTGCCCGACGCGACGCCGCCGATCGAACCGCCGCAGACCGAGGAGCGCCTGCTGCGCGCCGGCAAGCCGATCGCGTCGGACCGGCTCTTGTGCGGCTGGAAGGCGCCGGGCCAGGGCCACCCCGACTGGGCGGTGCTCGACCTGCTGGCGACGATCCTTGCCGGCAGCCCGTCGACGCGGCTGTACCGGCGGCTGGTGGTCGAGCGCGAGATCGCCTCGACCGTCGACACCCAGCTGACCCCGTTCCGCGATCCGTCGCTGATCCGGGTCGCCGCGACCCTGGCCCGCGGCCACCGCGCCGAGGCCGCGCTCGCCGAGATCGACGACGTCATCGCCGGCCTGGTCGAGCACCCGGTGCCCGAGGCCGAGCTGGCCAAGGCCAAGAACCTGGTCGAGACCGACTTCTGGGCCGGGCTGACCGACGCCGACGGCAAGGCCGAGGCGCTCGGCCACCACGAGACCGCGCTGGGCGACTTCCGGTCGCTGACGACGCTGGCCGAGCGGCTGGCCGCGGTCACCGCCGCGGACGTCCAGCGGGTCGCCCGCGACTACCTGCGGCGCGACCGGCGCACGGTCGTCATCGCCGAGCCCGACGGCGACGCGCCCGACGACGGCGACGACGGTGGAGACGGCGACGACGCGGCCGGAGCCGGCGCGTGAGCACCCTGCCCGGCCCGCGCGGCACCCGCATGTTCGTCGAGGCCAGCGGCGACACGCCGCTGGTCTGGTTCGAGGTCTGCGCCCAGAGCGGCGCGTCGTCGGATCCGTTCGGCGTCGAGGGCCTGACCCGGCACGCGTCGATGCTGGCGCGGCGCGGCGCCGGCGACCTCGACCGCGCCGCCCTCGACGAGGCGCTCGACGGCCTCGGCGCGGTCCTCGACGTCGCCGCCGGCCGCGACACCGTCACGCTGTCGGGGCTGTGCCTGACCCGCAACCTCGACCGCGTCGTCGACCTCGCCGCCGACGTCCTGGCGGCGCCGCGGTTCGAGGCCCTCGAGCACGAGCGCCTGCTGCGCGAGACCCCGCAGGTCATCGACGAGATCCACGACGACGACTCGAGCCTGGCGACCCGCTGGTTCGATCGCGAGTGCGCGCCCGGCCACGCCTACGCCCGCACCTCGGTGGGCACGACCGCGTCGCTGGCCCGCATCGACCGCGACGCCGCGGCCGCGACCTGGCGCCGCCTGTTCGTGCCGCGCAACGTGCTGATCGGCGTCGCCGGCGACGTCGACGAGGACCGCGCCGCGACGATCGCGCAGCGCCTGGTCGAGCGCCTGCCCGACGGCCCGCCGCCGCCGCTGCCGGCGTTCGACGAGGGCGCCGCGCCCCGCGGCCGCCGGCTGGTCGTCGTCGACAAGGCCGACCGCACCCAGGCCCAGCTCAGGCTCGGCCACCTCGGCCCGCGCTGGGGCGGCGACGACACGCCCGCGATGCTGCTGCTCGAGACCGCGTTCGGCGGCATGTTCTCGTCGCGGCTGATGCAGGAGATCCGGGTCAAGCGGGGCTGGAGCTACGGCGCCGGCTGCTCGCTGCGGCGGTCGCGCGGCGCCCACTGGTTCGAGATGTGGATGGCCACCGCGATCGAGGTCGCCGGCGACGCCGCCGCGCTGACCCTGCAGCTCTACGGCGATCTGGTCGCCCGCGGCCTGACCGCGGACGAGATCGACTTCGCGCGCAGCTACCTGGTCGGCTCGATGCCGTTCCACCTGGCGACCGCGCGCCAGCGCATGCAGCTCGCGGTGCGCGACGTCGCCTTCGGCCTGGCGCCGGACTACACCGCGACGCTGCCCGATCGCCTGGCCGACCTCGGCGTCGACGAGGTCCGCGCCGCCGCCGCCCGCCACCTGCGGCCCGACGACGTCGTCACGGTCGCGGTGACCACGGCCGCCGACGCCAGCGACGCGTTGACGCAGGCGACCGGCGCCGCGGCGACGATCGTCGCCCACGACGCCTACTGAGATCGCTTATGCTTGCCCATCGCTCGATCGAGAGCGGGGGAGGCATCGATGCAAGGATCGGTTTCGGCGCGGCGCACCTGGGCGGTGCTGCTCGCCGCCTGCCTGGTGGTCGCCACCGGCTGCAAGAAGGACGACAAGAAGACCGCCGCGGGCGCCGCCGACCCGGCGGCCACCAAGGCCGACCCGGCCACGGCTGACCCGGCCGCCGACCCCGGCAAGGCCGCGGACCCGGCGGCCGCGGCCCCGACGGCCCCGCCGCCGGGCGCCGCCGATCTCGCCGGCCCGTCCAAGGATCAGTTCGGCGCGCTCAAGCTCGACGACGCGGCCGCGGCGCCGAGCGCGGCGCCCAAGGGCGAGCCCGCCGCCAAGGTCGACCCGGCGTCGATCTCCAAGGCCGGCATCCCGACGATGCAGGTCCGCGGCTTCGCCGGGGTCGAGCAGACCGGGTTCCGGGTGTCGTACGCGCCGTCGCAGGTGGCGCTGCACGAGCAGTTCCGCGAGATCCTGCAGAACGTCCAGCTGTTCGAGAAGGTCGCGCTGGCGCTCAACCAGACGATCAAGCTGCCGCGCACCGTCGACATCCAGCTGGTCGACTGCGGCACGGTCAACGCCTTCTACGATCCGAACTCGAGCCGGATCATCATGTGCTACGAGCTGCTCGACTACTTCGCCGAGATGTTCAAGCCGGTGGCGCAGAACGAGGAGGAGCTCGGCAACGCGATCCTCGGCGCCACGATCTTCGCGTTCTTCCACGAGGCCGGCCACGGCCTGATCCACCAGCTCGACCTGCCGGCGACCGGCCGCGAGGAGGACGCGGTCGATCAGTTCGCGACCGTGATCCTGATCGCCGGCGGCGACCAGGCGGTCTCGATGGCGCTGGCCGGCGCGTACTGGTTCCAGCTGCAGACCAAGTCGGGCAACGAGACCCCGTTCTGGGACGAGCACGCCTTCGACGGCCAGCGCTTCTACAACATCCTGTGCTGGATCTACGGCTCGGATCCCGACAAGTACGCGGGCTTCGTGTCGTCGGGCAACCTGCCCGAGCAGCGCGCGGCGCGGTGCCAGGAGGAGTACGCCAAGACCAAGAAGTCGTGGGAGAAGCTGCTCGAGCCGTTCCTGACCGAGAGCGCGGCGCACAACGCCGACATCGAGCAGGCGCCGGTCGCGCCGCCGCCGGTCGCGGCCGACGGCCACCAGATCAGCTGCGAGCAGGTCGCCGACCAGGCGCTGCAGCTGATCCAGGCCAGCGTCGAGCAGCAGCTGCAGGGCGCGTCCCAGGAGCAGATCCAGGCGGCGTCGGCCGAGCTCGAGGTCCAGCTGCCGGCGATGCGCCAGAAGCTGCTCGAGCAGTGCGCGCAGGAGGACTGGCCGGACAAGGACCGGCAGTGCGTGCTCGACGCGCGGACGCTCGACGTCGCCAGCAAGTGCGGTAACTGAGCCGGCCGAGGTCGGCGCTCGGCCCCGCTCGCCCCGTCGACCAACTCGGGGTGCGCGGCGGCCGCGCCTAGAGCGCATCTCACAACCTCGCTCACCCCGAGCGCTCGACCGACGGCCGTCGGAGATTTGCCGCAAGACGAACCGGGTCAGGTCGCCTGGTCGACATGGTTCGCTCACCTCGACTCCGGGGTCGGTGCTGCGCACCTCCCCCTCCGCTTCGGGGTGAGTGCTGTCAGGCCCAGCTCCGCGGTCAGCCGATCGCTGCGCCACGCAAGATCAGCGGCATGGCCCAGCTGTTCGTTAGGAGCGGAGGGGGAGCGGCGGAGCCGCGACCCCGAAGTCGAGGGCCGGGCGCCGAGACGGTCCGCCATCGCCGACGGGGTTCCGGCCGCTGCCCGCCGCCTCGACTGCGCCCTCGCGGCTTCGCCGCTCGGGCTCCGCTCGGCGTGAGCGAAGCGTGCGGCGCGACCCGGTTGTGAGATGCGCTCTACTCGCAGACGTAGACGCTGTTGAAGCCGCCGAGGCCGTCGTCGGCGGTGACCGGGTTGCCCGGGTCGACGATCCACGTCGTGCCGTCGACGATGAACTTGTAGACGTAGCTGCCGGCGTCGAAGGTGCGGGTCACGGTCCACGCGCCGTCGCCGCCCAGCGTCAGCTCGACCGCGCCGTCGGTGGGGTTGCCGGCCCAGCCGACGAAGTCGCCGCTGAGCCACACCGTCGCGGCGCCGCCGTAGCCGTCGAGGCGGAACGCGCCGTCGCAGGTCACCGCCACCGCGTCGGGGGCGGCCGCGTCGGGCGCGCCGCCGTCGCCGCGCGCGGCGTCGATCGCGGCCCCGGCGTCGGGCGCGCCGTCGTCGTCGCCCTGGCCCCAGCCGGGCGGGTGGCAGCCGACCAGCAGCAGGCCGGCGGCGACGGACAGGGCGGCGAGCGAGCGACGAGGCATGGACGAGCGCCGACAATACAACCAACATGCCAGCCGGGGCGCCGCGCGATCCCTGACCGGTTCCGGCCGCTTGCGCCCCGGCCCGGGGCGCCGGCGACGGCCGCGTCACGATCGCGTCGCCGATGGCAGCGTCCGCCCGACCGCGTCATGTTGCGTTTCGCAACCTGACCGGCGGGCCGTCCGGGCCCCGCCGGGAAGCCCGCTTGTTTCCGGGAGGCTTCGCGGCGGCGACGCGACCTCACCGGCGGCATGAATCGTGCTTTTCGCAGCCGCCGTGACCACCTCATCGGCTCGCCTGGTCCCGCTCGTCGCCGCGCTGGCCCTGCTGCCCGCGGCCCGCACCGCGCACGCGATCGAGCCGGTGGAGTCGTTCCGCTACCTGGTCACCGGCAACGGCTTCGGCTTCCAGGTCTTCGACGTCGGCGCCAACGCGATCAAGCAGTACCTCGAGCGGCCGTACCGGTACCTGCGCGCCAACCCGTCCAACCCCGACGGCGAGGGCATCGTCCGCCGCAACCTCGCGTTCGACACCTACTTCGGCGTCCGGGCCGGCGCCACCAGCGCCTGGCTCGGCACGGTGTCGCCGACCGACGTCGGCTACGTCGAGCAGACCAACATGATCCGGTCGGCGGCCACCGTCGGCGGCGCCCAGACCGAGTCGTTCTACTTCGCGCCCTACGGCTACGACGGCAACGCGCTGGTCATGCTGCTCAAGGTGACCAACCCGGGCGCGTCGCCGCTGCCGGTCACCGCCTACGCGATCCACAACTTCAAGCTCGGCTCGGCGCCCAACCCCGACGAGCCCGGCGCCAACGGCGAGACCATCGCGTACGACGCGACCTCGCAGTCGGCGACCGAGACCGGCCCCGGCGGCGGCGTCATGGTCTACGCGCCGATCGGCGGCGCCGACGTCTCGAGCTGCGCGACCGACGTCTACACCACGGTCGCCAGCGGCGGCACCTTGACCCAGAACGGCAGCTGCTCCGGCACCGACCGGGTCAACGCCTTCGCCCACGACCTCGGCTCGATCCCCGCCGGCGAGAGCCGGTGGTGGGGCGTCGCGGTCCTGTTCGACGCCGACGGCAGCGCCGCGACCGCGCGCGCCGCGTGGTCGACGTTCCTCGCCGGCCGCACCGCCGACCAGGTCTACACCGACGCGCTCGCCGAGTGGGACGCGTGGCGGACGCCGCCGGTGCCGGGGCTGTCGACGACCGAGCTGAAGGTGTGGCGCCAGGCCGAGGCGGTGCTGCGCATGGGCCAGATCCGCGAGTCGTACCAGCAGAGCCCGCGCCGCAAGAACCACGGCATGATGCTGGCGTCGCTGCCGCCGGGCGGCTGGCACACCGGCTGGGTCCGCGACGCCACCTACGCGCTGGTCGCGCTGGCCCGCGGCGGCCACGCCGACGAGGCCCGCGACGGCCTCGACTTCTTCCTCGACGCCGACGCCGGCCGCTACGGCAGCTACCTGAACAACGTCGACTACCGGGTCAGCGTCGTCCGCTACTACGGCGACGGTCAGGAGGAGGCCGACTACTCGGGCTCGCCGACCCGCAACGTCGAGATCGACGGCTGGGGCCTGTTCCTGTGGGCGGCGCGCGCCTACGTCGACGCCAGCGGCGACGCCGACTGGCTGAGCGCCGTGACCCAGAAGGGCGACGTCGTCTACGACGCGATCAAGGCCGGCGTCGCCGAGCCGCTGGCGGCCAACCTGGAGAGCAACGGCATGGCGATCGCCGACGCCTCGATCTGGGAGGTCCACTGGGGCAGCCGGCAGCACTTCCTGTACACCACCGCCGCCGCCGCGCGCGGCTTCTGCGACATGGCCACGCTGGCGCGCCGCGCCGGCCGCACCGACGACATCCCGCGCTACCAGCAGCTGGCGGCGCGCGCGGTCGAGGCCATGAAGACGACCTTCATCGACTCCAACCGGGTGCTCGCCGGCTCGCTCGAGCGCCTCGCCGGCGGCAGCAACTACCGCGACGGCGCCACCGTCGAGGCCTTCGTCTGGGACCTGATCCCGGCGTCCGACCCGATCGCGACCGCGACCCTGAACGCGTTCTCGTACCTGCAGACCCCGGCCGGCGGCTACAAGCGGGTCGAGGGCTCGAGCGACCAGTACGACACCGACGAGTGGATCCTCATCGACCTGCGCGCCGCCGACGCGTTCCGCCGCGCCGGCCAGACCGCCAAGGCCGACCAGCTGATCGACTGGGTCACCGGCCAGGCCTCGGTCAACTACGACCTCTTGCCCGAGCTCTACAACACGCGCAGCGCCAGCGGCCAGATCGGCGCCTACTCGGGCTCGATCCCGATGGTCGGCTACGGCGCCGGCGCCTACACGATGACGCTGCTCGATCGCGCCGGCCTGATGGAGCACACCGACTGCGGCGAGCAGGATCCCGAGGACTACCCGGACGCCGGCGTCGTCATCGGCGGCGACGGCGGCCCCGACGGCCCCGGCGCCGACGACCTCGGCCGCACCGGCCTGGCGTGCGCGTGCAGCGGCGGCGGCGACGACGCGCCGTGGGGCGCGGCGCTGCCGTTCGCGATCGTCGCGATCGCGCTGGGCCGCCGCCGCGGCGGCGGGGCGCGGGCCTGACCATGCCGACCCCGACCCCGCCGACGCCGACGACGCCGCCCGGCGCGACGCCGCGCGCGATCCCGCTGCCGGGGCCGACGCCGGTGGTCGAGCTGCGCCACATCGGCAAGGACTTCCCGGGCGTCCGCGCCCTCGGCGACGTCTCGCTCGAGATCGGCCGCGGCGAGGTCGTCGGGCTGATCGGCGAGAACGGCGCCGGCAAGTCGACGCTGCTGAAGATCCTCGGCGGCGTCTACCCGGCGGGCAGCTACCGCGGCGACGTCTGCGTCGCCGGCGAGGTCCGCGCGTTCCGCTCGACCCGCGACGCCCGCGCCGCCGGGGTCGCGGTCGTCCACCAGGAGCTGGCGCTGGTCCCCGAGATGAGCGCGGCCGACAACCTGATGCTGGGCCGCGAGCCGTCGTGGCTGGGCCTGGTCGATCCGGCGCGGACGCTGGCCGACGCCCGCGCGATGTGGCGCAAGGTCGCCGGCGACGCCGACGACCTCGACCTGGCGCAGCCGGTCGACCGCCTCGGCGTCGGCGTCCAGCAGATGCTCGAGATCGCCCGCGCGCTCGCCGACGACGCCCGGCTGATCGTCCTCGACGAGCCGACCGCGGCGCTGACCGACGCCGAGACCGAGCGCCTGTTCGACCTGGTCCGCGCCCGCCGCGCCGCCGGCACCTCGTTCGTCTACGTGTCGCACCGGCTCGAGGAGATCACCGCGCTGTGCGACCGCGTCGTCGTGCTGCGCGACGGCGCCCGCGTCGCCGAGCACCCGGTCGCCGGCGTCGCGACGTCGCCGGCCGCGAGCGCGGCGCTGATCGACACGCTGGTGGCCGACATGACCGGCGACGAGCTGGCCGCGGTCACCGGCGCCCGCCCGGCGATCGACGCGGCGGCGCCGGTCGTGCTCGCGGTCGCGCACCTGACCGTCGCGCACCCCACCCTGCCCGACCGCCGCGTCGTCGACGACCTGTCGTTCGAGGTCCGCGCCGGCGAGGTCGTCGCGCTGGCCGGCGCGATGGGCTCGGGCCGCACCGCGACCCTGACCGCGCTGTTCGGCCTGGCCCGCGCCGGCTCGACCGGGCGGGTCACCGTCGACGGCCGCGAGGTCGCGCGCCGCCACCCCGCCGACGCCATCGCCGCCGGCCTGGCGCTGGTCCCCGAGGACCGCAAGGGCACCGGCCTGGTCCTGGGCATGAGCGTCGCCGACAACCTCGAGCTGGCCGCGCTCGACGCCCGCAGCCGCTGGGGCGTCATGGACGAGGCCGGCGCCGAGCACGCCGCCGCCGCCCAGGCCCGCGCCCTGCGCATCAAGGCCCCCGGCCTGGGCGCCGAGGTCGCGACGCTGTCGGGCGGCAACCAGCAGAAGGTCGTGCTCGGCAAGTGGCTCGAGCGCTCGCCGCGGGTGCTGCTGCTCGACGAGCCGACCCGCGGCGTCGACGTCGGCGCCAAGGCCGAGATCTACCGCCTCGTCGAGGAGCTGGTCGGCCGCGGCCACGCCGTCGTGCTGGCGTCGTCGGACCTGCCCGAGGTGGTGCGCCTGGCCAACCGCGTGCTGGTGCTGCGCGACGGCCGCCTCGCCGGGACCCTCGAGGGCGACGCGATCGGCGCCCACGCCATCCTCAAGCTCGCCCTCGCCGACGCCGACCCCGCCGCCGCCGACCCCGGAGCATCGTCATGAAGCTCGAACGCAACGCCGACCCGCCGCGCCGCGACACCCGCCCGCCGGGCCGCCGCATCGACCTCAACGCCTGGGCCATGGCCGGCGTGCTGATCGCGCTGTGGGCGGTGCTCGCGGTGCTGCCGGCGACCCGCGGCGTCTTCCTCACCGAGCGCAACCTGGCCACCCTGCTGACCCAGAACGCCCACATCCTGGTGGTCGCGGTCGGCATGACGCTGGTCATCGTGATCCGCGGCATCGACCTGTCGGTCGGCGCCGGCGTCGCGCTCACCGGCGTGGTCGCGGCGCTGCTGCAGCTCAAGGCCGGCATGCCGGCGTCGGTCGCGATCGCGGCGGCGCTGGGCACCGGCGCGGTCATCGGCCTGTGGCAGGGCGTCTGGGTGGCGCGCTTCGGCATCCCGGCGTTCGTCGTCACCCTCGCCGGCTTCAACGCGTTCCGCGGCCTCGCCCTGGTCATGTCCGACGCCCGCGGCCTGGCGCCGATGCACCAGGACTTCGCGATCGTCACGGCGTCGGTGCCGGTGGCGGCGACCTGGATCCTGATCGGCGGCGCCCTGGCGATCGGCCTCGCCGTCATCTGGCGCGACGCCCTGCGCCGCCGCGCCCTCGGCCTCGATCCGCCGACGGTCGCGGTCCTGGGCGCGCGCGCCGGCGGCCAGGTCCTGGTCGCGGCGTTCCTGCTGCTGATCTTCGGCGGCCGCGGCGTCCCGGCGCCGGTGCTGGTCGCCGGCCTCACCGTGCTGGGCGGCGCGTTCCTGACCCGGCGCACCCGCTTCGGCCGCCACGTCTACGCGATCGGCGGCAACCCCGAGGCGGCGCGGCTGTCGGGCATCGACGTCCGCCGGGTCACGATCTGGGTCTACGTCATCGTCGGCGTGCTCACCGCGGTCGCCGGCGTCCTGCTCGCCGGCCGGGTCAACGGCGTCACCCCGGGCAGCCAGGGCCAGCTGCTCGAGCTCGACGTCATCACCGCGGTGGTCATCGGCGGCACCAGCCTCACCGGCGGCCGCGGCTCGGTGATCGGCACGATGCTGGGCGCGCTGGTGTTCGGCACCCTCGCCAACGGCATGAACCTGCTCGGGCTCGACTCCAACTGGCAGCTCATCTGCAAGGGCCTGATCCTGATGACCGCGGTCCTGGTCGACGTCGTGTCCAAGGGCAAGCGGGTGGCGTCGCCGTCGCGCCGCATCTTCGGCCGCACCGCGCTGATCGCGGCCGCGCTGGTCGCGCTGGTCGTGGTCGTGATCGTCGCCGCCGCGGCCCGCAAGGCCAAGCCGCGGCCCGACGTCGCGTTCATCCTGTCGACGCTGCAGGAGGAGCGCTACCAGAAGGACGTCCGCTACTTCGAGGCCCGGGCCCACGAGCTGGGGCTGTCGACGATGACCCTGGCCGCCGACAACGACAACGCCAAGCAGATCGCCCAGGTCGAGGACGCGCTGACCCGCGGCGCCAAGGTGCTGGTCATCCAGCCCACCGACAGCCAGGCGGCGTCGACCTACGTCCGGCTCGCCCACGAGCACGGCGCCAAGGTCGTCGCCTACGACCGCGCCATCGTCAGCGGCGACCTCGACTACTACGTCTCGCACGACAGCTACGAGGTCGGCGTCCTGCAGGCCGAGGCCGCGATCCGCGCCACCGGCGGCCGCGGCAAGTTCGTCATCCTGTCCGGCCAGGCCGGCCACAGCGTCGCCACCGAGATCACCCGCGGCTACCACGACACCCTGGCGCCGTACCTGGCCCAGGGCTCGATCGAGATCGTCAGCGAGCAGAGCCACAGCGCGTGGTCGCCCGAGCAGGGCCTGCGCACCGTCGAGGACGCCATGGCCCGCGCCGGCGGCCGGGTCGACGCCATCCTGGCCAACAACTCGGGCCTGGCGCGCGGCGCGGTCCAGGCGGTGCAGGCCGCCGGGCTCACCGGCGTCTTCATCGCCGGCGCCGACGCCGACGCCGCCAACGTCAACTTCGTGTGCGAGGGCAGCCAGTCGATCGAGGTGCTCAAGGAGATCAAGCCGCTGGCCGAGACCGCGGCCGACGTCGCCGCCGCGCTGATCGCCGGCCGGCGCCCCGCGGCCAGCGCCACGATCGAGCTCGGCGGCGGTGACGTGCCGGTCGCCGCGGTCGCGGTGCAGGTCATCACGCCCGACAACGTGCAGCCGCTGCTGGTCGACAGCGGCTTCTTGACCGCCGCAGAGCTGCCGGCGTGCAAGAGCCACCTGGCCCCCCGGAGGTGACCATGCGCGCTTCGCTCTCCCTCGCGTTCACCCTCGCCGCCGCGGCCGCCGCGGCCGCCACCGCCGGAGTCGCCGCGGCCCAGCCCGCCGACGCCCGCGCCGGTGACGTCGCCGCCGACGCCGCCGACGCCACGGCCGCCCTGACGGGCGGCGACGACGACGCGGCCGCCACCGCCGCGGACGACGTGGCCGACGACGACGAGGCGGCTGCCGCCGCGGCGCCGCGCACCGCCGCGGTCGAGCCGCTGTCGGCCGCCGACACCGTCGCCACCGCCGCGGCCGCGCCGGCGGCGGCCACCGAGCCCGGCGCGATCCAGGTCGGCGACGTCCACTTCGCCCTGCACGGCTACGCCCGCATGCCGCTGGCCACCCAGGGCACGCCGCGCACCCCGTACCTGGTCGACAACGACTACTACCTGTCCGGCTTCGCGTACACCCGCCTGTACGAGCCCGACTGGTCGGAGCTGTTCCTGTCGGCGTCGCGCGGCGACTACAAGGCCGAGTTCGGCCTGTTCGCGTCGCTGTACAGCGACTACGCGTCGCCGCGGCTCGAGAACCAGCTCGGCATCGCCCAGGCGTCGGTGACCGCGCAGCGATTCCTCGGCGTCGACCCGCTGTCGGTGCAGCTCGGCGTGTTCTGGGATCGCTTCGGCCACATCGAGCCCTACGACACCTACGTGTTCGGCCGCACCCACCAGGGCGGCGTCAAGGTCGCCTACGACCTGCCCGCCGGCGGCAAGGTCCAGGTCGGCGTCGGCGCCCACCAGGAGCTGCGCCAGCAGAACCAGGGCATGACGCCGATCGTCCACCTCGCCGGCGCCTACCCGGTGGGGCCGGTCCAGGTCGGCGGCTACCTGCTGCGCACCTGGACCCGCGACAAGCCGCAGCTGTCGCCGGTACAGGACGCCACGATGTGGGTCGCCGGCGCCGACGCGCGCTACGCGATCCCCGGCGACCACGGCAGCGCCTACGCGGCGTTCGCGTACTACACGATGGACAAGGCGCTGTACCTGGCGCCCGCGCTCGAGGTCATGCACTCGACCGGCGGCCGCGGCCTGACCGAGAACTTCCTCGGCCTCGACTCCAGCGACGACGGCACCGGCCACATGTACACGCTGGCGGTCGACGCCCCGGTCCAGGTCACGCCCGAGGCCGGCTTGCGCGTCTTCGGCATGGCGACCTGGGTCCGCAGCCACCAGGTCGACGAGATGGATCCGTCGATCAACCGCGACCGCCGCATGTACCTCAAGTGGGGCGCCGAGCCCAGCTACCGGGTCACGCCCAAGGTCACGGTGTCGGCCCGCTACGACCGCGTCATCCTCGATCTCTACGACGCCGAGAACAGCTTCCGGGTCCTGTCACCGCGGGTGACGTTCCCGCTCGACGGCTGGGGCGAGCTGTTCGTCATGTACTCGCACTACATGTACGGCGACAAGATCCACCTGCGGCCCGGCCAGATCCCGCTCGAGACCGAGCCCGACAGCGACGTCGTCAAGCTGCAGGCCCAGGTCGTCTGGTAGCGCCGCGCGGCGGCGACCGGACGGCGGCGCAGCGGCGACCGACGGCGGCGGACCGCGCCACGCCCCCTCGACTCCGCCCTCGCGGCTGCGCCGCTCGGGCTCCGCTCGGGGTGAGCGATGAGCGGCGCCGCCCGGGGTGAGCGATGACCGGCGCCAGCCGCGCCGCGCCCTGCCTCGCTCACCCCGAGCGCAGGGGGAGGTGCGCAGCACCGACCCCGGAGTCGAGGGGGCGGGCCGCGGCCCGGCGAGCGACCGCCCCGGCGCCACCGGCGACGCGCGGGCGACGCGGCGCGCGGGCTACGCGTCGCCGTCGTCGGCGATGTGCTCGGCGGGCGCGACGTCGTCGGTGTTGGGCCGCGGCGTGATCACGACCGAGCGCTGATGCGCCGGCAGCGCCTCGCGCTCGGCGGCGGTCATCAGCGCGAACTCGAGCTGGCCGAGCCGCTCGATCTCGGCGAGGGCGTTGAAGCCGCCGACGAAGTGGCCGCGCAGGTACACGAACGGCACGGTGTGCTGCGAGGTCTCGGTGATCAGGGCCGGCAGCAGGTCCTCGTGCTCGGGCTCGTCGAGATCGACGAAGTCGAAGTCGACCTTGTGCTTCTCGAGCACGGTGATCGCGCGGCCGCTCCACGGGCAGCTCTTGCGACCGTAGATCTGGGCCTTGATCGCGGGATCGCCGAAGCCGGCCGGTCGCGCCGGGGCGGCGCCGGCGACCGGGGCCGCGGCGGCGCGGGCGTCCTCGGCGGCGGCGGCGTGGGCGACGACCTCGTCCTTCGACACGTAGGCGCGGCCGAACAACCGGGCGACGCGCCGGCGGGCGGCGACGTAGCGCGGGTCGACCAGGACCCGCTCCTGGAGGTAGTCGCGGACCTCGCCGCCGAGCTCGTCGGCGCGGTTGAGCGCGGCGAACAGGCGGGCGGTGGCGTCGCGAACCAGCTTCTTGGGCATCGACGGGGTCTCTTCGGGCATGGCCGCCGCAAGCTAACCGCGGGGCGCGCGCCGCGCAACGCCAAACCTCGGCGCGGCGCCGGCGGTCGGACCGGCTACGGCGCGACCTCGACCTGGATCGCCCCCGCGGTGGCGAAGGCGCGGATCGTCAGCCGGCCGCCGGCGGCGTCGTGGGCCCAGCAGCCCGGGGCGGCGCAGGCCGCGACCGCCGCGGCGTCCGCGACCGCGGCCAGCGCGACGCCGCCGACCGTGACCGCGCCGGGCGCGGCGACGCCGCGCAGCTCGAAGGTCGCGATGTCGTACTCGTCGCCGGGCGTGAACCCGAGCTGGTAGCCGGCGCCACCGGGCCCGCCGGTCGCGGTCGCGCCGTCGTGCAGGACGATCGCGGCGGCGCCGCCGCCGGGCGCCAGCACCAGGCGGAGCTCGCGGCCGTAGGCGGGGTCCGCGTACGAGGTCACGCCCGGGGCGGTCGCGGCGATCAGCGTGTCGGCGGCGCGCGCGAACATCGGCACGAACCGGTCGACGGCCAGCCACAGCGGCAGCCGGGTCAGCGGCGCGTCGACGGTGGTCACCGTGGCGCCGTCGCCGTCGGCCACGGCGTCGGTCCACCAGTCGAGCCACCGCCCCGGCGGCAGCACGACGTCGCGGGCGGTGGCGCCGGGATCGACCACCGGCGCCACCAGCAGGGCGTCGCCGAGCAGGAACATCGCGTCGTCGCACGCCGCCGTCGGGTAGACGAAGCGCGCCGGCCGCGTCACCGGCGTGCCGTCGACGCCGGCCTGGCGGGCCAGCGTCCACAGGTACGGGTTGAGGTCCATGTGCAGCCGCGCGTACGCGGTGTAGACCGCCAGCGCGGGGTCGTCGTAGAGCGTCGCGTCCCACGGGTTGTGCGACGGCCCGCCGCCGCCGAGCTGCATGATCGTGCCGAGCGCGGCGTACTCGGCCCACCGGATCAGGGTCTCGGTGGTGGGCGCGCCGCCGCGGTAGCCACCGATGTCGGAGCCGTAGAACGGGTAGCCCGACACCGACAGCGACAGGCCGCCGGCGATCGCCGCGGGCAGGCCGCCGACGTTGCCGGGCGCGCCATCGCCGTCGTCGCCGTGGCGGGTCAGGTCGTTGTCGAGATCGCCGGGCCAGATGCAGGTGTTGCGGTCCTGCTCGCCCCAGGCGCCGGCGCGCGTGATCAGGAAGCCGTCGCCGGCGGGCAGCGCGCCGAGGTAGGCGTCGTGGTAGTAGCGGTTGAAGATGCCGTGCAGGTCCTGGCCGTCGCCGGCGGCGAGCTGCATGCCGAGCAGCGCGCCCGAGAACGCCGGCACGACGTCCTCGCCGTAGTCGAGCTTGAAGCCGCTGGCGCCGCGGTCGACGATGCGCGCGATGCGCTGGCGCCAGAACGCGGTGGCGTCGGGATCGGTGAAGTCGATCAGCCCGACCGGCCCCTCCTTCCACGGGAACGCCAGCGCCGCGCCGGTGTCGTCGCGGACCAGCCAGTCGCTGGCCCGCGCCTGCTGGTAGTCGGCGGCGGTCAGGCCATCGGGCTGCAGGTACGGCGTCGACCAGAACACGACCCGGTAGCCCTGGGCCGCCAGCTCGGCCATCAGCGCGTCGAAGCCGGCGAACCGGGTCTCGTCGACGACGAAGTCGTTGTAGGCGGTCTGCCACGGGTTGTCGATCCACATGACCGAGCCCGGGATGCCGAGCGCGCGCATCTGGCCGGCGTCGTCGCGGACCTCGTCGGAGCTGTGGTGCTCGTTGCGCCACTGCTGGGGCGCGAACGCCCACCGCGGCGGCACCGCCGGCGGCACGGTCAGCGCGACGTAGCGGCGCACCAGGTCGAGGGGCTCGGCGGCGACGAAGATCTGGACCGGCAGCGGGCCGCGCGCGGGCAGGCCGAACGTGGCCAGCGCGTCGCCCGGGCGCGCGGCGCCGAGATCGAAGGCGCCGACCCGGCGATCCTCGACGAAGACGCCGACGTCGCGCGCCGGCCACAGCGCCAGCGGCACCGGCACGTGGGCCTCGTTGAGCCCGGACTCCGAGGCGGTGTCGAGGAGGAACTGGGCCTGGCGGACCTGGCCGGCGGCGTCGGCGCCGCCGAAGCTCTCACCGAAGCCGTGGATCGGCTCGCCGGCGTCGAGCGGCAGGACGACGCGCTCGAGCACCGCGCCGGGCACCGCCGCGGCGTCGAGCTCCAGGGTCGCGGTGTCGGCGACCGCGCCCGCGGTCAGGCGCAGGCGGGCGCCGCCGTCGAGCACCAGCCAGCCGTCGCCGTCGACGCCGATCGCGCGGGCCGGCGCGGTCCAGGTCACGCTGCTCGGCGGCGCCGCCGGATCGTAGTACCGGGTCGGATCGGGGCTGGCGACCGCGCCGATCTCGACGAAGGCGTCGCGCGCCATCGCGACCTCGCCGTCGACGCCGGTGATCGTGATCCGCAGCGGGTCGGTCGCGATCGTCACCGGGCCGGCGCTGACCTCGGCGGGCGCCGGGTCGAGGCCGTCGTCGCCGCCGTCGTCGCCGCAGGCGACCAGCGCCGCCGCGGTGACGGCGATCAGCAGCGACGAGGGCGCGAGGCGACGGGCGCGGACCATGCCCGAGCAGAGCACGGCGCCCGCCCCATCGTCACGCCCGGGGTCGGTCGTGACAGCCGGAGTCCGCACGGCGACAGATGGCCGGCGCGACGCGGCCGCGATCACCCGGTCGCGACGGCGTGGGCGTATCCTGGCCGGGATGCCGCGCTCCCGCCTGCCCCGCGCCGCGCTCGCCGCCGCCGCGCTCGCCGCCACCGCCACCGCCGTCGCCGTCCCGGGCCGCGCCGCCGCCGTGCCCGCGACGGTGTGCTGCGGCGCGTACGTCGCGCCGTCCGAGGGCGTGCGGCTCAACGACGCCCTGCACCTGGTGGTCGTCCGCGACGGCACCCGCACGTTCGTGACGCTGCAGAACCACTACCGCGGCCCGATCGAGGACTTCGCGCTGCTGGTGCCGGTCCCCTCGGTGCTGCAGGCCGACGACGTCAAGACCCTCGACCCCAGCGTCTTCGACGCCGTCACGCTGGTGACGGCGCCATCCCTGACCGCCTACGACGAGATCGATCCGTGCTGGGAGCCCGATCCGGACGACGACGGCAAGTCCGGCGCCGGCGCCCCCGGCGGCGGCCGCGGCGGCGACGCGGTCACCGTCGAGGCCAGCTTCGTGGTCGGCGAGTACCAGGTCGAGGTGCTGTCGTCGACCGACGCCACCGCGCTCGACGCCTGGCTGCACGGCCACGGCTACCGCGTCCCCGACGCGCTGGCGCCCCTCTTGCGCCCGTACGTCGAGAGCGGCTCGAAGTTCTTCGTCGCCAAGGTCGACCCGACCAAGGTCACCTTCGTCGACGGCGTCGCGACGCTGTCGCCGCTGCGGTTCCGCTACGACGCCGACGAGCTGTCGCTGCCGCTGCGCCTGAGCGCCGCCAACTCGCCGGGCATCCAGGACGTCCTGGTCCACGTCTTCGCGCCGGCCCGCCGCTACGAGGCCGCCAACCGTCCCAACGTCACGATCCCGACCGACGTCGAGCTCACCGAGGCCGCGGCGCTCGACTTCGGCGGCTTCTACGGCGCCCTGTTCGCGCGGGTCCTGGCCCCCGAGCCGCGCGCGGTGGTCACGGAGTACGCCGCCGAGGCCTACCCCTGGCGCCTCCACGATCCGATGATCGCCCTCGGCGTCGACGCCGACCGCACCGGCGATCACTGGGTCGTGACCCGGCTCCACCTCCAGGTCGACCGCGACGGCCCGCTCGACGATCTCCTGCTGCGCGAGGCCGGCCCGGTCGAGAGCCTGCTCGCGGCGAGCTACGCGGTCCGCCACCCCTGGACCGGCAAGGTCGGGTGCCTGATGCCCCACTACGGCCGCTGGCGCCCGGCGCCCGACCTGGCGCCGCTGACCGCGTACCACGCCAGCGATCGCCCCCTCGAGGAGCTGGTGGCCGCGGACATCCCGTCGCTCGGGGTCAAGGCCGCCCACCCGCGCCCGGCGCCGCCGGTCGCGGCCACCGCCGCCGGCCCCACCGCCGCGAAGAAGAAGGGCTGCGGCTGCGCCAGCACGGGCGACGGCGGCGCCGCGAGCGGCCTCGCCCTCGCCGTCGCCGCGCTGGCCGCGGCGCGGCCGCTCAGGCGCCGGCGCCGAAGACGCGCTTGCGCAGGCCGGCGCGGCCCAGGTTGACCAGGTGCTCGCGGCCGCCGACCGGCTCGCCGGCGATGAACACCACCGGCGGCTTCATGTTGGCGTCGCGGCGCAGCGCCGCCTGGGCCGCCGGATCGTCGTCGATCGGCAGCACCCGGTACGGCACGCCGGCGTCGTCGAGGATCTGCGTGACCTTGGGCAGCTCGGTGCGCCGCTTGCCCTCGGCCAGCGTGTAGACGACGACCGGCGCGGCGGTCCGCGCCGCGTCGGCGGCGGCCTCCGCGGCGGTGGCCGGCGTCCGCCGGTAGCCGGCCTCGAAGGCCCGGCGGTCGGCCAGCTCGTCGGCCGAGGCCAGCGGCCGGCCCAGCGCGTCGTTGGCCGAGCGCACCGCCTCACCGAGGCGGCCGCCCAGCTTGCCGACGACGCGGAAGCCGCGATCGCGCAGTCGATCGAGCGTGCCCACGGCGCGCCTAGTTGACGATGCGCAGCGACTTGCGCCCGGCGGGGATCGCCGGCCGGCCGTCGTCGCTCACGCCCTCGAGGGTCTCGGGCGCGACCTGGACCACCGACTTCTTCGAGCGCACGCGCTCGGCGGCGCGCCGCGCCACCGCGAGCAGCCGCTCGTGGGCCGCGTGCTCCTCCTTGGCCTGCTTGCGGGTGACCGCCTCGACGACGCGGTTCTTGAGGTAGCTGAGGGTCTTGCGACGCGCGCCCACCTCGTAGACCAGGTCGGCGGTCGAGCAGCCGGCGTGGTGCGGCGCCTTGTGGAAGGCGGCCGCGAAGTCCGGGTGCTTGGCCAGCCAGGCGCGGACCTCGTCCATCGTCATGCCGGTGTCCGCCAGGGCCTTCTCGACCTCCTTGGCGGCCTGCTGCTTGGCCTTGAACAGCTGCATCTGGACGCGGCTGTAGACGTTGACGGCGCCGTCGCCGTTGGTCTCGATGGGCAGGAAGATCGCCTGCGGGTACAGCTCGGTGATCAGCGACTGGACGCCGTCGGAGACCGAGCTCGACGGCATGCAGCCGAACGGCTTGACCGACAGGGTCATGTTGACCTTGGCCTTGGCGACGTTCTGGATCAGCTTGCCGACCTCCATGTGGCCCTCGCCGCCACGGAGGTTGTTGTCGTAGAACTCGTGGCTGATCTCGGCGTTCTCGTTCATGTCGGGCAGGTGGTAGTCGTACAGCCCGATCGCGTGGGCGATGGTCTGGAACAGGCCGCGCAGGACCCGCTCCGCCGCCCACAGCGTCAGCACGCGCTTGCGCACGTCGACGCCCTCGAGGCTGAACTTCGACTCCGACTTCTTGTCGGTGCCGTGCAGCTTGGCGCGCTCGGCGGTGTCGAACCGGCTCTGCCACAGCATGTACAAGAGCCACGACGTGACGATCTGGATGTCGACCTCGGCGCCCTCGGCCTCGAGGAAGCGCTGCAGGCCGTAGTTGCCGTCGCCCTCGGTGGTCATCGCCCAGAACTCGCCGATGATGCCGACCTTGGGCTTGGTGCGGGTGCGGTCGACCTTGACCGCGCCCAGGACCTTGCGGGCGCGGTACAGCGCCAGCGACAGCGACTCGCCCTTCTCGAACGCGGTCGAGACGTGCTTCTTGGCGATCTCGATCGCGCGGTCGGCGGCGCCGGGCTCGACCTCGTAGGGCCGCATCCGGTAGCCGAGGACGTTGAGCGCGTCGCCGATCATGATCGCGCGGATGATGCTCCAGAAGAACGCGGGGTTCATCTGCAGGCCCATCTCCTCGCCGGTCGCCTGCTTGAGGCCGCCGGTCTGCTGGAACAGCAGGACGCGGAAGCCGTCGAAGCCGGAGTCGCGCAGGGCCTTGCGGTACTCGGTGACGTAGGTGCCGAACCGGCACGGGCCACAGGCGCCGGCGGTCACGAACACGTAGTTCTTGACGATGTCCTCCTTGGACATGCCCTGCTCGCGCAGCTCCGACAGGTACTTCACGAGGTTGCCGACGGTGAAGTAGGTCGGGTTGCACTGGCCGCGGTTGCCGTACTCGCGCCCGTACTGCAGGGCGTCGTTGTCCGGCACGTCCATCGCCATGACCTTGTAGCCGATGCCGCGCAGCGCGGCCTGGATGAACAGGTCGTGGGCCATGGTCAGGCCGCACACCAGGATCGTCGTGTGCGCCCGCTGCGACGCGGTGAACTCGCGGGGCACGGCGTCGAACCACTGCTTCGCCGCCTCGGTGGGCAGGCCGAGGCGGGCCCGCTCCTCCTGCTCGAACTGCTCGAGCTGCTTCTCGATGGCCTCGAGCGACAGCGCGTCGAGGTCAGTGCCCATGCCGTTTCCGTTGGTCGAGTTCATGTCGCTCTCCTGGCTCTTCGTCGATCGGGATCGGGATCGTGAGGTGAAAGATCGTGGCTAGCCGCGCAGCACGGACAGGGCGGCGGACCGCTTGACCGGCTTGGCGGGCTTCTTGTCGGGATCCGCCGCGGCGGCGGGCGGGGTCAGCTGGGCGGCGAGCTCGGTGGCGCGCTCGGCCAGCGTCTGCATCTGGCGCTCGAGGGTCGCGTCGGCGCGGCCCGCGGCGGTCAGCTTGGCCTTGAGGGCCTCCATCAGCTCGAGCTTCTTGCGCAGCAGCGCCAGCTCGAGCTGCTGCTGCTTGGTCGCCTGATCCTCGAGCTTCTCGCGCAGCAGCATCAGCGTGTGCGCGTAGGTCTTGACGCGGATCTTGATCGACCCCGACGGCTTGTTGGCGTCGATGTCGTGCAGCGCCGAGTAGGCCTTGCCGGCCGACGCGATGATGCTGTCGATCAGGCCGTAGGTCGGCGCGTCGTGGCCGCACTTGAAGCTCGACAGGTCGAGCACCGCGACGTGCGGGTGGCGCGACGCGAACTTGGCCGCCCACACCTTCTGCACCGAGTTGACCGAGTAGTTCTCGGGCCAGACGTCGGAGACGTCCATCGGGTGATCGACCAGGCCCTTGCGCAGGTCCTCGGCGAAGACCGGATCGAGGTACTCGCGGGTCTTGGGGATCGAGCGCATCGACAGGATCGGGTAGCCCAGCGCCTGGAACTCCTCGAGCACGGCGTGGTTGAGGCCCGGATCGTTGTGGTACGGGCGCCCGATCATCAGCAGCGCCACCCGGTTCTCGCGGGTGACCTCGTCGAGCATCTCCTTGCCCTTGCGCTCCATCTCGGCGTCGTAGGTGGCGAGCGCGGCGTAGGCCTGCTCGACCGCGAAGTTGCTCTCGTCCTCGGTGATGCCGAGCAGCGCGCCGAACTCGTCGAACAGCTGCTTCTTGCACATCAGCCGCTCGGTCATCGTGATCGCGGTGTCGAGGTAGGTGATGCCGCGCTCGCCGAAGAAGTCGGTCTCCTTGGTGAACGCCGCGCGCACCACCTTGGGCGTGCCCGAGACCACCGGGCACGACGCGTTGTCCATCGTGTTGACGATGCCCGACGGCACGTGGGTCAGCGCCGGGAAGAAGATGTAGTCGAGCGGCTTCTTCTCGTGGTGCTTGAACAGCAGGTTGTGGATGTGCGCCTGGCACACCTTCGACGGGTAGCAGGGGTCGACCGAGCCGTACTTGCAGCCGGCCTGCCACAGCTCCTCGGAGGTCTCGTCGCTGAAGACGACGTTGCGCGACTGGATGCCGAGGGTCTCGAAGTAGGCCCGCCAGAACGGCCCGGTGCTCCACAGGTTGAGCACGCGCGGGATGCCGATCCGGGTCTCGGCCCGCTTCTCGGCCGCGGCCGCGCTCGAGCGCTGGAACGGCCGCTCGATCGGCTTGCGGCGCACCGCCCCGAGCAGCGTCCGCTTGACGACGATGTCCTCGATCGGCGTGCCGTGCGCGGGCAGCGGCTCGGGCGTGTAGAAGCTCTTGAAGCAGAGCTTGGCCTCGTAGTCGACCAGGTTGGGGTACCGCTTCATGCGGCCCTGGCGCTCCTTGTTGAGCTTCTTGAGGGCGTCGAGGTTCTCGACCGTGCCCTTCTCGCACGAGAAGCCCGAGATGTAGCGCGCGGTCTTGCCGTCGGTGGTCGCGGTGTCGATGAACGTCCGCGAGCAGTTGTTCGGGCAGAAGTTGCAGCGCGTGTTCTCGTCGTTGGTCGACTTGTAGGTGAGGTTGATCGCCTCGTCGAGGCCGACGAACGTCGAGAAGCCGCGGCGCTTGACCACGCGCAGCGCCTCGAAGGCGGCGCCGATCGCGCCGGCCTCGCCGCAGTGCGGGTGCAGGTAGACCTCGGCGCCGGGGACGCGCTTCTCGATGTAGTCGACCTGGGCCTTGAGCGCGGCCATGTTCTTCTGGGTGCCGCCCTGCAGCACGAAGACCTTGCCGAGCTCGCTCATCCGCGGGATCTGGACGACGTACTGCCAGACGTTCTTGGGCAGCACCAGCGCCAGGCCGGCGAGCAGCTCCTCGCGCGAGTAGCCTTCCTTCTGGAAGTTGACGCGGTCGGAGTCGAGGAAGACGGCGCAGCCGTAGCTGAACTTGGGCGCCAGCCGGGCCTCGAACGCGACCTCGGCGTACTGCTTGACCGGCAGGCCGAACTGGTCGGCCATCGCCTGCAGCAGCATGCCGTTGCCGGCCGAGCACGAGTTCGACAGCCGGAAGTTCTTGACGTCGCCGTGCTGCATGAACAGCACCTTGATGTCCTGGCCGCCGATGTCGCAGATGACGTCGACGCCGGGGAACCAGCGCTTGGCGCTCATCATGTGGGCGACGGTCTCGACGATGTTGGCGTCCGCCGCCAGCGACTTCTCCATGACGTCGCCGGCGTAGCCGGTGACGCCGAAGCCCTCCACCTCGATGGTCGCGCCCTGGGCGGTCGCCCACTCGCGCATCTCGGTGAACATCTCCTTCATGTCCTGGATCGGGTTGCCCTTCGACAGGACGTAGACCTTCTTGAGGATGTTCTGGTCCTCGTCGATCAGGACGCACTTGGACGACGTCGAGCCGCCGTCGAGGCCGATGAAGCCCTTGACCACCTGGCCCGGGCTCAGGATCGCGTCCTCGTAGTGCGGCGTCTTGTACTTGTCGAGGAAGACGTCGCGCTGCTCGGGGGCCTCGACCAGGCCGGGGCCGGCCGACTCGCCGAGCTTGGACTTGCGGCCGTTCTTGATGAACTCGTCGAGGGCGTCGAGGCCACGGTAGCGGCCGACCGTCGAGGCCTCGTGCAGGCCGAACAGCACCGCGCCGTAGGCGGCGTAGTACTCGGCGTTCTTGGGCACGAAGACCAGGTCGTCGATGGGCACGTCCTTGGGGTAGTCGTAGCCGCGCTCGTCCCAGGTCTGCGGGATGCGCAGGCGCCAGCACTCGATCAGGAACGGCAGGTAGGTGTTGGGGCCGCCGAGCAGCAGGACCTTGGCGCGCAGCGTGTTGCCGCGGGTCAGCACCGCCAGGTTCTGGGTGACGATCGCGTCGGCCAGCGAGTTGAGGATCTCGTCGCGCGGGATCCCCGACTTCACCAGGTTGACGATGTCGGTCTCGGCGAAGACGCCGCACTTGGCGGCGACGTGGTGCAGCTTGCTGTCGTCGAACTTCAGCCCGGCGATCTCGTCGCGGGGCATGCCGACCTTGATCATGCACTTGTCGATCGTGGCGCCGGTGCCCGACGCGCACTTGTCGTTCATCGAGGTCTGCGACTGCTTGTCGCCGGTCTCCTCGTTCTCCTTGAAGATGATGATCTTGGCGTCCTGGCCGCCGAGCTCGATCACCGAGCCGACGTCGGGGTGGAGCTTCTCCACCGACATCGTCACCGCGTTCACCTCCTGGACGAACTTGGCGCCCAGGTGCGGCGCGATCGGGCTGCCGCCGGAGCCGGTGATGAAGCAGCGGATGTCCGCCGGCTTGACGTCAGGGAACGCCGCCTGGATCTCGGCGAGCATGTCCTTCGTCATCTCGGGCTGGCGAGTCTCGTGGCGCAGGTACTTGCTCCACAGGATCTCCAGGGAGTCGGGATCGACGACCGTCATCTTGACGGTGGTGGATCCGACGTCGATACCGATGACGAGCTTGCAGTCGTGGTTCATCTGGGGCCCCGCTAGAATGACGCGTCAGTCTAGCCATAGACTGACACGTCAGTCCAGCAACGATCCGTTGAAATGCCGGGAGCTTCCCGGTCCGACCAGCGCCGGGATCGCGCTCACGATCCGAGGTACGGGAGCGCACGATCTGGCCCCGCCCTGCAACGATCTCGGATGACGCATGTTCCTTCTTGACCGCCTGACGCGACGTGCCGTAGGCTCTGACGCGATGCAGCGAGCCGACCGCTACGCGCACCAGCAGGCTCCCCGGGGGGGAGCCGGTGCAGCGGCCGTGCGCGTGAGCACCGCCGGTGGTACCCGAAGCGGCGACGGCGTCCTCCCGGGCGCCGTTGTCGTTTTCGGCTCGCGGCTCGGCCTGCTGGCCGCGCTGCTGGTCGTCCTGCCTGGCCTGGGCCTGCTCCTTATTGGGAACGGGCCTCCGGGATAGTCGGCGACGACGACCCTCGGAGGCCCCCGCACCAGCAGGTGACGGGGGCCTCGACGTTTCTGGACCCCGTGATGCGACGACAACTCATGCAGCGAACCCGACACCGGAGCGATTCATGACCCGCGAGCGACGTAGCGCCAGGATGCTGGACGGACCGGACCGCGCCCCGGCCCGCGCGATGCTCAAGGCCACCGGCCTGGGCGACGACGATCTGGCCAAGCCGATCGTCGCGGTCGTCAACACCTGGACCGAGGGCGGCCCCTGCAACCTGCACCTGCGCGGCCTCGCCGAGCACGTCAAGGCCGGGGTCCGGGCCGGCGGCGGCACGCCGATCGAGTGGAACACGATCGCGGTGTCCGACGGCATCTCGATGGGCACCGACGGCATGCGCGCGTCGCTGGTGTCGCGCGAGGTCATCACCGACTCGATCGAGCTGGTGTGCATCGGCCACTCGGTCGACGCCCTCGTCGTCCTGGTCGGCTGCGACAAGACGATCCCGGCGGCGGCGATGGCGGCGGCCCGCCTCGATCTGCCGACGGTGATCCTCTACGGCGGCCCGATCGCCCCCGGCCACGCCGGCGGCAAGGACCTGACGATCCAGGACGTCTTCGAGGCGGTCGGCGCCCACGCCGCCGGCGCGATCACGTCGGCCCAGCTGCGCGTCGTCGAGGACGCCGCGTGCCCCGGCGCCGGCGCGTGCGGCGGCCAGTACACCGCCAACACGATGGCGACCGCGGTCGCGGCGCTGGGCCTGGCGCCGATCGCGGTCGGCGACATCCCGGCGACCGCGCCCGAGAAGGCCGGCGCCGCCCGCGCCGCCGGCGAGATGGTCATGACCCAGTGGCGCGCCGGCGCCGGGGCGCGCACGTTCCTGACCCGCGCCGCCCTCGACAACGCGGCCGCCGCGGTCGCCGGCACCGCCGGCTCGACCAACGGCGTCCTGCACCTCTTGGCGATCGCGCGCGAGGCCGCGGTGCCGTACACGATCGACGACATCGACCGGGTCGCGGCCCGGACCCCGGTGATCGCCGATCTCAAGCCGGGCGGCCGCTTCAACGCCGTCGACATGTACCGCGCCGGCGGCGTCGCCGCGGTGTTCCGGCGCCTGCTCGACGCCGGCCTGATGACCGACGCGCCGACGGTGAGCGGTCGATCGCTAGCCGAGGAGGCCGCCCGGGTCGCCGAGCCCGACAGCCAGAAGGTGATCGTCGGGCTCGACCACGCGCTCAAGCCGCGCGGCGGCTTCGCGATCCTGCGCGGCTCGCTGGCGCCCGAGGGCTGCGTCGTCAAGCTGGCCGGCCACGGCAAGCTCCTGCACCGCGGCCCGGCCCGGGTCTTCGACGGCGAGGAGGCCTCGTTCGCGGCGGTCCAGGCCGGCACGATCGCCAAGGGCGACGTCGTCGTGATCCGCGGCGAGGGCCCGGTCGGCGGCCCCGGCATGCGCGAGATGCTCGGCGTCACCGCCGCGCTGGTCGGCCGCGGCCTCGGCGACGACGTCGCGCTGATCACCGACGGCCGGTTCAGCGGCGCCACCCACGGCTTCATGGTCGGCCACGTCGCGCCCGAGGCCGCCACCGGCGGGCCGATCGGCCGGATCGCCGACGGCGACGTCATCACGATCGACGTCGAGGCCGGGACGATCGAGGTCGAGGCCGGGCCCGCGGGCCCGATGTCCGGGCGCCGGACCGATTACACGCCGCCGGCGCGCCCGCCGGCGCGCGTCCTCGAGCGCTACGCCCGCAACGTCGCCAGCGCCTCCGAGGGCGCGGTGACCATCCCGCTGGCCGCCAAGGAGAGCAAATGACCGCCCTGCCCCACCCGCAGCTCGGCGCCCGCCCCGGCCCCGCCGACTTCCGCCCCGCCGAGCCCGGCACCGAGCTGACCGGCTCGCAGCTGATCTGGGAGACGCTGGTCGCCGAGGGCGTCGACGTCGTCTTCGGCTACCCGGGCGGCGCGATCATGCCGGCCTACGACGCGATGCCGGGCTACCCGATCCGCCACGTCCTGGTCCGCCACGAGCAGGGCGCCGCGCACATGGCCGACGGCTACGCCCGCGCCTCGGGCCGGGTCGGCGTCGCGATCGCGACCTCGGGCCCGGGCGCGACCAACCTGGTCACCGGGATCGCCAACGCGATGCTCGACTCGATCCCGACGGTCTTCATCACCGGCCAGGTGTCGTCGCCGCTGCTCGGCAGCGACGCCTTCCAGGAGACCGACATCGCCGGCATCACGCTGCCGATCACCAAGCACAACTACCTGGTGACCCGCGCCGAGGACATCGCGCCGACGCTGCACGAGGCGTTCTTCATCGCGGCGTCGGGCCGCCCCGGCCCGGTGCTGGTCGACATCACCAAGGACGCCCAGCAGCACCGCGCCGCGTGGGCGCCGCCGCAGGGCGAGCCGCGCCGCCGCGGCTACCGCCCCGACCTGCGCGCCCGCGAGGACGAGCTCGATCGCGCCGCCGCGATGATCGACGCCGCCGACCGGCCGGTGATCTTCTGCGGCCACGGCATCGTCAAGGCCGAGGCCAGCGCGCTGTTGCGCGAGCTGGTCGAGCGCACCGGCATCCCGGTGGCGTCGACGCTGCTCGGCCTCGGCGGGTTCCCGGCGACCCACCCGCAGAGCCTGGGCATGATGGGCATGCACGGCGAGGCCTGGGTCAACACGTCGATCCAGGAGGCCGACCTGCTGATCGCGCTGGGCATGCGCTTCGACGACCGGGTCACCGGCCACCTCGAGAAGTACGCGCCCCACGCCCGCAAGATCCACGTCGACATCGACCCCTCGGAGATCCACAAGAACGTCCGCGTCGACCTGCCGATCCTCGACGACGTCGCCCGGGTCCTGACCAAGCTGACGCCGCGGCTGCGACGCCGCGACCGGCCGGCGTGGGACGCCCGCATCGCCGAGCTGCGCGGCGACAGCGCCGTCCGCGACATCGTCAACCTGCCCGACGACGGCCACCTCTACGCCGCCCACGTCATGCTCGATCTGTGGCGGCTGACCGAGGGCAAGGCGCTGATCGTCACCGACGTCGGCCAGCACCAGATGTGGGAGGCCCAGTACTACAAGCACGACCACCCGCGGCGGCTGATCACCTCGGGCGGCCTGGGCACGATGGGCTTCGCACTGCCGGCGGCGATCGGCGCCCGGCTGGCCTGCCCCGACGACGAGATCTGGGTCATCGCCGGCGACGGCGGCTTCCAGATGACCGCGTGCGAGCTGTCGACGCTGGCCCAGGAGGACCTCAAGGTCAACGTCGCGATCATCAACAACGGCTACCTCGGCATGGTCCGGCAGTGGCAGCAGTTCTTCTACCAGGGCCGCTACGTCGCGACCCCGATGCGCAGCCCCGACTTCGTCAAGCTGGCCGAGGCCCACGGCCTGGCCGGCGTGCGGGTCACCCGCCGCGACGAGATCGAGGCCGCGGTCGCGACCGCGCGCGGCGTCCCCGGCACCGTCGTCGTCGACTTCCGGGTCGAGCAGGAGGACGCGGTCTACCCGATGGTGCCGTCGGGCGCCGACCTGCGCGACATGATCCGGCGGCCGCAGCCGTCCCCCATCGTCGAGACCCCGGAGGATCCATGAGCCCCCTGCTGGCCGCCGCGGCGCCGCGCCCGCGCACCCCGCGCACCCTGGTCGCCCACGTCGAGGACCGCCCCGGCGTCCTGGCCCGGGTCGTCACGCTGTTCCGCCGCCGCGGCTACAACATCGTGTCGCTGACGGTCGCGCGCACCCACCTGGCCGGCATCTCGCGGCTGACCGTCGTCGTCGACGCCGACGACGACACCGCGCGCCGGCTCGAGGCCAACCTCTACAAGCTGATCGACGTCGTCGCCGTCGACGACGTCACCGCGTCGCCCGCGGTGATCCACGAGCTGGCGCTGGTCAAGGTCCGCGCCAGCCCGCGCGAGCGCACCGACGTCATCGAGCTCGGCAAGGTCTTCGGCGCCCGCGTCGTCGACGTCGGCCACCAGACCCTCACCGTCGAGCTGACCGCGACCCGCGACGCGGTCGACCGGCTGATCGCGGCGCTCGAGCCGCACGGCATCGTCGACCTGGTCCGCACCGGCGCGGTCGCGATGGCGCGCGGCGACGCGCCACCGGCCAGCGCCGATCCCAACCCGTACGCGCACCACCAACCGCAACCCGATGGCGTCGACGATCCCGACGGCGCCGCTGACGACCTCGACTGATCAGGAGCACGACATGGCCACCATCTACTACGACCGCGACGCCGATCTCTCCCTCATCCGCGCCAAGAAGGTCGGCATCGTCGGCTACGGCTCGCAGGGCCACGCCCACGCCTTGAACCTGCGCGAGTCCGGCGTCGACGTCCGCGTCGGCCTGCACCCGACCTCGCGCCGCGCCGCCGCCGCCAAGGCCGCCGGCCTGACGGTCAGCACCGTCGACGAGGTCGCCGCCTGGTGCGACGTCCTGATGATCCTCGCGCCCGACACCGCGCAGCCCAAGATCTGGCGCGACCAGGTCGCGCCCCACTTCGAGGGCAAGGCCCCGGGCGCCAAGACGCTGATGTTCGCGCACGGCTTCAACATCCACTACAAGACGATCGCGCCGTCGGCGTCGATCGACCTCGGCCTGGTCGCGCCCAAGGCGCCCGGCCACCGGGTCCGCGAGACCTACCAGGAGGGCGGCGGCGTGCCGGCGCTGCTCGCGGTCGGCCCCGACGCGCGCCCCGGCGTCCACGCCCTGGTGCTGTCGTACGCCGCGGCGATCGGCTCGGCCCGGGCCGGCGTCCTCGAGACGACGTTCGCCGAGGAGACCGAGACCGACCTGTTCGGCGAGCAGGCGGTGCTGTGCGGCGGCGCCTCGGCGCTGGTCCAGGCCGGCTTCGAGACCCTGGTCAACGCCGGCTACCAGCCCGAGGTCGCGTACTTCGAGTGCCTGCACGAGCTCAAGCTGATCGTCGACCTGATGTACCGCGGCGGCCTCAAGTACATGCGGTACTCGGTGTCGGACACCGCCGAGTGGGGCGACTACGTCGCCGGCCACAAGGTCATCGGCGACGCCTCGCGCAAGGCGATGGGCGAGCTGCTGGCCGCGATCCGCTCGGGCGAGTTCGCCCGCGAGTGGATCGCCGAGAACGAGGCCGGCCGGCCCAAGTTCCTCGAGACCCGCCGCCGCGAGGCCGAGCACCCGATCGAGCTGGTCGGCGCCCGGCTGCGCAAGATGATGCCGTTCCTCGATCCGGTCGACGTCGATCCCGAAGGGGGCCAGCCGTGATCCAGCCCGCGCCCGACCGCGTCTACATCCTCGACACCACGCTGCGTGACGGCGAGCAAGCGCCGGGCGCGACCCTGACCTCCGATCAGAAGCTGGAGATCGCCCACGCGCTGGCGCGGCTGGGCGTCGACGGCATCGAGGCCGGCTTCCCGGCCGCGTCGCCGGACGATCACGAGGCGGTGCGCCGCATCGCCACCGAGGTCGGCGCCGCGCCGACCCCGGGCCGACCCCAGGCCGAGCCGCCGGCGATCGTCGGCCTGGCCCGCGCCGCCAAGGGCGACATCGACGCCGCGTGGAGCGCGGTGCGCGACGCCGCCCACCCGCGCATCCACGTCTTCCTCGCCACCAGCGACCTCCACATGCGTCACAAGCTCAAGATGACGCGCGACGAGGTCCTGGCCCGCGCCGGCGAGATGGTCGCCTACGCCCGCGGCCTCGGCGCTGAGGTCCAGTTCTCCCCCGAGGACGGCTCGCGGTCGGATCCGACGTTCCTGCACCAGGTGCTGCAGGCCGTGGTCCGCGCCGGCGCGACGATCCTCAACATCCCCGACACCGTCGGCTACGCGGTGCCGCACGAGTACGCCCAGCTGATCGCGTCGATCCGCGCCGCGGTGCCGAGCTCGGCGATCATCAGCGTGCACTGCCACGACGACCTGGGCCTGGCCTGCGCCAACAGCCTGGCCGGGGTCGCCGCCGGCGCCCGCCAGGCCGAGGTGACGATCAACGGCATCGGCGAGCGCGCCGGCAACTGCTCGCTCGAGGAGCTGGTGATGGCGCTGCGGACCCGGCGCGACGCGTTCCGCTGCGACACCGCGATCGACGCCACCCAGCTGTGCCGGCTGTCGCGCCAGGTCAGCCGCTCGACCGGCTTCCCGGTGCCGCCCAACAAGGCGGTCGTCGGCGAGAACGCGTTCGCCCACGAGTCGGGCATCCACCAGCACGGGGTCCTGCAGCACCGCGAGACCTACGAGATCATGAAGCCCGAGGACGTCGGCGCCCGCGCCACCCAGCTGGTGCTGGGCAAGCACTCGGGCCGCCACGCGTTCGCGGCGCGGCTGGTCGAGCTGGGCACGCCGCTCGACGGCGACGCCCTCGATCGCGCGTTCGGCCGCTTCAAGGCGCTGGCCGAGCGCAAGAAGGAGATCCGCGATCCCGACCTGGTCGCGCTGGCCGCCGACGAGGTCGCCCGCGCGCCGGCGCTGTGGGAGCTGGTCGCGCTGCAGGTCGGCTGCGGCACGGTCGGCATGCCGACCGCGACGGTCAAGCTCAAGGGCCCCGACGGCGCCACCGTGGTGCGCGCCGCGGTCGGCGCCGGGCCCATCGACGCCGCGTTCAAGGCGATCGACGAGCTGGTCGGCGCCGGGGTCGCGCTCGAGGAGCTCGCGGTCCAGGCCGTCACCGAGGGCACCGACGCGCTCGGCGAGGTCGGCGTCCGCGTCCGCGACGGCGTCGACGGCACCGGCACCGCCGCGGTCGATCAGGCGGCGGTGGATCTCTACGACCCCTACGATCGCGCCAGCAAGCGGCGGGTCTTCCACGGCCACGCCGCCGACGGCGACATCGTCGTCGCCAGCGTCAAGGCCTACCTCGAGGCGGTCAACCGCGTGATCGGCCAGCGCGACGTCCGGCCCGGCGGGGGCGCGATCGAGGCGGCGTCGTGACCACGGCCGCCGGCGCCGCGCCGCGCACGCTGTTCGACAAGATCTGGGCGCAGCACGTCGTCGCCGAGGTCCCGGACGGCCCCAGCGTCCTCTACGTCGACCTCCACCTGGTCCACGAGGTGACCTCGCCGCAGGCGTTCGCCGAGCTGGCGGCGCGCGGCGTGCCGGTCCGGCGCCCGGACCGCACCTTCGCGGTCATGGATCACTCGATCCCGACCGTGAAGAACCCGCTGGCCGCCGCCGATCCCAGCGCCGCGGCCCAGCTGCGCCAGCTCGCCGCCAACTGCGAGGCCCACGGCATCACGCTGTGGGGCGCCGGCGATCCCCGCCAGGGCATCGTCCACGTCGTCGGGCCCGAGCAGGGCCTGACCCGGCCCGGCATGACGATCGTGTGCGGCGACAGCCACACCGCCACCCACGGCGCGTTCGGCGCGCTGGCCTTCGGCATCGGCACCAGCCAGGTCGGCCACGTCCTGGCCACGCAGTGCCTGCTGCAGCGGCGGCCGCGTACCCTCGCGGTCGAGATCGAGGGCGGCCCGGGCGGCGCCCTGCCCGCCGGGGTCACCGCCAAGGACGTCATCCTCGCGGTGATCGCGCGGCTCGGCGCCGGCGGCGGCACCGGCTACGTCATCGAGTACCGCGGCAGCGCGGTGCGCGCCCTCGACATGGAGGCGCGCATGACCCTGTGCAACATGTCGATCGAGGCCGGCGCCCGCGCCGGCCTGGTCGCGCCCGACGACACCACCTTCGACTACCTGGCGGGCCGCGCCTACGCGCCCACCGGCACCGCGTTCGATCGCGCGGTGGCGCGGTGGCGGACGCTGGCCACCGACGACGGCGCCGCGTTCGATCACGTGATCCGGCTCGACGCCGCGGCGCTGGCGCCGATGGTCACCTGGGGCACGACCCCGGCCCAGGCCTGCGCCGTCGACGGCGCGGTGCCGCGGCCCGAGGACGCCGGCGGCGACGACGCCGCCGCGGCGGCGCGGTCGCTGGCGTACATGCGGCTCGAGGCCGGCCGGCCGATCGCCGGCCAGCCGGTCGACGTCGTCTTCATCGGCTCGTGCACCAACTCGCGGCTCGGCGACCTGCGCGCCGCGGCGCGGGTGTTGACCGGGCGCAAGGTCGCCGCCGGGGTCCGCGCCCTGGTGGTGCCGGGCTCGCACGAGGTCAAGCGCGCCGCCGAGGCGGAAGGGCTCGACCGGGTCTTCCGCGACGCCGGCGCCGAGTGGCGCGAGCCCGGCTGCTCGATGTGCATCGCGATGAACGGCGACCAGATCGGCCCCGGCCAGCTCGCGGTGTCGACGTCGAACCGCAACTTCGAGGGCCGCCAGGGCAAAGGCGGCCGCACCGTCCTGGCGTCGCCGTACACCGCGGCGGCGTCGGCCGTGGCCGGCACGATCGCCGACCCCCGCCCCTACCTGGAGGCCCGCCCGTGACCGCGCCCCGCTTCACCTCGCTGACCGCCCGCGCGGTCGTCCTCGACGCCGCCGACGTCGACACCGACCAGATCATCCCGGCGCGGTTCCTCAAGACCACGACCAAGGACGACCTCGCCGGCGCGCTGTTCGCCGACTGGCGCGGCCGCCCCGGGTTCCCGCTCGACGATCCCGGCAACGCCGGCGCCCAGGTCCTGATCGCCGGCCCCAACTTCGGCTGCGGCAGCTCGCGCGAGCACGCGGCGTGGGCGCTGACCGCCTGGGGCTTCCGCGCCGTGATCGCGCCCGGCTTCGCCGACATCTTCCGCGGCAACGCGCTGGGCCAGGGCCTGGTGCCGGCGGCGATCCCCGTCGACGACCACGCCCGCCTGATGGCCGCGGTGGGCCGCGACCCGGCGCTGCCGGTCACCGTCGATCTCGACGCCCAGGAGGTGCGGTGGATGTGCGGCGGCGGCGCCGCCGACGGCGTGTGCCGCGCGGCGTTCACCGTCGATCCGTTCGCCCGACGCTGCCTGCTCGACGGCGTCGACGAGCTGGGCTTCCTGCTCGGCATGGACCGGGCGATCGCCGCCCACGAGGCCGACGCCGACGAGGCCCGCCACCCGTCGGGAGGCGCGCGATGAGCGGCGCCGCGACGATCGCGCTGTTGCCGGGCGACGGCATCGGCCCCGAGATCACCGACGAGGCCCGGCGCTGCCTCGAGGTCGGCATGGCCCGCGCCGGCCGCGCCGTGCGCTTCACCGAGGCGCTGATCGGCGGCCGCGCCATCGACGTCACCGGCTCGGCGCTACCGCCGGCGACCGTCGAGGTCGTCGACGGCGCCGCCGCGGTCCTGCTGGGCGCGGTCGGCGGCCCCAAGTGGGACGCCCCCGACGCCAAGGTCCGCCCCGAGCAGGGCCTGCTGGGGCTGCGCAAGGCGATGGGCGTGTGGGCCAACCTGCGGCCGGTCGCGCCGCTGCCCGAGCTGGCCGACGCCACCCCGCTCAAGGCCGAGCGGCTCGCCGGCGTCGACCTGGTGTGCATCCGCGAGCTCACCGGCGGCCTGTACTTCGGCGAGCCCAAGGGCCGCACCGCGCTCGACGGTGGCGGCGTCCGCGCCGTCGACACGCTGGTCTACACCGACGTCGAGATCCGACGGGTCGTGACCCTGGCGTTCCGGATCGCCGAGGGCCGGCGCCGCAAGGTGACCTCGATCGACAAGGCCAACGTGCTCGAGTCGTCGCGGCTGTGGCGGCAGATCGCGACCGAGGTCGGGCGCGACTTCCCGGGCGTCACCCTCGAGCACCAGCTGGTCGACTCGGCGGCGATGCGGCTGATCACGGCGCCGGCCAGCTTCGACGTCATCGTCACCGAGAACATGTTCGGCGACATCCTCACCGACGAGGCCGCGGTGCTGGCCGGGTCGCTGGGCCTCTTGCCGTCGGCGTCGCTGGGCGACGGCCCGCGCGGCCTGTACGAGCCGATCCACGGCTCGGCGCCGGACATCGCCGGCCAGGGCATCGCCAACCCGATCGGCACGATCCTGTCGGCGGCGATGCTGGCCCGTCACTCGCTCGACGCCGACGACGTCGCGCGCCGCATCGAGGCCGCGGTGGCGCGGACGATCGCCGACGGCTACCGCACCGCCGACCTCGGCGGCGCGACCTCGACCGCGGCCATGGGCGCCGCGGTCCGCGAGCGCATGGCGTAGCGGCGCGGCCGCTCGCCGCGCCGCTACCGCTCGCCGTCGAGCAGCAGCGAGATCGCCCCGACCGCGGCGACCAGCCCGGCCGGCGGGCTGAGCTGGATCGCCAGCGCGGCGCCGCCGAGGACGATCAGCTCGAGCTCGCGGCGCGTCACCCGCGTCGCGTGGATGACCCGCGCGATCGTGAACGTCAGCGACGCACCGGCCAGGCCCCAGATCGCCGGCACCGCGATCGCCGGCGCCACCGCGTGGCGCCACGCCAGGACCGCGAGCCCGATCGCCGCGAGCGCGGTCACGCCCGCCAGGACCAGCAGCGGCACGTGCCAGATCGCGTGCTGCGGCTCGACCTTCACGTCGGCGCTCCGCAGCGGCCGCAGGTCAGCGCGTCGTCGGCGAGCCGCGCGTTGCAGTGGCCGCAGCGCGGCGGCGGCGGCCGCTCCCAGTCGCGCACCAGGACCCGGCCGCGGAACGCGCCGATCACCAGCAGCGCGGCACCGACGCCGCCGGCCAGGCCGAGCAGCCGCACCTGGTGGGTCGCCCACCAGGTCTGCACCGGCGCCAGCCGCAGCGACGCCGCGCGGACCTGGCCGGTCGGCGCCATCGGCAGCTCCAGGCCGACGCCCCAGCGCTGCGGCTCCTCGAGCACCGCGGTGCCGACCTTGTCGTCGGACAGCACGTCCTGGTCCCAGACCTCGAGCGCGAACCGGCTCGACGGCTCGATCACCACCTCGCGGCCGGGCGCGCACCGCAGCGTCGTGCTGTCGGCGGCGTGGCAGGTCGCGACCTGGTGGCCGTCGAGCGTCAGCACCGCCTTGGGATCCGGATCGGCCTCGACGCCGTCGCCGATGTCCCAGGCCCGGCCGCCGCGCTTGGTCGGCGCGACGTCGACCCGCAGCTCGACCAGCCGGTAGGTGCCGGGCTCCAGGCCGGGCCCGTCGGGCCGCGGCGGCGGCGCCGTGGGCGCGTCGTCGTCGACGGCCGGGGCGCCGGCCCCGCCCTCCGCGTCGGCGGCGACATCCGACGCCGCCCACTTCTTCGCGGCCTCCTTGGCCTGCTTGCAGCCGCCGAGGCCGGCGATCGCGACGACGACGACCGCCACCAGCCCTGCGGCGACTGGCGAGTGCGTCGGCACGCATCTACTCACGACTCGGATCGTCATCCCGACAGCGAGTCTAACGCGCCCGCTGCGCCACCGGCTCCGGATCGTGAGCATGCCCGCCGCCCGCTGACCGCGCCGACGCGCGCCGGCGATGGCACCCCGGTCGCGGGGGCGCGAGCCGCTCGTCGTACGCGACGGCCGGATCGCTCGCCCCATCGACCTGTCGACGACCACCACATTCCCTGCTGCCTTCTCGGCTACCGTCGGGGGCGTGCGTGAACGAGACGAGACCCTCGCCCCAGCGACCGGGCTCGGCGGGCCGAACGTTCGTCCTGCCAGCCGCGGAGCCGCGCCGACATGGGATCCTCTGGTGCCACGAGGCCCGCTGGTGTTCGCCATGCTGTCGCTCGTGCTCCTCGTCGGCTGCCGCCGCGCCGCGCGCTCTCAGGAGAAGCCCCCAGCAGGCGACGCCCAGAGTGTCGCGGATAACGCCCCGAAGGCGGAATGGGCGGTCGCCCTGGGCCCGCAGGCCCGACCGCACGCGGTCGCGGTGCGCGAGGACGGCTCGCTACTCGTCGCAGGCGACTTCTCGGATCACCTCCAGGTTGGGCCCCTCCAGCTCACCGCGCACGGTGGCGCGCACGATACCGATGGCTTCTTGCTCGCGCTCGAACCGGACGGGACGCCTGCGTGGCTTTTGTCATTGAGCGGGCCCCGCATCGATCGCATCGATGCGATCGCCGCGCTCGGAGACGACGTGTTCGTGGCGGCAACGACCACGGGGATCGCCACGCTCGGCGGCGTACGAGTCGATGGCGGCGTCGAGATCCGCACGATGCAGGACCTCGAGTCTGGCTCGCTCGTGCTCGGGCGCATCGATCCAACCGGGAAGACGTCGTGGACGCGCCGTTTCCGCGGCTCCGGCGATATCGCGACCGCCGGGGCCGATCGGGACGGTCAGCCCGCGGCGGGCCTGACGGCTGCTACCATCGGGCTGTTCCTCACCGCGAACCTCCAGGGCTCGGTGGAGCTCGATCAGCCTGTCGCGAGCCATCCCGAGGAGGCGCTCCCCGGGGAGGATGTGCTCGCCGCGTCGTTCACGCTCGACGGCGCGCCGATGGCATCGACGCTGCTGACAACCGCGAAGGGTGGCACGCCGCACGCCGCGGTCCAGGGACCCGGCGGCGGCGGCGCCGTCGCTGGCGAGACGTTCTTCGGAGGCAGCGTCGTCGCCGCCCACGAGCCGCCGCCCCCCGACTCCGCGTCGATGTTCGTCGTCGCGGTCGACGCCGACCTCCGGCCCCGCTGGGCGTGGCTCCTGAACGGCGCGACGGCGGACGGCCTCGCCGTGTCCGATGACGGCGAACTCACGGTCGTGGGCAGCTACGGCAAAGCCGGCGAGATCGACGGACGGCCGATGCCGGCCCCCGTGGCAGCGGACAACCATGCGCTGGTCGTCCGACTCGACGAGGGCGGCGTTCCTCGATGGTGGCGCGCCATCGCAGGCCCGTTCGACGACGATCTCCGGGCGGTCGCGCAGCTCGGCGACGCCATCGTCACGGGGGGGACGGCCGGCTCGTTCGACCTCGACGGCAAGTCGTTCGCGTCGTGGCCCGGCGATGCGGTGATCTGGGCGCTGTCCGCTACCGACGGCAGCACGCGGTGGCTACGCACCTTTGGCTCGCCAGACGAGGTCGAGTCCGTGTTCGCCGTCGCGCCGCTCTCGGACCACCGCTTCGCCGTGCTCGGCACCGGCCGTGGCTTTCGCGTCGATGACCTCGACGTCGCGCCCGACGCATCCGCGTTCGTGATCGCCTTCAGGGAGCCTTGAAGCCGGCGGCGCGCTGCTTGATCTTCTCCGACAGCTCGTGTTGCGCGTCTTTCAGCGATCCGACGTTCACTCCGATTTCGAGGATATTGACCCACGAGAAGCCATCGCCTGCGGTCGTCACCGTCGAGAGCGTCCAGGATCGGCAGGTCGCCCTGGCCTCCTCCTGGACGGGCGTCCGGCTCCGGGCGCCGTCGATGTCGAGCGTCCCGTCCGCCTCGAGCACAACCACGACGGCGGGCGCCGCCGCGGCGATCGACCAGGCGGAAATTTGGGTCTTCGCCGAGCCGCGCCCGCGCACGCGCGTCCCGTCGAAACGGAGCCACGCGACGAGGCCGTCCGCGCTACCGCGCGAGACCAGCGGGCCGTCGGGCGTCTCGAGGGGATCGTAGAACGCGCCAGCGACGAGACCGCGCCGCCAGCGACGGCTACGCCGTGGGCCTCGTCGTCGCCCGGTCCACCCATCTGGCCGACGCCGGACCATGGCCTGCGACAGCCCCCGCGTCGTACGCCACGCGACGGCGCCCCCGGCAGGCGATCACGCCACCGACCACGGCGAGCGTGACGGTGCCCCGCAGCAACCGCCGAGGGCCGACCGGCGCGCGTGCGGCCCCGCCCGGCCCGGAGTGTCAGGGCACGGCGCGCGTCAAACCACAGGCCATCACCTCGTCGACGGTCGTCGCCGCCGCGACGCAGCGTCGCGGCGCGTCGGTCAGTTGCTGCGCGACGCACCGCTCGATCCACACCTCGGCCTTGGCTGCGCGCTCCCGCTCGCTCATGAAGTCCGCCATCCCACCGTGCCGCTCCGCGATCTCCAGATCGCTCGCGTGCGTTCCTGCGGCCTTGCACGTCGTCGGCTCGTCCTTGCAGCCGCTGAAAGGCGACAACGTCCCGGCTGCGACGAATCCGACACGGACAAAGCGCGCCACAGGGCGCCGCCAGTCAGCGCAGATATTTCGGAGCCACACGGTACACCTCATCCATCGCGGGCCCGCGGACGCAGCGGACGCCCTGCCGGGAACTTGCGAGCTTCCATGCACGGCCCCCGACCGTCAAGTACGGCGCGAGCCGACGTGGGACGTCGTCACTCTTGTCCACGGGTGCCCAGTCCCAGCCTTTCACCAGGCCCTTGTCGCCTTCCGGATCCGAGATCCACTCCGCCACATTCCCGCTCAGCTCCTCGACTCCGAGCGGGCTCGCCCCTTCCGGGTGAGGCCCGACCGCTCGCGGACCGTTCTGGATCTGGCACTGCGACGAGTGGGTCCGCGCACACAAAGTCGATTCGTCATCGCCCCACGGGAAGGCGGTCAAGTTGCAGTTCATGTTGCCCTGCCGCATCTGGATCTCGGCGGGCTCGTGACACGGTGACGGGCCACGCGCCGCCGCCTCCCACTCCGCGTTGGTCGGCAGCCGACGCCCGGTCTCCTCGCAGAAGGCCCGGGCCTCGGCCAGAGAAACCTGCACCGGCATCTCCCCTGGCATGCTCGCGTCGGCCGCCGCGCATGACGAGCACCTCCGGTATCTCTCGGCCGACGTCTCGCGCTTGTCGATCCAGTACGATCGAGGGAACGTCACCAGCGCGGGGGCCTCGTCCCAAGCGCGAGCCACCTCGGGCCCGCGATACTCCACCCCGTACGTCCCCTGTGGCACCCGGATCTCCGGCCCCCATCCGAAGTCATGCTCGCAGTACCCCTGCGCGTTGCACGTACCCGGGCACCGCTCCGGATCGTGCGGACAGCTCCCTTCGACCACGGGTCCAGCGCCCGCGTCGCCCGTGCCTGCCGCACGATGTCCGTGCCCCGAACAGGCGACCGACAGAAACGCGAGCGTCCAACAGACCCTCATGTGCTGCCCCCGCGGAATGCCTCGAGCCGCGACACCTCTCTCTTGAAAGCGTCCTCCGCAGCCTCCACGTCCAGATCGAACCCCAGCTCGCCGAGGAAGTGCAACCAGCTCCGCCGGTTCAGGAGACACCGCCGAGGACCACAGCATCCGCGGCTCCCGAACTTACAGAGTATCGGCTCTCACAGACATCACCCCGTCCAGGTGAACCAGACGCTCCACTTTGACCGTGACGCCACCGCGCCACCTCATCCGATCGGCCGCAAGCGGCGAGATCATCGCCTCCACGCACTGCCCCCGGCGGCCGATCAACCACCGGCGCCTCCCGGGCGCGGCACCGCGAGCACGACCGCGTCGTGCTCGCCCCTGGCCTGCAGCGCGCGGCCCAGGATCGTCGCGTCGCCCGCGAACCGTCCGGCGACGTAGAGGCGATCGCCGGCGGCCAGCGCCGCCGGCTCGACGCCGCCCAGCTCGATGGGCTCGCCGCGCCGCGCCCCGGTCGCCACGTCGAAGGCGAGCAGCACGCCGCGGCGCTTCGCCCACACCGCCGCCCACACCTGGTCGCCGTCGAGGGCCAGCGCGGTGACCCGACCGCGGTCCTCGCCCAGCGCCTGGCGCACCGACGCGACCCAGCGCGTCGCGCCGTCGACCGACAGCGCCACCACCTCGGCGCCCGGCAGCTCGACGCCGCCGAGCCGGCCGTCGGCGTTGCTCGCGACCAGCGCGGTCCCGTCCGCCGCGACCGCGACGCCGCCGCAACCGTTGGCAAGGGTCTGGCCGTCGACGCCACGCAGCCAGCGCGGCGTGCCGGCGGCGCCGAGCCGCACGACGAACAGCGCCGGCGCATCGTCGCCGGCCTCGACCTCGTCGGTGCCATCGAAGGCCAGGGGCCCCTCGGCGAACTGGCCGCAGGCGACGACGTCGTCGTCCGCCGCGATGGCGACCTGCTCCACCAGCTGTGACGTGACCCCGAAGCGGGTGTGGCCGCACCGCGTCCACTGCAAGCGCCCACTGGCGTCCCAGCGTCCGACGACCGCGGCCCGCTGGTCACAGTCCGCCTCACCGGCGCCCAGGTCCCTGGTGGCGTCGCGACCCGTCGCGCGCCCTCCTGCGACGATCGCGTCACCGCGCGACGCCACCGTCCGCATCGCGCCGATCTCCTCGCTGGCCAGGGTCGAGAGCCAGCGCCGCCGGCCGGCTTCGTCGAGCGAGATCAGGATCGGCAGGTCGAACCCGGCGGCCTCCTGGGCAGGCGTCCGCGTCCGCGCGCCGTCGACATCGATCGTGCCGTCGGCCTCGATCGCGATGACCGCGCCGTCGGCGCCGGCCGCGACCGCCCACCCGAAATCGGCCTTCGGCGACCCCAGCGCGCGCGCCCACGCGACCTGACCGCGGCCGTCGACGCGCGCGACGAGGACGTCGCCGTAGCCCTGCGAGCGCAGCACCCCGGTGGGCGTCTCCACCGCGCCGTAGAAGGTCCCGACCACGACGACGCCGTCGCGGTCGAGCGCCACGCCGGACAGCTCCTGGTCCTCGGCGCCGCCGAGCGACACCACCCAGCCGGGCGTCGTCGTCACCTCGCCTCTCGGCGCGCCCTGGCGGTCGCGGCAGGCGCCCACCGCCAGGATCGTCGCCGACGCGACCACGACGCCGCGCCCGCGGGCGAATCGACGACCACCGCGCACCGGGTGATCCTAGTCCGCCTTGGCGCCGAAGTCGCCCAGCCGGTCGCTGTACATCTGGCGCACCTCGTTCTGGATCTGCGAGATGTCGCCGACGTCGAAGCCGAGCTCCTTGAGCAGGGTCATCCACGAGAAGTGGCCGTCCTGCACGAACGGCTGGAACAGGTGGCGGATCGCCTCGACCAGCTCGTGGACCGCGAGCCGGACGTGGGTGTTCATGGTGACGAACAGGGCCTTGGCGTGCTCCTCGGCGAACCCGGTGATGCCAAGCTCGTCGCCGAGCTTGGCCAGGTGGCTCAGGTCGTCCTTGAGCCGCGCCATGTCGCCGGCGTAGTGCTGCTCGAGCAGCTCGACGCCGTCCTCCTGCACGACCCGGTGGTAGCCGACCAGCGCCAGCGCCAGGTCCTGCAGCGACATCGACTTCTCGCTCTCGCTCTCGAACTTGGCCAGGTGCTCGAGGTGGCGCTTCTCGAGCTCCTCCTTGCGGAAGGTGTCGACCAGGCTGGCGAACTCCTGCTCGCGGCGCGCCTTGCTGAGCACGCCGTTCTTGACCAGGTCGTTGTACAGCGACAGGTAGCGCTTGAAGATCAGCGACAGGAAGCCCTTCACGACGCCGTGCTTGAGGTTCCTCTTGAGCGTGGCGTCGACGATCGGGGCGTCGAAGACCTTGCGGAAGGCGTGGTCGTCCTTGAACAGGAACCGATCGAGGACGAAGCCGCCCAGCAGGTTGCCCACGATCTTGCCGTACAGCTCGGCCTGGGCCTCGTCCCGTCCCGGGAAGCCGCTGACCGCCTCCTTGAGCAGCGCGAAGATCTTGTCCAGGACCTCGCCGACGAACTCGCCGGCGGCCGACTGCTTCTTGCCGTCGTCGGACGCCAGCAGCAGCACCGCGCCGATCGCGATCGCGTAGAAGGCCCACCGCCGCTTGCTCTTGAGCGGCTTCTTCTCCGACTTCCCCTTGTGATGCTTCCACGTGTACTTGATGACCGAGAAGATCTGGCCCCGCAGGACGAACAGCACCGCCCCGCCCATGACGAGCTTGCTGTGCCGGATCTCGCCGATGACGTCGTCGATCGACTCGAAGCGCCCGACCAGCTCGGCGATCTTCTTCCCGATCTCGGCGACCTGGTGGGTCGCCTCGGCCTCCCACTCCTCCGCCGACGGCGGCTGCTCGCCCTTGCCGCCGCGCCCCAGCAGGTCGAGCATGCCGGCGGCGTCGTCGTGCTGGACGTAGTACGAGGCGCTGATCAGCAGCGCGACGCCCTTGATCAGGTGCTCGACCGCGCCCTGGAAGCTGGCCACCGCCTGCTTGACGGCGGCGTCGTCGAGCTCGTCCTCGAGCCGCGAGAACACCGCCTGGAGGCGATCCATCGTGTGATAGACCTTGTTGATCGTCACGGCCATCCGGTACTCCTTCGGCCCGGCCGTGACGATCTTGACGACCTTCTTGTAGAGGTTGTCGTAGAGGGTCTGCACCACGTAGCCCTCGAAGAAGCCGTGCGCGAAGTGACGCCAGCGCCCCGCGCCGTCCGTCTTGCTGTCCTCGTCGTCCCACAGCGCCAGCACCAGCTCCGCCAGCTTCATGGCCAGCGCCGGGCCGAAGCGCTTGACCACGCCCCACAGGACCCGGTTCGAGATCTCGCGCCGGGCGTAGTTGGTCGCCCACGCCCGCACCGACGCCGCCGACACCCCCATCTCCACGGCCGCCCAGCCGCCCACCGCGATCGCCGCGGCGTAGGTCACGGCCTTGGCCATCGGGATGATCCACTTGGTGGACTCGTAGAGCTCGTGCCCGAACTGCCCGGCGGCCAGCGCGGTCACGTAGTCGCTCACCGGCATCACCGAGATGAGGCCGCTGTCGAGGCTGCGCAGGTAGGCGTAGACGTCGTCGATCCCGATGAACCGCTCGTCGCCGGTGCGCAGCCCCTGGGGCAGGACCAGCATGTTGACGTCGCCGAGCGCGGCCTCGACCTGCTTGCGCGCCGCCGCGGTGAAGACGCCGCCGTACTCGTCGTCGGGGTCGTCGCTCATCGCCTGCTTGATCTTGGGGTGCACGGCGTCGCGCGCCGCCGTCAGCGGCACGGCGCCCCAGATCTTCCAGGTGTTGTGGTGACGCCGCAGATCGACGACGTAGAAGCGATCCGGGAACCGCAGCGACACCAGCTCGACGAACCACTCGAACTGGCCGGAGTGGCCGAGCTGCGCCGCCGCCTTCTTGCCGATCGTGTCGATCACCATGGCCTCGGGATCGACGACCTCCACGGTCGCGTGGTCCCCGGGCACGCTGAAGGTCTTGCGCTTGCGATGCTTGGGCGGCTCGTCGAGGCCGTTGGCGGTGACGAGCCACCACATCTCGTACGGGACCTTGCCGGCCTTCTTGATCGCCTCGGTGTCCAGGTACTGGCTCTCGGGCACGCCGCCGGCGTAGACCCGGCGGAAGCCGCCGTCGGGGTCCTCGACGATCTGGTAGACGATCAGCCCCTGCTGCCCGGTGATGACCACGTAGACCTGGTCGCGCACCAGCTCCAGCTCCTGGAACGCCTGGGCGACGAAGGTGTCGGTCGTGTTCGACTCGTACGGCGGCTTGCCGACCTTGCCGCCCCGCCACTTGGGGTAGTACTCGCCGCGCGAGTTGTAGGTCGCCCCCTTGGCGAGCGCGCGCAGGAACTGGATCGAGTGGTCCTCGTCGACGCCCTTGGGGCGCTCGTGGACCTGGCCGAGGTTCTTGGAGTACAGCGACTCGCGGAAGTCGCGCGTCAGCCCGGACAGCGGGATCGCGTACGGGAAGCCGCACCGCCACATCTCGCGCTCGTCGTCCTCGACCGCGTCGATCAGGCGATCCCAGGTCACGATGTGGACCGTCCGCGGCTCGCCCTCGTCGTACGGGAAGGTCCAGCTGCGGTCGACCCGGAACGTGCCCTCGACCTCGTCGCTGTCCTGGTCGGCCGGATCGTCGTAGTGGCTGCCGACGAACACCGGCGCCTGGGTGTACAGGCTGATGAAGAACTTCAGCGGCACCACGCGCTTGGACTTGGGGACCTTGATCTTGGCGGGCGTGTGGTTGATGGGGTCGTAGGCCTCGTAGACGCCCCACAGGATCTTGGCCAGCGACGGCTTCACCTCGGTGAAGGTCGCGAAGTACCAGTCCATCAGATCGAACAGGCCGTCGAGCTCCGGAATCATCGCGTCCTCCCCCGCAGGCGCGCCGCCAGCCGCGCGAAGGCCGCGCGCGCGCGCTCGGGATCGTGCCGCCGCGGGCCCTCCACCTCCTGGGGCGCGGGGTCGAAGCGCAGACGGCCGTCTCGCTCGGCGCGGCCGCGGGGCTGCTCGAGCAGGTGGGTGCCGCTGGGGTGGCTGCGATCCAGCGCGGTCCGTCGGACGACGCCGTCGTCGCCGACCCGGTCGCACAGCGCGATCGGGATCGTGGACGGCCCGAGCTCGAACGGCGCGTCGTCGTCGTGGACGTACAGGTACATCGGGCGGCCGCGCCGCACCTGCTTGACCTCGCCCGCGGCGGCGTCGTCGCTCTCGGCCGGGTGCACCACCAGGTAGCCGTGCTGGTCGAGGTGCCCGTTGCCCAGGACGTCGAGCTTGCCGGTGAGGGTGTCGGGCTCGCCCTCGCAGCGGCCGAACGCCACGTAGCGCAGCGCCAGCGGCGCCTCGGTCGTGGTGTCGGGATCCGGCTCGGCGGCGCCGTCGGCGTGGTCGCCGAAGCGGACGTCGAGGACCCGCACCGGATCGCGCGGCAGCGCCACCAGCGCCGGGGTCCGGGTGCGGAACTGCTCGGCGCCGCCGTGCTCGATCGAGAAGCCGAGCTCGTAGTCGTCGCCCTCGGCCTCGTCGGCCTCCGACAGGATCGGGATCTCGTAGACGGTGTCGGTACCCAGGATCCGCAGCTTGAACCGCGCGACGTCGGGCTTGGCCTCCTCGATCACGACGTCGGTGACGGTGAACGCGCGCCACTCGGCGCCGCGCGCCCCGCCGCTGCCGGGCGCGGTCTCGAGGTCGCCGGTGAACGTGGCCAGCAGATCGTCCTCGGAGCCCTCCGAGGTGGTGCCGCCCTGCTCGTCGGGGAACGTGTCCATCTCCCAGATCTTGATCGTCAGCCCGGCGGCGCGTGCCGGCGCGTGGAGCCGGAGCTCGAGCACCTGCCCGGCGTCGGTCAGCCGCCCGGGGCCGAGCCGGCCGTGGAACTTCACGACGCCGCCTCCTGCAGGGTCGCGATCGTCAGCCCCGGACGGCCGTCGGCGAGCGTGACCTTGCCGGTCGCCTCGCGCGCGCCGCTCCGCCAGGTCAGCTCGTGGTCGCCGGCGAGCACCGGCTCGCGGAGCTCGACCTTGCCGTCGGCCGCGACCCGGGCGTCGAGCGCGCCGCCGGGCCCGCGGATCGACACCTCGCCGCCGCCGAGCGGGAAGCCGTCCGGGTCGCGCAGCTGGAGCGCGAGCTTGACGTAGGTGATGCCGACGACGTGGCGCTCGTGGACCTCGTCGGGGGTGGCGACGGCGGGCACGTACACCTTCAGGCCGTCGCCGAGATCGAGCTCGTAGTCCTGGAACGGGACGTCGGGGTGGCTGACCTTGCCGTCGCCGTCGGCGTCGAGCTCGACCAGCCCCTCCTTGGGGATGTCGACGCGGACGTGGCGCCCGGCCAGCGCGACCTGGCCGCTGGCGTCGAAGAGCTGGACCGACAGGTGGCCGGTCGACTCCCACTGGATCTCGGCGTCGGCGCCGCGCAGCGCGACGCCCTCCTTGAAGGCCTTGGTGGTGGTCTCGATCTTGGCCATCGCGTGCCGCTCAGGCGCCTCCCACCAGCTTGAGCCGGCGCGCGCCGAGCGGCGCCTCCTCGAAGACGACGACGCCGTCGTCGCCGGCGGTGGCGGACAGCTCGTCGCCGGTGTCGTCGCAGACCAGCACGACCTGGACCCCGGCCGCCGGCTCGTCGTCGAGGATCAGCGTCGCCTGGACCCGCTCGACCAGGGTCAGCGGCCCCGAGCGGCTCGACAGCCCGCCGGCCTCGACGTCGAAGACCAGCTCGACCGGGGGGCCCTCGGCCGGGGTCGTCCACGTCGCCTCGACCGTGGCGCCGCCGCACGCCCCGGTCACGGTCGCCACGACGTCGTCGGTGGCCGCGTCACGGATCGTGAACGTCGCGGACTGGCCGTCGAGCTGGGCGCAGGTGGCCGACAGCCCGATCTCGGTCTTCACCTGGGCCCGCGACCGCGCCCACCGGGCCGACACCAGCACGGGCTCAGGCTCCGGGCTCAGGCGCTGCCGCCGCCGCCGCCGCCTCACCCGGCGCCGCCGCCCGCCCCGCCCGGCGACGCGCCGCCGCTGGCGCCGTCGGGCGCCGCCCCGCCGCCGCCGCCGCCGCCCGACGCGCCGCCCGACGCGGTGCCCCCCGACGCGCCGACCGGGTCCGGGAACTCCTCGACGGTGCCCGTCGCCTTGGCCGGGGCCGGGGTCCCGCCCGGGTTGATGTCCGTGGTGGCGCCGAACAGGGTGATCGGCCCCGACGCCTTGAGCGTCACGCCCGCGTCGCCGCCCAGGTTGACGTTCTGGCCGCGGACGTCGAGGTTGACCGACGCCTTCAGCGAGATCTCGCCGGCGACGATGTGCAGCTCGCCCTTGGGCGACTGCAGGCACACGTCGCCCTGCTTGGCCGTGATCGTGATCTTCGGCTCGTCGGCCGACATCTTGATCTCGCCCTTGCCGCCGCCGTCGGAGATCACGACGGTGCCCGCCTCGTCGTCGAGCTCGACCCGCGAGCCGCCGCGCGACACCAGCGTGCGCACCGCGTTCTTGCCGTCGCCGTTGTCGCTGGGCGGCGCGGCCTTGCCGCTCCACAGCGTGCCGATGACGACCGGACGGTCGAGGTCGCCGTGCTCGAAGACCACCAGGACCTCGTCGTTGACCTCGGGCAGGAAGAACCAGCCCCGGTCCTTGCCGGCCCCGAGGCTGACGATCGGCACCCACCAGGTGGAGTCGCCGCCGAGCACCGGCAGCCGGACCTTCACGCGCAGCAGCTTGGCGGGGTCCTTGTTGTCGGTGACGACCCCGATCATAGGCTCGTAGACGCGGTCGCGCTCGTGCTGGACGTCGCGGACCTGCCGGAGCAGGAACGACATCAGATCGTGCAAGCGACCCCCTCTCGGCCACGGCGACGCGTCATGCGGAACACCAGGATACCTGCATCCACGCCCGATCCCGCGGGCGAAGCGGGGGCTGCCGCGGGTTGCCGCGCCGGGCCGGCCGTTGCCCGCGCCGGGCCCCGCCCGGCCCCCCCGCCGGCCGAAAACCAGACCGGCCGCACCGACGAGGTCGGCGCGGCCGGGGGACGAACGATCGGCCGGGGCTCAGAAGCCGGCGCCGGTCGAGCACTCGAACAGGTAGACCGCCTGCTTCGGGTACCGGTACAGGCCGGTGAAGCACATCTCGTCGGTCGAGCTGTCGCCGAAGCTGACCGCGTGGCCGGTGGTGTTGTTGTAGGTGCAGTCGACGTTGATCGAGTCGCCGGAGTGGACCTGGACCAGCGGGTTGAGCGGGTAGTTCTTCTGCTCGTTGAACGAGTAGGCGTCGTCGTGCAGGACCATCGGGCTGCCGCCGACGGTGAGCGTCACCTTCTGGTGGGTCGCGATCTGGTGCATGTGCGGCCAGTACGCCATGATCGTGGCGTCGTTGCTGAAGGTGCAACCGCCGCTGATCGTGGTCTCGCCACCGTCGGGGATCGAGAAGTTCATGTTGCCGGCGAAGACCATCTCGGCCTCCTGCTGGACCTGATCCGCGGGGATGGTCTTGACCAGGATCCCGGTGGTGCCGCTGATGTCGCCGCTGGGCTGGGTGTTGAACAGGTGCAGGTTCAGGTTGATCCACTGCCCCGCCGACACCTTCATCGCGACGCCGTCGGGGAACGCCAGGTCGTCGGTGCCGAGGCCCGACGCGAACAGCATCTGCAGATCGAGCGCGCCGGCGTCGCAGTCGTACTCGCCCTGCTGGCTGCCGCCGAAGCCGCCGAGGCTGTCCTTGACGGTCAGCACGGTGTGGTGGGTCCCCTGCGGCGACAGCGCACGGAACTGGGTGATGTACATGTCCTCGGTGGCCTGGATGCGGATGCACTTGTAGGTCTCGCCCGGCGAGATCGTCCACGGCCGGCTGATCAGCGTCGTGAAGTCGCTGAGGTCGGCGTCGGGCGCGCCGGTGGTGGCGTCGGGCGTGGTGTCGTCGCCGGTGTCGTCGCCGGCGGAGCTGCCACCGCACGCGCCGAGGCCGAGGCCGAGAGCCGCGAGGCTCGCGAGGGTTAGTCCAGTGAGGCCAGCAATGCGCATCAGGTCCCCTCCCAGGGAGTTTCGAGGTGCGCGCAGCATACGAATCTCGCTCCGGCATGGGAATGTGGGCTTTGTGCCCACATGTTGGGGATGTGGCCGACGCCACAGGGGGACGCGGTCGCCCGTGGCCCGCCGCCTCCGCTATCCTCGACCCGTGCCCGAGCTCCACAACGTCATCGTCTTCGCCCTGGCCGGCGCGCGGTACGCCGCCGAGCTGCGCTGGGTGCGCGAGGTGATCACGCTGGGGTTCGTCACCGAGGTGCCGACCGCGCCGGCCGGGCTGGCCGGCATCTTCAACCTGCGCGGCACGATCGTGCCGGTGATCGATCTGCCGGCGCTGCTCGGCATCGGGCCGCCGGCGACGCCGCGGCAGGGCGACGGCGCGCTGCTGCTCGAGGCCGATCACGCGGTCGCGGCGCTGCGCGTCGACACGATCGACGAGGTCGGCACGCTGCCGGTCGGGACCTCGCCGGGCACGGTGATCGACGCGCGCGGCCGCATGGTCGTGATCGCCGATCCGCCGGCGTTGCTGCGCCGCGCCGCCGCGGCGGCGTGGGCGGTGCGCGGCATCCCGCCGCCCGACGACGACGGGCTGGCGCCGTGGGGCGCCGACGGCGACGGCGGCGGCGCGGGAGGCGGGCTTGGCTGATCCGTCCCACGATCCCACCGGCGGCGACGACGGCGGCGGCGGTGACGACGACGGCGGCGCCGACTTCGGCGCCGACGAGCTGGTCATGCTGCGCCAGTTCTTCCGTGACGAGGCCCACGAGGCGCTCGAGACCGTGACGGCGCGCGCCCTCGCCGCCGCCGACGGCGTGCTCGCGCCCGACGCGGTGACCGAGATGATGCGGGTGACCCACACGCTCAAGGGCTCGGCCGGCACGGTCGGGCTGCGCTCGGTGGTCGACCTCGCCCATCGCTTCGAGTCGGCGCTCAGCGGGCTGCGCGCGGGCCAGATCAGCTGGACCCCGGCGGTCGCCGATCTGGTCGTCGAGATCGCCGACGGCGTCCGCAGTCACGTCGACGCCACCGACGCCCACGCCGCGGCGGCGATCGCCGAGAAGGTGCGCCGCCTGTGCGGGCTGCTCGCCGAGGCCCCCGGCCCCGGCGCGCCGCAGTTCGCCGACGGCGAGCTCGATCGCACCACCGAGATGCCGCTGCGACGCCCCCGGATCGGCACCGACAGCGGCGTCGTCCAGGCCGTCGCCGACGAGGCCCACCGGACCTCGACGACGATGCGGGTCCCGGTGCCGGCCGCCGGCGACGGCTCGGCCGCGCACGACGCCCGCTCGGTGCTGCGGGTCGACGCCGAGCGGGTCGACGATCTGATGGCGGCGGCCGGCGAGCTGCTGTTCGACCGCACCCGGATCGAGCGCCGGGTCCAGCAGCTGCGCACGCTGGCCCGCGACCTCGGCCGCACCCGCCAGACCCTGCGCGACGACGTCACCCGGCTGCGCGGCGCCGACAGCCCCGAGGCCCGGGGCGCGCTCGAGCTGCGGCTCGGCGCCGTCGAGGCCGGCCTGGCCGAGCAGGCCACCCAGCTGGCCCAGGCCACCGCCGCGCTGCTCGACGACACCGAGGCGCTGCGCCGGACGATCGCGTCGCTGCAGAAGGGCCTGACCCGGGTCCGCATGCAGACCGCGCGGGCGCTGTTCACCAACCTGGCCCGGTCGCTGCGCGCGGTCGCCCGCACCGCCGGCGCCCGCGTCGAGCTGCGCACCGCCGGCGACGACACCGAGTTCGACAAGGCGGTCGCCGAGCAGGTCACCGATCCGCTGGTCCAGATCCTCCGCAACGCGGTGGTCCACGGCATCGAGCCGCCCGAGGAGCGGGCCCGGCGCGGCAAGTCGCCGGTCGGCACCGTGTCGCTGGCGGCGCGCCAGGAGGGCAACCTCGTCGTCATCGAGGTCTCCGACGACGGCCGCGGCATCGACACCGGCAAGCTGCGGCAGCGCTTCGTCGACGCCGGCCAGTGGACGGCGTCGAAGGCGCGGCTGGCCTCCGACGCCGACGTCCTGGCCGCGCTGTTCGACGCCGGGGTGTCGAGCCGCGACGAGGCCGACGAGCTGTCGGGGCGGGGCATCGGCCTCGACCTGGTGCGCGAGACCATCGCGCGGCTCGGCGGCGAGATCACCGTGACGTCGCTGGCGGGCCGCGGCACGACGTTCATGCTGCGGCTGCCGGTGTCGACCGCGGTGTCGCACGCGATGCTGTTCAAGGTCGGCGGCCAGGTCTACGCGATCCCCAACGTCCACGTCGAGCGCACGGTCGCGGTCGAGGGCGACGCGACGTCGCTGCCGCTCGACGGCCCCGACGGCGAGCCCGTGCCGCTGGTCGCCCTGCCCCAGGTCCTGGCCACGCCGGCGGCGCCGCCGGCCGCCGCCGAGAAGCGCACCGCGCTGGTCCTGGGCTACGCCGGCAAGGTGCTGGCGGTCACGGTCGACAAGGTCATCGGGCCGCGCGAGATCGTCGTGCGCCCGCTGGGCGCGCTGCTGTCGCCGCTGCCGCTGTTCGCGGGCGCCACGGTCAGCGCGTCGGGCAAGGTCCAGCTGATCTTGGACGTCGCCCACCTGGCCCGCCTCGCCCACCCCGGCGCCGGCGACGACGGCGCGACGATCGCCAGCATGGAGCCGCGCCAGCTCGCCGGCCGCGTCCTGGTCGTCGACGACTCGCGCGCGATCCGCGAGGCCCTGACCACGATGCTGGCCCGCGAGGGCTGGATCGTCGACGTCGCCGACGACGGCAGCCGCGCCTGGCAGATGGCGCAGCAGCTCCGCTACGACCTCCTGGTCACCGACCTCGAGATGCCACGGATGACCGGCTTCGAGCTGATCGAGCGGGTGCGCGGCGACGACGGCCTCGCCGCCACGCCGGTCATCGTGATCACGTCGCGGACCAGCCCCGAGAACCGGCGGCGCGCCCGCGAGCTCGGCGTCCGCTCGATGGTCGCCAAGCCGGTGACCCGGCGGAAGCTGCTCGAGGCGCTCCCGCCCGACCGCGCCTGAGCCGGTCCCGCGCCCGGACGCCCACTTCCGGCGGACCCGCCGCCGCGGTACCCTGGCGGCCATGCGCTTCGGGGAGCTCGCGAGTCTGTTCCTGTCCACGCTGGTGCCGCTCGCGGCCGCCGGCACGACCGTCGGGTGCGGCGGCGACGACGGCGCCACCGTCGACGCGGCCGGCGCCGACGCCCGGCGCGTCGACGCCGCGACCGCGCCCGACGCCACCGCGCCCGGTCAGGTCACGGTGATCGTGCGCGGCGAGTGCTGCGACGCCACCACCGGCCAACCGATCGCCGACGCCGACGTCTTCGCGATCCAGCCCGACGGCACGATGGGCGATCGCACGACCACCGCCGCCGACGGCACCGCCACGCTGGACGACGTCGCGCCCGGCGCGATCGTGACCGCGATCGTGGCCCGCACCGACGGCCACCTGCGGATCTCGTACCTCGGGGTCCAGCCCGGCGATCACCTCGAGCTCGGCGACGCGCCGCGGCCGCCGCAGGCCGACGGCGCGGTGACCGTCGACTGGCCGCTGGCCACCGGCGCCAACAGCTACCGGATGTACGTGCCGTGCACCAGCGCCGGCGGCGACGCCACGACGACCTCGGCCACCGCCCAGATCGGCGCGTGGTGCCTGCGCGACCCGTTCGCGGTCCTGGTCGTCGCCCTCGACGCCTCCAACGTGCCGATCCAGAGCGCGGTGGTCCACGGCATCTCGCCGATCGCCGGCGGCGGCACCGCGACCGGCAGCGTCACCGCCTGGCAGGCGCCGGGCACGCTGTCGTCGACGGTCGCGACCGTGCCGGCGGAGATCACCGCGTCGAGCCGCTACGCCGCGACGCTGCTCGGCACCAGCACCGGCCACCCGGTGTACGTCAACGGCTTCGACCCCGTGACCTCGCCCTGGCCCGGCGCCGACACCGAGGGCACGCTGACCAGCTCGTACTTCGGCCGCGACGGCGACTTCGGGGCCCTGTACTCGTCGCAGGTGCTCGCCCCGGCCACGACCACCTGGTCGACGCGCGCGCCGACGCTGCCGTGGCTGGCCGGGCTGCTCGCCAACGCCGCCGCCCAGCAGGCGCGCTGGGTCACGGTCGGCGACGGCAGCTACGACGCGACCATCCTGGGCCTGTCGTGGCGCGACTACGTGTCGCCGCCCGGCGCGTGGGTCTACGACGACTGGTACCTGGTCATGCCGCCGGGCACGACCGAGTTCGACTGGTCGACGTTGCCGGCCGGGCTCGACGAGCTGGTGCCGCCCGAGGCGCTGGCGGTCGACGCCTGGATCGATCTCGTCGACCTGCCCGGCGTCGACGACTACGACGCGGTCCGCGCCCTGCCGGCCCGGATCGCGCTGTGCCCGGCGTGCACCGCCTCGCTGGTCGAGCTGGGCGCCGGCGCCGTCGTCGACGAGTCGTACGACGAGGGCGGCGGCTTCCTGCTGCGGCCGGCGACGCGGCGGCCGCCGGCGCACCGGGCGGCGCGCGCCCACCGCTGAACGCCGGGGGCGCGGTCAGCGCGCCGGCGGCGCCACGGTCGCGCAGCCGCCGGACATCGAGCTGATCCACTCGCGGATCACCGCGACGCCCTCCTCGTGGACCAGGTTGCGGCCGAGCTCGGGCATCCGCACCGCCGGATCGGTCGACTCGATCCGATAGACCAGGATCGACTGATCGGGATCGCCGGGGACGATGCCGTAGGGCCGGTCGCCCGAGCCGGTGCCGGCCGCGACCGGCGCCTTGCAGACCCCGTACTCGTACGGATCGGTCTGGCCGAGGCTGAGGTCGAGGCCGCTGGTGCGGGCGGCGCCGCGCGGGTTGTGGCAGTGCGAGCAGTTGATGTCGAGCCAGGCCCGGGCCCGCGCCTCGACCGTGCCGGTCGACGGATCGTCGAAGACCGCGGCGCGCGGCCAGGTCGTCGGATCCGCGGGCGCCCCGGCGAGGACGCCGAGGTCGATCAGGTGAGCGAGCTGGTCGTCGATGCCGCTGCCGTCGGGCCCGGGCCGGTTGAGGTGCCGCGCCTTGGGCCCGAGGGGCCCGACGACGTCGTCGTGCTCCTCGTGGCAGTTCTTGCACTGGTTCTTGTTGGGCACGCCGTAGGCGTCGGTGCGCGGGCTGCCGTCGTCGTGGATCCACGCCACGTCGACGGTGGCGCCGGCGATCGCCAGGGTCGCGTCCTGGTCGTCGGGATCGTAGAGGTACGCCGCCGGCTCCCAGCCGTCGGCGCGGTGGATCATCAGCCGGGTCTCGATCAGATCGCGCGCGCCGTCGGGCTCGCGGCGGTCGGCGAGGAACGCGAAGGTCTTGACCAGGATCGCGCCCACCGGCAGGTCGAACGACTCGACGTCGTCCCACGCCATGGTCTGGCCGTCGGGGACGTAGAGGAACCGGTACTTGGTGGCGTAGTCGCTGAACAGCGGCGTGTTGAGGTCGTAGGGCACGACCCCGTCGGCCGGGGCCTGGGCGGCGATGTCGTCGAACAGCTGGTACGACGACAGCTTGGTGCACAGCGGGCCGGCGGCGTCGAAGCCGGGCGCGCCGCCGGCGACCGTGCAGGTCTCGGCCGGGCCGCCGTCGTCGCCTCCGCCACAGCCCGGCGCCGCCGCCAGCCCGAGGGCCAGCGCGGCGCCGATCCACGCGACGCGGCGCCCGCTCATTCGAGGACGACCTCGGGGAGCGGATCGTGGGTGCAGTCGTGGTCGCTGGCGTCGGTCGAGGCGATCGGGTCCTCGGTGTTGGGCCAGTGCAGGTTGGCGAAGTCGGCGTCGCCGTTGTTCTGGATGCAGATCTGCAGCGCGTCCATCAGCTTGGTCGGATCGGCGGGGTCGGCCTTGTCCGCCGGGACGACGCCGTCCCACGCGATGTCCGGGACCGCCATGAACGGGCTCTGCAGCTCCGACATCGCCAGGATCAGCAGCGCGCCCAGCTCGCCGGTCGGGTTGGCGCTGGTGCCGGTGAAGGTGTTGTCGTGGATGTACAGCGTGTCGGGATCCGGGTCGTACAGCGCGTCGCTGAAGTCGAGCCCGGTGGTCGAGTAGCTGATGATGCCGAGGTTGACGCTGGCGTGGTTCTCGATCGTGTTGCCGAAGATCTCGACCTCGTGGGCGGCCAGGATCGCGATGCCGGTGCCGGTCGGCACCTTGCCGACGATGTTGCCGGCGGGCGCGAAGTTCTCGGTGTCGTTGTCGTAGGAGTGGTTGTCGAAGACCCGGGTCCGGGCGCCGTTGTGGACCTGCAGGCCCGGCAGGTTGAAGACCAGGATGCCGCCGGTGTTGTGGTAGGCCTCGTTGTCGTGGACGTCGGCGTCGGTCGAGTTCTCGATCTCGATGCCGGCGACGTTCGACTCGGCGACGCTGTCGCGGATGATGATGTTGTCCGACTGCCCGACGTAGATGCCGGCGTCGGAGGCGCCGATCGCCTTCGAGCCCTCGATCAGGACGTTGCTGCACTGCACCGGGTAGAGGCCGTACGAGCCGTTGCTGCTCATCGGGCCGCCGGTCCACTCGGCGCGGACCCGGCGGATCGTGACGCCGTCGGCGCCCTCGATCTTGAGCAAGTCGCCGGGCGAGTCCTCGAGGCCGATGTCCTGGATCGTGAAGTCGTCGGCGGTGACCAGGATGCCCTGGCCGCCCGAGGTCTGGCCGGCGAACGACAGGATCGTGTCGTCCATGCCGGCGCCCTGGATCGTGACGCCGTCGACGTCGAGCGACAGATCCGAGGTGAACGAGAACGTGCCGGCGGCGAACGCGATCGTCGAGCCCGGCTGGACGTCGATGAGCGCGGTCTGGATCTCGGTCTGGCTGGCGCCGGCCGTGATCGGCACGCACGTGCCGGTGACGCCGGCGCACGGGTCGACGTCATCGCCGCCGCACGCGGCGAGCGTGAGGCCGGCGAGCGAGACGCCGGCGACGGCGATCGGTCGGACCAGGCGAGCGGACAGACGACGGGACAGACGGGACGGGACGCGCGGCAAGCGAAGCGACATGGACACCCCCGGGAAGCTGGTCATGGTGAAGTATCTCCACCGCCGCCCCGGGTCAACCCTGTGGTCTGGCCACCCCTCGATCCCTGCGAAACCCCGGGGTTGCGAGCCGGGGCGAACGACGTTTCCGTCCCGTGTCGTGCTCCGGCTCTGGTAAGAAAGGGGCCATGACGCAGCGCATGCACCCCCGCCAGGCCCTGTTCGAGGGCGAGCGGCCGTTCCCCGTCGTGCCTTCGTGCGAGCACTTCGCCGGCAGCGAGAAGCTGATCGGCAAGGCGTTCGAGCTGCAGGCCAAGCTCGGCCCGGTCTTCGACATCACGATGGACTGCGAGGACGGTGCCCCCACCGGCCGCGAGAAGCAGCACGCCGAGATGGTCGTCGCCATGCAGACCTCGGCCGCCAACAAGTTCAAGCAGGCGGGCGTGCGGGTCCACGACCCGGCCCACGACCTGTGGCGGCAGGACGTCGACGTCGTCGTGCGCGGCGCCGGCGAGCACCTCGCGTACATCACGATCCCCAAGCCGACCGCCGCGTCGCAGGTCGCGGAGATGATCCGCTACATCCAGGAGACCGCGCAGGCCGCCGGGGTCAAGCGCGAGATCCCGATCCACGTGCTGATCGAGACCCACGGCGCGCTGCGCGAGGTCTGGGACATCGCCAGGCTGCCCTGGGTCCAGGTCCTCGACTTCGGCCTGATGGACTTCGTCTCCGGCCACCACGGCGCGATCCCGTCGAGCGCGATGAAGTCGCCGGGCCAGTTCGAGCACGCGCTGGTGGCGCGCGCCAAGGCCGAGGTCGTCGCCGCGGCGCTGGCCGCCGGCGTCGTGCCGGCGCACAACGTCACGCTCGATCTCAAGAACGTCTACCAGACCCACGCCGACGCCCGCCGCGCCCGCGACGAGTTCGGCTTCCTCCGCATGTGGTCGATCTACCCGGCGCAGATCCAGCCGATCGTCGCCGCGATGGCGCCCGACTTCTCCGAGGTCGCGCGCGCCAGCGAGATCCTGCTCGCCGCCCAGGCCGCGGCGTGGGGCCCGATCCAGCACGCCGGCGACCTGCACGACCGCGCCACCTACCGCTACTTCTGGGAGCTGGTGCAGCGCGCCCACGTCTCCGGCCAGCAGCTCCCCGAGGAGGTGGCGGCGTGGTTCGCGTGAGCCGGCTCGCCGCCGTCGCGCTGGCGACCGTCGCGGTCGCCGCCTGCGGCAAGGGCGACAAGGGCCCCGACCCCAAGGCCGCCGCCGCCAAGTACGACGTCGCCCCGATCAACGCCAAGGTGCCCGAGGCGCTCAAGGCCAAGCTCGAGTTCGTCGCGATCCCGGTGTCCGACGATCACGGCAAGCACGAGGAGCCGCCGTTCGCGATCGCCGCGGTGCCCAAGGGCTGGACGCCGGACGACATCTTCCCCAGCCAGTTCAACGCGCCGGACGGCGACGACCACCCCGGCTTCGGCGACTCGATCCACCTGTCCTTGACCTGCCAGGGCGCGTGCGAGCCCAAGGACTGGGAGGCGATCGCCGACAAGGACCTGTTCGCGCCCAACGTCGGCAACGCCAGCCTCAAGGTCCTCAAGGACGACAAGTTCGAGGGCGGCCGACTCGCGGTGATCAGCCGCCACGACGACTTCAGCGACCGGGACGAGGTCCAGATCTACTCGGCGTTCTGGAAGAAGGGCGCGCCGCGGATGCTGTGGTGCAACGTCCTGCTCAAGGGCGAGCTGTCGCCCGCGGCCGACGCCTTCGAGCAGGCGTGCCGGTCGGTGCAGATGCTGACCTGGGATCCGTAGCGGCGGCCGCGACGGCGCGCCGCCACGGCGAGGCTCAGCGGCCCTCGTGGCCGTGCGCGATGGTCTCGGCGATCATGTCGATCAGCCGGTCGTGCATGACCGCGAGGTAGCCGACCGACGCCACCGCGGCGATCGCCACCGCCAGGTGCGCGGCGACCAGCGGCAGGCGCAGGCGGCCGCGGCGCCGCGCCAGCTCGAGGCCGGCGCCGCACAACCAGGTCGTGACCAGGCCGCCGAGGAGGATCCACCGGACCGCGCGCTCGACCAGCTGGTTGCCGCTGGCGGCGACGGCGCCGAGGACCACCGCCACCGGCAGGAAGTACCAGAGCTCGAGCGGCGGCCGCGCCAGCCCGCGCAGCGCCGCGATCGGGCCGCCGGCGCTGCGCCAGGCCAGGCCGGCGACGACCAGCACGCCGAGGCCGAGCGCGAGCCACGCCGCCAGGCCGAGGCGGTGGCGGCGCCGCGCCCGCGCGACGTCGTCGAGGGCGCCGTCGAGCGCGCGATCGGCGAGGGCGTCGCCCTGCCCGTACAGGCCCCGGTAGACGTGCTCGGCGTCGTCGAAGCGGCCGGCGACCAGCAGGCCGTCGCCCAGGGCCTTGCCGGCCCGCCACGCCGCGTCGCCGGCCGGCGCGTGCGCGACCGCGTCGCGGTAGGCGGCGAGCGCGCGGTCGACCTCGCCGACGCGCAGCAGCGTGTCGCCGATCCACAGCCGCGCCTCGGGCGCCCGCGGGTAGTCGGGGTGGGCCGCGACCAGCGCGGCCAGCGCGCGGGCCTGCGGCGTCGGATCCGAGACCCCGATCGCGGCGCGCAGGATGGCCTCGTGCTGCTCGGCGACCTCGAGCCACTGGCCGCCGGCGCCGATCTCGGCCTCGATCGCGGCGAGGCGGGCGCGGGCCCGCCGCGACTGCCGCGACTGCGGGTACTCGTCGACGACCCGGCGCCACAGCCGGCGCGCGGCGTCGAGATCGCCGCGCTTCTCGGCGACGTTGGCGGCCTCCGAGAGGGCGTCGTCGGCCCACGGCCCGCGGGGATCCGCGGCCGCCACCGCCTCGAACGCGGCCTGGGCGGCGTCGAGGTCGCCGTCGGCGTAGAGCCGGGTCGCGGCGCGGAAGTCGGCGGCGGGATCCCCGGCGCGCGCCGGCGCGGCGCCGACCACGGCCAGGGCGACCAGCGCGACCGCGACGAGGATCCGCCCGATCGTCGCCGCCCGCACTACCGCTCCGACCGCGCGCGCATCACTGCGGCTTGGTGATCTGGAACTCGTCGAGCGGCGAGCCGTCGTCGCGGAACGACTGCGACGACAGCATGCCAGGGCGCAGGCTCATGATCGTGTAGCTGTGGGTGCTCTCGGCGTACTCCGTGAAGGCCTGGGGCTCGGTGCCGTACAGGTCGGCGCCGGCGCCGCCGCTGACGACGTAGATCGTGCCGTCGGCGGGGGTCGCGCCGATGGTCTCGCCGCGGATCGGCTTGGTGCGCTCGAAGATGTGGTCGTGGCCGGAGACCACGACGTCGACCAGGTACTGATCGTAGACGACGCCCCACTCCTGGCGCAGCGTCGTGTCGGAGCCGTGGCGGGTGCCCGACGACCACAGCGACCGGTGCTGGCTGACGATCTTCCACGGCGCGTCGGCCGCGGCGGCGAGGTCGGCGTCGAGGAAGCTCTTGGCCTTGCCGGCGAGGTCGCCGGAGCTGGCCGGCGAGTCGTTGAGCACGGTCTGGTGCAGCGGGCCGAAGTCGAACGCGTAGTCCTCCTCGTCGCCGGGCATCGCCAGCTGCGCGTAGTACTCGATCGCGTTGACCTCGTGGTTGCCGTGCGCGGCGACCATCGGCACCGACGCCAGCAGGTCCTCGCCCTGGGTGAAGAAGTCGTCCCACTCCTCCTGCGACTGGCCGATCGTGACGGCGTCGCCGGTGAAGATGATCAGGTCGGGGCTGCGCGCGGCGATCGCCTGGGTCAGGTTGCCCCAGACGTCGTAGCCGCCGCGGCTGTCGCCGACGAACGCGACCACGACCTCGGCGTCGGGGCTGGCGACGCGATCGGGCGCGGTGCGGAAGGTGTGGGTCGCGGAGAACCGCTCGGTGCCGTCGGCGCCGACGCCGCCGACCTGGTAGCTGTACGTCGTGTCCGGCGTCAGCCCGCACAGGTGGGCCTCGTGGATGCGGATCGTGTCGCCGGCGCCGCCGAGCCCGGAGATGTACCGGTAGGTGACGCCCGTCGCCTCCTGGTCGAGCGCGGTGCCGACGCCGAAGCGCACGGTCGTGGCGGTGGTGTCGAGATCGGTGCGCCAGACCATCGCCATCGACGTCGCCGGCGCGCCGCCGAAGCCGAGGTGGAGCTGGAACGGATCGGGGGCGGCGCCGAGGACGTCGGCGCCGGGCGCGGGGGCCTCGGCGCCGAGCCGGGTCACGACGTCGAAGCCGCAGCCGTCGATCGTGAAGCGCCCGCCGTCGGTGACGAGCGGGGCGTCGTCGCCGGTGTCGTCGCCGGCGTCGGAGCCGCACGCCGGCAGGGCGCCGAGCGCGGCGCAGGAGGACAGGAGGAAGGCCACGGGGATCGTCGAGCGCATGGTACCGCCATCGGGTTGGGCGGTCCCAGGATGCCACGACTCGTAGCCCATGTGACAGCTTCGTCGCGACGCCGCGACGGAACCGTCACACCCGGGCCAGGGTCACACCCCCGCGTCTTTCTTGATGGATTCGATGACCTCGGCGTAGCTGGTCGACTCGACGACCTCGGCCAGCTCGGCGGTGAAGCGGGCGACCAGGTCGTGGCGGCCGCGCTCGACCGCGTCGCGCCGCGCCTTGTGCAGCAGGATGAACGCGCGCTCGGCGTTGACGAAGTACTGCACGACCGCCAGCACCGCGCGCGCCACCGAGGCCGACACCGACCGCGACGAGTCGGAGAAGGTGAAGCGCCGGCCCTCGGAGTTGGTGACGTCGAGCGTGACCTTGCCGACCGCGTCGACGCCGGCCTTGTCCTTCTTGGTCTCGACGTCGGCGTCGACCGTGAAGCCAGCCAGCTCGATCGACTTGAGCGACTGGTACTCGATCGCGAAGCGATCGAGCAGCGCGTTGTACACGGCGTGGACCAGGCCGACGCCCTGGCCCTCGACGTCGTACGCCTTGCCGCCCTCGATCACGCCGACCTTGACCCGGGTCTCGCCGTCCGGCTGCTCGTCGACCGACAGGTGGCCGAGGCCGAGCTCGAGGAGGTTGGCGCCGAGGACGCGGCGGATGAGATCGAGATTGTCGGGTGGGGAGACGGTCACGCCCCAAGGCTAGCGCAGCCCGCCGACAACGCCCGTGATCGAGCGCCCATCCGGGGCCGCGGCGACGACGCACCGCAGGGTGCGCGGCCCGGTCGCGGCCGGTGCTAAGGTGCGCGGGTGCCACGCCCCGCCGTCCGCCTCGCACAGCTCCGCGACCACGTCGACCAGCTGCGTCGATGTCGCGCCTGCCCCGACATGATCGGCCCGGTGGTGTCGGGCGCGCCGGTGCTGTCGCCGGTGATGCTGATCGGCCAGGCGCCGGGCGCCCACGAGGGCCCCGCAGGCCGGCCGTTCGCGTGGACCGCGGGCAAGACGCTGTTCCGCTGGTTCGGCGAGGTCGGCATCTCCGAGGCCGAGTTCCGTGAGCGCGTCTACATGGCGGCGGTGTGCCGATGCTTCCCGGGCAAGGGCGCCAAGGGCGGCGACCGGGTGCCGTCGGCGGACGAGATCGCGCGCTGCGGCACCCACCTGGCCGCCGAGGTCGCGCTGCTGCGCCCGGCGCTGATCATCCCGGTCGGCAAGCTGGCGATCGCGCAGGTCATCGACGGCTTCACCGCGAGCACGCCGCTGACCGAGGTCGTGGGCCGGGTCCACGCGGTGACGTGGCACGGCGTCGCCACCGAGCTCGCGCCCCTGCCCCACCCGTCCGGCGCCTCGACGTGGCACCGCACCGAGCCGGGCAAGACGCTGCTGGCCGCCGCGCTGCGCGCGATCGGCCGCCACCCCGCGTTCCGCGCGATCGCGGCGACCGCGACCGCCGGCGCCGCCGCCGCCGAGGCGACGCCGTGACCGCGCCGACGCCGCCGGTCGACGAGGTCGTCGCGCTGACCTGCGAGCTGGTGCGCCGGCCGACCCACCACCCGCCGGCCGGTCAGCCGCCGTCGGCGGGCGGCGACGAGCTGGCGCTGTGTCGCCACCTGGCGCCGCTGCTCGCCGGCCGCGGCGCCGACGAGGTCCGCGTCGTCGAGACCGGCCGCGCGGTGGGCGGCCCGGGCGGCTACGTCTGGGCGCGGTGGGGCACGCCGACGCTGCTGCTCAACGTCCACGTCGACACCGTCCCCGCCAACACCGGCTGGACCCGCGACCCGTGGGCCGCCACCGTCGAGGACGGCCGGGTCTGGGGCCTGGGCGCGTGCGACACCAAGGGCGCGATCGCCGCGATCCTGTGCGCGCTCGATCGCGCGCCGGCGCGCGACCTCGCGGTGCTGTTCTCCGGCGACGAGGAGCGCGGCACCGCCGCGGTCCACGCGTTCCTGGCCTCGCCCGCCGCCGGCGGCCTGCGCCACGCGATCGTCTGCGAGCCGACGTCGCGGCGCGCCGGGCTGCGCCACCGCGGCGTCCTCGCCCACGCCGCGACGATCCGGGGCCGCGGCGGCCACTCGTCGCGCGCCGACGACATGCCGGCGCCGATCGTCACGATGGCGCGGCTCGCGGTCGCCCTCGATCAGCTCGGCCGCGACCACCGCGGCCGCGGCCCCGCCGACATGCCGGGGCTGTGCATGAACGTGGCGTCGATCGAGGGCGGCGTCGCGTTCAACGTCGTGCCCGACGCCGCGACGCTGTCGTGGTCGGTGCGGCCGGCGCCCGGCTTCGACCGCGCCGCCTGGGACCGGCAGGTCGCCGCGCTGGCGGCGTCGATCGATCCCGCGATCACGATCGAGACCCGCCTCGATCACGCGCCGTTCGCGTGCGGCGACGAGGCCTGGGCGCGGCGCATCCTCGACGGCGCCGTCGACGACTTCGTCGGCCTCGACTTCTGGACCGAGGCGGCGCTGCTGCAGGCCGCCGGCATCGACGCGGTCGTCGTCGGGCCGGGCGACATCGGCCAGGCCCACGCGCCCGACGAGTCGGTGTCGATCGCCGACCTGCGGTGGGCCGCCGACGGCTTCACGACCGCGCTCGAACGGCACGCCCAGGATCCGCGGTGACGCCGCCGGCCGACGTCGGCCGGCGGCAGCTGGTCCTGCGGTTCCTGTCGTCGATCGGCCGCCCCGACGAGGCCGAGCGCTACCTGGCGCTGTTCCGCGCCGAGCGCCCGGAGAGCTTCGCGATCCTCCACGTCTCCGACGCGCTGGTCCGCGCCGCCGAGGACGCGCTGCTGGTCGACCTGCGCATGCTCGCCGAGGTCGGGCTGCGCCCGGTGATCACGATGGGCGCGGCGCGGACCCGGGCCGCGGCGGCGTGGGCGGCGCGGCTGCGCGACGCGCTGGCGCCGGTCGTGCCGTGCGCGGTGGTCGGCCCCGACGACGTCGCCGCGACGGTGCGCGACGGCCGGCTCGCGCTGTGCCCCCTGCTCGAGCCGGCCGGCGACGACCGCGGCAACGTCGACGCCCGGTTCGACGCGCTCGCCGCGCTGGCCGCCGCGCTCGACGCGCGCAAGCTGGTGTTCCTGGGCCGGCGCAGCGGCCTGCAGCCGCGCGACGGTCGGGTCGCGTCGATCATCGACCTCACCACCGAGCAGGCGGCCTACCTCGGGCCCGACGGCCTGACCGGGCAGCAGGCGCTGCTGCTGCGGCAGATCGCGCGGATCCTCGACCGGGTCTCGCACCGCCTGACCGTGTCGGTGACGTCGCCGTTCGATCTGCTGCGCGAGCTGTTCACGGTCAAGGGCGCCGGCACGCTGGTGCGCCGCGGCTCGACCGTGGCGCGCTTCGACGGCGGCGCCGGCGTCGACGCCGCGCGGCTGGGCGCGCTGATCGAGGCCGCGTTCGGCCGTCCCCTGGTCGACGACTTCACGGCGCGGCCGGCGCGCGCGATCTACGTCGCCGACGACTACCGGGGCGCCGCGGTGATCACCGACGCGCCGCTGGCGCCGTACCTCAGCAAGTTCGCGGTGACGCTCGAGGCCCGCGGCGACGGCGTCGGCCGCGACCTGTGGCGCGCGATGGCCGCCGACCTGCCGCGGCTGTTCTGGCGCAGCCGCGCCGCCAACCCGATCACCGCGTGGTACCGCGATCAGTGCGACGGCCTGCAGCGGCTGCGGATCGGCGACGCCGAGTGGGTCGTGATGTGGCGCGGCCTGGCGCCGGCCGAGGTGCCGGACGCGATCGCGTGGTGCGCGGCGGCGCCCGCCGACTTCCGCTGACGGCGCGAGCGCTGACGGCGCGTGCGCCGCTCAGTCGGCCGAGCGGTTGCGGACCCAGAGGTCGTGCTGCGAGATCGTCGTGCCCTGCGGCCGGCGCATGTCCGGGACGTCGGGGGCGGGCGCGCGCAGGTTCTTGATCGCGGTGACGATGCAATCCTCGAGCTGCTTGTCGCCGAGGTTGGAGCCGGCGACGCGGACGTCCTCGGTGACCAGCTCGTGGTCCTTGACGACCATCGTGTAGTCGAGCGCCATCGACAGCTTGCCGTCGCCGCCGTCGTAGCAGGCCGCGGCGGCGTCGGTCAGATCGAAGCGGAGGCGCCGGACCCGGTAGGTCATCTTCTCCTCGGCGTTCTCCGAGTCGTCCGGCGCGGTGAACTCGCGGAAGGTGCCGGGCAGGCCGTCCTCCTTCCACTTCTTGACCCCGGGCGAGGGATCCGAGGGATCGACGCCGTTGACGTAGTGGCGGCCGTCGTCCGGATCGCGGACACCGACGCGGGGCTGCACCGGCTGGCGGTGGATCGCGCCGGGGGCCGGCGCGCGCGCCGACGGCGCCGCGGCCGGCGCCGCGGCCGGGGTCTTGGCGTCGCCGCCGCGGAACAGGATCACCGCGCCGATCGCGGCGGCGGCGACGACGGCGACGGCGAGGAGCCAGCGACGGGGCATAGATCTCGGGTACCCGATCGATTCCGCCGAGGCAAGCGCGATCGCCGAGGGCGCGACGCGTGGTCCCGGCACGGCACGTGCTTTACGATCTCGTCGACATGCTGCACCGCGCCGCCCGCACCGCCACCCTCCTCGCCCTCCTCACCCTCGGCGCCTGCCGGTCGTCGGAACCCGGTGGCGACAAGGGCGCCGCCGCGACGCGTACGGAGGTCGTCAGCGAGCCCAAGACCGGCACCACGCCGGGGACCGACCAGGACGCTCCACCGGCCTCTGGCGCCCTCTCCGAGGTCCACGGCGACAAGTGGGCCGACGCCGACGACCCGCAGACCACCGGCGGCATGGTCAAGTTCAAGGAGGCCTGGGTCTACGTCGACGGCCGCCCGGTGGGCCTGTTGCGCGAGGCCGAGCTGCCCCCGCTGCCCGAGGTCTGGGTCGACCAGGTGGAGCTTCTCGACTTCAAGGCCGGGGACCCGCCTCCCCACGAGCGGACCTATCAGGTCCTGCGCTGGCGGCTGTCGGACTACTTCGAGGCGGTCGGCATCGACCTCAAGAAGGTCAAGGCGGTGCTGCTACACGGCGGCAAGGGCACGGCGCTGATCCCCGGCAAGGACTTCCGCCGGACCAAGGACAAGCTGCTGTTCGACCTCACCGGCAACAACAACCTCAAGCTGCGGGTGTTCCTGCCCGACTCGCTCGACCTCAACACCAGCTTCGATCGCTACGCGGCGGTGTCGGTCATCGTCGACAAGCCGATGCCGTCGACCGACGACGAGAACGACGTCGTCATCGACGGCACGCCGATCCAGGGCATCCCGTACTACGGGCAGCCGCTGCGCGGCGGCATCCGGGTCTACCTCGACGGCCGGCTCGCCCTGGTCATCAAGCGCAACGCGCTCGGCGACGAGGGCCGGGTCGCGGCCGGCGAGGACCGCTGGAACATCGCGGCGATGCTGGCGGCACGCGGCGTCGACACCAAGCGTGTCGACGCCGCGGACATCATCGGCATCGACGAGTCCGCGACCCGCGTCGACGGCGCGACCGCGACCGGCCTGACCTTCACGACCGAGTCGCAGGCGCAGGGCGCCGTGACGCTGTCGAACGGCCAGGAGACCAACGCGATCCTGATGTGGAGCAAGGGCAAGGTCCCGCCGGTGCGCGTGCCGATCGAGCACGAGCGGTACTGAGCGCGTCGGAGCGGCAGCGAGGGCTGCTGAGCGCGAGCGAGGTCGGCCGAGCGCTGCGAGCGCTGCGCCCCTCGCTCAGCGCGAGCGGAGCGCCGACGGCGGAGCGCCGAGGGCGGAGCGCCGAGGGCGGAGCATTTCCTCGCTCACCCCGAGCGGAGCGCCGAGGGCGGAGCGCCGGGGGCGGAGCATTTCCTCGCTCACCCCGAGCGGAGCGCCGGGGGCGGAGCGCCGAGGGCGGAGCATTTCCTCGCTCACCCCGAGCGGAGCGCCGGGGGCGAAGCCCCGAGGGCGGAGCATTTCCTCGCTCACCCCGAGCGCTCGACCGACGGCCGTCGGAGATCTGCCGCAAGACGAACCGGGTCAGGTCGCCTGGTCGACATGGTTCGCTCACCTCGAGCGGAGCCCGAGCGGCGCAGCCGCGAGGGCGTAGTCGAGAGGACGTGGATCGGTGCGGTCTCGGCGGCGCACCGGTGCCCGCCCCCTCGACTCCGGGGTCGGTGCTGCGCACCTCCCCCTCCGCTCGGGGTGAGTGCTGTCAGGCCCAGCTCCGCGGTCAGCCGATCGCTGCGCCACGCAAGATCAGCGGCCTGGCCCAGCTGTTCGTTAGGAACGGAGCGCGAAGCGGCGAAGCTGCGAGCGCGGAGTCGAGGGGGCGTGCAGCGAGTGGCGGGGATGTCGGCGACGGCCTGAACTAGCTCGAGCGGCCCGGCTCGATCCGAGCCCGAGGCGCCGCAGTCCGCGGCCGTGATCCGCCTCCGCCGCCGCCGCCCCCGCCTCCTCCGCGCCTCCGCCGCCTCCGCCGCCTCCGCCGACGACGTTCGCCGTCGAGCTCGCGCGGCACCGGCGCCGAAAGAACCGAACGCCGCCCGGTCAGGGGCGGCGTCCGGCGACCAACGTTGTCGCGGGTGACCTCTACGGCAACCCTCTCACTGAGCGGGGGGCTCGGGGAACCCGCCAGGAGCGCAGGTGCCCGCGAGGCGACGCGCCTCGGTGAGATCGTAGAAGTCGTGCAGGTAGTTCATCTGGTTGCCATCGGGGTTGTAGCTCGGGTGCCCGGTGGCGTTCGCCTTGGCGCGCAGCTTCGACTCGTTGACGACGATCTTGTAGCCCTGGCTGGGGTCCGCGACGTTGACCGGGGTCGCGGTGAAGAACGTCGTGATGAACAGCTCGTACCGGTTCATCGAGTACATCTCGTTCGGGTCGTTGCTGGCGTAGTAGCCGCCGGCGCCCTGGTTGTGGCAGCTCATGCACTGGCCACGCTCCGAGCCCTTGTTGGCCCAGGTGTAGACCTGCGACGACAGCCAGTCGTCGACGCTCATGCAGGCAGACCACTGGGCCAGGGCCTCGCGCGACGTCGTCGGCGTCGTGGTCGGATCGACCGGGTCGACCGGCACCACGCCGCGCTCGTCGGCCTCCTGGAGCAGCCACTCGATCAGGATGTCCTTCTCGGTCTGGGTCCAGGCCCGGGCGTTGCCGCCGTCGTGCTCGCCCTTGTTGACCATGTTGGCCAGCCCGGGATCGAACCCGCCGGTGACCGAGGGCTCGGCGATGATGGCGGCGTAGTAGCCGGTCATCCCGCTGTTGCCCAGGTACTTGAGCGGGGTCGTGTCGATCGCACCGGCGTGGCAGCCGGCGCAGGCCGACGACAGCATCGGGGCGACCTGGTCGTCGAACATCTGCCGGGCCTGGCTGGTCGGGTCGGGCGGGTCGACGACGCCATCGTCGTCACCGGGCATCGGGTCGAGCGTCCCGACGCACGCGGCGCTTCCGAGGACCATCGCGAGGGCGGCGAGGTAGTGAGTGGGGCGCATGGGAAGTTACCTCCGGGGGTGCAGGATGGTGGGTGGGGTGGGGGTTACTGCGCCCGCCGGCGGCGGATGGTGAAGGCGACCGCGAGGCCGAGGAGGACCAGCCCGCCACCGCTCGAGGAGCCCGTGGTGTTGCAGCCACCGAGGCTGGTGCTCGGGTTGGTGCCCGGGTCGGTCGGCTGCGGGTCGGTGGGCTCGGGGTCGGTCGGGTCGGTCGGGTCGGTGGGATCCGTCGGCTCGGTCGCGGCCGTCGGCACGACCGCCGGGACCAGGACCAGGTCGAAGGACAGCTTGTCCTGGGCGGTGCCGTCCATGCGCAGCTTGCGGCCGGTGTTGGCGACCAGCAGGAACTGCTTGACCTCCGACTGGAAGCCGCCCGCGACGCCGTAGCCGGGGTTGTCCAGCATCATGCAGAAGCCGTGGTTCCGACCCTGCGGGGTGTTGGGGTTGTTGCCGTAGTACTGCGGGATCCAGCCGGTGTCGAACGAGTCGGTGTAGACGACCTCCTCGACCTGGGTGGCGCGGCGGTAGGCCGCGTCGTAGCCGATGACCGAGGTGCGGCCGACGCCGGTGATCGAGCCGACGATCGAGCCCTGCAGGACGAACGACACCGGGCGGGCGTCCTCGCCCCAGAAGCCGGAGCAGCTGGTCTGGTGGGCCTGGTCGCCCGCGCCCGCCATGTCGTACTTGGGCGTGTCGAGGATCTCGAGGTCACCGGCGGTGACGCGGACCGGCACGGTCTTCAGCGAGGTGCGGCCCTTGCTGCGGCCGTTGCGGTTGTTGGTGTCGACCTCGACGTACGTGACGATGTACGTGTCGCTCGGCGAGCCGTCGGGGTTCATGATCATGCTGACCGACGGGGTCGTGCGGTAGATCTTGCCCTCGCGCTGCTCGATGTACTTGCGCCACATGACGCGCTGGTCCTGCGGGACGTCAGGCGCGGTGTTGATCAGCGAGCACCGGACGCCGCGGTTGGGCGGCTGGGTGTTGCCGACGGCGGCGCACTCGAGGATGGTGTCGGCCATCGGGGTCGGCAGCGCGACCGGGCGGCTGCGCTCCTCCTCGGTCTCGGCGTTCACCTCCCAGGTCTTCTGGATCTTGTAGCCCTGCTCGCTCTTGGTCGCGGTGACGCCGATGCACCACATGTCGTCGCGGCCGTTGCCGTTGCCGATGCCGCAGGAGCCGAAGCGGGTCTCGGTCGCGGAGTCGTAGACGGCGATCTGGTTGCCGGCGTGGCCGAGGACGTTGTCGTTGTTCTTGGCCAGCAGCTGGGTCTGCGGGGTGAGCTCCTCGCAGTCGGGGCCGAGGATCTTGCCCCACAGGCGGGTGTTGTTGTCCGGGTCGTAGTTGTAGTAGATGGCCGCGGCGGTGCCGTTGAAGGCCGCGGCGATCACCGGGTCGTGACCGTTCTGGTACTCGTCACCGCGGTTGTTGGTGACGTAGCGCATCGCGCTCTGCACCAGGCCCTGGGTGGCGTCCAGCTTGTGGCTGGTGCACAGCACCTGGATGCGGTCGGTGACCGGGCTGTTGGGGATGTCGGTGTAGCTGCCGGTGCCGACGCACATCAGGCGCGCGCCACCGGGCGCGTTGGGGAGCACGGCGCAGCGCGTGTGCTCGAGGCCGGCGCCTTCCTGGTCGTTGTTGTTCCGCCGCCGGTCCTCACCGGGGTAGGCACGGCCGGCGTTGTCGCCGTTGTGCACTTCGAGGTCATAGATTCCGGGCGCCGCGAAGGCCGAGCCGGTCGCCAGAACGATGCTGGCTCCAAAAAAGATTCCCGCGAGCTTGCTGGTCATCACTGCCTCCTCCGGCGGAATTAGTGAGGGGGGGGGTTGGGTTGCTGGCGAGTCTTTGTGCAGCCGGCATGCCGGGTTTACATCCGTGTAACTTGGTTTGATCTCGACCACTTACGGGGACAGGGATCGCCTGGATGCGGGGAGGGAGGACTCCCCCGGTGGGAGGTGTACCCCCCGGGTCTCGGGCCCCACCCAACGATGGTTCGCCCCACCAGGCTCGTCCCGACCCGATCGACCCCGTTCTCGACGCGTTCACGTGCCCATAAGGAAGGGGCCGCGACCGCGCCGGGGTCTGGCTTCCTTCCATGGGGCCTCGGCACCCTCGGATCGTCGGGGGGCACCCACAGTGTTTCCCGCGAGTTGAGCGGTGGCTCGGCTCTTGCTCAATCGTCCGCCCATGCGCGCGCGAACGACTGTTTGCATGCTGGGACTCGCGATGGCCGCCTGCTCACCGGGATCCGTCGGAGGCGACGACACCGTCGCCGGCGATGACGGCCTGCCGGAGCTGGCGCTGTGCGAGGCGCAGCTCAACGTCTCCGGAACCTTCGCGCCGGAGGGCACCCCTCCGACGCCGGACCTGGGGTGCGTCCCGCAAGGGACGTGGACCGTGACCATGGCGGTCGCCGACGCCGGGACCTGCGGCGACGTGCCGTCGCTGTCGACCCACGTCTACACGGTGACCGGCGAGGGCCGCGACGAGATCGTGACCTACAACGATCCGGCGACCGGCGAGGAAGTCACCGTCGGCGTCCACTCGGGCGGCAACGGCGAGTGCGAGGGCAGCTTCGAGCACATCTGGGCGGCCCCCGAGGGCTACCACGTGCTCCTGCTCAAGCCGTACTTCGAGCCGGGGACGCAGGTCATGCTCGGCTCGGGCAGCTACCAGCTCTGGTCCGCGCACCCGTGACCCGCCACGCAGCCAGCTCGAACCACGATCCGGGCTAGGCTGTCCTCGTGCAGACCACGCGAAGTTTCCCCGGCGGCCCGCGCGTGCGCGTCGGGTTCCTGATCGCGTGCGCGCTCGGCGTCTTCTTCCTGCCGCGCTGGTGGATGGTCGCGATCGTCACGGTCGTGATGACCTCGGCGTGGCTGGCGCTCGGCCTCGGCGGCCGCGCCCTGCTCCGCCAGACCCGCAAGCTGATCCCGCTGTCGGCGCTGATCATCGCGGGCTACGCGCTGTTCGCCAACGACCCGGGCAGCGATCGCTGGGTCACGCTCGACCTGCGCTGGTTCGAGCTCGAGGTCAACACGATGGGCGCGCTGGCCGGCGCGACCATGGCGCTGCGCATCCTCACCGTCGTCGTGGCGTCGCACGTGGCCCGCGCCGGCGATCCGCGATCGCTGGCCACCGGGCTGCGCCGGCTCGGCATGCCGCGCCTCGCCGCGGCGGCGATCGACGCCACGCTGGCGCTGATGGGCACCGAGGGCCGCGGCAAGGGTCGCGGCGGCGGCGGCGGCGGCGGTGGTGGCGGTGGCGGTGGCGGGCGCGGCCGCGGTGGCCGCGGCGACGGCGGCCGCACCGGCATGGGCGACGGCGGCGGCGGCGGCGGCGACGAGAAGGGCGAGGGCTTCTGGGCCGGAGTCAAGCGCCTGGCCCGCGGCGACGTCTCGACCCTGACCCGCGCCCTGCACCGCCACGTCGACCGCGTCGAGCGTCACCTCGCCGAGCGCGATCCCGATCTGCCGCCGCGCGCCGCGCGCGACACCGCGGTCATCGCCGGCGTCGCGCTGACCATGCTGGGCATCAAGGTGCTCAAGCTCCTGCCCGGCCTGCCGTTCGCGCCCGGCCACAAGGGCGTCCTCTTGATCCCGCTGTATTTGGTCGCGGCGAGCATGACCCGGACCCGCGCCGGCGCGACGCTGACCGGACTCACCATGGGCACGGTCGCGTTCCTGATGGGCGACGGCCGCTACGGCGTCTTCGAGATCGCCAAGCACGTCGCGCCCGGCATCTTCATCGATCTGCTGTTCGCGCCGGCGCGTGCCCTGGCCCGCGGCGGCCGGTTCCGCCGGGTCCTGGCCTGGTCGATGCTGGGGCTGATCGCCGCGCTGGGCCGGTTCGCGACGATCACGCTGATCGCCCTGGCGGTGCAGCCCCCGGCGATCGTGTTCGCCGTGCTGATCCCAGGGCTCGTCGTCCACGCTACATTCGGAGCGCTGTCGGGGCTGGTCACGGCCCCGCTGATCGCTGCGCTCGACACCCGACCCGAAACGCCCCAGAGAGAGGCCGCATGACCAAGCTCGTCGAAGGCGATGGCCGCACCCACATCAAGTCCCCCCTGATGCGCGAATCGCTGCAGAACCGCGGCGTGCTCGCCGGGACCGACAGCGACCACGACCTGCAGATCTTCCCCGACGTCACGCTCGTCGGCATCGGCGGACAGAGCATCTTCGACCGCGGACGCGACGCGATCCTGCCGCTGGTCGAGGAGCTCGCCGAGTGCAAGAAGGACCACAAGCTGGTGCTCGCGGTCGGCGGCGGCACCCGGGTCCGCCACACCATGTCGATCGCGCTCGACCTCGGCCTGCCGGTCGGCGGCGTCGCCCAGCTGGTCGGCGCGATGGAGGAGCTCAACGCGATCCTCCTCAACGCGCTGATGGCCAAGCACGGCTCGATGCCGATGCAGCGCGATCACTTCTGGGACCTGCCGCTCTACCTCAGCTCGGGGATCACGCCGATCGCGATCTCGATCCCGCCGTACCACCTGTGGGAGCCGCCGCCCGAGGAGGGCAACCTGCCCATGCACGGCTCCGACTTCGGCCTGTTCCAGATGGCCGAGGTCCTGGGCTTCAAGCAGGTGATCTTCGTCAAGGACGAGCGCGGCCTCTACGACAAGGATCCCAAGAAGCACGACGACGCCCGGTTCATCCCGCGCATCTCGCTGCCGGAGCTGCGGGCCAACCCGCCGGCCGAGAACATCCTCGACGAGGCGCTGTTCGACGCCTGGGCCAACTCCAACCACCTCGCCACGGTGCGGATCGTCAACGGCCTCGAGCGCGGCGCCCTGACCGCCGCGCTGCGCGGCGAGGACGTCGGCACGCTGATCACCCGGGAGGCCCCGTGACCACCGATCGCCGCACCCTCGACTCGGCCCTGTCGGGCTCGACCCTCACCGGCCACGACCAGGGCGCGATCGACTACCGGCCGGTCGCGCTGATGCCCGACGTCCGGGTCGTCAAGATCGGCGGCCAGAGCATCCTCGACCGCGGCCGCGCCGCGCTGTTCCCGGTGCTCGACGAGCTGATCGCCGCCCGCAAGGAGGGCATCCAGGTCGTCGTCCTGGTCGGCGGCGGCACCCGCGCCCGCCACATCTACTCGATCGCCTCCGAGCTGGAGATGCCGGTCGGCGTCATGGCGACGCTGGGCAAGTACATCCCGATGCAGAACGGCCGGATGGTGCAGATGCTGCTGGCCCGCCACGGCGGCCTGTACATCCTGCCCGACGACTTCGAGAAGCTGCCGCTGTACCTGCAGCTGGGCTGCATCCCGGTCATGAGCGGCATGCCGCCGTTCGGCTACTGGGAGAAGCGCGAGGCCGGGTCGCGGATCCCGCCGCACCGCACCGACGCCGGCGTCTTCCTGTCGGCCGAGTTCCTGGGCGCGCCGCGCGCGATCTTCATCAAGGACGAGGACGGCCTGTACACCGACGATCCCAAGAAGGACCCGGCGGCCCAGCACATCCCCCGCATCACCGCGGCCGAGCTGACCGCGCGCGATCTGCCCGACGTCGTCGTCGAGCGCGTCGTCGTCGAGTACCTGCCGCGGGCCCGCTGGTGCAAGCAGCTGCAGATCGTCAACGGGCTCGAGCCCGGTGAGGTCCTCAAGGCCCTGCGCGGCGAGGACAACGGCACGATCATCGACGCCGCGTAGGGGCGCCCCCCGCCCCGGGGCGGCGGCGGCGGCGGTCGCGCCGCGACGCGTCGCGATCGCCGGCTGTGCCCTGCCTTACCGGGGGTGCACCACGCGATCTGGCGCCGGGGTTTTCGCTACCATCAGGCATGGCCAAGCGAGACGAATCCGAGGGCGTGACCGTCGGCAAGGTGGCGCCCGCGGTCGGCGGTCGCCCGCCGCGCCGCTTCCCGTGGCGCCTGCTGCTGTGGGCGATCCTCATGACCGGCGCCGCCGGCGCCGGCGGCTACTTCGCGTGGCAGTACCGCGAGAGCGCCAAGGAGCGGGGCGCGCGCCTCGACGTGTGCAGCGCCGAGCTCGGCCGCGCCGCCGGCGAGCGCGACACCGCGACGACCCAGCTCACCACCTGCCAGGGCGACAACGCGCAGCTGACCACCCGCCAGCAGGAGATCGACGCCCAGCTGTCGAAGATGGAGCACAACCTCGACGCCACCCGCGAGGAGCTCACGGCGCTGCGCGCCGCCCGCGCCGAGGCCGAGAAGCGGATCGCGGCGATGACCGAGATCCAGAAGCAGTTCGCCGAGATGATCGACACCGGCCAGCTCGCGGTGACGTCGCGGCGCGGCAACCTCGTCGTCGAGCTGCCCGCCGAGGTGCTGTTCTCGTCGGGCTCGGCCGACCTTTCGAAGAAGGGCGAGCTCGCGGTGCTCGAGGTCGGCATCATCCTCAAGAAGTTCCTCGACCGCCGCTTCCTGGTCGTCGGCCACACCGACAACCTCCCGCTCAAGGGCAGCGTCTATAAGGACAACTGGGAGCTGTCGACCGCGCGGGCCCTCACGGTGACGCGGTTCCTGGTCCAGGCCGGCATGAACCCGGCCAACCTGGTGGCGGCGGGCGCCGGCGAGCACGATCCCGCCAAGGGCAACGACACCGCCGCCGGTCGCCAGCACAACCGGCGCATCGAGATCGTCCTGATGCCCGCCTTGTCCGAGCTGCCGCCGCTGCCGGCGTCGCTCGGCGCCGGCGACGACGGCGCGGCCCCGGCCGCGCCGGCCCCGGCCGCCCCCGCGCCGAAGTGATCGCCGGCGACGGCCCCGACCGCGCCGCGCCCGCGGCGGCGCGCCGTCAGGTCTCCGGGATCAGCGATCGCACCCGCGCGGTCAGCTCGCTGCCGGCGTCCTCGATCGGCAGCACCGGCGCGGCGCCGTCGACCTCGGCGTCGGCGTCGTCGCTGGCCTCGTCGGTGAGCCGCGCCACCGGCGCGCCGGCGAGCGTGTCGCGCAGGTAGCCGATCAGCTCGGCGCTGTCGGTCTGCGTCGCCTGCTCGGCGACCACCGCCGCCGCCGGCGGCACCCGTGACGCGCCGACCCGCACCACCGCCTCGAGCGGCGTCGCCGCCTCGATCGGAACGCCCCCGGCGTTGGTGACCGCCGTCGAGATCCGGCGCCGACGCGCCGGTGACGGATCCACGATCACCACGTGCGGCGCGTCCCCCCCTGCCTTGGGACCGTCCTCCATGCCTCCACGATATCCCGCCACGCCTGGCGATCAACCCTCGATTCGATCCGGCAACGATCCTGGCACCCTGCCGCCGTGACGCGGCTCGGCATCGCCGCCGACGCGTGCGCCGCGCACCGACATCATCGCCCACCCGTCGCGGGTGAGGTCGCGGGAGATCGCCGTGAGTCGTGCCTCGGCGGCATCGACGCCGTGGCACCACGGAGCTGGGAGGTAGCGCGTGACCGGGACTTCGACCAGCGACGCAGAGCTCGTGACCCGCCCCGACGGGCTGTGCCGGCGCGACGCGCCGCTGCCGTCCCCCGACGTGATCGCCGGGCGCTACCGGCTCGACGGCCGGGTCGGCCGCGGCGGCATGGCCGACGTCCACCTCGGCCACGATCTCCGCCTCGACCGCAAGGTCGCGATCAAGCGCATGCACCCGGAGCTGGTGTCGCGGCCGCTCGCGGTCGAGCGCTTCCGCCGCGAGGCGATCCTGCTGGCGGCGATCGACTCGCCCCACGTCGTCGCGGTCCACGATCACGGCGACGATCGCGGCGTGCCGTACACGGTGCTCCGCCACGTCGCCGGCGCCACGCTCGACCGCGTCGTCGAGCACCAGCGCCGTCTGTCCGTGACCCGGACGGTCCACCTGGTCGCCCAGGTGCTCGACGGCCTGGCCGCGCTCCACGACCGCCGCTTGGTCCACCGCGACGTCACCCCGGCCAACGTCATGATCGGCCGCGGCGACCGGGTCGTGCTGCTCGATCTGGGCGTCGCGCTCGATCCCCGGCGCCGCCGCCTGACCCCGGTCGACGAGCGCGCCGGCACGCCCGGGTTCATGGCGCCCGAGGCGCTCGTCGCCCGCGACCCCGACCACCGCGCCGACCTGTTCGGCGCCGGCCTGCTCGCGATCCACGCGCTGAGCGGCGGCCCGCCGCTGCACGGCGACGGGCGCGCCGCCGTCGACCACCTCCCCGACGCCGTCCCGGCCGGGCTGCGCGCGGTGCTGGCCGCGGCGACGTCGCCGGCGGTCGACGCGCGGCCCGCCAGCGCCGCCGAGCTGCGGGCCCGGCTGGTCGCGGCGGTCGCGACCTGAGCCGGGCGTCTGCGCGAGGCGGTCTCGGTGCAGGCGCTGCGAGCCCGTCTGCGGGCGAGCGAGCCGATCGACAGGGCGCGCCGCGACGGCCCGCCCGCTCACATCGTGTACGTGACGGTGTAGGCGCCGCAGTTGCTGCTGTAGCCGTCGACGATCAGCCAGAACAGCCCGGGGCCCGACGCGCTGGCGCCGCTGAAGGACGACTGCAGCCCGGCGCTGCCGCAGCCGGTGGCGTCGTCGTTGCACGCCAGATCGGTGGTCAGCGGCGCCTTGCGCAGGTACAGCACCGAGTCCCAGGTCGTGCCGGTGCACGTGCTGGCGCCGACGGTCCGCGTCTCGGACGGGCACACCGTGAAGAAGTAGCCGACGTCGGGCGCGGTGTTGGCGCGGCAGCTGCCGTCGCTGACGTCGGTGCCGGTGCAGGTGTCCCCGGTCTGGCTGCCGCTGGCGGTGCTGATCTTGGTGCCGGTGCGGCCGCCGCGGGTGAAGGTCAGGACCATCGAGCCGGTGGTCTGCGACGACGAGTACTGGTCGACGACGACGCAGTAGGTGCCGGCGGCGAGCTGGGTCGCGAGCTGGCTCTGGGTGCCGGTGCAGACCCCGGCGTCGTCGTCGCACACCGGGCTGGTGCGGGCGGTGCATGCGCCCTGATACAGCCGGATGACGCTGTCGAAGCTGGAGCCGAAGGTGTCGAGGTAGACGACCTCGGCGGCCGGCAGCGTGAACGTGTAGAAGACGTCACGGCCGCCGGTGCTGCCGCAGCCGGTGCCGCTGTAGGCGTCGTCGTCGCGGGCCGCGGTCAGGTCGACCGAGTAGGTGCCACCGGCGGAGATGTTGATCGCGCCGGCCGGGCCGTCGTTGGTGGGACACGCGACGTCGGCGCCGTTGCAGTCCTGGTCGATGCCGTCGCCGCAGGTCTCGGCGGTCGGGCTGCCCGGCGACACGCTGCACAGCACGCCGGAGCCGTCGCCGTTGCACTGGTACAGGCCGCTGCGGGCGCAGCCGCCGACGCCGACCGTGCAGGCCTGGCCGACCGCGTAGCCGTCGTCGACGCCGTTGCGGCAGTCGTCGTCGAGGCCGTTGCACAGCTCGACGGTCGTCGACGTGGTGTCGTCGCAGGTCGCCGTGCCGTCGGCGGCGCACACGACGACGCCCTCGACGCAGGCGTCGCCGTCGGCGCCATCGCAGGCGGTGCCGAGCGCGAAGTCCTCGTCGGTCGCGAGGTCGCAGTCGTCGTCGACGTCGTTGCAGGTCTCGACGGTGTCGTCGGTGGCGTCGTCGCAGACCGTCCCGATCGCGTCGGCCGCGCACACCACGACGCCCTCGGCGCACAGATCGCTGTCGGGGCCGTCGCAGGCGTCGCCGAGGCCGAGGTCCTCGTCGACGGCCTGGTCGCAGTCGTCGTCGACGCCGTTGCACAGCTCGGCGACGGGCACGCAGCCGTCGGGCATCGCGTCGGCGGGCACCGCGTCGGGCGCGGCATCGGGCGCGGCCGCGTCGGGCGTCGCGGCGTCGCGGGCCCCGGCGTCGGAGCTCACCTCGGCGTTGGCGCACCCCGCCAGCGCGGCGCAGACCGTCAGGACCAGGAGCCGGCGTGACATCCGCGCACGATACACATCCCCGGGCCCCGATCCAGCCGAATCCGCGGCCCGCCCCCGGCGCGGCGGGTCTCACCCGGCTCGAACCCGGCCACCACCCGCCGGCACTCGGTGTACGGTCGGCGCGATGGACGACGATGACCAGAGCATCGAGGTCCCGCTGACCGACGACCTCGACGGCCTGGCCCAGCAGTTCGTCGTCGTCGATCAGCTGGCCCGCGCCCACCTCGGCCACGGCCTCGCCCGCGACGACGGCGACCTCGCCACCCTGCAGGCGCTGCTCGACGCCGGGGTGCCCGCCGCCGATCAGACCTACCAGCTGCAGTGCCTCGGCGTCGTCCTCGGCTTGCGGCTCGCCGCGCACGTCGACGGCCTGACCTGGGCCGTCGTCGACGACGCCGACGGCCGGGCCCCGGCGCTGCGCTACCGCGACACCGAGCTGCTGGTGTTCCCCCTGACGATCCTGTCGAAGCAGATCGAGGACGGCGACGACGTCGACGTCGCCGCGACCTTCGCCGGCCTGTGCGAGCGCATCGAGGAGCTCAAGGCCGAGGTCGACGGCACGGCCGGCTCCGACGACGATGGCGGCGATGGCGGCGATGGCGACGATGGCGGGTCCTGAGCGGCGCGGCCGGCCAGCGGGCCGGGCGAGCCGCGACCGGGGCTCGATGCGCCGCCACCTGATCGTGCTGGCGCTGATCCTGTCGCCGGCCGGGTGCGATGGGACGGCGGCCGCCGTCGACGCCACGTCGTGCTGGGACCTCACCTGCCCTTCGGATCCCGGGGCGTCGACGTGCGGCCGCTGCGACACGTGGGCGCACGACCAGCAGTGTCCGCCGGGCTTCGTCTGCAACTGCGCCACCGAGTGCGTGCGCGGCCCGCGCACGCCCGACGGCGGGGTCTACTGCACCGTCGACGCCATGCCGCCCGACGTCGACGCCGGCGTCTTCGACTGGTCGGGCTGCGACATCGGCGATCCGAGCAACGCCAACCTCCGGCCCTGACCGCGCGGGACCCCGGCGCGGCCCGGCTGGCCCTGGCCCGGCCGGGGCCGGCCGCGCGCCTGGCCTGACGCCACGGAGGCGGCTCAGGGCACCAGCACGGCGCGGAACCGCGCCTTGTTCTCCATCATGTGGTGGAACGCCCGCTCGGCGTCGTCGAGCTCGAAGGTCTCGGTGCGCGGCCGCACCCCGGTCAGCGCGCTGAACGCCATCGTGTCCTGGGAGTCGATCGAGCTGCCGCTGGGCCAGCCCGCGACGGTCTTGCCGCTGAGCAGGCCCATCGCCGACACCGACAGCGACTGGGCCGGCGCCGCGACGATCAGCAGCTTGCCACGCGACGCCAGGCCCCCGACGGTGCTCGCGATCGCCTCGGCGCTGGGCGCCGTCGCCAGCACCAGGTCGGCGCCGCCGAGGCGCTGCAGCCCCTCCGAGGCGGTCTCGGCCTGGGTGTCGATGTACTCGTGGGCGCCGAGCTCGCGGGCCAGCGTCGCCTTGTCGGCGCCGCGCGAGATCGCCACGGTGCGGAAGCCCATCCGCGCCGCGTACTGCACGGCGAGGTGGCCGAGGCCGCCGATGCCCAGGATCGCCACGACGTCGCCGGGCCGCGCGCCGCTGTTGCGCAGGGCGTTGTACGTGGTGACGCCGGCGCACAGCAGCGGTCCGGCGTCGATCGCCGACAGCGCGTCGGGGATGCGCGCCAGCGACTCGGCGGGCACCACGGCGTACTCGGCGTAGCCGCCGTCGTGGCTGATCCCGGTGACCTTGCCGTTGACGCAGTTGATGAAGCGGCCGCGCCGGCACGGATCGCACTGGAAGCAGTGGCCGCCGTGCCAGCCGACGCCGACCCGATCGCCCGCCTTCCACGCGTGGACGCCGTCGCCGACGCGGTCGATGGTCCCGGCGATCTCGTGGCCCGGGATCCGCGGCAGCGTCATGCCGGGGAACGCGCCGGCGCGCACGAACATGTCGCTGTGGCAGACGCCGCAGGCCTCGACCTTGACCCGCACCCACCCGGGGCCCGGCGTTGGGATCTCGCGCTCGACGACTTCGAAGGGCCCGTTGGGCTGGCTGACTTGGACGGCTCTCATGGTGGGCATCGGTCTCTCTCCTTGGCGTGTAGCCTCGACCCGCTGGACGCTCGGGACAACTCGCGCCGGACTGCCTTTCCGGGCAGGTCGGGAGCGCTCGAGATCTGCGCGCGCGGTGGCCGCACCCTGGCACGACCTGGCCGAAGCGCACGCCGACCCGCGCCCACGCGGCGACGATGCGACACGTCGTGGGCAACAGGACCCGGCGCACGCCGGTCTGTACCGGCCATGAGGACTCCACGCGCGATGGTCGCCGTGCTCACGCCCTGCGTCCTGATCGGCGGCCTCGGGGCCGCGCGCGCCGACGACGCGCCCGAGGTCCCACCCGCGGCGGCGCCGCCGGGCGACGCGCCCGACGGTGCACCCGGCACGGTGGCGGCGCGGCCGCCGGCCGCCGGTACCGACGACGACGCGCGGGCCGCGCCGACCGGCCGCTTCGAGCTCGCCGCCGGCTTCGACCCCGACGACGGCTTCGTCTTCGGGGCCGCCGTCGCGCAGGACGACCTGTTCCACACCGGCCAGCGCCTGGCGCTGTCGGCCGAGCTCTCGGCGCGCGCCCAGGCGTTCCGGCTCACCCACGGCGTCGACGACGTCCTCGGCACCGGGCTCGACCTGCGCACCGAGCTGTTCGACGTGCGCCGCGCCTACCCCGGCTTCACCCGCGACGGCGCCGGCGGCGCGATCACGCTCGGCCACGCCGTCGACGCCCACACCCGCGGCTACCTGCGCTACCAGCTCGAGCAGGTCGCGCTCGAGCCCGGCGGCGGCCCGGTGACCGGCCGCGACCTCGGCGTCGCCGGCCGCGACCTCGGCGACGGCCGGATCGCGACCCTGCGGGCCGGCCTGGTGCGCGACACCCTCGACGCGCCGACCTTGCCCCGCCACGGGCGCCGCGTCGAGCTGTTCGCCGAGGCCGCGGATCCGCGCCTGGGCTCCGAGCACGGGTTCGTCCAGCTCGGCGGCAGCTTCGACGACGCCCGCCCGCTCGGCCCGTTCACGCTGCGCCTGCACGGCCACGGCAGCTACATCCGCAGCGACGACCCCGGCGGCGTCCCGCTCGCGGTGCGGCTGCAGCACGACGGCCACGTCGACGGCCGCGGCTACCCGATCGGCTCGATCGGCACGACGATGTGGACGCCGGCTGGCGTGGTCGCCACCGGCGACAACCTCGAGGCGGTCGGCCGCGTCGAGCTGGAGCTGCCGGTGTGGTCGCGGGTCGGCCTGTCGGTGGCCGGCTTCGCCGACGCGGCGCTCCGCGGCAACACCGACGCGGCGTGGGGCCCGACCGGGCTCACCGCGTTCCGCTCGGTGGGCGCGTCGATCCTGTGGCGCAGCCCGCTGGGGCCGCTGCGCTTCGACTGGGCGGTGCCGCTCGACGCCACCGACCCGACGCCGCAGTTCCTGTTCTCGTTCGGCGGCGCGCTGTGAGCGCGCGCGCCCGGTCGCCGCACCGTCGCCGCCGGGCTCAGAACGCGGCGCAGCGCGTCGCCTCGACGCCGGTGCCACCGAGCGCGAGGTCGACCGTCCCGACGGCGGTCGGATCGGTGTAGTCGTCGGTCAGGGTCCCGGAGAAGTCGAAGCCGAGCGCGTCGCCGTCGAAGCGCGTGACGTCGACGACCACCGCGGGCCCGTAGATGTCGGCCTGGACCACGCCGCCGGCCACCGCCGTGAACTGGAAGCTGACCCGATCGTCGAGCGGCCCGTTGCCGGAGCCGCTGACCAGGCTGGCGCCCGCGACCAGGCCGTCCAGGCCGGCGGCGCGCACCAGCCGCGCGTTGAGCGTGACGTAGGTGATGTCCGAGGCGGTGGCCACCGCCTCGGGATCGTCGGCCAGCTCGCCACACAGATCCTCGTGGTCGGACACCAGCACCAGCACCGTCGTGACGTCCTCGGCGGTGCCGTCGGAGTCGACGTCGATCTGGCTCTCCGACTCGTCGAAGATCGCGTAGCGCGCGGCCTGCGGCTCGACGCCGTTGATCGGCTCGCCGACGATGACGAAGTCACCGGGTTGCGGGCCCCCACAGGCCCCGACCAGCAGGGCGGTCGCCCCGAGCACACGGATGCGCAGGTCCATCCTCGTCCCCCTCGAAAGGTTGGACCTCATCGTACCAGCCCGGGACGGCCGGGGCACGCCCGTCGTACGGCCCCGCCGCCGCGACGGGTCAGCCCGCGGCGCGGCCCCGGGCCTCGTCGAACTGCGCCGCGTCGTGCGCGTTGAAGATCACGATCTCGTCGCCGTGGTCCCGCGCCAGCTCGGCGAGGCGCGCCGCGTTGCGACGCCGCGGCGCCGCCTCGGTCTCCATCCGGCGCTCGAACCACGCCAGCGCCAGCGGCGCCCGCGCGCCGACCAGCGTGTTGCGGTGGAAGTAGGCGTCGCCGCAGTGCAGCAGCCAGCGCGCGCCGTCGCGCACCGCGACCGCGGTGTGGCCCTCGGTGTGACCAGGCAGCGGCACCAGGACGATCTCCGGGTCGGTGTCTCCGAGCGCGCGCACGCTGTCGAAGCCGAACCAGCGCTCGCCGGTCTCCTCGTAGGTGCGCCAGCGCGCCGGGTCGGCGAGGTGCGCCGGGACGTAGCGGTTGCGCGCCTTGCGGGTCGCCCGCGCGGTCGCGGCGGCGAGCTCGCGGCGGTGCACGTGCACGGTCGCGCGCGGGAAGTCGGGGATGCCGCCGGCGTGGTCGAGATCGAGGTGGGTGACGACGATGTGGCGGACGTCGTCGGGCGCGAAGCCCAGCGCGGCGAGCTGGCGCACCGCGGTGTCGGCGACGTCGAGCCCGGGCCGGGCCAGCAGCCGCCAGCTCCGGCGCAGCCGCCGCGACGCCTCGGCGACGTCGGCGGTGCCGAGGCCGGTCTCGACCAGGACCAGGCCGGCGTCGGTCTCGACGACCAGGCAGTGACACACCATGCGCCCGACCGTGATCGGGCACATCGTTCCGCAGCTGATGTGGTGAACCGTCATGGCCCCACCGTGGGCCCCGGCGCGGTCGCGCACCACCTCGAAGTTCTGCTCTATAGATTAGGATCGCTAAGCCTGCAGCCAGCATGGGATGGGCTACGATGGCCCAAACCGCCGCGATGACACTCCCTCCGATCCAGCTTGTCTACGCCTTCGAGGCCGCGGCGCGCCGCGGCAGCTTCAAGCACGCCGCCGCCGAGCTGCACGTCACGCCGTCGGCGGTCAGCCAGCAGATCCGGTCGCTCGAGGATCACCTGGGCGTGCCGCTGTTCCACCGCCTGCCCCGCGCGGTCCGGCTCACCGAGCACGGCGTCGACTTCTTCCGCGTCGCCACCGACACGATCGCCTGCTACCGCCGCGGCGCCGAGGCGTTCGTCGCGGCCCGCGCCCGGCGCGCGCTGCGGGTCAGCATGCTGCCGTTCGTCGCCTACGAGGTCGTGCTGCCCGAGCTGCACACGTTCCGCCGCGCCCACCCCGACCTCGACCTCCGGCTCGAGACCAGCCTCGCGCTCGCCGACATCGCCGGCGGCGAGGCCGACGCCGGCGTCCGCCTCGGTCGCGGCGCCTGGCCCGGCCTGGCGGCGACCGTCCTCACCGACGTCACCGCCAGCCTGGTGTGCGCGCCGGCGCTGGTCGACGGCCGCGGCGCCCTGCGCGCCGCCGCGATCCGCGACGGCCAGCTGCTGACCGTGCCGTCGTTCGCGAAGGTCGGGGTCCGGGCCCGGCTCGAGGCCGCCGGCCTGGGCGCGCTGTTGCCCGCGCGCGACCTGGTCCTCGACAGCTTCCTGGCCACGATGCGCGCCGCCGAGCAGGGCCTCGGCGTCGCGGTCGGCCTGTTCCCGCTGGTCGCGCCGTGGATCCGCGGCGGCCGCCTGGTCGCGCCGCTCGACGTGCGCTTCCCCCTGCCCGACCGCTACCACTTCGTGTGTCGCAAGGCCGACCGCGCCCGGCCCGAGCTGGTCGGGCTGCGCCGCTGGCTCCGCGACCGCTTCGCCGCGCTGGCGTGAGCGCCCGGCGCGCCGGCGCCGCTACGCGCCGTCGGCGAGCATCGCCGCCAGGGTCGGCACGATCGTCTCGGCGTGCTGGAACGACCGCGGCAGGCTCGCCAGCGCGCGGCCGAGATCGCCCCGCCGCTCGGCGACGTCGGCGGCGACCATCGGCGCCAGCTGGGTCCGCAGCAGGCGCGCGGCGTCGACCTCGAGGCGCGGCGCCGGCGCCCCGCCGCCGTCCTCCGGCATCATGCCGATGTAGACCGGCCGGGTCTCGGCGGGGCCGATCGTGTCGAGGTTGCACGGCAAGGACACCGGCGCCCGCGCCAGCTGGCGGTCGGCGTCCAGCAGCTGCTGGGCGACCTGACACAGCCGCTCGATCAGCACCTCGCAGCGCGGCTCGCGGAGCGCCGCCTCGACGACGTGCCGCAGCGAGTCCTCGGCGCGCACGATCTGCCACAGCCGCCAGCCGCGGGCGTCGTCGGCGGCCAGCACGATGCAGCGGTGCGCGGAGATCGCGTGGGCGCTGGCGGCGTGCAGGCGCGCCCACTGGATCAACGCCGCGCGGCCCTCGTCGAGCGACGGGAACGTGGCGGCCGGCCCGGTGACGACCCGCCAGCCGCTGCCGAGCCCGGCCGCCCAGCCACCGTTCGACAGCGACCGCGGCGCCAGCGGGGTCGTCGCCATGTCGTGCAGGATCGCGCGCCCCTCGACCGGCGGCCAGATCGCGCCGCTGGGCACCGAGGCGTCGGGCGGTCGCGGCGCCCCGGTCGTCACCAGGCGCGGCTCGGCCAGCGGGTCGACGCTGCGCTGCTCGCACGACATCACCTCGCGCAGCAGCTCCGCCGCCAGGCTCGCCGGGCCGCGCTCGACGACGACGGCGTCGCGCGCCCCGGGGTCGCCGCCCGCGCGCAGCGCGGCGAGCAGGTCCTCGGCGCCGGTCCGCGCCCCCGCGCCCTCTGCCAGCTCGCGCCGCGACATCAGCTCGCGGACGCGGTCGAGGGCCAGCCGCACCGCGTAGACGAACGCCTCGCGGATGCCGGTGCCGTCAGCCGCTACCGACTCGACGACGCCGACGTCCCAGCGCGCCTCGCCCAGCCGCTCGCGCATGGCGGCGAGCGGGACCGCGTCCGGCAGATCGCGCTTGTTGGCCTGCAGCACGACGCCGACCCCGACCCCGCCGCCGACGCGCGCCGCCAGGATCGTCCGCAGCTCCAGCAGGTACTCGATCGTCTGCGGGTACGCGGCGGTCGAGCTGTCGCCCACGAAGACCACGACGTCGGCGTGCTCGAGCAGCCGGCGGCGACGCTCGCCCAGCTCGCGCTGGCCGGGCACGCTGACGATCTGGCAGCGGATCCGACAGCCCTCGAAGCGGCCGCCGACGTACTCCATCCAGTCGAACCACAGGGTCCGACCGCCGGCGTCCTCGCCGGGCGTCTCCGTCGGCTGAGCGAGGCTGCCGGCGAGGGCGCGGACGCTCGTGGTCTTGCCGGCCTCGGGGGGGCCATCGTAGACCACGCGGATCACGATCTCGCCGGCGTCGCTGTCGATGACCGCCATGCGGGACCCGCGCCGTTCAGCTGAACGCCCCGACGTGCTTGGCCAGCACGTTGCGCACGATCGCGAGGTTGCACCGGCTGCGGTCGACGGCGAGGTAGATGAACGTCGACGTCCCCACCAGCTTGATGACGTGGATCTGGTCGCCCAGCGTCAGCAGCATGTCCTCGAGGTGGGTGCGCAGGTTGAGCGCCTTCATGATCTTGAGCTTCTGCTTGACCATCTCGCTGTTGTAGGCGCTGGCCGCGGCGAGATCGAAGTCCGGCCGCAACGACTTGAGGCCCAGCGTCATGCCGGACTCGGTGTCCACCAGGGACGCCGCCATGAAGCCGGGCATCTCGGCGGCGACCTTCTCGAACGCGTCCACGATCTGCTTCTCCGAGGGCATCGATATCTCCTGTCTTCTGGCTGTATCGGTTGTTGGGTGTACGGGCTCGGTCGGGCGTCGGATGACGCGGCGACCACGGCGACCGCGGCCGCGTCAGACCGTGAGGTCGCGCTCGACGGCCAGCAGCTGGTGGCGCGCCATCGCCAGGTTCGCCAGGTCGCCGACGACGTCGGCCAGGGCCGGCCGATCGAGCTCGAGCCCGACGCGATCCGCGCGATGCAGGCGTACGCGTGGCCCGGCAACCTCCGCGAGATGCGCAACGCGATCGAGCGCGCGCTGCTGTTCGCGGGCGGCGCGACCCGGTTGCGCGCGGTCGACCTGCACCTCGGCGGCAACGACGACGGCGCCACCGCGGAGGCGATGACGCTCGAGGAGGTCGAGCGCCGCCACGTCGAGCAGGTGCTGCGCGCCGAGGGCGGCAACGTCGAGCGCGCGGCGACGCGGCTCGGCCTGTCGCGCAGCACGCTGTACCAGAAGCTCAAGCGCTACCGCGACGAGGCGGTCTGAGCGGGCGCGGGCGCGCGCCACGGCGGCCGCCCGACGGCGCCGCGCGCGCCTGTCGGTCAGCTCGGCTCGGGGTCGGTGGCCGGGCCGGCAGCGCCGAGCGGCAGCACCCGCCGCTCCATCAGCTCCTCGAGCAGCTCCGCCGGGTCGGTGGCCGTCGGCGGCGGCAGCTCGAACGCCAGCGCCACGGTCGCGCCGTCGCGGAAGACCTCGAGGCGCATCGCGCCCTGCACCAGGGCGCGGGCCTCGACGTACGCGCCCCAGTCGGGGGTGGGCACACCGTTGACCGACAGCAGGACGTCACCGTACTGCACCCCGGCGCACGCGGCGGGGCTGCCGGGGCGGCAGCCCAGGACCGGCACGCCGTTCAAGCGTGCGGCCAGCTTGGTCACGGCGTCCCATCGCAACATCGACGACGACTATAGCGCGGCGAGGCGCGGCGTCGGCGCACGATTCGCGGCGCGACACCCCGGCCGTACCCGGCCCCGGGCGGCGGCGATCGCCCGGCGCGCCCCTGCGCGCAGCGCCCGGACGTCGGGCCGTCGCGGCGCTACGCCGCGAACCGGGCGTCGAGCTTGGTCAGCTGGCTGCGGAAGCCCTCGACCGACATCCGGGTCCAGTGCGGGTCGCGGTGCGGGTGCAGCGTGACCACCATCCGCGCGTGATCGCCCTGCGCGGCGAAGGCGACCTCGATCGTGCTCTCGTAGGGCTCGACGCCGGGGACGAAGTCGATGACGTGGACCAGCGTGAGCCGCTCGCACGGCGTGCACTCGGCGAACCGGCCGTGGGTGTGGTGCGACAGCGGCTGCCCCATGCCCTGCATCGCGGCGATCGCCTCCGGGGCGTCCGCGATCATGTCGTACCGCAGGGCGCCGCCGACCCGCGCCTCGAGGGCGTGGACCTCGACGCGGAAGCCGGCCGGGCCCCACCACGACTCGAAGCCGGCCTTGGTCGTCCACAGCGCCCACAGGTCCTCGACCGGGGCGCGATACGTGCGTTCGATGACGACCTTGTCGCGGGCGGCGTCGTCTGATCCGGGGGCGTCGGTGATGCTCACTTGCGGGGCTCCTTTCGGTCGGGGTCGCGTGCGGTCCGTCGTTCCTCGAGCGCGGCGCCGAACCGATCGAGGCGCGCCTCCCAGAGCTGGCGATAGCCGGCGAGCCAGGTGTCGAGCTCGCGGAACGGCTCGGGCCGGAGCGCGTAGAAGCGGCGCTGTCCGTCGGGACGCGCGGACACGAAGCCAGCCTCGTGCAGGATGCGGAGGTGGCGAGACACGCCGGACTGGTGCACCCCGGCCCGCGCGACGATCTCGCCGACCTGTTTCTCGCCCTCGCGCAGCGCCTCGACGATGCGGCGGCGGGTGGGATCGGCGAGGGTCTCGAACGCGCCAGGTTGCATACTCGTGCATATGCATACACGTGCATGCATTCCCGGTCAAGCGTCGGCGGCCCGTCGCCCCACGAACGCGCGCTGCGCCCGGCGCGCCGTCGCTTGGCGTTGACGCCGTCCGTCAACCGGCGCCCACGGCCACGTATCATTCCAATGTCTTGACGATGGATCCGACCATTGCCCTATCGCCGGGGCATGTCGAAGTCGCAGATGCCGCGCGGCTCAGCGCGGGCGCGGACGGCGTCGACCATCGCCCGTACGTCGGCTTCGCGGTCGGCGTCGCCTTCCTGTGATCGGGCGCGCGGCCGCGCCCGGCCGGCGTTGCACGCGGGCTCCGGGCGCGGAGCTCAGTACGTCACGATCTGCACCAGCGTCTGGCACGGGTGCGTGTTGGTCGTGATGCCGTTCGAGTACGCAACGATGCCGAGCCCGAACCGGTACGTCGAGCCTTCGACGAGGTCGACGATGCCGTGGACGGTCGCGCTCTGATCCAGGGCCGACGTCTGCAGGGTCCAGCCGTTGCCGAGGCCGCCCGGCGTCCCGCCGTTGACCGTGTACATCGCGATGAAGTCGAGCCAGCTCGAGCTGCTGAGCACGACGCCCATCGAGGCGGTGATCAGCGCGTGCTCGTTCGGCCCGGCGACGTAGTCCGCGGTCCAGCAGTTCAGATCGCGGTATCGATCCGCGCCCGCGATGGTCGGAAACGCAGCCGCGCTGTTGCCGGCCGACGACGCGTACAGCGCGGTGACGGTCCCGCTCGGCCCTTGCGGCCCTTGATCGCCCTGCGGGCCCTGCAGCCCCTGGGGCCCCTGCGGGCCCTGAGGCCCCTCGGGACCCTCGGGACCCTCGGGACCCTCGGGACCCTCGACGCCCATGTCGCCCATGTCGCCCATGTCGCCCATCGGGCCCTGAGCGCCTTCACACGCCGCCAGGGCGCCCAGCATCAACGTGACCAGGATCTTGCCATGCCGCATCGTTCCCCCCCGGGAAGTCGTTTGTCCTCAAGATTTCGAGCGTCATGAGTACCCGTGTCGCCTCGCGTGTGTCAACGCCCGCTCCGCATCATGCCGCCGCCAGACCGACGCGCAGGACGCACGCGTCGATCGCCGAACCGCGCGCATGGAAGTCGACCTCACACCGGCTCGCGTCGACGACGTGCACGAGGGTGAGCCGCGGCAGGGCGTGAGCGCGGCGAGACGCCCGGCGCGGCTCACCGCCACGGCAAGCCGAACAGCACGCGCACCGGATCCGAGGTCGCCAGCAGGCCGCGCAGCTCGTCGAGCCCGAGCTCCTGGCGCTGGGTCTGGTAGACGGGCTCGCCGCCGCGCGCCTGCTCGAAGCTGACGAGCTCGAGGACGAACCGGTCACCGTCACCCGACAGCTCGGTCCAGCCGCCGCGGACGACGCCGTCGCCGCTGCGTCCACCGTCGTCGGCGCCGCCCGAGCGGAGGCGCTCGCCGGCGCGCAGCCGGGCCAACCCGCCCTCGATCTGCTCGTCCTCGGTCGGCTCGGGCAGGCCTAGCGCGGCGCGCAGGTGCGCCTGCGCGAGCAGCGCGCCGACGAAGCCGCGCTCGTCCCAGCGCGCCACCTCGGCCGGCTCCGCGGCGCCGTCGCCACGCTGCGTGGTGGCCCAGTGGACGATCGTATCGCCGTCGCGGCGCACGCCGATCCGCTGCCGCACCGGGTAGCTGGTGGCGCCAACCGTCTCGACGTAGGTGGACTCGGAGATCACGCGCTCGCCGAGGGCGGCGATCAGCGCGGCCGCGGCGCCGGCGAAGCTGGACATGGCTCGCCGATGGTACGAGATCCCGCGTCGTCGCCAGCCGGCGACGCGCGCCCCGAAAACGGCGACGGGGAGAGCCTCGCTCTCCCCGTGACGTTGCTGGTGACCCCAAGGTGGATCGTCGCGAACGGGACCTGGATTTCCACATAGACTTCGTGGCGTTGCGCGTTCCGAGGCGGGCTTCAGGCGATGGTTGAGGAGCCGTCTAGTGCCGTCAACGGCTCGGCAGGCACCCCCGCCGATTTTCTCAACACCATTTTCTCGCCATTTCGGGCGTCACCCACGTCTTCGGCGTCGCGGTGGCCGACATCGTCGAGCGCGGCCTCGTCGCCCCCCAACGCGCTCGCGATAACCTCCGAGGCCCACCGCAAGGACCGACGACGCCCCGCACCGCCCCCCGAGCTGACCGGCCAGCTCGTCGACGACAACGCCCTCACGACCTCGAGGCCTACGATGCCCAGCGTTGACGCTCTCAGCAATCGCCTCCGCCGCCTCGGCCTGCCCGCCGGATCCTCCGGTCGGAGGACTAGTACGTCCCCACGATCGCGCCAGTATCCAACGCCCTAATCTCGTACACGGCTCTCGGCACAACAAGCCTGTCCCCTAGCGCGAGTTGCCGCTGCGTTGACCGGACGACGTCCACTCCTAGCCGCGCGACTGGCCCGTCCGCCCACAACGCGCGGGCGACGAGCAGCCCTGCGTCGTATCCCAAGACAGCGTCACTTGTCGTGGTCCGGTGGAACGCAGAACGGTACTGCTCATCGAACGCGCCGCCCGCGACGGGCAGCGGTTCGTTTGACACGACGAAGGCGGCAACACCGCTCACCGTCTGCGCGCTCTCGCGAGAAACGAACAGCACGGGCACCTCGGAAGCTCCCTGTGCGAGTGCCCGCATCGCCTCGGACACCGCCTCACGCTCAGCTGACGGGAAGATGATCAGTACGCTCGCACCGTCCGCCTCGAGCGCCGCACGAGCTGCATCAGCGGACGACACGGGCACCACTCGCTCGCCTCCAAATTCCTCGACAAATTGCGCAACGGCGTCTTGATCTCGGGTCGAGGACAAGACGATCGGCATGGCCCACTCTCTCGCCCTCGCGAACCTCGCGGCCGACCGAGCCCGATTGCGCACGTTCGGGGAAACATCCACGACCTCCAGGTCACCCGCAACGTCGAGCCCAGGGCTGGTGGAGATGGTGGCGATGCCCAACCCGTGAGCGATTCTCGCGACCTCATTGGTCTCCTCCTCGTTCCCAAGCGCGACCACCGCGAGACACGACGAGGCAATGAACGCCGTCCGGCTCGCTGCAGGGTGGTGCAGGAGTTCGAGCTGTGGCCGTCGAGCGCCCGCGTCTCGCACGCCCAGCATCACCCCGCTCACCCGCATCAACTGCGCAACCGTCGCTTTCGCAGAAACGGCAAGGCACAAGAAATGCTCCTGTGGCGCTGCGCGCCTTGTCTCCTGCGGGTGGCGGCAGGACGCCAAGCCGGCGACCAAGGCCGCCACGATCAGTCCTCCACGGATACCGTCTGGAGTTTCGTTCACAGCGCGTACTCCTCTCGCGGGCACTACCGTTCGGCACTGTGGGGCGTTGCGCATGGAGTGTGCGTCCGGCTCACGGCCCCCCTCCGGCTGCCACCGAACGCCACCGCATCCAAAGCCACAGCGGCCCAAGTTCCTGCACCAACTTGCCGCCGGTTCGGCCGGCCGCCGCAAGGGAGCGCCACGCCTCGTGCTTGTCTGTGACCTCCCGTCGATTTCTCATCGATTCCTCCTCCTAGGCGACAAGGTTCTCGGCCGCCTACCGCCGTGTCATCCCGGCGTCGCTGATGGGTTGCGGCGCTGCAACGAGCCACCCGTGGCGTCGTCGTGGCTGACCCATACTTCGGCAGGAACCAAGAGACCCCCGCACTCGGGCGCCGCGCCCGGCGCGCCCTGCTAGCGAAGACCAGTGAAGAGAATCCGCGACACGACGGCGAAGTGATCTGACCCTTCTCCTACCGGCACGCTCCTATCAACGTAAGCGTCTTCTACTTCGACCGGCGACATCGCAAAGATGTAGTCGATGTCCCCTGGCGGGGCCCACGCGTTCCCTTGGAATGTTGAGGTATCGGCGACAGGTCCTCGTGCTCGAACGGTGTCAACGAACCCCGACCGCTCGATCTCCTCAATGACCGGACCATCCTCGAAACCATCAAAGACGTTCAAATCACCTGCAAGGACGACCGGCAGGTCCGGGTACGTGCGTCCCGCAATCTGCCGTCGAGTGATTTCGAAGTACGAGAGCTGCTTCGCCACATCACACGCGTCGTCCGGTGTCCGGATCGTAACGCACCAGTGCGTGGCGTAGACGTAGACGGCAAACCCTGTCCGAACGTCCTCGAACAGCCCCCATTTCGTCACGCGCTGTCCCCATCCGTCATCGTTTTCTCCAAGCGGAAACGCGCCACGCTCGGCGAGCATCCACCGCGACTCGTCGTACGCAAGGCCAACATCGGCTGCGCCCGACTCCGTCAACGCAAGGTCCGCTCCTGCTGCAAGCCAGTCGCAGTTCGTGCACTCCTCGGCGGCGAGAAAATCGGGCATCACCGAGTTGATGTCGTCGACGATAGCCGCACCGCGAGCACCTTCGCCCTGTTGGGCAACATTGTACTGCATGGCCACGAGCGCAGCCGCGGGACCACCGATTTGATCATCTTGCCCACAGGCAGCGATCAGGCAGGCAGAGACCATCACGAGGATCTTCCGGTGCATTGGCCTTGCAAGAACGGTAGAGCAGAACTCAGACCTCTTCAAGCAGCCTACGAACGCACCATGGGGTCACGCGCAACCTTGCCATTCGCTGAGGAGGACGGAGCAAGGGGGGACGGCATCGGTCACCCACGCCGGGTGATTGACGCGCCTACCGACTTTCCGGCAGGGTGGGTGCGAGTGTAGTCGAAGAGGCCGTCAACCCGAGTGGAAAGTGAGTCCGAAGATGAAGAGTGCATTTCCCGGCCTCCTACTCGCCATTGTTGTGCTGTGCGCCGCACCCGAGCGCGCCAACGCGAGTCGCTACTGGAGTTCCCCAGGCGCGGGCTGCGTTCCCGACGATGACGCAATCCAGAACAACCGGTACATCACTTCCTCGGCTTCGCTCCTGTTCCGCAGCGGCCAAACAGGGCAGTTCGCCGCACTCTGCCCTATTGCGGGAGCCAACAGCGGGGCCAGCAACCCGTCACACTTCTACGTCAGCTTCAACAACAGCGTGCTCACTGACAGCAGCAATCACGTGACGGGGACGCTCTGGCGAAAGTCGTTCGGCGGCACCCTCACGCTGATCGCGACTTCAGGTGGCACCGGCTACTCGGCGAACAACTGGACGCTCGACACGTCGTTCACGCATACGTTCAATTTCGACAGCTACTACTACTACGTCAGCTTGGACATTTCGCGGGGCAACTCGGCCTACACGATGACCTTCCGCGGCGCATCGATTGGCAGCTAGGAAACAAGAATGCGCCCCTCCGTCGGCGTGGCAGCAGCACTTGCAGTGATAGGGCTCGCTGCATGGTGGTGGAAGTCGAGCCCGCGTGAGCAGAGGGCAGCAACCACTGCTTCGGCACGTCCGCGGGACAGGCCTCCCACTACCAGCACAAGGGCCGCGGTCCCGGCGGGTCACACCGTGCGACCGTCGCTCGACTGGCAGGAGGACCAGGCCGCCCCCGCGGCGTCCGCGCAAGAAGCGCAACCCACGCAGGGAAACCCTGTTCTGGCCGTCGCCGACAGTGCGATCCAGAACGGCGATGAAGAACGGGCAAGACTCATCGCGGCCCTGAAAGAGTCCGGAAGCGCCAGGGGGGCGTGGGTAGGTGCAGCGAGAGATCGAATCTCTGACGTTGAGGACTTCGTTGCCGACAAGCAGGCGCACGTGAAGCTCCTTGGTTGCTGGGCCGCCGGCTGCGCGATTGACGTCTCCTTCGAGGGCGCGCAGCCAAATGTACGACTGGAGAGCCTTGCCGACCCAGCTGGACACGGCGCCTGGACCTCGGGGGTGATCATCACGGAACCAACGATCGATCCCACGAATGGGGTGCTCTCCTCTACCGTGTACTTCTTGGCGCCGGACGAGGAATAGTCCCGATTCGGAAGCTTGCCGCAGGCCCAAGTACCGCGGATCCGAAGTCCCTCCCTGCTGCGTCACGTTCTTCTTCCGGTAGCGGCAGTCTCGCGCTCGGGCGGCGTGGTTGAGCCGCCCGACGCGGGTCCGCTGTGCCGTGAGCCATCAGCGACGCCGGGGTGACACCGCGGCGGGCGGCCGAGAGCCTCGTCGATTCCGAGGAGGAATCGATGAGAGAGCAGCGGAAGATCACGGATGAGCAGGAAGCGCGGCGCTGCCTGGCGGCGGCCCGCCGAACGGGCGAGAGCGCAGGAGCTTGGGCCAGGGCGAACGGGATCGACGGCCGGTCGCTGAACGCGTGGCGGGTGAACCTCGCGCGTCGCAGCGCGAGCGGGAACGCGACGCGACCACGGACGACGTCACGATCGCCGACCGCGCTGGTCGTGCGTCCGCGCGCGGCGCTGGTCGAGTTGGTCCCCGTGTCGCGGCCCGGCGTCATGGCGCGGTACGTCGTGCACGTGGGCGAGCTCCGCGTCGAGGTCGGCGACGACTTCGCGCCGGAGGCGTTGCGGCGGATCGTCGAGGTGCTGCGCGCATGCTGAGCCTGCCGCCGACGGTGCGGGTGTTCGTGGCGGTCGATCCGGTCGACATGCGCGGCTCGTTCGACGCGCTGGCCGGCGCGGTTCGCCGGCTCGGGCTCGATCCGGTCGACGGGCACCTCTACCTGTTCTTGAACCGGCGGCGCCGGCTGGCGAAGGCGCTGTGGTTCGACGGGTCGGGCTGGTGCCTGCTGGCCAAGCGACTCGAGAACGGCAGCTTCCAGCTGCCGCCCATCACCGGCGAGGTCGCGCAGGTCCAGATCGACGGCACGACCTTCGCCGCGCTACTCGCCGGGATCGACTTCACGGCCGCTCGACGCGGCTGGTACCGACGACCACGCACGGAAGCGCGCGCGGGGATCGACAGCACGCGCGCGTTGTGATCTGGTGGCGACGTGGCCACCGTCGCGGAGCTGCGGCGCGAGAACGAGCAGCTGCGCGCGCAGCTGAGTCAGCTCATCGCGGAGGTCGCCCGGCTCAACGACCGCGTGAGCGAGTTGGTCGCGGTCGCGCGCCGACGCCAGCGACCACCGGCGCCACCGCCCGCGCCGACGCCGTCGCCGAGCGTCGACGCTCCCACCGCGCGCGCGTTCGCCGATCGCCCCGCGCCGCCGCCGCTGCCTGACAAGCCCAAGCGGGCGGCGAAGCCGCGCCGGCCCACGGGGCGCAAGCCGCTGCCGGCGCATCTCGAGGCCGAGACCCACGAGCTGCGCGCCGACGCCTGCGCCCACTGCGGCAGCCACGCCCTCGACGCGGCGGACGTCGTCGTCGAGGAGAAGCTCCACGTCGTCAAGGAGCACCAACGCCGACGCGTCGTCCGCCGCACGACTTGCCGCTGCCGCGACTGCGGCCAGCGCACGACGCCGCGCTCGCTACCCGCGCCGTACGAGCGCTCCAAGGTCACGTGCGACTGGCTCGCGTGGTTCGTCGACCAGAAGTTCGGGCTGCTCACGCCGCTCGACCGGATCCGCCGCGACCTCGCGTCGCGCGGCATCCCGCTCGCGATGGGCTCGCTCGTCGCGTTCATCGAGCGCGCCGCGGATCTGCTCGCGCCCGTCGACGGCCACCACTGGCGCACGCTGCTCGCCGGGCGCTGGATGGCCACCGACGGCACCGGCCTCAAGGTGCTCGTGCCCAAGCTGCCGGCCGCGCACAACGGCTACGTCGAGCTCTACCGGAACCGCGACGTCGCCGTGTTCCAGTACGAGCCCGACAAGGCGGCCGAGGGCGTCGTCGCCAAGCTCCAGCCGTTCCGCGGCACGCTCACCGCCGACGCCGAGCATCGGTTCAACGCCGTCTACGCCACCGGCCGCGTCGTCGAGGCCGGGTGCAATGCCCACGGGCGCCGCAAGTTCCGCGACGCCGAGGCCACGCGCCCCGACCTCGCCGCCGAGGGCGGCGCTTTCATCGCCGCGATGTACGTCGCCGAGCAGGACGCCCAGGCCCGCGGCCTCCTCGGCGCCAAGCTCCTCGCGCATCGCCGCAAGAAGATCCGCCCGATCGCCGCCGACTTCCGGCGCTGGCGCGCCGCCGTCGAGCCGACGCTGTTGCCGTCGGAGCCGCTCGCGACCGCCGTCGGCTACTACCAGCGCCACGGCGACGCGCTGTTCCGGTTCCTCGACGATCCCGACGTCCCGATCGACAACTCGCCGACCGAGCGCGAGTTCCAGCACGTCGCCAAGCTCCGCCTCAACGTGCTGTTCGCCGGCAGCACCGAGGGCGCGCACCGCGCGTGCGTCCTGCTCGGCATCGTCGCCACCTGCCGCGCCGTCGGCGTGCCGATCCAGGCCTACCTGACCTGGGCCTTCGAGCGCCTTGGCACCCATCGCGACGCCTTCGCGCTCCCCGTCGAGCAGCTCACGCCCGCCGCGTTCAAGCGCGCCCGACGCTGAGCGCGCGGCCGGCCGCCCCGGACGCCGCACAGCTCGGCCCACGCGTCATCCCGGCGTCGCTGATCGGTCACGCTGTGCCCGCCCCAGCTCCATGCGACGAACCGTTCGTCGAGCGCGGCTCTGGGCGTACGACCTCGAGGCTCGAGGCTGCCACCTCGGGCCTTCGCTCTTTCGGCTACGGACTCGCCGTCCTCTTCCGCCTCACCGGCCGGCGCCAGTTCCTGAACGCCGCCGGCCTGTCCAGATTCACGCAGCTTCTGGTGACCCCTGACAGACGGAGCGAGTAGCGTAGCGCGCTCTGCGGTCGAACACACTGCGGACGTCATCTCGGCGCGCCACCGCGCCTCGCCTCACCCCGATAGGGTGACAGCGCCGCGTGGCCCGAGGAGACCAAGATGGCCCAGTGGCCACACACCGCCCGCGCCGCACCTCCCGGCGGCGGGCCTGGTAGCATGAGTCGGCCGTCTCGCTCTCATGATGGCTCCGGCGTGTAGCCACCGGCGGAACGTTCGCCGAGTCTGGGATCACCATGGGATGGAAGCAGCTTCTCCGCACGATGGCCGCAGACGCGCGCCGACGGGAACGGGAATCACGTCGCGAGATGCGCGAGCTCCAGAAGCAGTACCAAGCGATGGAGAAGGCCGAGGAGAAGGTACGAGCGGAGATGGAGGCGCGGGGCTTCGAGACATATCTGAGGCTGCTCGTCTCGGTACACAGCGACTGCGGGCCATCGTGGGACTGGGCAGGCCTTGCGAACGCACCGGCGCCTGTGCCACCGCCGGCGACGACGGCACACACTGACCGTGCCGAGGCGGCACTGGCCGACTACCAACCCGGCCTCCTGGCGCGGGTGTTTGGTGGCGCGACCAAGCGGCGGACGGCTCTTCAGCAGGAATGTGCACAGGCACGCGCAACCGACGCGCGCGTGACCGCTGAGGCGGACCGCGAGTATCAGGAGGCACATGCACTCTGGGCCTTTCGGGCCGGGTTGGCTCCGCGCGTACTCGCGCAGGACCCCGAGGCCTACCGCCACGCGCTGGACCACGGGGCACCATTCACGGAACTCGAGGCCTTCAAGACAAGCGTGCGTGTCCTCCGCATCGAACCCGACGTGGTGGTCCTGCACTGTGAGCTGATGGACGACGAGCTAGTTCCGGCCGACGAAGTGAAGCTCACCGCAGCGGGAAAGCTCACCACCAAGAAGATGGCCATCGGTCGCTACTGGGCGCTGTACCAGGACCACGTCTGCTCATGCGCGCTACGCGCCGCCCGCGAGACATTTGCGGTGCTTCCGGTCCCCCGCGCCATCGTTCATGTTGCGACTCGGATGCTCAACAGCAGCACCGGCCATCACGAACTCTCGACCCTCCTGAGCGTGCACTTCCATCGCGCTGGCCTCGAACGACTCAACTTCGCCGCACTCGACGCCTCGGACTCGATGAGCAACTTCCCTCACCGCATGAAGTTCAAGAAGACGAAGGGCTTCGACCCCGTCGAACCCATCGCAGTCGACGAGCAGTGGGTGACCACGTAGCGTCATGCACCCACCTGGTTGGTACCCCGATCCGCACGACCGCAACCAGCTCCGCTGGTGGGACGGACGCGCCTGGACCCAGCACGTGCAATCGCCCCCTCGAGCCGTACCACCGCCAATTCCGGGCACCGCTGCCAGCTCCGTGGATCTCGACGCTGTCGCAACGAGGTCGTTGGCCGAGCAAGTCCGCGCGCTACAGGCCCGGCGGGACGCGCTGCGACAGGAGGTGCGCGAACTGGAGGCGCTCGTCACGGAGACGCGGGACGCGGTGCTCATGCAGGAGGTCGGCCTCTTTCGGTACGCACACCCTCTCGAGACGTCTGCCGAGTACAAGGCGCCGCTCACAGACATTCAAGCGCAGATGGCAGCCATGGCGAAGCGCGGCGAGGCCATCACCGAGGCCAAGACCTGGGTGATCAACGGCTCGGAGAAGGAGGGCGCCAAGCTCGTCTCCAGCATTAGCAAGCTGATGCTTCGCGCGTACAACACGGAGGCGGACAGCCTCGTGAAGAACCTGAAGCCGTTCGCCCTGGGCACTGCGCTGAACCGCCTAGAGAAGCTCAACGGCGCCATCTCCAAGTTCGGGCTTCCGATGAAGATCCGAATCACCGAGCGGTATCACATGCTCCGCATGCGCGAGCTTCGACTCACCGCGGACTATCTCATGAAGCTTGCGGAAGAGCGTGAGCAGGAGAAGGAGCACCGCGCACGGCTCAAGGAGGAGGAGACTGCGCGAAGGGAGTACGAGCGCGAGCAGGCGCGCCTGGAGAAGGAGCGATCCCACTACGAGGCAGCGCTCGCCGCGTTGCGGGCCAAGGGCGACGAGGCTGGAGTGGCAGAGACCGCGGACAAGCTCACCGAGATCCAACAAGCGATCGAAGGCGTGGAACGTCGAGCGGCGAACGTTCGTGATCCCGGCAGCGTGAAACTGATCCACTCCGGCGGAGTGAAACTGATCCACCCGTTTGTTCAGTGGTCGCCGGCAGCCTAGCGCTTCTTCGGCGCCTTCGGGGTGGGCTTTGACGACTCGGGGGAGTCCGTCGGCGGCGGAGTCGGGGCGGCCTCACCGCCGCCGTCCTGGTCCGCCCTGCGCTTCCGCATGCGGTAGCTCTTGCCCTTCGTCGTGATTACGGTCGCCGCCTCGGCGAGGCGATCGAGGAGCGCAGTGGTGAGCTTCTCGTCGCCGCCGAACACGCGCGGCCACTCGCCGAACGCGAGGTTCGAGGTGATCAGCACGCTGCGGCGGCCGTGGCGCTGCGCGAGCGCGTTGAAGAGCAGCTCGCCGCCCTTGTGGTCGAACGGCACGAAGCCGAGCTCGTCGACGATCAGCAGATCGACGCGCTCGAGCCTGCGGCGGAAGCGGCCGAGCTCCTTCGCGTCGCGCGCCTCGATCAGCGCGCACACGAGATCGGCGGCGCGATGGAAGGCGACGCGACGGCGCTGCCGCGCAGCCTCGATGCCGAGCGCGATCGCGAGGTGCGTCTTGCCGGTGCCGATCGGCCCAACGAGCAGCACGTTCTCGCCGCCGCGGATCCAGTCACCCTTCGCGAGCTCGGCGATCTTCGCCGGCGCGATGCCCTCGGCGATCGCGAAGTCGAACTCGTCGAGCGTCTTCGTCTCCGGGAAGCCTGCGCCACGGATGCGCTGCTTCACCGCAGACTCGACGCGCGAGTTGACCTCGGCGGCGAGGATGTCGTGCAGGTAGTCCTCGAACGACCAGTGCTCCTCGCGCGCGTGTCGCGCGAGCTCTTCGAAAGCGCGCGCGAGACCGGGCATCTTGAGCTGCCGAGCCTGCACGCGGATCAGGTCCGCGACGATCGCGGCGCGGCTCACGAGGCACCTCCGAGCAGCGCATCGTAGTCGGTAGCGCGACCCGCCTCGACGTCGTGGCCCGACAGCGCGGCCGGCAACGCGTCGACGGAGAGCGCGACCGGCAGCGGTGCGTTCGGCTGCAGCGCGAGCAGGACCGGATCGCCGTTCTCGATCGCGGCGCGCACGCGCGCAGCGACGACGTGCTCGCCGAGATCGACGATCGCGCCGAGGACGCGCGCGAAGCGACGCGCGGCGTCCTTCGGGCCGTGCTCGTCGACGAGGGTGCGCCACAGCTCGGCGTACGGCTCGCCGAGGTCACGGATCAGCTCGTCAGCGACCTGCCGCACCGCCTGCGGCTTCTTCCGCAGCTCGCGGAGGTAGTGGCGGTAGTCGACCTGCTTCTTGCCCGGGCGCACCCGCGGGTGGATCACGACGCGCTCGTCGGGGCCGACGATCTCGATCGTGTCGGCGCCGGCGAACGCGCGCACATCGAGGCCCGCCCACTCGGACCAGACCGAGTAGAACGCGCCCTCGACGCGCACGAGGCTGCGCCGCCAGACGCGTGGATGGTGCACCACCGCGGCACGGAACGCCGTCGGCGGCAGCGGTAGCATCCTCGCCTGCTCGTCGGCGAAACGCTCGGCCACGGTGCGGCGCTCGCTGTCGCGCTTCGTCGCCGCCCGCGCGTCGAGCCGCGCGAGTAGCTGCGCACTGACCGTCGCGAGGTCCGGACCGGACGGGATCGGCACGAGGTGCTGCCACCGGATGCCTTTGCCGCGGGCCTCGACGCCGCCCTTGTCGTGTCCGGTGCCCGGGCGCGCGAAGCACGGCTCGAGGAGGTAGTGGTTCGCCATCGCGACGAACCGCAGCGACAGCTCGCGCTCGCTGCCGACGAGGATCTTCGTCACCGCCGGCTTGAGGTTGTCGTACAGCGCGCGATGCGCCACGCCGCCGAAGTGCTCGAACGCGCGCACGTGGCCGTCGAGGAAGCAGACCTGATCCTGGCGGCCGTACAGCCATGCGAAGTCGCGGCCCGAGTGCATCAGCCGCATGAGGAACATCCACGCCTTCTGCCGCTTGCCGCCGACGTCGACGAGGACCTCGAAGAAGTCGACCTCGGCGAGGTCACCGGGCCTGTACGTCAGCGGCACGAACACTTCCCGCCGCACGCGCTTCCACTCGGCGACCAGCTCGCGCACCGTGCGCTCGCCGACGAGCTGTCCCTCGCCGAGGAGGATTTCGTGCAGCCGCACCGACGTGAGCCGCTGCTTGCCGCCCGTCCAGTGCTTCGCTTCCTCGAGCAGCTCCGCGACGCGCGACCGCACCCGGTCCTTCACCGGCGACGGCCTCGTCGTCTCCTTGCGCACGCCCGGCGGCGCGCCCTCCACGTACCGCCGCACCGTGTTCCGCGAGATCCCCAGCTCCTGGGCGACCCGCCGCACCGACAGGCGCTCGACGAGCACCTTGTGCCTCACAACGTAAACCTGATCCATCGGAAGCATCCCTTTCAGCGGACGCCCCGCCCCTGACGGGCGGGCTCCGCGGTCGGGGGTGGATCAGTTTCAGGCTGCCGAATGGATCAGTTTCACGCCGCCGGTATCAGTTCGAGCGGGATACGTCTACGTCATCTCCAACATCGGCTCATTCGGCGACCAGGTGGTGAAGATCGGACTCACCCGGCGCCTGGAGCCGCTCGACCGAGTGCGTGAGCTTGGCGACGCGTCGGTTCCGTTTCGGTTCGACGTTCATGCTCTGTTCTTCAGCGATGACGCGGTCGGACTCGAGAACGCGCTGCACAGGGAGTTCGCGGATCGGCGTGTGAACCTTGTGAACGCACACCGTGAGTTCTTCTACGTGACGCCTGCGGCCGTGAAGGCTGCACTGCTTCGCATGGAGGGGAGCCACGTCCTTTCCTTCGCCGACGATCCAGAGGCACTCGAATGGTTCCAGAGCGAGGCGATGCGCCGACGAGCAGTACCGGATGTGCTGCCGGTCTCCGAGTAGTCCCTCGCGTGCCGGCTTGCTGGCGGCCTCTGGCCGCGGCATCAGCACCGATCCAGCACGGTCCTACCCGATAGAGGTGGACAACCCATAGCGACGTCGTCATCTCGATCCCGGGGACAAGACTTGCTCCGGGATCGTTCAACGGGTTCGGGGGGGGGGCGGTGGCGCCCCCGCATCAGCACGACCGCTGCGCGAGCTCATCGTCGCGAACCGAGCCTTCGGTGCGCCGATGAACCGCCTTACGCCTTCACGGGAAAGTACGCAGTCGCGCGCTTGGCGCCCTTTGACTTGATCACCTTGTCGGCGATCAGCTTCTTGATCGGCAGGGCGAGGTCCTTGGTGGATGTCCCAAGATCACGGTTGATCTGCTCGACGCGCAGGCCGGGGTTCTTCGCGATGTAGGCGGCCAGCCTCGAGGTCAGCGCCTCAAGCTCCGCCTGCGTCCGCTTCGCCCCCTTCCCTCGCAGGGCGCCAGTAGACAGCGCCTTCTTCGCGGGCACGCGCTTGCCGATGGCGGCTCCGCTTCGCGAACCCAGGTCTCCGGTCAGGTCACCAAGGCGAGCCTGGACTGCCTGAACGACGAGACGTTGCACGATCTCCACGACTTCTTGCGTGGCACCGTCAAGGATTCGTTGAATCTCTGTTCTTGGATCTTGCATAGGTCCTCAGTCGTCGCAGGCAGGAGCGACGAGCAACCAATAGCACAGTCCAAGGCAGTTGAACCCCCAGCGAGGGATCGCGATCCGCTGCGGGAGGCCGTCGCGAGCGCGCCGACCTCCTTCGTTGGCTACCTACGACAATCGGCCCTCTCCATCTCGATCATACGCTCCCCGACGGCCTCCCATGATCCCTGATCAACACCGGCCGACAAACGATTCAGTAGATCCTCGAGCCGGTACGCCTCATCAACCTCAGGAACGACAACCTCGTCCACCGCCTCATTGAACGCCTCCATCCCTCCATCCTGCAGATGATCGAGCAACCCATCCACCCACGCCGCAACGCCACCATCAAGCCCGCTGGAGAGCTCGTCCATGCGCTTGCTCACCCTTGCGACGACATCCCCCATCGTCGCAGCGAGGACGGTACATAGGTCGGCCACAGCCAGACGGGCATCCTCATTGCAGCTTCCACCGCATACGTAGTCGACAGCCAGCTCCCAGCGAATCGCGAGCCGGCTCTCCGGGCCATCCGAACCCCGCATCGACCACCGCTCCCGCGCCTGAGCCAGGCGCACGCCTCAAGGCTGGAACGGGAGACGAACGCACGTGACTTTCGTTGCCTGGCGGCGGGAGAAGAACCTCCTCCGCCGTCCCGACTGACGACTCGCGACCAGTGGTGGCCGAGCGTCGTAGAGTCGTTACCACCACCAGCGCTACCGCAACCGCCGCGAGAATCACGGAAGCGACTATTCGCAGGCTCATGTAGAAGTCGTCCTGGAAGGTAAAGACCGCGACGTCTGTCGGGCTCCGGATCCACGACGTCGGCCACGCGTGTCAAACGCCTCCGGCGAGCGCATCGACGGCACGAGACGGTGACAACGGTGCGGCCACGCGTGTCCCTCCAACGGTGCGTCCTAGGGTGCTAGGCAAACGCCGAATTCAGAAGGCTCGGCCATGGACTGCGGTACGCTCACGCAGCTCGCTGGTGCAGCGCAGCCATCAACAGCGAGGGCGCACACCTGTCTGCAGGTGTTGTCGACGCACAAGAGTCCGCTGGCACAGTTGTCGGCGCCCGTCCACACGCCGTCCGCGCCCCACTGGCAGGGCATTCCGAGCTCTTCGGTTCCGTCAGTGAAACAGTCAACGGTCCAAACGTCCTGCGATTCGTGAATCCACGTGCACTTCTCGCCCGGGTCGCAGTTCTCGCCGGTCAACACCGCACACGGCAACCGGGCGTCTGCGGGCGGGCCCGCGTCGAGATCCGCAGCGGGCGGCACATCGCCACACCCCATCGCTACAGCAACCACGAGCATGCCTGCCCCGAAGCGCATAGTGAGCACATTGTACTCCATCAACCACTGACAAGATGGCGCATGTTCACCATCACCCGCGTCGTCCCCCAGCTCTGGTTTGTCGTTGGAGTGCGATCAGGCCATCGACCCGACGAGGGCAACTCCTTGTGCTGACTGGTCGCAGCCCGCGGGCTGCACTCCAACGTTCGGCCGGCACCACGGATTCGCAACGGTGCTACGTTTCGACGATGGCGCCCACCTGGATCGCGGAGGAGCCGGTCGTCTTCGTCACGACGGATGGCCGGCGCATGCCCGGGCGCATCGCGGTGGGCCGGCCGGAGCAGGTGAGCGCGACGGAAGCACGATGTCCCGTGATCCTCGATGGTCTGGCGCCTGTCTGGCCGATCAGCGGTGGGTCGCCGCTTCAGGCTCTACTCTTGGCGGTTCAGTTTCTTGGGATGCGGCTCCATGCCCTCACCTCCAGCGGGCGGCGCGTCGTGGACCCAGACGACGGCTCAGACGTCGGCATTGAAGCGCTGCTCGGTCCGCTACTCCGGGCTCCAGCCGTATCCACCAAGCCGATTCCCGATGAGTCGTAGGCGACCAACCGACGGTCGCACCGCGACCGGGGACCGGTGCAACCGGCGAGGATCCACGCGATGCGAGTTGCGGTAGCGGCATGGATCGTTGCGCTTCTCGTAGCGGCGTGCGGCACCCCGGGGAATCGCACCGAGGCGCTGGCCCCTGTGAAAGCGTCCAGCGGACCGGTGATTCGCGTCGGAGTGATCGCGCCATTTCGGGGAGGCGACGCCGCCACAGGGACGGCATTCCTGCGCGGTGCACGGCTGGCTGCGCAACAACATCGTGGCGGCGCGAGGATCGAGTTCGAGGCAATCGATCTCGGTGGCGTCAAGCCTGCAGGCGCCGGGATGGCAGCGCCAGCCTACCTCGGTGAACACCCAAAACCGGCCAGTCGTGGACACCTGAAAACCGGCCAGTCGTAGCCCTCCAGGACGTTGACGGCGGCGAAGCGGACATGGTCCGCCGCCGAGGTGAACGTCTTGAGCGACGAGAAGAAGCAGCAGGTCCTGGCCCTCGGCCGGCTCGGGTGGACGCTCCGGCGCATCGAGCTCGAGACGGGCGTGCGCCGCGAGACGGCGAGCGGGTACTTGAAGGCGGCGGGAGTGGCGGTGAGGCCGCCTCGGACTCGACGCCCGCCAAAACCGGCCAGTCGGGAGGGGGGGTCCACCGACTCTGACGGCGGATCGACGCCAAAACCGGCCAGTCGGGAGGGGGTGTCCACCGACTCGGGGGCGGCCAAGGCGATCGCCGAGGGGGCGGCCAACCTGACCGCGGCGGGGGCGGCCAAAGTGATCGCCGGCCCGAGCCGTGCGCCGGCCGCCAGCGCGTGCGAGCCGCACCGCGAGCGAATCGAGCACGCGGTGTCGCTCGGCCGGAACGCGATGGCGATCTACCAGGACCTGGTCGACGCCGGCGTCGCCATCGGCTACGCGAGCGTGCGGCGGTTCGTGCGCAAGCTGCGCGGCGCGCTGACGCCCGAGGAGCGCGTCGTGATCGAGACCGCGCCCGGCGAGGAGGCGCAGGTCGACTACGGCGACGGCCCGATGGTGCGGCACCCGGAGAGCGGGAAGTACCGTCGCACGCGCCTGTTCATCCTCACGCTCGGGTTCAGCCGCAAGTCCGTCCGCCTGCTCGTCTGGAAGTCGAGCTCGCGCACGTGGGCCGAGCTGCACGAGGAGGCGTTTCGTCGACTCGGCGGCGCGACGAAGATCGTCGTGCTCGACAACCTGCGCGAGGGCGTCGTCGAGCCCGACGTCTACGACCCGAAGCTCAACCCGCTCTACCGCGACGTCCTCCGTCACTACGGCGCCATCGCGATCCCGTGTCGTGTCCGGGACCCGGATAGAAAGGGCAAGGTCGAGTCCGGCGTCGGCCACACCAAGCGGACGCCGCTCAAGGGTCTGCGGTTCGAGAGCCTCGAGGAGGCGCAGGCCTACCTCGATCGCTGGGACGAGCGCTGGGCTGACACGCGCATCCACGGCACGACGAAGCGCCAGGTCGCGGCGATGTTCGCCGACGAGCGGCCGCACCTCACGCCGCTGCCGGTCGAGCCGTTCCGCTACTACAAGTTCGGCGAGCGCGTCGTGCATCTCGACGGCTGCGTCGAGATCGACGCGGCCCACTACCACGCGCCGCCCGGCTGGATCGGGCGCGTCGTGCACGTGCAGTGGGACGGCCTGCGCGTCCGGCTGCTCTGTCCGCGCACCGGACATCTTCTCCGCGAGCACCTCGTGCAGCGCCGCGGCGGTCGGCGCGTGCAGCCCGGCGACGAGCCGGCGAAGACGCCGCGGAGGGTTCTCGACCTCCTCGCCGAGCTGGCGCGCGCCGGCGAGCACGTCCGGACGCTGACGACGACGTTTCACGAACGCCGCGGTGAGGCCGCCGGCCGCGGCCTCCTCGGCACCCGCGCCCTCATCAAGAAGCACGGCGCCTCCGTCGTCGACGACGCGTGCGGCGCGCTCCTCGAGCTCGGCCTCGCCGACTACCGCTCGCTGCGCCGCTACCTGGACCGGCGGCCGCCGGCGCCGCTGTCGCTCGCGCAGGTGGATCCACTCATTCGCTCGCTCACGCACTACCGAGACCTCATCGACCAGAGAACAGGAGACCCGACATGAACCTCATCGAACTGAGCCGCGCGCTGCGCCAGCTGCGGCTCTCCGGCATGGCCGACGTCCTCGAGACGCGGCTGCTCCAGGCGCAGACCGAGAAGCTCGTGCCCATCGACTTCCTGTCGACGCTCGTCGGCGACGAGCTGCTGCGTCGGCAGGAGCGCCTGCTCGAACGTCGGCGCAAGGACGCCGCGTTCCGCGACACCGGCAAGACGCTCGACGCGTTCGACTTCGAGTTCAACAAGAAGATGAACCGCAAGCTCGTCTGGGAGCTCGCCACCGCGCGCTTCGTCGGCGAGCACGCCGACGCGCTCTTCCTCGGCCCGCCCGGCACCGGCAAGAGCCACCTCGCCCAGGCGATCGGGCTCGCTGTCATCCAGCAGGGCTACCGTGTCGCCTACCGTGAAGCGCACGTCCTCCTCGAGGAGCTCGCCGACGCCCACCTCGCCGGTGAGCGCAAGGAGTACGTCGAGCGCGTCTCGACCGTCCCGCTGCTCATCATCGACGACCTCGGGATGCGCAAGCTGCCCTCGACCGCCGCCGAGGACCTGCTCGAGATCATCATGCGCCGCTACGAGCGCTGCTCGACGCTCCTCACCTCGAACCGCCCCGTCGAGGACTGGGGCAAGCTGCTCGGCGACGCCGCCGCCGTCTCGGCGATGCTCGACCGGCTCCTCCACCACGCCCACGTGCTCAAGTGCGGCCCGCGGAGCTGGCGCACGAAGCTACAGGTCGACTTGCACGACTGACGCCCGCCGCGGTACGACGGCTCGTCCTGGAGTGACTGGCCGGTTTTGACCCGTCCACGACTGGCCGGTTTTGACGTGTCCGCCGAGGGCCTACGATTGGGCACTTGCAATCGGTCCCCGAGTCGCCGTTTCCCGGGCCCTGCAGCGGGTCCGAGCAGCGAACGTGGTGGTAGCCAGTGCGGACGTCGAGCCTGTGGGCGAGTGGACGTCTGTGGCGCAGTCGGAGCACGTCGTGGCCTCGGCGTGCGTGCACGTAGCAACCCGGTACGGCCCCGTTGCTGTCCTCAGTGCGGACGGGGCCAAGTGGACCGCCATGCACGAATCTGTGACGGAGAAGCTGCGCGGGCTCCAGCGGGGGACCATGGAAGTGCGCGTTCCTTCTCTTCGGGCGATCCACAACGCCGTGGACGAGATCAGGCGAAGCGGTGCCCGCGCGGTCATCGTGCTCGCAGATCCAACGAGCACAGTCGTAGTCGCTTCGGAGTTCCGTCAGGCGCAGGTCGAGATCGTGCTCGTGGGTGGTCCGTGGCTCGCCGGCTTCAGTTGGAAGGATCCGAACATCCTCGAAGGGCTCACGTATGTAGCCCCATACTTCCCCAACTCTCCAACTTGGGAGCGATTCGCGCGGGCATTCAACGACGCTTATCGTGAGCCCGCGGATCTCGCGGCCGCGCGCGGGTTCGACGCCGCTACGCTGCTAGGGGCAGCCCTTTCAAACGAAGCGGAGCGGGGGATCCTTCCCGAGGAGGCGAGACTCGTGGCGGGGTATCTGCTGCGCGGCACGAACGTGGGGCTCGACGTGGTCCGCATCCAAGGGGGCGAGTCCGCCCTGGTGGGTCGCATGATCGTTCGTGACTAGAGCCGCGGGCTCAGCAGACTACGATGAGATGCGCGATCCACCTACTCGTAGCGGTGCCCGTCAACGAGCAAGAGACAGCCCGCGCGTGTCTGTAGGGAAGTGCTCCTTCGGTCGCAACGATCGCCGCGGTGGGCTGGGTTGATCCAGACGGCGGCGGGTCGCGAACGAACCGCTCGGGGTGGCGCATCAGCACCCAAGCGACAGTGGTGCACCTCGCGGCCCAGGCCGACAGACCGCCCGCGCCCATGTGGCCGTGTCTGGTAGCGAGTCGTCACAGGTCGCGCCCTCGGGGCACTCCCAGTCGCCCCTGCACTCATAGGTGGCTCCGGTGATCGCGCAGCCTGCCTCGTCTTGGTCGACAAGACACTGTCGGGAGACGCCATGAAAGTCGGGCGGGAGCGTCTCGTAGGTCGTGCAGGGTTGTAACCAGTAGTCCACGGTGGGTGGCTCGGTCGCGACGCACTCGTGAAGGTCGCGGTCGCAGCGCAGGTACTCTTGGGTCAACGTACCGTCGGGTTGCGCGACGCCGTGGGTGGGCCAGCAGGGGCCGTCGCCCCAGCAGCCGTCGCCACTGGTGAGGTCCGGGGCACCCGCACACAGCCGCGCGGGCTCGAAGTTGGCTTCTGCGTCGAAGTAGCCGGCGCCCTCGACGTCGCACCCGTCGTCGCAGACGTAGGCAACACCGTAGCCGCAGGTCGGATCATCGCTCGAGTCCGAGCCGTAGGTCGAGTAGACGCTGCCGCCCCGGCACGTGAGCGTTGCCCAGCAATCGATGACTTCTGGCCAGGCGTCGGGCGCGGCGTCGGGCATGGAATCGCCGTCATTGCTGGCGCCGTAGAAGCGGCACGCCGCAGTCAGCACCAGCACGGCGAGCGCAGTCCAACGCATCCGTGGACGGTATCAGTCCAGGAGTTCGTGTGGTGAGGAATCGGAAGATCGGCCGTCCTCGCGCGGGTAGTTCCAGCTGTCTCCGTGCGCGCGCCCCGCGACCAGCCGTGCGCTCTCACGCCCGAGGCAGAGGAACCGCCTCGATTGGCTACAGGGGCGCCGCTTCGGTCGCTGATGTGCGGCCCACGTACCGCCCCGACGGTGTCGCCATTTGCCGCTCGCGCCTAGTGCCGTCGGTCGATCACATCACGGCTCGTCGGCACAGTATCCGTCTGGGCCGACGTCCGCCGGGGAGAAGTCCGGTGTTCCGAGGCAGCCTTGAGCGCCCGGACATCTGTTCGAGTCGCAACACGGAAGGAGGCACCAGTCATTGGTGCCACCTAGTCCTTGGACGCGGACACACTCATAGGGCGCAGGACAGGGCGCCGTGGCACACGACGTGTAATACGGCGCGGTGGACTCCTGCGAATAGTCGGGTCCCACGCAGGCGTCCACGCCGCTGTTCGCGTCGATCCCGGCTTGCCGTCCGTCACCGCACCCACACGCAAAGATGATGGCAACGGCTGTCAGCACGTATGTGCGGTGGCACCTCATGAGATCTCCTATCGTAGCCGACACCTTGGTACGCTCCGCCTTCTTGTTCGGCATTTCCTAGGCCGTCTTGAGCAACACCAACGCGCCATGACACGCCACCGCACCAGCGTCTCGACGAGTCTCGCAGCCGCGATCGTCGGGCTCCATGGTGGCACAGTCGCGTGCGACCGCACGGCACCCGAGTGCGGCCCTGGCGATCTGGAGATCCTGCTCGACTACACGCAGCCGGAAGCGTGCAGCTCGCTCGGCGGCGAACCTGCGAGCGTTGTCCTCACGGTGGACTTCGGCGCCACCCAGCTGACGCACTACGATGCCCGTATTCGCAGCCGCGAGCGCTACGTCTTCGAGGTGCCTGCAGCAGCCGTCCCCGGCGAGACGGTCTCGGTGACGTTCTACGCCGACTCCGATGACACCCCCAGTCACGCCGCCGGGCATTCGTCCTTCACCCTGAGCGCTGGAAGTTGTCAGTCGGTCACGGTCGAGGTCGCCTGCGTGTTCATTCCGGTACCAGATGCGGGGACGTGACCGACGGGCGAACCTCTGCCCGTGGCTGCTCCTGCTGTCACTCCTGGCGGCCTGCGGGCCAAGGTCCCTGGTGCTCTCGAAGTACGGGGGGTATGGGGGAGTTCGTCGCAATGCGGACGGCTTCTTGGCGGTCCGCGCGCATCGTCACCGGGGCGTGGACTTCAAGGCGAAGGACGGCGTCGTTCGCGCGGTGGCCGATGGGCGCGTCGCCATCGCCGTGATCGACCCGGTGGTCGGCGGCACCGTCATCGTGCGTCATCAGGGTTGGTATCTGAGCGTGTACATGCACCTGGAGGAAATGGCTGTAGAGGCGGGCGAGGACGTCCACAGGGGAGAGCGAATCGGCACGGTTGGACTCACCCCCGCCTCGGGTGGTGTCGTTCACCTACACTTCGAGCTGTGCACGGACTTTCCGTGTGTGCCGCCCCAGGACGGCGGTCTTGATGGAACGGTGGACCCACTGAAGTACCTCGATGGGTGCGAGGCCGAGGCACGCGGCATGGCCGAGCACTTGCTACCGGTGTTGTGCGAGTAGCCGCGCCCACACGTCCTTTCAAGCGAAGGCGTGTCTCTGCGTTGCCGTGGGCCTGCCTCGGGCGTAGCGCGCGCCCGTATTCCGCGAGGGTTGCCGGCGCAGCCTGCGCCCCCTCCGGCACCGGCAGCCAGCAGCAGGCCGAGATCTGCCTGCGGGTCGTGTTGATCGGCGTACCCGGCCACGTAGACTAGCCGCGGTGGGCGCGTTCAGCCGCAACTGAGCCAACCGATCCACCGCTTCGCCACCGCCGACGTCTTCGACCGCTGTCTCGGTCGGTGCCGCTGTCCCCCAGTGCTGCGCGCGGCGCACTGGCGTCACACCTCCAGGGTGACCGCGGCCAACGTCTGTCGCGCACGTCTCAGGCCCCTGCCCCTGCATCGGTTTCAGGCAGCCTCTGATACACTGCTCCGAGATGGCGGCGGACGACGACCGGCGAGAAGGTCGCACGAAGGAAGGCGTATCCGCAGCCGTAGGCGTCGGCGTCACCCTCGCTTCGGGCGCAGGGCCCATGCTCGCGGCCCTTTCCGCCGTTCCAGCGTTGGCGAGCCTTGCGATTGGCCGCGTCATGGGACGCGACAATATCCGCGCTCAACGGCTCTTCAAACTCATGGTCGAAGGCAGCGAGGATCCCGAGGCGTTCGTCCGGGAGCTGAATCGTCAAGTCGCGGAAGACGGAGAGCAGGTTCTCGCCGCCCTTCGACACTTGCTCTATGCCGCACTCGATGCGGTGGGACCTCGGCCGATGGAGGCTATCGCGATCATCGGCCGCTACTACCTGCGCGATCAGTGCCCCGCATGGATTGCCCGCGGCATCGTCCATGTGTTCAGCGAGGTGACTTCCGACGATTTGGACGTGCTCCGTCAGATCGCCGACCTTGGCGCGGAGCAATCCAACGCCGACGCGGGCGTCACGGTCACACTATCGATGGCCGGCCCTCAGCAAGACGTATTTCGCAGTGCAGCAGGGGCCGCCTTCGGAGAGGGTGTCGCGACTAGAATCACCACTCTGTTGCGCACGAATGGGCTTGCTCGCGACCACGTGTATCGGGCACACGGGGTGACCGTGCTCAATGGCCAGCAGTTTCATCTCCCCCCCAGCGTGGTCCACTTCCTCGACCTCGCTCTGCCACGTATGGTGCCTTCCGATGCGCCTCCGACGTCGCCGAAGGAGCGCGTCCGGTGAAACGCGGCAGCAGGTGGCCATTGAATGGGCAACGCCCAGCGGGTGCGCGATGAAGACCTTCGCCGAAGAAGTCCAACGCGGGAGAATCAAAGGGCCACAGCAGCGTGAGTTTGATTCCGCCCGTTGGACCGAGGATCATGCTGCAACCCGGGTAACCGAGACCGACGATCGCCTGCATCAAAGCGGGCTGTGGTTCCACGAGGAGTTCTCGGCATGCCGCGCGGCACTCGAGCTCATCGAACCGCTAGCACTCGTGGAGGCCAAAGCGAAGCGGGCCTACGTAGCATCCCTCAACCGAGACTGGGCCGTAGTCATGGGCCGCGACCGCGACCATGCGACCGAGGACGGCGTCATTCTCAGCGGCGATAGCATGATCGACCCGCGCTTCTCCGGCCGCGACATGGCGGGAATGCGGGTCGAGAACGTTCGCGTGAGCGAGACGCTCCAAGCAATCGTGGACGGCGCCCGCTTCTTCCTCTCGTCGACCCCGGCCACCTCGACGGGGACGCCGGACGCGCTAAGGATCCTGCGCGCGCTCATCAAACACATTCACGTCGCAAGCATCTACAACGCCCTAGAAGTTCTTTGGCAGGCGTGTGTTTGGGATCAGTGGTTTGTGCGAAGCGTTGGGGACCTCGTGGTCATTGGACCCGGTGCTCCCGATCTCGACATCGACTTCGAGATCTCGCACTTCCGAGAGAAGCGCCTTCGCTGGGAGCAACTCATGCGAGGCCGAGCAATTCGCGTTGAAGACCCCGAACTCTTCCGCCTCGTCATCAAGGGCACCCGAGTCGCCGTTGGCTTCGACAGGAGCCAAGGCAAGCGTAGAATCCTGGTTGGCAACGCAACCGAGGAGGTTGCGGAGAACCTAGGCAGCGCTATGCCCCTGCATGCGCTGGATGCGTTTCTCGATCCAATCCAGAAGTTGCCGCTTCCAAACAGCCCTGCTCTTTCAGTTGACAAACTTCTTCGAGCGTGGCTGTTCTTCGAGTCGCTCTGTGCACTCGTCGAGAAGGACCTCCCAAAGGACACAGCGATCGAGAAGATGGGAAAGCTCTGGCAGTTCGCCCCCACGTTTGAGCCAGCCGAGCTACGGACTGCGATTTCCAACGCAATCGACGTCAACGCCGCTGCAGCGGGCGAAGTCATCGCCCTGTTCACATTCCGTGACCACAAGGACGACTTGTGGCGCAGACCCCTCGTCCCGATCGCAGGGAAGTTGCTGCCGCTGCTTCCTGTCTTTCGAACGTCAAACCTCACACGAGTAATCGAAAGCTGGCTACGCGAAACAGGGTTCGACCTCGGCGATCGCGGTGACCTCTTCGAAGGCTACTGCCGAAGCGAGATCAACGCTCGGATCCAGGGTTCAGCTCTGGCTCCACTCGTTCGAAGCCGAGGAACCGACCTGACGGTGCGCGAGAACGGAGCGAGCGAACAGATCGACTTCGCATGTGCGTTCCCGAACACCGTGCTCATTGGGGAATGTAAGGCCATGCTATTCCCCGAGAGCGCAAAGGAGCGGCACAACGCGCGCACCATCCTCTCTGCTGCAGCGGCGCAGGCAAAGCGAAAGGCGGAGTTCTGCACATCTCATCGCGAGGCGTTTTCGCACGCCAGCGGGTGGCAGATCGATACATCTACACGCTTCGTCCCAGTTGTCATCAGCAGCTGTGCGCTCTACGTCGGTCGTCCAATTGACGGAGTCCCGGTAGTTGACGTCCGCATTCTGGCTCGCTTCTTCGACGGTTTCCTGGAAGGGGGTCTGTTCGAGGCGGGCAAGGGATTCACAGAGTGGATTCGTCGCAAGGAATTCTACAAGGATCCCGGAGATGCCGAGGGACATCTCGTGGATTACTTGCTTTCTCCCCCACAGACCACCGAGCTGATCAAGTCGCTCAAGGTCACGAAGAAGGACTTCCTTTCCCTGCGCCGCGCGAGCAGAGTACTGCAAGTGGATGTGGAGGTTGTTCCCCCGACGCTTATCGACGCGTCTGTGATTGAGGAACAACGTCGAAGCACGCCAAAGCCGGCGGCGAAGCGCGTGCTCTGGGCCGGCACTGCGCCCGGGGGGAACTATGGCCCCATCATCAGCAGGCTGAACCTCCCACCCGGTGCCCGGTATGAGGTCCAGATCGAACACGATAGTTGGTGCGAGGTGCTGAAGGAACCGGCGGGTGTCTGCAACTGCGACCCATACGTTGCGCTCGTGGAAGGGTTGTGACATGTCGCGACCGGGCGCTGCGGGAGCCGATCTCTCACGTTGTCAGCCTTTGCATACGCCCTCCCCCTAGTCCTCCGACCGGAGGATAGTGATCCCGCCATGGCGGCGAGGCGTCCCAGGCGCGAGGCGTAGGGGCGAAGGGCTACTCCCCGTAACTCGAGTTCCTGCAGCGACGCGCATGGGGATGGATCGACGTCGTCGTGTGGTCAGCATCCTCCGGTCCGAGGACTAGCCCGCCCTGACGTCCAGCTGGCGCTGTGCTCTCGTGGTCGGATGCACGACCGCGGACTCCGAGATCGCTGACGAGCACAGGCGCGGCGGGCGGACATGGTGTGCCCGAACCATGTCTGCGTGGGGCCGTAGTCCCGCACGGGGGGGGGACGCGGGCAGTGGGCGCTGATCTGCCAGCACCTGATGTTGATCGCGATCCGCGGCTACGTAGACTAGTCTCGATGGGCGCGTTTCAAGCGCAGCTAATCGACCGCTTCGACGCGGAGTTCCAGCAACTGACGCGTGCAGCCGCCGCCCACGTCTTCGAGCACGGTCTCGCGTCGGTATCCGACGTCGTGCGCAGGGCCGATGAGCGGGCCCGCAGCGACCACGGCGCCGTCGGCGACGAGGCGGATCGCGCCACGAGCACGAGGCTTCGGCTGCCACAACAGAGGCTCGCGGCGACAGGGTTCCTGCAGGCCGAGGCGGAACTGGGCGCAGAACGGTACTTCCCGCGGACTCGCGCCTGGGCCGCGTCCGCGCTGCAGGCGGCGCGACACGGAAAGCAGAAGTAGGAGCATCCGAGGTGCCCGTCAAGCAGCCGACCGAGCCGACCGACGAGTGGATGCGTCGCTTCCTGATGTCGATGACGGACGACCTCTACGTCGAGCTGACTGAATACGTCGAGCACCAGGTCGGCCGTGGTCAGTCGATCGAGGGCCGAAAGGATGTGAACGAGGCACGCGCGCTGGTGCATGACGTGCTGGTCGACACGATGCTCGGGATCCGCGAGTGGAACCCGGACGGTCCGATCGACCTGGCCTGGCACATCCGGCGCGGCGTGCAGTCGCGCATGTCGCATCAGGTCAAGGTCACCAAGGCGCGCCGCGGGCGGCCGCTCGACCTCGACCAGGATGGCGACAACTCCACGGAGATCGAGGTCTCGCTGCGCGCCGACGATGAGCGCAAGCGGGTCACGTCGCGGCTGCACGAGGCCGAGGTCGCCCAACTGCTGCGGGATGCCATCGCGGCGGCCGATCGGAAGGCCGACCCGGATGTGATGCTGCTGTTCGACGCCAAGCAAGTAGGCCTCGGCGGCCCGCGCGAGATGGAGCGCCTGCATGGTTGGACGCTCCAGAAATACAAGAACGTGGCGAAGCGCCTGCGGCGCCGCGGCCACAAGGTGCCGGCCGAGGTAAAGGACCTGGTCAAGCAGCTCGCGGTCGAGACGATGCGCGTCGCCGCAGCGAGGCCGTCGCGAGCCATCGAAGCCGACGACGACGATCCAGCCGGGGAGGACGAGGACGAACTTTCTCCGGAGAGCTACCTGGAAGACGACCTGGGCGCCCTGGACGACGAGGACGAATGGGAGGGCTTCGATGACTGACCGCAAGCGTCGCCGCAACAGCGCCCCCCTGCTGGCGCTGATCGACGAGCTGTACGGCGCGGAAATCGCGGCCGAGGCCGACACCACCGAGGCTGTCGCCGGGTATGACGAAGCCATCGGCACCGCCCTGGAGGCTACCGATCGGTCTTCGCCTGCGCCCGAACGAGTCGCCGGGTTGCGCGCCGTCTGCGAAGCCACGATCGGCCGGCGCTGGCGGCGCCGCTACGACCGCGTACGGGCCGAACAACCCGTCCCGGCGACGGTCGCGGACGGGGCCGAGGTGCCGCGCGAGACGGCACTCGCACACCTCGACCGTCTCCGTGCACGGCACCCTGCCCTCGTGGCGCACCACCGCGACCTGGACACCATGAGCGACGCGCTGCTCGCCAGCCTCGTCGTGGACATCGAGGCGGTCGCCGGAGCCGCGACGGCGGCCCCACCGCTCGCCCGCGTGCCCGCCCCCTCCGGCCGCGAGCACGCACGCCGGGTCGCAAGCACGATCATCGCCCGGCTCGGCATCGAGCGCGCCGAGGACCTCGACATCGACGCTATCGCGCAGGTCAGTGGCGCCGAGGTCGTGTTCGGCCCGCTGCCCGGCGCCCTCGCCCGGGTCGTCAGCGAGAGCCGGACCCGGATCCGCCTGTCCGACGCCATGACCCACCCCGGTCAGATCCGGTTCAGCATCGCCCACGAGCTGGGCCACCTCTGGCTCCACCACGACCGCGCCGCCCTCGCGCGGCTCTGCACCGCAGACGACCTCGACACCCGCGAGCGGGACCCGCGGGGGCCCGCCCTCGAGTCCGACGCCAACGCGTTCGCCGCGGAGCTGCTCATGCCGGCGCCGCTGGTCGCGCCGTGGTCGCGCCAGCCCGACCTTTCCTTGGACACCGCACGCGACCTGGCGCGTGCGTTCCGGGTTTCGGTCACCGCGGCCGCCCTCCGCCTGGTCGAGTTGACGGCCGAGCCGTGCGCCGTGGTCTGGACCCGCGCGAGCCGCGTCGTTCGCGTGTCGCGTAGCGCCACCTTCCCGGCGCTCGTCGAGGTCGGGGAGGCGCCCGGCCCAGACTCCGGCGTCGTTGAGCACGCGGCATGGGGGCGGATGGCGCGGGCGGAACGGCATGTCTCGGCCGAGACCTGGCTGGCCGCCGCGGCCCCCGTTGGCAGTGGAATCGCCGAGCAGGGAACAACCCTGCCGGGCAGCGACGACCTGCTGGTTTTCCTTCGCCTCGTCGAGGACGGACTGCGAGACTAGGTTGCGTATCGTGCGAGTTCGAGGAAAGCCAGTGCGAACACTCCAAGTGGCAGCGTTTGCACTCTTCGTCGCCGCATGCGACCGCGCAACATCCGCGGACGCGGCGATCGTTCCCGACGTGGCGCCTGACGCTGCACGTCCGGTCATCGACACCGCTCCCTACTACCAAGCCTGTGATGGTGGTTCTGAGCCGTGTCCGCCGCCGTACGAATGTGTGGTACCGGCGGCCAGCCATGACCTTGGGATGGTCTGCTTGCTACCCTGTGAGACCGACACAGACTGTCCGAGTGAGTTCTTCTGCAACGGCGCCAATCAGCAGACCGATGTGGGTGCGCTCTGGTACTGCGCTGAGAACGTGTAGGCGCGGCGCCCGACGATCGCGCAGGGTGGCTACTTTCGCCTGCGGGTGCGACGAGTCGGGAGCGCGCCTTGCTCGCGCAGGAACGTCTTCCTCGCACTTGCCTGCGCGCCTCGCTCGGGGTCCGGATCCAGCAGTTCCGAGCATGCGTGCTTGCGTGCAAGCTCGGACATCAATTCTGGCACGTCCTTGGCGGCCTCGCTGAGTTCGGCAACGACCTTAAGGGCAAGCAACTTGAGATCGCGAGGCAACTGGTCGAGACGCACATCTCGGAGCCGTCTGAGGCCGTTGACAACGTACTCATCGGACTCTGCGAAGCGCTTTCGGATCTCTCGCACCCGGCGCAACCTGCTCGAGTTCAGATACAGCAACTCGATATTTGTCTGCCCAGTGAGAGTCAGGTGTTGCAGCCAACCGATGCGGTCATCCTGCGCGAGATGCACGCGCGGATCTTCGCGGTCGACGCGGATAACATACACCCCTCTATCACGCTGGTCTTCTGCGGGCCAGAAGTTGTCCTTATTCCGATTGCACGGCTCACAAGACCAATAGAGGTTCCCATATTCGTCACTTCCCTCCAGAGATTTTGGATGGTAGTGATCGATCTGGAAGCCGAAGCCGCAAGCCTCCAGTTCTGTCACGGAGCAGTAGGCACAGGCGTAGAAGAAATCGCGTCTAAGGTCTTCCCTATAGGCTGAGTACGCAAGTCCGCCACTCACGCTCGAACGCTCAACCAAGGCCGCCGTCATCGTCCCCTGCGCCGCGACGGGCGTCGCTGCAACGTGGTAGGTGACTGCTCCGTGAGTTTCGACATCAGGTCTCCCACCTGCTTGGCGATGTCCTCATGCTTTCGCGCCAAGGCCTCAAGGAGGTCGAGATGCGCCCCTCCCATCGCATCTTCGATCTGGTCGATTTGCCACTCGAGATACTGGAGCCGTGACCTCTCGCCACGCGAGAGCTGCTGGGACACTGCCCTCTGAGCTAGGGCAGCGCGCGCCTTCGTGATCTGGTCGTACTTCGGAGCCAGCGATACGCTGACGATTGCGCGCACGACCGACGCTGGGCTGGCCCCCCCCGGTGGAGCCACCTCGCTCAGATCCTGCGTCAAGCCTCGAAACGAAGGACCGGCTGCCCCGCCGGATGTCGAGTCCGCCATCGATGCCCCGACCGCTACACCCCTACGAGGTCCTTCGATAACTGCGGCGGCCTGCCCGGCGGTCATGAACTCACTCTGCCGTGAAATTGCGGGGGGCGTGCGCAAGACCCTTAGTGCCTGGTCGTCCGCCGTCAGCGAGGTGGCCATTGTTCCTCCGGAAACCCAAACTCCTGAAAGTAGGTACAAGCGCAGCCAAGAAACCCGTCGAGCGCCGTCATCGCCACTGAGGTGGCAACACTCTCGTCCCAGACGCGCTGATAGTCCAACATCAACACGTACTCTCTCGGATCTGCGTCGACATCAAATGCAAAACTATGGTGGCACTGCTCGTAGAACTTGGTATCTGGCATTCGGGGAAAGCGGACAACCACGCTGGAGGTCGTCTTGATCAATGAACTCCCCTGCGCCTGCCACGTCGCCTCTAGCCAGGACTTGAACGCGCTACCTCCAGCGGGTAGTTGGTGTTCAGCAAGCTGCGCGGTGGCAACAGCCCCGAGGCGCTTGACCACCGTCCCGTTCGCCGACATCGCCACGATCATCTCGCGGGTCCGCACGGAGGCCACCTCCAGCAGCTCGCCGTACGCCCGTGGTTTGTATGCGATCGTGGGCAGCACCCCAGCAGCTCTCTGCTCCGCGATCGGAAACGAGTACTGAACGACAGCGTTGAGCTTCGGCGTCCCACCAACTCGGTACGAGAAGCCGTCGCTTCCTTCAATGACCATCACGCCGTCTTGGTTGCTGACCTGGAGCTCCAACTTCTGCGCCTGCAACCCGTCCAGGAACGCACCAAGGCGCTGGCGCACCGTGAGCCGCTCCGACGCTCGTGCGTCCAGTTGGATGCCGATCAGCGGCACGGCGAGGACTGCGTCTAGCCAGGTTTCTTTCACTGTGGGATTCCGGTGAGCGTCGATCCGGGCTCGCCGTGCCGGCACACGCGTGCTGCGCGGGTTGAGGCTTCGCGGCGCACGATAGTACCGCCGAATCGGGACGCAGCCACACCACCCGATCGCGCACGGCAGGGGTAAAGTGATTTCAGCAACATACGCAGCGCCTCGCACGCCCCCTACACGCAAGCCCGATGCACCCCCGCTGGCGCTCCTGCAGCCTCCATCGAGCGGAGGCCCCCCAAGGACGTGCCTGCATCTTGAGATCGAACTTCGCAACCGCGCGAAAGCACGCGGCGCCGAAACCGCCGAACAAATCGTCGCGATTATCTCGAGCCGCAGCGACCGGCGCTCCAGTTGTACTTGTAGTTGAGCGGCGGGAGCTCCTCTTGGTAGGCCGCGCGGTTGCTCGCAGCCGCGCGCCAGCGAACGTCCAACCGATCGATCGGAAGAAGCGCGCGAAGGCGAGCATCTGGTAGCGCCTGCCGGCCATGTGACCCGAGGTGGCCACGCCGGTGGCGCAACGAAGGAACGTGCGTAGCCTGGCGCGCAGCGCCCGGCTCTCGCCGATGTCTAGGATGCCGAACCGATCGACGACCGCCCGCTGCAGACGGCGGCCGCGCGCGTATCACGTAGGTGCCGGGTCCCGCGCTTGGCAGCCGATCCGTGATGGCGGCTTGCAGAGGATGCCACGGCATGCGGCGCTGAACTCCATGCATCAACGATCGGGCGCCGGCCACCGAGTCGCAATGGCTGGAACATCGCCCACTTGCGAGAAATCGACACGGCCGTGCTCGGCGCGTGGAGCGATTTTGGTTTCTCGAAGGCCGATCAGGGTGTGGGCGCCGCCATCCCTGAACCCGGGCGCCACAGAAAGAGATGAGCGATGTCCGAGCTGGCCTATGACGTCAACGGCGACCCGATCGAGCTGCCGGCGTCAGCGCAGTGGTGGAGGCTGCGCCGATTCCGCAACCCGGGGACCCGCGGCGCCCCCGAGGTGGTCACCGACAAGGAGACCGGCGCCCCGGTCGTGCTGCCGATCGACGCTTCGTACGTCGAGTTCCGCGAGGCGGTCGACGCGCAGCCTGGTCGGTACCGGCTGGATCCGCTGGACGAGCGCCGCAAGGTGGTCCCGAGCGTGGCGGCCGCGTACCTGACGCTGAACGACGCACCCCGCAACAGCAACGCGGCCGCCGACGGGGAGTCCGGCGAGGTGTCGATGATGCGTGAGATGATGCGGTGGAACACCGAGCTGTCCCGGATGCAGCTGGACCTGGCGCGCGGGATCGCGGAGCGGTTCTCCGGGGTCATGCAGGCCGCGGCGGAGCTGATCCGCGCGGCGGATGGCGCGGGGATCGCGGCCCGGCAGCCCGTGGTGCTGCCGGCGCCCGAGAACGTGGCCAACGACGAGATCGAGGAGGACGAGGATCCTGCCGACGACGAGGCGCCGCCGCTGCACCCGGCGGTCGAGATCGCGGTCGAGGCGCTGCCCCTGGTCAAGCTGTGGCTCGAGGCCAAGCAGGCAGAGGCGGCGGCTCGCGCGGCGCAGGCGCCAGCTTCGACCGTAAGCGCGGCGCCGCGCCAGAGCACGCCCCGGGAGGCGCCCGCCCCGATGGGTTCGCCGACCCGCGCGAAGGCACCGGCGACCGAGGAGCCGGCGCCGACGAACGACGCCGACCCGAAGCCCGAGCCGCCGAAGCCCGCCGCGGAGGCGGCGTCGTCCGCTGCAGCAGAGGAGGCGGCCCCGGAGAACGTAGCCCCGACGCGCCGCAACGGCGCCGGCTCGCTGGTCCGCCCCACGGCAGCCCAGATCCCGCACCTGATGGCCGTGCACGCACGGCTCACCGCGGACGAGCGCGCCGTCGCTGCAGCCACCGCCGTGCAGCTGTCCGAGGACGATCAGCGGGCCCTGCTCGACGAGCTGTGCGGTCGCTCGGTCGCCGAGGCCGCGTCGCTGATTCGCTCGCTCATGGGAGACCAGGCCAAGGCGACGGAGGGCGAGTCGTGATCGTCGGGCCCCTCAACGACGGGCAGTGCCTGGGCGCGATCACCGAGGTGGTCGCCGAGATGGCCGGCCAGCAGGACGATGTGCTGCGAGATCTCGCGGCACGATTCGACACCACCGAGGAGCTCAGCGCCTGGATCCGCCAGCTGCCCCAGCGCGACGATCACGGCGCCGCGTACGACGGTCCGAAGGTGGACGCGTGCGCGCCTCCCCAGCGCCTGCGGATCGCTCCCGCGGATCCCAACTGCGTCGAGCGCGCCGCGACCTACGTCGCCGCGGCCGAGCTGATCGACCCACGGCCCGAGCGGCGGCTCGCCACCATCGAGGTGCCGGGCGGCCTGCACACGATCGCGGTCGAGGACGGGTCCCCCGTCGTGCTCGACCCGACGGTGCGGCGCAACGCGACGCTCGCCGGTCTGTTCAAGCTCGGCCGTCGACGTAACGGGGCCGCGCCGGCTACGATGACCCCGCACGAGGCGATCGACTGGATCGCCGATCTCGCAGCGGAGCCCGCGGTCTGCTTCGAAGGCGGCCTGCAGCGCGTCGAGGCCGGCCGGGCCGCGATGCACGCGCTGATCGACGGCCGGATGATCGCCGACGGGCACATCGCCGATGTCGGCTTCGTGGTGGCCCTCGCCGACCACGACGCGCGGCTATTCGGAGAGCCGGGAGGGTGCGTCGTCACCGCTGCGGCCGGTGCGCTGGGCGCGATCGACGACGAGCACCTGGCCGCTACGACCGGGGTGCGCAACGGCCACGGCATCCGGCTCGGTCACTACCGGGTGCAACCGAACGCCGAGGTCCTGTCGCGCCTGGCACGGGTCGGGGGCCGGCTCGGGTACCGCGTCGGGGTCGCCGCGGTGCGCGAGAAGCTGGCGGCGCTCGGCATCGCGCCACCCGTGCTCGACACCCTGGAGCGCGAGCTGAACCGAGAGGGCCTCTCGCTCGGCCCCCTGGCGGCGCCGCCGCCGATGCCGGGGACGCTGGCAGCCATCGCCCCCGACGCCTCGCTGGGCCGCTGGCTGGCCCGGCGACTCTGAGCTGATCCCCGCCGGCCCGAGCCGGCGACCACAACCCATGACACCGCCCGCGCCACGCGCGGATGGGCGGTGCGCGGTCGGGTGCGCCCGTCCGCACAGGAGACCTGCATGCGCCCTCTGGACCTGAACCATCGCCCCACCTCCGACCGCGACATCGACGAGCCCGAGAGCACCGTCGACGAGCTCACCGGCCAGCTGTTCGAGCTTGCGATCCGCCACGCCGACGCCTGGGTCGACGCCAAGGCACGCGTGCACCGTGCGGCGCGCTGGCGTCGCCAGCAGCGGGGCGCTTCGGTCGAGCGGCCGGAGCCAACCGGCAAGGCCCCTGACGACGTCTGGTACACGGCCGCGCTGCTCGAGGATGTCCTCCGGGATCTCCGGCTCGGCGCCGACGAGATCGACGTCGCGCTGGCGCTCGTCGGCGCGCCCAGCGAGCGGCCCTGCCCGACCGAGGAACGGCGTGAACGCGTCCGTGCGCGGCTCGGCGCCGCCGTGCGGCGTGCGCTCGGTGACGCCGACGACGACGTCGGCGACGGCGACCTCGCGGACGGCGACTCCCACGACTCCGGCGACTCCGGCGACGACCTGCGGCTCGCCGCCTGACGTTCCACTCGGGCGCACGGCGATGGTCGCCGCGGCGCCAGCCCCCTCACGTTCCGAAGGAGACAGCACATGGCAAAGAAGCCCAAGAAGAAGCCGCGCCACGGCTACCGCAACAGCGGTGGCCGGGCCACCGCGGCGCGCCCCGCGGCGCGCGCCTCCACCGCGGGCCGCACGCGTGCCCGGCGCGCCGAGGCGCCCGATGTCGGGACCATCGTCGCATCCATCGCCGGTGGCGGCGGCGGCGCCCTGCTCGGCGGGTTCCTCGCCGGCCAGGACGTGATGAGCCCCGAGGCCGTCGCCATGGCGATGACCGCCGGTGGCGCGATTGGCGCGTACACGATGGACGGCAGGGCCCGGGTCGCCGCCCACGGCGTCGCGGCGGCCGGTGCCGGTCAGCTCGCGCTGTCGCTGATGGCGCGGCGCGATACCGCCAAGGCCACTACCGAGGCGGCCAAGGCCGCGGCGGCGCGGCGCGCGCCGTCGGCGCCGCCGGGTGACGGTGCGCCGCCCAACGGCGTCCCAGCCCGCCAGGGCTACGGCCGCGCGCCGCTGTTCAACCGCGTCGCCCACGCCGCGTCGTCGGTGCGCAACCAGCTGGCCTACGTCGATGCCTTCGACGACGACGGCTACGACGACGCCGCGTTCGACCTCGACTGATCCTGACGAGCCACGACCCGCGATCGGAGCGCGGGGTCACGCGAGCTGCCAGGTCCGTCCCGTCCCCCTCACACAGACAGGAGAACCCCATGGACGAGTACATGCCGATCTACTTCCTCGACGAGGACGACCTTCGCAACGCTCCGCGCGATCACCGCAGCCAGGACAGCCGCCCTGGGCGGTGGTACCAGCCGCGCCCGGCGGTCCCGGTGCGTCGCCCGCAGGTTGCGGGCGCCGTCCGGCCCCGGCCGGTGGCGGTGGTTGCGCAGCCCGTCGCGCCGGTCAGCGAGGAGCGCCGCTTCCTCGCCGGCCTGCCGACCGGTCAGCTCCTCGAGCTGGCCGCGCAGATCCTCGCCGCGATCCAGCCGCTGCCCGGTGCGCCCGTCGCGCAGGGCAACGTCGAGACTGACGTGGAGAACCTGATCGCCTACCAGAACGCCCTCGCGATGCACGCCAAGCGTGACGAGCAGCTCCGCACCATCGGGACGCTCGTCGCCGCGCTGGTGAAGTGACCACCCCCAACCCAGGAGAGAACGCCATGGCAAGCAACCAGCAGAACCAGAGCGCTCCCGTCGCGGTCGCCTCGTGCGTCAGCGGCCTCCTCGGGTGGGTCCGGGGCCTGTTCGGCCCCGGAACGCCCACCTACGCGGGGCGTGGTCAGCCGACCGCGGCCCGCTGCGGGTGGAGCCTCTTCGGCAACGCGCCGACCTACCAGGTCGCGCCGCCGGAGCAGGTCGTCCCGCAGGTGCCCGCAGTGGGCGCCACGGATCCGCAGCGCCCGACCGCGGACGCGGCGGAGGAGCTGGTCGTCCATCCCATCGCGATCGTCATCCGGCGCGAGCCGTCGCCACCCGGCGACGGGCAGAGCGCCAGCTGACGGGCGGCGGGGGCGCGCCCCCGCGATGACCCGCGCGCGTTGCAGACCGAGACCGTGATCGAGACCGAGACCTGAGCCCCCTGGGCCGGCCCTCGGTAGCTCGCGCGACTTCGCGCCCCGATCGCGGCGTCGTGGATCGTCGATGTCTTCCCCCAACACGCGGCCCCAGGCCGCACGGAGCAACCCATGCCCGATGACCGAAACACACTTCTGACCGTGCTCGGCGGCGGAACGCTGCTGTGGCTGCTCGTCGATCGCCACCACGCGCGCAAGGCCGCGCGCGACGCCGAGGAACAGCTGGCGCTCGCCGACCTGGGCGTGCGCATCCAGTCCGGTCGTGACCCGGTGCCCATCCCCGCCGGGCCCGCGACGCCCGCGGGCACCGCGTCCCCTGGCGCCGTTCGACCTGAGCCGGGTCGAGACCACGTCGCGCGGCTCGCGCCGCGCACGTTCGATCCGCTGTTCGCCCTGCACGGCCACGGCCTGCCGGTCCCCTACCTGCGAACCCTCGCCATGTTCGAGTCCGACATGAAGCCGCGGCAGCTCGAGCGCCGCAGCAGCGCCGCCGGGCTGCTCCAGGTCGTCGATGTCGTGCGGGTCGGGTTCAACAGCCGCCACGGCACCGCCTACGAGCGGCGCGATCTGCTCGACCCGGCGATCAACATCCAGGTCGCGTCGGACCTGCTCGCCCGGATCGCCGCCGGCTACGAGCGCTACCACCCCGACGTGCCGAACCTGCGCACCGACTGGACCAACCCGCGCTTCGTCGAGCTGCTGACCTTCGGATGGAACGCCGGCTTCAGCGAGCGCGCCGGGGTCGGGTCCGTGGTCGCCGCGCTCACCGCACGGGGCCAGCACGACGTCACGATCGACGACGTGTTCCGCGCCGCGCGCAGCGCCGGGGCCAGCGACAACCTGTCGAACCCGCGCAAGCTCCAGTGGACCAAGCGTGTCGCCGCGCAGCACCTGCGAGAGATGGCGCGCGACGACGCGGACGGCTACGCCGCGGCGGCGCTGGCCACGGCGCCGCCTCCGCCCGCGCCGGCTCCGGCGCCCATCACCTCGCCCGATCAGGTCGAAGCGGCGCAGGGGGGCGCGTGATGCGGGTCCACTACCGCAACGGTGACGCCCAGCTCGTCGCGGGGGATGGCATCGCCCGGCTGTCGGGCATGGCCGACTACACCGAGATGCAGGTGGCGCTGCGGAAGTACCTCGGTGAGCTGCGCGGCTTCGACATCGTTCACGGCAAGCGAGTACCGCGGACCCTGAACGCGGACGTCCAGCAGCTCGCGGCCATCTGGGACCGGGCGATGTCCCGCGCTCGGATGGACGTCTTCGGGATGAAGGGCGCCCTCGCCCGCTGGCAGGCCACCGCTGCAGAGATCGCTGCGCTGACCTCGTCATCGGACCCGACGGCGGTGTACGAGAACAACGCGCGGTTCTGGGACACGACCAACCGGATCGCGATCCGGCTGCAGGTCGCTGCCGAGGAGCCGCCTGACCTCACCCTCACCGACGCCCTGGTCGACAACCTGAAGGCCCTGCCCGATCGTGTGGCGACGGCCGCCGGGTGGCTGCTCGACGCGGCCGGCGACGCGGCCAGCAGCGCCGCGGACCTGGCGGGCGAAGCCGCCGCGGGTGCCGGCACGGCCGCGGCACGCGGCCTCAGCCCGATCTTCCGGCCATTGCTGATCGGTGCCGGCCTGTTCGGGGGCGGCTACCTGCTGACGCGGGCGATGAGCGACCGCCGAGGACGCCGTGCTTGAGCGCGACGCGGCGTGGGGGTGGCTCGGTGCGGGGGCCGCGGCGTGGCTGCTGTGGCCGCGCAATGCGCGCGGCGCGACGGTGCCGCACGCGCAGGGGCGCCCGCCGGGTTCGTGGGTGTGGCCGGTGGCGACCTATCGAGGCCGCGCTCCGGTGGTGTCGGACGGCTGGGGCTCGCCGCGCGACGGAGGCGCACGCCGTCACCGCGGCGTCGACGTGATGTTCCGCCGGACCGGTCGCGACGATCTGATCGCGGCGTTTCCAGCCGGTACGGCTGGAGGCAGCCGCTGGCACTTCATGCCGGAGGACACGCCCGCGCTGGCGGCGAGCGAGGGCCGGGTCACGTCGGCCGGCTGGACGAGCACCGGGTTCGCCATCGTCGTCGATCACGGCGGCGGCTGGTCAACGGCGTACCGACACCTGTCGCGGCTCGACGTGCCGCCGACCGAGCCGGGGGCACCGCACCAGGTCGTTCTCGCCGGCCAGCCGCTCGGCGTCATCGGCGCGAACCCACTGGACGCGGCCGGGCTGCGACACCTGCACTTCGAGCTTCGCCTGGACGATCGCCCCGTCGATCCAGCGCGGTTCCTGTCCGGGTGGCGCGTGCTGTCATCGCCTGCGTCCGCAGCGTCCTTCCGCAACGGCGGCCTGCGATATCGCCCCGTCGGATCCCGAGGCGAGCGGTACCCGGACTGGGTCCGCGACCTCAAGGGCAAGTCGGGCGTCTACGTCATCCGCGAGCAGACGCGCGACGACGACGCGGCGATCGTCTACGTTGGCGAGAGCCACAGCGGCAAGCTCTACGAGACGCTGACTCGGCATTTCCAGACGTGGCGCCGGTGGAAAGGCTGGTGGCGTGGCCAGTACGGCGAAGGCCACGACCCTGGGCTCACCTACGACCGTGATCGCGTCGAGGTCGCGGTCCGCGTCACCTCGGCGACCAAGGCGCTCGACGAAGAAGCTCGCCTCATCCGACGGCTGCGCCCCCGCGACAACCTGCTGGGCCAGCCCGAAGCACCGATCCCGTTCTGAACCTCCCAAGGAGAGCGCCATGGAAGCCACGCTCGACATCATCCGCATCGCCTGTAGCGACACCGCGACGGCTGAACAGAAGGAGGCGGGCACCACCGCGTGCCGCGCCGTGCTCGCCGCCCTCGAGAACGGGGTCGTTGCAGCGCCCGCCGCCGCGTCGTCCAAGCCCGCGCCGCCCCCTTTGCCCGCCGTCGGGCAGGTGACGCCACCCCCGGCCGATCAACTCCTGGACGTCGTGATCGCGCGACTGCGCTCGATGCTGCCGGCGGACGCGCCCACGGCGGCATCGGCGGCGGCCTTCCGCCCCGCGCTGCTGCCGGTGCGGAGGAGGACGCCGTGAACGAGGTCGCGCGAGACGACAGCGTCGACGACGAGACCGCCGAGCGACGCGCCCAGATCGACCTGCCGGCCCCGAGCGACGAACGGCGGCGGCAGGTCGCCAGCATGCTGGCCCGGACGCTGGTCGCGCTCGCCCTGGCCGAGCAAGGCGTGACCGCCGCCAACGATCCGTGACCACCCAGGTGGTCACCAACACCCTGCCGTGTTACGCGATCGGGGATGGAACGGAGTGGACGGCAGGCAATCAAGATCTCGGCCACCGCGCACGCCATGCTGCGCGAGCTGGTGGCGGAGACATCGAGGAACGGCTGGATCGCGCTCGGCATCGACCGCGACGATCCGCCGACCCAGACCGCGCTGATCGAGGAGGCGATCCGCCTGCTCGCGCAGCAACAGAAGACGACTTCCCGGAGGACGAAGCGATGATCGTTCGCACCTACCGACGACGCTCCAAGAACGACGAGGGCAAGCAGCAGTTCAGCCTCGATGTGCAGGGCGCGGGCTGCCGCGAGTTCCTCGCCCGGATCGGCCTGGCCGACCATGCCGTGGTCGAGTACGTCGACGACGGCAAGACCGGCGACGACTTTCACAGCCGCGTCGGCCTGCGGCAGCTCCTCGCCGAGGCGGCCCCGGGCGACGTGATCGTCTGCCGCGATCAGTCCCGCCTCGGCCGTGACGCCATCGAGGTGACGCTGGTCGTCCGCGATCTGGTCCGTGACCGCGGCTGCCGGCTCTTCTACTACGTCACCGGCCAGGAGGTGCAGTTCGCCAACGCGATCGACCAGGCGACCACGTTCATCCAGGGCACCGGGCACCAGATGGAGCTCGAGGCCATCCGATCGCGCACCCGCGAGGCGCTGCGCTCGCGCGTCCGCAGCGGGCGGATCGCCGGGGGCAGGTGCTACGGCTACCGGCTGGAGCGCAAGCGCGACGAGGTCGGCCGCAGCTACACGATCGCGGTGGTCGACCCCGAGCAGGCCGCCGTCGTCCGTCGCATCTACGACGACTACCTGGCCGAGCGCGGCCTCAAGCAGATCGCGCACAGCCTCAACGCGGAGGGCGTGCCGCCGCCCAGCGCCGGTCGGCGCGGCACGGGATCGTGGGCACCGACCTGCATCCGGGCGATGCTGCTCAACCCGCGCTACCGCGGCTTGTACGTCCACGGCAAGCTCAAGAAGGTCCGCCGCAACGGCAACGTCCTGCGGGTCAAGGCCGACCCGAGCGAGATCATCACCACCGATCTCCCCGAGTGGCGGATCGTCGAGGACGAGGTCTGGTTCGCCGTGCAGGCGCGATTCACGACACGGGGGCCGTCCGAGCGCCAGGGCAAGCCGCCGCCCAAGTTCGCGCTGACCGGGATCGCCCGCTGTGGCACCTGTGGCGGCACCATCGGCGCGTCGTGGACCCGCAACGGCACCCGGCGCGTCCGCGGCTACGGGTGCATCCGCCACAAGGAGCGTGGGCGCGCGGTGTGCCCGGTGGGCGTGCACCAGCCCATGGAAGAGGTCGAGGGCGCGCTGCTGGACTACGTCCAGGAGCACGTCCTGACCCCGGACACGCTGGAGACGGTCGTCCGCACGATCCGCGGTCAGATCGCCACGCAGATGCCCCGGGCGGACGCCGATGTCCGCGGGCTCGAGGACGAGCTGAAGGTGGTCCGCGCCGAGCAGAAGCGCCTGGCGCGCGCCGTGGCGATGGCGGACGACGTGCCCGAGCTGGTCACCGAGCTGCAGCACCGCTCGGCCCGGATGCGGACGCTCCAGGCCCAGATCGAGGCGGCCCGGCGGACCCCGGGCGAGATCTCGGCCCTGGTGGACCAGGTCGAGTCCGCGGCGGTGGCGAAGCTCCAGGACCTCCGCGAGGCGCTAACGCAGCCAGCTCAGCTGCGACAGGTCCTCAGGACCCTCTTCCCAGACGGCCTACGGCTGACGCCGGTCCAGGCCGGGCGGCGTCACATCTGGAGAATCCAGGGAGCCGCTAACTTACGGGAACTTGTGGGACCTTGGTCCCGAACGTGTGGTGACCCCAAAGGGACTTGAACCCTTGTTTTCGGCGTGAGAGGCCGACGTCCTAACCGCTAGACTATGGGGCCGGTGAACCGCTCTTGTAGCGGCAGCGCTGCTTCAGGTCAAGACCTGTGATGACGCTTGGTTCGGGGACAAGGATTCGAACCTTGATAGTCAGATCCAGAGTCTGACGTCCTGCCATTAGACGATCCCCGAGTAGGTTTTCAGCCCCCCGCTCTGGGTGCGGGGTCCCTTTCTCTACTCGCGGGGCGGCGCCTCGTCAAGAGGTGGTGATGCGGGTCGTTCGATGACGGCGATCCACGTCTTGCCGTCCTGCCGCCAGACGTGGATCGCCAGCCACGGGGTCGACGGATCCTCGCTGACGAACCGGGTGACGTCGACGCCGCGGACCCGGTACGGGCCGAGCTGGCGGTGGGCCAGGCCGTTGCGGGACAGCCACTTGCGCACGAAGTCGACGGTGTCCCGGTAGCCCTTGCCGGAGACCCGCCGCCCGGTGTCGGCGTCGACCCGGGTGCCGCGGGGCAGCGGCACGCCGTGGACGTCGGCGCGCGCCGGGCCGGCCAGGGCCACGACCAGCGCCCAGGCGATCACCACCCCGGGGGATCGGCCACGGCTCACGGCGCGGTCCCCCACCCGCTCGGCGCGCCGCGCCGGTACCGGACCATGGTGCCGCCGGCGCGATCCCACAGGGTCCGCTTGTCGGGCGACCGCCAGGCGGCGCGCAGCATCTCGCCCAGGCCCCAGGACACCGCCAGGATGGGCATGACCCCGGCGACGAGGCCGAGCGGCCAGCCGCCGACGACGTCGCGGATGCCCTGCACGATCACGGTCGCCATCATCGGGCCGTACTCGACGGCGAACCGGAGCACGGCGCGGCCCCAGCTGGGGTGTCGCCGGCCCGCGACCGACACGACCTCGAGCTCGAGCAGCGCGCGCCCGACGGTGGTGCCGAAGCGCGCCAGCCCGACCACGACGTAGAGCGCGCCCAGCGCGATCACCAGCGGCGTGTTGTCGTCGACGCCGAGCACCAGCGCGATCAGCGACGCCACGATGCCGACCAGGATGAAGTCGATCACCGCGGCGATCGCGCGGACGACGGCGCCGGCGGGACGGGTCCGCGCCGGCGACACCCGCTCGAGCTCGGCGATCAGCGCGTCGTAGTCGGCGAAGCGATCCTCGGGCCGCTTGGCCATCATCCGCGCCACCACCGCGTCGACCGCCGACAGCGTGCGACGCCGGCCGCCGCCGACGTCGAGGCGCGGCCGCGGCTCGTCGCGGTGCCGGCTCAGCAGCTCGTCCATCGAGGCGCCGTCGAAGGGCGGCCGCCCCGACACCAGGTGGTGCAGGGTCGCGCCGAGCGCGTAGATGTCGGCGCGCGCGTCGACGACGCGGCCCGCCGCCTGCTCCGGCGCCATGTACAGCGGCGTGCCGACCATCGCGGTCGCCGCGGCGCTGCCGGCGTCGGCGTCGGCGTCGGCCGCCGCGACGCCACCACCGTCGGCCCCGACGTCGGCGGCGGCGTCGGCGGCGTCGGCGGCGCGCGCGCCGCGGCGCCGCCGGTGGCCGCGGCCTTGACCAGGCCGAAGTCGACGACCTTGACCCGGCCCTCGCGATCGACCATCAGGTTCGACGGCTTGACGTCGCGGTGGGTGAAGCCGTGCCGGTGCGCCTCGCGCAGGCCCAGCGCCGCCTGGCGGATCAGCTCGACCGCCTCGGCGGGCGGCAGCGGGCCACGCGCCAGCCGCTCGGCCAGGCTCTCGCCCACCACCTCCTCCATCGCGAAGAAGACGACGCCGTCCTGCCGGCCGACGTAGTAGATGTGGCAGACGTTGGGGTGCTGGAGGCGAGCCTGGGACCGCGCCTCGCGGAACAGCCGCTCGCGCCGGCCCTCGTCGCGCGCCACCGCCGCCGGCAGCACCTTGAGCGCGACCGGGCGATCGAGCGCGAGGTCGGTGGCGCGCCACACCTCGCCCATGCCGCCGCGGCCGATCGGCGCGTCGATGCGGAAGTGCGCCAGGACCGTGCCCGGCGCCACACTCGACGGCGCCAGCCGCGGGGGTGGCCCGCCGGCGTCGGTGACGGTGTGTGCAGCGGCGACGGTGTCGTCGAGCTCGACGGTCACGGTCGGAGCATATCGCCACGACCGCGCCGTGGCCGCAACCCGCGCGCGCTGGTAGCCTCGATCCAGTGCCCCGGGTCGTGCTCGCCGCGCTCGCCGCCTCGCTGGTCGCGTCCTGCGCGACGGGCCTGCCGCCGCCCCCGGTGGCGTGGCGCCGCGCCGCGCCGCCCGGCCTGACCCCACCGCGGCCGGCGGCCGCGCCCGCCGATCCCGCGACCTGGGGCGAGCTCGCCCACGAGGTCGACGATCTGGTCTTCGACGGCGGCCACGTCCACTTCGAGATGCGCTGGCAGGACGGCCGCGTCATCCAGACCGCGCGCAACGGCTACATCGTCCCGATCACGATCGCGTGGAGCGTGCGCGACCTCGGCAACCTGATCCCCGACGGCGACACCGCCGGCGTCGTCACGCTGACGCCGGCGCTCGACGTCGGCGCCCCCGGCCCCACCGAGGTGCTCGCGACGTTCACGATCGCCGACACCCGGCAGCCGTTCTACCGCTACCTCGACTTCAAGGCCCAGTTCGGCGACCCGACCGCGAGCCCCGAGCCGTACGCCTACGCGATCCCGTTCGTCGCCGGCGAGAAGCACGCGGTCATCCAGGGCTTCGGCGGCACGTTCTCGCACCGCGGCTCCAACTACTACGCCGTCGACTTCGCGTGCCCGATCGACACCCCGGTGGTGGCGGCGCGCGACGGCCTGGTCGTCGCGGTCAACGATCAGGTCACCGGCCACGGCACCACCGACGAGTGGACCGACTACGACCACACCAACTTCGTGCTGCTGCTGCACGACGACGGCACGCTCGGCCAGTACATGCACCTGGCGCCCGGCGGCGTCGGGGTCCGGCCCGGCGAGCGGGTGTCGCGCGGTCAGTTCATCGCGCGCAGCGGCGACACCGGGTTCTCGACGACGCCGCACCTGCACTTCCAGGTCATGACGTCGTCGGCGGACGGCCTGGGCTCGACGTCGTTCCCGTTCGAGCTGCAGATCGCGCCGCGGATCCGCGAGGAGCCGGTCGAGGGCAAGCGCTACAAGGCGTTCGAGCGGTGATCATCGCCCCGGGGCCCGGCGTCGGGCCGGCGACCGCGCTATCCTCGCCCGGCTGATGCGTTGCGCCGTGTGTGATCGTTCCGTGGCGACGGTCGGGGTCCTGTGCGAGGACTGCCGCGACGAGCTCGCCTCGCCGCCCGGGCTCCTGCCCGACCAGATCGTCGAGGCCGGCTTCGAGCCCGCCGGGGTCGCCCTGGTCGACGTGTGGGGGCGCCCGCACGCGCTCGACGCCCACAACACGATCGGCCGCCACCTCGAGACCCCGGGCGTCGGCATCTTCGACGGCTCGATCTCGCGCCGCCACGCCGAGCTCGGCCGCGGCGACGGCGGCTGGGTGCTGCACGACCTCGGCTCGTCGAACGGGACCTGGGTCGACGATCAGCCGGTCGTCGGCACCGCGCCGGTCCGCCACGGCGCCCGGATCGGCATCGGCCAGGTCAGCTTCTACTTCGTCGAGGGCGCCGAGCAGCTGCCCGAGATCCACGTCGACCCCGACGGCATCAGCACGATCCGCCCCGCCGAGCGGGTCGCGGCGCTGCCGGTGCCGGTCGATCTCACCGAGGAGCGCCCGCCGGAGCTCGCCGACATGCTCGACGACCGCGAGGACACCGACGTCGGCATGCCCGAGATGGAGCTGCGGGTCGTCGAGCCCACCGGCGGCGGCGGCGGCCTGCTCGAGATCGCGGGCGCCCAGGTCCAGCTCACCGCCACCCAGCTCGAGCTGGTGCAGCTGCTGATCCGGCGCATGGCCGACGAGGCCCACCAGCCCGGCCAGGTGCGCGGCTTCGTCCGCAGCTCCGAGCTGATCGGCGCGCTGTCGTGGGACACCCGCGAGCCGACCGAGAACCACGTCAAGCAGCTGGTGCGGCGGGTCCGGCGCACCTTGGTGCGCGCCGGGGTCGGCGACCTCGTCGAGTCGCGCCACCGCTTCGGCTACCGCCTGCGCGTGGTGCCGCGCACGCCGTCGTGACCGCGGCCCGCGGTCCGGCCAGCGGGCGGTGCGCGTCGCGGGCCGCGACCCGCTAGCGGCGCTTGCGCGGCCGGACGCCGTCGCGCTTGGACCCGCCGTCGCGCTTCGACCCGCCGTCGTCCTGCAGGCCGTCGGCGAGCTCCTCGAGGAGCGTCCGCAGCGTCCGCATCTTGGTCTTGCCCAGCACCTTGGCCCAGCGGGCCTCGGTGGCGTCGGAGACCTTGCGAACCTCGCTCGCCAGCGCCTTGCCGCGCGGGCCGAGGCGGACTCGCTTGATCACGCCGTGCTCGGGATCGGGGTAGCGCTCGACCAGGCGCTGGGCCTCGAGGTCGTCGACCATGTCACCGAGGGTCTGCTTGGGCAGCTTGGTGGCGCCGACCAGGTCGGTCAGCCGCACGCCGGAGGGCTCGACCATCGCCAGCAGCTGGGCCTGGGTGGGCCGCAACGCCGGGAAGCCGACCTTGCCCATGCGGGCATCGATCTGCGTGGTGAGATCGTGCTGCGGGACGAGCAGGAGAGTACGAAGGTCGCGACGGGAGGATTTGGCCATGGGACGACGCGGCAGCCAGCTCGGGGCCTGGGAGCGCGTCATACCAGAAGCCTGTGCGGGATGGGAGTGCTAGCACACGGAAACATGGTCCGGGCACCGGACAGTCACTCCCGGCCGCGGCGGCCAACTCACCAGACGTATTCGGCTTCGAAGCCCAGCCGCTCGATCTTGCCGGGCGCGACCTCGACCGGGTAACGGAGCACGTCGCCGCGGCGGCGGGCCTTGCGCGGCCACTGCTTGCGGATCTCGCGGGACGCGGCGCCGGTGCGCAGCTCCTCCTCGACCCACACCTTGATCGGGCGCGTGCTGCCGTTCGACACCGAGAACAGGTACTGCTCGATCAGGCGGCGGCCGTCGTCGTACAGCGACTTGCGCTCGCGCCAGCCCACCAGGTCGCCGTCCGGCCACAGCCAGACGTCGAAGCCCCGGGGCCGATCGAGGGACGGCGCCGGCCAGTCGGCCTGGCCCTGCCGCGACACGCCGTCGCGGGTCACGGTCACCAGGGCGTGGCCGGCCGGCAGATCCGCGAGGCGCTGCGCGGTGTCGAGGTCGACGCCGATCGCCAGCCACACGTCCGACGCGCTGGTCGCGCGCCAGTAGCCGTTGCGCGCGTTGTCCTCGGGGTGCGTCACCGCGCCGCGGTAGACGTAGTCGAGCGCGACGTCGACCTCGTGGACCGGCGCCAGCACCGACACCGCGTCGGCGCCGAGCTCGACCTCGCCGGTCCACGCCGCGCGCGGCGCGACGTCGCCGCCGGGCAGCCCGGTCAGCAGCGTGACCTCGGCGCGGCGCGCGCCCAGCAGGCCGGAGCCGGCGATCGTGTAGGTCGGCTGCAGCGCGGCGTGGGCGGCGTCGTCGACGCCGGCGCCGGCGACGACGTCGACCCGGTACGCGGCGGTCCACGCCAGATCGGTGGTGGCGTAGGCGATCCGGACCCGGTGACGGCCGGGCGCGGCCGCCACCTGGCAGCGGACCTCGAGGCCGCCGGCGTCGGCGATCCACAGGTGCTCGATCTCGCCGGTGACGAAGTGGACCGCGCCGTCGCCGTCCTCGACCACCCAGCGGCCGTCCGACGAGCCGCGCAGGCGGCCGCGGACCTCGACGCCCTCCCCGGTCAAGAGCCGGACCTCGCGATCGCCGGTGACGGCGTCGCGGCCGCCCTCGCGGGCGCAGCCGCGCAGATCCAGCGGCGCGTCGTCGAGGGCCTCGACGATCAGCGACGCCAGCTCGATGCCCTGCGCGACCTCGGCGAGGTGGAGGACGCCGTCGGCGCCGATCTCGACGGTGCGGCGATCGTCGACCAGCGCGACGCTGGTGGTGCGGGCGCGGCCGGCCTTCGCCGCCGGGTCGGGGCCGACGTAGATCGCGACCGCGAGGCCGTCGGCG